>NZ_FRAS01000040.1 GCF_900142395.1 Hymenobacter psychrotolerans DSM 18569 | reverse complement strand
GGTCGAGCAACACCTGGTGCAGGCGCTGCCACACGCCGGCCTCGTGCCAGTCGCGCAAGCGCCGCCAGCACGTCATGCCCGAGCCACAGCCCATTTCCGCCGGCAGCATCTCCCACGGAATACCGCTGCGCAACACGAACAGAATACCCGTTAACGCGGCCCGGTCGTCCACACGCGGCCGCCCGCCCTTGGGACGCGGGGGAACTGGCGGAAGAAGCGGCTCCACCATGTCCCATAGCTCATCCGATACCAGTTGCTTTGCCATACCACCAGCATACGAAAACCGGTTTTGTTAGGTGCTCTAAAGTCAGGTTTGCGGCTCGTAAAAAACGCCTGCAGCCCCACTGCACAGCGTTTCGATAGACCTGCCCGCGAGAGACAAAGTGCTGCTAAAGTCTGCTGCTCGCCTATTCTGATGCGGAAGTTTGTTGCGGAAAGCCCTACTTCAGGTGTTCTTTACCTAACGGCTTATGAAAGCATTATTACTCGCAGCTGGCGGCCTTTCCCTGACTGGTTGTGCCGTGTACGTTCCTACGACGCCCACCACGCCTCTGCTGCGCAACAAAGGCGAAGTGGAGCTGACGGCTGGCCTACGCGGGTCCAGCCTAGAAGCCGGGGCGGCCTGGTCGCCGGCCGGGCGGTTGCTGCTCACGGCCGAATCGGCGCTGAAAACCAGCAATGGCAGTGAAACCCGCAACAGCGTAACCTTTAATTACCACAATCTGCATCGGCAGGCGGGGCTGGGCGTGGGCACCTACCGGCTGCTGGGCAAAGAGCAGGCTACCTACCTGGCCGCTGTGGGCGGCATCGGGTTTGCCAAAGCCGACATCTACGACCCAAACTTTAACCTCCTTTTTTTCTCGGGCCCTTTGGTGCACTACCAGGCCAACTACCGGCGCTACTACGGGCAGGTGTACGTGGCCCGGCAGCTGGAGCGGGTCAGCTTCGGCATGTCGTTGCGGGGCACGCTCGTCGACTATAGCCGCCTCCGCCGCGACAGTGTGGCCGTGCAGCCGTCCAGCCGCTTCTACGTAGAGCCCACCTGGTTCGTGCGGGTTGGGCGGGGCGCTCTGCAGGGCCAGGCTACGTTCGGCTTCTCAGCCCCCATCGGCGCCGACCGCACCCAGCCAGACCACCGCAACCTGACGCCTGTCACGGCCCTTATTGGTGTGGGCGTTGTGTTTCGGCCGCACCTGCTGAAGCAGTGAGCAAAGCCCGCGAGTAAACCAGTACAGCACCCAAGCAAAAAGCCCCGGCGCAGGCCGGGGCTTTTTTATTCTGTGGCGAAAGGCGGAATTACTTGCAGGCCAGTACGCGCAGCATGGTGTCGCCAATTTCGGCGGGCGAATCCACTACGTGGATACCGCACTCACGCATGATGGCCATTTTGGCAGCAGCCGTGTCGTCGGCACCGCCTACGATGGCACCGGCGTGGCCCATGCGGCGGCCGGGAGGGGCCGTCTGGCCGGCAATGAAGCCAACCACAGGCTTCTTGTTGCCGGTTTCCTTGATCCAGCGGGCGGCCTCAGCTTCCATGCCACCGCCGATTTCGCCGATCATTACGATGCCCTCGGTTTCGGGGTCGTTCATAAGCAGCTCTACAGCTTCTTTGGTGGTGGTGCCGATGATGGGGTCACCGCCGATGCCGATGGCCGTGGTCTGGCCCAGGCCGGCTTTGGTGAGCTGGTCTACGGCTTCGTAGGTCAGGGTACCCGACTTCGAAACGATACCGATTTTGCCTTTCGTGAAGATAAAGCCGGGCATGATGCCCACTTTGCACTCGCCGGCGGTCATTACGCCGGGGCAGTTCGGCCCGATCATGCGCAGACCCTCGCGGCCTTTCAGGTACTCCTTCACCGCAATCATGTCCTTGGTCGGGATGCCTTCGGTGATGGTAACGATAACCTTGATGCCGGCATCAGCAGCCTCCATAATGGCGTCGGCGGCGAAAGCCGGGGGCACGAAGATGATGCTGGTATCGGCACCGGCCTGCTCCACTGCTTCGGCTACGGTGTTGAACACGGGACGGTCGAGGTGCATGGTGCCGCCTTTGCCGGGCGTTACGCCGCCAACCACGTTGGTACCGTACTCAATCATTTGCTGCGCGTGGAACGAGCCTTCAGAGCCGGTAAAGCCCTGTACTATCACTTTAGAATCCTTGTTTACCAGAACACTCATTAGAAGAGGGGGTTAGAGGAGTTATTCGGTTGGGGGTGGGGTTGGCGGCCACCCGTGGGCAACCGGTGTGCAAAAGTAGCCTTTTTTGGGGGCGGGGCAAGGTGGCAGTAACAGGAAAGACTACAGGATATTGGCCTGGCGGGCAGGAACAGCGCGGGCGCCCTGCTCAGGGCCCGGCAAATTGCTGCAGAACTGCGCATTTGGCACCGCCGCCGGTGCCAAATGCGCCGGCCCCGCCCCCGCCAAAACGCTGGGGCACCCGCCTGAAATCCGTACCTTTGTAGTCTGCTCACCCAAATTCCCCTCTCACTTCTCACGCTTACGCATGTACCTGAACAATATCATTGAGGCCATTGGCAATACGCCGCTCGTGAAGCTCAACAGCGTTACCGATGGCATCAAAGGCACTATTCTGGCCAAGGTAGAATATGTCAACCCCGGCAACTCGGTGAAAGACCGGATGGCGGTGAAAATGATTGAGGACGCCGAGAAGGCCGGCCTGCTCAAGCCCGGTGGCACCATCATCGAAGGCACCAGCGGCAACACCGGCATGGGCCTGGCCCTGACGGCCATTGCGCGGGGCTACAAGTGCATCTTCGTGATGAGCGACAAGCAAAGCAAGGAGAAGCAGGATATTCTGCGCGCCGTGGGCGCCCAGGTAGTGGTGTGCCCCGTAGATGTGGCGCCCGAAGACCCGCGCTCCTACTACTCGGTGGCCAAGCGCCTGAGCGAGGAAACCCCCAACTCGTTCTACCCCAACCAGTACGACAACATGTCGAATACGGCGGCGCACTACGAAGGCACCGGCCCCGAAATCTGGAAGCAGACCGAAGGCACCATCACGCACCTGGCCTGCGGCGTAGGCACGGGCGGCACCATCTGCGGCACGGCGCAGTACCTGAAGGAGCAGAACCCGGCTGTAGTAGCCGTCGGCCTCGATACGTATGGCTCCGTATTCAAGAAGTACAAGGAGACGGGCATCTTCGACGAAAACGAAATCTATCCTTATAAGACGGAAGGCATCGGCGAAGATATTCTGCCCAAAAACGTTAACTTCGACCTGATTGACTTATTCATAAAAGTAACCGATCAGGACGCAGCGCTCATGACGCGGCGCCTGGCCAAGGAAGAAGGCCTGTTCGTGGGCTGGTCGTGCGGCTCGGCCGTGCATGGCGCGCTCGAATACGCCCGCGAGCATCTCAAGGAAGACGATACGATGGTTATCATCCTGCCCGACCATGGCACACGCTACCTGGGCAAGATCTATAACGACGACTGGATGCGCGAGCAAGGCTGGCTGTAGCCTTCGCCCGCTTTAATTTCTCTGCTTTAAACCGCTATACCTATGTCGAAGAAGCTGCGCAATGTGGTGCTGGTGGATGACAATGAAACCACTAGTTTCCTGAATAATCGTCTGCTGAACCGGCTGGAGGTAGCGGAGCGAATCCATACGTTTTCTAGGGCTGAGCAGGCGTTTCAGTTTCTGTGGGGGCGGGACCAGACCGGTGTAACGGCCGACGATGTGCCGGAGCTGGTGTTCGTGGACCTGAAGATGCCCGGCATGGATGGCTTCGAGTTCCTGAAGCTCTATAACGAGCTGCCCGCCGATGCCCGGCAGAAAACCGTGCTGGCCGTCCTGACCACGTCCATGCACGCCGCCGACACGGCCCGCGTGGCCCAGTACCCCGATGTGGAATACCTGGCTAAGCCCCTGACGGAGGAAAAAATGGAGAAGCTGATGAAAAAGCGCTTCGCATTGGCGCAGTAAGTAGTGCGCCCGCCGAAGGGCTACTTTCAGAGAACAAGAAAGGTCCGTCAGATACTCTGACGGACCTTTCTTGTTCTGCGGAGGTGGTGCCAGCTAAGCGCGCAGCTACACCACGGCCTCCACAAACCGGAAGGCTTCCCCGTCGAACAGGCCTTTGTCGCTGAGCTTGAGGCTAGGAATGACGAGCAGCGCCATGAAGGAAAGCGTCATGAACGGTGCGCCCAGCGGGGAGCCCAGCCGCCGCGACAGCGCATCGATGGCCGCGTAGTCGGCGGCCACGCGGTAGCCATCCTGTCCCGACATGAGGCCGGCTACGGGCAGCGGGAGCAGCAGTTCCTCGCCATTGGCGCCTACGGCTGCCAGGCCGCCTTTAGCCTGCATCACCAGGTTTACGGCCCGCGCAATGCTTTCGTCGTCGCAGCCTACGGCCGTGATGTTGTGCGAATCGTGGCCGACGCTGCTGGCCAGGGCGCCGTATTTCAGCCCGAAGCCCTGGATGAAGGCCACCGCCGGCGGCGCGGCATGGTAGCGGTTCACAACGGTTAGCTTCAGCACGTCCTGCGCTACGTCGGGTTGCACCAGTCCACCTTCCACGCGGGCCGCCAGGTCGTGGCGGGCGGTGATGAGCTGCCCATCGAAGCACTCAATTACGCGGACTACCGGGCTGCTGCCCGCCGGCGCCGGCAGCTGGAAATCGGCGGCAGAAACCGGGTAGGCGTGGAAATTATTGACTTCGCGGCCGGGCACCGACGAAATCAGGGTCTGGCCGTTCTCAGCCACCAGCTCGCCGTTGAGGTACGTCTGCCGGACGCGGAAATCGGTGAGGTTGTCAACCACGATAAAGTCGGCGGGGTCGCCTTCGCGGAGCAGACCCACAGGCAGGCGGTAGTGCTCTACGGGGTTGCGGCAGGCTACGCGCAGCACTTTCAGCACATCATGGCCCAGGGCCACGGCCCGCTGCACCAGCTGGTTGATGTGGCCCAGCACCAGCGTGTCGGGGTGTTTGTCGTCGGAGCAGAACATGAGGTGTTCGTGGTGCTCGGGCAGCAGCTCAATCAGGGCATCGAAGTTGCGGGCCGCTGAGCCTTCCCGGATCAGAATTTTCATGCCCACGGCCAGCTTATCGAGGGCTTCTGCGGCCGTGAAGCATTCGTGGTCGGTGCTGATGCCGGCTTCGGCATAGCGCTGGGCGTCGGCGCCGCGCAGGCCGGGGGCGTGCCCGTCTACGGGGCGGCCGTAGCGCTGCGCCAGCCGGATTTTCTCCATCACCAGCTCGTCGCGGTTGAGCACGCCGGGCCAGTTCATCATTTCCGCCAGATAGCCGATTTCGGGGTTTTGGAACAGCTGCTCGATGTCGGCGGCGGTTATTTCGGCACCGGCGGTTTCAAACGGCGTAGCCGGCACGCACGAGGGTGCTCCGAAGCAGAATTTGAACGGTACCTGCCGGCCGCTTTCGAGCATAAACTCCACACCGGCCACGCCCAGCACATTCCCGATTTCGTGCGGGTCGGATACCGTGGCCACGGTGCCGTGCACCACGGCCAGGCGTGCAAACTCGGCGGGCACCAGCAGGGAGCTTTCCACGTGCACGTGCGCATCCACGAAGCCGGGCAGCGCATAGGGCAGGGCCGGGTCGGGGGCGGCGGCGCCGGTGGGCACGATGGCCGCCACCCGGCCCCCGCTCACGTGAATAGTGGCCGGGGCTATGGTATTGGCAAACAGATTGATGACGTTGGCGGCGAGCTGGAAATCGGCAGGCATAGGGCGCAAGGGAAGCCGGGGGAAAGTTGAGGTTGAGCCACGGCTAACGGGTAAAGAACCGTATATTTGCCGAAAATCTGCGCCGGTGAGAAAGATTGTGACTTTGCTGATGGCCACCCTGGTTTTGGGTTCGGGCCTCGCTGCTACGGGCTGCGCCAGTCGCACGCCGCAGCAGAAAAAAACGTCGGCTATGAAGCGCAAAGCCAAATTTGGCAAGCTTCCCTGTCCCTGTGACAGTCATTAAGCGACCTAAACTCTTTCCAAGTCCGGATCAGTGAAAATCCTCCTGTCGTATCGTGTGCTGTTGTGCGTCCTGCTGAGCTTGTGTGGCTTCGGTGGGCTGGCACAGCGCCGGCCGGCGGCATTTCCGGCACCGGCCCTCGCACCACCCGAAAACCCTGGCCTCCGGCACGCCGGCTGGCAGGGTTGCCCGTTTGTGCCGCCCGTTGCGCAGCCGGTACGCTAACATTCTGCCTATGTCCTCAACTCCCGAATCTCCCCTTGCCTCCTTGTTTGCTGCGGCCGAAGCAGTGCGCCAGCAGCTACAGGTAAATGCCTACGATGCCGCTGCCGTGCAGCGGCTCGACGAGTTCATCGAAGCCCAGCGGCCCGGCATCACGCCGGCCGACAAGCAGGGTGTGGTGACGGCGCTGGGGTGCTTTCTGGGGCAGTGCATGGTGGAAACCTATAGCGGTACCTGGGCCCAGGGCCCCGATGGCACTACCGGCGTCGGCATCAACCAACACAGCTTTTTTAACCCTTTTTACCGCGTTTCGCAGCAACTCGATAAGGGCCAGCCCGAGTCGGTAGCGGCGTTTTTTGCGGGCGTACCCGACCGGCTGGCCGCTGCGCCCCGTCGCAAAAACTGGATTTCGTGAGCACACCCAGCAGCCACCCCGCGCCGAGCGAATCAGCCATGAAAAAAATCGTCATTGCCATTGACGGCTACTCTTCCTGCGGCAAAAGCACCACGGCCAAAGCCGTGGCGGCCGAGCTGGGCTACGCCTACATCGATACCGGCGCCATGTACCGGGCCGTGACGCTTTACCTGCTGGAGCACGACATTGCCTTCGACAACCTGCCGCAGGTAGAGCAGGCTTTGCACGAGATGCACATCAGCTTCAAGCGCAACCGCAAAACCGGCCGCAACGAGCTGTGCCTCGATGGGCAGATCCGGGAAGACGAAATCCGGCAGATGCGGATTTCCAACCTCGTAAGCGAAGTATCCAGCATTCCGGCCGTGCGCCACGCCATGGTGGCGCAGCAGCAGCGCATGGGCCGCAAGCGGGGCGTGGTGATGGACGGCCGGGACATCGGGACCACCGTTTTTCCGGACGCCGAAGTGAAGGTGTTTATGACCGCTGAAGTGCTGACCCGCGCCGAGCGCCGCCAGGAAGAGCTGGCCGTGAAGGGCGAGCAGGTGGCGGTGGAGGAGATTGTGGAAAACCTGCGCAAACGCGACCACCTCGACTCTACCCGCACCGAAAGCCCGCTGCGCCGCGCCACTGATGCCGTGCTGCTCGACACCACCCACATGATGATTGACGAGCAGGTGGATTTCGTGCTGGAGCGCGTATCGGCCACGCTGTTTGCGTTGGCGGCCGGTGCCGAACGGAATGGCGGCGAAGTGGTTGTATAGCAGGAAGAAATAGTTGCTGACGTCCGGTAGCCAGGCAGTACCGGGCATCAGAATTGCATAGCCGTTCTGCTGCCTCTGCCTTTCCCACCCACCCCACCATACTTCGTACGCTGCACCCCTAGGGCTATGAATGTTACCATTGATAAAAATTCCGGCTACTGCTTCGGCGTTGAGTTTGCCATTCAGATGGCCGAAGACGAGCTGGCTCATGAGGAAACCCTGTACTGCCTCGGCGACATTGTGCACAACCGCATGGAAGTGGAGCGCCTGCACGGTAAAGGACTCCGCATCATCGACCGGGAGCAACTCGAAACCCTGCACGACTGCAAAGTCCTGATTCGGGCGCACGGCGAGCCGCCGGAAACCTACCAGCTGGCCCTGCGCAACAATATCGAGCTGATTGACGCCTCCTGCCCGGTGGTGCTCAAGCTGCAGAACCGCGTGAAGCATGCCTTCGATGCCAGCCAGCGCCAGAACGGCCAGATTGTGATATACGGCCAGCCCGGCCATGCCGAAGTGGCCGGCCTTACGGGCCAGACCGGCAACCGCGCCATCATCATCATGACCGAAGCCGACCTCGACCAGGTGGACTTCTCGCGGCCCGTTACGCTCTTCAGCCAGACCACCAAAAGCACGGCCGGCTTCTACCACATGAAAGCCGTGATGGAGCAGCGTATTCAGGCGGCCGGTGGCTCGCTGGAGTCGTTTGATGCCAACGACAGCATCTGCCGGCAGGTGAGCAACCGGGAGCCCGCCCTGGCCCGGTTTGCGGTGGAGCACGACGTAATCGTGTTCGTGAGTGGCCGCAAAAGCTCCAACGGCAAAGCGCTGTTCTCGGTGGTGAACAAGACCAACCCGCGCAGCTACTTTGTGGAAAACGAGCAGGAGCTGGACGAAGCGTGGTTCCACGGCGCGGCTTCGGTGGGCATATGCGGCGCTACCAGCACGCCTATGTGGCTGATGCAGCGCGTGAAAGACCGGATAGAGGAAGTGGCCGAACCGGTGGTATAAGCGGCGGCAGTAACTGTCAGCTACACGGCCCGGGCCCGGCAGTCTTCCTCAGTGAAGAAGGCCGGGCCCGGGCTTTTTGGCACCTTTCCGAAGCGGATGGCCTGGCGGCTCCAACTTAAAAAGTTCGCGCTACACGAACCTATGCTACATTCGCGGCATGCGTAAACTGTTCAACTATTTCCTCAACGGCTTTCTAATCGTGGCGCCCATTGGGCTCACGCTCTATATTCTCTACGCGGTATTCCGCTGGCTCGACAACCTGTTTCCCAACTACGGAGTGCCAGGCCTGGGGCTGCTGGTAGCCATGGCCCTGGTAACGATAGTGGGGTTTGTGGCCCGCTCGTTTATGGTGCGGCCGTTTCTGGTTATTGCTGAGCGGGTGATGCACCGCACGCCGCTGGTAAGCATCATCTATTCCAGCCTCAAAGACCTGTTCGATGCCTTCGTCGGCGACAACCAGAAGTTCAACTGCCCGGTGCTGGTGCGGCTCAATGCCCAGGACAACGTGTACAAAATGGGTTTCGTCACGCAGGACAACCTGGAGGCGCTGCACCGCGAAGACTTGGTAGCCGTATACTTTCCGCACTCCTACAACTTCTCCGGCGAGCTGGTGCTGGTGCCCCCGGCCAGCGTTACGTATCTGGAGCTGCCCAGCAGCGAGGTTATGAAGTTCATTGTGTCCGGCGGCGTGTCGCGGCTGGGATAGGAGAGGGGCGCGGGCAGGCGTTCCGGTCGGGGCTCTGCTTCCGCTTTTTCACACCTTACCTGAGTCTATGCCTACTCGCCTACACTACCAGCGCTACGGTACCGGCCCGCGGGTGGTGCTGGCGTTTCATGGCTACGGGCAGGGGCACGGGCACTGGCGCGCTATGGTTCCGCTGCTCGGCAACGAGCTGACGGTGTATGCCTTCGACCTGTTCTACCACGGCCACAGCCACCTGCTGAAGGCCGATACGCCGCTCAGCAAGGCCCGGCTGGGCGAAATTCTGGGCGAGTTTCTGCACGAGCAAGGCATCAGCCGGTTTAGTCTTCTGGCGTTCAGTATGGGCGCCAAGTTTGCCCTGACGGCCGCCGAGCAGTATCCGGAGCAGGTGGAGCAGATCTGGCTGATTGCGCCCGATGGCCTGCAGCGGCAGTTCTGGTACGCGCTGGCCACCTATCCGCCCTGGATGCGTGGGGTGCTGGGCCGGGCAGTGCTGCGCCCCGAGCGGCTGCTGCGCTTTCTGGGGGCGCTGGGGCAGCGCCGCCTCGTGCCGGCCAGCCTTGTGCGCTTCGCGGAGTGGCAGCTCGACAGCCGCGAAAAGCGCCTGCGTGTGTACCGCAGCTGGGTAGGCTTCCGCCGGCTCACCTTCGATTTGCGCCGGCTGGCGGCTACCCTCAACCGGCGGCCTGTGCCCGTCACGTTCTTTCTGGGCCGCCACGACCTGCTTATTCCGCACGCCGGGCTGGTCCGGTTTATCAGTTCCCTGAACAACGCGCATACTGTGCTGCTGGAAGCCGGCCACGCCGGCCTGCTCTACACCGTGGCTGACTACCTGCGCCGAAACCCCACGCTGCGTTTCTAGCGGCGGTTGCCGCGCGGCTACTGGGCCAGCGGCCGGTGCCGAAAAACCCGGTGGTCTACTGAGTAGCGGCCCGGGCCCATTATCATAAAAAACAACACCAGCGCCAGTACCAGCGCCGAAACCCACAGCTCCGTATTCTGCAGCGTGAAGCCGTTCTGCGAGTTGACCACCAGTACCGCGCCCAGCAGAATCGGAATCTGGCACAGCAGCGCAAACCGGGTCAGGGCCCCGATGGCAATCATCAGGCCCCCGGCCATGTGGAAAATGCTGAAAAACAACGATGCCCGCTTCAGCTCCGCCAGGCTATGCTGCTGGCTTAGCAGGGAAAACACGTCGCTGGTATGGTCGAGGAACGCTGCGCCTTTCACAAATAAAAACAAGCCCAGCAGGATACGCAGCACATCCATCCAGATAGGGTTGGCGGCACTGGTGCGGGGGGGGCGGGTGGAGGTGGGCAACCGATGAGAGAGTTCCATAGCCGTTCTGTCTTACAGTGGGAGATACAGACCTCTCTAAATTTACAAAATTTCAGGCACATGCAGCCCGCCGGCGTCGCGAATGGCCCACACGCTTCGCTCCAGGCCAGCTACAGTCCGGCTGGCTCTTTCGCCGTTTGAGCCGCTATAATTGCGGCTTGAGGAATAGTAGATTGTGTATATTTAAAGAACCGGCTAGGTTTGATCATTCATCTACCAACACACCTCCTGTCCCATGGAACCCACTGACCGTGACCCGCAACTGTGGCGTATGGCAAAAGACCGCGCCAAATTCAAGTCGCACCTGTTCACCTACCTCACGGTGAATGCGCTGCTGTGGACCATCTGGGCCCTGACGGGCCGGCCCGCGCACCCGATTCCGTGGCCGGTGTGGGCCTCTGCTTTCTGGGGATTTGGGGTGCTGATGAACGGCATTGGCGTGTATGGCGGCTTCGGCCGGGCCCAGCTTTCGGAGCGCGAATACGAGCGGCTGCTGCGCCAGCAGCGCGAGGGCCGGGTATAAGGCAGGCACTGCGCCGGCCACAGGGCCACCCGAAGCGCCGCACCCGCTGCCTCTTCGGGTGGCCTTGCCGTTGGGCCGGGGCTGATAGGCGTTTGCCGGCAACCTTCCGGCGGCAACTGTGGTTTGACGCAGTATATGACGACGCGCCACCTCCTTTCTGTACTACTGCTGGCTCCGCTGCTCACGGCGGCCACCCCCGACCGCCCGGCCACTGCCCCCGATGCCAACCTGAGCAAGATTAAGCTGCCGGCCGGTTTCACCATCAGCTACTTTGCGCAAGGCGTGAAAAGTGCCCGCGAGCTGGCCGTAGGCCCCGACGGCACGGTATACGTGGGTACCAAAGACGACAAGGTATACGCCCTGCCCGACCGTAACAAGGACGGCCGCGCCGATGAAGTCGTGACCGTTGCCACCGGCCTGAACGCACCCAATGGCGTGGCTGTCCGCAACGGCGCCCTCTACGTGGCCGAAATCAACCGGATTCTGCGCTACGACAACATTGCGGCGCGCCTCAGGCAGAAGCCCAAGCCGGCGGTGGTGTATGACAAGCTGCCCAATAAAGACTGGCACGGCTACCGCTACATTGCCTTCGGGCCCGATGGCAAGCTGTATGTGCCGGTGGGGGCGCCCTGCAACTCGTGCCTGCCCGAGGAGCCCATCTACGCCACCATCAACCGCATGAACCCCGATGGCAGCGGCCTGGAAGTGTTTGCCCAGGGCGTGCGCAACACCGTCGGCTTCGACTGGAGCCCGCAGGACAAGGCGCTCTGGTTTACCGACAACGGCCGCGACATGCTCGGCGACAACCTGCCCGCCGACGAGCTGAACCGCGCCGCCACAGCCGGCCTGCACTTCGGCTTTCCGTATTTCTTTGCCGGCGACGTGCCCGACCCGCAGTTCAGCAAAGGCCGCTCCGCCGACACGTACCAGAAGCCGGCCCGCAAGCTGGGGCCGCACGTAGCGGCGCTGGGCATGAAGTTCTACACCGGCAAGCAGTTTCCGGCCCAGTACCGCAACCAGATTCTGATTCCGGAGCACGGCTCCTGGAACCGCAGCAACAAAATCGGCTACCGCATCATGCTCGTCAAGCTGGACGCCACAGGCAAGCAGGCCACTTCCTACGAGCCGTTTGCCGAAGGCTGGCTGCAGGGCCAGAAGCCGTGGGGCCGCCCGGTGTGCCTGCTGGTGCTGCCCGATGGCTCACTGCTGGTATCCGACGACCAGAACGATGCCGTCTACCGCATCAGCTACAAAGGCTAAAAGAACTAGGGGCTGAGTAAGCCCGACCGGGCATATTCTGGCCGCCTCGCCCTATCTTACCCGCCGATGAAAAAGAAGCGCATAGCCAAGCGTATCGTGGGCCGGCGGGAGCTGGTAGATTTTCCGCAGTTTCAGCTCTGGGGCGTAGAAGCCAAGGTAGACACCGGCGCCTACACGAGTGCCATCCACTGCTCCAACATCCATCTGGCTACCGATGCCGACGGGCGCCAGCGCCTGCACGTGCAACTGCTCGACCCTTCGCACCCCGATTTCGATGGCCGGCCCATGGAATTTGAAGAGTTTGGCCTGCGCGACATCAAAAGTTCCAACGGCGACGTGCAGGAACGCTACGTTATCCGGGCCATCCTGCGGATATTTGGCGAGGATTTCAACACCGAGTTTTCTCTCTCCGACCGTTCCGATATGAAATACCCGGTGTTGCTCGGGCGCCGGCTGCTCCGCCACGGTCGTTTCGTGGTTGATGTGTCCCGGCGCAACGTCTCCTCCAAAGCGCATCTGGCCGCCACCTCTCTCCGCAGCTGAAACGCCGGTCAGCCGGCCTCTCAGCCTCCCTCACCTCTCTGTATTCTCTCTGATGAAACTGGCGATTCTATCGCGCGAGCCAAAACTATATTCTACCACGCGCCTCGTGGAAGCCGCCGTCGCGCGCGGTTACGAAGCCGTAGTGCTGGACCATTTGCACTGTAATCTGGTGCTCGAAAAAGGGCATCCCGGCATTCTATACAAGGGCCAGAAGCTGGAGGGAATTGACGCTATTATTCCGCGGATTGGCGCTTCCGTCACGTTTTATGGTTGCGCCGTGGTGCGCCAGTTCGAAATGATGAAAGTGCGCACCGCCGTCGAGAGCCAGGCCATTGTGCGCAGCCGCGACAAGCTCCGGTCGATGCAGATTCTGGCGCGCGCCGGCGTGGGCATGCCCAAAACGGCCTTCACCAACTATTCCGACGAAGTGCCGGCCATGATTGAGCAGGTGGGCGGGGCCCCGGTCATCATTAAGCTGCTGGAAGGCACGCAGGGCCTGGGCGTGGTGCTGGCTGAGTCGGCGAAGGCCGCGCAGTCCGTTATTGAGGCTTTTCATAACCTGAAGGCGCGCATCATCGTGCAGGAATTCATTGCCGAAAGCAAGGGCGCCGACTTGCGCGCTTTCGTGGTGAACGGCGAAGTGGTGGGAGCCATGAAGCGGCAGGGGAAAGAGGGTGAGTTCCGCTCCAACCTGCACCGCGGCGGCTCCGGCACCCTCGTGAAGCTCAGCCGCGCCGAAAAGGCCGCCGCCCTGCTGGCTGCCAAATCCCTGGGCCTGGGCATTGCGGGCGTAGATATGCTGCAAAGCAAGCGCGGGCCGCTGGTGCTGGAAGTGAATTCGTCGCCGGGGCTGGAAGGCATCGAAAAAGCCACCGGCCTCGATATTGCGGGCCGAATCATTGAGTACACCGCAGATATTGCGCAACGGAAAAAGGTGAAAGCCGGCAGCAAAACGCGCCAGAAAGAGTCGATGCCCGACAGCCAGGCCGACGCGCCGCTGTAGCTGAACCATTGCGTAGGTGGGGCCGGCCCGCAGGCTGGCCCCGCAAATCCCGTGGCTTTATCTATCTTCCGTTGCCGCCAGTCTCAGGGGGCAGAATATTCGCCGGGTTTTCTGCTTTTCAGCGCAAGAAAAAGCAGGCGCACGGCCCTAAGCAGTACACGGAGCCCGGTCTGAATCTCCAGCTTCAGAGGGCACCGCTGCCGGTAGGCACGGCGGCAGTGTGCGTTCGTTCTACAAAGCCCGGAGGTGGAGCTTCGCGCTACAATTGCCGCTGATTTGACCGCTGCCGTTCCGCCCGATGCTATCTGCCTGAATGGCCTCACCATCAAGCCGGGCGAGCGGGTGCTGACGCGGCTGGTGGTGTCGCGGCTGCCGTCGGGCACGGTCATCGATATTCCGGTGTATGTGTTTCGCTCCGCCGTGCCCGGCCCCACGGTGCTGCTGATGGCTGGCATGCACGGCGACGAAGTGAACGGCATCGAAGTCATCCGGCGCCTGATCCGGCGCGACCTGCTGCGGCCGCTGAAGGGCACCATCATTGCCATTCCCATCCTCAACATCTACGGTTTCCTGAATTTCTCGCGCGACGTGCCCGACGGCAAAGACGTGAACCGGAGCTTCCCCGGCAACCCGCGCGGCTCCCTGGCCAGCCGCGTGGCGCACCGCTTCATGCGCGAAATCATGCCGCTCATTGACTACGGCATCGATTTCCATACCGGTGGGGCGGCGCGCTCCAACATGCCCCAGATCCGGTGCCTGCTGCACGAAGACCCCGAAACCGATGCGCTGGCCGCCGCCTTTGCCGCGCCCTTCACGCTGCATGCCGCGCTGCGCTCCGGCTCCCTGCGCGAAACCGCCATGCAATTGGGCAAGCGCATTATCGTGTACGAAACCGGCGAGTCGCTGCGGCTGGATGAGCCGGGCATTGACTTAGGTATTGCGGGCACGTTTCGGGTACTGCACCACCTGGGCATGGTGGCGGAGGCCTCCAGGCCCGAGCACCCGGGCATCGTGTGTCTGCGCCATACATGGCTGCGGGCCAAGTTTGCGGGGCTGTTCCGGAGTATGGTCCGCAACGGCGACTACATCGAGAAAGGGCAGGTATATGGCTCCGTGGCCGACCCGTACGGCGAGCGGGCCGTGCGGCTGGAGTCGCCGGTGGCAGGCTACGTCATCGGGCTCAACCACATGCCGGTGGTAAACCAGGGAGATGCGCTGGTGCACGTAGGCCGCGTTGATGCCGCCCCCAGCCGCGTAGACCTGGCTCCGCCCTTCGAGGAGAAGCCCATGAAGCCGCTGGAGCACGACCCCGACGACCCGGACGAGGACGAGCCGGAGGCGCCCTAAGCCCGCTACTCAATTTAATCCCGCGGGCTTCGTTTCTTTGGGGAGCCGTTTTGCCGGTGGCAGCGGCTTCTTTGTTTCTTCCTTATCTCCCAAATGAAAAATTCTCTTCAACTGGCCATCAATGTTGTGCTGGCTATTGCCGTGGCAGTGCTCTTCTATCTGCATTTCGCCAACAAGCCCGCCGCTGCCCCCGCCCGCACGGCCCCCGCTGTAGCAGCCACCACCGACTCCAGCGGCACTGAAACCGCCGCCGAACCGGAAGAAACCACTGCCCTGACCACCGCCGCCGCCGACACCGACAAGGTAGCCTACGTAGAATCGGGCAAACTGCTGGACGGCTACAAGGGCATGCAGGATGCCCGCAAGAGCTTCGAGGCGAAAGCCAAAGGTTGGGAAGCCCAGAACCAGAAGCTGGTGCAAAGCTTCCAGACGGCCGTGCAGCAGTACCAGAAGCAGGGCGAAAGCATGACCAATGAGCAGCGCGCCGCCACCGAGCAGAAACTGGGTGCCCAGCAGCAGCAGGTAGCGCAGAGCCAGCAGAAGCTGCAGCAGCAGGCCCAGGAAGAAGAAGCCAAGATGACCGAAAACGTGCTGGGCCGCCTCAACAAGCAGATTGAAAAGTACGGCAAGGCCAACGGCTACCGCCTCATCCTGATTGCGGCCCCCAGCGGCACCATCGCCTACGGCCGCAAAGACCTCGACATTACGCCGCAGGTCCTTAAGTACCTGAACGCAGAATACGCCGGCAGCAAGAAGTAACACTGCCCGCAACACGCTTCATAAGCGCCTGCTCTTCCCCAAGAGCAGGCGCTTTTCTGTCTGGCAGCTACTGAGAAAAAGACTTTGGTACCATAGCCAGCAAGTCAGCCAGCAGACTATATGAGCCTGCTGACTGACTTGCTGGCAACCTTTGGTGAATTTTTAGAATCGTGTGCATACCAAGGTATTAAAGCTGACGTTTGGCGGCTATCTTTGACGGTTATACCCTGCAACAACCTGCTATTCAAAAACTTTTATGCACTTCTTTCTTCGCTCGATTCTGGCCACCGGAATTGTGCTGGCGGCGGCTCCGGCCTATGCCCAGCAGGCGGGCAAAATTACCATCAGCGGCTACGTGCGCGACGGCGCCACCGGCGAAAACCTGATTGGGGTGGCCGTCGTGAACCCGGCTACCGGGCAGGGCACCGCCACCAACACCTACGGCTTCTATTCGCTCACGCTGCCCGAGGCCCCCGCCGATTCGGTGCGGCTGCTGGTGAGCTACCTGGGCTACGAGCGCAGCCGCTGGGCCACCCCCGCCACCCGCAGCGCCACCCACGACTTCCGGCTGCGGGCCGTGAGCAGCGAGCTGGGCGAAGTGAAGGTAATCGGGAGCCAGGCCACCGAGGAGCGCATTGAGCGCACCACCCGCATGGGCACCATCAACGTACCGATTGCCCAGATCAAGAGCCTGCCCAAGCTTTTCGGGGAAACCGATGTGCTGAAAGTGCTGCAGCTGTTGCCCGGCGTGCAGAGCGGCGGCGAGGGCCAGACCGGCCTCTACGTGCGCGGCGGCTCCCCCGACCAGAACCTCATCCTGCTCGACGGCACGCCGGTGTACAATGCCTCGCACCTGTTTGGGTTCTTCTCCGTCTTCAACGCCGATGCGCTGAACAACGTGGAGCTGATTAAGGGCGGATTTCCGGCCCGGTACGGCGGGCGCCTGTCGTCGGTGCTGGACATTTCGATGAAGGAAGGCAACATGCAGGAGCTTCACGGCGAAGGTGCCATTGGCATTGTGGCTTCCAAAATCACGCTCGAAGGCCCGATTAAGAAGGATACCGCCTCGTTCATCGTCTCGGCCCGCCGCACTTACCTGGATATTCTGGCCCAGCCGTTCATCAAAGCGCAGCTGGCCGCCGATGGCAGCAACGGCTCCATCGGCTACTTCTTCCACGACCTGAACGCCAAGCTGAACTGGAAGGTGAGCAGCCGCGACCGGCTCTACCTGAGCGCCTATACCGGCTACGACAAGTTCTACGCCCGCATCCGCGACGGGGCCAGCCGCAGCCGCGACTACAGCCGCACCGAGGCCAGCCTGGGCTGGGGCAACCTGACGTCGGCGCTGCGCTGGAACCGCGTGGTGAACAACCAGCTGTTCATGAACACGCACTTCACCTACAGCAAATACCAGTTCAACATCGGGCAGGAAGACGAGCAGCGCTACACCAACAACGGCCAAGACCGCACCGACAAATACTCGCTGCGCTACTTCTCCAACATCCGCGACTTCAGCCTCAAAACCGACTTCGACTACGTGCCCTCGCCCGACCACTACATTCGGTTCGGGGGCCAGTATACGCTGCACTCATTCCGGCCCGGCGCGCTGCAGCAGAAAGACAACTTCACGGAAGAGGACAACCAGATCAACCTGGGTACCCGCACCATGGCCTCCGAGGCCTCGCTCTACGCCGAAGACGACTACCGCCTCACTGACCGGCTGAAAGTGAACGGCGGGCTGCGCGTGAATGCCTTTCTGGTGCGCGGCACGCTCTACCCCAGTGTGGAGCCACGCGTGGCGGCCCGCTTCCTGCTGACCGAAGACTGGGCCCTGAAAGCGGCCTACGCCCGCACCACGCAGTACATTCACCTGCTCACCAACAGCGGCATCGGCCTCCCGACCGATTTGTGGGTACCGGCCACACCCACCATCAAGCCGCAGCGGGCCCAGCAGCTGAGCGTAGGTGCGGCCCGCACCGTGCGCTTCAAGGATGAGGATTACGAGCTGAGCTTCGAAAGCTACTACAAGCCCATGCAGAACCTCATCGAATATCAGGAGGGCGCGAGCTTCCTGGGCACGGTAGACAGCGACTGGGAAAACAAGGTGACCAGTGGCAAGGGCTGGGCCTACGGCGGCGAGTTTTTCCTGCAGAAGAAAACCGGCCGCACCACCGGCTGGATAGGCTACACGCTGGCCTGGAGCAAGCGCCGCTTCCCCGACCTCAACCAGGGCCGCATCTATCCCTACAAGTACGACCGGCGCCACGACATTTCGGTGGTGGCCATCCACAAGTTCAGCCCCACGCTCACGCTTTCCGGCACGTGGGTATACGGCACCGGCAACGCCACTACGTTGTCGCAGGGGCGGTTTTTGCTGGGGCCTTACCAGGAGTTTGAAGACTACGGCGAGCGGAATTCCTACCGCATGCGGGCCTACCACCGCTTCGACCTGGACCTGAGCAAAACCAAGAAGAAGAAGTGGGGCGAAGTGGTGAACAGCTTCAGCATCTACAACGTGTATAGCCGCCGCAACCCGTACTACCTCTACTTCCAGCGCGGCTACTCCTACAATGGTGTGGAAGAGGAAAAAGCCAGCTACAAGCAGATTTCGCTGTTTCCCATCATTCCTTCCTTCAGCAAAGCGTTCCGGTTTTAGGCAGCATGGTACTCCATCCGATGAAAAAGATATTCCCGATTTGTGCGGCGGCCCTGCTGGCCCTGAGCGGCTGCGAAACGGTGGTGGACGTAGATACGCCGCCCCACACGCCGCGCCTGGCCCTGAACTACACGCTCAGCAACCAGCCCGCCACGCCCGAATACCGCGACTTTTTCGAAATCCGTGACCTGTTTGTGAGCGGGAGCCAGGGCGTGCTCGAAACCCGGCAGCTGGCGGGCCGCAAAGACGCTACCGTGCAGCTCTTTGATGAGAGTGGGCAGATGGTAGAGCAGTTCCGTTCGAGAGCCCGCTCTGGCTACGGCTACTATGGCCAGGACAGCCTGTATGGCTACTACATGCCCACCCGCAACTTTGTGGGCGTGCCGGGCCGCACCTACACGCTGCGCGCCTCGGCGGCCGGCCTCGAACCAGTAGAAGCTACCCTGACCATGCCGGCCGTACCTTCCATCGAGCGGGCTGAGTACGTGGGCCTCTCCACGACCAACAACGGCTACTCCAGCTACAGCGGCCGCCTCACCGTATCCGTAACCGATAATGCGGCCTCCGCCGATTACTACCTGGCTTATGCCCGCGTGCTGGACCGCGCCGGCCGCTACTGGGGCGAAGTATACCGCGACTACAATGCCCCCGGCTCTGATGGCCCCGACATCAATCTGGGCCGGTTTCAGCTGTCTTCGGCCGATGGCATTTACTCGCAGTATCCGTTCAGCGACGCGGGCGGCAACGGGCAGCGGCTAAGCTTTGCCGCCGACGTGCAGCTGCAGTACCGCGGCAGCTACGACCCCTACAGCCCCAATCCCACTATCCCGGATCCGGCCTTTGTGGAGGTCGTCGTGAGCAGCATCACGCCCGAAACGTACCGTTTCTACCAGTCGCTGCTGCGCTACTACGACACCGATGGCAACCCCTTTGCCGAGCCGGCTCCGCTGCATTCCAACGTGCGCTCCGGCTATGGTCTGTTTGGGGGCGCTTCCGATGCCGTCTACCGGATTGCCCTCTGATAGCCGGCTGGTTTTGCGCCTGACTTACAGCGGAATGAGAAGGGGCTGATTAAACTTCGGGGTGCTTTCTGCGTCTGTATAAGTAGCCGGCTCCATTCAGGAGCGGCGCCTATCGATATGAAAACTCTTCTGAAACTTCCGCTTTTCCTGGTGTTGCTGGTCGCAGGCAGCCTGCTGACTGGCTGTATGGCTTCGACGGGAGCCATCGTGACGAGCGGCCCGCCCCGGCCTTATTATGATGCGTACTATGGCCCCACGTACCGGCCCTATTATCGGCCTTACTACCGCCCGGCGCGGGTGGTTCGCCCGGCCGTGATTGTGCGGCCCCGCCCGGTGATTGTGCATCCGGGGCCCCGCTACCACCACCCGCATGCTGTTCCCTACAGAGGCGGCCGCCGCTAACCTGTATACATAAAAAAGCCCGCCCGGAACAACCGGGCGGGCTTTTTTGCGGGCGAGGGCCGGCTGCTTAGAACGTAAAGCGCAGGCTGATGGCCGCGTCGTTGTAGAAGCCGGTGTAGCCGTCGAACACCTCGAAGTAAGGCTTGTAGTCGACGCCGACGACGAAGGGCAGGTCCTGCATCTTGTACTCCAGGCCCAGAATCAGGTCGGCCCCGAACACAACGTAGTTCCGGTCGTCGTTGTAGTACACGTTGTAGTAGCCTTTGTACTTGTTTTTGTTGCCGTAGTACAGGCGCTCTACGTAGTAATAGCGGCCTTTGTAGGAGCCCAGGTGCGCACCGGCCCCGTAGTAGAACTGCAGCCCTTTGATGTCGGAAACCGGGTGGTGCTTTTCGAGCAGCACCGTGAGGCGCGCCCCGCGGGCCTTGTACTCGGTGGTGAGCAGGGCCTCCAGCGCCACGTTGTTTTTGCCGTTCATAAAGTGCTTGAACGTAACGCCCGACGAGTAGCCGCCGCCGCGCAGGCCCAGTCCGTTTGTGTAGCCGCTGCCGCCCCCGCTGCCTTTCTTACGTTGTGCCGACGCAGGGCTGAGTACGCCCGAAATCAACAGAGCCAGCAGCCCAAAAAACAAATGCTTCATACGAAAACGGAAAGGTTGGTAAAAGTGATGTTCCGGCAAAAGTACCAAATGGATTCCGTAGTAGGGTAGTTAGTTGGTTAGCGGCCGAGGGCGCCGTGGCGTGCTATTTCGTCGGAAGGGTGCACCTGCACGCCGGTGGTTTCGGCTTCGGCGGCCCGGAGCATGGCGCGGGCTACGGTGCTGGCCGCCACGGCCCGGAACCGGCGCAGCGGCCCCCGGAGCAGCGGGTGCAGCACCCCCAGCAGCGCCGCTCCCAGCCGTTCGGCGGGGCGTTGGGTTTGCCGCTCCCCGAGCAGCAGCGAAGGCCGGAACAGATGAATGGCCCGGAACGGAGTCTGGCGTACGGCGTCTTCCATTTCACCCTTCACGCAGTTATAGTAAATCCGGGAAGTAGCATCGGCGCCCATAGCAGATACCAGCAGCAGCTGGGCTGCAAAGTTGCCGGCCGTGAGGGCAGCCAGCTTCACGATATACAGGTAATCGACCTTGTAAAACGCCTTTTTGGAGCCTGCTTCGCGCATGGTAGTTCCCAGGCAGCAGTACACATCGTCGGCAATGAGGCTCATGCGGTACTCCTCCAGGTGGTCGAAGTCGAGGATGCGCTGCTCCAGTTTGGGATGCACTATCGGCACTGGCCGCCGCCCCACGGCTATTACTTTCTCGTAGCGGCCCGAGGCCAGCAGCAACGGCAGCAGGTGGCTGCCAATCAGGCCGCTGGCCCCGGCAATGAGGGCAGTTTTCTGCATGGGAAGGGGGCGGAAAGAAAAAGTGAGGCGTTGGGCGGCAGAACGGGCAGAACAGGTAGTACGGGGTGTGCCGGGCGGCTATGCGCACCAAGCCACAGTGAGCGTGGTACGTAAATGGCTGGCGGAGGGTGGCTACTGCTGACAAAGATGCCGCACTACGCTCAGGCGTTGCCTGCCTGCCTGGGCCGAAACTCCCGCTACCGCCTCCGGCAGGCAGCCTGCGGGTTGGTCTGTTTTGAATTGGAATAGTTTAATTTCCGCGCAGAATCAGGTGCTGGCATAAAGCAGGGAAGCCTGCCCGTCTCACGCGACGAAGCAGGCTTCCAGTGGCGGGCGGGCACTGGGCCAGCGGCGCTCCGGTATGCAGGTTATTCGGCTTTCAGCAGCTGCGTACTTTCGGGGTGCAGCTGCACCTGGCCCCGCTTATAGAGGGTGCCGAGGGCCTTTTTGAAGACTTTCTTGCTCATGCCCAGCCGACGGTAGATGTCGTCGGGCTCACTCTTGTCGCCGAGCGGGAGCAGGCCATTGGGGGCCTGCTGCAGCGCGGCCAGCAGCGTGTCGGCGGCCGCCAGAGCTTCGTCGTGGCCGGGGCGCTGTAGGCTCAGGTCCAGCTTGCCGTCGGGGCGCACGGTGCGCACGTAGCCGGTGTGCACGTCGCCGAGGCGCAGCGGCTTGAATACTTCGTTGTGGTAGAGCAGGCCCTGGTGGGTGCCGTCCACAATCACCTTGAAGCCCATGTCCGTCTCATCGGCCACAAACAGCTCGGCCGCGTCGCCGGCTTTGCCGGGGTAGGGCTGGTCGCTGAGAAACCACTCCCACTTGGCCGAGGCCACAATCCGGTCGGAGGCCTCATCGAGGTACACAAACACGGTTTCGCGCTGCCCGGGGCGCAGGGTACGGCGCTGGTTGCGGTAGGGCAGGAACAGGTCTTTCTCCAGGCCCCAGTCCAGGAAAGCGCCCGTCGGCGTCACGTCGCGCACGGTGAGGGCCGCAAACTGCCCCACGGTAACCAGCGGGTCCAGCGTGGTGGCAATCAGGCGGTCTTCGGAGTCGCGGTACACGAACACGCGCAGCACATCCCCGATTTCGGTGCCTTCGGGCACGTATTTGCGCGGAATCAGCAGGTCGCCGTCGTCGGACGTGAGGTAGAGGCCGAAATCGACGGCGCGGGCCACTTCCAGGTCGTTGTAATTACCGAGGGCAAGCATAGGAAGCACTTAAGAATTAGGAATCAGGACTGACTGACCGCGAGCAGTCGGACCATTTCTACTCGTTTCAGTGGGGCAAAGCTACGCAAAGCCGGGGCGGGCACGGCCATGCCCCGGCCCGCCGCCGGACAGGCCACGCGGGATACCGCGGCAGGCCGTGTATGATTTTCATCCGACGCCGGATGAAAATCATGCGGGCTCCTATGAAAATCATGGGAGCGGGGATAAAATTCATGCGACGCCGGATGATTTTTATCCTCGCTCCCATAAAATTCATGCCCGCTCCTGTGAATTTCATAGGAGCCCCCATGAAATTCACAGGAGCGGGCATGAATTTCACGGGAAGCCGAATAAACCAGACGCGGGGCCGGATGAAGTTCATCCGGCCCCGCGTGGTGGGAGGCTTCGTAGGGTGCGGGGCTTGCCCCCGCCCGCCGTGCGCGCCGATACAACGGTTCCGTTCAACAGCGGGCGGGGGCAAGCCCCGCACCCTACCGGCTACTGCTTGGGCGTGGCCTTGGCCGCCTTCTGAGCGGTGCTTTGCTCGAAGCGGGGCTTGAGCGTGCCCACTGCATCCTGCGCGCCCGACACGCCCTGTTTGGCGGCCTGCTGCACCGAGCTGTAGTAGGCCAGGGCCATGACGTAGCTTTCGCTGCCCAGCTTGATGGTGGTGCTGGCCAGGTTGGTGGCCAGCGGCTGCAGGCGCCGCGCGATACTTTGCAGCTGCTGCCAGGCCACCAGGTCCAGGCGCAGGCCGGGAATATCCACGTAGCCGGGCGCGAACTGCGGCTGCTGCTCGGCCAGGTCCAGGGCCTTCTCGATGAAGGGCAGCGAGGCGTCGGAGGCTTTGGGCAGGCGCTGGATTTGCTTGCCCGTGAGGGTGATGAGCACCGGGGCCAGGGCCGCGTCCAGGGCATCCAGCGCGTCGTTGATGCGCTTCAGGTCGGCGTCGGTGAGCGTGATGTCGAGGTTGTCGGAGGATGTGGGCATCACTAGAAAAGTGGAAAAGGGTTGGGAAAGGACAACTGGGTTTACTAGTGAATGCCGGGCTGGCCCGTCGGGAACACCCGGTCGTAGAGCAGGCCCGTGGGAATCTGGCTTTTGTCGAG
>NZ_FRAS01000008.1 GCF_900142395.1 Hymenobacter psychrotolerans DSM 18569 | reverse complement strand
CCACAGACGATGTCGAGTGCTGATCCGACTCGTGTGTACGAGCTGTTCAATTCCTTTTGTTCTACGCGTGGTCTTCAGCAGCCTCCCTTCCGAAGAAGTGAGCTACCAAAGCCCTTTCATTTGTCTTTCCATCCATTCAAAGAACGTGCGTCGCTTCTCGTGTGAAGCAACGTAGTGACTCATCTGCTGAGTCCGGGTCCCGGCTTCCGATCGAAGCGGGCTGCAAAGGTACACAACCTTTTTAAAATCGCAAGAAAAAGGTTGTTTCTTTTTCCTGCCTGCCCGGCCGCTTCTCGTTCGAAGCGCGGCGGGCTGCAAAGGTAGCACCCTTTTCTTACTTTCCAACTCTGAGCCGAAAAACTTTTTAGGGCTTTTCGTAGAGTCGGGGCCTGGCTTCCGGATGAAGCGGACGGCAAAGGTAACACCTCGTTTTCTTCGCCTGCAAGTAACCAGGCAAACTTTTTTTTCGAAGCGGGTTCCGATTCCGGTCGAAGCGGGCTGCAAAGGTAATAGTTACTTTTTACAAAGCAAATCCCCTTTTACTTACCTCCTATTCCCACATCCGTTCGATTTGGGAGTGCAAAGGTGCGATAATCAGTCTGAATTGTCAAGCCCCGTGAACATATTTCTTTTGATATCACAGCAAGATTTTTGCATCTAATTATCAGACAATATATTATGCTTGCTGTCTCTCATAAACAATATAGCCGGGAGCCTCTGTGAGGCTCCCGGCTATATTGTTTATGGTCTTTCTACTTCAGGTGTAAAGTGCTCTTTCGATCAGGGCCGACACTTACGATACTTACTGGAACTGACAGATAGCGCTCCAAGTATTCTATATAAGAAGTAAGCGCTGCTGGAAGAGTTGCGGGGTCCGATATTGCTTGCAACGTGGTTTTCCAGCCTGGGAGGCTAACATACACAGGCTGCATGTTTTCCAGGTCGCCGTGGTCGGGAAGTTGGTCGGTGAGGCGACCATCGGAAAACTGGTAGTGAGTGCAGACACGGATTTCATCGAATTCGTCCAGTACGTCGGCTTTCATCAGGTGAATCTCGGTGACTCCGTTGAGCATGATGCTGTAGCGGAGTGCCGGCAAATCGATCCAACCACAACGACGTGGGCGGCCGGTGGTAGAGCCAAACTCGCGGCCCGCCTGTCGGATCTGCTCTCCTACTTGGTCGTGCAACTCGGTTGGGAACGGGCCGCTGCCTACGCGGGTGCAGTAGGCTTTGCTGATACCGTACACCTTCTGTATATGCTGCGGCGCAATGCCCAAGCCGGTGCAGGCGCCGGCTACAATGGTGCTGGAGGAAGTAACGTAGGGGTATGTACCAAAGTCAATGTCGAGCATGGAGCCCTGAGCACCTTCCGCCAGAATATTCTTCCCTTGCTTCAGCAAGTCATTGAGCAGGTATTCTGTGTCCGTGAGTTTGAGAGTACGCAAGAACTCTACGGCCGAAAAGAAATCGGCCTCGAATTCTTCAATTTCGAGGCCGCGGCCGTGGAATTCTGCGAGGGTAGCGTGACGGGCAACGGCTGCCTGGTAGCGCTGATCAAAGTCGGGGAGCAGGATGTCGCCGACGCGAAGGCCTGTACGGCCGATTTTGTCCTGATAGGTAGGTCCGATGCCTTTTAGCGTAGAGCCAATTTTGCTGCCGCCGCGGGCTTCCTCATTGATACGGTCGAGGGCGCGGTGCGAGGGAAGGATCAGTTGCGCTTTGCGCGAGATGTAGAGGTTCTTCTCCCAATCGATGCCACGGTCGGTGAGCTTCTGGAGTTCTTGGCGGAACACTACCGGGTCGAGCACGACACCGTTGCCGACGACATTGATGATATGGGGGTGAAAAATTCCGGATGGCACTTGGTGCAGCACGTGCTTGATACCATCGAAAGTGAGAGTGTGGCCGGCATTGGGGCCACCCTGGAAGCGGGCTACTACATCATAGGTGGGGGCCAGTACATCGACAATCTTGCCTTTGCCCTCGTCCCCCCACTGCAGTCCTACTAGTACGTCAACGGGCATTAGTTTGCGGCTTTCAACTGTTGTGCGGCCGACTGTTCGTCGTCTGCAATGGAAAAAATGGCGTTCAGCTTGGTCAGGGCGAGCATCTTGCGCGGGTGGTCGGCGGGGTTGATGAGTACCAACTCGCCGCCACGGCTCCGAAACTTGGTGAGTAATGACACCAGCACACCAATACCGGTGCTGTTGATGTAGCGGATGCCGGAAAGATCAACGGCGCAGTGGCGAATATCTTCGCCCAAGTGCTGATCAACGGTTTGCAGCAGTTGCTGGGTATCGGGGCTGCCGATAAGGTCGCCGGAAAGGCGCACGGAGAGGATGCCGTCCTGGACGGTAGATTCGGTTTTCATTCAGCTAGAGAGCGGGCAGCGGCCTGCGCACGGCAGTCGCCGCACACGCCGTAAAGGTTCAAAGAGTGATGCAAGATATGGAAGTTGAGTAACTCCCCGACCATCGTTTGGATGCCGTGGATGCGGGGGTCGCAGAATTCAACGACCTTGTGGCATTCCGTACAGATGACGTGGTCGTGCTGCCGGTAGCCGTATGATTTCTCGTATTGCGCAAGGTTACGGCCGAACTGGTGCTTGCTCACCAGCCCGTGCTCTACGAGCAAATCCAGCGTATTGTATACGGTGGCCCGGCTCACCTGCAGGCCCTGCTCTTTCATGCCGGCGTAGAGTTCCTCCACATCGAAGTGTCCGGTGCGGGAATAGATTTCCTCCAGGATAGCATAACGCTCCGAAGTTTTGCGCAGGCCTTTATTCTCGAGGTAAGCAGTGAAGATCTTCTTTACCTCTTCGTATTTCTCTTTGTCTAACATTTTAGGCAACCTTATATATAAGGAGTGGTGCAAAGGTACTACATAACAATCGGGTGGCTGCTTTGGCGACTACCACAGGCATCAGCCGACTCTTTTTATATACCATTTTATACTCGCGCCATATTTTAAAGCTATTTAAGACCTATGTATCGAAGCGCTCCACAACCAGCACTCCATTCACCCGGGACAAGCGTTGGATTAGCTTCGTCAGGTGAGCGGTATCGTTGACGAACACCATAATCTGGCCTTCAAACATACCGTCGTCCGAGTCGATGGTGATGGAGCGCATGTTCACTTTGAGGCTGTTGCTGATGATGCGCGTAACGTCATTTACCAGCCCTACCCTATCGGAACCTTTGATGCGGATGCCAGCCAGGAATGCCAGCTCCAGCTGATCAGTCCATTTGGCACGCACAATGCGGTTGCCGTAGTTCGACATCATCTGCACCGCCTTGGGGCAGGAAGTACGGTGAATGACGATGCCTTCATCGGTTTCGAAGCCGAACACGTCGTCGCCGGGGATGGGGTTGCAGCACGGCGCGATGGTGTAGTCGAACTTGTCGGTCCGCTCCCCAATGACGAGCATATTGGCATTCACGCCCCGCACCTTTTGCACTTCGTGGTCGAAGGCTTTGGGCTCAAACATGGAAGGCAGACGTGGCACTTCCGTGGATGGATTGAACAGATCAACCTTGATTTCGCGCCCGTCAATCTGGCCAATGGCTACCCGGTAGAAAAACTCCTGCGTATTGAAGGTATTGAAGTGCGCCAGCAGCTGGTTGAGGTTTTCGGGCGTAAACTCAATTCCCAGTAGCTCCATGCGCTTCTCCACCAGAAAGCGGCCGTCTTCGGCTTTGGCGCGCTTGTCGTCGCGGAGCCAGTCTTTGATTTTGGAGCGGGCTTTGGAGGTAATGACGTACTGCAGCCACTCTTCCGTAGGCTTCTGCCGCTGCGAGGTAAGTATTTCTACCTGGTCGCCGTTGCGCAGCTGGTAGCTAAGCGGCTGCAGCTTCTGGTTCACTTTGGCCCCCAGGCACTGCAGCCCGATGTGTGTGTGAATGTCGAAGGCAAAATCCAGCGCAGTGGCCTTATCGGGCAGGATGACCAGCTTGCCTTTGGGCGTGAAGGCATACACTTCCTTCACGAAGAGGTTCTGGCGGAACTCGTCCATGAACTCCAGGGCGCTGGAGTTGTTGGTTTCGAGCATCTCGCGCACCTTCGTTATCCAGGCTTCCAGCGTGCTTTCTGGCTGCGGCACGCCGGTGTCCTTGTATTTCCAGTGCGCGGCGTAGCCTTTCTCGGCAATATCGTCCATGCGGCGGCTCCGGATCTGCACTTCCACCCACTGGCCTGAGCGGCTCATAACGGTGGTGTGCAGGCTTTCGTAGCCGTTGGCTTTGGGCGTGCTCACCCAGTCGCGCAGCCGGTCGGGATTGGGCTGGTAGAAGTCCGTAACGATGCTGTAGACCTGCCAGCAGGCGGCCTTTTCCTGCTCCTGTGGCACATCCAGAATCACGCGCACGGCAAACAGGTCGTACACCTCGTCGAAGGTGATGTTCTGCTTGCGCATCTTCTTGAGGATGGAATAGATGCTTTTGGGCCGGCCCTTTATTTCAAAGGAGAAGCCCTGCGCTTTCAGCTCTTCATCAATGGGTAGCACAAACTCCTTGATAAACCGGTTGCGGGCACTGCGGCTCTGGCGTACCCGGTTTACCAGCTCGTTATACACCTCGGTGTCGGTGTATTTCAGGTGCAGGTCTTCCAGCTCCGTCTTGATGGCGTAGAGCCCCAAACGATGAGCCAGCGGCGCGTAGAGGTAGATGGTTTCGGAGGAAATCTTGAGCTGCTTGTGGCGCGGCATCGAGTCGAGGGTCCGCATGTTGTGCAGACGGTCGGCGAGCTTGATGAGAATCACGCGTACATCTTCCGAGAGCGTGAGCAGCATCTTGCGGAAGTTCTCGGCCTGCTCGGAAGTGCCGTATTCGAAAACGCCCGAAATCTTGGTCAGGCCGTCTACGATGCGGGCCACCTTGGTCCCGAACTCGCGCTCCACATCAGCAATTTCCCAGGGCGTATCCTCCACCACATCGTGCAGCAGCGCCGCCACAATGCTGGTAGTGCCCAGCCCGATTTCTTCTACCACTATCTGGGCCACAGCCAGCGGGTGCAGAATATACGGCTCGCCGGACTTGCGGCGCATTTCCTTGTGCGCCTCCAAGGAGGTATTAAACGCCTTTTTGATCAGCTTGGCGTCGCCGGGCTTGAGGTACGGTTTGGCGGTGCGAAGGAGGCGGCGGTAGTGGCGCAGGATTTCCTGGCGCTCTACTTCGGGGTCGATGAGGGTGGCCATGCTACACGGGCGGCGCCAGAGCGCCAGAGTCAAGAAGTGCTAAAGTACGGCATCAGGCCGGAGCTTGGGCTGATGCCAGGGAGAATTTACCGGTTTCTACCCTTATAACAGGCCCGCCGCTTATAAGGTGCGCGCCGGCTGCCAGCGCCAGTATTAGGTAAAGTAAATCCTGCATTGGAAATTCCGGTTGGCTTCTGTAGCTTTGCGCCCCCAAGGCAGTTGGCCTCAGGACGCGGATGTGGCGAAATTGGTAGACGTGCCAGACTTAGGATCTGGTGCCGCAAGGCGTGTGGGTTCGAGTCCCTCCATCCGCACAATAGTTTAGGTTTTTACTCTAAAAACCGCTTCTCAACCCTCAACCCACCCGTTGGGGGTTTCTTTTTAACCGGGCTAGCCCGCTGTTTACAACACGTAGTACCCTTAACCGACCCCTCGTTTTGGACATTACCCTCGACAAGAAAGACGACCAGCTGAATGCCATCCTGACAGTAAACCTCACGGAGGCTGACTACGCTCCTGCTGTGGAAGCCAAGCTGAAGGATTACAGCAAAAAGGCGCAGATCAAAGGGTTCCGCCCGGGCAAAGTGCCGGCTTCGCTGGTACGCAAGATGTACGGCAAAGGCATCCTGGCCGACGAAATCAACGCGCTGCTGGGCAAGGCGGTGGATGGCTACATCAAGGAAAACGACCTCAAAATCCTGGGCGAGCCCCTGCCGATGTCCAACAACATCGACCTGGACGCGCAGAAGGACTTTGCGTTCCAGTTTGAGCTGGGCCTGCTGCCCAACTTCGAGCTGCCCGCCGACCAGAGCGTTTCGGTAGACCGCCACAAGGTAGACCTCGACGAAAACACCCTCAACGAAACGTACGAGCAGATTGGCCGCCAGTTCGGCGAAACGTCGGAGCCTGAGGCTTCGGAGGCCGGCGACTACATCTTCGGTAAGCTGAAAAAGGCGGACGAAGAAGGCGAAGGCCGCCAGGTGCTGCTGCCCACGAGCAAAGTGACGGCTGGTGCCGACAAGTTCGTAGGCGTGAAAGCCGGCGACGTGGTAACGTTCGACCTGAAGGAAGCTTTCGGCGGCGACGCTACGGCCATCCGCAACTTCACGGGCTTCGGCAAAGATGAAGCCGCTGCGGTGGAAGGCGAGTACACGCTGACCGTGGACAAAGTGAACCGCACCGTAGAGCCCGAGCACAACCAGGAGCTGTTCGACAAGGTGTTCGGCAAGGACATCGTGACGTCGAAAGAGGAGTACGACGAGAAAATCCGCGGCACGGTGCAGGAGAACTACGACCGGGAAGCCGACAACCTGATGAACCGTCAGATCATCGACAAGATGCTGGAAAGCACCACCATTGAAATTCCGAAGGAGTTCTTCAAGAAGTGGTTGCTGCGCGCCAACGAAGGCAAGCTGACCGCCGAGCAGATTGAGGAGCACTACGACGACTACGAGAAGGAGTTGAAGTGGAGCCTGATCCGTAACAAAGTAGTGGAAGAGCAGGGCCTGAAAGTGGACAATGAGGAAATCGTGGACCGCACGATGCAGAAGATTCTGGGCCAGTTCAACATGGAAATGACTCCGGAACTGGAAGAATCAGTACGCGGCTTTGCGGACAACTTCCTGCGCCAGGAGAACGGCAAAAACTACGTACAGGAGTATGAAGCCATTCTGGCAGAGAAAGTGCTGGAAAACCTGCGCGGCAAAGTTGTTGTTAACGACAACCCGATTACGGCCGAGGACTTCCGCAATCAGAATGCTGGCTAAGCGCTGACATTTCCGGTTTTCGAACCAACAAAAAAGCCCTTACTTGCCGTATGGGCTTTTTTGTTGCCCATCGGTTTCGGTTTGACACATTTCATCTCCCACTTTTTCTGACATGCTGAATAAACAAGAGTTCCGCAAATTTGCCGTAAAAGGCCAGGGTCTCAGCGGCCTGGGCGTTGACCAATACATCCAGCACGTAGAAGGCCAGACCCGCAACGGCCTGATTATGCCTACGGGCATGACCCGGTCGGTGATTGAGGAACGTCCTACGCGCTTTGCTGAAATTGACGTGTTTTCGCGCCTGATCATGGACCGGATTGTGTTCCTGGGCACGGCCGTTGACGACTATATTGCCAACATTCTGACGGCGCAGATGCTGTTCCTGGAGTCGGTGGACGCCAAGAAGGACATCCTGCTCTACATCAACTCGCCCGGTGGCTCGGTGTACGCTGGCCTCGGCATCTACGACACCATGCAGTACGTGAACCCCGACGTGGCTACCATCTGCACGGGCCTGGCTGCCTCGATGGGTGCCGTACTGCTGGCCGGTGGCGCCAAAGACAAACGCTCGGCCCTGCCCCACGCCCGCGTCATGATTCACCAGCCCTCGGGTGGCGCACAAGGCCAGTCGTCGGATATCGAAATTACGGCCCGCGAGATTCTGAAGCTCAAGAAGGAGCTGTACGACATTCTGGCGGAGCACACTGGCAAAACCTACCAGGAAATCCACGACAACTCGGACCGTGACTACTGGATGCGCGCTGATGAGGCCAAGGAGTACGGCCTGATTGACGAGGTTCTGGAGAAGAAGAAGGCGTAAGCTTGCTTTTCCACAACGTTCATACGAACGTTTCTACAGCAAAAAGCCCGCCGAAGCGGGCTTTTTCTTTTTAGTAGAAGGCAACCTCAACGGCACTTTTTTAACTCTGTGGGGCGTTGGCCTTTTCGTACCTTTGGGGTAGGTTTCGTGAAAACAGCCTACCTCCCCTACCCTGAGAGCTTCCCTGGCAATGGCAGATATAACGTGTTCTTTCTGCGGAAAGAATAAAAAAGACGTCTCGGTTATGATTTCCGGCATCAACGCGCACATTTGTGAGCGGTGTGTGGGTCAGGCCCAGCAGATTCTTAATGAGGAGAACAAGATTCGGTCGAACTCGAAAGCGCCGAAGTTCAACCTCGTGAAGCCGCGCGAAATGAAGGACTACCTCGACCAGTACGTGGTAGGCCAGGACGAAGCCAAGAAGGTGATGTCGGTGGCAGTGTACAACCACTACAAGCGCCTGATGCAGAAGCCGCAGAAGGATGACGTGGTGATTGAGAAGTCCAACATTATCATGGTAGGCGAAACCGGCACCGGCAAAACCTTCCTGACTCGCATGCTGGCCAACATTCTGCAGGTACCCTTCTGCATTGCCGATGCTACCGTGCTGACTGAGGCCGGCTACGTGGGCGAGGACGTGGAAAGCATCCTGACGCGCCTGCTGCAGGCCGCCGACTACAACGTGGAAGCGGCCGAGCGCGGTATCGTCTACATCGACGAAATCGACAAGATTGCCCGCAAGAGCGACAACCCCAGCATCACGCGCGACGTGAGCGGCGAAGGCGTGCAGCAGGCCATGCTGAAGCTGCTGGAAGGCACCACGGTGAACGTACCGCCCCACGGCGGCCGCAAGCACCCCGAGCAGAAGATGATTACGGTGAACACCGAAAACATCCTCTTCATCTGCGGCGGCGCCTTCGTGGGCATTGAGCGCATCATCAAAAACCGCCTCAACACCAAGCCGATTGGCTTTGCCAAAACGCAGCTGGAGGAGAAAGTAGACACGCAGAACTTCCTGCGCTACGTGACGGCTCAGGATTTGAAAGCTTTCGGCCTGATTCCGGAGCTGATTGGTCGCCTGCCGGTGCTTACCCACCTCAACCCGCTCGACCACGCTACCCTGCGCAAAATCCTGACGGAGCCCAAAAACTCCATCGTGAAGCAGTACCAGCGCCTGTTCGATATGGAAGGCATTCAGCTCAGCTTCTCGGAAGGCGCGCTGGAGTACATCGTGGTGAAAGCCGACGAGTACCGCCTCGGGGCCCGCGGCCTGCGCAGCATCTGCGAAGGTATCATGACCGACGCCATGTTCGACATGCCTTCCGAAGAAGGCGTTAAAGAACTGGTGATTGATGAAGAATATGCTCGGAGCAAGTTTGAGCAGACGGCTATGAAGCAGCTACGTGCGGCGTAGTAATAAACACCCCCAAAAGAGAAAAGGCCCTTCTTGTGAAGGGCCTTTTCTCTTTTCTGCCATATAGGCTTTCTATGCCTTCAAATACCCCACCATCAGCTTAGCTGCTTTTTCGGCGGACTTCTGCTGGCCCAGCTTCTCCCGGATTTCGGCGTAGCCGGCCTTTTGCTGGGCAACGAAGGCATCATCGGCGGTTACTTTCTTAAGCTCTGTAACGAGGTTGCGTGAATTGAACTCGCCCTGAATCAGCTCTTTCACCACTTCCTTATCGGCAATAAGGTTGACGAGGGAAATGTAGGGCACCTTGATGACGGCCTTTCCTATGGCGTATGACACGGCGCTGGTGCGGTAGCATACCACCTGCGGCACATCAAACAGGGCGGTTTCCAGCGTGGCCGTGCCGCTCGTGACGAGGGCCGCTTTGGCGTGGGCCAGCAGGTCGTAGGTCTGGTCGAAGATGATGCGCACGTTGTTGCGCTCGAAGTGGGCGTAGTAGTTCGGGTCGAGGTTGTCGACACCGGCCACCACGAACTGGTAGTCGAGAAACGGCGGGATGATGGCCGTCATTTCGTAGAGCATCTCCTCGATTTCCTGCTTGCGCGAGCCAGGCAGCACCGCAATAATCGGCCGCGCCGGGTCGAGGTTGTTGCGCTGAAAAAAGTCCGGGGCAGCCTGGTGGTCGGCTACCGCATCGGCCGTAGGATTGCCGATGTAGTCGACATCGTAGCCAAACCGCTTGTAGAATTCCTGCTCGAAGGGCAGAATCACAAACATCTTGTCTACCAGCTTCTTGACCGTGTGCACGCGGCTCTGGTTCCAGGCCCAGATTTTCGGCGAGATGTAATAAAACACCTTGATGCCGTTGGCTTTGGCAAACTTGGCCACGCGCAGGTTGAAACCGGCGTAGTCCACCAGAATCAGCACGTCGGGCTTGTAGTGCAGCAGGTCGCGCTGGGCTTCTTTGAGGTAGCCCCGGAATTTGAGCAGGCTGGTAGCGGCCTCCCAGAAACCCATGATGGCCATTTCCTGATAGTGGCGCACCTGCGTGCCCCCTACTGCCTGCATCTGGTCGCCGCCCCAGAAGCGGAAATCAGCCTGCGGATCCTGCCGCTGCAACTGGGTCATTAGGTTGGCGGCGTGGAAGTCGCCGGACCGTTCGCCAGCTATGAGGTAGTATTTCATTGAATTAAGAATTAAAAATCAAGAATTAAGAATTGGAGCAATCAAAACGCACCTTCGCGCAGCATTCCACACGGTGGCCATTATTAATTGTTAATTCCTGATTCTTAATTACTCCCCCAGGTATTCCACGAAGTTGCGGGGCGTTTCGTAGAGCTTGATGCTGTGCAGGCGGGCCGGCGAAATCTGCTCGATTTCGGGAGCCAGAATCTTCCAGAACGCAATAGCCAGGTTTTCGGTGCTGGCCATCTGGCCTTCCATGAACGGCACGTCGAGGTTGAGGTTTTTGTGGTCTACCTTCTCGATGACGTGCGTGCGGATGAGCGTGCTGAGCTGCTTGAGGTCGATGACGAAGCCGGTTTCGGGGTCGGGCTTGCCCTTTACCGTCACGATAAGGTCGAAGTTGTGGCCGTGCCAGTTGGCGTTGGCGCAGGGACCGAACACCTCCCGGTTGCGCTCCTCACTCCACTTGGGGTTGTAGAGCTTGTGCGCGGCGTTGAAGTGTTCCTGTCGGCTGATGTAAATCATTCGATGCGATGCTGAGTATTCGATGGGCTGAGTGGCCACCGGCCGGCAAAAAGAATGCGCACGACCAGTGCAAACCAGCGCAAAATGAGAGCTGCCGCCAGCCACAGCCCGACAAAAAGCGGGACCGAGACGCAGCAGCTTGGCCCATCAGGCTTTATTGCGCAGCAAATATACGAAGAACGGTACGCCAAACAGGGCCGTCACCAGCCCCACGGGCAGGCCGGCGGGCGGATAAAGCAACCGGGCCAGCAGGTCGCAGGCCAGCAGGAAATTGCCGCCGAGCAGGGCACAAAACAGCATATTGGCCCGCCCCGTAACGCCCAACAGCCAGCGCGTGAGGTGCGGCACCATAAGTCCCACAAAACCCACCGGCCCACAGAGCGCCACTACGCAGCCCGTAAGGCCCGAGGCCGTGAGCAGCAGCAGCCAGCGCGTACGGCCCACGTTCACGCCCAGCCCCTGCGCCCGCTCCTCGCCCAGCAGCAGAATGTTCAGGTCTTTCTGCACGAAGCCGAATAGCAGCAGCGCCGCTACCAGCATCAGGGCCGGATACGGCAGCATGTTCCAGCCCGCCCGCTCGAAGCTACCGGCGGCCCAGAACGTGACACTGCGCAGCTTCTCCTGCGTAGCCGACAGAAACGTGAATACGCCGCCGATGGCCGTTGTGAGGGACCCTACCGCCACGCCCGCCAGCAGCAGCTGCGCCGGCACAATACGGCCCCGCTGGCTCCCGATGGCCACCACTACCAACGTGGTGGCCAGGGCACCGGCCAGGGCAAACAGCGGCGGCAGATAAACGCCTCCCAGCGTGAGACTAGGCAGCAGCGACAGGCACAGAATAGCGCCGAGCGAGGCCCCGGAGGCCGTACCGAGCAGGTAGGGGTCGGCCAGCGGATTGTTGACCATGGCTTGAATTAGGTAGCCGCTGAAGGCCAGCCCGGCCCCGGCCAGCAGCGCCAGCAGAATACGCGGCAGCCGCAGCTCCACCAGCACCAGCTGGGCCGGGTCTTGGGGGTTGTAGTGCGTGAGCGTGCGCAGAATGAAGGTGTAATCGGTTTCGTAGGAGCCGATGCGCAGGCCCAGCACCACCAAGCCCAGCATGAGCAGCAGGCTGGCTATTATCCAGGGCAGGGCGCGTTGGTTCATAGTTGGTTGTTGTTGCTTGTTAGTTGATAGTTGTCAGGTGGAGTTATTAGAAATCATTTAACCAACAGCTGATAACCATCAACTATCAATCAACCAACCACTATCAATTACCAGCCACCAGCCGTTGCAGCTCCCGCACCGATTCTACCACGCGCGGACCAGGCCGCTCCATCAGGTCGCCGGTAATGGCGTAGACGCGGCGGTTGCGGTAGGCGTTGATGCGTTTCAGCTCGGGGTAGTTGCGGAAGAAAGTGCTGTCCAGCTTGCCAAAGCTGCCCCCCAGCAGAATATCCGGGTTCAGCTTGAGGATATACTCGCGAGTGAGAGCCGGGTAGGGCTGCGGGAATTTCTCTGTTACGGCATTCGCGCCCCCCGCCAGCCGTATTTTATCGGTGAAGAGCGTGTTCTGGCCATACACGTAAATCGGGTCCTGCCAGGTGATGGCCAGCACGCGCGGGCGCGGCTGCCCGGCCGGCGTAGCCGCCATAGCAGTAGCCAGTTCGGCCCGCAGCGAATCGGTGAGGCGGCGGGCCGGCGCAGCGCGGCCCAGGATGCGGCCCAGGTCGTTCAGGCCCCGGAACACGTCTTCGGTGGTAGTGAAGCGCTGGAAATAAACGGGAATGCCAAACTTTTCCAGCCGGGCGGCATCATCAAGCGAGGTAATGCCTTCGAGCGTGAATACTACGTCGGGGCGCAGCTGCACCAGCTTTTCCATATCCAGCGGGTAGCTACTGACGATGGGCTTGCGCAAAGCCGCCACCGGATAGTTGCAGACCTGCGTACGGCCCACGATGGTGGCCGTATCGGCTACGGCGTACAGCATTTCGGTAGAGGAAGCCGCCAGCGCCATCACGCGGCGTGGCCGGGCAGGCACCGTGAGGCGCCGGCCCAGGTCGTCGGTGAGCTGCTGGCGGGCGGCGCCGGGGGCCGGCTTTTCGGTGGTAGCAGGCGTATCGGGGCGGCAGGCCAGCTGCAAAAGTAGCGGTAGTACACGCAGTAGCGGCCGAAAAAACGGGTGATGCATCTGCCAAAGGTAGAACACGCGGGCAGCCTGCACCACATCTTTGCCGGGGCTGCGGGTTGGCTATAGAAAGGCTGCGGCGCGTACTCAAGCAAATCAGTCCTACTTTTGAGAAAATTTCTGCCCTATGATAGTCGTCACCGGAGCCGCCGGCTTTATTGCCAGCTGCCTTGTCACCCGCCTCAACGCCGCCAATTTCAACGACATCGTGGTGGTGGATAATTTTGCCGTGGAACGCAAGCTCGCCAACCTGGCCGGCAAGCATCTGCGCGAATACGTAGACCGCAACGAGTTTTTTGAGTGGCTCGACCAGAACCACGAGGAAGTGGAATTCATCTTCCACCTCGGGGCCCGCACCGATACCACCGAGCAGGACCGCGCCGTGCTGGATTTGCTCAACCTGAACTACTCCAAGCAGATGTGGCAGGCCTGCGTGCAGTATCAGCTGCCGCTGGTGTATGCCTCTTCGGCGGCCACGTACGGCTCCGGCACGCTCGGCTACTCCGACCACGACGACGCCCTGCTGCCCCTGTACCGCCCGCTGAACCCCTACGGCGACTCCAAGAACGACTTCGACAACTGGGCTATTCAGCAGGAAGAAAAACCGTTTTTCTGGGCCGGCCTGAAGTTTTTCAACGTCTACGGCCCCAACGAATACCACAAAGGCCGCATGGCGTCCGTGATTCTGCACGCTTTCGAGCAGATCCAGAAAACCGGCTCCATGACCCTGTTCCGCTCCCACCACCCCGACTACACCGACGGCGGGCAGATGCGTGACTTCGTGTATGTGAAAGATGTGGTGGAGGTGTGCTACTTCCTGATGCACCACCGCCGCGACTCCGGCATCTACAACCTCGGCACCGGCGAGGCGCGCACGTTCCTGGACCTGGCCCTGAACACGTTTGCGGCTCTCGACCGAGTGGCTGACATCCACTTCAAGGACACGCCCGAAGACATCCGCGACAAGTACCAGTACTTCACACAGGCTGATATGAGCAAGCTGCGCGGCATCGGCTACGACCGGCCCTTCACGCGCCTCGAAGACGGCATCGAGGACTACGTGCGCAACTACCTGGTGCCGGGCGCTTATTACTAAGCCTAAATTTTGTTGCCGGGGCTGCTCGCATTGCCCCGCATCGTTTCTGCACAGGTAAAAATCTGCGCTGCTGACCTCTGCAGCCCGGTTGTGGTGAAGCTGCAGCCGGGCTGCTGGCGTTGGCGGAAGGTATGGGGCGGGCGCTACAGCACAGGGCAGGTTTGTTAAGAACTATTTTTCGCCCTTTTTTCGGGCCGATTCGCCACCACTTTCATCTCTCCCACCTAGTGCAGGACAAAACTATTACGATTGTAGGCGGTGGTTTTTCGGGCTCCATGGTGGCACTGCAGCTGGCCCGGCTGCCCGGGCTGTTGGCCGGCACGGTGCATATTGTGGAGCCGCGCCCGGTGCCGGGGCCAGGGCTGGCCTACACGGCCCGCCGCCCCGAATACCTGCTCAACGTGCGGGCTTCTTCTCTGAGTGCTTTCCCGGATGAGCCCACCCATTTTGCCGACTGGCTGCGCCGAAACGAACTGGGCGGTGAACATGACTTCTGCTCCCGCCAGACTTATGGCCGCTACCTGCAGGAGTTGGTAGCGGAGCTGCTGGCTGGCCCGGCCGCCAACGGCCTGTCGTTTCAATGGCACGAGCAAGCGGCCGTGGCGGCGGCGGTTGGCCCCACCGGGCAAGATGCCATAATCCGAGTGGCGGATGGCACCGAGCTGCGCAGCGACGCCGTGGTGCTGGCCCTGGGCAACTTTCCACCCGCTTCGCCGGCCCCGCCCGGCTCCTACAGCAGCCACCCCAACTTCCATGGCAACCCCTGGGCGCCGGGCGCCCTGCGCAACATTGGCCTGGACGACGAGGTGCTGCTCATCGGGACCGGACTAACGGCCGTGGATGTATTGCTGGGGCTGCGCGCCGATGGCCACCGGGCGCCAGTCACGGTAGTATCGAGGCACCAGCGCTGGCCGGTGGCACACGGACCGCTACAGGCTGCCTACCCCGATTTCTACGCAGAGCTGCGCCACCTCCACACGGTGCTCGAAGTGTTGGACGTCGTGCGACGCCATGCCCGCCAGCAGATTGCTGCCGGCCACGACTGGCGCCCGGTAATTGACTCGCTGCGCCCTCATCTGGGCCGGATCTGGGCGGCCTGGCCCACAAGTGAGCAGCAACGGTTTCTGCGGCATCTGGCCTCTATCTGGGCCGTAGTGCGCCACCGCAGCCCGCCTCAAAACGATGCCATCGTGCGCGATATGCTGGCCACGGGGCAGGTGCGCATGCACAGCGGCCGCGTCAGCGACATTCAGGTAGAGGGCGAGGCACTGGTGGTGCACACGCGGCACCGCCGCAGCCAGCAGGTCCTGCGGACGCGGCACGTTATCAGCTGTACCGGCCCCCTGCTGGATTACCGCCGCATCCAGGATTCGCTGGTGAAGAGCCTGCGTGAGGCGGGCCACCTACAGCCAGATTCACTGGGCCTCGGCATCCAGACCAATGAGCGTGGAGCACTGCTGGATGCCGGGCAGCAGGCTTCGTCGGTACTGTTCACGCTGGGCCCCAGCCGCCGCCCGGCCTACTTCGAGTCGACGGCCGTGCCGGAATTGCGGCAGCAGGCGGCGGCATTGGCCCAGACGTTGAGCCGGCTCTGGCAGTAGCGGCCAGCCACAAAAAAGCCGGACCCATGGGGCCCGGCTTCATAGCATAGGTCAAAACTAAAGTTAAGCAGCCTGCTCGTCTTCCCCCTCCGGGTAAAGAGGCAGCACCGGCGTACCGGGTTGCGCGGCATACTCGCGGAAGCCCGATGCCGGGGGTACCAGCGCCGGACCCACTGCCGTATCGGCGCGGTGGCGGCGCAGGGCCCGCATCAGCAGGTACTTGTATTTCTCCGCGTCGGCCAGGGCTTCTTCCACGGCGCGCAACGCATCATTGTAAGCAATTACCGGCACCGATTCGGCTGCGTCACCCGTGGGATACGTCAGTTCAAAAACCGGGCATTGCAGGTATTCAGCAGGCGTTTTCATAGTAGCAAGTTAGCGGAGTTCAGGGTTGAAATCCAATCAAAATACTAACATGGATGGCATATTTTTCATTCCGTTACATCCAACTATTTCTGTTAGATTATTAAATGACTAAAAGCTGAAAATCAAGACTTTATTTCTAACACAATTTTACCAAACTGCAGCCCGTCATCCATGCGGCGGAGGGCAGCTTCGGCTTCAGCCAACGGGAATGTCTGGTCGATGGCCGGTACCAGCTGGTGTTGCTCTACCAAATCTACCATCTCAGCAAAATCCTGGTCGGTGCCCATGGTGGAACCGAGTAGGGAGAGTTGCTTCCAGAACACTTTGCGGGCGGCTAAATCGGGAATATCGCCGTGGGTGGCACCGTAGAACACAATGCGGCCGCCCGGCGCGGCGGCATCCAGCAAGTCGTTGAAGCCCGGCCCGGCCGCGCTATCCACAATAACATCGAATCCGCCGCCAGCCTGCTTGGTAAGCAGGGCCGGCCATTTCTCGGTTTTGTAGCTGATGCCGCCCTTTGCGCCCAGCGCAACAGCCCGCGAGATTTTCTCTTCCGAGCCCGACGTTACCCACACTTCAGCGCCCACGGCCACGGCCATCTGCAGCGCCAGCAGCGCCACTCCGCCGCCCACTCCGCTGATGAGCACCCGCTCACCGGCTTGGAGTTGCGCCCGCGTGAAGGTGGCGCGGTAGGCCGTGAGGCCGCCCAGCGGCAGGGTGGCGGCCTGCCCGAAGCTGAGGTGGGCAGGCTTGGCGCGCACCTGCTGCGCATCTACACACACAAATTCGGCGAAAGTACCGTCCTGCGGCAGCCCCAGAATCTGGAAGTCGCGGCCCTGCGCGGCAGGCTGGCTGCCCCATTGCCGGCCCGGATTGATGAGCACTTCCTGACCCAGCAGGCTTTTATCAACCCCGTCGCCCACAGCTGCAACAATGCCGGCCCCATCGGAACCCAGGATGATTGGAAACTTCAGGCCCGCATACTGGCCCTTCTGAATCCAGACGTCGCGGTGGTTGAGGGCCGCGGCGTGCAGGCTCACCTGCACCTGGCCGGGCGCGGGCTGCGGGGTGGGTACTTCGCGAAGCTGTACGGGCTGATTGATGCCGTCGAGGACGAGTGCTTGCATGTAGAGAAGGGTGAGAAAGTGAAGAAGGCTAGCCCAGCAGCTTTGCTACATAGAGCGGCTGGCTGAGGTTTAGAGGAAACGGGCTTTCAGTTCGGGAGTAGGCAGCCAGCAGCTTTCCTGACGGCCAAACCAGCGGTACCGGTTGCGGGCCACGAACCGGTAGGCGGCGTCGCGCAGAAAGCGGGGCAGCACCAGCGCGGCGGCCACACCGCGCCACGGCCAGTTCAGGCCCTTCGCGATGCGCAAAGCCGCGGTAGAGTGCGTGTAGAGCTGCCCATTTTCGAGCAGCATCACCGTTTCGGGCGTAGCAGCGGGTAGCTGCCCATACCGAGCAAGCAGAGCCTGCCCTGCCTCCGACTGCAGCGCCGTGAAGCGGAAGCGGCCGGCCGGGTCGTGGCTGATGATGAACTGCACGAAGCCGTTGCAGAGGTTGCACACCCCATCAAACAGAACAATGCTGGCGGAAGAGTCGGGCATGACGGCTATACGTTGGCGAACAAAGATGGTGACTGGCTCGGGGAGAAGGGTGCCCCTACGCCTCTTCTGAACAAACAAGCGCGCAATACTTCCCAAACACCGGCCGCTGCCCGACTTGGCAGCACAGGGCCGTGCCCATTCGGCTGCCAGCCTCATGCCCGCTACGCGCTGTTGCAACGGCTATTAGCGGCCGGTGTTCAGGAAACCGGCACCGCAACCGAAGCCGGCTGTTGGCCGTTTGCTCAAGCAGCATTCTGCCTGGCAGCGCCGGTAGCCCGCGCTGCTCATGGGCGGCAGAAGCAGCTGTCCTACTGCTTTTCCTTGTTTTCTACTCTTCTTCTATGAAACGCACAACCTCCCTCCTGCTGGCCCTGGGCCTCGGTGCCGGCCTCAGCGCCTGCGACTACAACAACACTCCCGGCAAAGACCCGCAGGCCAGCCAGGACTTCACGAACGCCCCTAAAGCTACGTCCAACGAAACCGACCGGGACAGCCTCAGCGGGGGCCAGCGCGTGGAGCCGCCCGTAGGCCTGGGCTCGGCCCCGGATCAGAAGACTTCTACCGACGCAGCCCTGGAAGGAGCCCCCAAGAGCCCCGGCTCCCCCACTACCACTATGCCAACCGAATCGGAGGAAGGCCGCTCCACCAACCGGGAGGAATAGAGCCTAGCAGCCTGCCGAAGACGAAAAAGCCCCGCAACTTAGTGTTGTGGGGCTTTTTCTTGAACTTGCCGGCACCAGCGCCTGGCCGGTTGCTGGCGTAAACCAGCGGAGCGCCCTGCCTGTTGGCAAGCTACAAAACCGCACAGCCCCTTCGTCCTATGTCCATTACCTCTCCCGCAGAATTAGCCGGCCTTCAGCGCATCAGCGAAGCCGTAGCCACCACGCTGAAGCAGATGCGCGAGTACGCCCAGCCGGGCATGAGCACCCAGGAAGTAGACGAATTCGGGGGCCGGCTTCTGGCGGAGCTGGGGGCCAAATCGGCGCCGCGGCTCACTTATGGCTTTCCGGGCTGGACCTGCATCAGCGTAAACAACGAGGTGGCGCACGGCATTCCGTCGGCCAGCAAAGTGCTGCAGCCGGGCGACCTGGTGAACATCGACGTATCGGCGGAGCTGGACGGCTATTGGGCCGACAATGGCGGTTCCTTCGTGCTCGGGGCCGATATTCACCAGCACCAGCCTTTAGTAGATGCTTCCCGCCAGATTCTGCGCACTGCTCTTAGCCGCATCCGGGGCGGCGTGCGCATTGCCGATATTGGCGGCTTGATTGAGGCGGAAGCAAGAAAAGCAGGCTTCCGGGTTATCAAAAATCTGGTGGGCCACGGCATCGGCCGCAGCCTGCACGAAGAGCCCACGGAGATTCCCTGCTACTACGACCGGTACAATCAGAAGCGGTTCAAGAAGAACTCGGTGGTGGCCATAGAAACGTTTATCTCCACCAAGGCCGCCCTGGCACATCAGCTCAGCGACGGCTGGACACTGGCCACCAAAGACGGCAGCTTTGTGGCTCAGCACGAACACACCATCGTTATTACCGACGGCCAGCCCCTGATTCTGACGGAGGCTAACTGCATCTGGGAGTAGCGGCTTACCCCGTTGATCTGGCTAAAGCGCCCGGCCGGCTGGCGCCCCGGCATCAGTACCCTTGGATAAGGCCAGGCCACTGCCCAGCACCAGCATATCCTCAAGGCCCCCAACCACAGCACTGGGCAACCCTGACTCGTCGGTGGTTTTCTGGCGCAGCCAGAAGCTCCCGTAGGTGGCGGCCAGCGCGGCCACACCGCCCAGCAGAGCGCCGCTCAGCGTGCGGCCGTGGTTGGCTTTGTAGAGCGCGGCCCCTACCAGCGCCCCCGACAGCAGACGCCCCAGCAGTACCGGCGGCGCAATCCGGTCGGGCATGTGCGGTAGCTTGTCGCCTACCAGCTCGCCCCCGGCCAGCAGCTTGAAGCCGGTAGCCACCAAGGGTTTCTGCAAATAGCGCAGCGGCGAGCCGGCCAGTCCTTGCGGATGAAACTTAGCCAGGTTGGCAGTCAGCAGCGCGGGGGCCGTCATGCTGCGAAAGCCGGCAATAGTGCCCAGGCCGAGGGTTTGCCAGAAGTGTTTGGTCATGGAACAGGGAAGTCTGATGAGGGAACAGCTACCTTAAACGGGCCGGGCCGGCCGGCGGCTGAGCCCACCTACGAAATACGCGCCGAAACTACTGCTTGGGCTGCGGCCCCTGCCCGGGCCGGGCGTAGGCAAAGGCCCCTACCGGCTGGGCCCGGAAGTACGTATCCAGCCCCGACACACTCACATCTTCAACAGCGGCCAGGTCGAGGGTGCCATCCGCGAGCAGCACAGTATCGGGCAGATAGATGTGTTCTACGCTGCCCACCAGCAGCACGGTGCCGTTATGAATCGGTAGCTCTTCCTGGAGCCGCAGCCCAATGCTGATCTGGCTTTCGGCGACATAAGGAGCCGGAAAATCGTCGCGCCAGACCGGTGTCAGGCCACACGCTACAAACTCCGATTCCGTGTCCGGGAAGTCGGCGGAAGTGTAGTGAGCCTGGGCCACAAAGCCGGCATGCACGTGGTTGATGGTGAAGCAGCCGGTAGCTTTCAGATTCTGGTAGGTGTGGCGCGGCACGGTGGTGGGCCGCGTCACGATACCGAGCACCGCCGGTGCCGAGCCCAAGTGCAACACCGAACTAAAAATGGCCAGGTTGGTGGCCCCGCTCCCATCAGCCGTGCCGATGAGGTTGGCGGGTTTGTAGCCAGGCAGAGAATTGACGAGGTTGAGCCGAAAGACTTTCTCGAAGCGTTGCAGGTCGGCGGGCGTGATGTGGCGCATGAAAACGGAAGTATGGTACCGGCTGCCGGGCAGCGCAGCCCCAAGAGCAACAGCCCCGGGCCCCGATAAACACGCCACCCGGCACCAGTGTTCTGGCCGCCGCGCACTTCCGGCAGGCCCCAACCAAAACGGCCGCTGCCTCCTACACGGAAGCAGCGGCCGTTGCAGGCACTACCGGCGCAGCTTATTTCTGCGTGGCGGCCCAGTTGTCCATCTTGCGTTCCAGTACGGCCAGCGGCATTACGCCATCTACCAGCAGCTCGTCGTGGAAATCGGGCAGGCGGAAATGCTCTTTGTTCTGGCCAGCGTACTTTTCGCGCAGCACGTTGGGTTTTCCGCTCAACTGCTGCGCATACTTCTCGCGCAGCTCCCGGATTTTCAGCGCCCCGATTTTATACGACAGCGCCTGCCCCGGAATAGCCATGTACCGCTCAATTTCGGCTACGGCGCCTTCTTCGCTGATGGCCTCATTGTCGAGCATGTATTTGATGGCCTGCTCGCGGGTCATGTTCTTGGAGTGCATGCCCACGTCCACTACCAGGCGCACGGCGCGGTGCATCTCGTCGCCGAGGGCACCCATGTACTGGTACGGGTCGGTGTAGAGGCCCAGCTCCTTGCCCAGGCTTTCGGTATAGAGCGCCCAGCCTTCGCCCATGGCGCCATACCACGCAAAGCGGCGGAACTTGGGCAGGTCGTTGTTTTCCTGCTGCAGCGAAATCTGATAGTGGTGGCCCGGAATGGCCTCGTGCAAAAACAACGACTCCATGCCCGACGTCACGTTGAACTTGGTAGCATCGATAATCGGGATGTAGAAAATGCCGGGGCGCGTGCCGTCCGGTGAGCCCTGGTTGTACTCGGCCGAAGCCGAAGCGGCACGGAAGGCTTCGGTCTGCCGGATTTCAAACGGCGTTTTGGGCGTGCGCCCGAACATTTTGGACAGGTTTGGGGTGATGTTGGCCTGGATACCGCGGAAGGCGTTCAGCACGTCTTCCGGCGTTTTGAAGGGCATCAGCTTGGGGTCGGTTTTCAACGAGGCGAAGAATGCCGGCAGCTCGCCCTTGAAGCCTACCTGAGCCTTCACTTTCTCCATCTCGCCCCGGATACGGGCCACTTCCTTTAGGCCGGTCTGGTAGATTTCGTCCGGCGTTTTGTCGGTGGTGGTCCAGCTCTTTACGTAGTAGCGGTAGATGTCGGCGCCGCCCGGAATGGCCGAAATACCGGTGCTGGGCCGCGCTTTAGGGGCATATTCTTTTTCCAGAAAGTCGCCGAGCTTCTTGTAGGTCGGTACCAGTTCTTCCATGATGGCCTTCTTGTAGGCCGCCGTAATTCGCTCCTTGTCGGCGGCCGAAATGTCGGCCGGCATCTTCGTGATGGGACCATAGAACAGGCTCTTGGTTGGGTCTGTCACCTGCAGGTCGCGCATCTGCGGAATCATCTTGTTCACCAGAACTTTGGGCAGCACCACCCCGGCCTGCATGCCCTGCCGGAAGTTGCTGATGGCCGTATCGGCCCACACCGAGAAGCCGCGCACCCGGCCCAGCCAGTTGTCGTAGTCTTTAGCGGTTTTGAAGGGCTGCATGCCTTCGCCCGAGCCGTACTGCCCCATCATGATGGGTAGCCCCCAGAACTGCTGAAACGGCATCATCCAGGTGTTCAGCTTCAACCCTTCGAGCTTGGTTTCGAGGTCGTACTGAAAAATGTCGTAGCTGACTTTCTCGGTAGCCGACAGCTTGGCGCGGTCGAACTTGCGCAGTCCGTCGAGGTATTTCTGGTAAAACGCCGCCAGATTCTGCCGGAAGGCCTTGGTGCCATCGTTGGGTAGCTGGTCGTTGTAGCGGTTGTCGCCCTGCGTGGTAGCTTCAAGCGGAAACAGCTTGGCGTTTTCTTCCCAATACAGCTCAAACAGCTGGTTGATTTCTTTCACGTCGGCGAGGCTGGCAGGAGCGGCGGTTTCCCCTGTTTTGGGCTGTTGCTGGTTGCAGCCACCGAGCAGCAGGCCGGCCAGTAAGCCTGTCAGGACGATATTTTTCATGCGGAGAGCGGGAGTAAGGTTGGTACCGGGAAAGATAAGGGGTTTCGCCGCGCACTGACCGTCCCGAACGCAAAAGCCCCCGAAGAATTTCTTCGGGGGCTTTTGCATTCATGGTAATCCGCTATTCGGCCAGCATAAACTTGCGGCTGATGGTGCCCTGGTTGGTCACGGCCTGCACAATGTAGACGCCAGACCCCGTGCCGTTCAAGGGCACTTCCCGGGTCATCAGGCCGGTAGTGCCGGCCGGCATATTCTCGGTATACACCACCCGGCCCATGCTATCCATGATGCGAAGCACCTGGCACACGGCCGCAGTATTCATCTCAATCTTCAGGCGGCGGCTGGTGCCGTAGGCGTTCAGGTCCTGTTTGTCAATTCCGCCCATCCGTACGTTCACCACCGGCGAGTAAGCGAAGGTGCCGTCTTTGTCGATTTGCTTGAGACGGTAGTAGTTGTTGCCGGCCAGGGGCTTCTGGTCGATAGCCGAGTAGGAACGAAGCGTCTGCGACGAGCCGGCTGCCGCTACCGACGTTACCGCTACAAATTCCTTGCTCTCCCCGGCCCGCTCTACCAGGAAGCTGTCCGAGTTTTTCTCGCTGGCAGTGGTCCAGGCAATCTGCACGGTACCGCCCGTGTTGCGGGCCGTGAAGCTACGCAGCTCCACCGGCAGCGGCGCCCGGCAGCCACCTACTGTAATGTACTGGGCAATATTTGGGTTGCAGCTGAGTCCTTCGGTGTCACAGGCATTGGCATTTCCCTGCACGCACACGCTAAGGTTCGGGCCAAATAGGCCATTGAGGGAACCGTTGTTGTTGGTAAGCACGCAGCCACTGATGTTTAGCTGGCCGCTGCCCTCAATGGCGGGGTTGCCCTGGCGCACAATCAGGTTGCCTTCGATGGTCACGCTGCCGTTTACTTCCAGCGTCGACTGGTTGGCCAAGGAAATGTTGCAGCTCGTGCGCAGCGGGGCGTTGATTTCCGCATCGGCTTTATAGAAGCTCAGCGAAGTCACCTGCAAAGCGCCGTTGAGCACCAGCCGCAACTGGTCGTTGCCGCGCTGGCTGCCGAAGTTGAGCCGGCGGCCCGGACCGTCTTCGGTAAGCGAGCCACCCCGGTTCACGGTGAGCAGGCCGTCGGTGCCCTCAATGGTGTAGTCCATATCCAGCGTCACGGGAGAGTTGATGACGATGATATTGTTGCTTTCGCGCTGCGGGGTGGTGGCGCTGGGAGCAGGCGCCGATACGCCGGCTACTCCGTTTGTCAGCCAGGTATCAGGGTCGCTCCAGGGTCCCCCTCCGGGACGAGACACATACGTGGTTTGGGCCTGCACGTGCGAAGAGGCGCTGAAACCAAACAGGAGAAGTAGAACAAAAGAAAGTAAGTTGGCTTTCATGGTAAATGTGCTTTAAGAAATATTGTTTTGGACCCGTTTTGCGGTTTGTACGCCGTTTCCTACATTGCAGCGAAGCAAAACCACAGATAATTTATATTATTACATTTAATTATATAATTATTACTATAAACGGTATGCTTGCATTTTTTTGCCAGAAAAGCCTGTAGCGCTACCGTAGTGCTTATCCGTTTTAACATTTTTTATATAGACACAGTAAGCTACACCTGCTAAACAGCCGGGTATTTTCTGGAAATATTTTTCCCGGATCAGGAAATATGTGGCGGCTGCTAACATAAGGCGGGCAGTGCAGTTACTTAGCCGTCGTACCCAGAAGGGCACGAGAAACACTCCACTAACTCTAGTAGAAATGGCATCAATAGCCGGCAAAAACGCCCTTGTAACGGGCGCAGGCAAAGGAATCGGGCGCGCAGTAGCAGTAGCGCTGGCCCAGGAAGGCGTGAACGTGGCGCTGCTGGCCCGCACCGAAGCGCAGCTACGGGAAGTAGCACAGGAAGTAGAGGCGCTGGGCGTAAAGGCGGTAGTCGTGGCGGCGGATATAGCCGACCGCGCCGCCGTGGAAGCCGCCATAGCGCAGGCCACTGAGGCGCTAGGCACCCTCGACATCCTCATCAACAACGCCGGTATCGGCACGTTTGCCAAGCTCGTAGACATGGATCCGGCTGAGTGGGAGCGGATTATTCAGGTAAACCTGCTGGGCACTTACTACACCACCCGCGCCGTGCTGCCCGGCATGATTGCGCGCGAAACCGGCGACATTATTAACGTAGCCAGCACGGCCGGCCAGCGCGGCGCGGCTACTACCAGCGCCTATAGCGCCTCTAAGTTTGCCGTGCTCGGCCTCACCGAGTCGCTGATGCAGGAAGTGCGCAAGCACAACATCCGGGTATCGGCCCTGACGCCCAGCACCGTAGCCACGGAACTGGCCATCAACAACAAGCTCACCGATGGCAACCCCGACAAGGTGATGCAGCCCGAAGACCTGGCCGAGTTCATCATCTCCCAGCTCAAGCTCAACCGGCGCATTTTCATCAAGGAAGCCGGCATGTGGAGCACCAACCCCTAAGCCACGAAAGCCCCGGAACCAGTTTCCGGGGCTTTTTTCTTTATTTGGTTTCGCAAGCCGCTGCAACCTGAGCCTTTCGGAACCGGTACACGGTAGCGGCTTTGCCACCAGCTCGGCTGGCTCTTACTTCTGCTCTTTCATTTACCTGCTCTCATCATGCTGAAAAGAGATTTTCTAAAAAATGGCCTGCTGACCATGGTTGGCGCCCTGGTAAGCCCGGCGGTGCTGGCCGCAGCCCACGAGGAAGGGCTGCTGCGCGAGGCTCGCGCCACGCCCATGGCCGACGGCCCCTTCACGCTGCCGGCTCTGCCCTACGCGTTTAATGCGCTGGAGCCGCACATTGATGCCAAAACCATGGAAATCCACCATGATGCGCACCACAAAACCTACGTTTCGAAGCTGAACGAGGCCGTGGCAGGCAAGCCGGAGGAGAAGCTGAGCTTGGCGCAGCTGTTGGCATCGGCCAGCAAGCAGCCTGATGCTATCCGCAACAATGCCGGCGGCCACTGGAACCACTCTTTCTTCTGGCAGATTCTGTCGCCGAAGGGTGGCGGACGGCCCACGTCCGCGCTGGCCGCTGCCATCAACAAGGATTTCGGCTCCTACGACAAGTTCGTGGAGGAATTCACAAAGGCTGCTACCGGCCGCTTCGGCTCCGGCTGGGCGTGGCTGATTCACGACAAGAAAGCCAACAAGCTGTCCATCACCAGCACCCCCAACCAGGACAACCCGCTGATGGACCTGCCCGGCATGCAGCGCGGCACGCCCATTCTGGGCCTCGACGTGTGGGAGCACGCCTATTACCTCAAGCACCAGAACAAGCGCCCCGACTACATTAAAACGTTCTGGAGCGTGGTGAACTGGGGCGAAGTATCCAGCCGATACGAAGAGTCGCGCAAGGGCTAAATCCTGCTTCGCGCACACAAAAAAGGGCCGCTCCAACGTTGGAGCGGCCCTTTTTTGTCTTTATGAGACTGTCATTCCGAGCGGAGCCGAGGAATCTCGCTAGTGTGGTAATCAAGCATCACAACGTCAGCACGCGAGATTCCTCGACTCCGCTGCGCTGCGCTCGGAATGACGGTCTGTGGCTCCGAACGGCGGGCTTGCTCTGCTTACTCAATGCGGCCGTTGCGGATGCGGACGTCGGCTTTGGGCTCGGGCTTCTTCACCATCGTGCCGAAAGCGCCTTTCTTCTCGAAAGAGGCAATGACTTCATCTTCCACCGGCGTACGCTGCACCACGGGGTTGCTGGCCCAGAACTCGGGGTCGTACTTGATGGCTTTGATGGCCGCCAGGTCGCGGTCCTGCACGCTCACGCGGGCATACGGGATGGTGGTGGGCCTAGTGTTGGTGTCATAGAAGAACGTGAACGACGAAACGTTGAGCGGCGTGGACTGCTTGCCGCTCACCAGGTCGGCGGCCAGGTTCACCTTCATGTATTCCAGCGGGGCTACCGTCACGGCCGGGTCGTCGTTGCGGAAGGCCATTTCGATTTCCAGCTGGGTGTTGCGGAATTTCTGGTTGGGGTTAGACGTGGAGCCTGTGAAATTGGGCGACTTCATGTGGTAGCGCACCACTTTGTAGGAGTCGATGTCAATCCAGATGGTGCCCTCGGCGCGGTACTTGGTCAGTTCGGGGCGGGTTTCGAAGTCGATTTCCGCAATGCCGCCCTTGGTGCTGTCGGCGCCCGATACAATGCCTTTCAGCTCCAGCAGGTAGTTTTTCACTACGTTGGGGCTGAGCAGCGCCAGGGATTTGGTGGAGTCGGCGTTGGCGTCGTAGAGGCCGTAGGACTTGGTGTAGAGCGAGAAGTTGCTGAAGTTGGTGATGCTGGGCACGGCGGCGTAGCGCCCCTGGGCAATGGCCGTGCCCTCGATGCGGGCGTTGCTGGACTTCACGTTCCAGACTACTTCCTGCAGCTCCGTGGGCTGCTTATCGATGCGGGTGAGCTGGCGGTAGAAAGCCTTGCCGTAGAATTTCTGGTCGTAGTTGGCCTGTATCTGGCGGTAGGCGCGGTCGACGAGCTGAAACGGGTAGCTGCCTACTTTCACTTCGGGCAGCGCCACGGCGGCCGTGGCCAGCGCCAGCTTCAGCGGCTCCGAGGCGCTGGTCACCCGAATCGTATCCTTGAGGTGGCCCAGCTCCGACACGAGCAGCGTAACCGGCAGCTTGGGCACGTTCAGCGTGAACTCGCCATCGACGTTGGTGGTGGTGCCGAGCGTGGAATTGCGCACTACCACGCTGGAAAAAGGCAGCGTCTCGCGGGTGTCTTTGTCGATGACGGTGCCGCGCAGCTGCACCTGGGCCTGGGCCAGCTGCGTGAGCAGCAGCGCGGCCGTGAGCAGGCCGGCAGGCCGGCTCAGACGGCGGAGGCGGAAGGCAAGCAGGAAGGAGAAAAAGGGGCGCAGAATCAAAACGGCCGGGGTTGAGGTGAAACGATGAGCTGCTACGGCACTAACGCCGCCGCGGCCCGCAGGCATATACGGCTCCTGCAAAAGTAGGCCCACTCTCCCGAAAGGCGGCGCCTCCCGCCAAAAATCAAGGCCGGCCGGAGCATTACACGGGCCGCCGCACCGCAACCCCAGCTCCCAAAGCCGCATCTTTGCCGCATGAAAAAGCACGTACTCCTGCTGCTGCTGGCCAGCGGGCTGCTGAGCGGCTCCGCCGAAGCGCAGACCCGGAAAAACCTGACCATTGCGTTCGGCTCCTGCAACCGCCACGACCTGCCGCAGCCCCTCTGGGACGACATTGCCGCCCGGAAGCCCGACGTCTGGGTGTGGCTCGGCGACAATATCTACGGCGACTCCGACGATGCCCAGGTGCTGCGCCGGAAGTACACCGCCCAGTTCAACCAGCCCGACTACGCCCGGTTTCGGCAGCAGGTGCCCGCCATCATCGGCACCTGGGACGACCACGACTACGGCCGCAACGACGGCGACAAGAACTACCCCTTCAAAGCCCAGAACCAGCAGCTCGCTCTCGATTTTCTGCAGGAGCCCGCCAACAGCCCGCGCCGCCGCCAGGAAGGCATCTACGCCGCCTACGAGTACCGGGCGGGCCGCAAAAAGGTGAAGGTGATTCTGCTTGATGACCGGTATTTTCAGGACCCGCTGCACCGCGACGCCAACCAGGTCTATCAGCCCAACCCCACCGGCGACGTGCTGGGCGAGGCGCAGTGGCTCTGGCTGCGGCAGCAGCTGCAAAACTCCACCGCCGACGCCCACATCATTGCCTCCGGCATCCAGTTTCTGCCCCAGCAGCACCGCTTCGAGAAGTGGGCCAACTTCCCGGCTGCCCGCCAGCGGCTGCTGGCGCTGCTCACCGAAACCCACCCCAAAGGCGTGCTGCTCATCAGCGGCGACCGGCACATCGGCGAAGTCTCGCGCCTGGCCGTGCCCGGTTTGGCGGCACCCGTCGTCGAAGTCACGTCCAGCGGCCTCACCCACTCTGCCACCCAAAACACCGGCGAGCCGAACGAGCTGCGCGTCGGCCCGCTCGTCAATCAGAAGCACTACGGCCTGTTCCGGTTTCGCCAGCAGCGCCGCAAGCTCTTCGTCACGGCCGCGCTGCGGGGCGAAGACGGCCAGGTGTTTTACTCCGAAGAGCTGGAGGTGAAGTAGCCGTCATCTGTCACACCCGGCCGTCATCCTGAGCAGAGCGAAAGACCCAATCACCGCAGAACGAAGGTGGCAGGCATACCCGTTCTGCAATCGGGTGCGGCGCTTGCCCCAACCCCTTGTCAGACGTGCCCAGCCGGTTGTCAGCAGTGTCCAAGCGTTTGTCAGCACCTTTCAACCGTGTGCGGGACGTCTGCAACCGTTTGTCAGATGCTTCCAAACCGCATGGCAGCTGCCTGCTGCCGCATCCCTCTAATTCCCGTAAATTCGCCGTCCCACTAATCCCCGCACACCGCTTTGTTTGTTCCCCGCCCCCTCCCGTTTCTGTGGCTCCTGCTCGTATTGCTTGGTTCCCTTGATGCCTCCGCCCAGCGCCGCCGTAACCCTACCCCCGCCAAGAAAACCAGCCGCCCCGTAGGCCGGCGCCCGGCCACAAAAGCGGCGGCCAAACCTACTGCCAAGGCCGCAGCTCAGCCCGCTACCCAACTCCGCAACCAGCCGGTTCCGTTTGCCGGGCAGCTGGCCAGCTCCCGCTGGGTCGATTCGGTAATGAAGACGCTGACGCCCGACCAGCGCGTGGCCCAGCTGTTTATGGTGGCGGCCTACTCCAACCGCAAGCGCATTGATGAGGACTCCATTACGACCCTGATTCAGCGGTATGGCATCGGGGGCATCGTGTTTTTCCAGGGCGGGCCGGTGCGGCAGTCGCGCATTCTGAACCGCTACCAGGCCCAGAGCAAAGTGCCGCTGCTGGTGGCCATGGATGCTGAGTGGGGCGTGGGCATGCGCCTCGACAGCGTGCAGCGCTTTCCCTACCAGATGAGCATCGGCGGCGTCCGCGACAACCAGCTCATCTACAACATGGGCCAGGAAATAGCGGCACAGTTTAAGCGGCTGGGCATGCACGTGAATTTCGCGCCGGTGGTGGACGTGAACAACAACGCCGCCAACCCCGTCATCGGCTTCCGCAGCTGGGGCGAAGACCGGCAGAGCGTGACCGAGAAAAGCTACCAGTACATGAAGGGCATGCAGGACGCGGGCATTCTGGCCGTGGCCAAGCACTTCCCCGGCCACGGCGACACCGACACCGACTCGCACCTGGCCCTGCCCCTGCTGCGCATCGACAAAAAGCGCATCGATACGCTGGAGCTGTTTCCGTTCCGCAGCCTGATGGCCCGCGGCCTCGGCGGCATGATGGTGGCCCACCTCAACATTCCGGCCCTCGACACCACGGGCATGCCCAGCACGCTGTCCAAGCCTATTACTACGGGCCTGTTGAAGCAGAAAATGGGGTTTGAGGGCGTAGTGTTTACGGATGCCATGAACATGAAGGGCGTCATCAGCAAGTACCCGCCCGGCGAGGCCGATGTGCGCGCCCTGCAGGCCGGCAACGACATTCTGGAGTTCAGCAAGAACATTCCGCTGGCCATCCGGATGGTGCGCGACGCCATCAACGCCGGCCAGCTCACGCAGGAATCCATTGATGCGCGCTGCCGCAAGATGCTGGCCCTGAAAGAGTGGTCGGGCCTGAACAAATACCAGCCCATCAACCTGCGCAACCTGACGGCCGACCTGAACACGCCGCACGCCCAGTACCTGAGCCAGCGCCTCACGGAGCTGAGCGTGACCGTACTGCGCAACCAGCAGAACCTGCTGCCCCTGCAGCGCCTCGACACGCTGCACCTCGCCACGCTCACCATCGGCACCAAAGACACCACCGACTTCCAGCGCATGGTAGCCGACTACGCGCCGGTGCGCCATTTCTGGCTGCCCGCCACGCCCGGCATGGACGAGCTGATGCAGATGCGCGAAACCCTGAAAGCCTACAACACGGTGCTGGTGGGCGTGAACAACCTGGGCCGCCTGCCCGCCACCAACTTCGGCGTGACGCCTGAAACCAACGTGCTGCTGCACGAGCTGGGCGGCAAGGGGCAGAAGGTCATTGTGTCGGTGTTTGGCAATGCCTACGCCGTGGCCAAAATCCGGGACCTGGACCGCGCCGATGCAGTGGTGCTGGCCTACCAGGAAAGCAAAAATGCGCAGGACGTGGCCGCCGAGGTGATTTTTGGCGGCGTATCGGCCACCGGCAAGCTGCCCGTGACTATATCCGACCGGTACAGCTACGGCAAGGGCCTAACTACGAAGGGCGGTATCCGGCTGCGCTACAGCTTCCCGGAGGCCGTGGGCATGAACAACAATCTGGAGGCCCGCGTGGATTCCATCATGAACGGCGCGGTGGCGGCCAAGGCTTTCCCCGGCGGCGAGGTGGTTATTGCCCGCCGCGGTGTGGTGGTGCTGCGCAAAAGCTATGGCACGCACTCCTTCGCTGATGCGCCTGCGCAGGCCGGCCGCTCCAGCCGCCCCGTCCGCAACACCGACCTCTACGACCTGGCGTCGCTGACCAAAGTATCGGCGGCGCTGCCGGCCCTGATGAAGCTGCAGGATCAGGGCAAATTCAACCCCGACATGACCATGGGCCAGCTGTTTCCGGAGCTGATGGGCACCAACAAGCAGGACCTGAAGCTGCGCGACGTCCTCACCCATCAGGCCCGCCTGAAAGCCTGGATTCCGTTCTGGAAAGACTACACCAAGCCGCGCGGCTTCTTCAACTCGCTGCTGGGCAAGAGCCCCGACGCCAAAGACGTATCCGGCACCCAGCCCGCCGAGCTGAACCGCCGCTACTTCCGCCCCGATTCGTCGGCCAGGTTCCCGCTGCCGGCCGGCCCCAACCTATGGGCCCGCGCCGACTTCCCGGCCCGTATTCTGCAGGCCATTGGTGAGTCGCCGCTGAACGAGAAGCCGGGCTACGTGTACTCTGACCTGTCGTTTATCCTGTACCCGCGCTTCGTGCAGTCGGCCAGCGGCAAGCCGCTCAACCAGTTCGTCACCGACGAAATTTACCGGCCGCTGGGCGCTACTACGCTGGGCTTCAACCCCACGCGCCGCTTCCCGCTCAGCCGCATCACGCCCACCGAATACGACTCGCTGTTCCGCCACGGCCAGCTGCACGGCACCGTCCACGACGAAGGCGCGGCCCTGCTCGGCGGCCTCTCCGGCCACGCGGGCCTCTTCGGCAACGCCAACGACCTGGCCAAGCTGGTGCAGCTCTACGCCTGGAACGGCAAGTATGGCGGGCTGCAGCTCCTCAAACCCGAAACCGTAGCAGAGTACACCAAGTGCCAGTTCTGCCCCGACAACCGCCGCGCCCTCGGCTTCGACCGCCCCGCCGCCAACCCCACCGTCAACTCGGCCAAGAGCGTGTCGCAACAGAGCTACGGGCATACCGGCTTCACGGGCACCTATTTCTGGGTTGACCCCAAGGAAGAGCTGACTTGCATCGTACTGACCAACCGCGTGAACCCGACGCGCCGCAACAACAAAATCACGGAGCGCAGCGTGCGGAGCGGCGTGCTGCAGGTGGCACTGGAAAGCGTCCGTCAACCCCGGAAGCTGGAGGTGGAGACGACGGTGGAGGAATAATTAGAAAGCCCTGGTCAACTGGCCAGGGCTTTTTTATGTATTTTAACTACGGCTTACACCGCACCTATCTCTACGACTATGAAATTCATTTATCTGCTGCCCGGCTGTGCGCTGGCAGCATTGTTTTCGGGCTGTACCAAAGAACCAACGCAGGAATATAAACTCTCGGCTGAGCAACTGGGTTGGCAACCGTACCGCGCCGGCGACGTGCTGCGCTTTGGCCATGACAAGGACAGCCAGATCCGCACATACCGCATTACGGAGGTACAGGACCGGATGGAAGAAGAACATCAGCCATATAACTGGCTTCCCTTTTCGCAATCAGCCGCACCCTTATATCAATTCATTTCGGTAGCGGCGCAACGCACTGATTCGGCTGGTCAGGTATACAATGTCCTAGACTTGTCGCTATACCACAGTCTGGAATACAGGAAGCTGGAACTACGCGCTGATGCCTCGTGGGAAATGCAATCCGGTGTCTTACTGCCCATCGACTCCGTTATTGCGGGTACCCGAATCGACACGCTGTATTACCCTGGCATCAGGCTTCTGCCAACCGTGCGGCTGGGGCCTACTACTTATTCCCAAGTACTGTTTGCCCGCAACCAATATCCTAATCTGGTAGCCCCTGGGAGCAAGCCGACCCGGTATCTGTACTATGCAAAAGGCAGCGGCTTGGTTGGATTTCAGGAAGATGGAACCGGCCTCTGGTATCGGGTGCCGTAGCTGCAGTTGCAACAATTCCTGCCGGGCCGGATGGTAGCGGAGCCGCGGTTTTATCTGTAGCTTATGGCCCTGCCAACTCCCCCCCAACTACTCTCCCATGCTAGGACTCATGATGCAGGAGCCGCTGCGTATCGCCGGCCTCCTCGAACACGCCGAAAAGTGGCACGCCGACACCGAAATAGTGAGCCGGATGCCCGAAGGCCACCTGCACCGCTACACCTACGCCGGCCTGGGCACCCGCAGCCGGCAGCTAGCCAACGCCCTGGCCCGGCTGGGCATCCGCAAGGGCGACCGGGTGGGCACGCTGGCCTGGAACACGCACCGCCACCTGGAGCTGTACTACGCCGTGTCGGGCAGCGGGGCCGTGTGCCACACCATCAACCCGCGCCTGTTTTTCGAGCAGTTGGTCTACATCATCAACCACGCCGAAGACCGGCTACTGTTCTTCGACCTGACCTTTCTGCCGCTGGTAGAAAAGCTGGCCCCGAGCTGCCCGAAAGTGGACAGCTGGGTGCTGCTGACCGACCGGGCCCATATGCCCGAGGCCTCCACCCTACCCGACCTGCGCTGCTACGAAGACCTGCTAACGGCCGAAAACGACGAGTACGAGTGGCCCGTCTTCGACGAAAACACGGCCTCCTCGCTCTGCTACACCTCCGGCACCACCGACCAGCCCAAGGGCGTGCTCTACTCGCACCGCTCCACGCTGCTGCACAGCTACGCCGCCTCCCTGCCCGACTGCTTCAACTGCTCGGCCCGCGACGTGGTGTTGCCGGTAGTGCCGATGTTCCACGTCAATGCCTGGGGCATTCCGTACGCGGCGCCGCTCAACGGCTGCAAGCTGGTGATGCCCGGCCCCGGCCTCGATGCGGCCAGTTTGTATGAGCTGTATGAGACGGAAGGCGTCACATTTACGGCCGGCGTGCCCACCATTTGGTTTGGGCTGCTGACGTTTATGCGCGAGAAAAAGCTGCAGTTCAGCACCCTGCGGCGCATGATTGTGGGCGGCGCCTCCTGCCCGCCCGCGCTGCTAAAGGCCTTCGATGAAGAGCTGGGCGTGGAAATCCGGCACGCCTGGGGCATGAGCGAAACCTCGCCGCTGGGCACCGTCTGCACCCTGAAACCGCAGCAGCTCAGCCTCTCCGACGACGAGCAGTTTGCCATCCAGACCAAGCAGGGCCGCGCCATCTTCGGTATCGATATGAAGATTGTGGACGACGCCGGCCAGGAATTACCGCACGATGGCATGGCCTTCGGCGACCTGCTGGTGCGTGGCCCGTTCGTGGTGGCCGAGTATTTCCGGCCGAACCACCCCGGCGAGCTGACCGCCAGCGGCTGGTTCCGCACCGGCGACGTAGCCACCATCGACCCAGCCGGCTTCATGCAGATTACGGACCGCTCGAAAGATGTCATCAAGTCGGGCGGCGAGTGGATTTCGAGCATTGAGCTGGAAAACATGGCCATCGGGCACCCGCAGGTGGCGGAGGCCGCCGTTATCGGGGTGCCGCACCCCAAGTGGAGCGAGCGGCCGCTGCTGATTGTGGTGCGCAAGCCCGAAGCTACCGTCAGCAAGGAGGAGCTGCTGGCCTACTACGACGGCAAAGTAGCCCGCTGGTGGGTGCCGGAAGCCGTAGAATTCGTGGACGAGCTGCCCCACACCGCCACCGGCAAGCTGCTCAAAACCAAGCTCCGCCAAGATTTCGCGGCGTATTCTTTCTAAATCACGGATTCTGCAGATTTAGCGGATTATACGGATTTTGGTGACGATTTCTGCGGTTATAGTTAATTGTACGCGATGTTGTTAGATACTCGATATAACAGAACTACTGAGCAGGTCATAGGAGCTGCTATGCAGGTACATCGGCTGCTGGGCAACGGCTTTCAGGAAGTTATTTATCAGCGGGCTTTGGCTTTCGAGTTAGAAGAACGGCAGGTAGGATTTGTACGAGAAGTAGAGGTGCCGATTTTCTATAAACAGAAGGAAATCGGCTCACGCCGGGTTGATTTCCTTGTCGAAGAAATGGTGTTGGTAGAGCTCAAGGCGTTAGCCGAAATTACGCCGGTTCACCACGCCCAGATTATCAACTATCTGAACGCTTATCAACTGGAAATCGGGTTGCTTATCAATTTCGGTGAGCCCAGTCTCCGCTTCAAGCGGTTCATCAAAACCCGCTCGAACTATTAAGTCAACAACAATATAGCACCGTCACCAAAATCCGTGTAATCCGCTAAATCTGCAGAATCCGTGATTCAGACTTTGATTATCACGCCTTTCTTGTACATCACCCACAACACGCCCAGCCAGATGAGCACGCACACGATGGCGCCGGCCAGGGAGGCGTTGATGGGGCTGAAATAGGGCGTGAAGAACGTGTTGTAGAGCCAGACGCGTAGCGTCACGTCGCCGACTTTGATGAGGTTGAGCGTTTTGGAGACGATGGCCGACAGGAAGAACACGGTAATGGCATTGACGCCGTACACCAGCGCCGGCTTGGTCCAGAAGCCGCGCCAGTTCTGCACGTCGCAGAGCCAGTAGAGCGTGGCCAGCGCCGCCATGGCCAGGCCGCCGGTGTAGAGCACGTAGGAGCTGGTCCAGAGGCTTTTGTTGATGGGAAACCAACTGTTCCAGATCAAACCCAGCACCAGCAGCAGCCCGGCATTCACGAACAGCCACACGACTTTGGTAGCCGGCTCCACGTCTTTGCGGCGCAGCCATTGGCCCGTGAGCATGCCCAGCAAACCGGTGCCCACGGCCGGCAGCGTGCCCAGCAGACCTTCCGGGTCCCAGGTGCGGCTTTGTTTCCAGAGGTGATTCTCTGTAAATACCAGCCGATCCAGCCAGGCGCCGAAGTTGGTTCCGGGCTCCAGATTGGCCGCTCCAAAACCGGGCACCGGCACCACCTGCAGCAGCACGTTGTAGAGCACCAGCACAAACGCCAGCAGGCCCAGCTGTTGGCGCCAGGTGGTTTTCAGGAACAAGACACCGCACACCAGGAACACCCACGAAATCCGCGCCAGCACCCCTGGAATCCGCACGGTTTCAAACTCAAACTTTGGATACAGCGCCCCCAGCAGCCCCAGCCCAAACAGAATGGCCGAGCGTTTCAGGATGCGCAACATGGCCGGGGCGTGTGCCTCAGGCTGCCGCCGCGCCCCGTCCAGGGCATACACGATGCTCACGCCCACGATGAATAGGAAGAACGGGAAGATCAGGTCGGTGGGCGTGCAGCCGTGCCAGGCCGCGTGCTTCAGCGGCGCGTAGATGTGGCCCCAGTCGCCGGGGTTGTTCACCAGAATCATGGCCGCCACCGTCAGGCCCCGGAACACGTCGAGCGAGATGAGGCGGCCGGGTTGCGAGGCCTGGCTTACGCCTTCCTTCGGTTCGGCCAGCGGCGCGGTACCGGTGGCTTCATGGGCGGCCTGAGTGGTGGAGGTAGTCATAGCAGAAAGCTTGCGCGGATAGGTGGCCGACGGTCTGTAGCGGCCGGCGCGGGGGCTAAAGCTAACAAAGCTCCCCTCCGGATGGTAGCCGGAAGAGAGCTTTGTACCAGAGCCCGCTCTACCACCCTGCTAAATAGCCGGGTCTTCGGGCGTGGTGGGGTTGTTTTCGCGCTCTACTCTCGGGTACGGGTAGAAGTTCCGGTTGCGCTCCGCCCCAGTGGTGCCCGGGCCGGGCCGGCCAAACCGGCGGCTGTCCTCCAGCCGGAAACCCTGGAAGGCCAGCTCCACCTGCCGGTTGCGGTAGATATCGAGCAGAATAGCCTCCTGCGTGAGCGAACCGGAATAGGCGGGCAAGTTGGCACCGGGAGGCGCGGTCGGCAGGCCGCTGGCCGGTGTGGCGGCCGCCGTGCTGGTGCGCACCCGGTTCAGCTCCGTTACAGCGTTGGTCAGGTCGTTTTTGCGGGCGTAGGCCTCGGCCCGAATCAGCAGCATTTCGCCGGGCACGTACACCGGAATGGGCGCGGCACTGGCCGTATAGAAGCCGGTGCCGCGGTTCTGGGTGGCCGTCGGGTTGGCACGGGTATAGAACGGAATGCGCTGGTCGTTGGCTTCGGGCGCCAGCGCGCCGGTCAGGCCCAGGCTCACGTTGGTCGGCTCAAACACGTTGCGGTTGCCGAAAGCCACTTCAAACAGCGGGTTGCGCGCCAGATCATCAAACACGAACACCGACCGGCTGGCCAGATCTACGCGGCCGGCCGCCGCAATGGCTTTGTCGTAGTCGCCGGCCAGCAGGCTGTAGCGCGCAATCAGGGCCTGCACCGTGTTGGGCAGGTTGATACCCCCGATAATCTTGCTGTTGAAATCTGCGGAAACCGGGGTGGCGGCCAGCTGCGTGGCGGCGGCTTCCAGCTGGGTCACGGCCGACTGCAGCGCCTGCACCCGGTCCACGAACGGGGCGTTGGTTTGCGTGGTGATGGGCAGCTGCTGGAAATACTGCGCCAGTGTGCCCAGCGCCAGCGCCCGGAAAATGCTGGCGTAGGCGATAATCCCGCTGCGGGTGCCCGGGTCGGCGGCGTTGCCGGCGTTGGCCAGCACCAGGTCGGCGTTGGCGCGCACCAGCTGGCACTGGGTCCAGAGGTTGCGCACCACCCCGTTGAGGTTCGTGACGTTGCCGGCCCCCAGGCTGATGTTGAATTCCTCGATGTTACCCACGTTTATCACCGTCAGCTCGCGGGTGCTCAGGCCCCCGGCCGCCACCGTGTTGTAGAGTGGGCTCAGGGCGCCGCCCGTAGTGAAACGGGCCTGCAGGCCATTGCAGACGGTAATCAGGCCATCGGAGTTGGTGAGCACCTGCACGTCGCTGGCAGTGCTGGGGTTCAGGTATTCCTTGTCGCAGCTGCCCAGCGTGAGCGACAGGGCAACCAGTAGTAGCAGTATCTTTTTCATGGCAGAAGGCGAAATGGGGAGGAAACCAAAACCGGCTAGAAAGTGGCCGCCAGCCGAAGCTGGTAGGTGCGCGGAATCGGCACGTTGCCGAAGTCGATGGCGCGCAGCAGGTCGGAGGAGCCGCCCGCGCTGGTTTCCGGGTCGAAGCCTTTGTAGTCGTCCCAGGAGTACAGGTTGCGCCCAATCACCGACACGTTCAGGTTGCTGATAAACTTGCTAAACGTGGGCAGCGTGTACGTAAGGGCCGTTTCGCGCAGCTTCACAAACGAGCCGTCGTCAATGCGGAACTCCTGCGTGTTATACACCGCGAAGATGTAGCCGCGCGGCAGCTCGCCCTTTAGCTCTTTCTCGGCCAGGTCGCCGAGGCCCACGCCCTGCCGGGTGCGGTAGTCGGCATTGAACACGTCCACGCCCTGCACGGCATCGAGCAGCACCCGCAGCGAGAGTTTTTTGTAGGTGAAGCTGGTCGTGAACGAGCCGGTCCAGTCCGGGTTGGGGTTGCCGATAACCACGTTGGCGATACTCGTGCCCTGGGCGTAGCTGGGCTGGCCGTTGGCCTCGCGGGCCGGCGTGAAGTTCACGGCGCCGGTGCTCTGGCCGGTAGTGCGCTCATCCTGCGGGAAGCCCTGCGGCGTCAGCAGCAAAGAGCCGTCGGGGTTGCGGGCGTAAGCCGAGCCGTAGAACACGCCCGCCGGCTGCCCATTAATCAGGTACACCGGCGCCCCGGTCACGTTGTCGATGAGCACCGCCGAGGAGCCCACCAGATCCACAATCTTGTTGCGGTTGCGGCTGAAAATGGCCGTAAAGTCCCAGCTGAAATCGGCGGTTCGCACCGGCGTAGCGCTCAGCTGCACTTCCACGCCTTTGTTGGTGAGCCGGGCCACGTTTTCCACAATCGAGGAGCCGCCGCGCGAGGGCGCAATCTGCCGGTCTACTACCAGGTCCTTGGTATTCTGGTCGTAATACGTAACGCCCAGCCCAATCCGGTCGTTCAGGAAGCCCAGGTCGGCCCCTATTTCCAGCTCGGCTACCCGCTCCGGCCGCACCCGCGGGTTGGCCAGCCGCGCCCCGGGCAGAAACGTAGCGCGTCCCTGGAAAGCCGCCGGCGAAAACTGGTAGAACCGGTCGTAGGAGCCAATGGCGGTCAGGCCGCCGGCCTCGCCGTAGCTGGCGCGCAGCTTCAGCGAGTTGAAGGCTTTGGCATACGCGGCATCTTTCCAGAAGCCCAGGTCGGAAAGCACTAGCGAGCCGCTCACTTTGGGGTAGTACTGGTTGGTTTCGGAATCGGAAAACTTCGAGGACCGGTCGCGGCGGATGGCACCGGTCAGGAAGGCTAGGTTGCGGAAACCCACCGTGGCCTGCGCAAAAATCCCGCTCAGATCAAACTGGTCCAGCTCGTAGGCCGAGGCCACCGTGGTGCTGGCGGAGCCGCTTACCGTGGAGATGAACGGGGCCTGCCCCTGCCCCTGCGTCCGGACCAGCTCGCCGCGCAGGTACTGGTAGCTGTAGCCGGCCAGCAGCGTCAGCTTCAGGTTTTCGGTGAACTGCCGCTCGTAGCCCAGGTTCACGTCGGAGTTCAGCTGCAGCACGTTGTTGTTGGCGTTGGCCGCGAAGCCGTTGGGGTAGCGCTGCAGCGGCAGGCCGGCCGTGGCCTGGTATGGGTAGGGCCGGATGTAGTTCTGGCCCGCCTGCGAGTAGGTATCCACGCCCAGAATGTAGTCGAGCGACACACCCCGGAACGGCGTCAGATTCACCTGCAGGTCGCTGATGGTGCGGTTGATGCGCTGCGTAAACTTCATGTCCTCAATCGTGGACAGCGGGTTGACGCGGGTGGGCTCCACGGCCAGCAGGTTGCCGCTGGCGTCGCGCCGCGTGATGTCGTAGATGTTGTTGGTGATGTTGATGGAGTTGATGGGGCTGTAGAACACGTTGCCGTTGGCTTTCTCGTTGGAGAAGCTGTTGTTGTAGGCCACGCCCACCGAGGCCCGCGCCCAGGTAGTCAGGCGCTGGTCTACCCGGGCCCGCACGTTGTAGCGCGTGAAATCGGTGCCTTTGATGATGCCCTGGTTTTTCAGGTAGCCCACCGACACGAGGTACTGCGTCCGCTCGGCGCCGCCCGCAATAGACACGCCGTTGTCGGTACCGTAGCCGGTCCGGAAAATCTCATCGAAGTAGTTGTAGCGCGGCACGTCCACGAGGTTGGTGGCCAGCTGCGCCGTAGCACCGGCCCGCGTGATGCCCGTGGTAGTGGTGCCGGGGTTGTTGGTCAGCTCCTGAGCCGTGGGCGCGCCGATGGTGTACAGGCGCAGGCCCGCAAACCCGAACTGCTTGCCGTAGGTGTTCACCGGCACTGATTTGCGCAGCTCGTTCACGTTGAAGCTGCTGTACGCCGATACCCGCGCTGCGCCGGCCTGCCCCCGCTTGGTCGTGATGAGCACCACGCCGTTGCTGGCCCGTGAGCCATACTGAGCCGCCGCCGCCGCGCCGTTGATGACGTTGATACTGGCAATGTCGTTGGGGTTTATATCGGAGAGGCGGTTCTGGCCGGGGTTCACCGAACCGATATCCGGCCCGGCCGCCAGCTGCGACACGTTGGTGCTGTTGTTGCTCACAATCACACCATCAATGACATATAACGGGTCGGAGGAGCCCCGCAGCGAGTGGATGCCGCGCAGCCGCACCGACATAGAGCCGGACGGGTCGCCGGAGTTCTGCACAATCTGGGCGCCGGGCAGCTTGCCCTGCAGCGCGTTGAGGGCGCCGCCGGTACCGGCCTGCTCCAGGTCGCGGGCCGTTACGGTACTGATGGAATTGCCCAGCTCGCGCTTGTTTACGCTGATAGTGGAGCCGATAATCACAACATCATCCAGGGCCTGGCGGGCTTCCGAGAGGGAGGCGTCGGTGGTGACGGTGGGGCTGCCGGCCAGCGTGAGCGGGCGTGTCTGGGTGCGGTAGCCGATGGTGGAAAACGTGAGCGTGTAGCTGCCGGGCGCTACCTGTACGGGCAGCGTATAGGCGCCATCGGTGTTGGTAGCCGTGCCGAGCGTGGTGCCGCTGAGCAGCACCGTGGTGCCGGGCAGGCCCTGCCCCCGCTCATCCGTGACGCGCCCCTGCAGCGTGTAGGCCTGGCGGGTAGCGCCGGGCTGGGCAAGTGCCGGCCGGCCCGGCAGAGTACAGACCAGGAGCCAGCTTACAACCAAAGCCAGCCTCATAAGCAAGTAGGTGTTTCGCATAGTGTGTGGGAAAAAAGGAGTGGGAGAACAAAGCAACTCACCGTTAATATATACTATTTATACAATAAATAGTACAACACCTGTTTCCTTCCTGCCAGCTTCCTCGAGCAGCCCTTCCCGCCAGGCAAAACCCGATACGCTATTGAGCGTGCGCACCGGTTCACATCTATGGCCCCGCCCCCGCCGGCTCTGGCAGTCTACCCGGCAAAAAGCCCGTCGGGTGGGCCGGAGCATGTGCTCTGGCCCGCCCGACGGGCTTGTGGTTTCGGCTGGTTTGAACTACTTGTCTTCCCTAGAATTGCCAGCGCACGAAGGCTTCTATCCCTTCGTACTCAGGCAGGCCCAGCTGGTCGTAGATGCGGGCGGTGGTGCGGTTGCGCTCCTCAGACCGTTGCCAGAACTCCCGCTGGTCGGCGCCGGGAAACAGCGGCCGGTCCTTCTGCGACTGGTGCTTGAAGATGGCTCGGCGCTTGCGCGTCAGCTCCTCGGGGCTCAGCGGCACGGCCATTTCAATCCGGTCGATGTCCCATTCCTGCCAAGCCCCGCGGTAGAGCCACACCCAGCAGTCGTCGAGCCAGGGTGTGCCGGCCGCTTTCAGGCGCTGTACGGCCTGCATAATGGCGGCCAGGCACACGCGGTGGGTTCCGTGCGGGTCACTTAGGTCACCCGCGGCATAAATCTGCTGGGGCTGAATCCGGTTCAGCAGCTCCATGGTTAGGCGGATATCCTCGTCGCCGAGCGGCTTCTTGCGCACGCGGCCGGTTTCGTAGAAAGGCAAATCCTGAAAGTGGGCCTGCTCGTCGGGGTTGAGGCCGGCGTAGCGGCAGGCGCTTTTGGCCTCGCCGCGCCGAATCAGGCCCTTTATCTGCTGCACCTCCGCCGAATCGACCTGGCCGGGCTGCTTGTTCTGAAGAAAATCGGCTACCCGCTGGTAGAGTGTTTCGGCCGGCCGGTCGTCGAGGCGGAACATGGTATCGTACTCGGCCACGAACTCGGCAAACCGAATCACCTCGTCATCAAACACCGCAATGTTGCCGGAGGTCTGGTACGCCACGTGCACCTCATGGCCCTGGTCGACGAGCCGCAGCAGCGTGCCGCCCATCGAAATAACGTCGTCGTCGGGGTGAGGCGAGAAGATGAGCACGCGCTTGGGAAAGGGCGCGGCCCGCTCGGGCCGGTAGGTGTCGTCGGCGTTGGGCTTGCCGCCGGGCCACCCCGTGATGGTGTGCTGCAGCTCATTGAACACCCGGATGTTGATGGTGTACGCCTGCCCCGACTCGGCCAGCAGCCCCGACAGGCCGTTTTCATTGTAGTCTTCGTCGGTGAGCTTGAGAATAGGCTTTTCGAGGCGGCGGGCCAGCCACGTCACGGCTTTGCGCACCAGCGCCACATCGTGCCAGTTGCAGGTTTCGCCGGCCAGCCACGGGGTTTTGCGCGGGCTCAGCTCGGCGGCAGCGGCTTCGTCCAGCACCACCTGTACGGCCGGGTGGTGCTGCAGGTAAGTAGCCGGTACAGTGTCGGTCGGCTCACCTTCCACCATCCGTTTCACCACGGCCGCCTTGCCCTCACCCCAGGCCAGCAGCACAATATGGCGGGCTTCCAGAATGGTACCCACGCCCATCGTAATGGCGCGGCGCGGCACGTTTTCTTCGCCATAGAAGTCGGAGGCCGCGTCGGTGCGCGTGATGTGGTCGAGGGTGATGAGGCGGGTGCGGGAGGCGGCGCCGGAGCCGGGCTCGTTGAAGCCGATGTGGCCCGTGCGCCCGATACCCAGCAGCTGCCAGTCGATGCCGCCCGCGTCCCGGATCTGCTCCTCATAGCGGCGGCAGTAATCGGCTACCTGGTCGGCGGGCGCGGTGCCGTCGGGGATGTGTACATTTTCGGGCCGGATGTCAATGTGGTCGAACAGGTACTCGCGCATGAAGCGCACATAGCTCTGCAGCGAGTCGGGCGCCATCGGGAAGTATTCGTCGAGGTTGAAGGTGACGACATTCTGAAAGCTCAGCCCTTCTTCGCGGTGCAGGCGCACCAGCTCCTCATACACGCGTGTCGGCGACGAGCCGGTGGCCAGCCCCAGCACGGCCGGGCGGCCCTCACGGGTGCGCAGCCGAATGAACTCGGCCAGTTCCTGAGCTATGGCAATAGATGCCGTTTCAGAGTCGGCGAAGATGCGGACGGGCACGCGGGCAGCAGGCGGAATGACGGAAGACATGGCAGCAGCTTAGGTGGAAAACAGGAGACCCGGGGAAATTGCGGCTTTACGGGGAGCATTCAAAGCATAATCAGCACTAAATAAAATACCATATATAGTTGCCTATACTTTCTGGCCCATTTAGCTTTATCTCCTTATTTCTTGCCATTTTCGGGCTAAAATCATCACGTAGCCGATGGCTTAGCCCGTTTTTACCTCTCTCCTCGCTCTTTTTTCGGATGAAAGCCCTCATTTTCTGTTGTTTCGGCTTTTTACCGGCACGGATGTTTTCCCGGCCGAGATCCAACTGCCATTAGCAGCCGGATTTCGGCCGCGCACTTTTTTGCCATTCCCCTCACCTTTTCCCTCCCACCACATGAACAGACTCTACTTGCTGGCGCCGGTGCTGAGCGTAGCGGCCCTGCCGGGCCACGCGCAGCAAACCCAGCGCACCATCACGGGCACCGTGACGGCCGATGACCGCACGCCGCTGCCCGGCGTAACCGTGCTTGTGAAAGGCACCTCTACCGGGGCCAGCACCGGCCCCGACGGCCGCTACACGGTGCAGGCTGCCCCCGGCAGCACGCTCACCTTCAGCTTCATCGGCTACACCACGCAGGAGCGCACCGTCGGCGACGATTCCACCATCGACATCAGCCTGAAGGAAAACACCACCGCGCTGCGGGATGTGGTGATTACGGGCTACAACATTCCGCAGGAAAAGCGCGACCTGGTGACGGCTGTGCAGGAAGTGAAGGCCAAGGACATCATCGACTCGCGCCAGACCAACATCGTGAATGCCCTGCAGGGCAAGGTGGCCGGCGTGAACATCACCTCCTCGGGCGGGGCTCCGGGCGAAGGCGCCTCCATTGTTATCCGGGGCGGCACCTCCCTCGACGGCGACAACCAGCCCCTGTTCATCATCGACGGGATGATCATGGACAACTCGTCGTTTCAGGAAAGCACGGCGCCAGGCGCGGGCTCGCAGTTCAACGGTATTCTGGGCCGCTCGGTGGGCTCGCCCAACCGGGCCGGCGACCTGAACCCCGAGGATATTGCCAGCATGACGGTGCTGAAGGGTCCGGCCGCCGCGGCACTCTACGGGCTGCGCGCCGCCAACGGGGCCGTGGTTATCACCACCAAGAAAGGCACGGCCGGCCGCACCACGCTCAACTACCGCACGCAGTTTTCGGTGGATGAGGTGAACCGCCTGCCTAAGCTCCAGAACCAGTACGGCCAGGGCTCGAACGGCGTGTTTGATGCCACTACGCGCAACTCGTGGGGCCCGCGCTTCGCCGAAGGCCAGGAAGTGTACGACAACCTGGGCAACTTTTTCAAGAAGGGCTACACCTATCAGAACTTCCTGAACATGTCGGGCGGCTCGGAAAAGGCCACGTTCTTTCTGTCGGCTTCGCGGCTGGACCAGACCGGCGTAACGCCCGAAAACAAGTACGATAAGACGACGGTACGCCTGTCCGGCAACGCCCAGATTTCGCCGAAGCTGAACGTAACGGGCTCGGCGCAGTATCTCAACTCGGGCGGACGCCGCACGCTGCAGGGCCCCGGCCTGCTCACCACGGCCGGCAGCTCGTCGGGCGGCTTTCTGCTGAGCCTGCTGAACTGGCCCCGCAACGACGATGCCCGCAACTACCTGAATGCGGACGGCACACGCCGCCGCCTGCTGGCGCCCAACAACGGCATTGATGCCGACGCCGACAACCCGTACTGGACGGCCGAGTTCAACCCGCAGACCGACCGCACCAACCGCTTCATCGGCAACACGCAGCTCAGCTTCCAGCCGTTTTCGTTCCTGACTCTGAGCCACAACATCGGCACCGACGTGGCCAACACGCACATCGTTTCGGTACGGGCCGTGGGCACCTCGCAGGCCAGCAACCAGAACGGCGGCATTGCCGAAACCAGGGGCCTGAACCGGCTGATTACGGCCACCACGCTGGCCTCGTTCAACCACACCTTCAACGAGAACTTCCGCGGCTCCCTGATTCTGGGCAACACGCTGGAGCAGAGCCGCGACGAGGCCGTGGACTACACCGGCCTGGTGTTCCAGAACCCCACGTTCATCAGCATCAACAACACCGTGAACCGCAACGCGCTGCAGCGGGTGTCGGTGCGGCGGCTGGTGGGCAACTTTGCCCGCCTGAGCATGTCGCTCTACGACCAGGTGACGGTAGAGCTGCAGGGCCGCTACGATATGTCGTCGACGCTGCCGCGGCCGGATGAGAACAAGGTGTTTGGCAAGGGCTTCGGCTACGGCTCGGCGGCCCTGGGCTACGAGTTTACGCGCACCCTGGGCATGACGCAGAGCAACCTGCTGAACTTCGGCAAGATCCGGGCTTCGGTGGCGGAAGTAGGCCGCGACACCGGTCCCTACCGCGTGCTTTCGCCGCTCACCACCAATACGTATATCGGGGGCGGCTTCCGCAACGACTTCTTCGGCTCCAACCCCATTCTGAAGCCGGAGCGCACCCGCTCCTATGAAGCCGGCATTAACCTGCAGTTCCTCAAAAACCGCCTGGGCCTCGACTTCAACTACTATTTCTCGCGCACCAAAGACCAGCTGATTGCGCCCCGCGTCAGCCAGGCCACGGGCTTTATTCTGCAGTACATCAACGGCGGCACCGTTACCAACGAAGGCCAGGAAGTGACGCTGAATGGTACCCCGATCCAGAATGCCGGGGGCTTCACCTGGGAGATTCTGGCCAACTTCTACCACAACACCAACCGCACGGAGTCGCTGCCTTCTCCGCTGACGGTGGTGTTCCAGTCGGATGCATTTATTACGAACGTGCATCAGGGCGGTGCTTTCGTGGGCCGGCCCATCACGGGCATCGGCGCCTATGACTTCCAGCGCGTAACGGACACCAACAGCCCCGACTACGGCAAGATGCTCATCAACCCCACGACGGGCTACCCGATTCCGGGCACCACGTTCATCTACGCCGGCAACCGCGCGCCGCGCTTCACCACGCAGCTGACCAACACGCTCACCTACAAGGCAGTGTCCCTGAGTTTCCTGCTCGATTTCCGGGTGGGCGGCAAGGTGATTAACGGCAACGACCTGTACGCTACCAACACCGGCACCGGCACCCGCACCGCCGACCGGTACAAGCAGGTGGTGTTTGATGGCGTAGTGACCAACTCCGACGGCACCTACACGCAGAATACCCGTCAGGTAGAGCTGACCCAGAACTACTTCCAGAGCATTCTGGGCGGGGTGGGCACACCATTCATTGAGGATGCTTCCTGGACCCGCCTGCGCTACGTAACGCTGAGCTACAATCTGCCGGCTTCGCTGCTCGACCGGACGCATTTCCTGAAGGGAGTGGAACTGAACGTGACCGGCCGCAATTTGCTATTGCTGACCAACTACAGCGGTGCCGACCCCGAAACCGCCGCAGCCGGCGCCGGAGTACGCGGTGGCGGCTCCAATGGCTTCGACTACGGCAACGTGCCCGCTACCCGCGGCGTGGACATGGGCCTACGCGTGACCTTCTAGGGTCTATTGTTTCTTTCTCGACTACACTGTTATGAAAAAATACCTTCTGTTCTTAGGGCTGCTGCTGGGTGGCGGCGTCCTGACATCGTGCGAGAGTTTTCTCGACGTGAACGACAACCCGAATAACCCGTCGGAGGCGACGCCTAACTTTCTGCTGCCCAGCATCATCAGCAACGGCATCCAGACCCAGATGTTTACAGCCCTGCGTACGCCCTACATCACGCAATATGTAGTGAGCCGCACCGTAAACAGCGGCGGCAACGACCAGTTCCGCTTCACTAACGCCCAAAGCACCAACACCTTCAATTACTCCTACTTTCAGTCGGGCGGCAACATTCCGCCCATGATGAAGGCGGCGCAGGAAGAAGGCTCGGTGTACTACGTGGGCGCCGGCAAAATCATGCAGGCCCTGATTCTGGCCCACCTCACCGACATGATGGGCGACGTGCCCTATTCCGAGGCTTACCAGGGCGGCTCGAACTACAAGCCCAAGTACGACTCGCAGGAGCAGCTGTATGCCACCATCAACCAGCTGCTGGATGAAGGCATTGTGGAGATGAGCAAGGACCCCAGCCAGAACAAGCGGCCCTTCTACAGCACCACGCCCAGCGAAAGCGGCGACATTCTGTATAAAGGCGACCCCGGCAAGTGGGTGCGGCTGGCCTATTCGCTGAAAGCGCGGCAACTGCAGCACCTCACCAAAAAGGGCAGCTACGACCCCAACGCCGTGCTGGCCCTGGTAGACAAAGGCTTCCGCAACAGCGCCGACGACGCCCAGCTGCAGTATCAGGCGGCGGTGGCGCCGCTGGCCAACACCACCAATATTTTCGGGACGACGCGCGCCAACTTCGGAAGCGCTACCTTCTCCTCGAACTTCATCAAGTACCTGAACGGCACCACGTTTCCGGGCGTCACGGACCCGCGCTTTGGCGTAATGGCTCCTACCACCAGCACGGGCGCAGCGCCCGGTGCGGGCACGCCTACCGGCACCAACGTGACGCCGGGCACCACCATCACGGACTTCTACGCCAGCTGGTACGCGCGTGACCTGGGCTACTACGAGGTGATTACCTACCACGAGCTCAAGTTTATTGAGGCCGAAGCCGCCTTCAAGGCCGGCCAAAAGGGCCGCGCCCTGACGGCGTATAAGGAAGGCATCCGGGCGCACATGACCAAAATCGGGACGGGCGGCAGCTTCTCGGCACCTACGGTTACGTTCCCGGCCATCACGCCGGCCCAGATTACGGCCTACCTCAACAGCAGCGCCGTAGCCCAGACCGAAGCCCAGCTGGCTTCGCCCACCAACCCCAATCTGCCCAAGGCCATCATGGAGCAGAAGTACATTGCCATGTTCCTGAACCCGGAGTCGTGGTCGGATATGCGGCGCTATGATTTCAGCACCGACGTGTACGTGAACCTGCAGTACCCCACCGGTACGGGCATCAACACGGCCCTGTCCAACAACCCCGATCCGGCCATGCGCTTCCCGCGCCGGATGCTGCCGGGTGCCACCGAAACGCTTTACAACCCCGACGAGGTAGCCCGCATGTTTGCCGAAGCCGGCGCCACCACCAACGACGAGTACGTTGGCAAGCCCCTGTGGTGGGACCGTCCCTAAGGCGCAGTCCGTCAGTTCTTTTCCTGGCTATTTTTTCTGAAGTCCATGACCTCATCTATAATTTCCCGGGCCGCTGCCCGGCTACTGCCCCTGCTGGCCGTTGTGCTGCTGGGCAGCTGCGACAAGGAGCTTGATACCTACTACTCCGAAACCGGACCGCAGTTCCCCACTTTCACAGCCAATGCCCTCGGCACGGCTACCAAGTACGCTCCCGGCGAGATAGTGCAGTTCGAGCTCCGCTTTGCTCAGCAGACCGACCCAATCCGCGAAATCCGGATTCTGCAGAAGATAGAGCCCAACCGCGACTCTACGCTGGTGCAAACCATTCCGTATCAGCCGGCCTTTTCCCGCATCCGGCAGTCGGACACGCTGCTCGTGAACTACACCGTACCGGCCGGCCAGAACAAGGCCAACGTGCGCGTAGACGCTGTGGTGGTGAGCACCAACGGGCAGTCCAAGCTCCGCACGTTCAGCTTCCGGCTGGCCGAAGCCACGCCTACCATCCGCCTGAACGACGCCACCAACGTAACGGCCCCCGGCACCAGCACGCCTGTACCCGGCGACGTAGTCCGCTTCCCGGTGGTGCTCAATGAAGGCGGCATCAACACGGCCACTTCCCTCACGGCCACCGGCACTCTGCGCAAAGACCTCGACAGCCTGATTACCTATATAAAAGTGGGTACGGCGGCTGAACGGCGCTTTGCGCGGCAGCGCGTGCCCACGGCCGGCACCCAAAGCGGCGCGGCCACTACCGTCAACGTAGACCTGACGTTGCCTGCCGGCAGCGCGGGCCAGCCGGTGGTGTTCCGCTTCGAGGTGAAGAGCCTCTATCAGGACCGGATTCCACCCCTGGCCCCGAGCGTGCGCGCGGCCACCGTTACGGCCCCTGCCATCACGCCCGGCACGCCTACGGCGCTGGCCGCCGCCCGCACCGTTACGCTTAACTACACGGGCACCACCGGCGGCGACCTGGCCGCTTACGACCTGGCTACTTTCGCGCCGGTTGCGGCAACGGCTTCGTCGGGTACCAAGGATGTTGCCATCACCAGCACCGCCACCAACGCCGTGCGGCTGCAGGCTCTGAATGCCACGGCCACCCCGCCCGTTACGACTACGCGCTTCGTGCGCCTGACTACCGGCGGCGCGGCAGCTTACACCAACGCCACGCTCAACAGCATCCGCCAGACGTTCCTGACTACGGCCGCGGCCAGCCAGGTCACTCAGCTCGATAATGTGGTGGTCGGCGACGTGGTAATTGCCCGCCTGCGCGGCCTCGACCAGTACGTCATCTTCACCGTTACCGGCATCAACCGCACCTCGGCTACCGATGTGGCCCTGACGCTGGCCGTGAAGGCGCTGTAAGCGGCCTGCCTTCCGTGTTTTCTGCACAACGCCGCTCCTTTGGGGCGGCGTTGTTGGTTTAGCCTGGGCGGTTTGGGCAGCCGGGCGGCCGCGTAAGTCTCGCTGAATCCGTAATTTTGAAGTATGCCCCTTACCACCCGTATCACTGAAACTCTGGCCCAGCACGGTCTGCGCGCTACGCCTATCCGGCGGCAGGTGCTGCAGGTGCTGCTCAGCAAGCCCTATGCTCTTTCCAGCAACGACATAGAGCAGGAACTAGGCTCAGCGGGCATCGACCGGATTACGCTGTACCGCACCTTGCGCACCTTTGAGCAGCAGGGCGTTATTCATCGGGTGGTGGATGCCACCGACATCATTCACTACGCATCCTGCTCGGTGGACTGTACGGAGCACGCCCACCACGACAACCACGTGCATTTCAAGTGCAACGCCTGCCAGCATACGTACTGCCTCAACCAGGTGGCCATTCCGCCCGTGGTGCTGCCGGGCCGGTTTCAGGCCCAGCGCAGCGACCTGCTGCTGTCGGGCATCTGCAATAAGTGCCAGCCCAGCCAGCCGGCGGCCCACTAGCCTGCCGGCGCAGGCTTGGCGCGGCGCCCGGCTTCGGCTTACCATAGCTCCTCTATGCCTGCTTCTGCTTTTGCATCCTTCTTTCGCCGGTTTATGGCGGTTTCGAGCCTGCTGCTCCTGGCTGTCAGCGCCCGGGCGCAGACGTCCCTGGTAGGCCGCTGGGCATTGCAGCAGATTGCGTTTGAAGCTCCTTCTACCCTGCCCGACTCCCTGCAGGAGCAGCTGTTCCATAGCCCCGCGGCCGACACCAATATCGGCATCACCAACGGCGAGCTGACCCTGGTTGTGGAGTTCCTGCCCGACAGCACTTACACGTATGCCACGACGCGCCGGGGCCAGCTGGTTCACTCAGAAAAGGGCACCTACCGCATCCGCCGGGGCCTGCTCTACAGCCAGACTTCCACCAACGACGAGCCCTTGTTCGATGGGCAGAGCATTGTGGAGCTTACGCGCCGCAAGCTGCTGCTGCAAAGCCCTATTATGCAGCCAGAGCTACAGGTGTTCGAGCAGGTGCTGTACACCCGGCTGCCTGCCCTGCGGAAATAAACGGCTACAGCCCCATACGCAACGCGCCCGGCCTTGGAAGGCCGGGCGCGTTGCTTTTATCATGGCAGGGCAGGCTAGCGGCCGCCAAACAGGCGCCGGAAGAAGCCCTTCTTTTTCGGTTTGGTCTTCGTCTTGATTTTGGTGACAGCGCTGGCCGCTGGCCGGTTAGCAACCGGCGGCGAGGCTGCCGGACGCGGGGCGGGCACCGTTACTGGCGAAGTAGTGGCAGGCGGTGTAGCCGGAGCGGTGGGCGTGGCTGCTGGCGTTTCGGCAGGAGCCTGGGCCAGGATAATTTCGCCTGTGCGGCCGGTGGTGCGCACACTCACGGGCCGGCTTTCATTGTGCAGGCGGTCTACAGCGGTCAGGTAGTAGGCGTAGGTCTGGCCGGGCCGGGCCGTGGTGTCCGTGAATGCCAGGCCGGTTCCGGTACGGGGCCGTATCACGGCCAGAATACGGCGCGGGTCGTTGGGCGTGGGCGTTTCGTCGCCCTCGAACCGGTACAGCACATAGTACGCGGCCAGGTCGCCGTCGGAGGCAATGGGGGAAGGCTGCCAGGTAAGGGTATTGGCGGGCAACGCGGCCGTCAGGGTCAGGTTCTGGGCGGGACGGGGCGGCACGGCATCGAGCCAGGGCATGGTGGGCACCAGCGCCGGATAGCGGAACAGGTTCTGCCGCAGCGAATCGGTGGTGTGGAGGGCATTAGCCAGCAACGACTTGGAGCTAAAAAACACGCTCCCGCCTACTTCCGTCGGGAAAGTGCGGTTCAGGCGTACCTGCCGGGGCAGCTCGCGCGGGTTGCGCCACGTGGTATCGGCCTTGGTGCTCTCCGACATGCGGTAGGCCCCGTGCCCGATGTAGAGGTGGCGGCCGTTGGCGTTGCGCGCCCACCATTCTACCAGTACCGGATACTGCGCCAGCCGGAAAGTGGAGCTCCAGTACAGCTGCGGCAGCAGATAATCAACCCAGCCCTTGCGCACCCATTCCAGCGCGTCGGCATACAGGCCATCGTAGCCCTGGAAGGCTCTGGTGGCCGAGCCGTTGGGGTCGGTGGCCTGGTTGCGCCACACCCCGAAGGGCGAAATACCGAACTTCACCCAGCGCTTGGTGCTCTGGATGGAGTCGTGCAGGTCGCGGATGAGGATGTTCACGTTTTGGCGGCGCCAGTCGGGCAGCTTCAGGCCGTCGGGGTTGTGGCGGGCAAAAGCGGCTTCGTCCTGAATGACTTTGCCCGCCTCAGGATACGGGTAGAAATAATCGTCGAAATGCACCCCGTCGATGTCGTAGCGGCGCACTACGTCCAGTATCACGCGGTTGATGTACTGGCGTACTTCGGGCAGGCCCGGGTTGTAGAGCAGCTTGCCGGAGTAGCGCAGAAACCACTCCGGGTGCTGCCGGAACGGGTGCAGGGGCGCCAGGCGCCGCGTCAGCGTATCGGTGCTGCCACGGTACGGGTTAAACCACGCGTGAAACTCCATGCCACGGGCGTGGGCTTCTTCAATCATGAAGGGCAGCGGGTCGTAGGCGGGGCTGGGGGCCTTGCCCTGCGTGCCGGTCAGCCACTTGCTCCAGGGCTCCAGGCTGCTCTGGTAGAAGGCATCGGAGGCGGGCCGCACCTGCACGAATACCGCATTGATGCCGGTGCGCTGCTGCGCATCAAGCATCCGGATGTACTCGCGGCGCTGCTGCTCGGGGGTGAGGTTGCGGGCGCTGGGCCAGTCGATATTTTCCACCGTTGCAATCCAGACGCCGCGCAGCTCGCGTTTGGGAGGCACATCGGCAGTGGCGGGGCGGCAAAAAATGGCCAGCAGACCGGCAATCAGCAACAGGGAAAGAACGCGGCGACCAGCGCCAGACAGTGAAAACATCAGCACAACAAAGGAAATCAGCCCGCAAGTTAGGGCTTAGTCGACAGTGCGTTGCGCTGGGCAGCCCGCATTTCCCCGATTTTGCCGCATAATTCCGGCGCACTCCTGGCCGGCGCACGCGGCCCGGCCAACCGCTGGCCTTGTGGCCCGGCCCACAACCGTACGGCAAAAAACCGTACGCCCTTCGGCTGCCATAAGATGGTACTTACGGCAGCCAGAGGGCGTGCGGCAACAACGGCCGGGCAGGCTATTCAGCCCACTGGTCGGTTTTTTTGGTGGGGTTGCCTTCGGCGTCAGCGTCAGAGGTGCCCTCGGCTCCGTTGGTCTGGCTGCTGTTGCCGTACGCGCCGCGGATGCCGGTACCGTCGCCCATGTTTTCCTGAGTGCTGGCAGCTTCGGGGTTGCCGCTGGCTTTGGCGTCCGGATCATTCTGGCCCGGAATGCGGCCGGCGGTGCTCATATCGTTGTCCTGGCGCTCAGCACCGGCTTTGTGCGTAGAGTTCTGGTTGCTGGGCTGGGGTTCTTGCTGGTCGTGTGCCATGGGTAGGATAGAAAAAGAAAGGATGAGGTGAGAAGTGCTACCCTGCTATACGCGGCCCGCGCCCACGGCGTTGGCCGGCGCGTATGGTAGTATGGCGCGTTTTTGCCAACTTGAAGGTTCATTTCTGACCTCTATCCGTTTTTCTATCCCGGCATGGCCGCTTCTTCCGATTCCGAGTTCCTTAGCCAGAAAACCGATGCTGAGCTGCAGTTTCTGGTGCAGCATCCCGACCTCTATCATCCCGACCTGGTGTATACCGCCCGCCTGGAGTTGCGCCGCCGCGGCATCAGGCCCGACCTGCTACATGAGGCACACACGGAGTCTGCTCCGCTTCCGCAGGCACCGGATGAGGTATCGTATGAAGAGCCGAGCTGGTGGCAGCGGCCAGGCGCTGTCTGGGTAGTCGTACTGGCAATTCTGCTGCTGGGCGGCGTCTTTTATCTGCAAAGCCGCAGCGCATCGGGCCAGCAGGACGCTGCCGTAACGGACACTGCCGACGACGCGCCGCTGGTGCTGCAATCCGTAGAAACCCACGTAATTCCGAGTTTCGACTCGCTCACCCGCGCCCAGATTGCGCAGGAAATGCGCCAGCTGCCCGCCGCCGAACGTACCCGCGACACCGCCGCTACCCGCAGATACCGCCTGCTGGCAGAGCGCTACTGGAAGGCCGAAAACCAGACGCTGTACGTGCTGGAGCGCGTGAATAAGGCCGCGGCCGATTCTACGCTGCCCGGCCAGGCTACCACCGTGCTGGAAGAATGGCGCCGCCTTACCAAGGCCCTTGTCTATGACTTCAGCCTCACGCCGGTGCTGGCCGAACGGATGAATGTGATGCGCCGGGGTGCCTACCTGCGCATCGAGCTGCTGCAAACCATGCGCAGCCGGTACCAAGGTGGCGAGCCGGTCTATGATAACTACTTAACAGGCCTGCGCGACTCGGCTACCGTGATGCATGAGGCCCTGCTGAGCCGCCAGAAGTGGATAGACGGGCTGCGCCGGGGCACGTCGCTGTAGCTATCAGATAAGCAGGCCGCCGCTAAAGCGGCGTATGGCTGGCTACATCCATAAAGTACAGGTTCTTCAGCATGCTGCCTTTGAGCACGTAGCCCAGCGGCAGCAGAAACGTGCAGATGGGGTGTAGCAGCGGCTGGCTTGGGTCGAAATCTTCCGCCTCCACCAGCACCAGCCGGGGCCGGTAACGCCCGAAATCCAACGACTGCAGCACCGATAGGTCAAACTCTTCGGCATCGATAGCCAGCAGATCGAAGCGGGCCGGCGCATTGCGCTCCGCCAGAATGGCCGTGAGCGAGTGCGGCTGCACCTGCCGGCGGCTCCGCAGCTGTTCGCCCCGGGCCAGATACTGCGGCACATATTGCGGGTCGGCGGTGGACAGGACGCTGTTGGCAAATTCCAGGTAGCTGAGCGCCTCCGTTCTGTGCGACACGAAGGCGCACACCGCCTGGTCGCGTGGGCGAATCCGCCGATACTTCTGCACTAGCTGCTCGTTGGCGTCGATGCAGATGCCGCGCCACCCGCGCCGGTACAGCAGAAAGGTGTTGGAGATGAAGCGCGGTTCGTTGCAGCCTACTTCCACGTAATAGCCGTTGTGCGTAACCAGCGGCTTCAGCAACGACTCTATCAGACGGTCTTCGCCGGTGTAGCCGTAGCTAAGCCGTACGCTGCGGCCCAGCGGCAGCCGCACCAGCCCGATCAGCACGTATTTCAGGCTCCGCAGTCCCGAGTGAAAGGGGCTGGCCCAGGTAAAAAACTGCCGGAAGCTCATCCGCACCTCTTTCAGCGCCAGGCCGGCCTGGGTGAAGGAGGCCCGCGACCGGGCACTCTGATAGAGCGGACGCGCCAGATACCGTTGGGCCGTAGCCCGCAGAGTAGCGGCCGAATAGATGACTGGCAAAGGGAATGACAAAAAGACGCACAGATACCCTGTGCTAACTACAACTAATTATTCGCAATATACAAGCGGTCAGCTTAGTTGTTTATTGGAATAAGTAAATAAAAACCCGCCGTTGCGCTATGCCGGCCGATGGCTACGGCAATAGCCGCGACGGGTTCGGGGCCTCGTGCATGGCTAGCCAATCTGGCGTATGCGCTACCGATTCTGGCAGGTATGGCGGCGGCGCTGCTGGGTGGGACGGTTCTTGTGCTCAGGCCATAGCCTAGCTACCCTTTGCCACATGGACACGCCTTCCAGCCCACTCGCCGATAAAACGGATGCCGAACTGCTCTATCTCGCGCAGCACGCGGCCCGTTACCCGGCCGCAGTGGGCACAGCCGCAGTGCGGGAGCTGCAGCGCCGTGGCCTGATTCCGGATGAGCTGCCGGACCCGGCACAGGCCCGGGCACAGCTCCCGCCCGAGCCGGAAACCCGCTGGCCCGAGCAGCTGGCGCAGCTGGGGCACGCGGTGTTCCGGCCCCGGCGCGGGTTTTTCGTTACGCCTTTATTGCTGCACGCCAATCTGGTGGTATTTCTGCTGATGGGCCTGAGCGGCGTCAGTCTGCTTTCCCCCGCCGGCCCCGACCTGGTGGCCTGGGGGTCGAATTTCTCGCCTCTTTTTCCGGCCCAGCCCTGGCGGCTGCTCAGCAGTGTCTTTCTGCACAGCGGGCCCGCGCACCTGCTCCTCAACCTGAGTGCCCTGCTGCTGCTGGGGCTGATGGCGGAAAGCAAAGCCGGAAGCAGGCGCTGGCTCCTGATTTATCTGCTGAGTGGTATCGGGGGCAGCCTGGCCAGCTTGTGGTGGCATACCCGGGGCGTAAATTCAGTGGGAGCCTCGGGCGCCATTTTTGGGCTCTACGGGCTGCTGCTGGCGCTGCTACTGACGCAGCGCACGGCGCTAAGCCGGCAGGAACGGGCCGGTATGCTGGGGCTGCTGCTTTATTTCGCGCTGGGCAGCCTCGTGGGCGGCCTCGACGGCCCCGGCCTCACCGACAATGCCGCTCACGTAGGCGGCCTGCTGACCGGTCTGCTGGCGGGCCTGCTTTCCACGGCCGGCAAGCGCCGCACCCAGAACCCATAAGTAGCAACAGGCACTGATCAACGAAAATATATACTAATTATTATTTTTATATAAACAGGCAACCCGCTGCCGGGCGTCTGCATCATTTGCCGCAGTTCCTATTCCTTACTGTTTAACCACTTTACTGCCATGAAGAAACGCTTACTTGCCCTTGCCGCTTCTCTGGGCCTGCTCGCGGCCTCCTCTGGTGCGTCGGCGCAGACGACGGCCGTCCCGAATGGCACGCTCGATACCTGGATTACGCGCAGCGCGCTGGAAGTGCCGCAAAGCTGGAGCACCATCGACGAGGCCATTAAGCAGGTGCCCGTCTTCGGCGGCTTCTACAGCACCGTCACGACTTCTAAGGATGCCGGCAGCCGCACCGGGGCCTTTGCCGCCCGCCTGGAAACCAAGCTGGACCCACTGCTGGGGTCGTTGGTTGGGCCGGTGCCGGGCGGCATCGTGCTGGGCGCTGTAGATGCTACCGCCGTTGATATTGCCGACGACCTGGACGTTAGTGCAGTGGGCGGCCTGCCTTTTACAGTGCGCCCGGCCTCTATGCAGTTCTACTATAAGCTCACGGGCACCAATGCGCTGGCCGACTCGGCGTATGCGCTGGTGGCCCTGACGCGCACCGTGGGCGGCACAGTACAGACCATTGCTTCCGGCAGCCTGCGCCTGACGCCGGCCACAGCCTACACGCTGAGCACGGTGCCGCTGCAGTACACTTCTTCGCAGGCCCCCGACTCCATCCATATTGCCTTTGCCTCCGGACTGGCCGGTTTTCCCACGGTCGGTACCACGCTGGTAGTTGATGACGTGGTGATGAACGGTACGGTAGCCGCTACCCGCAACGGTCAGTTGGCCGCAGCGCTGCAGGCCTATCCTAACCCCAGCGCCTCGGGCCTCTTCACCCTGTCTGCGGCGGGCCGGACCACTGAACTGAGCAGCGCCTCGCTGACGGTGCTGGACGCGCTGGGCCGCGTGGTGGCGCAGCAGCAACCCGATACCCGCGCCTCCGGCACCCGCACCCTCGACCTGCGGCAGCAGCCTGCCGGCCTCTACACCCTGCGCCTCGACACGCCCAACGGCTTTGCCGTGCAGAAACTCATGAACAAGTAAGCCCTTTCCAGCAGCTCAACACAGAACAATCGCGCCCCGGCCGCCGGCAGAAGTTGGTAGCCGGGGCGCAGCTTTCTGTATCTACCTTGCTGCGCGACTTCCCCCGGAGGACTCTTCCGTTTCGGCGCCGGACAGCAGAAACCGGGCGTTCTGGCCAGTAGAATGCCCGCTGGCAGCGGCCTCGCTCAACGTAGCAACCGGCCGTAGCGTAGATTTACAAAAGCCTGGGCTGGCACGTACTTGTTACACCTCTGCCCTACTGCTGCGCCAAACTCTCATTCCGTGACCGACGACCTGCCGTCCCCCGATTCGCAACCCGACAAGCAGCCTTCCCGCTGGCAGCGCGCCACGCAGGCTATGGGCCGGGCGGCGCTGCTGCCGTTCAACACGGCGGGCTACCTGTACCGGACGGGACAGGAAAACCGGCATTTCACGCTGCCCGTCCTCAACGGCGCCTTCGGCGACCAGCTGGCTGAGCGCCAGGACCGCCGGGCCATCCAGATGAGCTTCCGCCGCCACAGCGCCGACGTGCCGGTGGCCGACCTGCGCCTGGAACCCGGCGAAGCCGGCCTGCGCAAAGTAGTAGTGTTTCTGCACGGCCTGATGGGCGACGAGGTGATCTGGCAGGCGGGCTCGCCGGAGGGGCTGCGCTACGGGCCGCGCCTGCAGCAGGACACCGGCGCCATTTGCCTCTATGTACGCTACAACAGCGGCCTGCACATCTCGCAGAACGGACAGCTACTTGATGCGCTGCTCACGGAACTACTTCAGACCTACCCCGATACCATCGGAGCGCTGACACTGGTGGGGCACAGTATGGGCGGCCTCGTCATCCGGAGCGCGGGCTACTACGCAGCGCGGGCGGCCCCCAATTCAGGCGTTGCACGCACTTCAGGACGGGGCAGCGCGGGCTCCTGGCTCACGCATCTGACGAACGTGTTTCTGCTGGGCGTGCCCAACGAAGGCTCGTTTCTGGAGCAGAACAGCCACTTTACGTCCGTGGTGCTGCGCAAGATAAACCTGCGGCCCACCCGCTTCATCAGCGGCCTGATTGACAAGCGCAGCAACGGCATCAAGGACCTGCGCCACGCCATTCTGGTAGATGAAGACTGGCAGGACCCACACGCCGACGACCTGTTTCCGCCCCGCACGCTGGTGCCACCGCTGCCCGGGGTGCGCTACCACGTGCTGGTCGGCTCCCTGCTGAAAACCGCCAACTCCGCCCTGCACGACTACTTCGGCGACGGGCTGGTGGGCGCCGGCAGCGCCCTAGGCCGCGTTTTCGGCGACCCGGCCCTGCCGCCGGAGCAGCTCATCAGTACCCGCGTGTTTCCGAAGCTGCACCACGGCACGCTCCTTTCCAACCCCGAAGTGTACCAGTACCTGCGCGACCATATTTAACGGCAAAACGCCGCCCGGCTGAGTAGCCGGGCGGCGCATTGCAGCAGCCAAAACCGTTCTATTCCGTAACGGTTTCTTTGGGTGCCGGTTTGTTTATTTTGAAATTAAAGCGGTAGCGCAAACCAATGCTGCGGTTGCGCGTCAGGCCCGTTGAGTTGCCGATGACTTGCTGGGACACACCGCCATCCATATTTTTTAGCATACGATTGAAGCCATAGTCCCCGACGACTTCCAGATGCTTGCCTAAGGCGAAGCGACCTGCTATTCCGGCCATGACGTAGAAGTTTCGACCCTTGGCCTTCAAATACCAATAGTCCAGTATTTCCTCATCATCCGTTCTGTAAGATTCGCTGGCAACACTCTGCGAAACATAGCTCAAGCCCACTAACGCTTCCAGCTGGAAGCGCTGATTTTCACGAGGCCTTATTCTGTATCGTAGAGTGATGGGGATGGCCCAAGCCCTGTTCTCATCTCTTACCACTCCGGTAATCGGCTTCCCGTCTGCCCGTACGCCTCTGCCTATCTGCTCGAAATACTCTCTCTTCCTTAGCCAGCTATACTCAATTGCTAACCTTGGGGAAACGAAGAATCCAACTGTTGGTCGCCATAGCCCAAAAGACATGTGCCCTGGTGTTGCTCCTAGAGTACCATTGTAGGTCATAACGTGTTTGCTTACGCCACGCGAACCGGCAATGTAAAAGAGAAGGCGGTTTGCTTCCCGGCTTTGCGCCAGACCTTTCAAAGCACTGGTTATCAGCAACCCCATGATCAATAGCCTGACAACCATATTATCTTGATTTAACGCAGAAATAAATAAATTTTCCGCCGGCTCCTTGGTTTAGGTCCGTCGGCCGCTTCTGCCAGCCACTTGGGGGCTGTATTCTGTCGTTATCACCAGATAGAATACCAATTTCGATTGCCGATCTACCAGTCGCTTTACTCTGGTACGACCAGATATGACTGCCCCAGGCTCCGTTATTAAGGTCAAGTGTTTCCCAAAAGTTATATCCCCAGTTGGTACCAGTGGAGGGATACCACCAAATATCGTAGTAGTTTAAACCAGGGTAAGGTGCGCTACAGCATCCTGTCATAACCTTTATGTCACTTACCGGTCCGGTAGCAAATGGCTTGCTTTCGTAATACTCTTTTCCGTTCTCGACCGTAGAAGGGTTGCGCGTGAAGGTAAGGTGTATAGAAGCCCCACCCGCTTGATCATTCAAATCGAGGTTGAGTAAAGTATATCCTGTAGGCGAAGGCTGTGGTGAAGGTCCCGCAACCAGCTTCAAATCATAGATATACCCGTTCGGATTATCTGGCCCGCTATAAGGTGCCATGCCCTCCGTGCTTATAAAAGTAGGGGGCACAGAACCACCGCCACCAGTACAGGGCTCCCCGTCCACTGAGCAGGGGGTTACGTAGTTGAAGGCAATACTCCCGTTGTCAGACACGGTAGCCTGCCGGCTGTACGCGTTATACTTGGGGCGGCTTGGGCGCGGACCGTTGCCGGCAAAGTCCAGATACGTGTCTTTGCTCACATACTGGCCCAGCGGGTCTTTCGCCTGGCCGTGTTCTATCTGTTGCAGGAAGGAAGCCCAGGCCTTGTCTTTAGCGAACTGGTCGAGCATCTTCCCTCTGCTTATCTCTGCCACAGTTGGCTGGGCTATGGCAGGCTCAGCCGGGTTTCTTTCCTTTTCACAGCTTGCCAATACCCCCCCCCACAAATAGGGCCGGAATGATGTTTGCTTTTGTCTGCATACCTCTGAATTAAAATTATAGTGAAAAATGATTACCCTTAAACCTACTGTATTCATTTGTTATGCAACAGGAATAAAGCTCTGTAAATGTGACTTGTACAATATCATAAAAATTTGAACAAAAATAATATTCTACTCCTTCGCGCGAGCCAGTATCCAGGAATGCAGGGTTTCCAGGGCGGCGGGCGAGATGACGGGGCGGGGCTGGCCGTTCAGCAGCGGCCACTCGGTGGTAGGCGCCTGAAACAGATGGTTGGCACCTTCGATTTTCCGGGCTGTCACGCGCGGGTTGCCTTTCAGGCTTTTCGCCAGAATATCAAGGTTAGTCTGCGCTTCCACCATATCGTCGGCGGTGCCGTGCAGCAGCAGTATCGCGCCTCTGGCCTTGTCCAGCTCGTCGCGCGGGTCAAACCGGAGGTAGTAGCGAAACCAGGGCGACGTGAGGCGGGCGGCGGCGGCCTGCACGGCTTCCGGCGGCAGCGCGGGCGCATCCTGCCGCACCATGTTGGCCACGATGACCTGCGCCTGGGCCGTGTTGGCGGTGTTGGCAATGATGTCGAGCATGGTGCGGCGACGCTTGCGCTGGGCCTCAAGGCGCTTGTTGTCTTCCACGCGCTGCCGGATGCGCTGCTGCTCCAGAAACGTGGCCACCTGAGCCGCATTGGAGCCGGAAGCGCGCAGCTTGTCGGCCTGGCGCTGGGCCTGCAGGCGGGCCTGCTCCTGCCGCCGCGCCAGACTCAGCAGCGTCGTATCGGGGGTGCCGGCGCGCAGCAGCAACGACGGGCGCTGCCGGGTCAGCAGCTCCTGGCCCGGCAGCCCGGCCGCCGCCAGCGTCACGACGAAGTTTGGCGGCAGCGGCTGGGTGGCGGCCAGCAGCGCCACATTGCCGCCCTCACCGTGCCCGATCAGGCCGATATGCGCAATGTCGAGCAGCGGGCGGGTGCGCAGAAACGCCAGGGCGGCCTGGGCGTCGCGCATCCGGTCTTCGGTGGTGACTTTCGTCGAGTCGCCGCCCGATTTGCCGACTCCTCTGTCATCGAGCCGCAGCACAGCCACCCCGCGGCGGGTGAGGTAGTCGGCCAGACTGCCGAACAGGGCAAAGTCGCCGTAGTGGGCGTCGCGGGTGTGCGTATCCTGGTCAGAAACCAGCACCACGGCCGGAAAAGGGCCTTCGCCGGCCGGCACAGTAAGCGTGCCCGCCAGCCGCAGGTGGTCCGTAACGCTGGGCACCGATACTTCTTCTACGCGGTAAGGCGGCGGAAACTTAAACGTCTTGGGGGCCGCAGTAGTGGCCGGCGGCACCAACAGCAGCGTGAGCGGCGTAGCGTAGCCAGGCTGCTGCCAGATACCCAGCAGCTGTTGGCCATCGGGGGTGCGGTGGCCCACGAAACGGCAGCCGGCCTGCTCGGCCTCGAAAATGAGCGTATCGGCGCGGGGCGTCACGGTCATGGGCTCCCGGGTTACGCGCTGCATGGGCACGTCCAGCACCGCGAAACGGTTGCCATCGGCTAGCTCCGTTACCGTAATCATAAGCGGAAGACTGCCGCCGGGTACTGTGAGGGCCCCTTTCCACTGGCCTTCCAGCGAGTGGCGGCCGACAGCCGGCGTTTGGGCGCGGGCGGCACTGCCGCACAGCAGCACCAGCCACAGCAAACTGCTCCGCAGCAGGGCAGAACTCAACTTATTCATAACAACTGATGTGCAGAAGACGGAACCTGCCGGCAGACAAAACGCTGGCGGCGCAGATCGGGGCTGCAAGAACGGCGGATACCGGGCAGGTTGAGGCAGCAATTGGCCCGGCAGCCGGAAACTGTCGCTGAACCCGTTGCTTCACCCGCTCAATAAGTTGGCTTAGGGCAGCAACACCCGGTCGATGACGTGCACGATGCCGTTGGTGCACTGCACATCGGGAATCACCATGCCGGCCGCCGAGGCATTGCCGGTGCCTTTCACGGTCAGGGTGCCTTCGGTGAAAGCGCCGAGCATGAGCTGGCCGCCGCCGGCCGTTGTCACGCGGGCATTTTCGGGCAGCTCGGAAGTAAACTGGCTACCGGGCACCACGTGGTTCAGCAGCACAGCCGTGACGGTGGCCTGGGGCAGCTTGCGAATGTCGGCCGGCACGTCCAGAGCTACGCCCAGGTCGGTGCCCAGGTTTTTGAATGCCTGATCGGTGGGCGCAAACACGGTGAACTGCGGGCTGCCGGGTGAAGCCGTCAGGACGCCCTGCAGGTTGCAGTAGAGCACGGCTTCCACCAGAAAGCTCAACTCAGGCCTGGTAAACACCTGCGCGTCTTTCAGCGCCACCGCCGACTGCACAATGTCGGACCCGGTAGCCAGCAGCACCTTGTCGATGGCGTGGACGGTGCCGTTGGAAGCCTGTACATCGGTAGCCAGAATCTTCGAGCCATTGACGTAAGTGCTGCTGCCCCGGCGGATGATGCGGCGCCCCGGGCCCAGCGCCGAAGGCGACACCAGCCCGGGCTGCAGGGCACTGCCCGCCAGCGTGCCGCCCGTGACGTGGTAGAAAAGCGTGGCCGTCAGGAAGGGTTTCTGCAGGGCCAGCAGGTCGGCGGCGGAAGTGAGGCCCAGCCGGGCAAAGGCCGCGTTGGTGGGCGCAAAAACGGTGTAGTTGCCTTCGGGGTCATTGGGGTTCTTATTGGACAGAATGTCGACCACTTCGCCCCGGATGGCAGCGTCTTCCAAAATCTGGAAATCCGGATTGGCAACGGCAATGCCGGCAATAGTGGGGTCCAACTCTTCATTTTTCTGGCAACCGACCAGTAACAGGGTGCCACAGACGAGGCTGCACAGCCAGGCGGGTAAGGATTTTTTCATGTACAAACGGTGTGTAAAGCGGTAGTAGAGCAAGGTTCCAGGGAAGAACCGGCGTAGAAACGAAAATAAAATCAGTTCGGATTTACCCCCGATTAAATCCAATGCTACTGAGTAGTTCGTAGTTAGCGCCCGGACGGATTCCCAAATTCAAACCATGAGCCCTGCGCCCTGTTCTTGCACAATTTCCCGAATCTCCCGACCCGACCAGCTTCTTCAATTACTGCCCTTTTATGCAACACACCTACCGCTTTCTGTTGACTTTTTTGCTCACAAGCCTGGGCGGAGCACACGCCGGCCTCGCCCAGAGTCTGGTGAGCGGCTTTCTGCCGGGCAAGGGCCATGGCTCCTTCGTGATTTCCGGCACCGAGGAACGCTACCAGACCGTGTACCTGGCACCCGGCAAAATCAACCGGGTGCCCATCTTCGACCGGGTGCAGGTCAGCTCGCTGAACCTGTATGGCAGCTACGGCCTCACCGACAAGCTGGAAGCCGTTATCAGCCTGCCCTACATTCAGTCGCGGGGCTTCGCCGACGAGAAGGTGCTGCGCGACCAGAACTACGTGAACAAGCGCGCTGGCCTGCAGGACATTACGCTGCTGCTGAAAGCCAAGCTGTTTTCCAAGGAAGTCGGGACGAGCGTGGTGGATGTGCTGGGCGTGGTGAGCGGCAGCATCCCCTTCAGCGACTACAAGTCGGATACGGGCCTGGGCTACATCATTGCCATCGGCAACGGTTCCCGCAAGATTTCGGGGCAGGGCGTAGTGCACCTGAAAACCATTTCGGGCGTGTTTTTCACGGGCCAGGCCGGCTATAGCCTGCGCGACAACAGCGCCCCCAACGCCTTCGTAGCCGAAACCAAAATCGGCTATGCCGGCCCCAAGCTCTACATCGATGCGCTGGCCTCCTTCCAGAAGTCAGACAAAAGCGGCACCGATATTCTGCAGCCGGGCTTCACGGGCTTCTTCCCGGCTACCCGCGTCGATTACGTGCGCCTGGGCATCAGCGCGTTCCGGCCGCTGGCCAAGGGCTTCGGCCTGACGGTGGGCGCTACCACGTATGTGGCCGGCCGCAACCTGGGCAAATCAACGGGCCTGTCGGGCGGGGTGGCCTACAATTTCTAGGTTGCGCTGTTTACGCAAAAAAGGCCTACCGCAACTTGCGGTGGGCCTTTTTTGCGTGGTCTTGTTTGGTCGCCTACCCGACTACCAACTCCGTGAACGTGGCGCTGATGCTGATGGCCGGCAAGGTCAGGCCGGATTCGAGCGTTACGTCCTGAACGTCGGTGGGCTGGCCGTCGGTGCTGTAGGCTGTGGCCGCGAAGGGCAGGCCATGCACCACCACGCGGTAGCGCGCGAAGCTGGGCTGATAGTCGCCTTCGATGGTTTGCTGCAGCAGCAGGCCCTTTTCGGTGCCCGTCACGGTGAAGCGGCGGGTAGTTTGCTGGCCGCTCTGGTAGCCGTAGCCTTCGCCGCCGTCGTCGTAGAGCACGCTGCTTTCCTGGCCGGCTTTGAAGTAGACGTGCAGCGTCACTTCCTCAATCACCTTCTCGCCCACGTACTGCTGCACCGGGTAAAACGGAATAACGGCCCCGGCGCGCACGAACAGCGGAATCCGGTCGAGGCCGGCGGCGGCCCACACCTCGGCGCCGCCCGCGCGGGCTTCGTCGGTCCAGTAGTAGAACCAGTCGCCGCGGGGCAGGTACATCCAGCGGCCATCGGCGCCGGCCTGCGTGATGGGGCACACCAGCAGATGGTCGCCGAGGCCGAATTCAGCCATGCGCAGGTAGGTTTCGGTATCGGTCTGGTCGAGGAACGTGAGCGGGCGCAGCATGGGCGTGCCCTGCGTGGCGTACTGCCAGAACGTGGTGTACATGTAGGGCAGCAGCTGGTAGCGCAGCTCAATGAAGCGCTTGGCCAGCTCGGCGGCCGGCTCCCCGAAGCTCCAGGGCTCCTGGTCGCCGTGGTCGCCGGAAGAGTGCGTCCGGAAGAACGGATGGAACGCGCCCAGTGCCACCCAGCGCACATACAACTCGGCATCGGGCGTATCTATAAAGCCGCCGATATCAGAGCCCACGAAGCTGAAGCCCGAGATGCTGAGGCGCTGGCACTGGATGTTGGCCAGCCACAGGTGCTCCCAGGAAGCAATATTGTCGCCGGTCCAGGCGGAGGAGAACCGCTGGCCGCCGGCGTAGGTGCTGCGCGTGATGGTGAAGGGCCGGTTGGGGTAGGCAAAGCGCTTTACGCCCTCATTGGTGGCGCGGGCCATCTGCATGCCATAGATGTTGTGGGCCTTGCGGTGCGAAGCCGGGTGGCCGTCGTAGCCGAAGCGCACATCATCGGGGAAGGTGCCTTTCTCGAACACGGCCGGCTCGTTCATGTCGTTCCACACGCCCTTCACCCCGATGTCCTCGACCAGCTCCTTGAACAGGCCGGCCCACCACTCGCGCACGTCGGGGCGGGTGTAGTCGGGGAAGTTGCAGAGGCCGGGCCACACCGAGCCTTTCATCAGCGGCCCGTCGGCGCGGCGGCAGAAGTAGTCCTTTTCCAGTCCTTCGGTGAAGACCCGGTAATTGGGGTCTATCTTGATACCAGGGTCGATGATGACGATGGTCTTGAAGCCGTCCTCGGCCAGCTCCTGCACCATGCGCTTGGGCTCGGGGAAGTGCGTCGGGCTCCAGGTGAAGCAGCGGTACCCGTCCATGTAGTCGATGTCGAGGTACAGGGCGTCGCAGGGAATCTGCCGGTCGCGGAAGCCTTGGGCAATTTCCTTGACGTTGCTTTCGGGGAAGTAGCTCCATTTGCACTGGTGGTAGCCCAGGGCCCACAGCGGCGGCAGCTCGGGCGGGCTCGTGAGGCGCGTGTATTCCTGCGTGACTTCCAGCAGCGAGGGGCCGTAGATGAAGTAGTAGTTCATCTCGCCGCCCTGCGCCCAGAAGCTGGTGACGTCGGCCCGCTCGGCGGCAAAGTCGAAGGAGGCTTTGAACGTGTTGTCGAAGAACACGCCGTGGGCAATGCGCTGCTGTAGCTCCAGGTAGAACGGAATGTTCTTGTAGAGCGGGTCGGTGCCCTTCACGTAGCCGTAGGTATCGGAGCCCCAGTTGGTGAAGCGCTTGCCCCGCAGGTTCATGTTGTCGGGCTTGTCGCCGAGGCCGTAGTAGCACACGCCGCCCTGCACGCCCTTGCTCATCTTCACGATGTCGTTGCCCGAGTCGTAGTCGTACTCCCAGTGGAAGCCTTTCTCGTCCTGCAGCAGCGTGTTGCCGGACCTATCGAGCACGCGGGTTTTCAGGCCGTCTTTGGCCACGGTACAGATCAGGCGGTCGGTGGTGATGCGGAAGTGGTCAGGCCGCTCCCGAAACTCCAGGAACTCGGGCGCGGTGCGGGCCGGCACGCCACTCGGGAAGGCGTAGCTGAAATCGGGAGCGAAGCCGGTTTCGGTGGCGTAGCGGAACCGTAAAATTTTGTCGGAAATGACTTCGAGGCGCAGCTGCGCGCCGTTGTCACAGCGGAAAACAAAATCGGAGCCTTCCTGCTGGCTGGCGACCAGCTTACCGGGGAAAAACTCCTGCCTGGCTTTGGCAGCCAGGTCGTTCACCATATAGTTGTTTTCCTGAATGGTAGCGTCGTTCATGGGAAGCAGTAGTCGGGGCGAAACGAGCCGGACAAAAAAAAACCGGCAGCGCCGGAAAAAGCTTTCGTTAAGCCTGCGAAGGTAAAAACGAATCCCGCGAATTTTGCCTAACATTGACCATAGATTACCCAAAACCGCCTTTACGACCTCAATAATGCGGTTTTCTCTTTACCCGTCTGCCTATGACTACTGCTCCGCTTAAGGTGCTGCTGCTGAGCTGGGATTCCCCGGCGCCTTCTTCGGAGGCTTCCGCTGTTCCGGTTACCACTTCCGGCCTGGTTTCGGCCCTGGCTCCTTACGCCGACCTGACCCTGCTGCTACCGCACCTCCCGGAGCCGATGCACCTGTCTGCGCTGGTGCAGGCTACCAGCCTCGGGGACCTGACGGCGGCCGAGCTGGCCCTGACGACTACCGAAAACCCCGTTTCGCGCCTGGAGCACCGGGAGTCGCCGGCGGCGCCCTATCTGGGCGCTACGGTGCCCGGCGGTTTCGGCGGCCCTGCTGTTGCCCCGGTTGCGCCAGCCGCGCCTTATATGGGCAGTTCGGCGGCTATGCCGCCCTTCTACCCGGAAGCCGCGCCGGCCGTTTTGGAGGAGCCTGCTGCCCCGGAAGCAGCTCAGATTTCGGCTACACTTGAGGATGAAACTGCTGCTGCGGAGCCGGCGGCACCGGAAGCGCAGGACCTTAGCCAACCCACCGCCGACCTGCCGTCTGACACAGCCTCGGAAGAGGCAGCCGCAACGCCTGCTCCGGCCACAGCCGAGGAGTTCCCTCTGCCCACCATTCGGCAGGCGGTGCTGGACGTGGCCCTGACGGCGCTGCGGAGCGAACCGACCGATGAGGCCGGCTTAAACTTTAAAGTCATTCAGTACGCCCGCTTTGCCACCCGTTTGGTTGCCACTCAGGATTTTGCCGTCATCTATGCCTCCGACTGGCAGTCGTGGCTGGCGGGTATGGAAATCCGGCAGCTGACGGGCAAGCCGCTGGTGCTGCACGTGCATAGCCTGGCCCAGGACCGCACCTCCGCCGCCGACCGGGGCTGGATTGTAGAGCTGGAACGCATGGCCCTGCGCCGCGCCGACCTGGTTCTGACTTCTTCCGCCGCGCTGGCGATGCGCGTGCTGGAGCTGCACGAGCTACCGCCCCAGCGGGTGCGGCGGCTTTCCTCTTCCGATACCCAACACCCGGACCGGCTGGCCGATGCTATTCTGGTGGCGCTGCGGGAAGTGGCCCCCGGCCGGGCCTAAGCGCTATGGCCGCCGAGGAATTTACATTTGACGCCGAATTGCAGACGCACCCGCGCGGCGGCAGCTTCTGCCTGGTTCCGGCCGCCGTTACGGCGGCGCTGGGTACTCGGGGGCAGCTACGGGTGCGCGGCACCCTGAACGGCTACCCGTTCAGCTCCAGCATGGCCCCTATGGGCGGCGGGCAGCATGCGCTGCTGGTTCATAAAGCCACCCGCGAAACGTTAGGCCTTGTGCCCGGCGGCACGGTACATGTCACATTGGCCCAAGACATTGCCGAGCGGGTCGTAGCGGTTCCGCAGGAGCTGGCAGCCGCCTGAGCTGGCACTCCCGCCGCAGAGGCTACCTTTGCAGCGCTGGCCTACACGCACCGCAAGGAATTTGCGACCTGGGTTGCGCAGGCGAAACGGTCCGAAACCCGCACCCGCCGCGTAGCCAAGGCCGTAGAAATGCTACTGGCCGGCCAGAAAATCAGCTGAAGCGCCCGGTAGCGGAGCGGCCCGGCTTTACTCTTCATTGCTATGTCTGATTCTCAGGAACAGGTTTTTGACGCCGATTTGGAGCTGCACCCCACGGATGGCGGCGTATTTCTCTTTGTACCCTTCAGCGTGCCGGAAGTGTTCGGGCAGCGCGGCCAGGTGCACGTGCGCGGCACCCTCGACGGGTTTCCGTTCCGCCTGCCGCTCACCCTCGACGAAGATGGGCACCACGTGCTGACCGTCAATAAGCAGCTGCGCAACACCATCGGCAAAACCTGGGGCATGCCCGTGCACGTCACGATGATGCCCGACACCGACGAGCCCGGCTTCACCCTGCCCGACGACCTGGCCCGTGCCCTCGACCGGGCCGGCCTGCGCGCCCGGTTCGACCAGCTGGCCTACCCCCACCGCCGCGAATACGTGCAGTGGGTGGAGCGCGCCAAAAAGCCCGAAGCCCGTCAGCGCCGCATCGGCGACGTGCTGGAAGGTGCCCAGTCCGGCCACAAGCTGAAGTAGGCTACCTCCTATTCCCAAACACTAGAACTCCCGTCCCGCCATTTGCTGGCAGGACGGGAGTTGCTTTGTAGCCAAAACCCGCCGTTAGCCCACGCGCTTCAGCACCAGGGCCGTGCGGTTCGTGACGTAGAGGCTGAGCTTATCGATGCCTTCTTCCACGAAGGTGGCGTAGGTCAGGGAGGTATCTACGCGGTTGTGGCCGCCAAACTCGGCCGCATCGGTGCTGAGCAGGATGCAGTAGCGGCCGGAGTGCGGCACAAAGAAGTGGTAGTCGGGAATGCTGCGGCTGACGTGGAAGTTGAAGACGAACACCAGCGGCCCACGCTCAAAAATGAGCACCTGATTGGCGGCGTCGATGTTGAGCTGGTGCGCGGCCGGATACGCCAGCAGATGCTGCTTGCGGGCCAGCTGCAGCTGCGCCCTATCAAAAGCCAGCAGTTGCTGAAACTTCAGGTCGGGGTTGTCGGCGAGGCTCCACTGCCGGCGCGCAAAATGGTAGCTCCAACTGTTGCCTTCCCGCGGAAAATCTACCCATTCGGGGTGCCCGAACTCATTGCCGATAAAGTTCAGATAGGCCTCACCGCCCAGGCTCAGCGTCAGCAGCCGGATCATCTTGTGCAAAGCCACGCCCCGCTCCGCAATGGGGCTGGGGTCGTGCTGGTGCATGTTTTCGTAGATGGCCTTGTCGAACAGCCAGTGCGCAAGGGTTTTGTCGCCGACCAGCGCCTGGTCGTGGCTTTCGGCGTAGGCCACGGTTTTCTCGCCGGCGCGGCGGTTCGTGAGCGTGTGCCAGAGCTCGTGCAGGTTCCAGTTTTCGTCGCGGGTGTGCTTGAGCAGCTTGATCCAGTAATCCGGAATGCCCATGCCCAGCCGGTAGTCGAACCCGATGCCGCCCTCCCGGATAGGCCGGCACAGGCCGGGCAGGCCGCTCATGTCTTCGGCAATCAGCAACGCGCCTTTCTTGAGCTCGTGCACCAGCATGGTAGCCAGCTGCAGATACAGAATGGCCTCCTCATCGGCGTCGGGCCCGAAATACTGCTCGTAGGAACTGAACGCCACTCCCTCGCCGTGGTGCAGATAGAGCATGCTCGTGACGCCATCGAAGCGGAAACCATCAAAATGAAACTCCTCCAGCCAGTAGCGCAGGTTGCTGAGCAGGAAGCGCTGCACCTCGGGCTTGCCGTAGTCGAAGAGCTTGGAATCCCAGCCGGGGTGGTAGCCGCGCGCGCCTTTGTGGAAGTATTGCCCGCCGGACCCGTCGAAATCGGCCAGTCCTTCGGCTTCGTTTTTCACGGCATGGGAGTGCACCACGTCCAGCAGCACGGCCAGCCCGCGCTGGTGCGCTTCATTGACCAGGTATTTTAGGTCTTCGGGTGAGCCAAAGCGGGAGCTGACGGCAAAGAAATTGGCCACGTGGTAGCCGAACGAGCCGTAGTACGGATGCTCCATCACGGCCATCAGTTGCACGCAATTATAGCCGCCGGCCTGGATGCGGGGCAATACGTGGTCGGCAAACTCGCGGTAGGTGCCCACCCGGCCTTCCTCGGTGGCCATGCCCACGTGCGCCTCATAAATCAGCGGCTCCTTCACGTAGTTGTGCACCCGGAATTTCTGGTCGGTCCAGACAAACGGCGTTTCGGGACGCCAGATCTGCCCGGCAAAATCGTGGGTGTGCTCGTCCTGCAGGGCGCGGCGCAGCGTGGCAGGCAGCCGGTCGTGGGAGCCGCGGGCGGTGTGCACGTGCACTTTGTAGCGGCTGCCGTGCACGAGCCGCTCCCGGTATTCGCGGTCGGGCAGAAACACCTGCCAGACGCCATCGGGCTGCTGCTGCAGCGGCGTAGCCTGCCGGTCCCAGCCGTTGAAGTCGCCGATAAGAAACAGCGCCTCCGCCGCCGGCGCCCACTCGCGGTACCAGAAGCCGCGCCGCCGGGAGTCGTAGCTGAGGCCCATCTGCTGATGCGCGGTAGCAAACTTGGTGAGTGAGCCATATTGCTGCTCTATTTCTTCTACCCGCGCCTGCAGCCGCTCCAGGCGGCGCCGTAGTATCGGTTCGTAGGGCATCAGCCACGGGTCTTGCTGCACCAGGGGCAAATGCGGCGTTTTCAGAGCAGGAATGAGCTTTTCAGGAGGCATGGCGCTACGGTTGTTTTCGGGCTAAAGCTACAGATGTAACGGGAAGCGGAGCCGGATGGATAGCCTCGGCTTGTGTTACCTTGCTCTTCTTATGCAAAGCTCTTTCTATCCGCTGGCGCTGCTGGCCCTGCTTTCCTGTACTTCCGGGCCGCCCCAGGCTACTTCTGCCGCCGCTCCCACGCAGGCCGCCAGCCGAGTTCCGGCAGCCGCGCCCGTCGTCACCGCGAAGGCCATGGTGGTGGCGGCGCACCCCGAGGCCACGCGGGTGGGCGTGGAAATTCTGCGCCGGGGCGGCAATGCCTACGATGCGGCCGTAGCCGTGCAGTTTGCGCTGGCTGTGGTGCTGCCGGTGGCCGGCAATATCGGGGGCGGCGGCTTTGTGCTCTACCGCGGCGCCAACGGCTCGGAGGGGGCGCTGGATTTCCGCGAAACGGCCCCCGCCTCCGCCACCCGCGACATGTACCTGAATGCGCAGGGCAACATCATCCCGAATCTGAGCACGCTGGGCCACCGCGCGGCCGGGGTGCCGGGCACCGTGGCCGGCATGGTAGAGCTGCACCAGAAGCTGGGCAAACTGCCGTGGAAAGAGCTGGTGCAGCCGGCCGTGGACCTGGCCACCACCGGGGTGCGCCTCACGCCCAAGGAGGCCGCCGGCCTGAACAACAGCCGGGAAGCTTTTGCCAAGGTAAACCCCTACAACGCGTATCTGCGGCCGGCTCTGTGGAAGGAAGGCGAGCTGATGAAGCTGCCGGAGCTGGCCGCCACGCTCACCCGCATCCGGGACCTGGGCCGCGCCGGTTTCTACGAAGGGCAAACCGCCGACTTTATCATGACAGAAATGCAGCGCGGCCGGGGCCTTATCACCAGAGCCGACCTGGCAGGCTACCAGCCGAAGTGGCGCACGCCGCTGCACGGCACCTACCGGGGCCACGAGGTGCTGGCGTTTCCGCCGCCCAGCTCCGGCGGCGTGGCCCTGCTGCAAATGCTGCAAATGCTGGAGCCCTACAATCTGCGCGCCGCCGGCTGGCACTCGCCGCAGGCCGTGCACTGGATTACGGAAGCCCAGCGCCGCGTATACGCCGACCGCGCCACCTACCTCGGCGACCCGGATTTCGGGAAGGTACCGGTAGCGCAGCTGCTCGACTCCGGCTACAACCGGCAGCGCATGGCCTCTACCCTGCCGCGCCGCGTCACCCCCAGCGCCCAGGTAGCTGCCGGCGCTGGTTTGCCCGGCTACGAAACCGACCAGACGACCCATTACAACATTGTGGATGCGGCCGGCAACGCCGTGAGCTGTACCACCACACTCAACGGCGCCTATGGCAGCAAGCTGGTAGTGGCCGGAGCCGGCTTTCTGCTCAACAATGAGATGGACGATTTCAGCAGTAAGCCCGGCGCGCCCAACTCCTACGGGCTGGTGGGCGGCACGGCCAACGCCATTGCGCCCGGCAAGCGCATGCTGTCCTCGATGACGCCAACCATCTTCACCAAAAACGGCAAGCTGGCGCTGGTAGTCGGCACGCCGGGCGGCAGCACCATTATCACCAGCGTGCTGCAGGCCAGCCTCAACGTACTCGACTATGGTATGAACGCCCAGCAGGCCGTGGCGGCCCCGCGCCTGCACCACCAGTGGCTGCCCGACCAGATTGATGTGGAAGCCGGGGCCCTGCGGCCCACCGCTGAAAGTACCCTCCGGGCACGCGGCTACACTCTGAAGCCGCGCAGTGCCTGGGGCCGCGTAGAGCTAATCCGGGTGCTGCCCGATAGCCGGCTGGAAGGCGGCGCCGACCCGCGCGGCGACGACACCGCCGGCGGCTATTAGGCCGTAGCAAGCCCGCAAGCGCAAGTTCTACTGAGAACGACAAACGCTTACGGGCAGATAGTGGCTACGACATTTTCAGGTTGCCGGCGGCCGTAACGAGCGTCTGGCCCAGGTGGCGCAGCTGGTCGCCGGTGCCGTCGTGGAGGTTGCGGGCCATCAGGGACGTATGCTCGCCGAGGCGCTGCAGCGAGGCAGCCATATTGGGCCGGTCGTCGTTCTGCACGAAGCCGCGCAGCTCCCGCAGCTCATTCTGAATACCCGCCAGCGCCGAGCCGCCCAGCCCGTCGAGGGCCTGAATCCAGTTGTCGATGGAGGTGATGCCCGCATCTGCGGGGTGCTTTTCGGGGTGGTCGAAGGCGTCGTAGATGCCCTGGATAGTGTCTTCGATACGTGCGGCGTGATTCATGGCGCAGAAAGGTTAGGGAGTGGAAGAAACTGCTACCCCGGCTGTACGCCGCCCAGGCGGCGGGCGTTGCGGCGCAACTCAATGCCGGCACTCGGGGGTTGAGCGTATGGGCCGGCCCGGGCACGGCCGTATCTTGGCCACCGAAAGCCCTTACCGCCATTTTCTGCCATGCCCGCACCCTTCCGTCGCGCTCTGCCTCTGCTGCTCCTACTACCGCTGGCTGCCCCCGCCTATGGGCAGCGCACCGAAACCGGGCCACCGATGCAGGACCCGTTTCAGCGGCCGGAGGCAGTGCCCGTTAGCATTGGCAACTACCAGGCACACAGCTACCAGAGCGGCATTCTTACCGTCCGGAGCACCGATGGCGGCAGCCTGCGCGTGCGCCCCTGGGCCGAGGGAGTGGTCCGGGTAGAGTACTTTCCGGCCGGCACGCCCGTCAGGGAAATTCCGTCCATGAGTATAGTGCAGGCGCCGGCGAAGTGGTTTGCGCCGGGCCGGCACCACGAAGGCCCGGAGGCTGGCATGCCGAAATCTGCCTCCAGAGCCTTTGCCGAAGGATATGTGCGGGCTACCCCGGCGGCGCTGGAATGGCCCGTTTCCGCCACGGTTACGGTCGTCATCGACAAAAATCCGTTGCGCGTTAGCTACCGGCGCCACAACGAAACCCTGCTCCGCGAAGCAGGCGGCGTGTTTCAGCGGCTCACCAACGAAAGCAGCGGACCGGGCGGCACGGGCGTCTCGTTTCGGCTGCAGCCCGATGAGCACCTGTACGGCACCGGTTCCCGCGCCCTGCCCCTCGACCGGCGCGGCCGCCGCCTCACGCTCTACAACGAAGCGCACTACGGCTACCAGAACGGCGAGCCGACCCTGAACGTGAGCCTGCCCACGGTGGTCAGCAGCCGCGGCTACATGCTGTTCTTCGACCACATGGCCGCCGGCACCCTGGACCTGGGCGCCGCCAAGCCTGATGTGCTGGAATACAGCAACGAAGACCTGCTCAACCTGGGCTATTTCCTGATTACGGGCGACTCCTACGCCGAAATCTTGAGCCGCTACACCGCCCTCACCGGCCGGCAGCCCCTGCCGCCCCGTTGGGGCCTGGGCCTGATTCAGAGCCGGTTCGGCTACAAGTCGGACGCGGAAATGGAGCAGGTAGCGGCCCGCATGCGCCGCGAGAATTTCCCGCTCGATGCGCTGGTGCTGGACCTGTACTGGTTTGGCGGAACCCGGCAGCAGGGCAACTTCAGCTGGGACTACGCCAACTTCCGGCAGCCCCTGCGCATGATGCGCCGCCTCGATTCGGTGGGCGTGAAAACCCTGCTCATTTCGGAGCCCTACGTGATGCGCACTTCCCGCCACGATGCCGAAGTGCGCGCCCTGGGCCTGGTCGGAACGCACCCCGATGGCTCGGCATACACCGTGGAGTCGTTCTGGGCCGGGCCGGCCACCATCCTCGACATGGACAAACCGGCCACCCGCGACTGGCTCTGGAACCACTACCGCCGCCGCAAGGCCGAAGGCGTGGCCGGCTGGTGGAGCGACCTGGGCGAGCCCGAAAACCACCCCACCGACATGCGCCACCAGCTGGGCGGCACCCGGCAGGTGCACAACGGGCTGGGGCAGGCCTGGGCTGGCATTCTGCAGGAAAACTACACCCGCGAGTTTCCCGAGGAGCGCCTGTTCAACCTGGCCCGCTCGGGCTGGGCCGGCATGCAGCGCAACTCCGTGTTTCCGTGGTCCGGCGACATCAACCGCTCGTGGTCGGGCTACCGGGCGCAGGTGCCTATCATGCTGGGCATGGGTATGGGCGGCGTGGGCTACATGCACTCCGATGCCGGCGGCTTCTGCGTGGGCCCCACCGACCCAGAGCTGTACACGCGCTGGCTGCAGATGGCCAGCCTCGGCCCCATTCTGCGCCCCCACGGGGAGGGTGTGCCGCCCGAGCCTTACTGGTGGCCGGAGCCCTACAAGAGCATTGTGCGCCGCTACACGCACCTGCGCTACGAGCTGCTGCCGTATCTGTACTCGCTGGCCTGGGAAAACAACCAAACCGGCGCGCCGCTGGCCCGCCCGATGCACTTCGGTACCACCTATGTTTTGCCGGAAGCAGTAGAAGCCACGCAGCTCTCCGCGCAGGAAGGCGCCGCCGGCTTCACCGCTACGGATGCTGCCTGGCACGACTCGCCCTTCAACTGGAACTGGAACTCTACTGCCTCCAGCCACTGGGGCAGCGAAAAGCTGCTGGCCCGCAAGCAGCGCGAGTTTGCCGCCGAGCGGGTTCCGGCCCTGGCTAACGTCAACGACCAGTACCTGCTGGGGCCCAGCCTGCTGGTGGCGCCGGTGCTGCAGCCCGGCCAGCGCCGCCGCAACGTGGTGCTGCCGGCCGGCAGCTGGGTTGAGTTCGACACCAACCAGACCTACGCCGGCTCCCGGACCGTGGGGCTGGCCGCGCCGCTGGCCCGGCTGCCGCTGCTGGTGCGCGCCGGCGCTTTCCTGCCCATGACGCCCTACGTACCCAGCACCGCCTACTACCGCTCCGACAGCCTGCGCCTGCGCTACTACGCCGACCCTGCGGCGGGCCGCACCAGCTTCACGCTCTACGATGACGACGGCAAATCGGCCCTGACGCAACGGACCGGGGCATTTGAGCTCATTGCGTTCAGCGGCAGCACCACCCGTACCCAGGCCGATATTCGCATCGTGCCGGGCGGGCAGGGCTACGAAGGCGCGCCGGCCTGGCGGAGCGTAGAGCTGCTGATTCCGCGCGTAGCCGCTGCCCCCTCCGCCGTGCTCATCAACAACGAAACCGTGCCGGCTACTGAGTGGCAGTATGATGCGGCCGGCACGCTGCGCCTGCATTTTCTGCTGGAGCGCCGGCCCGTCACGGTATCGGTGCGGGGGCTGCGCCTGAACACGGCCCCAACTGCTGCCTTGCCCGAAACCGTGACCCTGGAAGCGCCCGACAACCGCACTTTCAGCGGGCCGGTGGCGCTGCCCTATACCCTGCATGCCGCGGGCCGGCCTGGCATCCTGCGGATTGTTGATGCTACCGGCCGCGTGGTGCGCACCCTCACGCCAGCGGCCACGGAAGCTGGTTCGCACACCATTATCTGGCACGCCGATGATGCGCAGGGCCGCCCCGTGGCGGGTGGTGTCTATTGGGCCGAATTGGCCGGCCAGCGCCAACGGCTGGTGCTGATGCAGTAGTCTGTTTTTATTGGCAGCGGCGGCCCGATATTTCCCTGAGAAGCAGCAATGCATCCCTCCTACACCAGCAGTCCTTTCCGGTTCCCGTATGAAACAGAAGCTCCGCGAATGGCTGCGCCGCTACCTGCCCGCCGAACTGCTGTCGGTGGTGGCAACGCTGGCTGCCGCTGCCCTGGCGCTACAGGCCACGAACAGTGGCCTGCAGGCGGCGCTGGCGGGCACCTGGGCCGGCAATGTGGCGTATTTCGGGTGGCTACTAGGGCAGGATATACGGCTGGCCCGCCGGACGTTGCGCGCCCAGAACCGCCGGTACACGCTCCGCACTTTCGGGCGCAATGTGCAGGCACTGGCCGTGGAGTTTGGCCTGGCCGAAATAGCCGACAGCTTCCTGATTCGGCCGGCGCTGCTGTACTATATGCCGCGCTGGCTGGGCAACTTTGCGGGGGGAATTCTGGCGGCCAAGCTGCTGGCCGACGTTACGTTCTACGTGCCGGCCATTATCAGCTACGAGCTCAGCAAAAACCGCCTCCGCAACTTCGATAAGCCCTAAAACCAGCGGAGCGCCCAGCAGGCCTAACCCGGACCGCCTGCGCGAAATGTGCTAAGTTGGCGTATGCTCCGTCTTTCCTTCCTGCTCAGCGGCCTGCTGCTACTGGCCGCCTGCCAGCCCGAACAGCCCGTCAGAACCGTTGCCGACTGCGACCAAACGCCAAACGCCGCCTACACCGTCCGCCACCCGGCCTGGGCCGATTCAGCCAGTATTTATGAGGTCAATATCCGGCAATACACCCCCGAAGGCACTTTCCGGGCCTTTGAGGCCCATTTGCCGCGCCTGCAGAAAATGGGCGTGGGCATTCTGTGGCTGATGCCGGTGCAGCCCATTGGGCAGCTTAACCGCAAAGGCACGCTCGGCAGCCAATACTCCATCCAGGACTACCGGGCCGTGAACCCGGAATTCGGGACCATGGACGATTTGCGCCACCTGATTCAGGAGGCCCACAAGCTGGGGATGCACGTCATTCTGGACTGGGTGGCCAACCATACCAGCTGGGACAGCCAGCTCAGCCAGCAGCATCCGGAGTGGTTCACGCGCAGCAAAGCCGGCGGTTTCCAGCCGCCCGTTTCCGACTGGCAGGACGTCATCGACCTCGACTACAGCAAGCCCGAGCTGCGCCGATACATGCAGGAAAGTATGGCGTTCTGGCTGCGGGAGGCTGATTTCGACGGTTTCCGCTGCGACGTGGCCGGCCTCGTGCCCACCGACTTCTGGAACGACACGCGCCGGGAGCTGGAAAAGGTGAAGCCCGTGTTTATGCTGGCCGAGTGGGACGAGCTGTTTCCGCCGACCTTCCTCCGGCCCGAGCAGTTCAGCCCCGATACCAAGCTGCTGGAAAAAGCCTTCGATATGGCCTACGCGCTGCGCCTGCACGGCCTCATGGACAGCCTGGCCACCGGCAAAGCGCCTACTGCCGACCTCGACAAGTACCGTCTGGCCGAGACCCAGCGCTACCCCGGCTCGGTGTATCTGATGAATTTCACGTCCTCGCATGACGTGAACAGCTGGGACGGCACCGAGTATGAGCGACTGGGCAAAAACGCGCTGCCACTGGCCGTGCTGGCTGCTATGCTGCCCGGCATGCCCATGGTGTACAGCGGCCAGGAAGCGGCCCTCAAAAAGCGCCTCCGCTTCTTCGACAAAGACACGATTCCGTGGAACGACTACCCGCTGCAGGACTTCTACACCAAGCTGCTGCAGCTGAAAAAGCGCCACCCGGCCCTACTCAACGGGGATGCCTGCGCCGAGTTTGAGACCCTGCCCGCCAGCAGCAGTCCGGAAGTTTACAGCTTCGTGCGCCGCCGCGACGATAAGGCCGTGCTGACGGTGATTAACCTGGGCCGACAGCCGCACCAGCTGGTGCTGCGCACGCTGGAGCCGGGCAATTTCCGGGAGCTGTTCAGCGGGCAGATCCTGAAGCTGGGTGCCAGCTCGAAGGTGTTGCTGCCCGCCCACAGCTACCGCGTGTACGAGCAGATAGCGCCGCCGCCCCGCAAAGGCCTGTGGTAAAGAGCGTGGCCGTAGCACTGTCAGCCGAAGACTTTGGCAGAAAAAGAACGTCATTCCGGGCGCCGCCGAGGAATCTCGCTAGTGTGGTAAACACTAGTGTGGTAAACAATAGCACCACAACCTAAGCCCGCGAGATTCCTCGGCGGCGGATACGCCCATTGGCTTGATGCGCCACTTGCTCGGAATGACGTACTGGCTGCGTTTTTCTTCCGTCACTGACCACCTCTCCCCAACGCCGGGCTTTGCCGTACACTCCTGCGTTTCCGTCTTTCACCAAGCCCGCCTCCGTGTCCGATTCCGCTGCTCACGCCGATGCCCATTTGTTCCAGGTCCGCCACCCGGAATGGGCCGCCAATGCCACCATCTACGAGGTAAATCTGCGCAATTACACGCCGGAGGGCACCTTTCGGGCCTTTGAGGCGCATCTGCCGCGGCTGGCGGCCATGGGCATCAGCATCGTGTGGCTGATGCCGATTCACCCGATTGGGGAAGTGGAGCGCAAGGGCAGCCTGGGTAGCCAGTACGCCGTGCAGGACTATTTCGGGGTGAATCAGGAGTTTGGGACACTCGCCGACCTGCGCCACCTCGTGCAAGCGGCCCACGCGCTGGGCCTCCGCGTGCTGCTCGACTGGGTAGCCAACCACACCAGCTGGGACAATGCCCTGGTGCAGCAGCACCCCGACTGGTACCAGCACGATGCCGCCGGCCGCCTGGTGCCGCCTGTACCCGACTGGACCGATGTGGTGGCCTTCGACTACAGCCAGCCCGCGCTGCGCCGCTATATGAACGATGCTCTGCTGTACTGGGTGCGCGAAGCCGACATCGACGGGTACCGCTGCGACGTGGCCGGCCTCGTGCCCACCGATTTCTGGGAGGAAGCCCGACTGGAGCTGGATGCGGTGAAGCCTCTGTTTATGCTGGCCGAATGGGACGAGCTGTACCCCAGCGGCGGCCTGAGCTGGGAGGAGTTTAACTCCGATACGAAGCTGCTGGAAAAGGCCTTCAACATGACCTTCGGGCTGCGCCTGCACTACCTCCTCGACCATATTGCCGAGGAAAAGCAGCCCCTCCGCGACATCGATGTGTATCTGGCCGCCGAGCGGGCCAAATATCCGCCGTCGGTGTACCTGATGCACTTCACCAGCAACCACGACGTGAACAGCTGGGACGGCACCGAATACGAACGGCTGGGCCCACTGGCGCTGCCCTTCGCCGTGCTGACGGTGCTGCTGCCCGGCATGCCGCTGGTGTACACGGGCCAGGAAGCGGCCCTGAACCGGCGGCTGGCCTTCTTCGACCGGGACCCGATTGACTGGCAGGACTATCCGCTGCAGGATTTCTACACGCGGCTGCTGCAGCTCAAGCGCCGCCACCCGGCCCTGCGCAACGGCGACGCAGCCAGCCGTTTCCAGCGCCTGCCCAGTTCCAATCAAGACCTCTACGGTTTCCTGCGCCACAAAGAAGGCGCCGCAGTACTCTGCGTCATCAATACCGCCGCCACACCCCAGATGCTGCCGCTGCCACCCGAGGCAGCCGGCTCCTGGCACGACGTTTTCGGCGACACGCCGCTAGCCATTCGGGAGGGCGACCAGCTACCCGTGCCGGCGCACGGCTGGCGCGTGCTGGAACGGGTGTACATACAGTCAACTTCCAGCACGGTGTAGAGACGTAATATGTTGCGTCTCGTCGCTAAACGGCCGGAACCGTGTCGTTGGGTCAAACAACATCAGCAACGCCGAGACGCAAGATATTGTGCCTCTACAGTACCTTATTCACAACGCGCTACTTCCGGCCCGCGCCGTACAGCACCTGCCCGTTGCGGATGCCGGTGTGGCGGCCGTCGCGCACCGTGAGGCGGCCGTTCACCAGCACGTACTTCATGCCCACGGAATATTGGTGCGGCTGCTCGAAGGTGGAGCGGTCCTGCACGGTAGTAGGGTCGAACACCACAATGTCGGCGGCGAGGCCGGGGCGCAGCAGGCCGCGGTCTGTAAAGCCGAAGGTTTGGGCGGGCAGGCTGGTCATGCGGCGGATGGCTTCTTCCAGCGTGATGATGTGCAGCTCGCGCACGTAGCGGCCCAGCACGCGGGCATTGGAGCCGTAGCCGCGCGGATGTGGCACGCCCTCCTGCCACACCCGGATGCTGGCGTCGGAAGCCACCATGTTCTGCGGGTAGCGCATGATGTTCTGCACATCGTCTTCGCTCATGCCGTGGAACACCATGCCCGCATCATATTGCAGCACCAGGTCCAGCACGGTGGCGGCTTCGGCGCGGGCAGTGTGCGGGCGGCGGCGCAGGCGGTTTATTTCCTCGATGCTGCGGCCGTTGTAGCTCGTATCGGGCGGAAAGCTGGCCACTACGGCGTAGCTGAAGTGCTTGAGCTTGCGGCGCTTCAGGCGCGCCAGCATACTGATTTCTACGGCTTTGCGCACCGCCGGGCGGGCCAACCGGGCGCGCAGCGAGTCGCGCCCGTCGGCCTGCACGGCGTCCGGGAGCAGGGTGCTGAGCGAGGTGGAGCTGGCCGTGTAGGGATACTGGTCGATGGTGACTTGCTGGCCGGCGCGGCGGGCATCCTCAATCAGGCGTAGCAGCGCAGCAGTGCGGCCCCAGTTCTGCTGGCCGCCCAGCTTGAGGTGCGAAATCTGGACCGGCAGCCCCGCTTCCTGGCCCACTTTCAGCGCCTCCTGAATGGCAAAGGTCACGCTGTCGGACTCGTTGCGCATGTGGGTGGCGTAAAGGCCGTGGTAGCGCCCCGCCACCCGTGCCAGCCGCACCAGCTCGGGCGTGCGGGAATAGGTGCCGGGCACGTAAATCAGCCCCGACGACAAGCCCACCGCGCCGGCCCGCATAGCACTGTCCACCAACGCTTCCATGCGCTGCAGTTCCACTTCCGAAGGCACGCGCCGGGCCCGGCCCATCACCGCCTTGCGTACCGTGCCGTGCCCCACCAGCGAGGCCACGTTCACCGACAAATGGGTGCTGTCCAGCATATGAAAATAGCGCCGCAAATCGGGGCGTGAGGAGCCGCAGTTGCCCGTCACAACCGTCGTGACGCCGTCATAGATGAAATTATCGGCGGTAGGCTGGCGCACTTCGTCGTCTTCGATGTGCGTGTGCACGTCGATAAAGCCCGGCGCCACGGCCAGTCCCTGCGCATCCAGCACGGTATCAGCCGGATAAGTAGCCGGCAAGCGGCCCACGGCCACAATACGGCCCGCCCGGATTGCCACGTCGCCCAGTGTCCAGGTGTTGCCTGTGCCGTCGTAGAGGCGGCCGTTGCGGATAAGAATATCTGCCCGCTGGGTTTGCGCCCAAGTTGTTTGGGTGAGCAGAAGCAGCAGAACCAGGAATGCGTAGCGGGTCATAAACGAATGTAGCGCAAACGGGCATAGCGGCTGAGCCGTCTGTGGGCTGCTACAGCCACCGCAGCTCCTTCAGAATGGATTCTGTAATGGCGCGGCGGGCTCCCATAAACTGGTTGTTGGCAGCCCGCCCGCCCTTCGGCTCGATATTCAGAGCAAACAGCGCGGTGCGGCCATCGGCGCGCGTTATCCAGCCAACCAGCCAGCCATTATCAGGGTTGGTAGCTGACCGAAAACGCCAGCCTGTTTTGCCATAGAGGGTGTATTCGGATGTTTTCTTGAGGATCAGCAGTTGCTTCACGGCCCGCTGATGCCGGGCGGCTACAGGTAGCGTTTCGGCGTGCAGGCGGCGCAGAAAATCCACCTGCTCAAATTGTGAAATGCGCGAATTCCCATCGAGCCAGAAAGTATCGAGGGTGGCGGGAGCCACGGCCATGCGGCCGTAGCGCAGCTTCGGGAGCCACGCCCGGTATTGCTCCACCCCGATGCGGCGCGCCAGCTGCTGGTAACACGGCACGCACGACACGCGCAGCGCCCGGCCGTAGCTCATATCCTGGTTCCACTGCGGAAATTCACGCGTCACCCCGTCCCATTTGCACAGGGTGGCGGTGTCGGGGAGGGCGCCGGTTTGCAGGCCGATGAGCGTGTTGGGAATCTTAAACGTGGAGGCGGGCAGAAACCCCTGGCGGCACCGCGCCAGGTTGTAGGCCACCACTTGGCCAGTGGGCGCTTCCACCAGCAAAAACGAGCCCTGCACATTGTACTGGTCGAAATACGGCTGGAAATTGCGCTCCACAATTTTGTGAGCCGGTGGCGTGGCTGCGGTCAGTAGCAGGCAAACCAAGCTCAGCAGCAAACGAAAACACGACATTTGGCAGATGGATAGATGTGGCAGCGAAGATAACCTAACCGAAAGCCGACCGGTTTAACACCACACTAGTTCCTGAACCAACACCCTCTACGTATGCAACACCGTGAACTGGGCCGCTCCGGCCTGAACCTCGCCCCACTCGTGCTGGGCGGCAACGTATTCGGCTGGACGGCCGATGAAACTGCTTCGTTCCGCGTCCTCGATGCCTTTGTAGCCGGCGGCGGCAACGCCATTGATACGGCCAACGTGTACTCGGCCTGGGCGCCGGGCCATAAGGGCGGCGAGTCAGAAGCGGTGCTGGGCAAGTGGCTGAAGCAGCGCGGCCGCCGCGACGACGTGCTCATCCTGACCAAAGTGGGCATGGAAATGGGCGACGGCAGTAAGGGCCTGGCCAAAGCCTACATCCGCCGCTCCGTCGAAGCCTCGCTCCGTCGCCTGCAAACCGACTACATCGACCTGTACCAGAGCCACCAGGACGACGAAACACTGCCCGTAACCGAGCCGCTGGAAGCCTACGCCGAGCTGATCAAGGAAGGTAAAGTGCGCGCTATCGGGGCCTCCAATTACTCAGCCAGCCGGCTGCGGGAGGCCCTGGAAGCCAGTGAGCAGCACGGCCTGCCCCGCTACGAAAGCCTGCAGCCCGAGTACAACCTCTACAACCGCGCCGACTTCGAAAAGGAGCTGCAGCCGCTGATTCTGGACAAAGGTCTGGGCGTGATTCCCTACTTCGGGCTGGCCTCGGGCTTCCTGACCGGCAAGTACCGCACCGAAGCCGACCTGAGCAAGAGCATCCGTGGCAGCAGCATCGGCCCCAAATACCTCAACGACCGGGGCCGCCGCATTCTGGCCGCCCTTGATGCCGTAGTAGCCCGCCACGCCGGCAGCACGCCGGCTCAAGTGGCCCTGGCCTGGATAGTGGCCCAGCCCGGCCTCACGGCGCCCATTGCCAGCAGCACCACGCCCGAGCAGGTGCAGGAGCTGCTGGGAGCCGCTACGCTAGCCCTGAGTGCGGAAGAGGTATCCATGCTGAACCAGGCCAGCGCCTGACCGGCTCGGCTTTCCCAGCCAGGCCGCGCCTCTGCAGGCACCTGTGGGGGCGCGGCCTGGCTGTTTAGTTCGTTCGAGGCCGCAGCTTGCTGGCTGCGCTTCGGCTTCCTTTAGCACTTCTTTTTATGCTGCCCGGCTTGCTTCACGTCCATCACATTGCCATCATCTGCTCCGACTATGCGGCATCCAAGCACTTCTACACCGAGGTGCTGGGCCTGCAGATTGTGCGCGAGGTATACCGGGCCGAGCGGCAGTCGTACAAGCTGGATCTGGCCCTGAACGGGCAGTACCTTATTGAGCTGTTTTCCTTCCCGGCCCCACCGCCTCGCCCCAGCCGGCCCGAAGCCGCCGGCCTGCGCCACCTGGCCTTTGCCGTGGCCGACCTGGATGCGGCCGTGGCGCGCCTTGAGGCGCTGGGAGTCACTTACGAGCCCATCCGGGTAGATGAGTTTACGGGCCGCCGCTTCACGTTTTTCTTCGACCCCGACCAGTTGCCGCTGGAACTCTACGAGGTGCCTGGGCCGCTTTAGCAGCCCTGTGGCGCGGGCATTACTGTTCGCTGCCCCGTGTGGCCAGCACTGCAGGTAGTGCCCAAAAGCAGGCGGATAAAGCACTTGCACCAGCAGGCACTGCAATCCAGCGAAGCTGGCTCTGGGGTGGGCGCACAGAGCTTGCAGAACCTCTACCAGCAGCCTGGCTGTACGGCAGATACCCGGAAAAGCGCCGCTACCATCAGGCCCCAGAATGTCCTTCCGCGGCAGCTGTGCTACTTTCGCCTGTTTCCCCTGTCACTGCCGCCGCCCATGACCATTCGCCTGGCCACGCCTCAAGACCTCCCCGAGCTATACCGCCTCTGGCGCCTGCTTATGGACCAGCACCGGGCGTACCACCCTGTTTTTGGCTACCATCCTGAGGCCGATTTCAAGCTCAAACGGGTGCTGCGCGAGCGGCTCGCGGAGCCATATACCCGCATTTTTGTGGCTGATGCCGGGCCCGACGGGCTGGTAGGATTGCTGCTGGCCACCTACCAGGTAGGCACCAGCGCTATGCACTTTTTCCGGCGCGGCTACATTGCCGAAACCATTGTGGAAGTGCCCTACCGCCGCCGGGGCCTGGGCCGGGCGCTGTTCAGCGCGGCCAAAACCTGGCTGCTGGCAGAAGGCGCCGACCATCTGGAGCTGCAGGTGGCGCTGCAGAATCCGGCGGCGCTTCACTTCTGGCAGGCGCAGGGGTTTGCCGTTACCACGCACCACCTTGTGCGGCCCCTGACCGATGGCAACTCCCTGAACTAAGCGCCCCTGCCAACGGAAAGATCAGCCGCTACGTTAGCAGAGGAATATACTTTCCTTCGTAGCTGGTTTTATGCTTTTTGCCGCCGCTGTTCAGCCCTTTGATTGGCACCGAATTCTGCTTTCCGATGATATTCCGCCGCTGTTTCTACTGGAAATAGTCCTGCGTTGCGTTCTTACTTACCTGCTGATTCTGGGCGCGCTGCGCGTAACGGGCAGGCGCGGAGTGCGGCAGCTTTCCATCTTCGAGCTCAGCATTATTCTGGCCCTGGGCTCGGCCGCCGGCGACGCCATGTTCTACGAGGACGTGCCGCTGCTGCACGTGGCGGTGGTGTTCGTGGTGGTTCCGGTGGTGTATCTGCTGTTCAACTGGTTTACCGAGAAGTGGCCCTGGTTCAGCGACTGGCTGGAGGGGGCGCCCGTGCTGCTCGTCGACCAGGGCGAGATTCAGATCCGCAACTTCCAAAACCAGAATCTGACCCAGAAAGAGCTGTTCGGAGAACTGCGCCAACGCCAAATCGAACATCTGGGCCAAGTGCGCCGCGCATATATTGAGGCTACCGGCGACATCAGCGTGTATTTCTTCGAGGACGAGGAGACGCGGCCGGGTATGCCCATCTGGCCGGAACGGTTGGAAAAAAGCCTGCGGCGGGCTGAAAAAGCCGGTGCCTACGCCTGCGCCTGCTGCGGCCACGTGCAGGAGCTGGCCCGGGGCAATCCGGCACAATGCACTAGCTGCCAGAACGATGCCTGGCTGGAGGCGTGCGAGGCAAAGCGGATAGCTTAAAGCACGGTGCTACAAACAACAGCAAATTTCCCACAATAGGAATATGTTCTCAAAATGTGAATATATAGGTTCAGGAGCTTAGTTTTGGGCTCATGCTGAGTCTTCTGTTCACACTCCTATTCCTCTATTGATGGGTTCATTCTACTCCTCTGGCCGGACGTTGCGCCGGCTCACAGCTCTTGCGGCAGGTCTATTGCTGGGCAACGCCCTGCCCGGTTTCGTGCTGAATGCGCGGGCACAATGCGGCACCTGTAGTAAAACAGCGGTTGCAGGCACCAACGTAACGCTTAATGCGGGCGAAACCTTCTGTATCACTACGGGCACGACGTACAGCGGCTAACATCAACATTGCGGGCTCCGGAACGACCATCTGCAACAGCGGCACCGTAAGCGGCGGCTACAACATCACCGCCAACGGCTTTCCGGTCACGATTATCAACAGCGGCACCTGGGCAAGCAGTGTAGTGGTAGTAAATGCAACTATCACCAACAGTGGCAACCGGACGGGCACGCAGCTTTCGGTTACTGGCACGGCCGCCGTCACGAACAGCGGCACTTGGGGAGCAACCATCGAAAATGCGCCGGGCGTAACGGCCACCATCGGCAGCACCGGCGTCTGGAATGCCACCAAAATATCATCGACCGGCACCGTGACGGTGAGCAACAACGGCTCCTGGACGGCTAATCTGGAAAACAGCGGCACCATCAACGGGCCCGTGGATGGCCGCCGCGCCTACGTGCAGGCCCAGACCACTACCACCAACTTGGGCTTTTTCGCCCAATCGGGCCTGCTTGACTTCTGCGACAAGTCACCTACCAACACCGTGCATGACGGCGGATTTGATACGGCCGGCGGCTCCATCGTGGGCGCTAATGTCACGTACTGCTCCCGCTCCGTGGCCGCGCCGCTGCCCGTTACGCTGCCCGTTACGCTGACCAGTTTCCGGGCCACGCTCGAAGGTGGGGCAGTGCAGGTGCGCTGGGCTACCGCAAGCGAAGTACGCAACGCCGGTTTCCGCGTGGAGCGCAGCCTCGACAACCACACCTGGGAGCAGCGGGCCTTTGTGGCCAGCAAACCCTCCTCCGGCGGCCCCACCAGCTACCAGTGGACCGATGCAGCGGCCAGCCCCAAAGCCGCTTACTACCGCCTGGTGCAGCAGGATACCGATGGCAAGCTCACCTTCGCGCCCGCCGTGTATGTGCCGGCCGCCAGCGCCCCCGCGCTGGCCCTGCTGCCCAATCCGGCCCGCGGGCAGGTGCAGCTAGCCACCACCGACACCCACGCTGAGCGGCTGCTTTTCAACGGGCAGGGCCAGCTGGTGCGCCGGCTGCCGGCCGGCACCACGTTGCTGAGCCTTGCAGGCCTGCCCGCCGGGCTGTACCTGGTGCGCGTCGGGGCGGCCACTGAGCGGCTGCTGGTAGAGTAGCACCAGCACTTATTAAGGAAGCCGGCTGGTAGTGTGTGAGCCGGCCGCAACGCCTTGCTGCACCCTGCCAGCCGGCTTTCTCCGGATTTCTGCCGCATAAGACGAGCGTTTTGACCAGCCAACCCGCAATTCCGCCCGATATTGCCGGCACTATGCCCGAACCAACACAGCCGCTGCCCTACCTCATCATCGACTTCGACAGTACGTTTACGCAGGTGGAAGGCCTCGACGAGCTGGCCGACGTGGCCCTGGCGGGCCAGCCGAACCGGGAGGAGGTGGTTGGCGCCATTCGGGCCCTGACAGACCGGGGCATGAGCGGCGAGCTGAACTTTTCGGAGTCCCTGAAGCAGCGGCTGGCGCTGCTGCCGGCCCGGCGCGAGCATCTGGCGCCGCTGGTGGAGCGGCTGAAAGGCAAGGTTTCGGAGAGCATTGTGCGCAACCGGGCCTTTTTTGAGCGGTTTCCGGGGCGGGTGTACATTGTGAGCAGCGGCTTCCGCGAGTTTATTGAGCCGGTGGTAGCCGAGTTTGGCATTGCCGCCGACCACGTGCTGGCCAACACCTTCACCTTCGACGCCGAGGGCCGCATTACGGGCTTCGACCCGGAAAATGTGCTCAGCCGCGACGGAGGCAAAATCGAGCAGCTGCGCCAGCTTGATCTGGCCGGCGACGTGTACGTGCTCGGCGACGGCTACACCGATTACCAGATTCGGGAAGCCGGGCTGGCCAACCGCTTCTACGCCTTCACCGAAAACGTAACCCGCGACGCCGTGGTGGCCCGCGCCGATGAAGTGCTGCCTTCCTTCGACGAATTTCTGTACCAGAACAAGCTTCCGATGACGCTCAGCTACCCCAAAAACCGCATCAAAGTCCTGCTCCTCGAAAACCCCGACCCGCGCGCCGCCGAGCTGTTCCGGCAGGAAGGCTACCAGGTAGACACCGTGCCCGGCGGCCTCGACGAAGACGAGCTGGTGCAGCAGATTGAGGGCGTCAGCATTCTGGGCATCCGGAGCAAAACGCAGGTAACGCCCCGCGTGCTGGAAGCCGCCAACCGCCTGATTGCGGTGGGCGCGTTCTGCATCGGCACCAACCAGATTGACCTTACGGGCTGCATGCAGAAGGGCGTGGCCGTGTTCAACGCCCCGTTCAGCAACACCCGCTCGGTGGTGGAGCTGGCCCTGGGCGAAATCATCACGCTGGCGCGCCGCATCCCCGAAAAGAGCAACAGCATGCACGCGGGCGAGTGGGACAAGTCGGCGAAGGGCGCGTTTGAAATCCGGGGTAAGAAGCTGGGTATCATCGGCTACGGCAACATTGGCTCCCAGCTTTCGGTAGTAGCGGAGGCCGTGGGCATGCAGGTGCTCTACTACGATGTGGCCGAAAAGCTGCAGCTCGGCAACGCCACCAAGTGCCGCACGCTGCCGGAGCTGCTCCAGCAGGCCGACATCGTGACGCTGCACGTGGATGGGCGCGCCGCCAACACCAATCTGATTGGGGCCGCCGAATTAGCTATGATGAAGCCGGGCGCTATCCTGCTCAACAACAGCCGCGGCCACATTGTGGATGTGCCGGCGCTGGCCGCCGTGCTCCGCTCCGGCCACCTGGGCGGGGCTGCCGTGGATGTGTTTCCGTACGAGCCCAAAACCAACCAGGAAAGCTTCGAGAGCGAGCTGCGCGGCCTGCCCAACGTGCTGCTTACGCCCCACATCGGGGGCAGCACGGCGGAGGCGCAGCGCAACATTGCCGAGTTTGTGCCGGAGCGCATTATGCAGTACGTAAATACCGGCAACACGCAGCAGAGCGTCAATTTCCCCAACATTCAGCTGCCGGAGCAGCAGGCCCACCGCCTCATCCACATTCACCACAACGTGCCCGGCGTGCTGGCCCGCATCAACAACGTGCTGGCCGAGCGCCACGTCAACATCCTGGGCCAGTACCTGAAAACCAACGAGCACATCGGCTACGTCATCACCGACATCGACAAGGAATACGACCCCGAAGTCATCAGCGAGCTGAAGCAGGTAGAGCACACGATTAAATTCCGGGTGTTGTACTAGGACACTGGCTTTTCTGCTCAGACGCGGCTACTCATCCCACCCTACATCCCCCTTATACCGCTCAAACCGAATGCGGCCGAAGTCGCGGGGTGTTTCTACGTGAGTGGTTGCGCTGTCAGGGTTGGCGGCATGAAAACTGTCGCCGCCGGCCCGGTGCAGGTACCAGTGGTGGTCGGTGGGGTCGTATTTGAACGTGATGATGTGCGTCCAGCGCCATGCGCTGCCGCCGTAGTGCTCCACCGAAAAATAGCCGTTTTTGATGGTCAGGCCCTGGTACGGGTCCCCCATCATGCCGCCACAGTCGCTGCACATCACGGTGCGGTCGTTGCGGGCGGCCAGGGCGTACTGGCCCTGGGCGTTGGCGGTGAGCAGCAGCAGAGGCCGGCGGGATTCATTGCCCTGGGCATCGGCCGTAATGCTGTCCAGCACCAGCAGCTTGTCGGGGTAGGCGTCGCGGTTCAGGTCGCCGGTTTCCATGTCGAGCAGGCGGTAGCCGGTAGGCACAAACTGCCGCGCCAGCGCCGCCGAGTCGGGCGCCGCAACGGAAGTAGCGGGCTGGGTAGCCAAGGCCGTATCTGTTGCAACGGGCGTGGCACTAGCGGCTTGTGCTTCTGCCCCTGCTTCCGGGTTCGATTGGCAGGCCGGTACACACAGCAGGCTTAACGCGGCGCTCAGCGCCCTGGCAGCGGAGGGAAAGGTGAAAGACACTTAATGGATTGTCTAAAGTAAAGTCTGACGAAAAAACCCGGAACAAGCTAAAAAACCGTGGTTTTTTCGACTTTAACCCGCAGCCAGGCGGGCCGGGGCGGGCTGGCCGAAATGCGCGTGCAGCACCTGGTTGATTTTGTCGCGGGTGAGGGGCTTGGTGAGGTAGCCCGCAACGGGCTGGCCGTGCAGCTGCTCCAGGTCCTTGGGGTTTAGAGTAGTGGTGAGCATGATAATGATGGCCCCGGGGTGGCGGGTGGGCTGCCGGGCGTAGGCCTGCAGAAACTCAACGCCGCTCATGCGGGGCATCTTCATATCCAGCAGAATCAGGACCGGGCAGGCAGATGCGGTAGGCTGCGCACAATGTGTCTGCAGCAGCTCCAGCGCCTGGTGGCCGTCGGTGGCTACCAGCACGGCGTCGCTGACGGCCATGCGCCGCAGCAGGGCTTGGTTGAGAAAGTTGGTCGTGTCGTCGTCGTCGACCAGCAGAATACAGGGCAGATACGCCATAGGGCACTACGTAAGAGAAGCCGGCACAGGAGCGGCATGCCGGCTCTCATGGGGCAGAAAAACGGTGAACGTGGTATCGGTCCCGAACTGGCTGAGCACCTCCACGCGCCCCCCGGCGTTTTCGACCATGCGCTTGACCATGTAGAGCCCGATACCGGTGCCTTCCACGTGGTTGTAGAAACGCTGAAACATGGTAAACAGGCGGGGCAGGTGGGCCGGGTCGACGCCCAGTCCGTTGTCGTGCACCTCCAGCACGGTATGGTCGTCGCGCACTTGGGCGCGCAGGGCAATGCGGGAAGGGCGCTCGGGGTGGCGGTACTTGATGGCGTTGGAGAGCAGGTTGTAGATGATGCTGCGCAGGTTCTTCTCGGAAAACTGCACGGCCGGTACCGCCACGTCTACTTCCAGCCGGGTGCCGGCGGCCTGCAGCTGGGGCAGCAGGTCCTGCCGGACATCCTCAACCACGGCGGCCAGATTCACGGCCGTGGCGGCGGGCGCATGTTCCTTCTGCAGCTTCGATACCTCCGTGAGGTGCTCAATGGTGCGCTTGAAGCGCTCCACCGCCTCGAGCATACGCGTCAGGATAGGCTCTACCGCCTCATCCCGGGCCACCGTGGCGGGCAGCTCCTCCTGCAGCAGATACAGCAGGCCCTCAATGTTGGAAATCGGGGCTTTGAGGTCGTGGCTGGCCGTGTAGATGAAGTTGTCCAGGTCCACGTTGGTGCGGGTCAGGCCCGCGTTGGCCGCCTGCAGCTCCCGGGTACGCTCCTGCACCCGCGCTTCCAGCTCTTGGTTGAGCTGCTGCAGGTGGAGGCGGGCTGCTACCTGATCCGTAACGTCCACCACCAGATCGAAGATGCCGAGCAGGGCCCCCGCGGCGTCGTACACAGGCTGGTACACGAAGTTGAAGTAGTGCGTTTCGAGCCGGCCATTCTGCCGCAGCTGGGCCGGCACTTCGGTGCCGTGGTGCGGCTGGCCGGTGCGGGCCACCTCGTCGAGCAGCTCGGTAAAGCCTTGTCCCATCAACTCCGGCACTACCTCCAGCAGCGGGCGGTTGAGTACCTCGGCAGCCGGACGGTCCCACATGGTGCAAATCCGCCCGTTGGCCAGAGTGATGACGTGTTCCGGCCCCTGAAACAGGCAAATGCCCGCCGGCGCCTGGGTAACTACCGTCTGCAGCAGGGCCCGCTCCCGCTCGGCCACCGCCCGCAGGTCCCGCTCACGGGCCTGGGCCTCGCGCAGGGCAATTTCCACGGGCGAGCGGGGCTGGTCGGCGGTATCGGTGAAGCTCACCCACAGCCCGTCGCCGGCGCGGCGGGCAGCCAGGCGGTAGTAGTTGTCGTAGCCGTCGGCCTGGTAGTTGATGTTGTACTCGCGCGGCTCGCCCGACTCGTAGGCCTCCACGTGAAACTGAAACGTGCCGTGCTCCTTGCTGTGCGGCCACTGCCCCATGTGGCTGAGAGTGGGAATCTCGGGCATGCGCATCATGCGCTGGGCCGCGGGGTTGAGGTACTCAAACGTGAAATCGAGTATTTCCCCCGAGCCGTCGGGGCTGTATTGCGGCGAGTAGAGAATGATGCCGGTGAGCGACACTTCCAGCAACTCGCGCAGCAAAACGGAATCGGGGGCCAGAGCAGCGGCTGCGGCAGAAAGCATAGGCAAACGTAAAGGAGAATGGCAACCTGGCCGCGCCGCTTTCGCCACGCGCCTCTTGCGGCCAGAAGATAGAGGAAACAAACGGGCTGCCCCCCGGCGGGGTTGCCGCTGCCGGAATGAACAGAACAGCAGCGCGGCGGCTGGCGGCCGGGTTAGCGCTGGGCCTGGAGGCTGAGCTAGGCTTCGGAGCGGCGCAGGCGCTCCTCCAGCGCGGTGGTGGCCGATACGGCTTGCTGCACCTGCTGCTGGGTGGCCTGCTGCTGCACATACTGGCGCAGGCGGGCGTCTTCGGCCTTCAGCTCCAGCAGTTGGCGGTACAGAGCCTGAATGGCAATCAGGTTCACCCCGTCGAAGTCGGCCTGGTTGATGGCCGTGGCCTGGCCAAAGTGCAGGCTGCTTACGGCTGCCCCTACAGCCGCTCGCGCACCTGGGTCAGAATCCGCTCCATTTCTGTGCGCACGGGCGCATCGTTACCGGGCAGGTTGTTGTTGAAGAAACTGAACGCCACCAGCCGGCCCGATTTGGTGCGCAGGTAGCCGCAGAGGTTGTGGTTGTTGGTGAGCGTACCCGTTTTGCCCCACAGCCACGCCCGGCCGGCTACCGGGCGGTAGCGGCGGCGCAGGGTGCCTTGCCCGCCGCCCGTCGCCAGCAAACTCAGCAGGCGCGCTTCGGGCACTTCCTGGTGCAGCTTGAGCAGCAGGCCGGTCATGGTGCGGGGCGTGAGCAGGTTGAGGCGCGAGAGGCCGGAGCCATCCACCCAGCGCGGCACATCGGGCAGGTCGGCCAGGAACAGCTTCTGCATCACCCGAATCGGCCGGACGGTGCTCAGCGAATCCGGCCCGAGGCGGCTGGAACACAGCAGCAGCAGCTGTTCGGCCAGAAAATTGTCGCTCACCCGCAGCAGGCGGCGGTACAGCGAATCGACGGGCAGCCCGCGCACCACTCGCACGCTGTCCTGGGGGCGCAGCCGGAACGGCACTACACCCACGGGGCGGCGCAGCGTATCCTGGAGCAGTTGCTGGAGCAGCGCGGGGCTGGTGCGGAAGGGCGTTTCATCCACCCACTTGGCAGTGCCCGGATACGCGAAAAAGCGGTTTTCCAGCTCCGGCCGCCGGATATGGTCGTTGGTGGGGTTGGGCGTGCCGGCGGCCACGGCTTCGGTCAGCGGCCGAAAGAAACGGGGCGCCACCCGGGGCAGCGGCTGGCCGGCCTGCCCGTAGAAGCGCACGGTGTGCCCGTAGATGGGGAACGGGCCGCGCTCGGGCTGGTAGTAGTAGTTGTAGTCGTCCCAGGTCCAGCCGGGGCCGTAGGCCGGCACGCTGGGCACGGCGGCGTAGAACAGCTTTTCGGGGCGGTTTTGCAGGAAAGTGAAGGCGCGGCGGCTGGGCACGTCGCCGTGCAGCAGCGTCGGGTCGCCGGTGCCCCAGAATAGCAGCGAGTCGTGGCGCACCACGTAGTGCAGGCTGGGCACCGAATCAGACAGCATGTGCAGGCCGGCATAAATACTGAACAGCTTCATGGTGCTGGCCGGCGTGAAATACCGGTCGGCATTAAACTCATACAGCTTTTCGCCGGTAGCGGCATCGGCCAGCGCCACGCCCACATGGTGCTGGCGCAGCACCGGCGACGTAGCCACCAGCGCCTCCAGCCACGCCGGATTCGCTACCCGGGGCGCTACGGCCGGCGCTTTTTGGCCCCGTACGCCCAGCGCGGGCAGCAACAACAGCCCCGCAAGCAGCGCGCGGCGAACAACAAAAAGAAACGGCATCAACAGGGGAGTCACGGGCAAAAACTCCCGCAACTTGGGCAAAAGCCCGGCCCTTTTCAACTGCTGGCCCCGATAAGCCCGTGTCTGGATGTTGCCCGAACGGCCCGCTACCGTCCTGCTGATGTGAATAGAACGTCATGCTGAGCTTGTCGAAGCATCTCTACCGCTTCGTTGCAGTAGTAATCAGTTAGAGCGTGTTTGGAAATTTGCGAAAACGCCGTTTCTGTCATGCTGAGCTTGTCGAAGCATCTCTACCGCTTGGTTGAAAAGCCTCATACGAAGCGGTAGAGATGCTTCGACAAGCTCAGCATGACGTTCTTTTATAATTCCCAAACACGCTCTTAGCCAGAGGTAGAGATGCTTCGGCAAGCTCAGCATGACGTTCCATTCAAACCAGCAGGGCAGGTCTTTTACATCAGCAGGACGGTTCTTGCAAATCCGGGCTTCCGGCAACCTGGCCCCGGCCCGGGAAGTATGGGAATGCATACCTGCTACCTGTTTTCCGTTTTGTATGTCCATCACCAACGAACTGTTGAACACCGTGTTGCGCCACGCCAGCCAGGAGGTTTCGCGCAAAGAATTCCTGAGTCTGACCGGGCGCGGGCTGGCCGTGGGCGTAGCGGCCGGCACGCTGGCCAGCTGCCAGTCGGACGCGCCAAAAACCGGGGCCGCCACCACGCCAACCACCGGCACGCCGGCCTCGGAAGTAGAGGCGGCCACGGTGTATGCGGCCCCTGACGGGCAGAAAGTGCCGTCCTCGGAAGCCGTGTCGCCACCGGCCAAGGTGCCCGCCGGCCTCGATAAGCCCATCGAGCTGGAAGCCTGGAAGTCGGACGTAGACCCCAAATCAGGCCCCACCCCTACTCCGCTGCCGCCCGACAAGCGGGTGGGCTACGCGCTGGTGGGCCTGGGCCACCTCACGCTGGAAGAGCTGCTGCCCGCTTTTGGCGCGTGCAAAAAATCGAAGCCGGTAGCGCTGGTGAGCGGCTCGCCCGAAAAGCTCAGGAAAGTGGCCCAGCAGTACGGCATCAGGCCCGAAAGCTGCTACAGCTACCAGGACTACGACAAGCTCAGGGACAACCCCGAGGTGCAGGTGATTTATATCGTGCTGCCCAACTCCATGCACGCCGAATACACCATCCGGGGGGCGCAGGCCGGCAAGCACATCCTCTGCGAAAAGCCCATGGCCAACTCCGTGCAGGAGTGCCAGGCCATGATTGACGCCTGCAAAAAAGCCAACCGCAAGCTCATGATTGCCTACCGGATTCAGTATGAGCCCTACAACCGGGAGGTGCGCAAGATGGTGCGCGACAACAAGTACGGGGCAGTGAAATACATTCAGGCCCAGAACAGCCAAAGCTCCGCCAACCCCGACCACTGGCGCCACAAGAAAGCCCTGGCCGGCGGCGGCGCCCTCCCCGACATCGGCCTGTACTGCCTGAACACCAGCCGCTTTCTGCTGGGCACCGAACCCACCGAAGTATCCGGCTACATGCACAGCACGCCCGGCAACCCGCTGTTCAAGGAAGTAGAGGAGCTGATGTCGTGGCAGATGCGCTTTCCCGGCGGCATTACGGTGGACAGCATCACGCACTACAACACCCACGACTCGCGCTTCTACCGCGTGAGTGCCGAGCGGGGCTGGCTGCACCTGAACAATGCCTACGCTTACCAGGGCCAGCAGCTGCAGACCTCGCACGCCGAAGGGCCGGCCAAGCTGCAGAACCAGATTACTATCCCGGCCAGCAACCAGTTTGCCGCCGAAATGGACCACTTCTCGGAGTGTGTGCTGGACGACAAGCAGCCGCACACGCCCGGCGAGGAAGGCCTGCAGGACCAGCGCATCATGGAGGCCATCTACCAGTCGGCGCGCGAAGGCCGCCCCGTGAAGCTGCCCGAAGTGAAAGGCACCGACGTATTCCGCGGCCCCGAGCCGAAGCAGGCGTAGCCTGCCAAGAGTGAACGTCTAAAAGCCCTGTCATCCTGAGCGGAGCGAAGGACCTTATCGAGGCTGAACGAAGCTGTGGACACGTAATAGGGTCCTTCGCTCCGCTCAGGATGACAATGCGTTGGACGTTCTGAACAGCTTCTATGCAACACGAAGGCCCTCCCCTTCTTACGGGGGAGGGCCTTCGTGTTACAAGTGCCGGGTGGCTTTAGGCGGGCAGCGTGTCGTGGTGGGCCTGCACGGCGGCAATGGCGCCGCTGAGCAGGTCAACCTGCGCGTCAATCTGGTCGGCGTCCACGTCGGCCAGGAAGGCGGCGGCCCCGCCGGTGTCGGCGGTGCGGTTTTGCAAGCGGGCTTTCTGATAGTTGGCCGTCAGCAGCTGGTCTTCGTAGCGGCGGCGGTCGGCGGCGGCCAGATCGGGGCGCGCCAGCTGGTCGGTCAGATACTTCACGCGGTCCGTCGCCGTGGCCAGGCGCGAGGTGGCCGAGGCCCCGGCGCGGCCTTCGCGGCGGTCCTGGTAGGCCAGGTTCTGGTCGCGGTTTTGGTAGCCATCCAGCTCCGCCTCCAGGCTGGCTTTGGCTTCCAGGCACTGCGCCCGGTCTTTAAGGGTTTTTACATCGTACGCCATAGGAAACAAATGAGGGGTAAGGGGTAGAAAATAAATGCTCTTAAATGTACAAGAGTGCGGCAATGGTGCAAGCGGCCGGAAGGCAAAAATCGTAGCGTGCGGGGCTTGCCTCCGCCCGGCGTTGCACGCACCCTACACAACGGCGCGAACGATGGGCGGGGGCAAGCCCCGCCCCTACCGCAGCAGCCCGGCCAGCCCTTCGGCCTCGGCTTCCAGCGCCTCGGCGCGTAGGCGCAGCAGGTGGTAGCGGGCGCTCAGGTCGGGCGGCAGCACGGTGGGGCGCCGCTCCAGCCAGCGGTGGCGATGCCACGCCTGCCAGGCCGGCCAGGCGGTAGTGGGGTCGGGCTCGGCGGCGGGGCCGGGGTCGGGCGGCAGGGCGGCCCGCAGCGCGGGCAGGGCCACCGCCCAGCGGGCAGCCTGGGTGGCCTGCGCTTCCAGCGGGGCCAGCTGCCGGCGCAGGCGGCGGGCGTGGTGGCGGCAGTAGTCGAGGCGGGCGGCCAGCGGGGCGGCCTCGGGCGGGGCCAGCGCGGGCGCGGGTGGGGCAGCTGCCGAGGCCAGCCGCAGCGCACCTCCGGCCGGGGCGGGCGCGGGCAGGGCCGCCACCAGCGGGGCCAGGGCTTCTTCGGTGAGTGGGGTGAGCGAGCGTTGGCCCGTGCCGATCCGGCTAAGCTGCCCGGCATCCACCCCTACATAGTGGGCCAGGTCGTAGGCTTTCAGTCCAAAATGGGCGCATATATCCGCGAGCCAGGAATCGGTGAGGGAACGAGCCATAGGGTGGCAATAAAAACTGAGGCAGGTGAATAATTCTTGTCAATATCTGGCAAGAATTATTCACCTATCTCAGTTTTTGTTGCCAAGTGCTCTTCTAAATCGGTCTTCATCAACTTAGCCAAATCAATAATGCAGTTCTCTAAGGCTCTTCTCCATTCAGGATTTATGGTTTGGTCGCCCTCTATAGCCTTTAAATTTTGCTTCAGCAATGGCAGAAATTTTCCATCTTTAGTTTCAACAATGGCTTCGAATAGCAGAATACCGTATTCTCCATTATTTATTTCGCATGTTATAATATCATTTACCCGTTCATCTTTTCGTTTTGCCAATCCTACAATTGCTTCAAGCCTTGTTTCCTGATGTTTGTCGTTAACTCTCTTCCATAGAGCTTCTCTTATAGCCTTGTTATCTGTTTCGATCATAGTACCAAGGCCAAATGTCGCCCAATTTCTTACGTGACTCGACTTGAATGACGAGAGTTTTATTAAGGTTGCAATTGCAGTTAGGTTGTTAATACCAAGTAATGCAGAAACCAACCCTTCCTTTACCAAAGCATTGTCATTGTGAATAAATGAACATAGTTTATGAATCTGTTCTTTGCCGAGTTCATCATTGTTTTTACCTATAGAATAGAGCAAACTCATTAAGACATCTGGGTCGGTTTCTACATCAAGCAAGTCAAAATATACATCTAAAGTTTCCTTCAAAAAAGGCCTTGAAGAAACACCCAATTGAGCCAAAATATCGATACCAATTTTTCTGTTTTTCGGATAGTTAGATTTGATTAAATCTACACACCTTGCAAACAGCTCTTCACTTGGCCGTTTTCTTAAAACATAAATATTATCCCAACGAGACTTATCCGTCTTATTGTTTATAAGCCGAGATATTAATTTGTCGTCAGTCCAATTCAGTCTACTCATTTTATCGGCACTGCTGTTTTAGAACACCCCTACCAGTTACATTCCCGAAACTCAACCTACTTATACGTTTCGGGAAGCGGCGTTAAGTACGCAATAAATCTTCGGCAACCATCCCAACGGCAACTTGTGCCCTGGGAAGTTCAGGCCTGAAGCCCCAACGCGCCAGGTAGCGAGGCGGGGCGGCCGTGTCGGGCAACGCAGGTCGGGCCACCCTCACCCTGCACACGCTTCGCTGTGCCGGGTGAGGGCGGAGGCGTGGCCGGGCATGTGCGTCTGGCGCGGCCCTATACCAAAAACTTTCCGCTTCCCACCCGGCAGAAAGCCGTAGCTTTGGCTCCCGTTATGCCAGACCGAACCCCTACCCCCACGGCTGCAACGGCCAAGTACATTTTCGTGACCGGAGGAGTAACCTCCTCTTTGGGCAAAGGCATCATCTCGGCCTCCCTGGCCAAGCTGCTGCAAGCCCGCGGCTTCCGCGTCACCATCCAGAAGTTCGACCCCTATATCAACATCGACCCGGGCACGCTCAACCCCTATGAGCACGGCGAGTGTTATGTAACCGACGACGGCGCCGAAACCGACCTCGACCTGGGCCACTACGAGCGGTTCCTGAACGTACCGACCTCGCAGGCCAACAACGTGACCACCGGCCGCATCTACGACCACGTCATCACGAAGGAGCGGGAAGGCGCCTACCTCGGCAAAACCGTGCAGGTGGTGCCGCACATCACCGACGAAATCAAGCGGCGCATGCTGCTGCTGGGCCAGACCGGGCAGTTCGACGTGGTGATTACCGAAATCGGGGGTTCCATCGGCGACATCGAGAGCCTGCCCTTCGTGGAGTCGGTGCGGCAGCTGCGCTGGGAGCTGCCCGAAAACTCGTCCCTCGTGATTCACCTCACGCTGCTGCCCTACCTGAAAGCGGCCGGCGAGCTGAAAACCAAGCCCACCCAGCACTCGGTGCGCGACCTGCGCAGCGCCGGCCTGCAGCCCGATATTCTGGTGTGCCGCTCCGAATACCCGATTCCGGCCGAGATGCGCCGCAAAATCGCGCTGTTCTGCAACGTCAACATCAACTCCGTTATCGAGAGCCTCGACGCCGACAGCATCTACTCGGTGCCGCTGCTCATGCTGAAAGAGCACCTCGACGAGCGGGTTATCAAGAAGCTGAAGCTGCAGGGCGGCGCGGCCCAGCCCGACCTGGACGTGTGGAAGGAATTCCTGGGCCGCCTGAAAAACCCCACGGAGGAAGTAACCATTGCGCTGGTGGGCAAATACGTAGAGCTGCCCGACGCCTACAAATCCATCATCGAAGCCTTCGTGCACGCCGGCGCCCAGAACGAGTGCAAAGTGACGGTACGCAGTATTCAGAGCGACCATCTGAGCGCCGAAAACGTAGCCCAGCAGCTGCACGGCGTTGATGGGGTGCTGGTAGCGCCCGGCTTCGGCGAGCGGGGCTTCGAGGGCAAGATTGCGGCGGTCAAATACGTGCGCGAAAACAACATTCCGTTCTTCGGAATTTGCCTGGGTATGCAGGTGGCCGTGGTGGAATTTGGCCGCAACGTGCTGGGGCTGCAGGATGCTTCTTCTACGGAGATGGACGCCCAGACGCCGCACCCCGTCATTGCCATGATGGAGGAGCAGAAAACCATTACGCTGAAAGGTGGCACCATGCGCCTGGGGGCTTACGACTGCGAATTGCGCAAGGGCTCCAAGGCGGCCAAAGCCTACGGCCGCAACCACATCAGTGAGCGGCACCGCCACCGCTACGAGTTCAACAACGAGTACCTGAAACAGTACGAAGCCGCCGGCATGATTCCCTCGGGCCTCAACCCCGAAACCGGCCTCGTGGAAGTGGTGGAGCTCAGCAACCACCCGTGGTTTGTGGCCGGGCAGTTTCACCCCGAGTTGAAAAGCACCGTGCAGAACCCGCATCCGCTGTTCGTGCGCTTCGTGCGCGCCGCCATCCAGTACCGGAAAGGCTAGTTGGAGCGGACCTGAAGTAAGAGAACGTCATTCCGAGCGGAGGCGAAGCCGTAGTCGAGGAATCTCGCGTGCTGATGTTGTGGTGCTATTATGTACCACACTAGCGAGATTCCTCGGCTACGGCTTCGCCTCCGCTCGGGATGACGTTCTACTTAGGGCAATTTGTTCTGCCAAAAGCGCCGACCTACAATTATTAACCTGACAAACCCGACCTTTGCGGCAGCGTTGCCGGATTTTTGCGGTTGGCGCGGTTCACGCATTCCTTGTTTGCCCTCATTTTTACCTGAATGGACAGAAATTCAGCAACCGGCCTGTTTCTGATAGCAGCCTTGCTCCTCGTCTACCTGTATTTCTTCAAGCCCGAAACGCCTAAGGAACTACCGGCCGACAAGCCCACCACAGCCGCCAGCACTGCCCCCGGCACCACTCCCGCCTCAGCCGCTACCTTCGACTCGACGGCGGCGGCCCGCACGCTGGGCGTGTTTGCCGGCGCCGCCCAGGGCACGGCCCAGCAGGTGCAGCTGCAGAACGACAACGTGGCCGTCACCTTCTCGACCAAAGGAGGCCGCGTGGAGGCTGTGCGCCTGAAAAACTACAAGACCTTCTTCGGCAAGCCGCTGGATCTGCTGGACGCCCAGAGCGCCCAGATTGATACCCGCTTCCGCACCATCGGGGGCCAGACCGTGCGCCTGTCGGATCTGTATTTCCAGCCTGGCGCGGTGCAGCCGTTTGCCGAGGGCGACAAGAAAGGCCAGCGCCTGAGCTTCACGGCCAGCGTGGCCGGCGGCCAGATTGAGGAAGTGTATACGCTGGCCGACGGCTCCTACGAGCTGGGCTACGACCTGCGTTTCACGGGGCTGCAGCAGGCCATGTCGCAGGAGCCGCTCACGTTCACGTTCGTGGACCGCGTGCGCCAGACGGAGCAGGACCAGAAGCAGAACCGCAACCACACCACCATCAACCACTACCTCGCCAACGACGACCACGGCGCACTGGCCGAGGCTTCGGAGAACCCCGAGGAAGTGACCATCACGGAGCCGGTGAAGTGGGCCGCCCACAAGCACGACTTCTTCGTGGCCGGCATCATCGCCAACGACAAGTTCTCGAACGGCAAGTTCACGTCTACCGTCGACCTGGCCGATACCACCTACATCAAAACCCTGACCAGCTCGCTCAGCATTCCGGCCGCCGACGCGCAGCAGGGCAAAGCCAGCTTCCGCTACTATTTCGGCCCGAACTCGCTGCCGATCCTGCAGGACGTAACGCCCGGCTTCGACCGCAACGTGTACCTGGGCTGGGGCTTGTTCCGCTGGATAAACCAGTTTGTGGTGCTGCCCGTGTTCCACACGCTGGAGCAGTTTATCAGCTCCTACGGCATCATCATCGCGCTGCTGGTGGTGCTCATCAAGCTCGTGACGTGGCCGCTGACCTACAAAACCTACGTGTCGCAGGCCAAGATGAAGGTGCTCAAGCCGGAAATCGACGCCATCAAGGAAAAGGCCGGCGACGACCAGATGAAGGTGCAGCAGGAAACCATGAAGCTGTATTCCAGCTTCGGAGTGAGCCCGCTGAGCGGCTGCGTACCCACGCTGCTGACGCTGCCCATTCTGTTTGCCATGTTCCAGTTCTTCCCCAACGCCATTGAGCTGCGGCAGGAGCATTTCCTGTGGGCCAAGGACCTGAGCACCTACGACGACCTGATCAAGCTGCCGTTTGAAGTGCCGTTCCTGGGCCGTCACATCAGCCTGTTCACGGTCCTGATGACGCTTTCGACGCTGCTGATGACGTGGCAGAGCAACCAGATGAACCCGGCCGCCATGCAGGGCCCGATGAAGTTCTACTCGTACCTGATGCCGGTGATTTTCATGTTTGTGCTGAACAGCTTCGCGGCCGGCCTGACGTGGTACTACCTCGTATCGAACCTCGCCACGCTGGGCCAGCAGGCTCTCACGCGCCGCTTCGTGGATGACACCAAGATCCGGGCGCAACTGGAAGCCAACAAGGTGAAGAACAAGGACAAGAAGCCCTCCGGCTTCGGAGCGCGCCTGCAGGACGCCATGCGCGCCGCACAGGAGCGCGACGCCCAGGGCCGCACCGGCGGCAGCGCCGACGCGGGTACCTCGGCCACCGTGGAGCCCAAGCCCAAGAAGCCAACCCGCCGCTCGTAGTTGAATTGAAATCAAAAAAAGGGCCTTCTGCAGTGTGCAGAAGGCCCTTTTCGTTTCTAAATATTCAGAAAGCGTTGAATTGGTCCGCTTTTTGGAAATTGCCGTTTCGTACTCCTTCTTCCTTTCCGCTATGCGCCCTTTTTTACCCCTGTTTCTGTTGGCTCTTGGTGTCGGCACGCTGCCCGCCTGCACCGTCAACTACTACGTGCCGGCCGGTACTGATGCTGCGGCTACTACTCCTGCTCCCCGTCCGCCTCGTTCCCGGCCGCAGCGTTATCAGCCGCAGGCATACCAGCCTGCCCAGCAGGGGAACGGCCGCTGGGAAACGCCCCCGGTAACCAGTACGCCGCCCGCGCCCGTGCGCCCTACTCCCGCGCCCGGCCCCACGGCTCCGCCCGTCCGGACCACGCCGCCCGTCCGGACTACGCCACCAGTTGCCACCGGTCCGGTGCGCCCAAATCCGGCGGTGCGCCCACCCGTAACCAGCCCGCCTGTTACGAACCCACCCGTGGCTCCTACCAAACCCACGCGCCCTACCCCGGCCACTCCCGGCGCCGGGCAGCCCACCGTCAGCACACCCACCCCTGTAGTAACGAACCCGCCTGCAACTACCCCGCCCGTGGCAACTGCCGGCGGTACCCTGACCACGGTGCTCACGGAGCAGCCCGCTGCCCCAACGACCAAGCCGGGCAAAGCTCTGGCCGGGCAGCTGACTCTGCAGGAAGAAGCGCCGGTAGCTACCACGGGCGGAGTGAAGCCGCCTAAAACCACATCTGCCCCCACCACGCCTACTACTGCGCAGGCCGCCGATGAGGTGCCGGTTGCGGAGCCCCAGGAAGAGCCCAGCATCATCTTCACCAAAACGCCCTGCCTGGGCACCTGCCCCCACTACACCGCCACCATCTACCCCGATGGCCGCGTCAGCTACGAAGGGTGGCGCCACGCGCCGGTGGCCGGCAAGCGTGAGTTCAGAATTTCGGCAGCCGCGGTTAATACGATGCTGGCGCAGGCACGGGAAATTAACTTTACCGACTTAAAAGGCAGCTACTCCGATGGCGCCACCGACCTGCCTTCAACCAGCGCTACCATCCGGCAATCCGGTGGCCCGGCCAAGAAAGTAAGCGCGGAATCCGGAGAGCCTGCGGAGCTGACTAGCTTCTTCCGCTACATCGAGAAGCAGATTACCGACGGACTGGGTGTCACAGCCGACCAGTAGAGAGTAACTGCGTAAAACCACTTCGTCCGCCTGGATGTAGCCCTGCAGCTCATTCAAGCGGACGAAGTGGTTTTTTACGCAGTTACTCCGGTACGCAGCTACTCCTTGCGCACGCGCTCCAGCACCAGCTGGTTCATGGGGTTGGGCGTGAGGCCGCGCACGTTGTTCTGGGTGAGGCGCACCACTTCGTCGTAGTACACGGCCACCACGGGGCATTCTTCCACCACTATGCGGTCCATCTGGCGGTACAGGTCGTAGCGCTTTTCGGTGTTCTGCTCCAGCCTGGCCTGCTCATACAGCCGGTCGTAAGCCGGGCTTTTGAAGTGGGTTTTGTTGGGGCCGGCGGGCGCGAAATTCTTGCTGTAGAACAGAGCCAGGTAGTTTTCCGCGTCGGGGTAGTCGCCGAGCCAGCTGCGGGTGAAGAAGGCGGCGCGGCCGTTGTCGATCAGCTCCCCGTGCGCCGCGCCCTGGTTCACGTCTATTTCCACCTGCACGCCCACTTCGGCCCACTTTTTCTGGTAGTACTCGCAGTATTCCTTGGTTTCGGCCACGGTGCTCAGGCGCAGGCGCAGCGGCTTGCCGGGCCCGTAGCCGGCGGCGCGCAGCAGCGCCCGCGCCTTCTCGGGCTGGTAGGTATAGCCGGGCACCAGCGTCGGGCTGAACGAGGGCAGCGAGGCCGGCACGAAGCCCGAATTGCCGGGCTTACCCACGTTGTTGAGGAAATAAGCCAGAAACTCCGGCTTGTTGAGGGCATAGTTCAGCGCCTGCCGCACGCGCTTGTCACGCAGGGCGCGGCCGGTTTCGGCGTTGTCGCCGCGCAGGTTGGCGGGGTCCTGCTGCATGCCCAGGTACTCGGTGTTCAGGTAGGGCACTTTCTGCAGCTGAAACTTGCCCCGGAAGTCTTCCCGCACGGCCCCATCGGGGTACAGAATAAGGTCGCGGGAGCCACTGCGGATGCCGCTCAGGAAGTCAAGCTTGCCCTGCATGAAGGTCAGGAACTCGGTTTTGCGGTCCTGGATAAAGCTGATCTGCACCGCGTCGAGGTACGGCAGCGGCCGGCCTTGCGCGTCCTTTTTCCAGTAGCCGGGGTTGCGGTGGTAGATGATGGCATTGCCTTCGTCCCACTCCCGGAACACAAACGGCCCCGTACCCACCGGATGCTCCCGGAAGTCCTTGCCGTACTTCTGCACCGCCTCGCGCGGCACCACGTAGGCGTAGGGCATCGTCAGGATGCCCAGAAACGGAATAAACGGCTCCTGCAGATGAATGCGCAGCGTCGAGTCGTTTACGGCCACAAAGCACGTATCCGCCGGCTCGCCGCCCACTGTTGAGAGCACCTTGCCCCGGAAAATCCAGCCGCCGGGACTGGCCGTAGGGCCGTCGAGCAGCCGCTTGAAGCTGTACACGAAATCCTGCGCCGTTACGCGCCGGCCTTTGCCGCCCGCAAACACCTCGGCATCGTGAAAGCGTACTTCGGGTCGCAGCCAGAACGTATACGTTTTGCCGTCGGGCGAAATTTCGTAGCGCCGCGCAATGCTCGGGCCAGGTGTGAGGCTGTCATCAAGCTCCACGAGGCCGTTGTAGAGTTGGGTGACGGCCCAGGTGTTGGCCTGGTTGCGGGCAAAAGCCGGGTCCAGCGACGTCAGGCTTTCGGGCTGGTTGTAGCGGAATACGCGGCGCGCGTCGGTGGCCGGCGCCGGGCTTTGGCATCCGGCCAGCGCCGTAAGCAACAGGAACACAGCAGCAGCGGCCAGGCGCGAAATCGGGAGCATGGGAAAGGCGGAATCACGTATATTTGTGACAAAGGTACCCTGTCTGGCCGTTGTGGTATGCGCCGGCCAACTGCTTTCCTCTCTTTATGCACCTTACCTACTACGGACACTCCTGCTTCCTGCTCGAAACCGGCGGCAGCAGCGTCCTTTTCGACCCGTTCATTCGTCCGAACCCGCTGGCCAAAGACGTAGATGTGGACAATATTCCGGCTGATTTCATCCTGCTCAGCCACGGCCACGCCGACCACGTAGCCGATGCCGAGGAAATCGGCAAGCGCACTGGCGCCGACTTCGTGGGCATGGCCGAGGTAGTAGGCTGGTTTGGGACGAAAGGCCTGAAAGCCACCTACGGCATGAACCTGGGCGGCACCGTCAAGCTGCCCTTCGGGACGGTGAAAATGGTAGCCGCCGCGCACTCCAGCTCCATGCCCGACGGCTCGTACGGTGGGCTGGCGGCAGGTTTTGTAGTGGAGGCAGAAGGCAAAACCTTCTATTTCGCCGGCGACACGGCCCTCACCTACGACATGAAGCTGATTGCCGAGCGTCACCGGCTCGACTTCGCCATCCTGCCCATCGGCGACCATTACACCATGGGCATCGACGATGCGCTGACGGCGGCCGACTGGACCGGGGCTTCAAAAATCATCGGGATGCACTACGACACCTTCCCGCCCATCACCATCGACCAGGCCGAGGCCCGCGCCAAAGCCCAGCAGGCCGGCAAGGAGCTAGTGCTGCTGGCCATCGGGGAAACGGTAACTTTATAGCCAAATCAAGCTTTGAGCCGGTAGCTAACAGCTGCTAGCTTAATTTTCGGCCGGCCGCTGCATGCAGTACAGCGCACGGCCAAAAGCTAACAGCCTATTCAACTCATGGGAAAAATCATTGCGGTAGCCAACCAGAAGGGCGGCGTGGGCAAAACCACTTCCTCGATTAACCTCGCGGCCTCCCTGGCGGCGCTGGAATATCGGACCCTGCTGGTAGATGCCGACCCGCAGGCCAACGCCACTTCCGGCGTGGGCTTCGACCCGAAGGACATTCAGAACAGCATCTACGAGTGCATGGTGGACGGCATCAATGCCCAGGACATCATCCTGCAAACCAACATCCTGCCTCACCTCGACCTGATGCCTTCCCACATTGATTTGGTGGGCGCCGAGGTGGAGATGATCAATCTGCCCAACCGGGAGGAGAAGATGAAGGAGGCCCTGCGCCCCCTCGCCGACCAGTACGACTTCATCATCATCGACTGCTCGCCTTCGCTGGGTTTGATTACGGTCAATGCTCTTACGGCCGCGCACTCGGTTATTATTCCGGTGCAGTGCGAGTATTTCGCCCTCGAAGGCCTGGGTAAGCTCCTGAATACCATCAAGATCATCCAGAGCCGCCTCAACGAGAATCTGGAAATCGAAGGTATTCTGCTTACGATGTACGATGTGCGCCTGCGCCTGAGCAACCAAGTAGTGGAGGAAGTGAAGCTGCACTTCCAGCAGCTCGTGTTCGATACCATCATTCCGCGCAACGTGAAGCTGTCGGAGTCGCCGAGCTTCGGCATTCCGGTTATTCTGCACGATGCCGAAAGCAAAGGCAGCATCAGCTACCTCAACCTGGCCCGCGAAATTGTGGAGAAGAACGTGGAGCCGGCCGGCACGCAGGAAGCCACCGAGGATACGGCGGCGTAAGCCTCCGATACGTCTTTGAAAAGCACGGCCACCGGATTCCGGTGGCCGTTTTTTGTTGTAGCCATCCGACTTTTCCGACCCTGCCAGCGTGCGCAAACCTGCTGCTCCATGCGGCTTATCTCCCACTGCCACACTCTTTTGCCTGAATAGTAGGAAACCGCAGCCCGGTGTTCCACGATTATTTATCCCTCGTGGAACAAAATTTCCCGGCCTTCCCCCGCGTTTGTGTATTTTTGAATCCCGCTTTCCGGCGCTGTTGTCGGCAGGCAGAGTGCAGGTATGTCAGAGAAGCAAGAAGATAAAACCGTTCCGGCTGCGGCTCCCGCAGCGGCAAAGCGCAAAGTCGGTGGTCTGGGCCGCGGCCTCAATGCCCTGATTGAAGGCAGCTACGAGAAAAAGAGCGACCGGCTGGGCCTGGTGCCGCACCCGGTAAACTCCGTTGGGCTGATTCCGGTCGGCAACATCGAGGCCAACCCCTACCAGCCCCGCACGCACTTCGACCAGGAAGCGCTGCAGGAACTGGCCGAAAGCATCAAGGTGCAGGGCATTATTCAGCCCGTGACCGTGCGCCAGACCGGCACCAACGCCTACCAGCTCATTTCGGGCGAGCGGCGTCTGCAGGCCTCCAAGCTGGCCGGCCTCGATACCATTCCGGCGTATATCCGGAAAGCCGACGACCAGCAGATGCTGGAAATGGCGCTTATCGAGAACATCCAGCGCGAAAACCTCAACGCTATTGAAATAGCGCTGAGCTACCAGCGCCTCGTGAGCGAGTGCAACCTGAAGCAGGAGGAGCTGGGCGACCGGGTGGGCAAAAACCGCTCGACCGTCACCAACTACCTGCGCCTGCTCAAGCTGCCGCCCGATATTCAGATTGGCCTGCGCGATACGGCCATCAGCATGGGCCATGCCCGCGCCCTGATCAGCATCGAGAATGCCGAGCAGCAGTTGGCTCTGTTCCATCGGATTGTGGCCGAGGAGCTGTCGGTGCGGCGCGTGGAGCAGCTGGTGCGGGCCGGTCTGAACCCGGTAGCCAAGCCCGACTCGCCGGAAGCCAAGTCTGTGCAGGAAAATACGGTGGCTATTCCGGTAGCGGAACTGCGCCGCACCGAGCGCCACCTGACCGAGCGTTTCGGCAGCCGCGTGATGGTGAAGCCAGGGCCGCAGGGCCGGGGCGAAATCAAGATTGCCTTCGACTCGGTGGAGGACATGCAGCGTATCCTGCACATCCTGCATCCGGCGTAATACCTCCCAATGAATCGGTGCTCCAGGCTTTCGACATTAGCGGCAGCAACGCTGCTGGCGCTGCCTCTGGCTCAGCAGGCGCGGGCCCAAACCACGGATACCGGAGTGTCGCCCACCACCGTCACGGCGGGCCCCGACTCGGCGCGCGTAAGCACCACGGTGGTGCCCGACTCGGTGCGGCGCACGGCGCGGCTGTTTGGGCTGAAGATGACCAAGCCTTCTAAGGCGGGCCTGCTGGCGGCGCTGCTACCTAGCGCGGGCCAGATCTACAACCGCCGCTGGTGGAAGCTTCCGCTGGTGTATGGCGCCGTGGGAGGCACGCTCTACGGCGAGCTACACTACCAGAAGCTTTACCGCGACTTTGCGGATGTTTACAACGCCCGCACCGACGGCGACCCTAATACCAACACGGAAAAGGAAACCACCCAGGGCCGCACCAACGACTATGTGAAGCGCGGCGTCATCGTCTACCGCCGGCAGCGCGACTCGTTTGTGGCCTGGACGGCGCTGGCTTATACCATGCAGATTCTGGATGCCGTGGTAGACGCTCACCTGCGCGACTTCGACATCAGCGACGACCTGAGCCTGCGCTGGGAGCCCACGCTGCTTCGCATGCCCACTGCCGCTGCTACTCCCGGCGTCGGCCTGACTCTTACTCTGAAATAAGCTACGGGCTCCGGTTCATGGTCGGAAAAGACCCTGGATTTAGCCTTGTCTGCTCAATTTTTTCACTACTCCTATGAAGCTTTTGCTGATTGGCTACGGCAAAATGGGCCGTGCCATTGAGGCCCGCGCCGTGGCCCGTGGCCACCAGATTGCCGGCATCATCGACCCCGCCCGTCCGGAAATATCTATTGCCGATTTCGACCCCAGCACCGTAGACTGCGCCATCGAATTTACGCACCCCGACGTGGCGTTTGCCAACGTGCAGGCCTGCCTGCGCCAGGGCCTGCCGGTGGTGTGTGGCTCTACCGGCTGGCTGCACCACTTTCAGGAAGCTGCGGCCCTGTGCCAGCAGACCGATGGCTCGCTGTTCTACGCCTCCAACTACAGCGTGGGCGTGAACCTGTTCTTTCACTTCAACGAGTACATTGCCACCAAAATGCATCAGTTTGGCGGCTACGATGTGCAGGTGCGCGAAATCCATCATACGCAGAAAGTAGACCAGCCCAGCGGCACTGCCCTCACGGCGGCCGAAGCCATTCTGCGCCACTTCCCCTCCAAAACCATCTGGCGCAACGAAGCCGCCCAGCAGCCCAACGAGCTGGCTGTGCTGAGCGAGCGGACCGGCGCCGTGGTGGGCACGCACATCGTCACGTATTCGTCGGAGGCCGACTCGCTGGAGCTCAAGCACGAGGCGCACACCCGCGACGGATTTGTGGATGGCGCGCTGCTGGCCGCCGAGTGGCTGCCCGGCCACCAGGGCGTGTTCGGGATGAAGGACCTGCTGGGGCTGTAAGGCAGGCAGCCGCGCGGCCGACTTGGGCCGCGCAACTTGATGAAGGCCGCGCGGCTCCCATAAGCCGTTATATTTACACTCCGGCACGAGCGGAAGCTTCTGCTACATTTTTTGCCCCCACCACTATGGCCGTACAACAGTCCTGGGAAGAACGCATGAAAGCGGCTTCCGCTTCCAACAAGCCCCTCGAAAAGAAGAAAGGCTTCTTTCGGGAGTGGGGCGACGCTATTCTGTTTGCCGTGGTGGCTGCCACGCTCATCCGCTGGGCCACTTTCGAGGCCTACACCATCCCGACTCCTTCCATGGAGGACTCGCTGCTGGTGGGCGACTACCTGTTTGTGAGCAAGCTACACTACGGCCCGCGCACACCCCAAACGCCGCTGCAGGTGCCGCTCACGCACCAGACCCTCTGGGGCTTTGACCTCAAAAGCTACTCCGACCTGATTCAGCTGCCGAGCTACCGCCTGCCGGGCTTCTCGGAAGTGAAGCGCGGTGATGTGGTGGTCTTCAACGTGCCGTTCGAAAGCCAGCACCCCGCCGACCTGCGCACCAACTACATTAAGCGGTGCGTGGCCGTAGCCGGCGACGTGCTGGAAATCAAGGATACGCAGGTCTACATCAACGGCAAGCCGATGACGCAGCCGGCGCAAAGCCAGAACCGCTACTTCCTGCAGGTGCCCCAGCCCAACGACGACCTGTATAAGGCTTTCCAGGAGCAGCACGTTACGAACTTCAACCGGCCTGATGGCAAGCCGGAGCCGCTTTTCGGCACCCAGGACCCGACCTTCATGATTGATGCGACGGAGGCTACTGCCAATTTCTTCCGCAAGCAGCCCTACGTGAAGGCCGTGCTGCAGGACAAGGCGGCCCCCGGCCAGGCGGAGCCGGACGTATTCCCGAACAACCCGGATTATCCGCATAGCACGCCGGCTCCTGTCAACAACTGGAACAAGGACAACTTCGGCCCGCTGCAACTGCCCAAAAAGGGCCAGACCGTGGAGCTCACGCCCCAGAATACGCCCATCTACCAGAAAATCATCATGCGCTACGAGCATAATGAGGGCGTGACGATACAGAACGGCGTACTGCTGCAAAACGGCCAGCCGCTGAAAAGCTACACCTTCAAGCAGGATTACTACTTCATGATGGGCGACAACCGCCACGATTCGCTCGACTCGCGCTACTGGGGCTTTGTGCCCAAAGACCACATTGTGGGCAAAGCCGTGCTGATCTGGATGTCCGTGGATCCGTACGCAGAAGCGTTCAACAAAATCCGCTGGAACCGCATCTTCAATACTATCGACTAACGTCACACCTTCAGTAGCCAGCGTGAAACCAGCTGAAAAGAAAAGGCTTGCCACTTGGCAAGCCTTTTCTTTTCAGCTGGTTTGGCTAAGCAGCACTAGCACCGTCCATAAAAGCCTACCACTGTATCGGCTCCAGGCCTTTCTGCTGAAGGTAGGCGTTGGTTTTGCTGAAGGGGCGGGAGCCAAAAAAGCCCCGGTCGGCGGCGTAGGGCGAAGGATGAGCCGCCTTGAGGATGAGGTGCTTTTTGGCGTCAATCAGCTCGGATTTCTTCTGGGCATAGGCTCCCCAGAGGATGAACACGACGTGCTGTTTCTCCTCGGATATCTTCCTGATAACGGCATCGGTAAACTGTTCCCAGCCTTTTTTCTGGTGGCTGGCCGGCTCGCCGGCGCGCACCGTGAGGGTGGCATTCAGCAGCAAAACGCCCTGCCGGGCCCACCGGTCGAGGTTGCCGTTGGGCGCGGGCGGAGTTTCGGGAATATCGGCCTGCAGCTCCTTGAAAATATTTTGCAGGGAAGGTGGCGTACGGATACCTTCCGCCACCGAAAAGCTCAGGCCGTGCGCCTGCCCTTTGCCGTGGTACGGGTCCTGCCCCAGAATCACCACTTTCACCTCATCAAACGGGCAGGCTTCGAAAGCATGAAAGATGCTCGGGCCGGGCGGGTAGACGGTAGTAGTAGCGTATTCGCCTTTCACGAAGGCAATAAGGTGCTGGAAATAGGGCTGCTCAAATTCGGACTGCAAAACCTTGCGCCAGCTTTCTTCTATCTTTACATTCATCCTGCGGGAAAATTATTTTGCGGATCTGGCAGGCCATAACGGGCGCCGTTTGCGTAAATAAACCAATTTCTGCCCTCGTCTGTTAGTCCCACCCACACCGCATAGCAGCCATGAATACGACCACTACGCAGGGCGTCACCGTGAGCGTCACCACGAATTATCTGCCCGACTACTCCAGCCCCGGCCAGGAGCATTACGTTTTTGCCTACAAAATTGATATCCGCAACAACGGCGAGTACACCGTGAAGCTGCTCCGCCGCCATTGGTATATCTATGATGCCAACGGCGTGGTGCGCGAAGTAGAAGGCGAAGGTGTGGTAGGCCAGCAACCCGTGCTGGAGCCCGGCGAGGCGCACCAGTACGTGTCGGGCTGCAACCTGAAGTCGGGCCTGGGCAAAATGCGCGGCACCTACGAAATGGAGCGCATTGCCGACGGTACTACGTTTGCCGTAGAAATTCCCGAATTCACGCTGGTAGTTCCTTACCGCCTCAACTAGCTTCCTGCCACTTTCAACCCACCGTCATCCTGCGGATGCTGCACCGTGTGTAGAATCCGCAGGATGACGTTCTTTGTGGCTACCTAATTCTGTTCCCTTGCTTTTTCAGGCCCTCAGCTACGTTCGGTTTCTGCTTCGCTCGGGGAATGCACATGGCCTGCATTCTCCTTTTGTTTTTGGCCTGTATGCGCACGTCATCAACCACGACGGACAGTTTGCGACTTTCCCGCAGATTGAGCAGCGTCGGCGGCAGCTTCTGCATAGCCCCCGGACCATTCAGGTACGCGACTTCGGGGCCGGCTCTCACACCGGCGCGGGCCGGCAGCGGCGCATCCAGGACATAGCCCGTACGGCCGCCAAACCGCCGAAGCTGGCGCAGCTGCTGTTCCGGCTCGTCAATCATTTCCGGCCGCGCACCGTGCTTGAGCTGGGTACGTCCCTGGGCCTCACCACGTCCTACCTGGCTTCTGCCGACTCGCGCAGCCGCATACTTACCTTTGAAGGCTGCCCGGCCACGGCAGCCGTGGCCCGCCAGACTTTCGCCGAGCTGAACCTGCAGAATGTAGAGGTAATTGAGGGCAACCTTGATGAAACCCTCGCTCCTGCCCTGGCCTCACTGGGCGCGCCCCTCGACTTTGCCTTTTTTGATGGCAACCACCGCTACGAGCCCACGCTGCACTACTTCGAACTGTGCCTGGCGCACCGCACTGAGCGCAGCGTGTTCGTGCTGGACGACATTCACTGGTCGCGGGACATGGAGCGGGCCTGGGAGGTTATCCGGCAGCACCCCGACGTGCGCCTGACGGTAGATTTGTTTTTTGTGGGCCTTGTGTTTTTCCGCCGCAATCAGCCCAAGCAGCATTTCCGACTGCGCTTCAACAATGCGTTGGACAAGATACTGGAACGCACCCGCCGCTTATCTGCCTGAAGCGCAATTGACAAGCACAAGCCCTTTTACTATTTTTTTTAGTAAAATCAACGTAACCGACAACTCTATACCCTGCATTGCTAGTATATTTGGCAATACGTACGGTTGTCACCCCGCCAACACGGCTGCCTGAAAACAGCGAAGCCCGTGCGGGAACACGGGCTTCAGGATAAGAAGGGTGTTTTGGCCACCCTCAAATCCATTTGGTCATGGGTACGAGACGTGCTGATTTGGACGGGCTTCACTTTGAATGCTCGATCCAAGTGACTACTGCCTTTGCTGTAAAGGTGGTAGCTGCTTTGGGCGGTGTGGGAGGACTTTTCCTCCTGTTCGGTCCGTAGCGGAAATGGTAGCAGGGGGCAGTTGCTCTCTGCTACTTTCGTTTCCAACGTAACAAATATAGACTTTGTTTTGGAACGAATTGCAACCATTTGCAACCGTGCCGCCGAGCTTAGCGCACAGCTTCCCGTACCCGCGTGAGCTTTATGAGCAGGTCTTCCAGCTTGTCGAGGGAGAGCATGTTGGCGCCGTCTGACTTGGCCGTGGCGGGCGTTGGGTGCGTTTCGATAAACAGGCCGTCGGCCCCTACGGCAATGGCGGCCTTGGCAATGGTTTCGATGAGGGCCGGCTGGCCGCCCGTGACGCCGCTGCTCTGGTTTGGGCGCTGCAGCGAGTGAGTCACGTCCATCACTACGGGCACGCCGAACTCGCGCATAGCGGGCAGATTGCGGAAGTCAACCACCAAATCAGAATAGCCGAAGGAGTTGCCGCGGTCCGTGAGAATCACGTTGTTGTTGCCGGACTGGCGCACTTTGTCCACGGCAAACTGCATGGCCTCGCCGTTGAGGAACTGTCCTTTCTTGACGTTCACCACCTTGCCGGTTTTGGCCGCCGCAATCAGCAAATCGGTCTGGCGGCACAGGAAAGCCGGAATCTGCAGCACATCTACGTACTCGGCTGCCAGCGCCGCCTCATCCGACTCGTGGATGTCGGTGACGGTGGGCACCCCGATTTCGCGGCCGACTTTCTGCAGAATGCGGAGCGCCTTTTCGTCGCCGATGCCGGTGAAGGAATCAAGGCGGCTGCGGTTGGCTTTGCGGTAGGAGCCCTTGAAAATGTAGGGAATCTGAAGCTTATCGGTCATGTGGCGCACCTTTTCGGCGATGCGCAGTGCCATGTCTTCGCCCTCGATTACGCAGGGGCCGGCCATCAGGAAAAACTGACCGGAATTGGTATTGCGAAAGTGCGGCAGGGTGTTGGCGAGGAGTTCGAGCATACGATGAAGATAGAGCAGGCAGCAGTAGCTGACACCGGGCCGCCTGGGCTGATGGATGGCAGCAAAGGTAACGGATACCAACCCGTAAGCCCGCTTCTGCCACTGCGGCGGGCTTAGGCTTTGCGGCGCAGGCACATGAACAGCTCCTTGCCCTGCCGCGGCTTGAGGGAATTATAGGCCGTGTCGAAATGCACAAAGTCGAAGTAGGGCTCGAAATAGGCGCGGTATTCTTCGCGGGTACCGCCGAAAGGAGGCTCCGACGACGGGCCAAAGTCAGTTTCGAAGAGCAACCCGACCAATTTGCCGCCCGGGCGCAGCAGGTTGGCACACTGCTGGGCGTAGGCGGAGCGCAGGGTCGGGTCGAGGGCGCAGAAAAAGGTCTGCTCCACCAGCAGGTCGTACGGCGGCTGGGCAGGCAGCGCAAAGAAATCCTGCAGCAACAGGTGCGCGGCCGGAAACCCGGGCACCCGCTGCTGCAGCGCCGCCAGGGCCTCGGGCGCGAGGTCGGCCACATGGACCTGAGAAAAACCCAATTCGTGCAGATATTCCGCCTCGTAGGCCCGGCCGGCTCCGGGAATCAGGATGCGCCGGGCATCAGCCGCGCCCATCTGGTCGAAATAATTGCGCAGAGGGGGCGTTATGGAGCCGGTATCCCAGCCGGTGCGGCCCGTGTTGTAGCGGCTGCTCCAGTAAGTTTCGTCGAATACAGTATCGGGTTTCATGCGCTTCTCGTACATTTCCTGTGGTCGTCAGCGGTTCGCCAAAACCAGTTTTGTTTTAAATTTTCGTTTGTTTGTGTGTAAAGGTAACGCACGCACCGGCTCGCCGGTCTTCATTTAACCCCGCTCGTAATGGAACAAAATCCTAGCCCAGAACCCCGGAACAACAGCCGTATTCTGCTCATTGTCGCCCTTTTTCTGGTGTTGCTCGGTATCAATGGCGTATTGTACTGGATGAACCGGCAGAAGAATGCCGAAAACCAGCAGCTCACCACGCAGGTACAGGAAAAGGATGACCTGCTGAAAACCCAAATCACCGAATACGAGAAGCTTAAGGCTGATTTTGAGCGCCAGAGCCAGGAAGTGCAGGCCATGGGTCTGTCCAACGATTCGCTCGAAGCCAAGATTGCCTCCATCAATGCCGACCTGCTGAAGCTGCGCTCCTTCAAGGCGGGCAGCTTCTCCATCAAAGAGCAGCAGCGCTTCAAGCAGCGCGCTCAGAACTTCGAGGCTCAGCTGCGCAAGAAAGACGACGAAATTGCGCAGCTAAAGGCCGACAACGAGGCGCTCTACACCGAAACCACTACGCTTAAGGAGCGCCAGAACCGCCTTTCTGACACCATCACGACCATTGCCCGCTCCAACCAGGAGCTAAGCGAGAAGGTGGCCGTGGCCTCACGCCTGCAGGCCGAAAACATTCGGGTGGGCGTTGTGAACTCGCGCAACAAAGAGAAAGACGACGACGACAACGAGTTTAAAGCCAAGCGGGTCGAGAAGATCAAAATCACCTTCAACCTGGCCCGCAACGACGTGTCGCCGAAGGAAACCAAGCAGATTATGCTGCGCCTGATTGAGCCCGACGGGGCGGCGCTCTACAACCTGAGCACCGGCGGCGGCACGTTCATGATTGACGGCTCGGAGGCTTTCTACACGGCCAAGCAGGACATCGTGTATGACAACACGCGCCAGCCCGTGCAATTTCTCTACGCCAAAGGGGCCGCCTACAAAACCGGCCTGCACACCATCGAGCTCTACGAAGGTGGTGTGATGATTGGCAAAACTACTTTCACGCTGAAATAAGCCGGTTTAGCTCTTCGTTATAGCGCACACAAAAAAGCCCCGGCTGCAGTAGCCGGGGCTTTTTTGTGTGCGCTATAAGCGCTGCTAGGTCAGCGAAGCTTCGTACTCATCCAGCTTTTTGAGGGTCGCCTTCACGTTTTCGGCGAACAGCACTACCACCGAGCCGGGCTGGGCCGTGGCCAGCACATGGTTGATGGCGTCCATTTCGTCCTCGATATAGGTGATGGGCAGGTCGGGGGCATCGAGCCGCAGGCCACGCTCCATGATTTCCTTGAGCTGCTCCTTGGTTTTGCCGCGCAGGTCACGGTCCTGACGCAAGACGACCTCATCGAAAATCCGGCCGGCAATGCGGGCGAAGCTAAGCGTGTCTTCGTCGCGCCGGTCGCCGAGACCCGAGACTACGCCGACTTTGCGCGTGGCTTCGGTGGCGTTCAGGAACTCGGCGAATTTCTCGATGCCGTGCGTGTTGTGGGCGTAGTCCACAATCACCTCGAACTGCGGAAACTTGTAGACGTTCATGCGGCCTGGCGTTTTGGCCGCCGAAGGCACGAACGTGCGGAGCGCCTGCTTGATGTCGTCTTTGTCGAAACCGTAGCAGTAGCAGGCCAGCGCGGCCGCCAGCGAGTTTTCGATGTTGAAGGTAGCGCGGCCCCCAAACGTAATCGGGAATTCGGCGGCCCGGTCGATGCGCAGCTTGTAGCTGTTTTTGTAGATGGAGATGTAGCCTTCCTCGTACACGGCTGCCAGCCCGCCGTTTTCGGCGTGCTCCCGGATGCGGGGACTGTGCTCGTCCATGCTGAAGAGGGCTACCCGGCAATCCAGCTTTTCGCGCATGGCATACACCAGGTCATCGTCGGCGTTGAGCACGGCCCAGCCGTTTTTGCGCACCGTGCGGGGCAGTACACCCTTCACGGCGGCCATTTCCTCCACAGTATAGATGTCGCGCATGCCCAGGTGGTCGGCGGCTACGTTGGTCACGATAGCCACGTCGCAGGTATGGAAACCCAGGCCGGAGCGCAGCATACCACCGCGGGCCGTTTCCAGCACCGCGAAATTCACCGTGGGGTCTTTCAGCACAAACTCCGCGCTCTGTCCGCCGGTACAGTCGCCGCTTTGGAGCTGCACACCCTGGATGTAGATGCCGCTGGTAGTTGTGTGGCCTACTTTGTAGCCTTTGGAAGCTACAATATGCGACAACAAACTGGTGGTGGTGGTTTTGCCGTTGGTACCCGTGACGGCGAAAATCGGAATCCGGGCATTGCTGCCGCGCGGAAACAGCATGTCTACTACCGGAGCCGCCACGTTGCGGGGTAGGCCTTCGGTGGGCGAAATGTGCATCCGGAAGCCGGGGGCAGCATTCACCTCAATCACCGCGCCCCGCGTTTCGTTCAGCGGAATGGCAATGTCGGAGGTCAGCAGGTCGATACCGCAGATGTCGAGGCCCACGATGCCGGCTACCCGCTCGGCCATCAGCACGTTGTAGGGGTGCACCAGGTCCGTAACGTCGGTGGCGGTGCCGCCGGTGCTGATATTAGCCGTGCTTTTCAGATACAGCTCCTGCCCGGCCGGCAGTACACTTTCCAGCGTAAGCCCTTGCTTCTGCAGCAAATCCTGCGTGTGCTGGTCGGCTTTGATGCTGGTAAGCACCTTCTCGTGGCCCACACCGCGGCGCGGGTCTTCATTAACCTTATCAATCAGCTGCTGAATGGTGCTCGTACCGTTGCCGGTAACGGCGGCCGGTGTGCGCTTGGCGGCCGCAATCAGCTTGCCGCTTACCACCAGCATCCGGTAGTCGTCGCCTTCGATAAACTGCTCTACGATAACCGCGCGTGAATACTTCTGCGCGGCGTGCAGGCCTTCCACGGCGTCTTCCCAGTTCATGATGCGGATGGTAGCGCCTTTGCCGTGGTTGCCGTCGAGCGGCTTGGTCACGATGGGGAAGCCCAGCTCTTCGATGGCGTCGCGCAGGCCGTCTTCAGAATAGACGGTGGTGCCGTTGGGCACCGGCACGCCGGCATCCTTGAGCATGGCTTTGGTGCGGTTTTTATTGCCGGCCACCTCCACCCCGGCGTGCGAGGTGTAGCTGGTGGTGGTGGCCCAGATGCGCTTCTGGTTAACGCCGTAGCCGAGCTGAATGATGCTGCTGTTCTTGAGCTGGATGTAGGGAATGTTGCGGGAAGCCGCCTCCGTCACGATGCTCCACGTGCTGGGACCGAAAAACTCGTCTTCCCGAATCTGGTGCAACTCGTCTATTATCGGCTTCACGTTCACGGAACGGCCGTGGCACAGGTCGTCCACGAGCTGCACGGCGGCTTCGGCAGCCATGCGGCCGGCCCGCTCCTCCTGGTAGCTGAACACCACAAACTCCACGCCTTCCTGATGCGCCGGATACGACTTGCCCCAGTACACGGGCATGCCGGCCATGCGCTGCAACGCCAGCGCTACGTGCTGAATAACGTGGCCCAGCGGCTCACCGTCGGCTAGTTGTTCCTGATTGAGGGGCGGGTTTTTCAGCACCGATTTTTCCGATTCCATAGGTGCCGGCTGGCCTAGCTCGGGGAGCAGTATCGGGAGCTGCTCGGCCAGCAGCGGCACCGCATTCGACCAGGCTTCGGCCATATCCTGCATATCTACTTTCAGTACAATCAGCTTATAGTGCTTGACAGACCAATAGCTGGGGCCGCGCATCGTGCGGAGGTCAATAATCTTCATACAGGGAAAGGGGGTGGAGACTGAGTAGAGCGGATTGTACGCTGAAGTTAAATGTAGGGATTTGAGCCTGTAAAGCCAGCGCGGGCTTCTTTCAGCACCGGACAGCCGCGGCTTTTCACTTGCCTCACAATGTCAGCATCTTGCCGTTGCCAACCTACTGCAGTACTACCTGCACAACCGATAAAAAATCTATCATAATCCTCCTGTTGTGGCCGAAACGCGGCTCTTCCGGCCCGGCAGGTACAGTTCTGCCAGCGGCACTCAGGGCTACTACGCACCAGTTTGCCGGAAGCTAACGGCAGGAATTCAGCGGCTCGCTTAGCGCAATTGCCAGACCATTCCCATGCCCATCCCGCCGCCTGGACCCGGCACCCAGGTCGGCGTGAACGTCATGCCTTCCGGCAGGCGCGGCTTGCGGCCCCAGCGGTTGCGGTGCGTCAGGTAGCCCACGTGCGCCGACAGAATCCCGATGCCGGCTCCCGCTACCACGTCGCTTTGCCAGTGCTTGTTGTTGATCATGCGCAGGGCGGCCACACTGGTTGCAATGGTATAGGCTCCTACCCCATACCACTGGCTTTTGTCGCGAAACTCGTTGTGCACGATGCTGGCCGCCAAAAATGCCTGGGCCGTATGCCCCGATGGAAACGACAGGTTATCGGAGCCGTCGGGGCGGGGTTCGCGCGTGAGGTTTTTTATAGCGAAAACCGTCGAGAGCATAAATATTTCGCTCTTCAGCACTACCAGGCCAATATTGATCCGGTCGTTGCGCGTTTCCACGCCGGCCAGCGCCACCGCGCCCAACTCCAGGTAGGGCGCAATCAGCAGAATATCGTCGGCGCGGGTACGAAACGTGGGAAACAGCTTATGAATGTCGCGGTTGGCCTCCTGATTGGTGTAGAAGCCGCCGCCATTGAAAGTATACGCCCCGTAGCCGATCAGCACGGCCGGCACGATGGTGGCTTTCACCACCTTGCTTTTGTACCAGGGCTGCTTTTGCGGTGCCGGTACGCCCGCTGGATTCTCAAACTTATGCGTTGTGTCGGCCGGTGCCGGCGTGTCCTGGGCGTAGCCTTGGGTAAGTGGCGCCACGGCCATAGTCATGGCAAGTACCCATCCGTATAGCGTTACTTTCATCAGCCGTGGTTCCTGAAATAAGTCTGTAGAATGCACCCCTTCGGATGCCCGGCCACTCAGCCCGGGAAGGCGTGTACGCAGAATCCGAGCGGAATATCTAAGCGGCAGCTCCTTTTTTCGGTGAGGATTTACGCAAAGCAAAAGGCCCGCCGCAAGCACAGAGCTTATGGCGGGCCTTCAGGCAGAAGAGGTGACGAGCGGATTCGAACCGCTGTAGGAGGTTTTGCAGACCTCTACCTAGCCACTCGGTCACGTCACCAGTGGTTTTGAGGATGCAAACATACAGCTTAATCTGACTTCTGCCAATGGCGGAGGCGAGGTTTTCGCGTCCCGGCGGGTAAGTGGCTGGCAGCGTGCGGAAAATTTTGCACGCGCAGTCCCTGCTCACTGGCGCTTGCTGCCCAATGGGCACAAAAAAGGCCCCGACTTACGCCGGGGCCTCTCTTTACTGCAACGAGTGCTAAAGCTTAGGCTTTTTCTTCGTCTTTCTTGTCGGTGTCGTCGCTCGACAGGGCGTTTTTCACCGTGTCAACCACGTCGCCAGCTACTTCCGACACTTTGTCGATAGCGGCCGAAGCAGCGCTGGTTACAGCAGCTACGATACCACCTTCGGCAGGAGCTTCTTCAGCGGCCGGAGCGGCTTTGCCAGCCAGCTTCTGCTCGCCAGCCTGACGCTCGTTGCCCATCATCTTGTCGCGCAGAGCCGACAGAGCGTCTAGGTCACCGAGGGTCGACTTCTCAGCCGTTGCGGGCTTCTTCAGGTCGCTCAGCTTGCCTTCGCCCTGCGTGGAAGCAGCGCCACCGGCCGGCTTCTTCTTCGTGAACTTCGAAGCGCGGCTGTCTTCTTCAGCCTGCTGGTTGTACACGGCGCTGTGCGACAGCACGATGCGACGGTCTTCCTTCGAGAATTCAACTACGCGGAAGTCCAGCGCTTCACCGTTTTCAGCCTGCGAGCCATCTTCTTTGGCCAGCGACTTGGGGTAAGCGAAGCCTTCGATGCCGTATGGCAGCTCGAGCACCGCACCACGGTCGGTTTTCTCCGTGATGGTAGCCTTGTGCACCGAGCCGGGGGTGAATACCGTCTGGAACGTATCCCAGGGGTTTTCTTCCAGCTGCTTGTGGCCCAGGGCCAGACGACGGTTGGCAACGTCGAGTTCGAGAACTACCACGTCCAAACGGTCGCCCACCTTCACCACTTCCGAAGGATGCTTGATCTTCTTGGTCCACGACAGGTCCGAAACGTGTACGAGGCCGTCCACACCTTCTTCCAGCTCTACGAACAGGCCGAAGTTGGTCAGGTTGCGCACCAGACCGTTGTGGTTGGTACCTACTGCGTACTTCGTACCGAAGTCGCCGCGGGTCCATGGGTCTTCGCTCAGTTGCTTGATGCCGAGGCTCATCTTGCGGTCTTCGCGGTCGAGGGTCAGGATCTGAGCCTCTACTACGTCGCCCTGCTTGATGAAGTCCTGCGGGTTACGCAGGTGCTGGCTCCAGCTCATTTCTGAAACGTGGATCAGGCCTTCTACGCCGGGGATGATTTCCATGAACGCGCCGTAGTCGGCAACATTCACGATCCGGCCTTTCACTTTCGAGCCTACGCCCATGTCGGCGCCCAGCGAATCCCATGGGTGGGGAGTCAGCTGCTTCAGGCCGAGGCTGATACGCTTCTTGGCTTCGTCGAAGTCCAGAACCACGATGTTCAGCTTCTGGTCGAGCTGGAGTACTTCGCTCGGGTGAGCGATGCGGCCCCACGAAATGTCCGTGATGTGCAGCAGACCGTCTACACCGCCAAGGTCGATGAACACACCGAAGTTGGTCATGTTCTTGATAACGCCCTCCAGGATCTGGCCTTTCTCCAGGTTGTTGAGGATGGCTTCGCGCTGCTTCTCGAGGTCTTTCTCGATCAGAACTTTGTGTGAAACTACCACGTTGTCGAAAGCGGCGTTGATTTTCACCACTTTCACTTCCATGCGACGACCCACATAGATGTCGAAGTCACGGATAGGCTTCACGTCGATCTGCGAGCCGGGCAGGAAGGCTTCTACGCCGTCCAGGTCCATGATCAGGCCGCCTTTGGTGCGGCGCTTTACTACACCTTCCAGAACGGTATCGTTCTCCAGAGCGTCGTAAATAGCTTTCCAGGCCTGCTTAATCTTGGCCTTCTTACGGCTCAGGATGAGCTGGCCGTTAGCATCTTCCTGGTCCTCGATGAACACCTCTACCTCGTCACCAACTTTGAGGTCGGTCAGGTCGCGGAATTCGGAGAGGGGCACCAGACCATCGGATTTGAAGCCGATGTTCAGGATTACATCACGGTCGGTGATACCAACCACGGTGCCTTTGATTACTTCTTCCTCCTGGACAGTGGTCAGCGTTTCGCTGTACATCTGCTCCATTTCGGCGCGCTGCTCAGCGGTATAGTTACCACCGAAGCTGTTGGCTCCGACATTGTCCCAGTCGAAGTTGTCTACTACTTCTGCCATGTTGTATTGCAGTGGCCCTCGTATACACGTCCGGCGCAGGGCCCGCCTCCGGAACGCGTTTTTGTTTGATACACAGCCCCGAAGCGCCGGCCTCGCCACCCTGGCGGGGCCGCAAAGATACGGAGTTTGGGGAGATTTATTAGCTTTGAACTGACTCACTCTAAATTCCACTTTTTGCAAGGCAAATAACTATATGTATTCTATCGAATATAAAATGAGATGCCGCAACTGCGGTGAAGGAAAGCAATTTCCTCAAGTTTCGTACTACTACGATACGTTAGACTCAATAACGAGTAACATGAGTGAGTTTAGTCAGGCTGAAGATCTGGCTTCTTCTTTATTAGAATCAGACATAACATGTGATTGGTGTCATATTGCTTTATGGGATGTATATTCAATTAAAATCAATGACGTTCCTGTTATGCGCTACGCAGATGACTTATTTTATTACAGAGTTAATATTGATAAAGATGAGAATGAAGATATTTCTTTCGAGGAAGAATATAGTAAAGATCTACACAGTAATGCACGTCACAATGCGTTGAATAAACTTTATCAGTTTGTAAGCAGGATTGATGAAAACAGATTTGGAAGTAATGAATTAGAGTTTGGTGGCGACGCGGAACTGGTAGTTTCTTTCAAAAAAACTGATAATGATTTTGTATTACATAGAATTGAAATACTATGCTTTACTGGATTCGACAAGAATGACTTAGTAGACACAATTGCATATACAAATAATAACTTATATGAACCAGAACTCCCAAGAATTTACATTTAGCGCATTTTCAAAATACAATAGATATTATTAAGTGTACCTTGAAATACAATAATAATCGACAATAAAAAAGGCCTCACTGCAACGTGAGGCCTTTTCAACATAAGGATGGTTTTCTACGCCCGCCCCAATTCGCGCAGGTGGGCTACGTGGGAGGCTACGGCATAGCGCATCTTGGGGTACTCGTTGTACTCGACGCCGAACTCCTGGCAGGCCTGCCGGATGATTTTGTTCAGGGCCGGATAGTGCACGTGCGAGATGGTGGGGAACAAGTGGTGCTCCACCTGGAAGTTGAGGCCGCCTACCAGCCAGCTAATGACTTTGCTGTCGGTGGCGAAGTTGGCGGTGGTTTTGATCTGGTGGATGGCCCACTCGTCTTCCAGCTTGTTGGTGATTTCATCGGGCATCGGGAAGGCCGTGTGCTCTACGGTATGCGCCAGCTGGAACACGATGCTCATCGTGAGGCCTACCACTGTCGTGAACACCATGAAGCCAACCAGCCAGGCCACGAAGCCGGTAGTGTAGATAGGCAGGCCCACGAACAGGAACAGGTGCAGTGCCTTGAAGCCCCAGAATACGCCCTGGTCGGTGGCCGTCATTTTCTTGATGGGCATCTCCCCTACCTTGCCTTTGAAATACTTCTGGTAGTCCATGAAGAACACCCAGGCAATGAACAGCAGCGCGTAGAAGAACCAAAAATACAGGTGCTGAAACCGATGAAAACGGTGGCGCGGCTGCGTGGAGCTCAGGCGAAGCCAAGGCTGCGCGTCCAAGTCGTCGTCGATACCATCTACGTTGGTGTACATGTGATGGATCAGGTTGTGCTTCACGTTCCACATAAAGCTGCTGCCGCCCAGCACGTTCAGCGTGAACGACGCAAACTGATTGACCCAACGCTTTTTGCTGAACGAGCCGTGGGCACCGTCGTGCATCACGTTGAAGCCGATGGCCGAGCCGACGAAGCCCAGCAGGGCGCATTCGGCCAGGGCCAGCCAGGTAGGCGGCGTCAGGAACACGAGGTGCACGTACACGGCCACGAAGGCAACCGTCAGGATGATGGCCTTCACGAACAGGCTGGTGTCGCCGGTGGTAGCCTTGCCGGCTTCCTGAAAGTAAGCGTTGGTGCGGCGCTTCAGCTCCTGGTGAAAAGAGCGCGAGGCCGCGAATTTGGGTGCGTGCATGAAAAACGGTTAAGGGAAATTCGAGTAAATATACTGCTTCTAAAGGCAGCCCAATGGCAATTAGTGCCATACGCCTTGATTATGTACAAGAGGCGCCGCCACAGACATGCAGCCAAACGAGACGAATAAACGCCGCTCCCGGCACCTGCTGCGGGATGGGGCGCCCATTGTACGTCAGCTCAGGGCCGCGTCACTTCTCCCCCGCCCGGTATTGGCAGGCCAGGCTTCAGCAACGGCCGCAGCTCCGACAGCGGCACAAACAAGCGGATTTCGCCCTGCGCATAGGAGGCTATTTCGTAGGGAGTATACACGAAGGTGGCGCCGCCGGTGGTCAGGAACACGTTGCGGGTGGCCGGCAACTGCTTCACAAACAGCACTTGGTCGAGTGGGGTGCTGGGTGCCAGCCGGAAGGTGCGGCGGGCCGCCTGATCAAGCAGGGCAACGAGCTGCGTTTTGGTGCCGGCCCGGAATATGTCGTCGTAGCGGAGGCGGCGGCCGGTGCGGGTATCGAAAGTGGCGACGATGGTGCCGTAGTTGCCGTGGGCCCCGCCGGTGTAGCTGTAGTTGTAGTACCCGATGCTGAGCAGCGGCGCCTGGTTCCAGAGCACGTGCATGAGCTGCTGCTCATCGTAGCGCAGCCCGATGCCAAACTCCGGCGAGGTTGTGTCGCCGGGCGCGGGCTTGCTGGCGGCGGCGTCCTGCCGGTAGTCGGTAAGGTAGCGCTGCTGCTGCTGGCGCCACATTTCCTCCAGCGGCAGCACGGGCTTCGTGCCGAGGGTATCGTCGTTGAGGCCGCGCAGCAGATTGTCGCGCAAGGTGGCCTGCGCCGTGGCCGATGCGCCGCCCGTGGGCAGCACAGCCAGCAGGCGCCGGTGGGCATAGGGCGTGCGGGCCACGTCGGGGAAAGCCGCCACCGAATCGATGAAGTAGCGAGAAGCCAGCCGGAGACTGCCGGCCGGCTGCACCATGCGCAGCCGCACAGGCCGGCCGCCCACAGTTCCCAGCAGCTCATTGCCGTGCAGCTTCAGCTGCCACTTGATGCTGTTGGCATAATCGGGGCCGGCGTGCTCGGGCGTGCTGTCAACCAGGTTGATGCTGTCGGGCGAGGAGCTGACTTCGCTGTACAGCTCAAAGGTATGGCCATCAGAACCGGCGTAGGAGGCCACCAGCCCCGTCGATTCGCTGTCGGAGGCGTTGCTGGGCCAGGCCTGCAGCTGCAGCGTGATGCTGTCGGAGGTGCCGGGCAGCACACCCCGGTACTGGCGGTACCACGTGCCCGGCGAGTCGGTGAGGTGGGCGGCGGACTGGGTAGTGGCCGGCTGCTGGCCGGTGGTCTGGGCCGCGGTGCCGGAATCAGAGTTGGACTGGCAGGCAGTCAGCAGGCCGCTGCACAGCAGAGCGGCGGCACCGACGGGCCCCAGCCGCAGAAAAGGTAAGAAGCTCATGCCCCAAAGAAAGGGAATTTGCTGCGTCGTACAGGATATTGTGCTTCCTGTGCCATCACCAGCCAGCCGACGTAAAGCTCAGCTGTTCGATTCCATACTTCTACTAATTTTTCCCAGATGAGCTACATCAAAGCCGGCCAGGACGCCAACGGCCAAGACATCAAACTGCACTATACCGACCAGGGCCAGGGCGCGCCGGTCGTGCTCATTCATGGCTGGCCCCAGAGCCACGAGGCTTGGACCTACCAGTTGGGCGAGTTGCCGAAGCACGGCCTGCGCGTGGTGGCCTACACCCGGCGCGGATTCGGCAATTCGTCGAAACCGTTTGAAGGCTACGACTACGACACACTGGCCGACGACCTGAAAGCGGTGCTCGACACGCTGGATCTGCAAAACGTGACGCTGGTAGGCTTCTCGATGGGCGGCGGCGAAGTGGCCCGCTACATGAGCCGCCACGGCGGAGCCCGCGTGGCCAAGGTAGTGTTCGTGTCGGCCGTAACGCCCTATCTACTCAAAACCGACGACAACCCTGACGGCGTGGACAAGTCGACGTTCGACGACATCCAGAAAAACATTGCCAAAGACCGGTTCGATTTCCTGCAGACTTTCGGCAAGCAATTCTACGGCGAAGGCCCGCTCAGCAACCCCGTCAGCAAGGGAGTGCTCGACTGGTCGTTCGGTATGGCGTCGCTGGGCTCGCACCAGGCTACGGTAGCGTGCGGCCACGCTTTTGCCGAAACCGACTTCCGCCGCGACCTGGAAGGCATTCAGGTGCCGGCCCTCGTGATTCATGGAGAAGACGATAAGACGGTGCCCATCAAGAACAGCGGCGACCGGATGAGCCAGCACCTGCAGCACGCCACCTACATCACCTACGACGGCGCCCCGCACGGCCTCTTCATCACCGAAAAGGACAAACTCAACCGTGACCTGATTGAGTTTGCCACTGGCGGCACCGTACGCAGCGGCGAGAACAGCTAGCCTGATTCTGTTCTTTTAGCGCACCAAAAAGCCTCCTCTGCTGGCAGAGGAGGCTTTTTGGTGCGTCAGATGGGTGGTACTACCCTGCAGACAGGCCGTAAAAAAGCCGGTAAGCAGTAGCTCCCGGCGTTAGTGGTTAAGATAGGCGTGCCAGTTCTGATCTATAGTACCGGCACTCAGCTTCAGGAAACCCGATAAGGTGGGCTTTTTGGGGTGTTGTCTTATCGTGAGGCCGGCTTCCTGGGGGGTGCGGTGCCCTTTGGCGTGGTTGCAGCGGGCGCAGGCCGTGAGCAGGTTGCCCCAGCTGCTGTCGCCGCCACGGGAGCGGGGCAGCACGTGGTCCAGGGTCAGGTTTTTGGTGGAGCCGCAATACTGGCACTCGAAATGGTCCCGCTTCATGATGTTGTGGCGGCTCAGGGCAATGCCTTTGTAGGGCACGCGCACGTAGCGCTGCAACCGAATGATGCTGGGCTTGGGATACGTGGTGCTTACCGTGCGCAGAACCCCGTTTTCCGAGCGGGCTATCATCTCGGCCTTATCGAGAAACAGCAGCACGAAGGCCTTCTGCACACTGCACAGCGTTATGGCGGTATAATCGCCGTTGAGGACTAAGACTTTTTGATCCATACGCGCTTGGAGAGAATCATCGGGTTGAGCGAAAGCTAGATGATTCTAAGCGCATTAACAACAGCTCAGGAGTTTAGTTTCCGACCGTAGCGGGTTGCTAACCGATAGCAGCCGGCCGGCTTAGTCTTCGGTCAGAATCCGCTTGATGAGGCGCAGCTTGTGGGTGTATTTCTGCCGCTCGCGGTTGAAGATGCCGTTATGGTCGAGCGGATCGATACGGACTTCGCCACTGGCGTGCAGAATCTGCTGGTCTTCGAGCAGCAGGCCCACGTGCACAATGTTGCCGTCGGCGTTATCGAAGAAGGCCAGGTCGCCGGGCAAGGTCTGGGCCACGAAATGCACGGTCTGGCCCAGGTTGATCTGCTGGCGGGCGTCGCGCGGGAGCTGCACCCCAATCAGGCCGTAGAGCTGCTGCATCAGGCCTGAGCAGTCGATGCCGAACAGGCTTTTGCCGCCCCACAGGTAGGGCGCTTTCAGGTAGGTGAGGGCCATTTTCTGGAGCAGCCGCAGCCGCTGGTCTACGGGGCCGTGCGGGCCGTGGCCGTTCTGCGGGTTGGTGGCAGCGCCGTTGTAGAAAAACTGCCGCTCCCCTACCCGCAGGTTCATGCCATCAAAAAACGGCAGCCGCGAGCCTATCTGCACCGCAATCCGGGTGTTGGGGCAGCTCACCATCTGCACCACATCGAGGGTGCGCGGGTGGTCCTGCGCCTGCCAGGCCGCCAGGTACTCGCTGCTCACGGGCGTGTGCTGCTTCACATCCATCCAGCCCACGTACTGGTCGGCGGCCGTTTTTACCTGTATCCACTGGCCCTGGGTGAGCTGAATGGAATAGCACTCGCCGAAAATAAGCTGCGTGACAATTTCAGCCTTGTCGGTAGGCTCGGCGCGCACCGGCACGACACTCAGGGCGCAGATTCCGTGTTCCACGGGGAGTGAATGAGAAGATGAGTGAATGAGTGAAGGCGCGGTTTCTGCTGAAACTGGTGCTTCTCCACTAATGCGAAGCTCCTGCTTAATACGCAAGCCGCCAAATATCCGGCAAAAAACCACTCATTCACTCGTTCACTCTAATAATCCCGGGCACGGTCCATTTCGCGCTTCTGGTCTTTGGCTTTCAGGTCGTCGCGCTTGTCGAAAAGCTTTTTGCCTTTACCCAGCGCAATTTCCACCTTAGCAAAGCCCCGGTCGCTCACGTACATGCGAATCGGAATGATGGTGAGGCCTTGCTCCTGGTTTTTGTTGGCTAGCTGCTTCAACTCGCGCTTGTTGAGCAGCAGCTTGCGGGCCCGCATAGGCTCGTGGTTGTTGTAGGTGCCTTCGGTGTACTTGGCAATAGTTACCTGGTTGAGCCACAGGCTGCCGTCGGAGTGGAAGGTGCAGAAGCCGTCCTGCAGCTGCACACTGCCCTCGCGGATGCTCTTGATTTCGGTGCCCTGCAGCATGATGCCCGCGTCGTATTTGGCCAGAAACACGTATTCGTGGCTGGCGCGGCGGTTTTGGATATTGATGCGCTTGGGCGCGTCGTCTTTGGCTTTAGCCATGGAATAGGTAAGAGAAAGTCTGCTTCATGGGAAGCCGACTGAGAAAGAAAACTACCGAGCCGCCAGCAATGCTGCCTGAACCCGGGTTATATCGGCCTGTAGCTGCGGCTTGATCTGCAGTAGCCCTGCCCGTACGGCCTGCAGATAGACTACGCGCCCCGGCGTGCCGTAGTTGGTGCTACTGAAAATGCTGCCCAGCGCCTTGGCTTCGGCAGTGGCACGGTAAGAGCCCACCAGCCGGCGCTGCCGGTCCAGTACATCCAGCTTGGTGTCTACCACCATCCGAGAGCGAGAAAACGGCATTCCCAGCAAATTCAGCCCACCCAAAGTAGCCCCTGAGGCCACGGCCCAACCCAGGCCCGCCCGGTTGCTGACGATGGTGGTCGTGAGCAGCAGGTAGCAGTTGGGCGTGCCGTAGGGGTCGGTTAGCGTTTCGCGCACTTCCCGCTCAAACAAGGTATTTACGTCGCGGGAGCCGCCCCGCGGCCCGGCACTGCCCAACCCTGGCGCTCCTATCAGCACTATCCAGTCAGTTTGGGCGGCTTGTGTGGCCGTGGGCAACTTCGGCGCCAAGGTTCCGGCCGTAGGCTCCAGCAGCTTTGGATCAAACGCCCGGCACCCACCGAGCAGGCCCGTCAGCAATAGGAGTAAATAGAAGTGGCGCATGCGTATGTGAAAGGGAAGCAACTGTTGGGTACAGCCTGTTTACATCCCGAAATAACGCAAAATCAGTCCTTGTTCCGCTATAAGCAGCTTCAGACCAGCTTGAGGCGCGGGTCGGAGCTGATGAGCTGAGTGGCAAAGTCCCCAGCCTGGTACTGGAACTCGGCGGTTTTAGCCACCATGCCGGCATTGTCGGTGCAGTATTGAAACGCCGGGATGAATACCTGCCAGCCCTGCGCGGCGGCCTCATCCTGCAGGGCCTGGCGCAAACCGGAGTTGGCCGCTACGCCGCCCGCCAGCGCAATCTGGGTCAGGCCGTTGTCGGCGGCGGCGCGGCGCAACTGGCGCAGCAGCGTCTGGATGATGGTGTGCTGGATGCTGGCGCAGAGGTCGGCGAGGTTCTGCGGCACGAAGTCGGGATTCTGGGCCGTTTCCTTTTTCAGGAAGTAAAGCACGGCGGTTTTCAGGCCGCTGAAGCTGAAATCGTAGCCGGGCATGGCGCCTACCGGGAACGGGAAACGGGTGGGGTTGCCGGTGCGGGCCAGCTTGTCGAGGTGCGGGCCACCGGGATACGGCAGGCCGAGCAGCTTGGCCGTTTTGTCGAAGGCCTCGCCGGCGGCGTCATCAATGGTCTGGCCGATAATCTCCATTTCCAGCGCCGACTTCACCACCACCAGCTGCGTGTGCCCGCCGCTAACGGTGAGGCACAAAAACGGAAAGGCGGGCCGGGGCTCTTCAATAAAGTGCGCCAGAATGTGGGCCCGCATGTGGTTGACGGCAATCAGCGGTTTGCCCAGGGCCAGGGCCAGGGTTTTGGCGAACATGCCGCCCACCAGCAACGAGCCCAGCAGGCCGGGCCCTTGGGTGAAGGCCACCGCGTCGAGGTCCTGGCGGGAAACGCCGGCTTTCTGCAGGGCCGCTTCTACTACCGGAATCAGGTGCTGCTGGTGCGCGCGCGAGGCCAGTTCGGGCACCACACCGCCATATTGTTCGTGCACTTGCTGCGTGGCCACCACGTTGGCCCGGATTTCGCCGTTCACGAGTACGGCGGCTGACGTGTCGTCGCAGGAAGATTCGATGGCGAGGATGGTGGGGTGATGCATAGTACTTAGTTGGAAAGCGGCAGCAGAAACAGCTGCAAAGTTCGTTTAAAACCAGCAACCCGGGCCAGTTGGTTTGCAAAAGACGTTGTGCCGTAGCCAACCCGCCGGCACCCGGCTTCGTTCTTGCGGCAACCGCAGCCCGGCTAGTTGCATCTGGGCCGGCAACTGCCAACCCGTATCTTCGCTCCCGTATCTTCTTTTTCTGCTGCTGTGCCCCGTTTCGTTTCCATCCTGCTGAAAGTGCTGCTAGCCCTGCTGCTGGTGGTGGCGTTGGCGGTGGTGGCCGCGCTGGTGGCCCTGCGCGTGCCCAGCGTGCAAACCAAGCTGGCCCAGGAAGCCGCCGAAATCCTGACCGACAAGCTGGGCCAGAAGGTGCTGGTGGGGCGCGTGGATATCCGGCCTTTCTCGCGGGTGCTGCTGGAAGGCGTGCGGGTGCTCGACCGGCGCGGCGAAGAGCTGTTCAACGTGGGCCGCGCCGACGCCGACATCAGCCTGTTCAGCATCTTCGACCCCAGCCACCTGCACGTGGGCAAGCTCACGCTGGAAGAGCCCCGGTTTGCGTTGGTCACGTATAAAGACCAGCCCGACTCCACCAACCTGTCGGAGTTTCTGGCCGCTATTCGCCGGCTGGTGGGGCCTTCGGATACCACGAAAGTCAGCAAGCCGTTCGACTTCAAAATTGAGGCTATCGGCCTGCGCAATGGGCGCTTTATTCTGGACGACCGGCACAAGCCGCGGGAGCCGTACTACGGCCGCTCGATGGACTACGCCCACATGCAGATTGACAGCATCTACGCGGATTTCTCGCAGATCTGGCTGCGCGGCGACACCATTCACTCCCAGATTGACGGCCTGCGCGCCGTAGATAGGCCCTCGAACACGCGCCTGCGCGAGCTGACGGCCAACATGACCTACGCAAGTAAGTTCTGGGAATTCGCGGGCCTGAACCTGCGCGTCGGCAACAGCCAGCTGCGCAACTACCTGCGGTTCGAGTACCAGCACTTCCTCAACTTCGCCGACTTCAACGACTCGGTGCGGGTGGTGGCCCGGCTGGACCCGTCGCGGGTGTACTCCGACGATATTGCCCAGTTTGCGCCGCAGCCGTTTATGCGGGAGCTGAAGGAAACGGTACTGCTTTCGGGCGAGGCCAAAGGCTACGTGAAGAACTTCACAACCAAAAACCTCGACATCACCTACGGCAAAAACACGCGGGTCGTGGGCAACATCAACGTGGAAGGGCTGCCCAACCTGAAGGAAAGCTTTGTGGAAATGCGCCTGCAGCCGTCCGTCATTGATGGGCGCGACATTCGCAAGTACATTCCGGCCTCGGGCTGGCCTTACGTGCAGCGCCTGGGCATTGTGAAGCTAAAAGGGCAGTTTCTGGGCTTCTACAACGACTTTGTGGCCAACGGCTCGTTCCAGACCGCGCTGGGCTCGGTGGTGTCCGACGTCAACCTGAAGTTCAAAGACGACCCGCGGTTTTCCTCCTACGAAGGCGACGTACGCACCACCAACTTCCAGCTGGGCAAGCTGCTGGGCCAGGAAAACGTGGTGCGCGACGTGACGTTCAGCGGCCGGGTGCAGGGCGTGGGCTTCACGCCGGAAGGGGCCCGCCTCACGGCCAACGCCACCGTGCAAAGCATCTGGCTGAACGGCTACCGCTACCGTAACATCACGACCAACGGCCGCTTCAGCCGGGAATCGTTTACGGGCAAGATTGCCGCCAACGACCCCAGCCTGCAGTTCGACGCCGACGGGACCATCGACATGAACAAGAAGCGGCAGGCGTTTGACGTGCGGGCCCGCATCCGCCGCGCCGACCTGCGGGCCCTGGGCCTCACCAAGCAAAGCGTGGTGGTAGCCACCACCGCCGACGTCAAATTTCAGGGCCTGACGCTGGATGCCCTGATTGGCCGCATCAAGCTGCGCAACTCGCGCGTGGGCTACGCCGGCCGCACCGTGCTGGTAGATACGCTGGACGTGGTGAGCGAGCGGACGGCGGCCCAGCGCCGGCTGGCTGTGCGCTCGGAAGTGCTCAACCTGACGGCCACCGGCAACTTCGACTTCAGCGAAGTGCTGCGGAACACGCAGGTGCTGCTGACGGAGTACCAGCTCAACTTCGAAAGCAACGATGCGGCCATTGCCGACTACTACCGCCGCAAGCGCCAGCGCGCCATCCCGGAGTACGCCATCGACCTGGACCTGTATCTAAAGAAGCCTAACCCCATGCTCCAGCTGTTTATGCCGGGGCTGCGGGTGGCCAACTATTCGCGCATCGACGGCTCGTTCCGCAACGGCCAAACCTCGATTCTGCAGCTCGGCGGCAGCTTCGACACGCTGACCGTGGACAGCGTGCGCACCTACCGCACGGCTTTCGAATTCAACACCTCCAAGCTGCCTTATCGGCCCGAGGTGCTGGCCCAGGCCAACATTACGTCGGAAAGGCAGATGCTGCCGGGCTTGGGCCGCACCGAAGGCTTCTACGTGGAAGGCGTGTGGGACCAGGAGCGCATCAATTTCTCGACGGCGCTGGCCCAGACCAACACCACCAACAAAGCCCAGATCAACGGCGCGCTTTCCTTCCTGCCCGATGCCGTGCAGGTGGTGTTCCGGCGGTCGGGCGTGAACTTGCTGGGTAAGGACTGGACCATTGCGCAGGACAACTCCGTGATTATCTCGGGCCAGGGCAAGGAGTTTGATATTCAGAACCTGAGTTTGAGCAACGGCGCCCAGAGCGTGAGTGCGCAGGGCTTTATCTCGCAGAACGCGGACAAGGAGCTGAAGCTGACCGTGAAAGACCTGGAGCTGGCCACGCTTACCTCCCTGACCAGCCAGAACATGACGGGCCGCGTGAATGCCGAAGGCACCGTGAGCGGCATCTACGGGCCGCTGGCCATCAACTCCACGCTGGCCGTTGACTCGCTGCACTTCGACAACGTACTGATTGGCAATGTGAAGGGTGAAAGCAGCTGGGACAACCGCGCCAAGCAGGCGCTGGTAGACCTGGATGTGCTGCGGGGCGGCAGCCGCGTGGTGCGGGTAGCGGGCACGCTGGCCCCGGGCCGCGAAGAAGAGCAGCTCAACCTGACGGCCGTACTCGACAATGCCCCCGTAAAGCTGGCCGAGCCCTTTCTGAAAACCCTGTTCCGCGACCTGGGCGGCACGGCCGTGGGCACGCTGCGGCTGGCCGGCCGCTTCAGCCAGCCCCACCTCACGGGCGCCATCGACGTGAGCGACGGACAGCTCACCTTCATCTACCTGGGCACCACCTACACCTTCGCCGACCGGGTGCGGTTTGCCGATGACCGGATTGCGCTGCGCGACATCAAGGTGAAAGACCCGCTGGGCAACACGGGCACCGTGAACGGCGACATTTTCCACGACGGGTTCCAGAACATGCGGCTGGCCCTGGAAGCCTCGTTCCGCAAGCTACTGGTGCTCAACACCACCCGCAAAGACAACGAGCTGTACTTCGGCACGGCTTACGCTACCGGCACGGCCCGCGTAAACGGCCCTTCCGACAACCTGGTGGTGAACGTGCTGGCCAAATCGGAGCCGGGCACGCGCCTCTCGCTGCCGCTTGATAATGCCGCCCGCGCCGAAAAGGCCAGCTACATCCGCTTCGTAAACCGCAACCTCACCGACACCACGACCACGCCTATTCCGGTGGGGGTACAGGAAAAAGTAGACCTCTCGGGCATCCGGCTGAACATGAACCTGGAGGTGACGCCCGACGCCTACGTGGAAATTCTGCTGGACGAAAGCACCGGCGACGTTATCCGGGGCTCGGCCTCGGGGCGCCTGCGCCTCAACATCGACACGCGCGGCGACTTCAACATGTTCGGGCAGATTGAGATTGTGCGCGGCGCCTACAACTTCACACTGCAGGGCCTGGTGAACAAGGAATTTGTGGTGCGGCCCGGCGGCAGCATTTCCTGGAACGGCGACCCGCTGGCCGGCGAAATGAACGTAACGGCCGCCTACACCCAGCGCACGTCTCTCTCCCCTATTCTGGCCAGCAACAGCGCCGTGGTGCCCGTTACGGCCGTGATGAACCTGACCGGGCCGCTGCTGCTGCCGGTTATCAAGCTCAATCTGGAATTCAACGACATTCCCTCGTCGCTGGAAGGTGACCTGGTGCCGTTCCTGTCGTCGTTGCGCAATGATGAGCAGGAGCTGAGCCGGCAGGTGTTCAGCCTGGTGGTGTTCAAGCAGCTGGCCCCGGCGGCTTCGCTGTCGTCGATTACCTCGTTTCAGGGCCAGAACAATGCCTTGGGCAACAGCCTGGGCCAGATTATCAGCACGCAGCTCGGAGCCCTCACCTCGCAGCTCGACCCGAATCTGGAAATCAGCTTCAACTTCAACGGCATTTCGGCCGAGCAGCTGCAGGCCCTGCAGGTGCGGCTCAGCTACTCGTTTATGAACGGCCGGCTGCGCGTGACGCGGGACGGCGGCTTCAACAACGGCGTCGTGACGGATGCCAACACGGGTGTCACGACTTCCGTCAACAATACGTCCCTGATCGGCGACCTGAGCCTGGAATACTACCTGCGCGCCGACGGCAAATTCCGGGCAAAGCTGCGCTACGAAACCACGCCGCGCGACGTAGTAGCCCTGAGCAACGGCCAGAACCAGGCCCGGGCCGGCATTTCGCTGGTGCACACCGAGCAGTTCGACTCGCTGAGTGAGCTGTTTGCGCGCAAGCACCTGCGCCGCCGCGAAGTGAATGCGCGCAAAGCCCGCGAAGTGCTCAACGTGGACGACGACCCGCGCACGAATATGTGAGCATTGCCTGCCGGACCTGGCTGATGGCGCCGCGTAAAACGACCAACAATCAGCACCCGACAATCAATAATCAAATTACCTTTGCCCTCTATGGCCCAACCCCGCCCGACCCGCAAGAAGAAGCTAGGCAGCTACCCCCACCTGATGGTGGTGTTCAGCATTACGCTGGCGTTGCTGGTTATCGGGCTGTTCGGGCTGCTCCTGATTCATGCGCACAAGCTCTCCAACCTGGTGAAGGAGAACATTGAAATGCAGGTGTATCTGGAGCGCAACCTGCCGGCCACCGAGCTGCTGCGCCTGCAGCAGGACTTCTCGCGCAAGCCCTACATTGCCCAGCGCGACGGCAAGGCGCAGGTGCGGTTTCTCTCGAAGGAGGAAGGCGCCCGGCAGTTCATCGAGCAGACCGGCGAGGATTTTCAGCAGTTTCTCGGCGACAACCCTTTGCGCGACGCCTACATCCTGAAAATCAACGCCGAATACTCCGACTCGCTGCAGATGGGCCGCATTGAGCGGGAGCTGAAGGCCGAGCCGGGCGTGCATGAGGTGCAGTACGTGCAGAGCCTGATCAGCTCCATCAACCAGAATGTGCGCAAGCTGAGCCTGGTGCTGCTGGGCTTTGCGGTGGTGCTCACGTTCGTCGTGACGGTGCTCATCAACAATACCATCAAGCTGGCGCTGTTCTCGCAACGCTTCCTTATCCGGAGCATGCAGCTGGTGGGCGCCACGTCGTTTTTCATTCAGCGGCCGTTCCTGAACCGGGCCACCTGGCAGGGTTTGGTGAGCGGCATTCTGGCGGGCCTGCTGCTGCTGGCGCTGCTCCAATACGCGTATCTGCAGGTGGCCGACCTGCGGGTGCTCCGCGACGACCGGCTGCTGGGCGCGCTGCTGCTGCTGCTGGTGGTGCTGGGCTGCGGTATTGGCTTTCTGAGTTCTTACCGCGCCGTGCGCAAATACCTGGGCATGTCGCTCGACGATTTGTATTAACTGATTTTACTTAAAACTCTCACGCATCGGGCCGCACTTGCGCTAGCTGATGCTTCTTGCTTTGCCTCTTATGGAACCTACTTCCTCCCAAACGCCGCGCTTCGCCTTCGGGCCGCGCAACTACCGCCTGATGTTCCTGGGCCTGGCCGTGCTGGCCGCTGGTTTCATCACGATGACGCTGGACTCCGCAGACTACGGCGAAGGATTTCTGGGTATTACGCTCGGGCCGATTCTGCTGGTAGTGGGCTTCCTGATTGAGTTCTGGGCCATTATGGCCAAGCCGCAGGGCGGCGCCCCGGTAGCGCAGGACGCCACCACCCGCGACACGCTGGCCCAGCAGCCGGCTCCGGCAGCCCCAGTGGCCCCGGCCGCGCCCAGCTACAAGCGCCCGTAAGCAGGCCCGGCAGCCGGTAGCGGCCGTTGCCGCCTCACCGGTCTTGCGGTCTATTTCGCCCATTTTGCCATGCCGCCCGCAGCCTGTGCGGGCGCTACTCCCCTCCTATGAACTACTGGTATGCGCTGATTCTGGCCATTGTCGAAGGCCTGACGGAATTTCTGCCCGTGAGCAGCACCGGCCACATGATTATCGTGGCCAACCTGCTCGGCATCGGCCAGTTGCCTTTCACCGAAACCTACATCACCTCCATTCAGCTGGGTGCCATTCTGTCGGTGGTGGCGCTGTACTGGCGCCGGTTCCTGCAGAGCTTTGACTTCTACGTGAAGCTGGCGGTGGCTTTTCTGCCGTTCGGCGTGCTGGGCTTTCTGCTGAAAGACGTTATCGAAGAGCTACTGAAAAGCGTGACGGTGGTGGCCGTGTCGCTGGTGGTGGGCGGCGTGGTGCTGCTGTTCGTAGACCGGTGGTTTTCGGGCCCGCGCAAGGAAGTCACCACGCCCAGCCTGGCGCAGGCGCTGCGTATCGGGCTGTTTCAGTGCCTGGCGCTGGTGCCCGGCGTGAGCCGCTCGGCCGCCACCATTGTGGGCGGGCTGGCCCAGGGCTTCGACCGTCGCTCCGCCGCCGACTTCTCGTTCCTGCTGGCCGTACCTACCATGGTGGTCATCACGGCGTACCAGCTCTACAAAACCTACAAGATAGACGCGCCCGGTGCCGAAGACCTCAAGCTGCTGCTCTTCGGCAACGTGGTGGCCTTCATCGTGGGGCTGCTGGCCGTCAAGTCGTTCGTCAATTTCGTGTCGCGCTACGGTTTTCGTGCCTTTGGTTTCTACCGCATCATTGTGGGCGGGGTCATTCTGGCGATGATTGCGCTGGGCATTCCCATGCAGCTTATTTAATCCTCATGGATATTCCCCGCTCATTTGATTTCGAAGCTGGCGAAGTGCTGCTGCTCGACAAGCCGCTTACCTGGACGTCGTTCGACGTGGTACGCAAGGTAAAAAACACGCTGCGCATCAAGAAAATCGGCCATGCCGGCACCCTCGACCCCTTGGCTACCGGCCTGCTGATTTTGTGCACCGGCAAGAAAACCAAGGAAATCGACCAGATTCAGGCCCAGGAAAAGGAATATACCGGCACGTTCCGCCTCGGCCAGACCACGCCCAGCTTCGACCTGGAAACGCCCGTCGATGCCGAACTACCCTACGCCCACCTCACCGAAGAGGAAATCCGGGCGGCTACCGCACAGTTTGTAGGCCAGATTGCGCAGACACCGCCGCTGTTTTCGGCCGTGAAAGTGAACGGGGAGCGTGCCTACGAAGTAGCCCGCCGCGGCGACGAAGCCGAAATCAAGAGCAAGCAGGTGACGATTCGGGATTTTGAAATCACGCGCATTGCCCTGCCCGACGTGGACTTCCGCGTAACCTGCTCCAAAGGCACCTACATCCGCAGCCTCGCCCGCGACTTTGGCGCCGCGCTGGGCTGCGGGGCCCACCTCACCAAGCTCGTCCGCACCCGCATTGGGGAGTACCGCGTAGAAGATGCCCTGACCATGGAAGCTGTGGAGGCTATGCGCCCGCCCCGCCCGGAAGGCGAAACCGAACGGCCCCGCCGGCAGCGGCAACTCCGCCCCGAGCGTCGGGCCGGCCTGGAGTATTTCAATACCAACCAGGCGGATTCCGACCAGTCCCAAGACAAGAGCGAGGCGTAGCACGCAGGCTTCTCTCCCACTCCTTTACTACCCGCCAGTCCTTTCTCACCCATGCACATCATCCACGCCCCGGCCCAGTTTCCGCACCTTGGCAATGCCGTGGTGACCAGCGGCACGTTTGATGGCGTGCACATAGGCCACCAGCAGATTCTGCGGCGGCTGCGCGAAGTGGCCGAGCACAGCGGTGGCCCGGCCGTGGTGATTACCTACTGGCCCCACCCGCGGCTGGTGCTGGGGCCGCCGCCCTCCCACCCCGAAATGCTGGCCCTGCGCCTGCTCAGCACTCTGGAGGAGCGTGCCGCCAAGCTGGCAGAGTTCGGCGTGGATTACTTGTTGGTGGTGCCCTTCACCCCCGAATTTGCGGCCTGGACCTCGGAAGAATACATCCAGAACATTCTGCTGCGCACGGTGGGCACCAGCAAGCTGGTGATTGGCTACGACCACCGTTTCGGCAAAAACCGGGAAGGCGGCTTCGACTATCTGCGCCAGAACGCGGACCGCTACGGCATGAGCGTGGAGGAAATTCCGCGCGAAGACGTGGACGCCGTAGGCGTGAGCAGCACCCGCATCCGGCGCGCCATCGAAAGCGGCGACATTCTCACCGCCAACCGCTACCTGGGCTATTCCTACCCGCTCACGGGCACAGTAGTAAAGGGTCGGCAGCTGGGCCGCACTATCGGCTGGCCCACGGCCAACATCGTGTGTGAGGAGCCGCTGAAACTCACGCCGGCCCGCGGCGTGTATGCCGTAATGGCCACCACCGCCGCCGGCACGCATCACCCGGCAATGCTCAACATTGGGGTGCGCCCTACCATCGGCGGCGACCTGGCCCAGACCGTAGAGGCACACCTGCTCGACTTCGACGGCGACCTGTACGACCAGCCGCTGACTGTGGAGTTTGTGGCCCGCCTCCGCGACGAGCAGAAATTCAGTGGCCTCGATGAGTTGAAAGCCCAGCTGGCGCTGGATGCCGCCGATGCCCGCCGCCACCTGATAGGCGGCTAGCGTTTCTTTCAGAGGTCCGCGGAGGCATGCGCAGAGGCTGGCAGAGGAACGACCTCCTTTTCCCTCTGCGCAGGCCTCCGCGGACCTCTGCGAGAAATCCTACCTTGCTGTTCCAAACATCCCACCCTTTCTATTCCTATGATCAACAAAGTAGTAGCCGGCCCGGAAGAAGCCCTGCGCGGCCTCACCGACGGCATGACGCTGATGCTCGGTGGCTTCGGCCTGTGCGGCATTCCGGAAAACAGCATCCGGGAAATTCTGCGCCTCGGCGTGAAAGATCTGACCTGCATCAGCAACAACGCCGGCGTCGATGATTTCGGCATCGGGCTGATGCTGCAGACCCGGCAGGTAAAAAAGATGATTTCGAGCTATGTGGGCGAGAATGCCGAGTTTGAGCGGCAGCTGCTTTCCGGCGAGCTGGAAGTGGAATTGATTCCGCAGGGCACGCTGGCCGAGCGGTGCCGGGCCGGGGGCGCGGGTATTCCGGCCTTCTACACGCCGGCCGGCTACGGCACAGAAGTAGGCGAAGGCAAGGAAAGCCGCGAGTTCAACGGCAAGATGTACCTGCTGGAAACCGCCCTGCACGCCGATTTTGCCTTCGTGAAAGCCTGGAAAGGCGACACGGCCGGCAACCTGGTGTTCAAAGGCACGGCCCGCAACTTCAACCCCATGATGGCCACGGCCGGCAAAATCACGGTGGCCGAAGTGGAAGAGCTGGTGCCCGCCGGCGAGCTGGACCCCAACCAGATTCATACGCCCGGCATTTTTGTGCAGCGCATCTACCAGGGCCAGAACTACGAGAAGCGCATCGAGCAGCGTACGGTACGCGCTACGGTATAAGGCCAGGCATTTCACAGTCCGTCAGCACGTATGCGGCTCAGCATTTCCACTCGTCTTGTTCTGCTCTGCCTGGTGGCTTTGCTTTCGGCGCTGCCGCTGGCTGTTGGCTTCTACGTTAATGCCACCAGCCCGCCGCCTACCGCCACGTTTCTCCCCGACCGATGCACCCGCTACTGCGAGCAGCACGGGTGCCCGCACGCTACGGAAGCCAACAGCCCGGCTTTTTTCCGGCTGCGCCCGCTGTACGTGGGCACCATCAAGGCGCTGTCGGTGGGTGGCAGCAGCTTGTACGCAGCCGCCAACATTGCGCTGTACCTTGTCCTGATTCCGCTGCTGCTGATGTGGCTCACCTACGGCGCCCTGCGGAACATGGTCCTGATTCGCCGCCTCAAGTCTTCTGCGCATGCATAGTCTGCTGCCCTGGGCTGACCGCCTCATCAATCAGGCGTTCTGGTACTGCACCGACTTCATGGTGAACCTGGCCAACCGCACGCACTCCTCTTATGATGAAGCCAATACCTGGATTTTACTGCTGCTGATTCCGGGTCTGCTCACGCTGCTCATTGGCGTGCGGGTGGCCCAGTGGTTTCAGCTCCGGAAGCTGCGCCGCGCCGCCGCTTTTCGTCCCACCCCTTTCAACTCCTAACCCATGTTAGATAAACACGGCATTGCCCGGCGCATCGCGCAGGAAGTACAAAACAACTCTTACGTCAACCTGGGCATCGGTATTCCGACGCTGGTGGCCAACTACATTCCCGAAGGCATCAACGTGGAGCTGCAGAGCGAAAACGGACTGCTGGGCATGGGACCTTTCCCCACCGACGCCGAGGTAGACCCCGACCTCATCAACGCCGGCAAGCAGACCGTAACCACGCTGCCCGGCTCCAGCATCTTCTCCTCCGCCGACTCGTTCGGCATGATTCGGGGCGAGCATGTGGACCTGACCATTCTGGGCGCCATGGAGGTATCCGAAAACGGCGACATTGCCAACTGGAAGATTCCGGGCAAGATGGTGAAAGGCATGGGCGGCGCCATGGACCTGGTGGCCTCGGCTAAGAACATCATTGTGGCCATGCAGCACGTGGCCCGCGACGGCAGCAGCAAGCTGCTGCCCGCCTGCACGCTGCCCATCACCGGCCTGCGCTGCGTGAAGAAAATCGTGACAGAGCTGGCCGTTATTGATGTAACGCCCGACGGCTTTGTGCTGCGCGAGCGGGCGCCCGGCGTCACGGTGGAGCAGATTCAGGCGGCCACCGCCGGCAAGCTGGTCGTGCGCGGCGAAATCCCGGAAATGACGGGGGTGTAGATCATTGGATGGTGATTCACCTGTCATCCTGAGCACAGCGAAGGACCTTATCACGTTGAACAGAATCGTTCTGGCGTGACAAGGTCCTTCGCTGTGCTCAGGATGACAGACAATTCTTTGAACCTCACTTCAGCCGCAGGAATGCCTGGGCCAGAATCCGCTCGGCGGCATCGGGAGTGAAGTGAGCGAAGTAGCGCTGGAGCTGGGCCAGGGCGGCAGCGGGCGTGAGCCCCCCGGCCCGCACGGCTTCGGCAAGGTGGTCGGCGAGGGTATCGGGGTGACTGGTAAGAGCCGGAAACTCGTAGTGCGTTTTGTAGCGGGCCAGGATGCTGACGCGCAACGCAGCCGGTGCACCCGGCACCTGCGCCACGAGGCGTTCCATTACCAGCTGCACCTCATCCATGAACAGGGTGCGCACCAGGCCGGGCGGCGTAGGTACAGGCTGGCCCGCGGCGGCCACCAGCAGCACGGCCGCCGGCATATCGGGCTGCCAGCGGCTGACGTCGGGCGGGGCGCAGAGCCAAGCCGTGGGCGGGAAGCCGGCGGGCTGAGTGAGCAGCCGACCCAGGGTCTGAAGGCGGCGTTCTTCGGGAGGAAGCATACGGCAAGGTACAACGGTGGGGCCGGATGCGGCCGTGCGGCAACGAAGCTGCTATATTCGGGTTCCTAATTTCTCTCTTCCCCAGCCTCGTCTTTATGCAACACCGCTACCCGCTTTTTTTCTCCCTGCTGCTGGCCGGCACCTGTCTGGCAGCGCGGGCTCAGTCGCCCGTTATTACGGCGGCGGCCATGCCCGTGCCCAACGACACGTTGCGCCGGAGCACGGCCTCGGTGCTGCTGCCGGCCACTGCCCCGCCCCTCACCCAGCGCGGCGCCAACCAAACCTGGAACTACAGTGCGCTGGTGCCCACGGCCCAACAGGTGGCCCGCTTCGGCACAGTGCCCAACGAGCCGCTGTATACATTCACGTTCAACTCGGTGCTGAGCGGCAGCAACCGGGCTACGGTAGCTTCGCCGCAGAGCGTGCCGCTGCCGCCAGGCTTCACGCTGCCCATCACCGAGCCGTACCAGTTTTTCAACGCCTCGGCCGCCGACTTCCGGTCGGTGGGCTACGGCGGCAAGCTGGCCGGTACGGCCGTGCCCGTGACGTATGCCAGCGCGGCGCGGCAAGACGTTATCTACCGGTTTCCGCTCAGCTTTGCCAGTGCCCCCGATTCCAGCACCTCGTTTTTCAGCATTAACGTGCCGGGCACGGGTTTCCTGAGCCAGGAGCGCAAGCGGGTAAATAAAGTAGATGCCTGGGGTAGCCTCACTACGCCGTTCGGCACCTACCAGACCGTGCGCGTCGTGAGCCGCATCGAAGACCACGACAGTCTTTCGGCCGGCGGCATCAGCCAGGGTTTCGACTTGCCCATTGTGCGCGAGTATAAGTGGCTGGCAGTAGGGCAGCATGTGCCGCTGCTCACCATCACCACCACTCAGGCCGGGACGCAGGAAGTTGTGTCAGGTGTGGAGTACCGCGACGTATACCGCCGCCTGGGTACGCTTGGCACCGGTGGCCTGCTGCCGGAGGCGGCTCTACGCCTCTTTCCCAACCCGTCCGGCAGCTCTGCGCCACTACACCTGACGCTGCCCGCAGCCGGCCCGGTTGCCATCAGCGCCACCGATCTGGCCGGGCGCCTGCTGTTCCGCCACACGCTGGCCGCCACCTCCCGCGAAACCGAGCTACCCGCCAGCCTGTTCGGCGCGTTCCGGGGCGTGCTGCTGCTGCGCGTGCAGACGGAAACCGGCGTGGCCGTGCGGCGCATCGTGCGCGACTAACCGTCTTCCTTTCAGGAGTATTCTGGCCGCTGGCCGTACACAGCCCGGTAAGTTGGTGGCGGCGTTGGGACGGCGGTGGTGAGCCTTTTTTCCGCCGAAGTTGTTGTGCAGCCGTAAAGAAAGCCGCCAGCCCACCGGGCGCGGTATCTTTGCCTTCTCTTCTCTCAACCTTTCTTTCCGATTTATATGGCAACTAGTTCTAACGGTAAAGCAGGCGGCAGCCACGCCAAAAAGCAGACTCCTACCGCTACCGAGCGACTCACGCCCACGGCCGTGCCGGCCCACAAACTGGTGCTGCGCGCCCTGACCCGCTCCGATTTTAAGGTGGTGCAGGAAATCATGGACAAGGTGTATTCCAACATGGAAGGCGCCTGGGCGCAGGATGAGTACAACGCGTTGCTCAAGAAATTCCCGGAAGGCCAGATCTGCATCGAGGACAACGGGCAGGTGGTAGCGGCGGCGCTGGCCATCATCGTGCAGTATTCCGACTTCGGCGACCGGCACACCTACGCCAAAATCACGGGCAACGGCAAGTTCAACACCCATAACCCCGACGGCGACACGCTCTATGGCGTAGATGTGTTCGTGGACCCCGAGTACCGCAGCCTGCGCCTGGGCCGCCGCCTCTACGATGCCCGCAAGGAGCTCTGCGAAAACCTGAACCTGCGCGCCATGGTGGCCGGGGGCCGCATTCCGGGCTACGCCGCCTACGCCAGCGAAATGACGCCGGCCAAGTACGTGGAGATGGTGCGCAACAAGGAGCTGACCGACCCCATCCTCACCTTCCAGCTTTCCAACGACTTCTACGTCCGCAAGCTCATCCGGGGCTACCTGCCCTACGACTCCGAGTCGAAGGCCTACGCCACGCTGCTGGAGTGGATTAACGTGTATTACGACGAGGAAACCGACAAGCTCATTGGCAACCAGAAGTCGAATGCCCGTATTGGCATTGTGCAGTGGCAGATGCGCGCCACCAAAGACCTGGACGACTTCTTCCAGCAGATGGAGTTCTTCGTGGATACGGTGAGCGGCTACAAGGCCGACTGCGTGCTGTTCCCGGAGTTTTTCAACGCGCCCATGATGGCCCTCACCAACGAGGAGTCGCCGTCGGTGGCTATCCGCTCGATGTCGGCCTTCACCGAGCCCATCAAAAACAAGATGATGGAGCTGGCTGTGAGCTACAACATCAACGTTATTGCGGGCTCGATGCCGCTCTACGACGACGGCAAGCTCTACAACGTAAGCTACCTCTGCCGCCGCGACGGCACCGTGGACGAGCAGTATAAGCTGCACGTCACGCCCGACGAGGCCAGCTACTGGGGTATGCGCGGCGGCGACAAGCTGCGCTGCTTCGACACGGACTTCGGCAAAATCGGCATCCTGATCTGCTACGACGTGGAATTCCCGGAACTCTCGCGCATGCTCTCCGACGAAGGCATGAAGATTCTGTTTGTGCCGTTCTGGACCGACACCAAGAACGCCTACCAGCGGGTGCGGCTCTGTGCCCAGGCCCGGGCCATCGAAAACGAGTGCTACGTGGCCATTACCGGCTCGGTGGGCAACCTGCCGCGCGTCGAGAACATGGACATTCAGTACTCGCAGAGCGCCGTGTTCAGCCCCAGCGACTTTGCCTTCCCGCACGATGCCATTGTGGCCGAGGCTACGCCCAACACGGAAATGACGCTCATCGCCGACCTCGACCTGGACCTGCTCAAGGACCTGAACACCAGTGGCGCGGTGCGTAACCTCCGCGACCGGCGCAAAGACCTGTACTCGCTGAGCTGGGCCAAAAAGACCGAGCGCGACGATGAGCTGCTGGCGCAGGGCGAAGAACGCGCCCCTAAAACTGCCAGCCGCCGCAAAGCCGTATCGGCGGGGTAAGTTTCGTGCTTATATTGTTGGCTAATTCTACCGCCAACATATGGAACAAGACTACCCACAACCCTCGTCTGTTTTCACCGAACTTCTCCATTCTCCTTTAGCGCTGGTTTCTGCAAGCAGAGGCCAGCGCTTTATCAACTACCTGGTTGATTTGGCCACGTTTTACGCGGGCATGTTTGCCATAGGCATTGGCCTGGGCATTGTGGCCGTTGCCATCGACAATCAAGCCATCCTGCAGGTATTCGATGGCCCGATGGGCAGTCTGGTAGCCATCTTCATCATGCTTTGCTACTACTTCATCCTGGAATCCACGACGGGGCGTACTATGGGCAAACTGGTTACCCGCACCCGCGTGGTCATGGCCGATGGCTCCAAGCTAACCACCAGCGCCGTGCTGAAGCGCACACTCTGCCGCATCATTCCGTTTGAGGCTTTTTCTTTCTTCAACGATGCCGCCAGCGGCCTGCACGACTCGATTTCCAAAACCAGAGTCGTGAAGATGGATTAATGCGTGCCGGGCTGGGTAAACCCGCCGGAAAAATAAAATTTTGTGAAAGAGCCGTTCGGGAACGTTCCCGAACGGCTCTTTGCATAGTGGATGCGGAAAGCCTCGGGAAAGCCACTTTTATTTGGGTAAACTTCCAGCCGCCCACCAGCTTTTTGCCGGCTGGCGCCGCTTTTACCGTAAGCCTTTTCCCTATGAAACGCGTCCTCATCACCGGTGCCAACCGCGGCCTGGGCCTCGAACTCACCCGCCAGTCGCTGGAGCGCGGCGACACCGTGTTTGCTACCAGCCGCCGCCCCGAAGCCGCCACCGAGCTGCAACAGCTGGCCGGCCAGTACCCTGGCCACCTCACCCTCGTGCAGCTCGACGTGACCGATGAGGCCAGCATCCGGGCCGCTCACGACACCGTACAAGCCGCCACCGGCAGCCTCGACCTGCTCATCAACAACGCCGGCACGTATCCTGGCATGGGGCCCGAAGACCCCGAAAACCAGCGGCTGGGCCAGTTCACGGCGGAAGGCGCGCTGCAGGTGCTGCGCGTGAATGCCGTAGGCCCGCTGCTGGTAGCGCAGGCTTTCCTCGATTTGCTGCGCGCCGGCACCAAGGCCCGCATCCTGAGCTTATCCTCCGGCCAGGGCTCTTTGGCCTGGAAAGCCTCCGGCGACCCGTACCATTATAGCGCCAGCAAAGCCACCCTGAACATGTATATGCGCGCCCTGGCCGCCGAAATCGGGCAGTATGGCGTGCTGTCGGTGCTGGTAGATCCGGGCTGGGTACGCACGGGCATGGGCGGCAACCAGGCCGCACAGGACCCCGCCGTGGCAGCCAAAGGCATCCTGCGCCTCGCCGACCAGCTGCACGCCGAGGAAAACGGCAGCTTCGTGACCTGGCAGAACCAGCACGTGCCGTGGTAGGCTGGCGCCATAAAAATAATGTCTGGGAAAGCCGCTTTTGCTCAGCAGAAGCGGCTTTTCTGTGGAAGTACGGCGCGTACCTTTACAGCTTTCCGCTATTGCTATGCATAGATTTTCTACCCACCGTACCTTTTCTCGTCACCACGTACTGCTGACGGCCGTTTTCAGTACGGCGGTGGCGCTATCGGCCTCGGCCCAAACCATATTTGGCCTCACGCCCGCGGGCACCTCAGCCAGCAACACGCTGGTGACCTTCACCGGCATCGACCCCAACACCATTCTAGATAGGGTGAGCATAGCGGGCGTGACGGGCGGCCAGACGCTGGTGGGCCTGGATGTGCGCCCCGCTACCAACGAGCTGTACGCGCTGGGCTACGACGCCGGCACGCAAACCGGGCAGCTCTACGTCATGGAGCCAGCCACGGGGCAGGCCCGCGCCGTAGGCTCCGGGCCCGTGCCCATGGCTCTGGGTGGCCCTACGGCCCGCATCGGCTTCGACTTCAACCCCACCGCCGACCGGATTCGGGTAGTGAGCAGCCTGACCCAGGCCAACCTGCGCCTGCACCCTACCACCGGCGCCGTGGTAGCTACCGATGGCCGGCTGGCGTATGCGCCTACCGATGCAAATGCGGGCCAGACTCCGGCGGTTGGGGCCGTGGCGTACAGCAACGCCTATATCGGCGCTACCACTACCACGCTCTATGCCCTCGACGAAACGGCCAACCGCCTGCTTACCCAGAACCCGCCCAACAACGGGACGCTCAACACCGTGGGCGCGGTAGACATCCGGCTTTCGGGCAACGGGCAGGTAGTGGATTTCGACGCGTATTTCAACCCCATGACGCTGGTAAACTATGCGTACCTGTCGGTGGCGACGCCGGGCATTGCGGGCGGCTACGGTACGCAGCTGCATGTGCTCAACCTGACCTCCGGCGCTACGTTTCTGTCGGGTACGGTCGGGGATGGGCGCATTGGCCTAAGCGACATTGCCGTGCAGACGGCCCGCCCAGACCCGCTGCCGGCCCTGGTAGGCCCGCTGGTATACGCGCTGGCCGGCACCAACCTGCTCACCTTCGACTCCACGAACCCCGGCCTGATCCGGACCGCCACCGTCATCAGCGGCCTCGATCCGGCCCAAACGCTGGTGGGCCTGGATGTGCGGCCGGCTACCAACTCGCTCTACGCGCTGGGCTATAGCGCTGACGCCCAAACGGCCACGCTGTATACTCTCCATGCTGCTACCGGCGCCGCGCAGGCTATTAATGCCACGCCGGTGGCGCTGGCACTGGGCACGGGCAGCTTCGGCTTCGATTTCAACCCGGTCACCGACCAGATTCGGGTAACGGGTGCTAACCGGGCCAACTTTCGCCTCAACCCCACCGACGGTACCGCTACCGCCGATGGCCTGCTTACGTATGCTCCCGGCGACGCCAACGCCGCTAACAGCCCGGCTATTGGGGCAATAGCTCATACCAACAGCGCCGCCGGTGCCACTTCTACGAAGCTCTTTGCTTACGATGAAGTGCGCAATGTACTGGCCCGGCAAAGCGCCCCGAACACGGGCGCGCTGAGCACTGTGGGAGGCAGCAGCCTGAGTGCTACCGTGCTCCGCGACGTAGACCTCGACATTTACAGCACCAGCTCCACCACCCAGGGCTATCTGGTGGCGAATACCGCGCCCAACGGCAACAGCATTTTCTATACGCTCAACGTGGCTACCGGCCTGGCGACGCCGGTGGGCGTGGTCGGCAACGGCCTGGTAATGCGCGACATTGCCGTAGCCAGCGCGGCGGGCGTCACGGGGGTGCGCGGCCCGGCCCTGCTAACGGCTCTTTCGCTCTATCCTAATCCGGTGCGCCGGGAAGCGGCTGTGGAGTTTACGCTGCCGCGCGCCGGCCACGTGCAGCTGACCGTGACGGACATGCTGGGCCGCACAATAGACACGCTGGACGCGGGGACACTGGCAGCGGGCCGCCAGCAGCTGCAGTGGCACAGCCAGGAGCACGCGGCCGGCACCTATTTTTTTCGCCTCAGCCTCGATGGCCGGCCAGCTGGCACGCGCCGCGGCACGGTGGTGCGCTAAGCCGTTAGCTGGCCGCCAGGTGCGCGTGGTCGCGCAGGACGGTACGCAGGAATGCTTCGTCGGAAAGCTGGGTCTGGATGCCGGTCAGGTACTTTACCTTGGTAGCCACCTCGTTCAGCAGCGTGTAGTTTTCGTGCTCCAGCCCTTTGTGCAGCAGCTGCCGGATGGTAGCCACATCGTGGTCCTGGAGCTGGGCGGCCTGCGGAAATACCACCATGTAGTCGGGCGAGGTGAAGGCGGGGGCCAGCGGGCCGCCGCTTTGGCGCTGGCGCGTGCTGATGACGGTGGTACCGGCGGCCAGGTCGCCGAGGCGCTGGCCCCGGCCATTTACCAGAATCACGATTACGGCCACCAGCCCATTCATGGTGCTGATATCCACAATGCGCAGAATCCAGCGCAGCAGGTAGTCGCCGAGGGTGGGTTTGGTGCCGTCCAGCCGCATCACCTTGATGTCGCGCGCCTTCTTGCCCAGGCTTTGGCCGTTGAAGAACAGCTCACACAGCAGGTCGTAGAACACGTAGGTGGCCCCTACCACAACGCCAATGAGCACATACAGCGTGTTGTTCTTGGCCCCCAGCGCCGCAATCAGCAGAATCCACAGCAGCGCCCAGGCGCCCAGAATCAGGTAATCGATAATGGCCGCCAGAATTCGCTCGCCCACGCTGGCTACTTCGTATTCGAGCGTTACGTTTTGGGCAGTCTGAACGCGGATGGTGCTCATGGATAGGTGGCGCGGCGCGGCAGCCGGCCGGAATTTAGAAGACGAAAAAAAGCGGCGGGGCCGGAAAAAATACCCATCTTCGCCGTGTCCGGTAAGGCCGCAAATTACGGGTTCTGCCCGCATTTCAGTTACTTCACCGGCGCATCTTATCCGTTATTTCCCGCCGCTTTTTCTACCCGGCCAGTTCAATATGCGCGAAGCGGTATTTCTGCGGCTCAATGAGGCCAAATGGAAGCAGTACGAGAGCCAGCAGCCCGCCGGCCCCGATGAGCTGGCGGCCCGCTTCGTGGAGCTGACCGACGACCTGGCTTACGCCCAGACCTTCTACCCCGGCTCGCCCACCACCCGCTACCTCAACGACCTGACGGCGCGCCAGCACCAGGCCATCTACAAAAACAAGACGGAAAGCACGGGCCGCTTCCGCCACTTCTGGCGGCAGGAGCTGCCGCTGCTGGTGGCGCGCCACCACCGCACGCTGGCTGTGTCGCTGGTGCTGTTCACGGTGTTCACGCTGCTGGGGGCCCTTTCGGCGGCCTACGACGACACGTTTGTGCGCGTGGTGCTGGGCGATGCGTACGTGAACAAGACTCTCGAAAATATTGAGCGCGGCGACCCGATGGCCGTGTACAAGGGCATGAGCGAAACCCCGATGTTTCTGGCCATCACGGTCAACAACATCTACGTGGCGCTGGTGGCCTACGCGCTGGGCGCCACGCTGGGGCTGGGCACCGTGTGGGCACTGTTCCGCAACGGCGTGATGCTGGGCTCCTTTCAGTACTTCTTTTATCAGAAAGGCGTGCTGCTGCCCTCGCTGCTTAGCATCTGGATACACGGCACGCTGGAGATATCGGCTATTGTGCTGGCCGGCGGCGCGGGCTTCGTGATGGCGCGCGGCATTCTGTTTCCGGGCACCTACTCGCGCGCCGTGGCTTTCCGGCAGGCCGCCCGCGACGGGCTGAAGCTGGCTATCGGGCTGGTGCCTATCTTCATCGCGGCGGGCTTTCTGGAAGGCTTCGTGACGCGCCACACCGAGATGCCGGTGTGGCTGAGCCTGGCCATCATTGGTTCTTCAGCGGCGTTCATCGTCTGGTATTTCATTCTGTATCCGCGGCAGCTGCTGGCCCGCATACAGCGCCTGTAGCCGGCCTTCGGAACTACATACCCGCTTATCCACCCACTTCATTATCCGTTTCATGCACGCAAAATTTACCCACGAAGCCGATTTCCGCCAGGAGCGGGACTTCGGGGCCAAAATCGGGGCTACGTTTGAGTTTCTGGGGGCGCACTGGCGGCCGCTGGGCAAGTGCCTGCTCTACTTCGTATTGCCCATTGCGCTGCTGATGGGCGTGGGGATGGGGCTGGTGATGAACAACATGCTCAACCTGATGGGAGACGCGCAGCGCAACCCGCAGGCCGTAGATCCGGCGTCCATGTTCGGCGCGTCTTATTTCTCCGGTATGGGCCTGGCTATGCTGGGGGGCATGCTGGCCTTCCTCATGCTGGTGAACACCGTGTATGCCTACGTCCGCCTGCTGCTCACCTCTGAGTTTGCCACGCCACCGGCGCCGGCTCAGGTCTGGCTGGCAATGAAGCCCCGCCTGGGCCGGGTGCTAGCCGCTTTCGGCCTGATACTGGTTGCCTACGTGGTTATACTGCTGCTGTTCGCCGGAATAGTTGCCATTCTGGACGGCTTGGCCTTCCTGCTGATGGTGGTAATGATACCGGCTATGTTCTACCTGGCTGTACCGATGGCCCTGTATTTCCCGGTGCTGCTGCTTGAGGATGGCGGCCCGCTGGCAGCGCTGCGGCGCAGCTTCTACCTGGCGCATGGCAAGTGGTGGTCTACGTTTGGGCTGCTGCTGGTGGCCGGCCTGATTCAGGGCATGCTCACCATCGTCTTTGCCTTGCCGCAATACGGCGTGATGTTCGGCAAAATGCTCAAAGTGCCGGTGCTCAGCTCCGACGCCATAGGTGTGGTGGCGCAGTGCTTGTACACTTCCGGGGCGCTGCTCACCTACCCTATTTCGCTGATGGCCCTGGTATTTCAGTACTTCAACCTCGTGGAGCGCAAAGAAGGCGTGGGCCTGCGCACGTTGGTAAACCGCCTGGGCAGCGGCCCGGCCCCCGTGGCGCACAACCAGGCCTACCGCCCCGATGAAGAAGGCGAATACTAGCCCCTCCTCTCTCCATGCTGCCTTTTCCGCTGATTTGTAGCTGTTGCTCCGCTCCGTGTTTCTAGCTCTGCTTTTCCGCCGATGCCGCCCAGCGGTGCTACTGGTGCTGCTGGCGCTGGCCGTGGTGCCGGCTACGGCGCAGCGCCCGCGCAATGCCGCCACCACCTACCCGCTGCCGCCCGACCGCACCACACGCGTAACGCTGCGCCAGCCCACGCCCGAGCGGCTTCGGGGGTTTCGGCAGCAGCGCGAGTTTCAGTATGTGGAAGTGAAGAGCGAGCAAAGCAGCTGGGACCTGTTCTGGGCGCGGTTCTGGCACTGGCTTTCTGAGCTGCTGGAAACGCGGCCCGGCAAGCTGATGTGGGAATACGGCATCTACGCCGGGCTGGTGGTGGCGCTGGTGTTTGTGGTGCTGAAACTGCTGCAGATAGATTTCACTCGCGCCTTTGGCCGCAGCCCGCGCCCGGCCGCGCTGGCCTACGATGTGCAGGCCGAAGACATTCATGGGCTGGACTTTGACGCGCTGCTGACCGCGGCCGAAACCGAAGGCAACTACCGCCTGGCCGTGCGCCTCGGCTACCTGCACGTGCTCAAGCAGCTCGCCGACCGAAGCCTCATCCGCTGGCAGCCCGACAAAACCAACCACGACTACCTGTTTGAACTGCCCGCCGGCCCGCTGCCCGAAGCCTTCCGGGAGCTGACCCGGCAGTTTGATTACGTGTGGTACGGGGAGCACGACGACCTCACGCCCGCCCACTACGCCCAGGCCCGCGCCACCAGGCTGGCCTTTCAGCAACTGCTTTCTACCGGCCGCCGCGCCGCCTGACCTACTTCGCACCTATGACCACTTTTCGCTGGTATCTGCTCGGGTTGGCGCTGCTGTTCGGGGCCTATGTGGCCGTGGAGTACTACCGCCCCAAGCCGCTCGACTGGACGCCGACCTTTCAGAATAAGGATAAGATTCCGTACGGTACCTACGTGCTCTTCGACGTGCTGCCCGAGGTAATGGGTGTGGAGAAGCGCGACGTGAAATCCGTGCGCGTGCCCATCTACAACCAGATTGAGGGCGAGGACGCCGAAGACCAGCCCGACGCCACTACCGACGACCAGAACGAGGCAGTGGTGGATGAAAGTCAGCTTCTGGAATCCCCCACTGATTCCACCGAAACCGCTGAACCGCGGGCAACTACTTCCTCTTCTGACTCTGTGGAAACCGGCGACGCCGACTACATGGCCGGGCTGGCGGAGTCGGGCTTTCCTAAAGCCACTTACCTTTTCGTAGACGACGCCTTCGAGCTGAGCGGCTCCGACTGCCGCTCTTTGCTGCGCCACGTGGCCCGTGGCAACGACGTATTTATTGCAGCCGAGCAGTTCGACGCGCAGTTTGCCGATACGCTGGGTTTCCGCACGGCGCCATTCATCAGCCGTCCGCGCCTGAAGGGCAAGCCAACGGCCAAGCTGCTCCAGGATTCGGTGCTGCTGCAGCTCAGCAACCCCAAACTGGCCGGGCAGGCCGGGCGGCGGGGGTTCCGGCTACCGGCCACGGGCGCCGCCTACCGCTTCCTGCCCGACAGCGGCCTGCGGGCCACTCAGCTCGCTACGGACACGGCCGGGCGCGCCGTGCTGGTGCGGGTGCCGCACGGCCGCGGCCACCTCTACCTGTGCACCGTGCCGCTGGCCTTCACCAATTACTTTGTGCTGCAGCCACGCACTTCCAACTTTGCCTTTGCTGCGCTTTCTTATCTGCCTACGGCCCGCCAGGTGTGGTGGGACGAGTATCAGAAGCAGGGCCGCCAGCAGGAACAGTCGTTGCTGCGGGTGGTGCTGGCGCACGATGCCCTGCGCTGGGCCCTCTACCTGAGCATGCTGGGCGCGCTGCTGTTTGTGGCGTTCGAGGCCCGGCGGCGGCAGCGCATTATTCCGGTGCTCAAGCCGCTGCCCAACACTACCCTGCTGTTCACCCGCACCGTGGCCAGCCTCTACCAGCAGAGCGGCAACCATCTGCCGATTATGGAAAAGAAAATCGGGCTGTTTCTGGAGCACCTGCGCACCCGCTTCCACGAGCCCGGCCTCGACCTCAACGACGACTCTGCACGGGAGCGGCTGGCCCAGAAAACCGGACTACCCAAGGCCGATGTGGATGCGCTGGTACGCCGGATAAACTATCTGCTGACTGCCCCGCGGGTTTCGGATGCTGAGCTTCTGTCATTGAATAAAGCCCTAAATCAGTTCCGCAAGGCGGCTTCGTAAAAATTGCACTATCCTTAAAAATTTAACTTTACATATTTATAACTATTCCAACATAGCCAATCAGCGATGCGGAGACAGATTTTTAAACAACATCCTATCTCTACTATGAAATTATTTCCTGCTGACCTCCTCCTCGATTTTACCTTCTCTGCTTTTGAATTTCAAGATGGAAAATAATCTGAATCCTGGCGCGCCGGAACTGCAGCCGGAGCTCACTCCTTCTGCCAACCCAGTGGAGCAAGCAGCCCCGGCGCCCTTCACTTCCCGCACCGACCTCAGCCACCTGGGCCGCCACGCCGATGCCATCCGGCAGGAACTGGGCAAGGTGATAGTAGGCCAGCAGGCCCTGGCCGAATTGCTGCTCACTGCCATCCTCGCCGATGGGCATGTGCTGCTGGAAGGCGTACCGGGCGTGGCCAAAACGCTTACCGCCAAGCTACTGGCCCGCACCCTGGAAGTGCCCTTCAGCCGCCTGCAGTTCACCCCCGACCTGATGCCCTCCGACGTGCTAGGCACCTCGGTTTTTCGCCCGAACAAGGCGGAGTTTGAGTTTCGGGCCGGCCCTATCTTCGCCAGCATCGTCCTGATTGACGAAATCAACCGCGCCCCGGCCAAAACGCAGTCGGCGCTGTTTGAGGTGATGGAGGAGCGCCAGGTAACGCAGGATGGCACCCGCTACACCGTGCCGGAGCCGTTTATGGTGCTGGCCACGCAAAACCCCATTGAGCAGGAAGGCACCTACCGCCTCCCGGAAGCCCAGCTCGACCGGTTTCTGTTCAAGCTGAACGTGGGCTACCCAACCGTAGAAGAGGAAATAGCCATTCTGCAGGGGCACCACGCCGGCTTTGGCGGCACGCCGCTGGAGGCGGTGCGCGCCGTACTCACGGCCGCCGACCTGAAGGGCCTGCGTGAGCAGGTGCGCCGCCAGCACGTGGAGCCCAAACTGCTCGAATACATTGCCCGCGTAGTGGGCCAGACCCGCGCCCACAAGGGCCTGTATCTGGGCGCCTCGCCCCGGGCCTCGCTGGCGCTGCTCAACGGGGCCAAAGCCCTGGCTGCCCTGCGGGGCCGCGACTTCGTGACGCCCGAAGACATTCAGTACCTGGCCGCGCCGGTGCTGCGCCACCGCATTCAGCTCACGCCGGAGCGCGAAATGGAAGGCCACACCGCCGACGACATTGTGAAGCAGATTCTGCAGCAGATTGAGGTTCCCCGGTAATTCGGTGCCGTTGCGAGCGAAGCACTGATGCCACTAGCAGACAGCATGAATTCCTTTTTCCTTACCCGCCGCTTCTTTTTGCTGCTCACTGCCTTGATTCTGGGGCTGGTAGTAGCCTTCTTTCTGCCGGGCTGGCTGGCGCCGGTGCAGGTGGCGCTGGGGCTGCTGGCGGCGCTGGCCGGGCTGGATGTGCTGCTGCTGTACGCGCCGGCGCAGAACGGCGCCGGGCACGTATTCGGGCGGCGCGTACTCGGCGACAAGCTCGCCAACGGCTCCGACAACGACATCAGCATCTACCTCGAAAACCACTACCGCTTTCCGGTTCGCACCGAAACCATTGATGAGATACCGCACCAGTTTCAGCGGCGCGACGTGCTGTTTCGGGCCTCCATTGCGGCCGGCGAGACGCAGGTAGTCCGCTACCAGCTGCGGCCGGTGAAGCGGGGCGAGTATGAGTTTGGGGCCGTGAATGTGTACGTGGCGTCGCCGCTGGGACTGGCGCGGCGGCGGTTTCGGTTTGATGCCGCCCGCACCGTGCCCGTGTATCCGTCGTTTCTGCAGATGCGCCAGTACGAGCTGCTGGCCATCAGCAACCGCCTCACGGAAGTGGGCGTGAAACGCATCCGGCGGGTGGGCCACAGCCTGGAATTCGAGCAGATCCGGCCCTACGTGGCCGGCGACGACACGCGCGCCATCAACTGGAAAGCCACGGCCCGCCGCGCTACCACCGGCCACGCCGCCGATGCGCTGGTGGTGAATCATTATCAGGATGAGCGCGCCCAGCAGGTCTACTGCCTCATTGATAAGGGTCGGGTGATGCGGATGCCGTTTGAGGGCCTCAGTTTGCTCGATTATGCCATCAACGCCACGCTGGTGGTGAGCAACATTGCCATCCTCAAGCACGACAAAGCCGGGCTGCTTACGTTCTCGCACCAGCCCGGCACCCTGCTGCCCGCCGACCGGCGCGGCGGCCACATGCGCAAGCTGCTGGAGGTGCTCTACCGCCAGCGCACCAAGTACCTCGAAACCGACTACGAGCGACTCTACATCAGCGTCCGGAACAACATTCGGCAGCGCAGCCTGCTGATTCTGTTCACCAATTTCGAGACGCTCAGCGGTATGCAGCGCCAGCTGCCTTACCTGCGGCGCATGGCCAAAGACCACCTGCTGCTGGTCGTGTTCTTCGAAAATACCGAGCTGCGCGAGTTTCTGGACGCTTCCGCCGAAACCACGCAGGACGTCTACAACCAGACCATTGCCGAAAAATTCGCGCAGGAAAAGCGCCAGATTGTGCGGGAGCTGAACCGCTACGGCATCCATGCCCTACTCACGGCCCCGCAGTACCTGACGGTGAATACCATCAACAAGTACTTGGAGTTCAAGTCAAGAGGCTTGATCTAAGGACTGGCTCCGGTTTCCTGCTTGCAGGCTGTGTTAGTCGTCGAAGGCTTCCAGCCGGGCGTTGTCCAGGAGCAGGTTGGCGTTGGTGCCGTAGTACAGGAACGTGATGGACACGTTGTCGAACTCGGCTTTGGGCGGGCGCATATCGAAGTGCAGCGTGCGGGGCCACGCGGCGTCCAGGGCCCGCTGCAGGCGTACGGTGCGCTCTTTCACCACCTCATTGCCGCGCCGGAACCGCACCACGTACTGCGTCATGCGGCTGGCGTCCCATTCGGCCTGGTCGGCGCGGGCATCGGCGGAAGCACGCACCCACTCAAACTGCCCGGGCCGGGCCGGAATTACCCATTCGGTGCTCTGCGGGTGGGCGGCGTCGAGGGCCAGGGAACAGCTGCCCTGCAACGCTGGGGTGCCGCACAGGCCGGATGCGGGCTGCTCGAAGTCCTGCTGCCAGAGCACGCGGCTGTTGAGCGGGGCGCCCGTAAACTCGGAGTTGCTGTCGAGCAGCAGCGCGGTTTCGGGCGGCACCTCGTAGCGGAACAGGATGCGGCTGAGGTAGGCGCGGGTCATGTCGCCGGCTGCCAGCAGGCCGTGGCCACCGGGAATGGCCATTTGCGTCAGCCAGAACCCATAGGCGCAGCCCAGCACCGCCAGCACGCCATAAGCCGCGGCCCACACCGGACGGGCCAGCAGCCAGCGTAGCGCGGCCGCCATCGGCCAGGCCAGCACGGCGTAGCTCTGTATCATGGCCCGGTTGCCCAGCCCGCCGCCATAGGTCCATTCATCCCAGGCAAACGTCACGTACGTAAACAGTACCGTGTGCACCAGCAGCGCCCAGAATACGTCGGGGTGCTGCCGCCGCAACGACCCGAACCCAACCAGCGCCGTCAGCAGGAGCGGCGAATAGATAAGCCAGCCGCTGCGGAAGCTGAAAATACCCTCCCACAGATGCGGCTTCAGCCAGCTGAAGCCCTGCTCCTGGTAGCTGTAGACTATCCAGTCGCCGGTGGCGTAGTGCCAGTAGAACAGCTGGATGCTGAGCAGCGCCGCGCCGGCCAGGGCGGCCGCCAGCAGCAGCAGCCAGTGCTGCCGCCAGAACGCCAGCCGCGCTTGCAGCACTGCCCGGTTACATGTCAGGCCCCAGAGCAGCACGAGCAGCAGCGCCAGGATTTCGGTGGGCCGCGTGAGCGTCATCAGGCCCACTACGGCCCCGATGCCCACGGCCCGGCCCAGGCTGGGGCGGGCATAGAAAGCAGGCGTCAGCAGCAGCAGCACGGCATACCAGAAAAACAGCCAGCAGTGCGTCATGCCAGCGTGGCCCGCGCCACTGTAGGTGAGGTAGTTGGTGCCCAGCAGCAGAATCAGCAGCGTGAGAGCCGTGGGCCACTCCCCGAAACGAGGCAGCAGCGCCCGCCGCACCAGCCAGAAGCTCAGCACCGACACCAGCAGGCTCGCCAGCTTAATAGCCAGCTGGTAGGGCGGCGAAAACCCATCGGCGGGAAAGCCCAGGGGCGCGGCTACGGCGTGGGCCGCCAGGAAAAACGGCAGCTCCTGCACCGCCAGCCCCGCCGGATACTTCATCACGAAATTGCCGCTGCCCGGATGCCGGTAAGCCTGGTAGAACTCGGGCGTAGGGGCATAGTCCTTCAGCAGCTGGTCGCGGAAGTTCAGCTCGCGCAGGTCGTGGTGCACGAAAATGGCGGGCAGATACAGGTAGTAGCCGGAAGCATCCCAGTTGAGGACCGGCGACGTGCGCCACGGCTGCGGCGGCGGATAATACCACCACGACAGCACCAGCAGCAGCACGGTAGCACCCCAGGCCGCGGCCCGGGAAGGAGAAATCATAGCCATAGAAACACGCGCCCGCCGGCACCGGAGCAGCCCGGACCAACAGCGGCCCGCAAATTGCTGAAAAGTAGCGCCCAGACCAACCGTTGTTGCGGCTGCCGGTCTGCTACGGCGCCGTTTTCTGCCGGCCCGCACGCGGCTGCCTGCCACCCCCGAGGCGCTGCGCCGTATCTTTCGCCACCACCCTACCCTGCCTGCGTATGCTGTTCCGCCTTTCTGCTGCCCTGTTTTTGTTGTGGCTCTGCACCGTTTCGGCGGTTGCCCAGCCGGCTTCCGCTACCCGCAACCTCATGCCCGTGCCCACTTCGGTGCGCTGGGGCACCGGCAGCCTGGGCTGGAAGCTGATGCTGAAACCGGAGCTGCAGGGCCCGCTCGATGCCGATCTGACGGCGGCCGTGCTGCGCACGCTCGTGCGGCTGCACCGCAACGCCGCTACCGGCATTGCGCCCACGGCCACCGTGCCGCTGCAAATCCGGTACGGCAGCATCGGGAAGCCGGAAAACAACGACGAGGAACGCTACAGCCTGCGCGTCACGCCCGCCGGGGTGCTGATTGACGCGCCTACCAGCCTGGGCGTGCTGCGGGCCCTGGCCACGCTGGAGCAATTGCCCCAGCCCGAAGGCCGCCACTCCGTGCTGCCGGAAGTGGATATTCAGGACCAGCCGCGGTTTGCGTGGCGCGGGCTGCTGATTGATGCGGCGCGCCACTTCATGCCCGTATCCGTGATTAAGCGCAACCTGGATGCTATGGCCGCCGTGAAGCTGAACGTGTTTCACTGGCACCTCTCCGACGACCAGGGCTTCCGGGTGGAAAGCAAGGTGCTGCCGCGCCTACACGAAGTCAGCGGCCAGCACTACACGCAGGAGCAGGTGCGCGACGTGCTGCGCTACGCCGCCGCCCGCGGCATCCGGGTGCTGCCCGAGTTCGATGTACCCAGCCACACCATTGCCTGGATGGCGGCTTATCCGCAGCTGGCCTCCAACGACTCCATCTACGGCGTGTACCAGAGCTGGCGCACCGCCAACATGGCCATCGACCCGACCAAGGAAAGCACCTACAAGCTGCTGGACACGCTTTTTGCAGAGATGACAGCCCTGTTTCCCGACCCCTACTTCCACATCGGCGGCGACGAGAACGACGGGCGGCAGTGGCGTAAAAGTCCGCGCATTATGCAGTTTGCCCGCGAAAAAGGCTTTCTGAAAGCCGATGGCAAAACCCTCGACAAGCACGCGCTACAGACCTACTTCAACCGCCGGGTGCTCACCATCGTCACGAAATACAACAAGAAGATGGTGGGCTGGGACGAAATTCTGGGCCCCGGCCTGCCCCAAAATGCCGTGATTCAGAGCTGGCGCGGCAAAAAGGGCCTCTACGATGCCGCCAAAGCCGGCAACCCGGCCATTCTGTCCAGTGGCTACTACCTCGACCTGTACCTGACGGCCGCCAGCAGCTACGCCACCGACCCGCTGCCCGCCGACGCGCCCCTCACCCCGGAGCAGCAAAAGCTGATTCTGGGCGGCGAGGCCACTATGTGGGCCGAGTTTGCCGACAGCGTCATTGTGGATTCGCGCATCTGGCCCCGCGGTGCGGCTGTGGCCGAGCGACTGTGGTCGGCGCGCACGGTTACGGACGTGCCCGACATGTACCGCCGTCTGGCCGTCGTCTCGGGGCAGCTGGAAGGGCTGAGCCTGCAGCACCGCAAGGCGCCGGCGCAGCTGCTCCGCCAGATGGCCGGCCCCGACCCGGCCGCCCTGGCTCCGCTGCGCACCCTGGCCGACGTGCTGGAACCCGTGAAAGAATACAAGCGCCACTTCCAGGGCTTCACCTACACGCCCGGCACGCCCCTGAACCGCCTCGTGGACGCGGCCCCGGCCGAATCGGATGTGGCGCGGCAGTTCGGATGGCGCGTGGACTCGCTGCTGGCGGCTCGCCCGGCCAAAACGGCGGCACTGCCGCGCACGGCGGCAGCCCGCGCCCGCCTCAAAGCCCTGCGCGAGCAGCTCACGCTCTGGCAAACCAACGATACCCGCCTGCAGCCGCTGCTTACTACCTCGGCTCCGCTGACAGAATATGCTCCGCACTCTACGCAGCTGCGCCTGCTGGCCACGCTGGGCCTGGAGCGGCTCACGCAGCTGGAGCTCGGCACCGCCCCTTCGGCCGCGTGGCTGGCCGCCGCCAAAAAACAGCTGGAGGCCGCCAAAGCACCGGCCGGACAAACGGAGCTGGCCGTAGTAGCGGGCTTCGGGAAGCTGCTGCAGTAGCGCGAGTAGCGCGGCAACCGCTCAGCCAGCTTCAGGCCGAAGCGGCGGCTTTGACCGGGGCCAGATAGCGCTCCAGCGCGGCAATGGTGGCTACAGGAGCGTTCAGGTGCGGATAGTGCCCGGTGGTATCGAGGATGTCGAGCGTGCTGCCGGGCAGATGCGCGTGCAGGTACTGGCCCACTACCGAGGGTGCCACCGAATCGTGGGCGCACTGCACCACCAGGGCGGGCACGCCCAGCTTGGCCAACTCGCTGCGGTAGTCAGACAGGAACGTGGCGCGGGCAAACTGGCGGGCCACGGCCGGCGCTACCTGCTGAAAGCTGTTCAGCACCTCATCCAGCAGCTCCGGGCGCATATCACTGCCCACAATGGAGGGCACCATAGCGCTGGACCAGTTGAGGTAGTCGCGGTCCAGCAGGCCGAGCAGCTCCTCCAGATCATCGGGCTCGAACCCCCCGATGTAGTCGCCGTCGTTGACGTAGCACGGCGAGGCGGCCAGCAGCACCAGCCGCTCAAACAACTCCGGCGCCCGGATGGCGGCCAGCACCCCAATCATACCGCTCACCGAGTGCCCCACGTACACCACTTTGGGCAGGTTCAGCTCGCGCAGCAGGTTCAGCAGGTCCGTCACGTAGCCATCAAGGGTGCGGTAGCGCGTGAAATCGTAGGCGGCTTTGTCGGATCGGCCCGCTCCTACCAGGTCGAAAAGCACCACCCGGTAGTCGGCGGCAAAGGCTGGGGCCACATAGTTCCACGCTTGCTGATCGGTGCCGAAGCCGTGGGCAAATACGAGCGGCAGCGTGCCGGCGCCGTAGGTGGAGACATGATGACGAAGGACAACATCCATAGGCAGCATAGGAAATGGCGGGCCGTTTTGCCCGTGATGCAGCGGCTGCAACAGCCGAAACCGGGCCGCGGCAGGCCGTGGCGGAAATTGTATGGCAGCAGTAAGCTATAAAACTGCCTGGTTTATACCTGCCAAGCAAGGCCTTCCCAACATAGCCCGGCTTTCCCATTTTGAAGCTTCCGGCCCCTCTACCTGTGCAACGCACAGGTCGGGCGTTACAAAGCCGGAATTGGGCGTCACAATCCATAAATCACGCGTTGCAAGGCGCAGGTCGGGCGTTGCAAGGCGCAGGTCGGGCCTCCGGCAGCGCGCGCAGGGCTCCGGAGGCGGGCAGGACGCGTCCGGAGGTGGTGCGCACCCGTCGCAATGGCTGGCCCAGGCGTCCGGAAGCGGCGCGCACGGCTCCGGCTGCTTGTTTCCACCGGATTCGCCTGTATCTTAAGGCGTACTTATTTACTACTTAGTTTATGCAAAACGACTTGATTGAGGCGCGCCTGCGCCGCGACACCACGCTGAGCGCCTTTCTGGACCAGGCCCGGCCCCGCTACGAAGACACAGAGCCGGACGTGGCCCCGCTGCGCACGGCGCTGGCCGCCGACCAGGACCGGAACCCGGCGCGCAAGCGCGGCGTGCGCGGGCAGCTCACGGCCCTGCTGCAGCGCCTGAGCCGGGCCCTCACGGCCCACGCCAAAAGCACCGCCAACCCGGAACTGGCCGCCCGCGTGCCGCGCCGCCTCTCCGACCTCAGCCGCCTCTCCGAAACCAGCTTTGCCGAGCAGGCCCGGCTGCTGCTCGACTTGGGCCAGCCCCACGCCAAGGACCTGGCCAGGCGCCACTACACAGCCGCCCACCACACCCAGGCCGAAAGCCTGCTCTCCGACTTCCAGACCCAGCGTACCGAAGGCCGCCTCGCTGACACCAGCGGCAGCACCGGCCGCGAGGCCCTGGAGCGCCTCATCAAGGCCAACGCCCGCCTCGTAGCCGACCTCGAAGACTACTTCGCCCTATATAAGGAAGACGAGCCCGACCTCTGGAACGAGTTCCGGGCCGCCGCCAAAGTCGTGCATCGAGGCGGCGGCAGCGGAGGTGAAAAGCTGTAGGCCGGCTACGTGCGTGAACCGTAAAAAGGGTCTGCCGGAATTCCGGCAGACCCTTTTTACGGTTTTAACAAGCTAGTACTGATTATTTATTCATTTACAGGTAAGTTAAAAACAGCGCAACTCATTCATCATTGCTTGTATTCTACCGAATAACGTGTTTTTCCGTCTACAATACCCACTTTAGCTACTAGTTTATGGCAATTTTTGTCTGTAATCCAGCTGACTCTATTGTCATTCATGTCACTAAGATTCATTTCATTCCTTTGAAAAACCCCTATTCCTACATATTTCCTATTTTTAACGAACAACAGAGTATACGTCCAATCCACGGTAGATTGTATATTAACCTCTCTCTTGACAGCCGAATAGTTTTGAATAGAAAACGACTTAATTGAATCATCGATTGTGTATGGGCTAACTACCAATATCGAATCCCATTCTTTTCCTGCTTTCCGACAAAGGTTAGTATCAATCAAGGGGCTATTTACGTCCACTATTATATTCTCTTTGCTGCCATTATAAAGCATATCATCCATCGTATACTTTTTAACCGGCGTACTAAAGTCACAACCATACACACACGAGATACATACAATAACCGGCAGCGCAAGTATTTTTCTTCGCATGGTTGACCAAGAATAAACTATCTGATGACTTTTCAGCATGTCGTATGTAATCAGAGCCTGTTAAAAATTAGCAATTCTGAATGCTTCAACAGCTATATCAGCCCAAAAACAGCCATTCTCGCTAGACAGCCGAAGCCACTTGCTGATGCCAAAGTGCCATTTGAGGCAGCGGAGGGCATTTCAAAATATGGTGTTTAGCTAATTTTTAACAGGCTCTTAGGTCCATCCATGTGGGAGAATATATCTATCATAACAGGATGCCCCGCATTGATAGCTCCGTAAAAATTACCAGCCGAATACAGAAAACTCGCAGTGAAGTCTACTCACCTAATAAGAGAGCCTGCCGAAACTTCGACAGGCTCTCTTAGCTTGCGCCCCTAACACTTCATAGTGCCATGAGCTACCCTATCAAATCCAGTACCAGATGCACTATTTTATGATGGAGCGAGTGCGAAGAAGCTTCTTTAAAAACTTTATACCGTAATAAAGAACCGCCGCATAAAACAGCACAAGAAGTACTTTGGCCAGACCGAGAAGCGTACCTCCCCAAGAGCCAAACAAATAGGTCCAGGTATCTACCTCAACTATGTTTTTCATTTTCTTTCAAATATCAATTAGCAACAAATTGAACCTCTTTCCCTCAGTTGTTACGGAAAATATATTATTCCAACCCCTCTACTAGGTGATATTTGGCCATAGAGGGTCCGGGTATTTGAAAATATGTCTCCATAAGTTTTAGTGATACTTACTTGAAAGTAATAAGTATCATTTACCGGATCATATCTAGTCAGTGTTCCGTCTCCTTGCTGAGTCAGCTTAGTAAACCATACAACTCCTGCAACATCAACTACAACCTTCTTCAAGTCCTTTCCATTCGTATCAACTTCAACTCTCACTTCAACAACTTGTGCCAGTCCATCCATAACTCTAAGCGTCGCCCCATAATTTCCTAATGTTGGAGTAGTCTGAATAACTATGGCATTGACCTCTGGGATATCCCCAATTACCATGTTGCTGCTTCCATCATCACACCCTCTGCATTGTCCGTCGCCATCTCCACCACTACCACCAGCGTCGCCGCCCCAGCCGCCGTCGCCGGTGCCGCCGTAAGGTCCGCCACTGCCGTCGCCGCTGCCGTGGCTGGTAGAGGTGCAGTCGCCGGTGGTGGTAATGTAGGTATACGTCCCGTCCCCGTGGTCCTGATACCAGTCGATACAGGCTGAAGGGGCATCATAATTAGACACCGGCGTAGCGGGTACGGTGGCAGAAACCGTACGTGCCGCCGCAGTGGCCGCGTTCCGCTCCCGGAAAGCCAGCCGGACATTGCCGGCCAGCAGGCTACCATTCTCGAAGCGCCGGCCTGCCAAATAGCGGTAAGACGGCGTGTAGAACAGCAGTAAGCCGCTGCCGTTTGCCGGTGCAACCGGCTGCCCGGCCCGGTAGCTCCGGTAAAGCGACGCAAACAGCGCCGCTGTGTCCAGGGGAGCTGCCGTGCGCTGGAGCAGCAGCTCCACCAGCAGCCCGGTGGGTGTGGTGGCGTTTTGTTCCTGCCCTACCACCAGGTAGCGGGTGCCCTGCACCGGCTTGCCCGCGAAGAGGCGTGCATCACCCCGCAGGGGCACCAGAACCAGCGGTTGAGACCCGGGAAGCGCAATGGCCCGCGCCCAGTTCAGACTCCATAATTGCGAAGAGGAAGTGTCACTTTGGGCGGCAGAAGCAGCGCCCGGCTGCGGGACCTGGGTAGTTTCGTACCAGGTACGCGCCGCCCCCACCGACAGGGCAGAAACCGGCGTGGGCAGTTCTTCGGGCTCCTGGGCAGTGCAGCCAGCGAAAAGAGTCAGAACGCTGCTTAGCAGAGCCGTAGCACCCATACGCAAGAGTTTGTACACGGGTATTGTGGTTGAAATGATAATCTGGCTTTCTAGGAATGCAGTGACCAGACTGGGTTAGAGGAAGCACAAATTTCGCCGGCTATCCTGGAATAGAAAAGGACACACCTCTCGATTTTGTGACATTTTATATAACCCAAGTTGCGGAGTAGGTTGGGGCTAAAAAAAGTCTGTTCCGCACGGGAAAGACTAGGTTTGAAGTATTCGACCCCTTCAAGCCCCCTTCCTATGACAGAACAGACCGT
>NZ_FRAS01000037.1 GCF_900142395.1 Hymenobacter psychrotolerans DSM 18569 | reverse complement strand
ATGCCCCACCAGCCTGGCGCTGGCCGCCACATTTTTGGGCGCGTCTGCGACGAGCACGGCATCGAACACCGCTTCACCAAACCGGCCCATCCGTGGACCAACGGCCAGGTCGAACGCATGAACCGCACCCTGAAAGAAGCCACCGTGCTGCGCTACCACTACCAAACCAGCGCCCAGCTCAACGAGCATCTGCAAGCCTTCCTGTTGGCCTACAACCACGCCAAGCGTTTGAAGACCTTACACGGCCTGACCCCGCACGAATTCGTCTGCGTGCAGCACCAGAAAAACCCGGCTATCTTCACCCAAAACCCGACCCAGTTCACCTTGGGACTATACAACTAGCGTGTTTGGGAATTTTTCTAATGCGTAAATAGAAACGAGCCAGTAAGTTGCAGGTGGAGTTCCTAGGCTCCGGTCTGCTCATGGTTGACGGCTCCGGCTCATGGATGCCGTGATGCTACGGGAGCAGGAAACCTACGGCGAACTGATGTCGACGCTGCTGTTTCCGCTGGACTTTCAGGATTACTTTGCTGAGCCGCTCACGTTTGTGCTGGACCGCAGCACGGCCAGCCTGCCCTGGGAAATGGCCTGTTTCGCGCAGATGCAGAACCGCATGGCCAGCGAGGGCCGCACGCCCGGCGCGCGCCGCTCCCTGAGCCGGCAGCTGCAGCTGGCCCGCCAGTTCCGGACCATGCTCTCGCCCAAGCCCGGCATTCCGCCGCCCCGCAACCGCAGCCTGCGCGTGCTCGTCATTGCCGACCCGGCCCCCGAGCCGGAGCTGCAGCTGCCCGGTGCCCGCCGCGAAGGCCGGGCCGTGGTGGAAATGCTCAGCACCATAAAAGCGTATCTGAACCGGCTGCAGCCCGCCCACGCCGCCATCAAGCTGGATGTGGTGGAGCGCATTGGCGAGGCCGAGTGCGACTTTCTGGAAATCATGGCGCTGATTCTCAACGGCAGCTTCGACGTTGTTCACTTCGCCGGCCACGGCATTTTCACTCCCGACGACCCCAACCGCCAGGGCTGGGTGTTCGGGCGCGACCGGGTACTGACGGCCCGTGAGATATTCCGGGCCCGACATGTACCGCGGCTGGTGTTTGCCAACGCCTGTTTCTCATCGGTGATTCGGGAAGGCACCCCGTTTGCGGCCGAAGAGCTGAACGGTAGCCTGGCAGGCATTGCAGAAGCGTTTTTTGAGCGGGGCGTGCGCAACTACCTCGGCACCGGCTGGCCCGTGAACGACGACCTGGCCCTGGCCTTTGCCCGTGAATTCTATGCGCAGGTGCTGGTGGGCCAGTCGGCGGGCACACTGCTGAATTACTCCAGCCTTAGTCCGCAGGAAATGAACGGCAGCACCACTTCGGATGGCACCCAATCGGAGGCGAGTGGCAGTCAGCCTTCAACTTTAGGCAAAGCCATTGCCTCAGCCCGCAACTGCATTTATAGCAGCGGTGGCTCTACCTGGGGCGCCTATCAGCACTACGGCCAAGCCACCGACTACCTGCTCAACTGGCGCCCCTGATATTTTCGGCGCAGCAGCCAGCCACTTTCTTTTCGGCAGCAATCTGCATTCGAGCAGAATGTGCTGAGAAGTGAGTGGCTCTTTTGTGCATTTATATTGGCACATGCACTTTGGCTTGCCTCACATCTTCAAGTGCAAAACCTTGCTTAACAAGGACATAAAGAGCAAATTCAGAAAGCGTATAAAAATTTCGGCAGGAAAGTGAGCTGCTGAGGCAACCCACCCCGAGAAGGTTGCATCTACCCCATCAAACGCCCTGCTCCTGACGCAACCCTTACCTTCGAACCCGTGACTGACGCCGACCTCATCACTGCCTGCCGCCAAGGCAGCGGCCGTGCCCAGAAGCTGCTCTATGAGCGGTTTGCGGGCCTGATGCTGGGAGTGTGCCTGCGCTACCTGCGCCGCCGCGAGGATGCCGAAGAGGCCATGCTCGGGGGCTTTGCCAAGGTGTTTCGGGCCCTCGACCAGTACCGGCACGAAGGCTCGTTTGAGGGCTGGATTCGCCGGATTATGGTGAACGAGGCGCTGGGGCAGCTCCGCCGCAAGGAGCCGCTGCACCTCGCCATCGACGACCTCACCTTCGATGTGCCGGCCACGGCAGCCACCGCCGAAAGCCAGCTCAACGCCGACGATATGCTGAGCCTGCTCTCGGAGCTGCCGGCCGGCTACCGCACGGTCTTCAACCTGTACGCCCTGGAGGGCTACACCCACCCCGAAATCGGCGAGCTGCTCGGTATTTCGGAAGGCACCAGCAAGTCGCAGCTCAGCAAGGCCCGGGCCATGCTCCAGCGCCGCCTCGCGGCGGCCAGCCAGCAGGCCCTATCCTCCACCTCCTCACCGAAAGAACTGTATGCAACCGGAAGATATTGATAAGCTGTTTCGCGACCGTCTCGCGGAGCACGCACCCACCCCGCCGGCTTACCTCTGGAACCAGCTGGAAGAAGAGCTGCAGCCCGAAAAGAAACGCCCCGTGCTCTGGCTATGGGCGGCAGCTGCCAGCGTGGCACTGCTGCTGGTAAGCGGCGTGCTCTGGCTGCAACTGGGCTCCTCGGTGCCTTCCGGCAAGGGTGCCCTGGCCACTGCCTCGCAACAGAAAACAGCGCAACCCGCAGCGGCGGCCCAACCCGAAAAAAAATCGGATGCCACTACCGAAACCCAGGCAACCCCACTTCAGGCGCTTGCATCTACCACCTCGAAAGACGCTGCTGAAGCCCCGGCCCCTTCCCCTAGCCAGCCCCAGGATGCGCACCTGCCGGCCCGGCAACTGGCCGCCGCCTCGGTTTCGGAAAGCCGCTCCAAGCGTGCTGCTGCTTCCCAAAGCCTGAACAACGCGCCAGCTCCCGAAGCCCTGGCAGCCGCCACCCCGAAAACGCAACCGGAGCGTATTTCGGAGCCGGTGGAAGCTCCTTCAGCACCGCGGCAGCTGCCGGCTACGGCGCTGGCCGCAGCTAGCCCGGCTGCTCCTACCGGCCCCATTGAGGTGGAAGTGCGACGCAGCGACGCCGAAACGGCCGTGGCCACGGCCGCTCAGCAGGCAGAATCCGGCACGCGGCCCCGCCTGGGTCAGCTGCTGCGCCTGGGCCGCAGCGCAGTGCGCGGCGACCGGGTGACCCTGGCTGATGCCGGGCTGCCCGAAACCGTGACGGTGCAGGCCCGCGTGGCCGGCCGCACGCTCACCAAAGTGATACAACTCTAATTCCTCCCTTGTCATGAAACGCCTTTCCGCCCTGCTGGCCGCCTTCCTGCTGCTGGTTCTGGCCGCGCCTTGCTCGGCCTACGCTTCCGCCCCCGCCCACCTCGACGATACCATTCTGGTAAAGCTGCCCAACCAGGCCACCATGACGCTGTTCGTCAAGAACAAGCAGCAACTCCGCGAACTGCGCAACTACAAGCTCGATTCGCTGATGATTCTGCTCGACAAGTACATCACGCAGGCCGAAGCGGCCGGCAAGTCGTCGAAGTCGGAGCAGGTGACCATGGAATTCTACCCCGCTAAAGACCAGCCCGGTAAGCAGGTGCCTGAGCAGATCCGCATTACGGTCCGCAACGAAGACAACTCGCCCCGCAAAAGCGGCGACAAAGTGGAAGTGAGCATGGGCCGCCTGTTTGGGGTGAAGGTGGAAGAAAACGCCGCCGAAGACGGCAGCGACCGGGTATCGGTGCACCTGGGCAGCAGCGCCAAGGACGACTCGGTGGCCGCCGCCAAACGGCAGGCCCGCGCCGACCGGTCGGGCCGCAGCGACTTCAGCATCGACCTGGGCCTGAACGCGCTGGTAAACAAGCAGAACCTGGCCGGCGAGCCCAATCTGGACCTGCGCACCATGGCCTCACGCTACGTCAGCCTGAACTGGCACTACATCCAGCGGATCGGCAGCCGCCGCAGCCCGCTCTACATCATGACCGGCCCGGAACTGTCGTTCAACAACTACATGCTCGACAACAACTACCGGTTTCTGGCGGCTGACAACGGCACGTACGTAGTGAAGGACACCGAGCTGAGCCTGGAGAAAAGCAAGCTGGCTACCACGGTCCTCAACCTGCCCCTGGTGCCGGTGCTCAACTTCCGCGACGACCGAAACAAAAGCGCCTTCCGGATCGGGGCCGGTGGGTTTGTGGGCTACCGCCTGGCTTCGCACACCAAAATCAAGTACGAGCAGGACGGCAGCACCCGCAAAGACAAGGACCGCAGCTCCTACAACCTCGAAGACTTCCAGTACGGCTTGCAGGGCCTGATTGGCCTGCGCAGCGTTACGCTCTTCGCCAAGTACAACCTCAACGAAGTGTTCAAAGACAACCGCGGCCCGCAGGCCAACGTGCTGAGCTTCGGTATTTCGCTCTCCGATTTCGACTAGCCTTCGCTACCGCACAAAAAAGCCCTTGACGTTGCTATGTCAGGGGCTTTTTCGTGCACAAGCAAACCGTAGCGGCGCCGGCTACGCGTTGCGGTGGAAGTTGTCGAGCAGGATGGCGGCGGAAATGGCCACGTTCAGGCTTTCGGCCTGGCCGCGGCCGGGAATGTGCAGGCGCTGCGTGAGGCGCGCTTCCACCTCCGGGGTGAGGCCGTGGCTTTCGCTGCCCATTACCAGCACGCCCTGGGGCTGCAGCGTGAGGCCGTGCACGTTGTCGCCGTGCAGGTCGGCGCCGTAGACGGGCAGGCCGGCGGGCAGGCTGCCAAGCCAGGCGGGCAGCTCGCGCTGCCACACCGGCACCCGCGTAAACGAGCCCATGGTGGCCGCCACCGTCTTGGGGGCCCACGGGTCGGCGCAGGTTTCGGAGAGCACCACGCCGGGCAGCCCGTACCAGTCGGCGAGGCGGATGAGGGTGCCCAGGTTGCCCGGGTCACGCACCTGGTCGAGGGCCAGCAGCAGGCCGCTGGCGGCATTGGGCAGCAGCGCCGGCTCCTCGGGCAGGCGCGCAATGGCCAGGGCCGTATTGTTGGTAGCCAGCGTGCCCAGGCGGGTCAGCTCGTCTTCGCTGAGGACTTCTACCAGCCCGAGAGCCAGCTGAGCCGGTAATTTTAACGCAAATTCAGCCGTTACAAACACGCGTTCCGTTTGAAGTCCGGAACTTAGCAGCTCCAGCACGCTTTTGCCGCCCTCCACCAGGAAAGCACCGTGCCGGAGCCGATACTTTTTCAGGTGCAGCGCGTGTACGTATTTTGTCACTGCTTTTGAGACCATATATTGTGCTGAACAGACGCCCGGCCGGGCTTCAGGTGATACATAAAACGGGCTGCCCTGCCTGGGCGGCGCTGGTTGGCTTACTACTGCTGGCAGCAGGCTGCTCGCCGCTGCGCCTGCTGGGCCCCAAGCAGCAGCTCCTGAGCAAGGTGCAGCTGAAAGGCGTGAAGCAGGCCGACGACGAACGGATTCAGGCCCTGTACCGGCAGAAGCCGAACAGCAACTTTCCGCTGCCAAAACTAACAATCTATCAGCTAGGCCGCGGCTTCTACAACCCTGAGCGGCTGAAGCGCAAGCTTGATGACACCCGTGCCGGCTTCGACCAGCGCATTCTGGAGGCCCGCCCCGACTCGGCGAAGGTAGGCAAGCTGCTCACGCGGCGCGAGCGGCGCACCCGCCGCCTGCAGCTGGCCCTCGACAAAGGCAACGCCATCATGCGCCTGGGCGAGCCGCCGGTTATCTACGACTCGGCCCTCACCCGGCAAACAGCCGAGCAGATTGCCATTTTTCTGAAATCGAAGGGGTTTTTCCGCAGCCGGGTCCAGTATACCGATACGCTGGCCGACCGGCGGTTTTCGCTGGGCCGCCTGCTGGGCGGCCCCGACAGCCTGCACCGCCGCCGTGTGCTGGTGACCTACACTATAACCGAAAACACGCCCTTCCACTATTCGCAGCTCGACTACGATATGGCCGATACGGCCGTAGCGCGGCGGGTGCTGGCCTCGCAGCCGGCCACGCTGCTGCGCGTCGGCGACCAGTACGACGAGGAAGTAATCGGGCAGGAGCGCGCCCGGATTGAGGCCCTGCTCAAGGACGACGGCTATTTCGACTTTCGCCAGCAGTACATCACGCTCGAAGCCGACACCAGCTACGCACCGGCTACCGTGCGGCTGCGCACCATCGTGGCCAATCCTGCCACTGAGGCCGCCCACCCGCGCTACACCATCCGGAATGTACGCTTCATCACGGACGCCGGCACGGTCCGGTTCGGGCAGAAGCGCGACACGATTGTGCAGGACTCCACGTACTTTCTGGCTTTCCAGCACCGCATCAGCCCCCGGCTGCTCAACCGCAAGGTGGCCGTGCATCCCGGCGACTACTACAACCTGACCAACACCCAGACCACGCAGCGCCAAATCAGCCAGCTCGACGTGTTCCGGTTCACGACCGTCAACTACGTGCGGGTGCGCCCCCTGACTGCCGAGGACAGCCTGCGCCACCAGCTGGATGCCATCATCAGCGCCTCGCCGGCCAAGCGCTACCAGGAAACTGTGGAGTTTGGCGGCACCTACGTGGCGAAGCTGCCGGGGCCGTTCGGGAACCTGCGCCTGAAAGCCCGCAACCCGTTTGGTGGGGCCGAAGTACTGGAACTGGGCCTGCGGGCCGGTTTTGAAGGCCAGTATGAATTGGTCAGCAACGACAACCAGCAGCAGCTCAAAAGCCAGCTCACCACCCAGCTCGGTGCCAACCTGAACCTGGTGATACCGCAGTTTCTGGTGCCCTGGCGCACCACCCAGCTGCTGACGCGCTACAATCCGCGTACCCGCATCAGCATCGGCTACAACTTTGTTACGCGGCCGGAATACACCCGCACCAACCTGGAAGGCACCTTCGACTACATCTGGCAACGCTCAGCCTTCCACCAGTACGTGTTCACGCCCTTCGACCTGAGTCTGGTGAATACGCCTTATCTGGATACAGACTTTTTCGAGGAGCTGGCCAGCCGGTTTCCCAACCGCGAAGCTGCATTATTCACATTTAATCGCCAATTTGTACCAAGCTTTAGTTTCACGTCATTATACAATTCCAACGATTTCAACCAGACGCGTGATGCCCGGTATCTTCGCCTTTTTGCGGAAGTGGGCGGCATCACACGGCCGCTGTATCAGGACCTGCTCAGCAAGGATGGCACCGGCATCAGCGTCACGGATTTTTACCGCCTCAATGCAGACTTCCGGCGCTACCACAAGCTGGGCCCCAAGTCGTTTTTTGTGTACCGGCTCAATGGCGGCATCGTGCAGCCGCTCCGCAGGGGCAGCAGCGTCATTCCCTACGACAAGTATTTCTTCGCGGGCGGCAGCACCAGCGTGCGGGCCTGGAAGCCGCGCCGCCTGGGGCCTGGCTCCTACACGTCGTACGTGAAGGACACGCTGGGCGGCGACGCCATCAATGCCGACGGCCAAAAGATCCGCAACTACAATATTGAGCAGCCCGGCGAGCTGCTGCTGGAAGGCAACGTAGAGTACCGGTTTCCGCTGTTCGGCTTCGTAAACGGGGCCGTCTTCACCGACTTCGGCAACGTGTGGGCCATCCGGCCCGATGACGAGCGACCCGGAGCGCAGTTTAACTTCAGCCGCTTCTACCGCGAGCTGGCGGTCAGCTCGGGCTTTGGCCTGCGCTTCGATTTCACGTTCCTTATCCTGCGCCTCGACGTAGCTACCAAGGTCTACGACCCTACGGCGCCCGGCAGCAAATGGGCCGTTCGGAAGGCCAGCCTCTTCGGCAGCCAGGACCAAACGGCCTTCAACCTCGGCATCGGCTACCCTTTCTAAGGCCTTCTTCACTTACCCGCAAGCCCGCAGTAGGCCGGCCCACTGCGGGCTTGCGGGTTCATTCCCCTAGCGTTTCTCACGCTGAAATTTGCAGATCCCGAAAAAATAATAAGACAACATCCTGATATGTCATTACTTTTGCGGAATTGCCGCCAATTAAGGTTCTTGGCAATTCCCAAAAAAGGACTTCTTTTTCTTTCATTTCAGGTATATGAAAAAACACTTACAATTATGGCGTGCTGCTGTAGCACTCCTGGTTGGATTGTCTGGCTTGCAAGAGAGCCACGCGGAAGGTTCACGGGAGCTCACACCGAACAGTCAGTCATTCGCAATGAATGACGTCCGCAATGACCGGTCGGGCTTTCTAATCCACGATTCGAACAATCCGAACCTGGTATCGAAAGGCTTTCTGAAGCCGAGCACTTGGGCAGATGGGGGCACGTTCTCACCCGACCACCGGCTGTATGTGCGCCTCAACCCAGGCGAGACGCTTAACTACGGCGTACACCGCATCTACAACGGGCAGGGTGTTTCTACTGCGGCACGCCAGCAAAACCTGATCCTGACGCTGCGCTACGGAGCCAACGCGGGTACCATTGTAAAACAGACCAAGCTCTACCGCGACTCCACTAACAGCACCGCCAACAACAACCTCAACCGTTCCCCACTGCTCACCACGTTGGGGGTATTGGGGCTCCCGCAGGCCGGCGTAATTGTCGACGCGCAGCAGAACCAGCGTGGCCCGCAGTCTTTGCTCAACCCGCTGGGCTATGTGCCACTGACTTATACTAATAATACAGGCCAAGCCCGGGACTTCTATATCGAGTTTACGCAACAGAACGAAGTAAACCTCGGCGATAATGCGAAGTGGTCATACTACGACTTCTGGGACTTTACGGTAAAGGATGCGGGCGGCAACGAGAAAAAAGGACGTCTGTTCAGCAAGTACTGGGCGTTTTCCTCGTATGCGTCTACCGGTAGCGCCGGCGCTTTTCAGAACCGGCTGTCGGCTAACTTTAAGATGTACACGCTGATTGAAAGCGCGCAGACGCCGGGCCGCTACTATATAAAGCAGCTGGAGCTGGCCGGGATGCGGCCACTCGACTTCTTCTTTGTAGCCAACGAATTTGGCGCAACATCGGGCACGAACCGGACTACCATAGCGCAGCGCCGCCGCAGCCAGACCTCCGACCTGAGCTACCCGCAGTATTTCAACTTCGTGAATGACCCGGATGCCGACATCTGGCCCAGTGCTCCTACTCCCACCTTCGCGCGCACTTACCAGGCCTTCTGTAACTCAATTCTTAGCCGGGGCTCTGCCGCTTTCACCACTGTCAGCAGCGAAACCGGCAGCGTCAACATTCTGGTTGACCTTAATAACAACGGAGTTAAGGACGGGAATGACGTGCTCATTGAGCAAGTAGTTACCACGGCCGGGGTACCGGTTACTTCCTCCTGGAATGGCCTCAATGCCGCCGGAGCTACGGTTGCCACCGGTGCCACTGTCCGCCTTTCCTTCACCAGCACAGGCGCAGCCGTAAACTTCCCCATTTTTGATGCCGAGGGCAACCCCGATGGCTTCAGGGTGCAGAATATTCGCCCCTCATCGGGCGGAGATGCTTACTACGACCGTCTCTACTGGGATGATACGAACTTGACGGCCAACAGCGCAGCCAATTTTCCGGCCGCTCCTGCTGCTCCCGACAACAGCAACCAGCGCCTAGATGGTGTGATATCCGACAACGGCGTACACCGCTGGGGAGATGCCACCAATCAGGCGGGCAATGCTTACATGGTTAACACCTGGACCTACGGCTTCATTTCGGCGGCCAGCGAGCAGGTATATAGCTACAACTATAACTGCGACTTCGACGGGGACGGGGTAGATGATGCCCTTGATGTAGATGATGACAACGACGGCATCAAGGACGTAGACGAGAGCTATGGTGCCAATCCGCAGACCTACACGCTGAACGGAGTAGTGAAGACCGACGGCACTGGCGTTCCAATCTATCTGGACGGTGGCTACGTGACGCCGCAGGGCCGTGGTGCCTGGCGCGACGTTAACGCCGACGGCATGAACGACTATTTCGACATCGACCTGGACGGCATTCCCAATCACCTGGATACCGATTCTGATGGCGACGGTCTGCCGGATGCCATTGAAGCCAATAACGGCAAGCCAGTAGCCAACTACGATCCGAATACGGGTAGTATTACAGGGGCGGTCAGCAGCGCAGCCGGAGCCCGCGGTATGCCGCAGAACGCCCAGACCAGCAACAACAGCGGGGTTTCCATTTTTGCTAATCCGGACCAGGATGGCGACGGTGTGCTGAACATCATGGACCGGGACTCCGACAATGATGGCATTCCTGATTTAGTTGAGATTCAATCTTCTGTCACCGTTCCCGCAGGCCGCGCTGCTACCGGCAACGGCCTGGCATTCCGGGCTCCGCTCGGCGCTGACGATGACAATGACGGTATCGATAACCGCTTCGACCCGGACTTCAGCGGCTCGACCGCGCTGCTCTACGCTTGGAATAGCGGCACTAATCAGAACAACACCCCCGGCACTGCTCCTACCCTGGTCGACTATCTAGACCTGGACTCAGACAATGACGGTTTGCCCGACGGCATTGAAAACAACAACGGAGGTCTGTATCTGAGCATGAATAATAACGGGCGCATCCCGGCGCTTGATTTGCAGGACGCCAACCGCGACGGACTCGACGACCGGATCAGCCTCACCCTTAATACTACAGTGGGCCTGTTGGCCGACCGTGATGGAGATGCAGTGCCTAACTACCGTGACCTGGACACCGACAACGACGGTATTCCGGATATGATTGAAGCCAACAATGGCGCTATTCTTCCCGGGGCAACTTACGCCGGACAATATACGGCCAGCGCTGCTGTAGCCAATGATAACGACGGCGACGGCCTGGTGAATATCGTAGACCCCGACGAGTTGGTTACTATCCTGATTCTTAACTCAGATAAAGATGGTGACGGCTTGCGCAACTACATGGACAAAGACTCTGATAATGACGGCATTCCCGACATGCGGGAGGCAAATCTGGGCGCCCTCATCGATGGCAACTCCGACTCAGAAGGCCAGACCGTTCCCGTGGCACTGGCTGGCAATGACCAGGACAGTGATGGACATTATGATGCCGTAGACCCCAATAGCGCTGCCGGAGCAGCCTTTGCCACGCCAGCAACCAACCAAAACCGCATCATCATTGACACAGACGGGGACGGCATAGTGGATTGGCTGGACCTGGACTCAGACAATGACGGCATTTTGGATAACCGGGAAGCACAAAGCACCGCTGATTTCCGGGCTCCTCTTGGCATTGACTCTGACGGTGACGGCCTAGACAATGCGTATGATATCAACGGCGGAAGCTTCATTAGCATGAGCCGCTGGGACGGTGCCCGCTACGACTACCGCAACACCAACACGGACAACGACCGTTTCGCCGATTGGATTGAAGGCTTTGATGATAACCGCAACGGACAGTCGCTGGATGATATAAAAGCGCGAGCAACTGCCTGGAGCAACCTAAACCCCGCCAGAAGCAGCTACTACCCCTTAGCTGGCGTCCCGGTCAGCCAAGGGCCTACCTGGATGTTCGACGCTGACAACGACGGGGTACCGAATTTCCTCGATCCTCAGAGCTCCTTCTATCGTGATGATAACAAAAACGGGCTGGTCGATCTGTATGACCCGGCCTTCGGAGGTGTGCCTTCTACAACTCCCAAGCGAACCAACAACCAGATTGACGCAGATTTCCGTTTTCAGGGTCAGCAGACGCCCCTGCCCGTGGAGCTGATCAGCTTCCAGGCCAAGTCATCTGGCCGCGACGCGCTGGTAACCTGGGCTACTGCTTCGGAGAAAGACAACGCCCGCTTCCTGGTGGAGCGCTCCGCCGACGCCAGCACGTTTGTGGTGGCTGGCACGGTGGAAGGTAAAGGCACCACCAGCCGCCGTTCCGACTACTCCTTCACCGACAAAAACGTGGGTACTTCGGCCGGCACGCGCTACTACCGCCTGCGCCAGGTAGACCAAGACGGCAAGGAATCCGTGAGCGAAGTACGGGTGGTTGGCTTCGATGGCAAAGGAGCTGTAGTGGCTATTTCGGCGTATCCTTCTCCGGCCACCGATAATGCCACGCTCGATCTGCTGGCGCTGCCAACGGCTACCTACAGCGTAGAAATCATGGCGGCCGATGGCCGTGTGATGACCCGCTTCGAGGCCCAGGGTGGCCGTGAGGTAGCCCTGCCGGTGGCTGGCTACGCCAAAGGCACTTACTTGGTGCGCGTAAGCGGCCAGGGCCAGAACTACCTGGTGAAGCTGCTGAAAAACTAAGCTGTCAGATAACTACAGCCAAACAAAAAGGGCTTCCGATAATTCGGAAGCCCTTTTTGTTTGGCTGCTTTATTAGTCAGGTAGCAGGCCTTGCTCTTTGCTAATAGCCCAGTAGTTCGTTTAGCACCGCCGCTACCTTATCGGGATTGGGCAGCATCTGGCGCTCCAGCTCTACGTTCAGGGCAATGGCGGGCAGGTTGGCGGCGCCCAGCGTGAACACCGGCGCATCGAGCTGGCGGAAGCAGGTGCGCTGAATGCGGCCGGCCAGGCTTTCGGCGAAGGAGTTCATCAGCGGCTCTTCCGTCAGCACGAGGGCCTTGCCGTGGCGGCGCACGGCGGCTTCCACAGCCTCATAGTCGAGCGGATTGAGGGTGCGCAGGTCCAGGATTTCAACCTGGCCGGGGAACTGGCGGCTGGCGGTTTTGGCCCAGTACACGCCCATTCCGTAGGTGATGACCACGCAGGTTTCGCCGTTGCGAAGCTTCTCAGCATCGGCTTCCTGGGCTATGGCCGCCTTGCCCAGCGGAATAACATAGCCGGCGGCGGGCTCCACGGTTTTGGCATCCTCGGTGCCGGGCACCTTGCTCCAGTACAGGCCCTTGTGCTCCAGCATCACCACGGGGTTGGGGTCGAGGAAGGCGGCCCGCATCAGCCCCTTCATGTCGGCCGCGTTGCTCGGATACACCACCTTGATGCCCCGGATAGTCAGCAGCGTGCTTTCGATGGAGCCCGAGTGGTAGGGCCCGCCGCCGCCGTACGCCCCAATCGGCACCCGAATCAGGCTTTGCACCGGAAACTTGCCGTTGGAGAGGTAGCAGCTTTTGCTCAGCTCTTCCACCAGCTGGTTGAGGGCGGGCCAGATGTAGTCGGCAAACTGGATTTCGACAATGGCTTTGGCGCCCACTGCACTCATCCCGGCCGTGCTGCCCACAATATAGGCCTCCTGAATGGGGGTGTTGAACACGCGGGCGTCGCCGTATTTCTTGGCCAGCAGGGCTGCTTCGCGGAACACGCCACCCAACTCCCCGCCTACGTCCTGGCCGTAGAACAACGCCTCCGGAAACTCGCGCAGAATGTCGTCTACGGTATGCAGGGCGGCGTCTACCATCAGGGCCTTCTCGGCACCGGCAGGAGCACGCTCCCCGGTTTCCTCAGTCACGACGGGCGGGGCAAACTCGTGGTCGGCGAAGGTGGCGGGTTCGGGCGCGGGGGCGGCCAGGGCGCGCTGGTAGTCGGCCAGCACGGTGGCGCGGGCTTCGGCGGCCAGCTCGCTCAGCTCTTCCTCCGCAAAGCCCAGTTCCAGCAGCTGCTGATGGAAGCGGGGCAGCGGGTCGTTGAGCGTGTGCGAAGCCAGGTTGTCGCCGCGGTACCACTCGCGGCGCACCCCGCTGGTGTGGTGGCCCAGCAGCGGGCATTTGGCGTGCACCAGCACCGGGCCGCGCGTGCGGCGTACGTACTCGGCCGCTTCCTGCATGCCGGCGTGGCTGGCCAGAAAATCGGCCCCATCAAACTGCAGGCGGTGCAGGCCTTTGAAGCCGGCCGCAAACTCGTAGGCATCCATGGCGCGCATCTCGCGGCCCGTCGCCGAAATCCCCCAATCGTTGTCCTGTACCAGATAAATGATGGGCAGCTGATGCAGCACAGCCATTTGCAGTGCTTCTGCTACCTCGCCTTCCGTCATGGCCCCGTCCCCGATGGAACACAGCACCAGCGGATACGGCTGCGTAGCGGCCGATTCGGAAGCTTCGGCGCGCAGCAGCTCCTGCCCTTCCAGATACTTGATGCCGTGCGCCATGCCGGTAGCCGGAATGGCCTGCATGCCCGTGGCCGAGCTTTGGTGCGGAATAACCGGAAAGCCGGCCCGCCGCAGCGACGGATGGCTGTAATACGTACGCCCACCCGAAAACGGGTCGTCGCGCTTGGCCATGAGCTGCAGCATCAGCTCGTAGGGTTCCAGGCCCATGCCCAGCAGCATGGCGTCGTCGCGGTAGTAGGGTGCGGCGTAGTCGGTGGGTTGCAGCTGGAAGGCGGCGGCCAGCTGAATGGCTTCGTGGCCGCGGGCCGTGGCGTGCACGTATTTGGCCGTTACGGCTTTGTTTTCTTCGTAAAGGCGGGCCATTTCGTCGGCCGTGCGCATCAGGCGGTAGGCCCGGCGCAGCGTGGCGCGGTCGGGCTGCGCCGTGATAAAGTCAGATTCCAGAATTGAGGCGGCTTGCGTGGGCATGAGTGGGAATAGGTTGGCAGGCGAAATTACAGCTTCCCAAACGAAAGCCCGGCGGCGGCAGTGCCAGACGTCCGCTTCCGGCCCTAACTTCACGCCATGGTGCCTCTCTTGCGTATTTCTTTTGCCGTTCAGGCTGATATTCCGGCCTTGGCGGCCCTGGTAAACCGGGCCTACCGTGGCGAAGCCAGCCGCCAGGGCTGGACCACCGAAGCCGACCTGCTCGATGGACAGCGCACCGATGAAGCCGACCTGCAGCAGCACCTGACGGCTCCGGGCGCAACCTTTCTGCTCGCCCACGACGCGGCCGGGCACTTGCTGGGGAGTGTGTACCTGAAAAATCAGCACCCCGACTTGTATCTGGGCATGCTGGCCGTGGAGCCGGCACGGCAGGCGCACGGCGGCGGGCGGCAGTTGCTGGCGGCGGCCGAGGCGCATGCCCGTCAACTGGGCTGCACCAGCATCCTGATTTCTGTTATATCTGTGCGGCGGGAGTTGCTGGCTTGGTATGAGCGCCACGGCTTCCAGGAAACTGGCGAAACAACGGCCTTCCCCACCGATACCCGCTTTGGTATTCCACATCAGAAGCTGGAGCTTTCACTGCTGCGGAAGGAGTTGGCCGTGGGGTAAGCACCTTATTTTATCATGTATTAGTTACCGCATTCAGCGTATGCATCCTGCTCAGTATGATGGTGTACTTAGGCGGCCTTTCTTGGCCGAGCATTGGTATAAAGGTCTGGTGGCTGCTTTAGCTATCTGGCTACCTGTCTTTCTTTGCGTCTCCTACCTCCTGCCCAACTTTGCAGCCCTTGCGGCCGGGGCTGCTACTATGGTTAGCCTAGCTATTATAGTAAGCGTAGTAACGCAGTACGAAGGCTTCACGCTCGACCTACCGTCCCGGCGTTATCGATGCTATATCTGGGTGGCAGGTGTACGTTTGGGCCGCTGGCAGCCCCTGCCCCACATTGTGCAGGTTACGGTACGCTACGTTCAGACAAAGCACTATCTGTCGTCGGAAAATGATCCGGTAGAGCTAGGCTTAATTGCGACTGAGCGAGTTTGGCAGGTCTTGCTACGGGTAGAGCATTCCCCGGTAGGTATCGTTGCCGCGAATACGCAACACGAAAAAGCACTACGCATCGCAACTACCCTGGCTGCTTTGCTTGATACTAAAATGGTCGTACAAACTCCATCAGGTGGTTGATTACAGCAGAGTTACAGCCCCAAGGTGGCAGTTATAATCTGTATTCTATACAGCTCCCTATAACCAGGCCTGCTTTCCAAACGCAGCATAACCCCTACCTTGCAGCCTGAAAATTGTCGTAGCGCTACCCCTCTGCCTGCGGCCGCGCTTGCACTTGAACTCCTCAGCATGCCCACCACCGCCCCCGATTTCCCTACTCCTGCTGCCGCCGCTACCTTCCGCGACACGGTGGCGGAGTGGATGCGCCAGTTTCAGGACTGGCTCTGCCAGCAGCTTGAGGCAGCCGACGGGCTGGGCCGCTTTCAGGAAGATGCCTGGCAGCACCACGGCGGCGGGGGCGGCCGCAGCCGCGTCCTCACGCAGGGCAACATCATTGAGAAAGGCGGCGTAAATTTTTCGGCCGTGCAGGGTACCATGAGCGAGCAGTCGGCGCGGGTCCTGCTCATGCCCAACCCCGAGTATTTCGCCACCGGTGTGTCGGTGGTGCAGCACCCGCGCAGCCCCATGGTGCCGATTTCGCACATGAACGTGCGCTATTTCGAGGCCGGCAACGGCGAGGCGTGGTTTGGCGGCGGCCTGGACCTGACCCCGATTTACGTGGACGAGCAGCAGGCTCGCTGGTTTCACGAGCAGATTGCCGACGCCTGCGCCCCGCACAACCCCACCTATTACGCCCGCTTCAAGCAGTGGGCCGACGACTACTTCTACCTCACGCACCGCCAGGAAACGCGCGGCATCGGGGGCATCTTCTTCGACCGGCTTACCGTGGGCAAAGATGGCGACCGGGACGCGCTGTTTGCCTTTGTGCGGGCCGTGGGCGAAGTGTACGGCCGCACTTATTGCGAGCTGCTGCGCCAGAACGCCAGCCTTCCTTATACGGAGCAGCAGAAGCAGTGGCAGCTGGTGCGGCGCGGCCGCTACGCCGAGTTCAACCTGGCCATCGACCGGGGCACGCGTTTCGGGCTGGAAACCGGCGGCCGCACCGAAAGCATCCTGATGAGCCTGCCGCCCCAGGCCGAGTGGCACTACAACCTCACACCCGCCCCCGGCTCGGCCGAAGCCACCACCCAGGCCTGGCTTCGCAAAGGCGTCGATTGGCTCACTGAAACGTCGCGCACCGCTTGATCAAGTTTCTACAAACCGTTGACAACTGGCTGCTGACAGCGGCCAACAGCCACCATACTGCCAAGATGGACACCCTGATGGTGTTCTTCACGGAGCGTTTCGTGTGGTTTCCGGCCTACTTTGTGCTGCTGGTGGTGCTGGTGTACCTGGCGGGCCGGCGCTCCTTGCTGCTCCTGCCCCTGCTGGGCCTGACCGTGGCCCTGGCCGACAGCATTTCGAGCCGCCTGTTCAAGCCTTTTTTCGCCCGCCTGCGCCCCTGCCACGACCCCGACCTTTCGGCCACGCTGAACCTGGTGCATGGCTGCGGCGGGCAGTTCGGGTTTATGTCGTCGCACGCGGCCAATGCGTTTGCGCTGGCGGTGTTTATGGCGCTGGTGCTGCCCCACCGGTTTCGCGCGGCCAAATGGCTGCTGATGGCCTGGGCCGCCATTGTGAGCTACAGCCGTATCTATCTGGCGGCTCACTTCCCTTCCGACGTGCTGGCCGGCGCCGTGCTCGGCAGCCTGCTGGCCTGGCTTTGCGCCTCGCTCTACAAGCGGCAGGTAACTAAGTGGTGGCCGGGCAGCGCCCTAGTCTAGCGCCGGGTCAGTTCCTCAGGCCACTTTACGGGGCAACTCCGGCGCCAACACGCGGCCGAGCACCTGCTCCAGCGCGGCCAGCGTTACAGCATCACCCTGCAACAGCACCCGCTGAGCCTGCCAGAGCAGCAGCTTGCGCGGCCGGTCGTCTTCGTTGGTAAGCCCAAACACGGTGCCGCCCCGGCCAGCATCGGCCTCCCGCGTGTAAAAATTCTCCCTGACCTGGCGAAAACCATAGGCCAGCAGCGTGTCGTGAAAGTAATTCATGCGAACAGCAAAGGCCCGGCCGCAGTGCGGCCGGGCCTTCTTAATGGAAACACTACTTATGTTCCGGCCGGTTTGCGGCTGCCGGTATGGCCGTCGCCTTTGTCGCCCTGGCCGGGCTTGCTGGTTTTTTTGGAGTTGTGCTTATCGTCCTGCGACAAGGATTTGTGCAGGTCAACCGACTCCTCAATCTGGCCGGCGGAATTGCGCCGGATGTAGCGTTTGTCGCCTTCGTTGGGTTCCAGCAGCTCGCGTTTCGACATAGCTCTGCGAATGATTGGTGCAGAATACGTTACGCAGGCTCCGGCCCGGAGTTGGGCTATTTGCCCAGCAATTTAGCTACGTACTTGCCCACAATGTCGAATTCCAGATTCACTTGGTGGCCGGGGCGCAGGTCCTGGAACGTGGTATGCTCGTAGGTGTAGGGAATGATGGCCACCGAGAAACCGTCGTCAGTGCTGTTGAAGCAGGTGAGGCTGGTGCCGTTGATGCAGATGGAGCCCTTTTCCACGGTTACGCGGCCGGGGCCGGGCGCGTGCCGGAACCGGTAGAGCCAGGAGCCATTCTGGTCCTCCACCGACTCGCACTCGGCCGTCAGGTCTACGTGGCCCTGCACGATGTGGCCGTCGAAGCGGCCGTTGGCGGCCAGGCAGCGCTCCAGATTCACGCGGCGGCCGGGCTGCCAGTGCGCCAGATTGGTTTTCTGCAGCGTCTCGTCGATGGCCGTCACGACGTGGGCGCCGGCCATGCCGTCTACGGCCACCACGGTCAGGCACACGCCGTCGTGGGCCACGCTCTGGTCAATCTTCAGCTCAGCCGCAAACCCCGATTGCACGGTGAAATGGATATTGGTGCCTTCGCGGCGTACATCCGTGATGGTGCCCAGGCCTTCTATGATTCCGGTAAACATTGGTTACTATGCTGATTTCTGATGAGGAGAGGTGCTGGTTGAGTGGCTTCGTTTCCTTTTTAACAAATCACGCCGCCAATCTATTTCCCCCGGCCCTCGATGATGATTTTGAGTGTGTAGAGCAGCACCCGGAAATCCATGGCCAGGCTCATGTTTTCGATGTACAGGATGTCGAACTTGAGGCGCTCCACCATCTGAGCCACGGTTTCGGCGTAGCCGTATTTCACCTGGCCCAGGCTGGTAAGGCCGGGCCGCACGCGGTGCAGGTGGCGGTAGTGGGGCGCAATCTTCACAATCTGGTCGATGAAGAACTGCCGCTCGGGGCGCGGCCCCACAATGCTCATGTCGCCCTTGATAACGTTCCAGAACTGCGGCAGTTCATCGAGGCGGACTTTGCGCATAAACCGGCCCCAGGGCGTGATGCGCGGGTCGTGGTCGGAGGAGAGCGAAGGGCCCTGCTTCTCGGCGTCGGTGTACATCGAGCGGAACTTGTAGATGCGGAACGGGTGCCCCTGCCGCCCGATGCGCTCCTGCGAGTAGAACACCGGCCCCGGCGAGGAAAGCTTCACCATGATGGCGGTGAAGGCATACACGGGCCAGGCCAGCAGCAGAAACAGCGCTGAGGCGCCCACATCGATAATACGCTTGAGCACTTTCTGCCACACGGGCAGCAGGTCCTGCTTGATTTCGATGAGCGGCGTGCCGAACACGTGGCTCACCTTCACCGAGCCCAGCAGCATCTGGTAGAGGTCGGGCAGGATGCTGACGCGGGCCGGCGTGCCTTCCAGCAAAGTCAGAATTTCCTCAATCACGCGGTGCTCACTCGGCTCAATGGCAATAATAACCTGCTCGATCTTGAGGGCCCGGATGAGCGCCGGCAGGCGGCGGTAGGAGCCGCGGGCGGGCAGCTCGGCGGCCAGCGCCGCGTCCACGGTGCCTTCCTCGATGGGCGCGTAGCCCACCAGCTTCAGGCCCAGGTGGCGGCCGGTGCGGCGCAGCTCCTGCAGCGTTTCCAGGGCCAGCGCATTGGAGCCTACCAGCAGCGTATTGAAGTAGATGGTGCCGTTGCGCACCAGCCGCTGCACGCTGCTCACGGCCCAGGTGCGCAGCACCGCCGTGATGGTAAAATGCAGCAGGAAGTAGGCCGAAATGGTTTTGTAGTACGAACGGTAGTTCTGCACGCCCTCATCGTCGAGCAGCAGCACAAAGAAAATCACCACCCCACCCAGCACTGACACTTTGGCCAGCCGGATAATCTCGCCCAGCCTCGACTTGCGAAAAATGTCGCGGTATTCGCCAATCAGGGCGTACAGGGCGGTCCAGAAGGCGGCAATAAACACGGCCGAGCCGGTCAGGTCGAACAGCACGCCCTCCGTGAACCGGTAGCCCGTCATTTCGTCGAGCAGGTACTTGCGCACGATGTAAAAACACACCCAGGCCACCAGGGCTGCCAGAAAGTCGGCGGCTATCAGCTTCAGTAGTTGGATAGTGCGAATCAAGGGCGGCGCAATCGGGGCGGCGGGAAGGCCAGTGGATGGTTTTATGGGCACGAATGGGTACTTTCGCACCAGAACAACTGCCCTGACGGGCCTCTGCGGCCTGTTTTGGGGTCTAGCAAAGGTAGGGCAATAAACCGGATTCCATAGGTTTCTGCCGGCCCGCTCCTCTCCTGCTTATGCACGCCGATACCTACCGACACCGTGGCCAGCGCCGCACCCTTGTAGAAGAGCTGCGCCGCAAAGGCATCCGCAGTGAGCGGGTGCTCAGCGCGCTACAGGCCGTGCCCCGCCACGCTTTCTTCGAAGCGGCCTTCCAGCAGCACGCCTACCACGACAAAGCATTTCCCATCGGCGAGGGCCAGACTATTTCGCAGCCCTATACCGTGGCGTATCAGACCGAGCTGCTGGCTCCTGAGCCGCAGCACCGCGTGCTGGAAGTCGGGACGGGCTCGGGCTACCAGTGCTGCGTGCTGCTGGAGCTGACGCCGCACGTGTTCAGCATCGAGTACCAGCCCGTGCTGTTTGAGCGCACCTGCCGCCGCCTGGCCCACCTGAACCGCACGGCGCACCTGTTCTGCGGCGACGGCTCGTTGGGCCTGCCCCAGCACGCGCCCTTTGACCGGATTCTGGTCACGGCCGGCTCGCCTACGCTGCCCCGGCCGCTGCTGCGCCAGCTGCGCGTGGGCGGCTGCCTGGTGATTCCCGTGGGCGATGCGCAGGTGCAGCGCATGCTGCGCGTAACCCGCGTGAGCGAAGAAGAATTTACCCGCGAGGAATTCGAGGAGTTTCGGTTTGTGCCGCTGCTTGGGCAGGCCGGCTGGAACGGCTAAAGCCCCAGCGCGCATATTCGGCAGCTGTGTTGTAACTTGTCGGGCGGTGTTTGCGCCCTTGGCCGAAATACCTGTTTAGCAGGCTTTCCGGGTTCTTGTCCGGCGGGCCTGCTTCCCCTGGTTCCCTTATTTTTCATCCTTTTTACTGATTAAATGTTGCTCAAACGTTTACCCAAACTGCTGCTGCTGGTAGCCGTGCTGCTCACGCAGTATGCGGCGTCGGCGCAGCAGCTCCGGACCCGCTATCCGGAGCAGTACTATGGCTTCAACTGCGCTTCCGACAGTATGCAGCAGCTGGAATGGCGCCGCAACCCGGCCGCCGAGCAGGAATACCGGGCCTTTCTCAAGGGCGTGGCCATGATGTCGGCGCAGGAGCAGGCCCGTATTCTGGCTTCCCCCGACGTGACCGTGCCGGTAGTGGTGCACATCATTCATCAGGGTGGCTCTTCCAACATCACGGAGGCGCAGGTGAACGACGCCATCCGCATCCTGAACGAGGACTACAGCAAAACCAACCGCGACACGGCCGACGTTATTGCGGCGTTCCAGCCGCTCTACGCCAACGTGGGCTTCCGCTTCCGTCTGGCCAAGCTCGACCCGGACGGCAACTGCACCACCGGCATTACGCGCACGTATTCCACGCTCACGGCTTCGGCCGGCAACAACGTGAAGGACCTGGTGCGCTGGGACCCCAACCGCTACCTCAACATCTGGGTGGTGGATAACATTGCCAGCGGCGCGGGCGGCTACGCCTACCTGCCCTGCCCCGGCACCGGCATCGACGGCATCGTGATTCGCAACACGCAGTTCGGCAGCATCGGGCGCTCCTGCGGCTCCAACTTCTGCAACCGCTCCCTCACCCACGAAGTTGGCCACTACTTCGGCCTGCCCCACACCTGGGGCGGCACCAACACCCCCGGCGCCCCGGACAACTGCGGCCTCGACGACGGTATTGCCGACACGCCCAACACATCGGGCGTGACATCGGGCTGCCCGTCTACCACCTACCGCCCCTGCAACGCCAACAGCACCACCGGCTCCAGCACCCCCAACAACAACCCCAACGGCATCCTGGCCAACGTCCAGAACTACATGGACTATGCTACCTGCGCCAAGATGTTTACGCTGGGCCAGAAAATGGTGATGCGCGCCTCCCTCACGCGCCTGTGCCGCTCTACCCTCGTCTCGGCCATCAACCTGACCGAAACCGGCACCAGCGACGGATTCCAGGCCGCACCCTGCGCCCCGGTAGCCGCGTTCCAGTCGTCGGCCACGAGCGTGTGTGAAGGCAGCAGCCTGACCTTCACCGACTATTCCTACAACTTCGCCGGCACTGCCACGCCGCAGTACGACTGGCGCTTCCCCGGCGGCACGCCAGCCACCAGTACGGCCCGCAACCCCACGGTTACGTATCCGGCAGGCGGCTCCTACGACGTAACGCTTATCGTCAGCACGGCCAGTGGCAGCGACACGCTCACGCGCACCCAACTGGTGCAGGTGCAGGGCGTCAACTCCGGCGAGCGGGCTCCGTTCACCGAGTCGTTTGAAGCCGCGACCTTCCCGGCTACCTACGCCAGCACCCCGATCCGCAACTGGCGCATTCTCTCCAACCAACCCGATGAGCAGGCTCTGAGCTGGCAGCGAGGTACCAGCGGCGTGGCCAGCAACGGCTCGGCTTACCTGGTAGTGCCCAACAACTTCCTCGGCGACGGCACGGAGAGCATCCTGATTTCGCCTAACATCAACCTTTCCGGCATCAGCAGCACGCCCACGCTGGTCTTCGACCGCGCCTACGCCCGCCGCTCGGCCACCATCAATGACGTGCTGCGCGTTTCGTTCAGCACTGACTGTGGTGTAACCTGGTCGGTGACCCAGACTTACAACGCAGCCGCTCTGAATACGAAGGGCAGCATTACACAGGTAGGCTTCACGCCGGCTTCGGCCGCCGACTGGCAGCCCATCAGCATTCCGCTGTCTTCCGCCTATCGGGGCAGCCCCCGCCTGCTGGTTCGCTTTGTAGCTACCAGCAACGCCGGCAACCCCCTCTACCTCGACAACGTGCGGATTCTGGACCCGCTGGGCACGCAGGATGCCGAAATGACCCGCCGTGGCATCAGTGTGTATCCGAATCCGCTGACCGCCGAAACGGCGGTGCATTTCACGCTGCCCACCGCTGAGCGCGCCGCCGTGCGCCTCACCGATATGCTGGGCCGCGACGTGAGCAGCATTGCCGGCAAAACCTACGGCGCCGGTGCGCACAGCATCCGCCTGCAGGGTTCCAACGGCAAAGCGCTGCCGGCTGGCGTGTACCTGGTGCACCTGACCCTGGGCCAGCAGACGTTCACGACCAAAGTACTGGTGAACTAAGCCAGACTGCTGCTTCATGGAAAGCCCCGCTGCATTGGCAGCGGGGCTTTTTTGTACGCCCGAGCCTACGTTGCCATGAGCTGGTGCCGCTGCGGCTGGGTTTCGCACGAGGTTTCCGCGGGGTTTGGGTGGCGGCACACCCGCCCCTGCCGCCGGCCGCTTATCTTTGCGGCTTCCTGATTCACTTATTCCTGCATGATGCGCAAACAGAAGCCCGTTAAAGACTCGTTCGTGAATATGACTGAGCTGGTGCTACCCAACGATACCAACACGCTCAACAACCTGATGGGGGGCCGCATGATGCACCTGATGGATATTGCGGCGGCCGTAGCAGCTCAGAAACACTCTAACCGCATCGTCGTAACGGCCTCCGTCGACAACGTGTCGTTCCGGGAAGGCATCAAGCTGGGTAGCGTTATAACACTGCAGGCGCAGGTCACGCGGGCCTTCAGCTCCAGCATGGAAGTGCACATCGACGTGTGGGCCGAGGACATTCCGAGCGGCACGAAATTCAAGTCGAACGAGGCCTTTTTCACCTTTGTGGCCGTCGATCAGTCGGGCCGCCCGATTGACGTGCCGGAAGCTCTGCCCGAAACGCCCGAGGAAATCAGCCTGTTTGACGGGGCCCTGCGCCGCCGCCAGCTCCGCCTGCTCCTGGCCGGCCGCCTCAAGCCCGAAGACGCAACCGAGCTTAAATCCCTGTTTGCCATCGGATAGCCACCAGCCCGGCCTTTATTCGGGGCCGGGCAGTGGGCCCGCCTGCAACGGCAGTATCGTAGTTCTGTACCCGCTTCTTTTCTCATGGATACCGCTGCTTCTCTGGCCTTTTTCCAGAATCTGTACACCGGCGTTTCGCTGTACGTGGTGCCCGAGCCGGCACTACAGCCAGCCGCTGCCACCACAGTAGCGGCGCCCGCCCCGGTTGCGGCCCCGGCTCCTACCGTGGCGGCGCCTGTTGCTGTGGCCGCGGCTCCGGCCACAGCACCGGCTCCACCCATACCGCACCCGACACCGACAGACGCAGTTCCTACGCCCACAGTGCCCGCCAGTGCGCCGGCGGCGCCTCTGGTGCCCCCCGTAGCACCGCTGCCCCCGCCAGCACCGGCACCCGATGCAGCGGCCGGGCCGCTGTTCAACGTAGCACAGCTCGCCGAGCTACCCGCTGCCCCGGCCGCGCCGCCTTCACAACCGGGCCGCTTGCAGCCCACGCCCACCCAGTCGCCGGTGGCGCACATTCCGTTTGCCACGCTGGGCAGCAACCCCAATGGCCTGGTTCTGCTGGTGCGCGTGTCGCCCGAGGAGTTTAAGAAGCTGCCCCGCAACGTCTTCCTCAACAACATCCTTAAAGCCATTCGGCTGGTGATGGAAGACGTGGTGCTGGTAAACGTGGAGCACGAGAAATTCCCGGTGGCCCTCTGCAGCCTGCGCCAGACGCTGGCGGCCCGGCAGTTCCTGGCGTTCGGCAAAAACCTGCTCGACGTGGCCGTCTACACCACCCAGCCCTACGAGCCGGTGCTGCTCTACGGCGACACCGCCTTCCTCGGAGCCAGCGAAATCAAGATGCTCGAATACGACGCCGGCCGCAAAAAACAGCTCTGGCAGTCGATGCAGAGGATGTTTCTGGCGTAGGGTAGCCTAGGCCGGGCCATCATCTATCGCCACCTGGCGCATTTAGGCGTACCCACCGGGAGAGTGCCACAAACGTCCCAAGTGCTTAGCGCAGGTTAGTGTATTGAAAGAATACCTACTTATGCCCGAAGGCACTTTACTGCTCATCGACGACGAAGCGCCCTTGCGCCAGGCCATTGCCCGGATGCTGGAGCTGGAAGGCTACACGGTACTGCAGGCCCCTGATGCCCGCCGGGGCCTCGAAACCCTGCGCACGCACGCCGACGACGTCTTAGTGGTGCTGTCCGATGTGAAGCTACCCGACGGCCACGGCGTGGACCTGTTGCCGCGCTACCAGGCCGTAGCTCCGCTGGCCGAAATCATCTTGCTGACGGCCTACGGCAACGTCCCGGACGGCGTGCAGGCCATGAAAGCCGGGGCCTTCGACTACCTCACCAAGGGCGACTCCGACGACCAGTTGGTCGTGGTGGTGGCCCGAGCCGTGGAAAAGGCCCGCCTGCAGCACCGGGTGCTGGCCCTGGAAAAGCAGGTCGGCCTGCAGCACAGCTTCGCGTCGATGATTGGCACCTCATCGGCCCTGCGGCAGGTGAAAGCCTTGGCTGAGCAGGTGGCCCCCACCGACTCGACGGTGCTGCTGGAAGGGCCAACCGGCAGCGGCAAGGAGCTCTTTGCTCAGGCTATTCATCAGGCCAGCCTGCGCCGAGGCCAGCCTTTTGTGGCCGTCAATTGCAGCGCCTTTTCCAAAGAGCTGCTTGAATCCGAGCTGTTCGGCTACCGCAAGGGCGCTTTTACGGGGGCATTGGCCGACAAAAAAGGGCTGATTGAGGAAGCCCACGGCGGCACGCTGTTCCTGGACGAAATCGGGGAACTGGAACTGGGCCTACAGGCCAAGCTGCTGCGGGTGCTGGAAGGACAGGAGTTCGTGAAAACCGGCGACACCAAGTCCACCCGCGTGAACGTGCGCCTGGTAGCTGCTACCAACCGCAACCTGCGGCAGGAGGCCGAGCAGGGCCATTTTCGACCCGACCTGTACTACCGCCTGGCTGTGTTCACGCTCGCCATTCCGGGGCTCAACGCCCGCCGCGACAACATTGAGCCGCTGGCTCGGCACTTCGTGGCCTATTTCGCTGCCAAGCTGCGCAAGCGCATTCAGGGCATCGAGCCCGAAGCCCTGCGCCTGCTGCGCCAGGCCAACTGGCGCGGCAACGTGCGCGAGCTGCGCAACGTGCTGGAACGCGCCGCTATTCTCTGCGCGGAAAGCATCACTGCCGACTGCCTGCCTCTGGAGCTGCAGCTGGCGCCCGACGAACTCCCGGCCAGCTCCGATGAGCGCAGCCTGCGCCACGCCGAAAAGCAGCACATCCAACGCGTGCTGCTGGAAGAGCACGGCAATAAAACCGAAGCCGCCCGCGTGCTCGGCGTCGCCCTGACCACGCTCTACCGCAAGATTCAGGAATACGGCCTGTAGCCGTTGCCCCTTACTCACAAAGCCGACGACCCCGCCCAACCGGCGGGGTCGTCGGCTTTGTGGGACTAGCGTTTTGCAAAACGCCCTAGCGAAACGCTAGGGTCTACCGCCAGCCGGAAGAGGCTCACAAGCAAACCCAATCATTTTTTATTACTGACAGATAGATAGTTATACAAAATTTAACACCAAAGATGGTGCTTGGGGCCGTGGCTTGCTCAGCGAGTGACACACCTATTCCCAATTGCTCATGTCCCCCATCCTGATGATTGCCGTGCTCATGGCCGCCGGCCTGGCCGGTTTCTGGCTCTTCTACAAGTCCGTCGATTTCTTCGACCAGATCTAATCCCGCCGCGCCATGATGGTCACCCTGTTTTTCCTCTCCCTCGCCACGTTCGGCTACCTCTGCTACGTGCTGCTGCGCCCGGAGAAATTTTAACCTACTTCCATGAACAACGAACTACTCAGCATCGGCGGAATTTACTTGATTACGCTGGTGCTGGCCCTGCCGCTGGGCGCGTATCTGGCCCGGGTGTTCCGGGGCGAAAAAAGCCTGCTCGATTTTATGCGGCCGGTAGAAAGTGGCATTTTCCGGCTTTCGGGCATTGATGCCCGCCGCGAGATGACGTGGCAGCAGCACATGGTGGCGCTGCTCACCATCAACCTGATGTGGTTCCTGCTGGCCATGCTGGTGCTGTACACCCAGGGCAGCCTCCCGCTCAACCCCGACGGCAACCCCTCCATGTCGCCCGATTTGGCCTTTAACACGGCCATTTCCTTTCTGGTAAACTGCAACCTGCAGCACTACTCCGGCGAATCGGGCCTGTCGTATCTCTCGCAGATAGTGGTGATTACCTTCCTGCAGTTTGTGAGTGCCGCCACCGGCATTGCGGCGGCCGTGGTGGTGTTCAACGCCCTCCAGACGCGCACCACCGAGAAGCTGGGCAACTTTTACGACTATTTCGTGAAGAGCCTCACCCGCCTGCTGCTGCCCGGTTCGCTGCTGATTGCCCTCATCCTGGCCTTCAACGGCACGCCCATGACGCTGCAAGGCAAGCAGGAGCTGATTTCCTTGCAGGGCGACTCGGTGGCCGTGAGCCGCGGGCCGGTGGCCGCCATAGTGGCTATTAAGGAGCTGGGCACCAACGGGGGCGGTTTCTATGGCGCCAACTCGGCTCACCCGCTCGAAAACCCCACCTTTCTCACCAACGCCGTCGAGAATATTGCGCTGTGCATCATTCCCATTGCCATGGTGTTTGCGCTGGGCTTCTACCTGAAGCGCCGCCGGCTTTCCTACATGATTTTTGGGGTGATGACGGTGGGCTTTGTGGCCCTGTTGGCCCCTACGGTGTACTACGAGCTGCACGGCAACCCCGCCATTGCCAAGCTCGGCGTCGATCAGGCGCTGAGGGCTATGGAGGGCAAGGAAATTCGCCTCGGGGCGGCGGCTTCGGCCTACTGGAGCATCACCAACACCATCATCAGCTGCGGCTCGGTGAACTCCATGCACGACTCGTTTATGCCGATTTCGGGCATGAGCCAGATGCTGGGCATGATGACCAACGCCTTCTACGGCGGCTGCGGGGTGGGTTTGCTCAACTTCTTCGCCTACCTGATTATTGCCGTGTTCATTGCCGGCCTGATGGTGGGCCGCACGCCCGAGCTGCTGGGCAAGAAGATTGAGGCCCGGGAGATGAAAATTGCCGTCATCGTGACGCTGCTGCACCCGCTGCTGATTCTGGCGGGCACTGCCCTCACGGCTCACCTCTACGTCGGCAACCCCACCGAGTACAGCGGCTGGCTGGCCAACCCCGGCTACCACGGCTTCTCCGAGATGCTGTATGAGTTCACCTCCGCCTCGGCCAACAACGGCTCCGGCTTCGAGGGCCTCGGCGACAACACGCCCTGGTGGAACATCAGCACCGGCGTGGTGCTGCTGCTGGCCCGCTTCCTGCCCATTGTGGGCCCGGTAGCCATTGCCGGCCTGCTGGCCCGCAAGAAGTACGTGCCCGAAAGCGCCGGCACCCTGCCCGCCGACACGGCCACCTTCGGGGTGATGGTGCTGGCCGTCATCGTCATCATTGCCGCCCTGGCCTTCTTCCCGGCCCTGACGCTGGGGCCGCTGGCCGAGCATTTCTCGCTGTACTGGTATCGAGTAGGGAGTATTGAGTAGTGAGTCAGATCCTGCTCTAGTCTTCTGCCAAAACTGAAAAAGTGAAAGACAAAGTATCAGTTGCTGGTGCCAGTAAGTCTTCGTCTGCAAACCAATCAAGATGAAAATGCTCACCGGGCCTCAGATTAGATAGACTTTCTAAAAAGCTCCTCAGTTTCTGGAATGCATCCAGGTCACCTGTAATCTTAAAATCTAGACCCTCTACCTGCATTGTAATCAGCTTATTTGACTGGTCAACCAACTCTAATGACAGGTAGTGTAATGATGTAGGATAGTGAATAGTAGGTCTTTGTCTGAGTGAAAATCCTTTCGCTGGAAATTCAGTCAGGCAGCAGGAGAAGCTAAGAAAATCAGCTGAGGTACCCGAAATATCAATTTCAGTGTGGCCTTCAAATTCTTCCTGCAGTGAGCAGACATTAATCGATAGTTCGCGCATAGTTATGAGGCAATACAAAGCTATTTCCGGATACACAAAGTACGTGCTCAGAAGCAGCAATTAATAGCAACTAGTTGTATAGTCCCAAGGTGAACTGGGTCGGGTTTTGGGTGAAGATAGCCGGGTTTTTCTGGTGCTGCACGCAGACGAATTCGTGCGGGGTCA
>NZ_FRAS01000060.1 GCF_900142395.1 Hymenobacter psychrotolerans DSM 18569 | reverse complement strand
GTTGTGCGGGCGCTGCCGTGAAGTATCTGTCCCATAAAAGCGTGCGAAATTCCAGATCGAAAAATACACCATCACTCCCTGGGACTATACAACTAGTATTCTGGCAATGAGACGAGTTCAGGCACGTCCGCAACTCGTTTCAATCTCTTTCTTCTCAACTTTCAATGTCTACTAAATCTCAATCTCTCTTTCAACCCGCGCTGGTGTCGGAGGCCGTGAAACAGGCTTTCGTGAAGCTTGATCCGCGCATCATGTTCCGCAACCCGGTGATGTTCACCGTGGAAATCGGGACGGTGGTGATGCTGCTCGTGACGCTGGGGCTGCTGGTGAAGCCCGATGCCGCCCAGGGCTCGTTCGGCTACAACTTCACCGTGTTTGTGGTGCTGTTTCTGACCTTGCTGTTCGCCAACTTCGCCGAGGCCATTGCCGAGGCCCGCGGCAAGGCCCAGGCCGAAAGCCTGCGCAAAACCCGCGAGGAAACGCCCGCCCGCGTACTCGACGCCAACGGCCAAGAGTCGTCGGTATCGTCGTCGCAGCTCCAGAAAGGCCAGATTTTCCTGGTGGAAGCTGGTGAAATCATTCCTACTGATGGCGAGATTATTGAGGGCCTGGCCACCATTGATGAGTCGGCCATTACGGGCGAATCGGCCCCGGTGATTCGGGAGGCCGGCGGCGATAAATCCAGCGTGACGGGCGGTACCAAGGTGCTGTCGGACCGCATTAAAGTGGTGGTGACGACGGCCCCCGGCGAGTCGTTTCTGGATAAGATGATTGCTCTGGTGGAAGGCGCTTCGCGGCAGAAAACGCCCAACGAAATTGCCCTCACCATTCTGCTGGCCGGGTTTACGCTGGTGTTTGTACTAGTGTGCGTAACCTTGGCACCGTTTGCCGAATACTCCAATACGCCCATTGCCATTTCGGCCTTCATTGCCCTGTTTGTGTGCCTGATTCCGACTACCATCGGCGGGCTGCTCTCAGCCATCGGCATTGCGGGCATGGACCGCGCCCTGCGCGCCAACGTCATCACCAAAAGCGGCAAAGCCGTGGAAACGGCCGGCGACATCGACGTGCTGCTGCTTGACAAAACCGGGACCATCACCATCGGCAACCGCAAAGCCACCCACTTCTGGCCCGCCCCCGGCATCACGGAGGCCCAGATGGTAGAGGCCGCCACCCTGGCCTCGCTCACCGACGAAACGCCCGAGGGCAAGAGCATTGTGGAGCTGGCCGGCGAAACCCGCCGCTCCGACGTGGCCGGCCTGCGCACCCGCCTGCAAGGGGCCGAGCTGATTAAGTTCACGGCCGAAACCCGCAGCTCCGGGGTCACGCTGGCCGACGGGCAGCGCATCCGCAAGGGCGCTTCGGATGCCATCCGGCAGCTGGCCGTGAAAGCCAACCAGCCTTTCCCCCAGGAAACCACCCGGCGCGTGGAAGCCATTGCCAGCAACGGCGGCACCCCGCTGGTGGTCAGCCAGAACGACCAGGTGCTGGGCGTGGTGGAGCTGCAGGACATCATCAAGCCCGGCATTCAGGAGCGGTTTGAGCGCCTGCGCAACATGGGCATCAAGACGGTGATGGTAACCGGCGACAACCCGCTCACGGCCAAGTTTATTGCCTCAACAGCCGGCGTGGATGACTTCATTGCCGAGGCCAAGCCCGAGGACAAGATGACCTACATCCGCCGCGAGCAGCAGCAGGGCAAGCTGGTGGCCATGATGGGCGACGGCACCAACGACGCCCCCGCCCTGGCCCAGGCCGACGTGGGAGTAGCCATGAACTCGGGCACCCAGGCCGCCAAGGAGGCTGGCAACATGGTGGACCTCGACAACGACCCCACCAAGCTCATCGAGGTGGTGGAAATCGGGAAGCAGCTGCTGATGACGCGCGGCACGCTCACCACCTTCAGCATTGCCAACGACGTAGCCAAGTACTTCGCCATTGTGCCCGCGCTGTTCATGGTGGCCATTCCGGCCCTGGGCGCGCTCAACATCATGGGCCTGAAGTCGCCGCAGTCGGCCATCCTTTCGGCCGTCATTTTCAACGCCGTAATTAGACCTAATTCGGAAAAGGTGGCTAAGTTAATCCGCGAGGAGCAGCCGTAGATTTGGGCATGGATTACCGTGCCTTACGCGAGCGGCCCCGG
>NZ_FRAS01000034.1 GCF_900142395.1 Hymenobacter psychrotolerans DSM 18569 | reverse complement strand
CCCGCCGCTGGCCAAGGTGAAGTATGAGGAGTTGCCCAAGGTTTTTAAGAACACGCGCATCATCGGGCTGTCCCTGTTTTTAAACTGGATACTCGGGCCGCTGCTCATGTTCTTCCTAGCCATCTGGCTCTTGCCCGACAAGCCCGAATACATGATGGGCCTGATTCTCATTGGCATTGCCCGCTGCATCGCCATGGTATTGGTCTGGAACGACCTGGCCGACGGCTCCCGCGAATACGCGGCCGGGCTGGTGGCGCTGAATTCTATCTTTCAGGTGCTGTTCTACTCGGTGCTGGCCTGGTTGTTTATCTCCGTGCTGCCGCCCTACTTTGGGCTGAAGGGCTACGAGGTAAACATCGGGATTTGGGACATTGCGCAAAGCGTGCTCATTTACCTGGGCATCCCGTTTGCGGCGGGTTTTCTCTCGCGCACCATTCTGCGCCGGCTGAAAGGCAACGAGTGGTACGAGAAGGTGTACATCCCGGCCATTAGCCCCATCACCCTGATTGCGCTGCTGCTCACCATCGTAGTGATGTTCAGCTTGAAGGGCGAAACCATCGTGCAGGTGCCGCTGGACGTGCTGCGCATCGCGCTGCCGCTGGCCCTATACTTCGGCATCATGTTCGTGCTCAGCTTCGCGGCGGGCAAGTGGCTGGGGGCGGATTACGCCGAGAATGCCTCCATTGCCTTCACGGCCACGGGCAACAACTTCGAGCTCGCCATCGCGGTGGCCATCGGGGTGTTTGGTCTAAACTCCGGGCAGGCGTTTGCGGGCGTCATTGGGCCGCTGATTGAGGTGCCCGCCCTGATTGCGCTTGTGAACGTGGCCTTCTGGTTCCGGCGCCGCTGGTACGGCGGGAAGAGTGTGGCCACCCAAGCGTAATTCCGTTGCTTAATCCATCTCCTGACGATGTCGGACAAGAAAAATGTGCTGGTGCTGTGCACCGGCAATTCCTGCCGCAGCCAACTGCTGCACGGCTATTTGGAGCAAGCCCTTGGTGACCGGGCGACGGTGCACAGCGCTGGGGTGGAAGTGCATGGGCTCAACCCACGGGCGGTGCAAACCATGGCGGCGGACGGGGTGGACATCTCGCACCACACCAGCAACCACGTGGACGAGTACGCGGCCGTGCCGTTTGACTACGTGCTGACCGTGTGCGACCACGCCAACGAGGTGTGCCCGGTGTTTCCGTCGTCGGCCAAAAAGCTGCACCACAACTTCCCCGACCCGGCCAAAGCCAAAGGCAGCGAGGAAGAAATCAGGCAGCAGTTTGACAGCGTGCGCGACCAGGTGAAAGCCTACGCCCACGAGTTTGTGCAGCGCGAATTTGTGACCGTCTGAGCTCATGAGCCCCGTCCCCCTGCTTGCTTCCACGGACTTCAGCGCCGATGTACTCGTCATTGGTGCCGGCCAGAGCGGGCTCGCGGTGGGCTATTACCTGAGGCGGGCGGGTCTGAGCTTTCAATTACTCGATGACCAACCTGCGCCGGGCGGGGCCTGGCAGCATGGCTGGGACTCGCTGCGCCTGTTCTCGCCGGCCGATGCCAGCTCACTGCCGGGCTGGCTGATGCCGCGCCCTGTGGACCATGGCTTTCCCGTCCGGGATGCGGTCATTGACTATCTGACGCAGTACGAGCAGCGGTACGCCCTGCCGGTGCAGCGGCCAGTGCGGGTGGTCGAGGTGCAGGATTCGGGACAAGGCTTCGCCGTGCACACGACCGCCGGGACGTGGCAGGCCCGGGCGGTCGTGTGCGCAACCGGCAGCTGGAGCCACCCCTTCGTGCCGAACTATGCCGGCCAAGCAGATTTTGGTGGCGTTCAGCTGCACTCGGCCCACTACCGGGAGGCGGCTCCCTTTGCCGGGCAGCGGGTGCTGGTGGTGGGCGGCGGCAACTCCGGGGCGCAACTACTGGCCGAAGTGTCGCGGGTAGCGCAGACAACCTGGGTGACGGAAAAAGAGCCCCGCTTTCTGCCGGACGACGTGGATGGCCGGGTGCTCTTCACTCAGGCGACGCAGCGCTACCACGCGCAGGGCGGCGCAGTGCCAGCCCCGCCGCCCTCGCTCGGCGACGTGGTGATGGTGGACTCCGTGAAAGAGGCCCGCGAGCGGGGCGCGCTGAGCAGCGTGCGCCCCTTTGCGCGGTTCACCCGCACGGGCGTAGTCTGGGCCGACGGCCGGGAAGAAGCCGTGGACGCCGTGATTTGGTGCACGGGCTTCCGGCCGGCCCTTTCATTTCTGAAGGGGCTGGACGTGCTGGAGGCCGATGGCCGGGTAGCCACCACGGGTACGCACGCCACCAAGCGGCCAGGCTTGTGGTTGGTTGGGTACGGTAGCTGGACAGGGTTTGCCTCCGCTACGCTGATTGGCGTGGGCCGCTCGGCGAGGGCAACGGCCGATGAAATTCGCGCCTTCCTGTCTGGCGGCGTCACCAGTACGCTAGCCCAGTTCCCCGAGCAACCCGCCGATTAGCTCCTGGGCCCTGGCCCAACGGGCCGCATCAAGCCGATAGCAGTTGCGAGCACCTTGGCTTTCTCCACGCACGAGGCCCGCATTACTGAGTTCCTTTAGATGCTGGGAAACGGTACTTTGAGATAACGGCAGTTCCGCCACTAGCTCGCCGGCGCTGCAAGCGGTACGAGTCAGCAACAAGCGCACAATGGCCACGCGAGCAGGATGGCCGAGCGCCTTGGCTATCATAGCAAGCTCTTGTTCTGCTGGTCCAAACAGGATACTCTGGGGGGTGGGCATACTTTGGTGGATGAGAAACAGCCCTAGCCTCGCGCGACGAAAATTTGACGACGAACTGCCTAGTTTATAATGACATTAACCCAATGGTAGACGGGATGGTACCCAACGTTCACAAAAGCCTTATTGGACGCAGGGTTATTAATATCCGAGAGTAGCCCACATACATCAGACCGGTGCTGCAGTAATCCCCGCGTTACCGTCCGCAACAGTAAGGAAGCATATCCCTTATTCCGGTGTTCCGGGAGCGTATACAGGCTACCCAACAGAGGTTTATTGAAATCGTCTGTTTCTATCACCTGCAGCACACAGCAAACTCGGCCCTGGCTTTTGACCACGAATAAGCCATTGTTCTCGATGCCGTACATAACCTGACCAAACGCTTTGTCCTCGTCCCGGCTGGGCTTGTCGGGGTATTCATCGACATCAAAAGCCAACGTCATTTCGGTAAGTGCATGCACGTCTTCAAGGCTCCCGTTTTCAACCTGGGCGCTGGGTATTTCACGTTGCCCTTGTACTTCTTCACATTGGTAAACGAGCCGCTCCTTGAATATCTGCCATTGACACTCATGCTTTTGGAGCAGCTCCAGAATCAAATCGCGCTGGCCCAGAAACTGAAAGTTCGGCTTGCATTTGCCGACCTCCACTTGGGCCGCTAACAAGTCCATCATCGGCGCCGTCCAACCGAAACTGAACAGGTAATAGCTGCCGGTGACGTGCAGGGCTATGATTTGGTGGCCCTCTTCGTCCACAATGTTATAGGCATTGAAAACGCCTGCTTCCTTGCTTCGCAACCTGGGCAAGAGCTTAAACACGTGGAAGTAGGCGTAAAAGTGAGCTTCCATGTGCTCCTGGTTGTGCAGAAGGAAATCCTGGAAGCTCGCAAAGGTTAAAAGCTTGGCCATTTTGATTACGGAGTGACTTATTTCGGCATCTCCATCTGCATCCACGTGCGGCGAGTGCCACAGGCGGTGCATTCCATCAGCAATTCCGTAGCGTGAGCATACCGCTCCAGTACCTCTACGTGCGCATGCAGCGTTTCCTGCCGGCAGGTAGCGCAGGGTAGCAGTTCGGTAGCCTCCAGCTGCTCTTGCAGGAACTGTAGTTCATCGTCTTTCATGAATGGCAAGGTAGCCATTGTCGGCGGCCGGTAGTAAACCACCTCGTTTCGCCAGGTTTTCCTGGGCGGCCAAGGCCTCTTTGGCTTGGGCCAGGTTGAAAAGGTACTGCTGGGCGAGCGCAGGATTTTCCCGGTGGGCCCATGCCCTGGCCCGGCGCGCTTCATCAATCGGGCCTTCGGGCAGGCGCGGTGGCACCGGCGTGGGCCAGTGGCATGCGCCCTGCCGAAAGAACTCCTCAATAGCCGCCAGCAGCGTGAGCGTGCGCTCGGCTTGCTGCGGCCACTGGTCCAGCAACTGCTCCAGCTCCCAGCTGGCTGCCTCATACTCGGCTTCTATGTACAAATTCATGGGCTGGTCTTGAAGGTAAATGCGGCGCTAGCAATTGCTTACCGTTCTGGGCCTTCATCCTCACGCCCCGGCATTGGGGGCGCTACCGTGCGCTGCACTTCTTGCATACTTCGTCCGGCTCCCCGCAGGGTAGCGGCATCGTCAGCCAATGCCGGTATCTTCTCCGCCCTGGTTAATGCTTCGGCCACTGCCTGCAGATTAGCGCCACCCAGGTACGCGGATTTCTCCACCGCCTTTGCTGCCCGCAACAAGGAATCAGCCGGCCCGGGATAGCCCTGCTCCTCCAACCCGTCGACCAACTGTTTAGCGGCTTGCACGAACGTTGCCGTCAACGCTGTGGGTGGGTTGCTGGAAGGCAAGGCTGGGGTAGACAAAACGGTCTTCGTTTGCTCCGGGCTCAATACTGTCAGCGCGGCCCCAAAACGGGCGGCCTCGTGCTGCGAGACCGGGTCCTGAAAGCGTTTATCCCCCTTTACTTCCTGCAGCAATTGCTGCAGGCCAGCGCCGTGCTGGGCCACGCCTGCCTGGGGGTTGCGGTCGATGTCAAGCACCTGGCTCAACAGGGCGTCCGCGCGCTGGTTGCGCCGGTAGTCCACGCCTGCTACTAACTGCTGCATGGCCGGGGCCGCGGCGACTAACTCGCGCAGCTGCTCTATATGCCGCACGGCGGGTGTGGGCCCATCCGTCAGCGGGCGGGCCTGGCCGGGGTGGCGGGCTGCTTCGGCATCGGGTCCGGGCAGCGGCGTGGTGTTGCGGGCAAACAACTCGCGCAGCGCCTGCAAGTCCCGGTCTTTGTGCCCGGCCCCGTGCAGGCCCACGATGCCTTGGTCCCGGGCGGGGTTGAGCTTTTCGTGCTCCTGGTTGAAGTCGACCTGATAACCGGCTTGATAGGCTATTTCGGCAAAGGTAGCCTGCAGGGTGCGGCCGTTGCCCTCGCGGAAGGCGTGCACGTGGTTGTAGTGGTCGAAGTAATAGGCGGCCCGCTCGGCGAAGGCCTCGGGCGTGGGCAAACCCTTGAGGTTGTTTTCCTGCTTAAGCTGCTCGCCCACCGCATTCAGCCGCTCGTCGATGCGCTCGAAGGGCGCAAAGTGCATGGGGCGCTCCATGCCGGGCAGGTCGGCGGCCTTGACGCCCTGAAACCCGGCTTCCCGGCGAGTTTGGCCAGCCCACTCGAACGTATCCTGAAACAGGTGGTGATGCACGGCCCGCAGCCGCTGGGCATCAAAGGTGTCGCCCTGGGGGCCATACCCGGCGGCCAGCTCCTGCAGCCGACGCAGCGACGCATCCTTGGTGGCCTGCTCCAGCTCCTGCGCATCGGTGATGCCAAGCTTGTTGTAGAAGACGCCGGTGTGGGGGTCGGTAAAATTATCCATCAAGGGTAAATACGAGCGCCACGCATCTCGCTGGAATCGGACCAAAAAATTAGCCCGACCTCAGGCCGGGCTAATGCAACTAAATACCTGAAAAGAAGCTGGATTAGGCCACGTGCGCCAAGGCGTGCTCGAAGTTGTGCGCCTGCACCTGGCGCAGGTGCTCGTCGTGGCGGGCGCCCATGGTGGCCAAGTCAATCTGGCCGGCCACGTACTGCGCGTGCAGCTCGGCCAGCCATTCGGGCTCCTGGTAGGCGCCCTGGCTGCGGGTGATGCCCAGCGACTGGTTTACGATAAACTGCCGCTGCTCGCGGGTTTGTTCGCGGGGACCAAACTGCGGGGTGTGAGAAGCTTGCGTGTTCATAAAAGACAGTACGTAAACGGCGAATGAGAGTACAAATTAAACAAAAAACCCGGCATTATGGTGCCCGGGGCAGCTCTTAAAGCATGGGCTCATTGTCGGGCATCTGACCCGGTTTGAGCGTGTTGGCATATTGCCCCACGATGCCGGCCACGTCTTCCCGAATGAGCTCAAAATTGGCTTGTATTACGGCTTGTAGCGCATTAACCGGGCCTGTCATCGGGCTGCTACCAGCTTGGCGAGCTGCGCGCCGCTGACTAAGCCAATCCTGCGGCGGCCCCTCCCCTGCCGGGGCCTCGGCCAGCACCGGCGACGGGCCGCCCTCGAAGGTGGCCAGCGGGTGCAGCGGGTACGAGCCGGGCGCCGCCTGGCGCTCCACCTTGCCCTGGAAAAAGGGCTGTTCGGTTTCCACAGTCTGCCCGATGAACTCGCCGGTTTCGAGCGTGATGGTATCCTGCAGGCGCACCAGGTTGCGCTCCTGCCAGCTCACGCTCTGGCTGGCGTTGCTGCCGGCGCCCCGGTTGCCGCCGCTCTGGCTGCGGCCCAGGCTGGCCGATACCATCTCGCGGTCTTCCTTGCCCACCAGCTCCGAGACGAACTTGGCCGTTTCCAGCGAGTTGACCTTGCCGAAAAATTGGTTGTTGAGGTTGCTCACCATCACCTGCATCTTGTCGCGGCCGTAGGCGTCAATCATCTGGCTCAAATCCTGGGTCATGTAAATCATGGCCACCTTGTTACTGCGAGCCGTGGCTGGTATCACCTCCAGGTTGGGCACGTAGATGGTCGCCGCCTCGTCGAGGAACACGTAGCTCGGGTGCTTGTGCTGCTGATTCATGAGCTTCAGCGCCACGGCCACGATGCAGCTGATGACCGGCGAGAAAGTTTCTTTCAGCGTAGGGTCGTTGCCCACCACCAGCACCTTGGGAGCCTTCTTGTCATTCAGCTCCAGGCTGAACCCCTCCCCTCTCGCCTCGTCGGGCGTGAGCACCCAGGCTATTTCCGGGGAGTTGATGCGCGTGAGCACAATCTGCAGCGAGGCAATGACGCCGGCCACCTGCTTCTCGGCCCGCTGCTTGACGGCCGTGGTGATGGAGCGCACCATGTCCCCGCACTCCGGGTCGGTGTCGAGCATGCTCAGCACGTGGGTAAAGTCCGGGTATAGGGCCGTGTTCACTACGTGGGGCAGGGTGCAGAACGTGGGGAAGTTCTTCTTGTAAAACCAGATGATAGCCGTCAGAAAAGCATTGGCGCTGGTGTCGAAGAAGTCCATCTTTTTGATGCTCTCCGGGTTCAGGTTGGCCATGATGGCGCGGGCGTACTCGTTGGCATAGGCCACCACCGGCATCTTGTCGGCCCGCAGCGGGTTTACCCGCTCGCTGCGCTCCAGGTCTTTAAAGTTGATGATGTGCAGCTGCACTGCAGCTCGCTCCTCCCCTGCCGCCGCGGCTTTGGCGTCGGCCAGCACAAAGGCTTTCTGTGCGGCTTCGGCCAGCACCGGAAACTTAAAGTCGTAGATGAGGCCGGCAAACCCCTTCTCAGTGAACTGCTCAATCAGGGGCTCGCCAATCGAGTACGACTTGCCGGCCCCGGCGCCGCCCAGGACGAGCGTACCCCGGAAAGGATTGGGAATGTTAATCCAGCCCCCATCCGTCGTGGCCAGGCTAAAGCCGTGCTCAGAAGCCTGCTGCCGGCGCTCGGTGCGCAGCCCAAACCGCTCCGTTTTATGCAGGGCTCGCGCTATGCCAGCAGCCAAGCCAGCGCCCAAAGCCAGCAAGGCTGCCGTGGGGTACAGCCAGGCCACTGTGCCGGCCGAAAACGTGGCTATGGGCAGCAGCAGGGCCCCACTTAGCAGGACCAAAGCCGCAGCTCCCAGCTGGATGCGCCGCAGCTCCAGCTGCGTGGGCTGCCGGCGCTGCTGCCCGGGCCGAGCGGGTGGGGCTTTGAGCAGCACGGCCAGCAGGCCTGCTCCTAAGAGAATACCGGCCCGAATGAGCAGGCCAAAGCGCTGGTAAAACGTGGCCATGCCCCGGAGCAGGCGGGAGGTAATAGAAGCGCCCAATCCGGATTGCGGGGCAGCCGGGGTTACCGCCTCGGCAAAAAACAAGGGGTGGGACAGCAGGTAATACTCGCCGCCGACTAGCAACATCAGCAGAAAGGCAAGGGCGATATACAGACCGGTCAGGCGGTGGCCACTCGGCTGCCGGGGGGCACTCATCATGCTCATAGAAGGGTTGGTTTAATTGTACACGGTTTAGAATTAGAGCTCGGCTTCCCACTGCTGACGCCCACGTCGGGGCTGCTCCCCAATGTCCTGGGTGGCCACGCGCTCAGGCCCGGCGGTGGCGCGTAGCGTCTGCTGCAGGCTATGCAGGGCCTGTCGTACCTGGTGCCCGGTATTCGGGCTAGCCGGCTCCTCGCGGCCCGTGGCCAGTAGGTGATAGGCGTTGTCAAGGGGCTGCCCCTGTCGGGCGCGGCCTTCCAGCCGTCGCAGCCGGTCGTAGAAAATGGGGTCATAGCCCCTCCCCTGCGCAATGCGCTGCACCCGCTCCGCATCCAGGCGCTGGCTCGGTTCGGCCTGCCGGTTCAATTGGTCGACGCGCTGCGCTATCCGTGCGTTACGTTTCGGGTCGGGCGCGGAAATGGCAGGGGCCTTTCGCTGTTTGGGAATGGGCCCCTGATACTGAAATTGCCGCTCAAATACCTGCCGAGACTCCTCCTGCCAGTCACGCAGACTGAACCGGCTGACGCGCCCTCCGGGGTTGAGTGTGACGCGCTGGGCCCTGTCGCGAGCTGAAACCACCACGTGGATGTGGGCTTGCAGGCCAGGACGCGGCTGCCCCGTCTTAGCCTCTCCCTCCTTCACCGCCGGGTCCGTGCCACGGTGGCTGCGCTCGTGGTGAATGATGGCACCCCATACCAGGTCATCTTTCCCCACTGCCCCACCGTCTTTCAGGCGGAAGCCCGCCGCGTAGGCCGCCATAACTTCCCGGGTAAAGGCCCGCAGCTTCGCCTCGTCACCGCCCCCGATGTGCGCCAGCTCTTCCGGGCTGGGACTAAGCACCAGGGAGTAAAACTTGGCTTCGTTAGCCCTTAGCCCTTTCACGTTGTGGTCCAGAGCCGCCAGCACCGAATCGCGGTCCAGCGCGTCACGCTGGCCATCAAAAAAGCGGGCTTCGCGGCCATCCTTCCGGGCCTCGTGGGTCAGGTAATTCAAGGCTTGCGCCGCGCTGCCTTGGTTATTATAGGCATTCTTGCCATTGCTTTTTGGCTTAATTAGCTTCGCGTGCATGGCATTAATTCCCGCCTTTGCGTCCTTTATTCAGCGCCTTTATATCCAAAGCAGCCAGGCCGGCAGCCGTAGCTTCAGCAATGCGCTCCTGGTTTTTCCGCTGAATCTTATGCAACGCTTCCCCACCTTCCGGAGCTAATAAATTCTCCACCACCCGGAGAGTTTGCTCCTGCACAGCCTGCTGACGGAGCTGGGAACGCACCATTTCCAGCAGCAAGCCCCGCTCTTGCTCCTGCAGGTAAGAAAATACCCGGTCGCCCAGCCGCTTCACCTCCGCCATAATAAGCTGCCCTTCCCGGGCCTGCGCTTCCACGGGGTTCAAGCTCCTCTCGGCGAAGTAGCGAATGGCCGCGTCGGCGTATTCCGTGCGGGTCAAACCCAGTCGGGCTGACTCCGCTCCTACCAACCGGTGCGCCGGGCCGCTGACCGTGACGTGCTTCACCGCCGGGCCGCTGGACACTTGCGGTGAGGATTGCTGTTCGTGGTCGTGCATACTGTTTTTAATTCTTACTGACTGGTTTTTAGTGCTATATCTCCCAAGATTAACATTTATTAACTCTGTTGATAAATAACTACCCTTTAATCAGCGCGTTAGCGCAATTAAAGGGTAGTCTTCTTGCTAACTACCCTAATAGGGCATTAGCAAGCCGGTGGCAGGCATTTTACATAGGTGCTGTCCGCCTTGCGACCCAGGGAAGCTGTCACCTTTGGTTCACGTGAGTTTGTAGGGTAATCCCTTAGCTCTACTGCCCATGACCAATTCTTTCTGGTCTGCTGGGCAGCTAAACCCGGCTCAGTGCTTCCTGGAGGCAATTGGACAGTCGCAGAAAGCATATTTTATTTCTTAAGAAACAAGTAAATCAGGAAAGCTAGTAATCCTGCATCCTGGGGACATTACGCCCCGTATGGCACTTTGTTTCTCAGTATTTTAGGAAATAAGTTTCTTAAGAGCTTTTGATTAATGTTTACTGAGAAGTTTGTAAACTATATTTTTTGGCAATTTGAAAATAAGGAATCAAGGAAATAAAGAATTTTGTTTACTTGTCAATTTGTAATTTTATTTTCTAGGAAACAAAAAAACAAGTTTACAAGTAACTTTGAAAATTGAGAAACAAGCTGCTTTATTTGCAACTTGCTTATGCCCGCTGCGGCTTTACCCGTTAGTTCCCCTGCTTTATGAAAATCATCTGCGTTGCCAACCAGAAGGGCGGCATTGGTAAGAGTACCCTCATCACCGTGTTGGCCGGCGCGCTCTCGGCCGACTATGGCTACCGGGTGCTAGTGGTCGATGCCGACTCCCAGCAAACCCTGGCCGGGGTGCGCCTCACCAACGACCAGCCCAGCGTGGAGCAGGAGCGCCTCGCCGGTACGCTCTCGGAGCCCGCTTTCCCCTACACGCTGGAATCCGTGGGCATGGGCCAGGTATATGACCGACTCGACGAGGTCGGCGACGACTACGACGTGGTTTTCATCGACGTGCCCGGCCGCTCGGACGACACGGCCATGATTGACGTGCTCAGCGGCGCCAACGTGGTACTCGTGCCCGTGGGTGCCTCCGACGCCGAGCGTCTGGCCACCATCTCCTTCATGCAGCTGCTGCAGGAAATCTCCCGGCTCTCGCGGGAGCAGGGACTGGACTTCCAGTTCTTCGGCGTGCACTCGCACCGCACCAACCTGAAAGAGGAAAAGGACATGGACGAGTTCACCGATGCGCTGGGTCTGCCGCGCCTGCAGGCCTCGTTGCGTCAACTCGGTTGCTACAAGCGCTTGTCCACCCGCTACAGCTACCTCAACCCGGCCTATCGTCGGGCGGTGGGGGCAGATGCATCCGTGGAAGCCGAAGTCCGCGCCCTGTGCGACGAACTGATTGCCCGTGCCCAACTCACTTCTGAACTCGTATCGTAATGGCCAAGATTCAACGCCTGAAAATCTCCACGGACGAGAAGATGTCCATGCTGCGTGGTCAGCCTGGCCACATGCCGGCCGCACCCGCGGCCGCAGAGTCCGCGCCACTTGCTGCAGTTCCTGAGCCCATACCGGTAAATGCACCAGAACCTGTAGCTGTCACCCCACCCGTTGCTGTGGCTTCAGCTCCAGTGCCTGTAGTACCCGCTTTAGCACCAGTGGTGATAGCCAAGCCAACGGCAGCAACTCCTGCACCGTCCCCAAAGCGGGGGAGAGGGCGCCCGCCTAAAGCCGAGCCGACTGCTGCTGAAGCGGCACCTTCAGGCCTTCAGCCGTCACTTATTCGCCTGGAAGGAGAAACGCAGCGGGCAGCGCTGGCTTATATCCATGAAGAACTCATGCTGCATAGCCGCCGGGTGTACCTTAAAGAACTGGTGGATGAAGCGGTCAATTACTATTTGCAGCACGGTCCGCCAGCTAAGGGGAAATAGGGTAAGGGCTATTAAACAGCTTTGAAGGATAAGATTTTCTCTTTCAAGAATTCTTTTTGATTTGATATGGAGTGCTCCCAGGAGTGGTTTGAAATGGCAGATTTACGCCGTAGGAGCCTATTGACAAAAGTGTGGGTTCCGTTAGCGGCTGCCCAAGAGCTACATCGGGAAGGAGAACACTATCATGTCGGTTTCAAAGAAGAATACTTTGGCTGTGAAACTGTTGCTGTTTCGTTAGAAAGCAAAGCAGAGGCCTTGCAATTAGACTGGTCTTATCTAAATGATAATGGCCAGGAACCTCGATGCACCGATGGGGATTACACTCCAGCTGACGTACAAGATGGATGGGGAGACGAGCCTATTGGCACTAGGTTGGTATTAAGGCAAGCGATGACGCCTCCTGAAATTGATGAATGGCATCTACATCAAGACTTAGTTATAGCGTTGGGGTTAAAGCGCGAAGGGGATGTATGGGTATGTCCAAGAGAAGCGTATTTCGAAGTGGCATCACTAAAGCGTAGAGCAAATGGCGAACCCACTTTGCTTGTAATTCATGCTGAACATCTACGTGATTATTTAAGAGCAAGAGGCATGGGCTTGCTTTCAAGCACTTATTCATCCCGAGAATCTGTAACCCCAGATGCCAATTACCTTGACTGGCCTAGCGACTATGTTGTAGAGGAAACCACTGAGCAGAAGTGGACAGGAGATATCCGAACCATTCACGAGAGTGGTTCACCATTTGGACAAGACATCGCTGTCATGCATGTGGGCCGCACAGATATCGATAAAGGTGAAGATGTGCCAAATTTCGGGTTGCCCAGGGATGGCCAAGTAGCTGTTTCTTCCGGAATGATGAAAGCTGGAAGTGGCCGGCTTGTAATGTTAGTGCGAGGTGAGCTTTGGCGTACTGAATGGCTTGACCCTGCAGCATTGAGTGCCCGAGTTAGAAGGGATGCGACTCCGGGCACTGCCTTCTTTATAACGGATACAGGTGGCACTCAAGAGACAAAATCTACACTCACCGGTGAGTCTCGTTGGTTATGGTTTCGACCAAACATTATAAATGAACTAGCCAGCCGTCGAGGAGCGACATATGGATGGGATACTCGTGAAACAGGATGGATTAGTGTAATACCAGGTAGAAAGTTGCGTTTTGGCCTTAATAGTGTTGGGCTTGTCAATGTGTATGCAAAGGATATTGCTCATTTGCCTGATTGGCAGCAAAAGGTTTGGGCTGGCTACAGCAATAGCCCAGACGGTGGAGTCTCAAATGAGTTCTTAGCCGCACAGATGGAAGCTAGGCCGGCTAACACCGAAGCCCCTGAAGAGCGCTTGTCTAATTCACTGGCTAATTTGAGAAAGGTCACCGAGCAAAGTCTAGGTTTCAGTATAATTCGCACTCACACCGACTACGACGCCATTTTATCGAAAACGCATCGTTTTCGGGCTACAGACTATACGAGTCTATTGGCCTTAGCTAAGGACGTCGCCCGGCTTACAGCTGATAGTTTAGATGTTGGGGCAATACAAAAGCTGCTTCCGCCTATACAAAAGGGAGAAAAACCGCCCGGGTCACTTAAGTCATTGGAGAAACTACTTGCAACCAAGCTAGACCCTACTGATGCGCGTAACTTACTAACTCCTCTAGTGGGAACATATGAGCTACGTTTAGGAGACGCACATTTAGCTAGCAGTAAAATTCAAGATGCGTGGGCATTGGTAGGCATAGACAACAAGCTCCCATTCGTATGGCAAGGTGAACAGTTGCTTGCGGCTTGTGCCTCAAGCATTGAGCAAATCACAGACGCATTTAGCACCTTATTCAACGTTACAACTAATAATAAGGAACTATAGCGCTCTGCATGCACTGAATAAGAACTTGTTAAAAAAATAGCATTGCAGTAAAACACTGCCAATAGTTAGCCTTTGTTCTGTACTTCAGCGATTACCACAGCAACTACTTTATCTATTGGCTCATCAAGTAGCTCTGCTACCCGTAGCAATTCGGCAATAGTTAGCGTCGATGGGTCGGCCTCCCGCTGCTTGATGGTGCGGTAGGTCATGCGAAGATGCTCCATTAACTCCCGCTCGGTAAACGTGAAGCGACCGTTCCGGAGCAGGTCTGTAAACCGGCGCGGCAGTGCTTTCTCAACAGGTTCCTTTGGGGGTAGGGGAGGGGATGCTGGCATTATGTGCGATAATTGAGATGATTAAAAAGAGTGCGGCAGGCGAGTACCCCACCGCCCCCGGCCCCGCGCAGAACCGGGTAGTCAGATGTACTCACCTGGTGCCTGTGCTGAAGCAAAGAAGTGGGGATTTTGCCGCGCCTCATCGGCCAATGTGCGTTCTTCCCACTCCGCTATCTGCCGCATAATATTGGTCAGCCAGCAGCCCAGGCGGGCCGGGTCTGCCTCCGCCAATATCCGACCCGTGGCGATGCTGCGCTGCTCGTCGGTGAAAGCGGGGTGCTCCATCAGGCGTGAAAGTTCAATGCGCTGGGTGGAAACGACCACTGTTGTAAGCGTGGGAAGTGTTTCCTGACCCAATACCACCAGGGGCAAACCCGGCAGAGCGGGACGGGGCACTAAAGCACCGGCGTCGACGGCAGGAGCGGCCGGTGCCTCTTCGTCTTCGTTGACCACCATCACGGCCCCGGGGCTTCCGCTGGGTGGCGTCGGCTGCGGGCCGCTGGGCTCGTTGTCATCGCCGCCTGAGGTGCCTAGTATAAACTCGGCGGCGCGTTGAGCCCGGCTGGCGGCCTGCACTACCAGCTTCTTATCCCCGCGCAACTGCTCCAGCCAAAACTGAAGGTAAGCGGCGGTATTTTCGAGCGTAGCGCTGGGATTCAAACCCGCGTGGCCACAGAGAAAGGCGGCACCCATCTCGGCGGTCAGCTCCTCGCGGGCATAGCCGGCGCGGCCACTCGGACGCAATGCTTCGGCTAAGTCGGGGCGGTCTAAACGGCTGGCGTGGCCGGTGGCGTGGGTCAATTCGTGAAACAGGGTCGAGTAGTAGGCTTCGCCACTGGTGAAAGTTTCCGGGCGGGGCACTTGCACAAAGTCAGGACCGGGGGCGTAGTAAGCTTGCGCGCCGCCGTGCTCGATGCGGGGGCAGGTCGCCCAACCGGCTACTAGGGCTTCCGCGGCGGCCAGGGGCTCGTGGGCACGGTCCTGGGGCTGCTCGGGCAGGATGATGTCGACGCCTTCCACGTCGTCCACGGAAAAGACCGTGAAGTATTTGATAAAGGGCGTTTTCTCTTCCTCACCGGTTTGCTTGTCGGTGCGGGTTGTGACGTTGTAGTAAATCACGGGCATGCCTTTGGCCCCTTTGCGGATGTTGCCGCCCAATTCCTTCGCCTGCCGGAACGTGAGAAAGAATGGCGTGCCGCCGACCAGATGCAGCAGAAAGGCATTAATGCCGGTATAGGCCCGGCCGCTGACGTAATTGCGGGGCCGGCCGTAAGCCGCGTGCCAGGGCTTGCGCCAGGCAATCTGACCGGCTTCGAGCGCGGCAATTACCCGGTCGGTAACAATCTGGTACACGTCGGGGCGGGTAGTGGTTTGGGCGGCGGGGCTGGCTTGCTTTTTCATCGCTAACTAGGAGCTAAGTGACTGTTTCTAAAACCGTTTCCTTACTTGTTAAACGCAAATAGAAGGCTTTTTGTTGCTATAAAGACAACAAAATCAACCTTAAAACGACATTTATTTTACCCCATCAAAACATTTCTCCCCCACTGCCCCGGGCATTGGCGGTTTCCATTTCTGCTTTTTTGCCACAACCAAAAACGCCCGACTGCAGGACAGTCGGGCGCTTCCATTGGGAATCTAGTCAAGCTACTGTTGGGGGCTTAACTGCTGCTTGAGGCATTTGAGTAGACTCAGCCGGGAGGCCTCGCCAATCTGAATGAGGGGTGCACCATCATTGAGGTAAAAAAGCACGGGGTCCGCCTTGGTAACGGCTCGGGCCCAGACTTCTTCACAGAGGTTCACAGGTAGTTGCAGCAGGGGTTGGTACTCATCGCGGATGAGCTGTAAAATCAGCCCTTTCATCGCGGGGCAAAAACTAGAAAAAGGCCGGTGACCGGTAGATATCATGACGGGGATAATAGCGTGGAAGGGAATACAAAGAGGCTTCCGACCCGCCCGCCACAGCGGGGGCCGGAAAAAACAGGCCCATCCGCCGGCTATAAGCAAGCCGCGGGCAGCCGCAGCGCTGCGGTGGGACAGTAACCAGAAGTTGGATTAGCCTCGATGCGGACCCACAAACAGGGCGGGGCGCTCGGATATGGGCAGCGGCCGCAAGGCGGCGGGTGCTAGGGTCTGGGCTGCTAGCGGCAGGCCAAACGGAGCATAAGGAGTAGAATAACCTGTTTTCGCCAGCATGGTGGGCAGCTTGCTATTCCTGCAAAACTAAAGAATCAGCGCACATTTCTGGGCCGTGAGCCCAATATTCTGATTGCGCTTACCGCTCGGGACCAGCCGTCCGTTCACCTAGGGTGCTGGCATTAACTCCGCTAGGAGCCAGACGGTGGCGCTCGGCCCGGTCAGCCGCGGGTTCGTGCACCTGGGCACCGGGCTGGCGGGCCACATCGTCGAGCGTGGCGCTGACGCGCGCCAGATTGGGTTGGTCGAGCCGGTAGCTGACCTCAATCTCGCTGTGGCGCTGGTGCGTGGCCGGGTCGGTGGCGCTGCGCAGCGAGCCGGTGTTCAGGCCTCCTTCGCGCAGCTGCTCTGCCACGGCTTCCGCGTGGCCCGTAGCGCCGGCCCGGGGTTCGGGCTCGTCGATGCGAATGATGGCCGTTTTCGTAACCGATTGCTCCGGTGGTGTGGCGGCCAGTTGGCGGCGCTCGGCCTGCTCATCCGCGGGCTCGCTGAGCGTAACCAACGGCGATTTATCGAGTGCATCGAGTGTCTGGCTGAGCTGGCGCAGGCCGCCGGGGGTGGCATGGGGCTGGTAGCGTACGTCAAGCTCACTGCGCAGCTGGCCACTGGTGGGGTCCGTCTCGGCGCGAAGCTCCACGTCAGCACCAGCCTTGCGCAGCAGCTCACGCATTTGCCGGGCCTGGCTGGGAGTAGCCTCATCCGCTGGGGTGGGCTCGGTTACGGTTAGCTGCACGGCCCGTTGCAGGGCGGAGTCGCCCGTGGCCGCGGCTACCACGAGCGTAGCAGCCTGGCGCTGCTGTTCAGCCTCCCGGCGCTGGGCCTCCTGGGAGTTGGTCGCCTGCTCACGCTCGGCTTCGCGCTGCTGGGCTTGCTGGCGCTGCTCCTGTTCCTGACGGGCTTTTTCCTGGCGCTGCTGCTCCTTAGCCAACTCGTCGGCGCGGGCCTGCTGGGCAACCTGCTCGCGGGTGAGGCCCTGGCTCAGCAGCTCCAGGTCACGGTTGAAGTCCTTGCTGATGGCGTACTCCATGCGAATGAAGTTCTCGGGCTGCCGGCCGGGCTCCAGAGGTCCGTGCTCCAGCTGCCCCCGCTGCATTTCGCGCTGAGCGTGCAGGGTACGGGCCAGCTCCTCGAGGGCTTGGCTGTCGGCATTGGGCACAACCAGGCGCACGACGGTTTCCTGCCGGGTGGCCCGCTGCACTTCCAGCGCCACGGCTTCATCAGCCGCCGGCCTTAGCCTCTGCACCTGCGCAGTGAGCTGACTCAGGTGCTCAGTGCCCTCGGCGCGGGTGGCGTGGTGAAACTCTACGCGCAGAGCGGTGTGGTACTTGCCGGCGGCCGTGGCGTGCCACTCCACCGGGCGGGGAGCCTCGTCGTAGGCCACCTGGCCATCGGATACTTCGCGGGCCCGGCGCGGTACCTGCAGCTCGTTAAGGTAATTGATGTTGAAGCGCCGGCCGGCCGGGTCGTTGTCGTTGGCCAGCACCACTTCCTTCGGCTCCTGCTTGTCGATGAGCTTTTGAATCAGCTCCACCTGCCGCTCGGTGACGGTGCCGCTGGTAGCCACGTAAAGCGTGTTGGGCTGGCCTTCCGCGCCGCGGTGGTGCAGCTGATGGTAGCTCATGGCGTCCACGGGGCTTTCTGATACCACTAAGCGCTGCACAGGGGTGTCCTTGCCCTCGGTGGGATGCGACACCCACACCCCGGTTTTGGGCAGCTGCAGCAAGTGCTTGTAGTCATCGTTGCGCTGCTCGACGGTGGCAATGCCGTGCTCGTTGTAGAGGGGAAAGGCCGTGTTGCGGAAATTGCCCTGCTGGCTGGTGAACACCCGCCCCTGAAAGGCCGGGCTGTCGATGGTCTCATCCGTGAGGTGGCGGTGGTGCAGGTAGCTGCGGTCCGTCAGGGCGGCGTGGGTGCCCATCACGGCCGCGACGAGGCGGGCCCGGCGCTCCGCCTCCGTTTCCATCTCGGTTGGTTCGGTGGGCTTGGGCGCGTAGGCGGCAGGAGGGGGCAGTGGGGGAGAAGTGGCCCCTTGCCAGCCTTGCTCAGGCTCGCCCAGGTATTGGCGCAAGGTTTGGCGCACTTGGCCCAGCGTCTGGTTTTCGCGGGTTTTCACGAAGTCGATGATGGAGCCGGAGTCCCGGTCATCGCCGGGGTTCAGGTACACCTGGTGGTCGCCCTTGCGGGAGACGATGAGCATCTCGCCGTCCTTTTCCAGCTGGTGCCAGTGGCCGCGGGGTCCGGCCTTTTTCACGTCGTAGCCGTGGCGGCGGGTGGCATAGTCCACCAGGTCAATGGATTGCTTGAAGCGGTCAAGCTCCTGCGGGTCGTTGTCGCGCGGGGGAGGGGTTGCGGGCATAGAAGAGGAAAGGAAGGGGTACAAACCAGCCGCGCCGCCGGAAGCCGGGGCGGGAATAAGTGCCAGAAGACAGGCCAGAAAGCAGTAGGGGAGGAGCAGCTAGCTGACCAGCTCCTCGTGGGCGGCCAGCTGCTCGCGCAAGGTGGCCAGCAGGGCGGCATCGGCAAAGAGGTAGTGCTCGCAGAGCTGGCCGCCCACGTACAGGCGCACCAGTTCGGTCTCGAAGCCAAAGACGCGCAGGTGCTTTTGCACGAGACGGTACTCTTCGCGCTGCAGGCTGCCGGTTTTCAGGCCCACGCTGGTGGTGTAGGGAAAGCCAAAAGCGGTGCAGGTGGCCCGCAGTCCCCCATGAGGCAGGCTGCGCAGCCGCAGCTGCACGTAGCGCCGCGCCTCGTCGTAATCAATGGCCAGGGCCGGGTCAGGCAGCTGGGGGCCCAGGGCGGCCGGGGTAGTCGCAGGTTTCGCCGGACGGCGGGAAGCAACGGAAGCAGGCATAGGGAAAAGAGCAACGTGGAGCGGTCCGGCTCCAGGGCCTTTCCGCTAGTTAGGGGATGAAGTGGTAGTGGCAGCTGACGCCGGGGCGTCGAAGGGAGGGTTGTCGAAAAGGTTAAGCTCGGCTTTGAAGCGGGCCACGTTTTCGGCCGAGGTGAACATAAAAAAGTGGCGGCGCGACTGGTGCACGATGATGCGCAGCAGCTCGGTGGGAAACTGGAAGTGGGTCATCAGGCGCTGCAATAGCACTGCCTGGGTTTCCTCCTCCAGCTTTTTGATTTCAATCAGCCGGGCGTAGTTGAACTTGTGCTGCTGGGCCCAGGGCTTGAGCTGCCCGTGCAGCATGGCGTTGAGGCGGTGGCGGATATAGCGCAGAACGGTGGCATAGGAAACAATGAGCGCGGGGTCGGGAAAGCCCGCATTTACCGGCTCTACTGGGGTGGCAGCCGGGGGAGTGGGAATAGAGGTGGTCATGCAGCAGCAATTGGAGGGCGCGCAAGGTAACAAACCGTCCGGCCGTCTGCACTACCCCCGCTGCTGCGGGCACTTAACCATGCCGAATCGGAACAGGGTATAGCTCCAAAGCTTCGGCATAGCTGCTTCAAAACTTCTCCTAAAGCAGAACTTATACGGAAGTGCTCCGTATAGTTGCCGCAATTGCTCATAAAAAACTTCGACTTGCTGCTTGAAATCGATGCTGTGGTTGCTGCTCTTCCTGCTCATGGCGGCCCTGGGGGTACTCTGGTGGCGCTTCGCCATGCCAGCCAGCGCCGGGGCCGCCGTGGTTCCGCCGCCCCTCGAAGGCAACCACCCTTCGCTGCGCACCCGGCACTACCGGCTGGCCGACTTTCATCCGGCGCCCCTGGTAGCGCCACCGGCTGCCGGACCATCTTCCGAAGAGGATGTAGCCACAGAGAAAGAGGATGTAGCCCCGGAGAGCCCAGCTGAGGCCGTAGAGCCCACCGCTGAAACCGCCGCTGAAAAAGCTCCGCAGGCCCCGGCCCCAAGCGGGGCGGAGGAAGCCACGCCGGAAGCCGGCCGCTTACCCGAGGGTGCCCGGCACAACTACCTCACCGCGCCCGCGCATACGGCCACCGATGAGCACAACCGGGGCGTGGAGCTCACCGCCGCCGAGCGTCGCGCCAAAATGCGCGCCCTGATGAACGAAGCCCTTGATAATCGCCGCGCCGCCCCGGCTACGGTCTGAAGTCCAACCATTCCCTTTCATCCTTTTCCCTTCCATTCACCTATTTCCTTTTCCATGCAAACTCCCTTGCTCACGCGCCTGCACCAGGGCGCAGCACAAGCGGCGGCCGGCGGACTGCGCCTGCTGGCCGCTGGCCACACCTACCAACCTTCCCGTGCCGAACGCTTGGCCATGGCCCTGCTCCTGGCCACTTCCCCGACCCTGGTATTTGGGCAAAGCGGCGCCGGCGGCCGGGCCGTGGGTGCCCTGCGCAGCGTGCAGACCATCGTCATCAGCATCGTGCAGGTGCTCTTCATCATCGTGCTGGCCATCGGCTTGGTGCGCGTTGTGCAGAAGTTTATCAGCGGCGCTCCGGATGCGCTCGGGGCCCTGGGCTGGCTCATGGGCGGGGTCATTCTCTGGTTTGGCTTCAACTACTTCAAGGAAGACCTGGCCAGCGCCATGGGTGGCGGCGAAGGTGGGGTCACGCCCTAAGCCCGTCTTCCCATGCGTTCCTTCAAAAGCATCGAGCGCCCGGCCCAGGTGCTGGGCATGAACCTGCCGGACCTCGGACTGGTCGTGGGCCTCTTCCTGGCCGCCGTCCTCGCCATCGGCGTCGCCGGCCTGGTGGCAACGGTGCCTCGCTTTCTCTACCTGCTGATTCTGGTCACCCTCGTCGTGCTGCTTTACGGCCTGCGCTACCTGGCCAAGCACCGGCCCCCGGGCTTTCTGCTCAGCTGGCTATCCTTCCACCGGCGGCAGCCGCGCCGCATCGCCCTGGGCCGTCCCCGGTCCGGGCAGGCCGCGGCCGGCTCTGCTGCCCTTCCCACCCCGCATGAACATTCCCACCACTAAGGCCCCGGACCGGACCGCAGATTTTGCGGACCTGCATCCGGCCTACGCCTACCAGGACGACAAGGTCATCTTCCGGGATGGCCGCGTGGGCGTCGGCTTCGTGCTCGAATGCCCCGAAATGGAGAGCTGGCAGGCCGAAGAGTTTGCCAATCTGCAGTCGGCCCTCCTCGGCGCCCTGCGCACCCTGCCCGTGGGCACGGTGGTGCAGAAAACCGACGTGTACTATGACCGGCCCTACCAGAGCATCGGCGGCGAAAACCGCGCCGGCTACTTCGAGGGCAAGATGAACGCGCACTTCGCCGAGCGGCTGGTGCTGTTCCACCGCGCTTACCTGTTCATCTCTTTCGCTCCCTCGGACGAAACCAAGCTGGTGCGGCCGAATGCGCTGAGCACGCTGGTGAACCGCGCCGGCGAGAAGCTGGCCAAGAACCCGTTTGCCGGCGTTGTGCAAACCCTGGACACCGCCGAGCGCATCGCCACCGAGCTGCTGCAAAGCCTGCGCGGCCTCGGGGGCCTGGACTACCGCCGGTTGAATCAGACCCAGCTGCCGCAGGTCTTCACCCAGTACTTCAACCTGGAGTTCGACCGGCAGCCCACTGGCCTGACCCGCGAAATCAGCAACGTGCCGGGCGCCTTCACCGTGGGCGAAAACCGGGTAAGCATCGTCTCGCTGGTCGGGCAGGGCTCGGAGGCTCACCCCGCCGTGCGCAACGGCTACGGGGTCACCTCGCCCATGCTCTACCCGCTCACCGCGTTTCTCTCCTGCCCGCACGTGCTCACCCAGGCAATGCTGATTCAGGACTCGCGTTCCGAGCTCAAGAGCCTGGACAACGACAAGAAAATCAACAACTCGCTTTCCTTCCTGGCCACGCAGGACAACCACCTGCGGGCGGCGGAGATTGACGAGTTCACGGCCGAGGTGCGCTCGGGCAGCAAGCAGGTCGTGGGCCTGCACCTGTCGGTGCTGCTCTGGGACGTGGACGACCAGGCCCGGCGCGAGCACGTGGAAAAGACTACGGCCGCTTTCCGCGCCATCTTCGGGGCCGAGGCCGTGGTGGAAAGCTACCTGACCTTGCCGCTGTTCTTTGGCCTGGCGCCCGGCAACGCCTACCAGGTACCAGACCGCTGGCTGACCACGTCGGCTGACCGGGCCGCCTGCTACTTCCACTGGACCACCACCTACCGGCCGGAGCCCACGGGCGAGTATCTGTGCGACCGGTTCCGTAACCTGGTCAAGGTAAATCTGTTCAATACCGACCTCGACAACCAGAACGCCCTGGTCATCGGCCCCTCGGGCTCGGGTAAGAGCTACACCTTCGGCAACTTCATCGTGCAGCGCTACGAGCGCGGCGCCCGCCAGATTATCATCGACATCGGGGGCACCTACCGCAACGTGTTCCAGAGTTTGATGGGGCCGAACTTCGAGAACACCTACTTCGAGTACGACCCGCAAAACCCAATTGAGTTCAACCCCTTCCTGCTGCCGCGCGAGGGAGAGAACGGGCCCTGGCACTACTCCGACGAGAAGCTCAACTTCCACCTGGCCCTACTGGCGGCCCTGTGGAAGGGCGGCAAGGACCGCGCTCTGAGCAAGAGCGAGCGCACCATCCTCTCGCGCTTTCTGACCGGCTACTTCCACGACTTAAACCAGCACGAGCGGCTGGGCCAGTCGGACGAGGAATTTCCGGGAATGGAAAGTTTTTATAAGTACGTGCAGCGCTTTGACCGCTGGATGAAGGCGGAAACGCCCACGGCCGGGGAGGGCGAAGCCAGCGACGAAAGCACGGCGGTGCTGGCCCTGCAGCGGGCCCAGTACCAGACCGACATGAAGTACATCGACATGCACGAGTTCTTCCTCGTGCTCGGCGAATTCGTGACCGGCGGGCGCTACGCCAAGGTGCTCAACTCCACCCGGGAGGCCCAGTTGAGCCAGTACCCGCTTATCTGCTTTGACCTGGCCCGCGTGAAGACTGACCCCACGCTTTACCCGGTGGTGGCCATGCTCATCACCGAGCTGAGCCTGGACTTGTTCCGGCAGTTTCCCGACGCCGTGAAGTACATCGCCCTCGACGAAGCCTGGGCGCTGCTCTCGGGCGTGCTGGAAGAGTTCATCGTCTCGATGTACCGCACCATCCGCAAAACCAATGGCAGCATCACCATCATCACCCAGGGCATTCAGGAAATCATCGACTCGCCCATCGGCTACACCCTGATTGACAACTCCAGCACCAAAATCATCCTGCGCCACTCCAACGAGGCTTCGCTGGTTCGCCTGCAGGCGCCGCTGGGTTTGACTGGGCACGAGATGGACCTGATTCGCTCGGTGCGCTCCACCGACTCGTTCCGGGAGTTCTTCATCAAGCAAGGCGCCCAGGCTAAGGTGTACGCGCTGGAGGCCTCGCCTCAGCTTGATGCCGTGCTCACCTCGCGGCCGGCTGAGCGCAACTACCTCAACCAGCTCGTTCGCCACTACCAGCGCCAGCGGCCCGTGGAAGTGCGCGACGCGCTGGGCAACCTGGTGCGCGACGCCGACGGCCGGCCCACTTATACCACCGTTGTTGAGCAGCGGCTTGACTTTGCCGTCGACCAGTTCGTGGAAGAAAAGCAGAAGCGCAAGGGGGCGCTGCCGGCATGAGCGGGCCCCTATTTCTGCTCGTCGGCATGGACCTGGACACCGACTTTATCACGGCCGCCGACGGCGCCCTACGCAAGGTGCTGCAGGCCTGCCAGCTCTACCTGATTCCACCGTTTCTCTCGGTGGCGCTGCTCTACACCGTGGGCCGCGGCTACCTGCAGGGCGGGCAGCTGCGCATGGACTTCTCGCCCCTGCTCAAGGCCCTGTTCGTGTACTTCATCCTGTTCTTCTACCGGGACTTCATGGACTTGATTGGCGGGGCCATCGGGGCATTTGCCAGCCTGGTGGCGCCGGCCCAGCCGGGCTTCATTGCCGAGGCCCTGCAAAGCCTGACTAATCCGGCGGGCGCCTCCTCCATCGCGCCCGATACGGCCACCAACACCGCCGGCTTTGTCAATGAGCAGATTGGCACCATTACCTCCATCTGGGACAAGCTTACTAACTTCTCCCTGCTCAACCTGCTCACCGAGCTCTTCACGACCAGCACCGTCGTGCTCATCCGGCAGGTGCTGGTCATGGTGCGCCAGTACATCGTGGCCTTTCTCTACGTGAGCGGGCCCATTGCCATTTGCCTCTCGGCGCTGCCGCCCTTCGCGCAGCTGGGCAAGCAGTGGCTGCAGAATTTCATGGCCGTGCAGTTCTGGTCGCTGACCTACTCGCTGCTCGACACCATCTACGCCAACTACGCCGACACCCGCCCGGCGACGGGTAACATTCTCATGCCCACCGGCATGACGCCGGGTGACTACGCCAATGATTTAACCTACCTCATCAACTCCATTGGCTTTGTCATTCTCTACTGCATGGTGCCCTGGCTGACCAGCTTTCTCATCGGCTCCTCGGCGGTGCAGGGCTTCGTGGGCATGTTCAGCGGAGCGGTGGCCGGCGCGGCCGGCGCCGTGAGCGGCGTAGCCTTTCCCGGGGCCTACGGCGGCGGGGCCAGCGGGGCGCTGGGCCGCCAATTGGGCTTTGGCCCTGATAAGGGCGGCAGCAGCCCAGGCGGAGCCGCCAGCAGCACCCCGACGGGCTCCGCCTCGGCCGACCTTCCTACCATGTCCGCCGGCGATTCGGGCGCCCCCACCCGCCGACGGCGCTAATCCCTTACTACGATGAAACAGCTTCTTTTCACCTTGCTGAGCGCGGGCTTGCTGCTTGAGGCATGCCAGACTGAGAGCGAGAAAACGGCCGATGCCCTGGAGCAGGCAGCGCAAGCCGCCGCCAATTCTCCCGAGGCCAAGGCCCGGGCCGCCGCCTGGAAACTTGCCACTACCAAACCACCCCGATTAGCGGCTAATAAGCCGGTTGATTTGCGACCGGCTGTGGAACAGCTCCTGCCCCGGGATGGCTACCTGGAGCTGATTTCGGTTAAAGCGGCGGGTGTACCGGAGCCCGCTATCCTGCTGTTACCCATCCTGTGGCGCCCCATCAAAGGCAATTATCCGCCGGTAGCTCCCGGGTACCGCCTGCCCTTTGAGGCAGTGCTGAGATGGCACCCCGTGGGCTACGCACCCAGGAAGAAGATACCCACTGAGATGGCGCTGAATGGCCCGTGGTCCTCCGATACCCTGGCCGGCTTCACGCTCCACGAGCCGGACGTAAGCCTTCCGGGTCAAGCCAGTGATGCTTCCATCATCATGAGGCCGTGGCGGGAAGTGACCGTGCGCGGGGTGGCTTATGCCTACGCCACGTCCCCGGCCGCCGGGCAGCCGCCCCAATTGGTGCTGTATCCCTACCAGAATCCCCTGGGGCCACCTGATGCGCGCAAAATGGTGTACCTGCCGCTGTAAGCTGGGCCGTGGGGCAGAAAGTCCCGGGCGGCTCAGCTCTTCTATCCATCAACCTCTTCGCCTTACTCATGAACTCCGTCCAAGACCTGAACAAAACTTTCATCACCATGCGCACCATGGCGCTGTCCGCCCTGGCCTTGCTGGGGGTGGTGACCGTCGCCTCCGGGGCGCTGCTCTACCGCGCCTACGAATCCACCGGCCAGCGCGTGTACGTGGTAAGTGACACCGGCTCCTTCTCGGCCCAGATGGGACGCGGCACGGGGTACACCTCCTTTGAGGCCCGCAACCTGGTCCGCACGTTTCTGCTAACCATGTTCGGCCACGACCAGTACAGCTTCAAGCACAACCTCGACGCGGGCCTGCCCCTGATTGAGGAGCGCGGCGGCCGTTTTCTGTTCGAGAGCTTCCAGCGCGGCCAGGTGCTGCAGAACTACATCCGCTACGGCGCCCGCCAGGCCGTGACCGTGGACAGCATTCACCTGGACATGAACCACCGGCCAATCACCGGCCGCGCCTACATCAAGCAGACGGTGTTCATCGGCGACCAACAGAGCCAGAGCAAGCCCCTGGGGGCCAAGTTCGCCCTCGTCGAAACCGACCGCTCCGACGCCAACCCTTTTGGGCTGCTCATCACCGATTTCGACTTTATCGCCTACAACCCGCCCATCACGCAGCAGGAAAAAGACCAGCTGCGCGACCAGGAGCAGGCCCGCCAGCGCAAGCTGCGCGAAGAAGCCGAAGCCGCCGGCGTACCCCTGACCCAACCGGCCCCGACTGCACCTGCCCCGGCCACCCAGCCCGCTCAGTAACCTACTTCCTATCCCACCTTATGCGTTTTCCTTCTCCTTTTCTTACCTGCGCGCTTTTAGCCCTCCTGCCCGGCGCGCTGCACGCCCAGTCCGGTCCGGCCATTGCCGCCCGGTCCCCCATGGGGCAGGCTCCTCATCCGGCCAACCTGGCGCCCAGGATGCAGCTGGAAATAGCCGTTTCCGACAGCTCGACCACCTACCTGGTGTTTCCCGGTCCGGTGTCGCTGGTCGATGTCGGCCAGGCCCCGCACTACCTGGTCAAGATTGAGAGCAACGCCGTGTTCGTGCGGGCCAAGCGCCGCAACCCTCCCCCCACGCCCATCCTGGTGCGCTACGGCTCGCGCTACTGGATGGGGCACCTGGTTTACACTGGCCGGCCGGTGCTGCAGCTCTACGACTTTCAGGACGGCGGCGCCCTGGGCGCGAGCGCCGGCAACTCGGCCCGCAACGGCGCCGGGCTCAGTGACGCGCTGGCCCTGAACCAAGGGCAGGAAAAGCGGGAGCTGGCTGAAACTCGCCTGAGTAAGCTGGCCACGGCCAAGCACGCCGACACCGGCGGGCTGCGCACGGCCGAGAACGACCTGGTGCTCTCGCTAGCCAATGTGCGCAACGACAAAGACTTCACCTACCTGCGGCTAAAGCTGCGCAACACTACCTCCATCGACTACGCCGTGGACTTCACCGACTTCGAGCTGGTGGAAAACTCGCGCAAGAAGTTTCTGGGTAAGAAAAAGAACGAAGCTCGCCGGCCCCTCGCGCCGGCCGGCGGGGCCGAAAGCCAGACCATTCCGGCCCGGGAAACGGGCTACCTCCTCTATGCCGTGCCGCTGTACGCGGCCACTGACCGGGGCCATTTGGAAATCACGCTCCGCGAGAAGTTCGGGGCCCGGGTGCTGGTGCTGAAAGTGCCCAGCAAAGTCATTAACACGGCTGCCGCCATTTAATCAGTCCTTCCCATGTCCGAGCATAACATGCAGCCAGTGTATCCAGCTGGCGATACCACTACTGACTCCTCACAGCCCGCTTCGGGTAATAATACCGCACCTGCTTCGCCACCCCGTGCCTCCATGGGCGAGCTGGCCCGCCGGCACTGGCTCCCGCTGCTGGTGGGCATTGGCCTACTGACCGCGGTAACGCTGTTTTTCTACGCCCGCTCGCTTTCCAAGGAAGTAGCGCAGCAGGTTAGCCCCGTGGCGGCGACTTCGCAAAACCTGGAGCCCAGCATTGCCCCAGCGACGCCCGAAGCGGCCCCGGCTCCCACGGACGTGCTGGAGCAAAAGCAGGCCGCTGCCCGACAAGCGGGCGTGCAGACGCTGGGCCCGGTTCCCTCCCCCGACCAGCTGGCCGGCGGCATGGCCGTGGACACCGTGGGTCAGGCGGCCCTGCGGCGTCGCACGACCTTGGCAACTGCCGAGCGGCAGGCACGCGCGGCGGCCAACCGGGCCGCGCTGCCTCCGCCGGATTCCACGGAAGTAACGGCCGTCGATGCGCAAACCGGGGCCTACCGGGCCGTGCGCATACCAGTGGTGCAAGCCAGCTACCGGGCTAGCAGCGCCAGTGCTGACCCGCGTCGGCGTTTGCGGGCCGGGGCCCGGCCCCGCACGGCACCCGACGGGGTACCCTATGAGCAAAACGACGATGTACTGGACATGCTCGACGCGGCCCCTGCTGCCTCCCGTGCTTCGTATGAGCAGATGACGGGACGACGCTACTTTGACCGGCGAGCTGCCTTGCGGGCCGGCGGGGCGGCTACTGCTGCAGCAAGTAATGCTTCGGGATACGATGCCTTCGGCACCATTAAAGCCGGCTCCTTCCGCTATGCTTCCGATAACCAGGCGCAGCTGCTGCCGGACATTTTCTATAAGGCCGTTATCAACGGTGAACAAAAGATTCGGACGGGCTCGGTGGTACTGTTGCGCCTTGTCGAGGATGCCGTTATCAGCGGACAAACCTTCCCTAAAAACTTGGTGTTTGCCGGCGTGGCCAGCGTGGAAACCAACCACGTGGCCATTCGCATCAGCCGGCTGGGCCCTACGCGCGTAGCGGCCGACATCTACGATTACCACTACCTGCCCGGGCTCATGATTGACCCGCAGAAGCGCCAGCCCCTGCCCGCCGGCGACAACCCGCTTAACGATGCCCGCGCCATCGGCTCCCAGGAAGTAGGCCTGGCCATCGACCGCTCGGCCTCGGCTGCCAATTCGGTAGTGGGAGTAGGGGGCCGGGTCGCGGCCGCGATGGTGGGCCGGGCGTCAACACCCCGTCAGAAGCTGCGCGACGTGCGGCTGCCCGATGGCTACCCCGTGCTCATCACCACGGGTGCGACTGATGCCAGCGCTCCGACGGCCAACAACTAAACCTCATTTTAGCTCTTAAGCCATGAAAAAGGGATTGTTTGTCGTGGTGTTAGCCGCTCTGGCCGGCACCACCTCCTACTTCGCCTCGGCTCAGATGGTCGTCAACGACCCTCCGCACATGGGCATACACATCGGCCAGTTTGCTAAACAGCTCAAGCAGTGGACCGAAACTATCAAGAACTATCAGGTCATCAAGGACGCCAGGCAAATTGCCGGCGTTACCCGCGACATCACCGGCCAGGTCAAGGAGCTTACTTACGAGGGCCTGGAGCTGCAGCGCCAGATTCAGGCCGACCTGCGCAAAGTAGAATCGGTGAAGGATTTGCGCTACGCCAACCCCCTGGAGCTGTTCGGGCGGGCCATGGCCATGAACACCAGTTCCCAGCCCGACTACATGCCGCCCGTGAACAAAGCCCGCCGGCTGCGCCAGGCACTGCAGGGCCGCACGGAGCAGGACGTGGAAACGGTGTACCAGGCTTTCTCGGGTCTGGATATCGGCCGTAACGGGGCGCAGTCGTTTACCTACCGCGACTACAAAAACATGCGGCAGGAAGCGTTTGCGTCAGCCTATGCCTATGAGGAAGTACTCAAGAAAAAGAACGTCGAGACGGCCTTTAACTACCAGAAGATTGCCGATGAGATGACAGCCCAGAGTGTCGAGTTGATGGCCACGCTCAAGAATCCCGGCCGGTACTCTATGACGGAAGCCGAGCGCCTACGAGCCATGGGGCAGGCCAACGACAACATGGTAAAAGCCCTACAGCTGCGGCAGGAAGCCGACCGCCTGATTCAGGAAGCAGGTAAGCCTGGGCCTGCCCGGCAAGCAGTTGAAGGGGCATATCGAGACCAACTGCTGCAGAATCAATTGCTGCGAAGCATTAGCCGTTCTGGAAGGTTGTAGTAAAGCTTATTTGGAAGACATGAAGATTTTCGCGGGGACGGGCGCGGGATACACCCGGAGCGGACTTCGCACGCGCAGGTTACGCAGCCCGCAGGCCGCAACACCGACCGTGTCGCGCCGCCATTTCCCGCGCCGGCATCGGCACCTGGGGAAGGTGCGGCACTCCCGGGGTGGCGCAGCTCGTGGAAGCGCGTGATGGAAACGTCGTGCTAAATGCGGTCGAGGTGGTCTTGATTCTTCGCGCTTAGCAAATTGTACAGCAAGCGCGTAGCCGGGTCGGCAAAGTCGAGGGGCTGGGGGCCGGGTCGGGATTCATAGGCAAGAAAAAAGCCCAACCTGGGAGGTTGGGCCGATTAAGCTAAACCAGTTCTGCTACCTGGGGCGCGTCGATGGATAGGTAAGGTCGGCTCGGCTCAGCATTCAGATTTGGGCGCCATCGGGTCGGCGTGGGGTCCGAACTCGGCTGCTGCGGATAAAGGCGCGTCACCTCGGCCCGGATAGTAGCCAGGTCGATTTCACCCGCTATGTAGCGGTTATGAAGAGCGACCAGCTCGGGCGAGGCCCCGCCGCCCTGGCTTATGGCTACCCCCACGGCCCATTTTACGCTTTCGCGGCGCTGCTGCGGGGTACGCTCGGTTTCGGAGAAATACGGGGCCTTTTCCATAATGCGAGATACGAGAATTAGCTGGGAATGGGGGCCTCAGCGGGACATAGTGGGTGCTGGACCAAGTGGGTAAACCTACCGCAGCTGTTCCGCTTTGCTTCACAGTTGTTGTATGGCGGTAGCCACGATGATGCCCATCGCATCACCCGCCGCGCAGTGAATCGTCGAGCCGACGGCCTGCTTCCACAGCGGCGCTATAAAGGTCTCGTGAGTGCTAGGCGAAGGCTCGCGACAGGAAAACCAGTAGATAAGCAGTCCCACCGGGCCGGTGTAAAGAGTGACCAGCACCCAGCCCCACTTCATGACCTTCATCTCCGGGGTGCGGGTAAACAGGTCCCAGGCCACGTAGAGCACCGAGAGCACCGAGAGCAGCGTCAGGCCAAACCAGAGCCAGAGTACCCAGTCCGGTGCCCAAGGGGTAGCGTGCATTTCCATAGGGAGCAGAGTTAAGGTAAAAAGCGAGAACTAAACGTTCTGCTGCTTAGGGATACGAGCGGCGTAAGGCGTACTGCCGGGTTCGACGGGGCTCATCTACTTCCAGTATGTTGTTCCCCGTGCGAGGAAAAAGCAGGCCTATTGAAATCGTCCTTCAATTTAATCTTCTCCCGTGCCTATTCACTCAGCAACCTTACGCCCCAGTAGCTTCTTCACCCAGTTGCGCAAGGCGTAAATCCGGGAGCTGAGGTAGCACTCGTTGCAGTGGCTGAAGTTCCACAGGCAGTCCACCGTATCGGTGAACAGGTGGAAAAGCAAGCCCACGGCGACCGGTTGCAATGCCGGCAGCAACAGCAGCAGCGCATACGCCGGGAAGGCGTAAAAAGAGTGCAGCGGATGATACCCCACACTGCAGCGCAGCGGGTCGAAAATGGGTTTGGCCAGCAGGTGGTCCAGGTCCATAAGCATCGTGGCCAACATCATCAGGTAGGCGGCCTGCCACATCGCGGGGAAAAACACCAGCGCCAGCACGGCCGGGAAAAGAAAGTGCAGGATGTAATGCACCAGCGTCTGGGCGCTGAACAGTTTGGTTGGGAATTGCCGACGCAGCCCACGCGGAACCTTCGGCGGGGTTTGGCGGCGCACGGTATCACCAGGCGTGGCTTGGGCATTCCTCTGGCCCAATTTGCCCGCTGGCTCCTCTTTCTCCCCGGGTGCCTGGCCCCGCGGGGTCGTAACGGGAAGTCGCGCTTTTTTCCCTATCCGCGGCGAGGTGGTGGGGGGCGCCGGGGCCGTGACGACCGTCGCCGTGTCAACGCGCTGGGCCGGCCGCGGGTGGCGGTACCCAGGAGCAGGGCGAAACCTTGGGGCTATGGCAGAGGAGCGGCACCCGGTTAGAACCGGACCGGCAGCGAGGCAAAGGAATAAAATGAAGCGTGAGACAGGCGGTGGAAGCATAGGAGGCGTTGTTGCCACGGGGCCGGCCAGGGTGAGCATCTCTAGGGAAAAGGCCGCTGGAGAGTCCGCTCGGCCATCCACTTTCCTGAATGCAAAAAGGCAGCCCCGCAAGAGCTGCCTTTTTTCGGGGCTACGCCACCAACTAGCGGTTGCGGGTGAGCCAGTTCTGCAAGACGCCAATTTCCTGGCGCTGGTCGGTGATGATGGCCTGCGCCAGTTGGCGCATCGTGGCGTTGCGGCCGTGCTGGAGCAGCGCTTCCGAGTTGTCGATGGCCGCCTGGTGGTGGTCAATCATCATCTGGGCGTAGTCCACGTCGGTGCGCATGGTCATGGTGCGCGCGTTGCTCGCGGCCATCATGCGGTCCATGTTGGTTTTCTGAATTTGGTTGAACTGCGGCACCAGCGGCTGCGTGGGCTGGTGCCCGCTCAGGAACGTGTTGAATTGCGTGATTTCGGCGCGCTGCTTGGTAATGACGTCCTGGGCGATGGTTTTCATCTCCTGGTTGCTGCCCGCGCGCAGCTCTTCCTCGCTCATCTTGATGGCCGCGTCGTGGTGCAGCACCATCTGCGCCGCAAAGTCGTGGTCGGGGTCCTGGGTCTTGGCCTGCGCGTCCATCTGCGTCATCATGTCCATCATGATTTTCATCAGCGGAGTGTCGTGCTTCATGTCGTCCTTGTCGTGGTCCATTTTGCAGGCCGAAAACAGGGAAACCAGCACAAGCAGGGACAAAATAGGCAAACGGAATAAGCGGTTCATGCACACGGTCGGTGGGGTCTGATGGTGAGCATTATAAACGCCCGGCCTACCCGCCCGGTTTTTACACCGTTGGCCTTTTTGCTTGCATAATTTCGGAAGCTACAGCAGCGAGTCCAGGCTGCGCCGGGCGTGGCTGG
>NZ_FRAS01000012.1 GCF_900142395.1 Hymenobacter psychrotolerans DSM 18569 | reverse complement strand
AGGACGCAGTACATTGCAACAGTCTGTTCGCGCATGAGTGGCAGGGGCTTGGGAGGTCAGAGACCCAAACCTAGCCTGTTCACGCCGAACAGACTTTTTTTATGACCGCAATAGCCCGCAACTTGGGTTTGCTAGGTTGTACGGACAATTAGCGTAGCCAGAGCAAGGCGCAGACGAAGTGTAGAAAGCGGAGGTAGCTGCTGGCGGTTTTGTCGTAGCGCGTGGCGAGGCGGCGAAACTGCTTAAGCCGACTCATTAGCCGCTCAATCCGGTTGCGCTGCCGGTACCAAACCACGTCCACTGGGCGAGCCGTCCGGCGGCGGGGCTGGCTGGGAATGACGGGCTCGGCGCCGAGGGCCGCCACGGCGGCCAGCACCTGGTTCGTGTCGTAGGCGTTGTCGGCCAGCACGTTGCCGGTTGCGCGCACGGCTTGCAATAATTCCAGCGCCCGCGTGCAATCGTGTTGCTGACCCGCGCCCAGCACGGCATGCAACGGCCGGCCCCGGGCGTCGGCCAGCACGTGCACCTTCGTGCTCAGCCCGCCGCGGCTGCGGCCGAGGGCTTCGTCGCCGACGCGGCTTTTTTTCGGCTGCCCGCCGCCTGTGCGTGGGCCCGCACCACGGTCGAATCGAGCATCACCCAGTCCAAATCCGGTTCCTGCACGGCCTCGAACAAGCGTTGCCAAATGCCTTTTGGGGCCCAACGCCGGCTGCGTTTGCGCAACGTGTCGTGCTTGCCAAAGCGGGCCGGCAGCGCCCGCCAGGCGCAGCCGTGGCGCGCCACCCAGAACACGGCGTTGAGAAAGAGCCGGTTATCCGCCCCTGTTCGCCCTACGTCACCGGCTTTGCCGGAGAGATGCGGCGCCAAAGCTGCCCACGCACGGTCACTGATTTCGTCCAGATTGCTCACGAACGCAAAGATAATTGTCCGTACAACCTAGACTACCTCGAACGCTGGAAGGCAGGCAATGGAAGACGGGCTTACTTTTCAGGCCGTGCCATCGTACAGCCCTGCTCTGTAGGTCCGAAACCCTACCTTTGCACTTGCATCGTACGTATGGATAAGCGCGAAATCATTTTGGAAGCCACGCTGCAATTAGTCTTGCAGGAAGGATTTTATCATCTGAACATGAAGAAGGTGGCCAGGGCCGCCCACGTGGCGGCGGGCACTATTTACCTCTACTTCGCGAGCAAGGAAGAGCTTATTATCGAATTGTACCGCTACGTCACGCGGCTGTACTTGGCCGCCGTGTTGGAGGTGCAGGAAGGTGAGCAGGACCTGACGCTGAAAATCCAGCGCATGATGCGTCGGTTTCTGGAGTTTTTCCTGTACCGTCCCGACTGCTTCAGCTATTTGCAGCAGTTCCGCACCTCGCCCTTCGCCTTCAAGGACAAAGAAGCGCACGCTATGCTGCTAGAGCCGCTGTTTACGCTTGTAGAGAAGGCGCGTGCCGCTCGTATCGTGAAGAGCCTTCCCAATGAGTTGCTGCTGGCCTTGGTGGTCGGGCCAGTGCACGAGGCAGTGATGATGTGGCAGGCTGGTACGGTTAATCTAGTGGATAAAGAGCTACAGGAGCAGCTTCTGTTGGCCTGCTGGGAAAACGTCGCCAGTCCACCGGTTGTTGGTAGAGAAGCTGTTTAGGAAGTCTGCAACTTCAAGAGTGCACGTCGTGCTGACGACTTCTTAAACAGCTTCAGAGACTTACAGCAAACAGTTGCACAGAGACCTAACCAGGAACAAGGAAACGGGCACTTGCACGGAGCCTCTGTGGAAAGTCGATGTGACCACTGCATACCTCGCCTTGATGGCCTTATGGCCCAGGTAGGCAAAATTGATGAGCAATTGCCCCGGCTGACAGCGGTGGTTCTACTTTCAGCATCGATGCGTAGCGACTTGGGAACGGAAGAGAATGGAAAACCATACTGACTGAACGTTCAGTCAGTATGGTTTTCAGTTGTATCTTTGCCACCTGAACCAACCAGCGCATCGTGCGTACCACCACGAAAACTGCTTTCCATATATGCCAGCAGGTTATTCAATCATTACACGTGGAGCCACCTGTGTGTTGCTAGCAGGAGGCCTGATGGGCTGCCACTCCGGCTCCGAGACAACCGGGGAGAGTACGGCCCAGCCAGCGGCCGTTGCCGTCATCACCCAGCCGGTGCAGCAGCTCACGCAGCGCCACACCGTGGCCCTGAGCGGGGCGCTGGAAGCCGATAAGACGGTGGACGTAGGCTTCCAGATTGGCGGGCGGGTAAGCCGCGTCGAGGTGGAGGAGGGTGGGCGGGTGCGGCAGGGGCAGGTGCTGGCCCGCCTCGACCCCGGCAGCTACCGCTTCGCCCTCGACGCGGCCACCGCCACACTGGCCCGCGCCCAGGACGAATACGGCCGGCTCCAGCTGATGTACGACCGGGGCAGCCTCACGCCCAGCGACCTGGAGGCGGCCCGCACGGCCGTAGCCCAGGCCCGCGCCCAGCAGCAGCAGGCCAGCAAAAACGTGCGCGACGGGCAGCTGCGGGCCCCCATATCCGGCCGGCTGGCCCGGCGCGGCACCGACCCCGGCGAGCTGGTAGGGCCGGGCACGCCGCTGTTTACCATCGTCAGCGACGGGCGCATCGTGGTGCGGGCGGCGGTGCCCGAGGCAGAAGTAGGGGCCCTGCGGCCGGGGCTGGCGGCGCGGGTAGCGGTGCCGGCCCTGGATTCTACCTTCGCGGGCCGCGTGGAGGCGGTGGGGGCGGTGGCCGACCCGGCTTCGCGCACCTACGCCGTAAAAATTACCCTGCCCAACCCGCAGGGCCGGCTGCGGCCGGGCATGATTGCCGAAGTGCGCCTGGCCACCGCCCGGCCGGAGCAGGTGCTGGCCGTGCCCGGCGAGGCCGTGGTGCGCGACGCCGACCAGCTGACGTACGTGTTCGTGGCCGATGCGGCGCGCCGGCAGGCGTTCCGGCGGCGGGTGCAGGTGGGCGGCGTCGCGGAGGCGGGCGTGCGGATTGCCAGCGGCCTGCGGGCGGGCGAGCTGGTCGTCGTGGGCGGGCAGCAGCGCCTGCGCGACGGTGCTTCTATCACCCTTACCCCAGCCGTGCGATGAACCTGGTGAAATCCTCGCTGCGCTACCCGCAGGTGACGCTGACGGTGCTGCTGCTGGCCTTCGTGGTGGGCGTGCACGCGCTGCTGACCATGCCCCGGCGCGAAGACCCCAAAATTACCATCCGGCAGGGGCTGGTGGTGGCCTACTTTCCCGGCGCGACGGCCGGGCAGGTGGAAGAGCAAGTGACGCAGAAGCTCGAAGAATACCTGTTTCGCTTCGCGGAGGTGCGCAAGGAAAAGACCTTCTCTACCACCCGCGACGGGCAGGTTATCGTGAACGTGGAGCTGAACGAGAACGTGGCCCGGCCCGACGAATTCTGGTCGAAGCTGCGCCACGAGCTGAACGTGGCCAAGGCCGTGGACCTGCCCCAGGGCGTGCGCGGCCCGCTGGTCAACACCGACTTCGGCGACACGGTGGCCATGCTCATTGCCGTGGAGTCGGACCGGCTCGACTACCGCGACTTAAAGGAGTACCTGCGTAAGCTCGAAGACCAGCTGCGCACGGTGAAGGGCGTGTCGAAAATCAAGCGCTACGGCGAGCAGCCCGAGCAGATTTACCTCACGGCCAACTCCGAAAAGCTGGCTCAGTACGGGCTGAAGCTGCCGCAGGTGGTGCAGGTGCTGCAGTCGCAAAACGCCATCAGCCCGACCGGCGACGTGAAGGTGGGCACGGCCGACGTGCCGCTGCACACCTCGGGCTACTTCAGCTCGGAGCAGCAGATTGCCAGCCAGATTGTGGGCGCCGCGCCCACGGGGCAGGTGATTCGGGTGGGCGACGTGGCCGCCGTGCGCCGCCGCTACGCCGAGCCGACCTCGCTCGTGCGCGTGGATGGCCGGCGGGCGCTGCTGCTGAGCGTGGAGATGCTGGAAGGCAACAACATCGTGGAATTCGGGCAAGCCATCAACCAGCAGCTGACGGCCGCCCGGCCGCTGCTGCCGCCCGATTTGCGGGTGCGCACCATCGTGGACCAGCCCGAGGTAGTAGACGAGAGCATCAGCCACTTCATCCGCGAGTTTTTTCTGGCCATCGGCTCGGTGGTGCTCGTGTGTATGCTGCTGCTGCCCTTCAGCATTGCCTCGGTGGCGGCCATGGCTATTCCGGTCACGGTGGCCGTCACCTTCGCCGTGATGAGCCTGCTGGGCATTGAGCTGCACCAGGTGTCCTTGGCGGCGCTCATCGTGGTGCTGGGCATGGTCGTGGACGATGCCATCGTCATTGCCGACAACTACGTGGAGCTGCTCGACGAGGGGCTGGACCGCTGGCAGGCGGCCTGGCGCTCGGCCACCAACCTGGTGATTCCGGTGCTCACGGCCACGCTCACCATCATCGCCTCGTTTCTGCCCATGGTGCTGCTCACCGGGTCGGTGGGCGAGTTTATCCGCTCGCTGCCCATTACCATTGCCGTGGCGCTGGCCTCGTCGTTCGTGGTGGCGATGCTGCTCACGCCCATCCTGTGCTACACCTTCATCAAGAAGGGGTTGCACAGTGCGGCGCCCGGGCACGGAGCGGCGGAGCCGGCAGGTAATGAGCCAGGCAGTATGAAGCCGGTGCCACAGAAGCCGGCAAAAAAGAAATTCTCGCTGCTGGATTTGATGCAAGCGGGCTACGACCGGCTGCTGACGTGGTGCCTGCGGGCACCGGGCCTGACCATCGGATTCGGCGTGGTGTCGGTGGTGGCCGGGGTGCTGCTGTACCGGGGCGTGAAGCAGCGGTTTTTTCCGGCGGCCGAGCGCAACCAGTTCGTAGTAGAAATCTGGCTGCCGATGGGCACCCGCCTCGAAACCACCGACCAGGCCGTCCGGCGCGTGGAGCAGGCGCTGCGCCACGATAAGCGCGTGACGGAAGTAGCCAGCTTCATCGGCACCAGCGCCCCGCGCTTCTACTACAATTTCAGCCCCGAGCCGCCCGCCCCCAACTACGGCCAGCTGCTGGTGAACACCCACACCAAGGAGGAAACCAACGCGCTGGCCGCCGAGCTGACCCGGCGCGTGGCCGACCTGGTGCCTAATGGTCGGCCGCAGGTCAAGCTCATGCAGCAGGGCTCGCCCACGAAAGCACCGGTGGAGGTGCGCCTCATCGGCGACGACCTGGTGCAGCTCAAGCAGCTCGGGGCGCGGGTCCAGGCTATTATCAGCCAGAGCCGGGGCAGCTACCTGGTGCGCACCGACTTCCAGAACGACTATTACGGCCTGACCATCCGCCTCAAGCCGGAAGCCAGCCGCCTGGGCTTCACCACCAGCAGCGTGGCCCAAACCATCGGTACGGGCTTCGCGGGCGCGCCCATCTCAACCTGGTACGAGGGCGACAATCCGCTGGGTATCGTGCTGCGCCTGGACTCGGCCCAGCGCACGGGCTTCCGCGACCTGGCCGACACTTACCTGGCCTCGCCCGCCACCGGGGCGCGGGTGCCGCTGCGGCAGGTGGCCGACCTGGTGCCCGAGTGGCAAACCGGCCGCATCCTGCACCGCAACGGCGTGCGCACGCTCACGGTGCAAAGCGAAACCACCGGCGACGTGCTGCCCTCGCAGCTGCTCAAGGAAATTCAGCCCAAGATTGCCGCCCTGCGGCTGCCGCCCGGCTATCGGGTGGAGTACGGCGGCGAAATCGAAAACCAAAAAACCACCTTTGCGCAGATGCTGGTGGCGCTGGGCGTGAGCATGGTCCTCATCTTCCTGATTCTGCTGTTTCAGTTTCGCAACCTGAAGGAAACGCTGCTGGTGATGGCCAGCATTCCGCTGAGCTTGTTCGGGGCCTTGCTGGGGCTGGTTGTCACGCACAATCCATTTGGCTTTACGGCTTTCCTGGGGCTGATTAGCTTGTCGGGCATCGTGGTGCGCAACGCCATTATCCTGGTCGATTTTGCCAATGAGCTGATTGTGAAGCAAGGGCTGGATATTCCGGCGGCTGCCGCCGAGGCCGGCAAGCGTCGGCTGCGGCCCATCTTCCTCACCACCATGGCGGCGGCCATCGGGGTACTGCCCATGATTTTGTCGGGCTCACCCATGTGGAGCCCGCTGGCCAGCGTCATTGCCGTGGGCCTGATATTCTCCATGTTCATGTCGCTGCTGGTGATTCCGGTGCTGTTTGCCCGCGTGGTGAAGCCCCAGGACAAGCTCGTGTCGGTGGAAGGAGCTGCTGACAAGGCCGCCGCCGCCCCCACTCCCGCACCGATGGCCACGCCGCAAGCTCTTTAATCCCATGCCTACCTCTCGCAACGCCGCTAGCCGCTGCTGGCTGCTGGCCCTGCTGGCGGCCAGCGGGCTACAGTCCGCCCTGGCCCAGCCGACTACTTCCGCGCCGGTGGCAGCCGGCCGCCCTGCCCCGGCCCGCCCGCTAAGCCTGGACGATGCCGTGCAGCTGGCCCTGACGCAGAACCGCCAGCTCAGTATTGCCCGCGAGCAAGTCAGCGAAAACCAGTACAAGGTGGCCGAGCTGCATGCCAGGAACTTCCCCAAGCTCTCGGCCCTGGCCGTGGGCGGCTACAACAGCCACACGCTTGATATCACCATCCCGCGCGGCGCGATGGGCGTGTACCCGGCCACCGGCCCCATTCCGGGGGCCGACGTGCCGGTGTACCAGGGCAGCCACACGCTGGTGACCGGCACCGTGCAGGCCGTGCAGCCACTGACCCAGCTCCTGAAAATCCGCACCGGCGAGCAGGTGGCCCGGCAAGACGTGGCCCTGGCCCGCACCCAGGTGCGGCAGGCCGAGTGGCAGGTGCGCCAGGGCGTGGAGAAGCTCTACTACGGCCTGCTCATCGCCGGGCGGCAGCGCCAGCAGGCCGAGCTAAGCCTGCAAGCCGCCCGGCGGCAGCGCTACGATGCCGAAAGCGCCCGGCTGGCCGGCAAGGCCCTGCCCGCCCAGGTAGCCGCCGCCGAAGCCAACGTGGCCGACCAGGAGCAGAAGCTGCTGGCCGTGCAAAACCAGCAGGCCGACTACGCCGCCGACCTCAACCAGCTCCTCGGCCAGCCCCTCGATACCCCGCTCGCCCTGGCCCCGCCCGAGCTGGCCGAAACCCCAGCGCTGCCGCTGGCCGCCTACCTGGCCCACGCCGATACGGCCAGCCTCGACACCCGCCAGGCCGCCCAAACCCGCGCCAAGGCTGCCCTGGGCGTGAAAGCCGCCCGCCAGCAGTACCTGCCCGACGTGGCGCTGACGGCCAACTACCTGCGCGTGCAGGGCTCGTTGCTGCTGCCCCAGAACAGCGTGCTGGTGGGCGGCATCCTGAACTGGACCCTCTACGACTTCGGCGAGCGGCGGGCCGTGGTGCGGCAGCGCGAGTCGCAGCAGAAGCAGGCCGAAGCCAACGAGCAGCACACCCGCGAGCAAGTCAGCGCCGAGGTGCAGAAAGCCTACCGCCAGCTCCAGCAGGCCGCCGCCCTCACCGCCGCCGCCCAAAAAGCCGCCGACCTGCGGGCCGCCGAATTGAAAATAAAGCGCGACGCGCTGGCCGCCGGCAAGGTGCTGCCCACGGAAGTGCTCAGCACCGAGGCCACGCAAGCCAAAGCCCAGGCCGACCTGCTCGCGGCCCAGCTCAACTACCGCCTGGCCCTCACGCAGCTGCAACACGCCAGCGGGCAGTTCTAAAAGCCTTCTAGTCCCTTCTCCACGGGGAAATGCTCCCACGCGAGCACCGAGCATCATAGCCATCAGCTCTGAAAAGAAACTCCCCCCAACCCTACCATCTGCTGCGCTGTTCTCTGCCTCTATACTACTATGGCTGCTACCATTGCCGACGTGCTAACCGTGGCGGCCTCCTCTGGGCCGGGGAGTAGGGTAGTGCTCTGCCTGCCCGGTGAATGCGGCCAAAGCGGCGCACCCCTGGCCGATGTTGCGTTCCTCTGCTTTGTGGCACGGCAAACGGGCTATTCGGTCGTGTCTCCCCGCTACGCCAGCGCGCAGGCTTCACGGGTAGCCGCCGTCGAAAACCTTTACCAGGCGGTGGCGGCGCAGGTAGGGGCCGGCAACGTGCTGCTCATGGGCTACGGTACCGGCGCGGGGCTGGCCCTGGCACTCACCCAGCGGCAGCGGGCTGAGGCCAGGGCGTTGCCCGGCCACCTGCTGTTGCTGGCACCGTGGCTGGACCTGTATCTGCCGGCGCCAACGGTTGCCCCGGACCTGGAAGGCGCCTATTACGTGGCCCCTGACGGCAGCCTGTGCAGCCGCCAGCCACTTGCGGATAAGCACGATAACCCGCTGCATGGCGACCTGGACGGCCTGCCTCGCATCAGCATCTTTACCACCGTCCACGACCTGCACCGGGCCGATGCGCTGGCGCTGGCGCGGCGGCTGTTTGCCCGGCAGCAGCCCGTTCGCCTGCTGATGCAGGCATCATCGCCCGCCACGTGGCTGCTCCCCGACGCCGCGGAAAGCCACGATTTTCGGCGGCAGCTAACGGCCGAGCTTACCCGCGAGCCTGGTTATTCGTAGGCATATTTGAATGAACGTTCACTCAAACAGAGAACCTTTTTCACTTTTTTCCTTCATCTCATGAACATTGCGCTTTCCCCCTTGTTCTGGAGCCTCGCCCTGTGCGGCCTCGCCACTACTGCCCACGCTCAGTCTAACGCGCCATTACGCTTCGGCGTGCGGGGTGGCCTGAACCTGAGCACCCAGCAGCAGTCCGTCGGCAGCAACGGCCGCCGCAGCAGCGTTTCCAACGATAACCTGACCGGTGTGCACACCGGGATAGTAGCCGAAGTGCCGCTGGCCGGCGACTTGTCGCTGCGGCCGGAGCTGTTGTTCTCGCGCAAGGGACTGGAATACAGCTACTCGGCGCTTGGCCAGTCGATTGGCTATACGGATAAGCTGTCGTATCTTACCCTGCCGGTTTCGCTGACCTACCGCGTACACGCCGGGCCGGCGGCCCTGGTGCTGGGGGCCGGCCCCTACGTGGGCGTACTGGTAAATGCCGAGCGCACAGGCTCGGCGAAGGTGCTCAGCTCGTCGTTTACCCGCACCGGCGACCTGAACATCGGCTCCGGCGACAACGACGACTACCAGACCGTGGACGCAGGCCTGAATTTTCAGGGCCTGGTTGAAGTCGACCGTGTATTCGTGGGTGCCCACTACGGCCTGGGGCTGACCAACGTACAGGCGGCCGGCCACGACGACGACAACTACCGCCGCAACCGGGGCTGGGAGTTTACCCTCGGCGTGTACCTGGCTAAGTAAGTTTTCCTCTTCACCTCCAACCACCTCATTCCATGTCACTTCAGGAAACCGTCGAAGACCTCAAGCTCAAAGTGGAGCTCCTGCTGGCCAAGCGCTAATATCCCGTTGATGGCCCCGCGCACACCGTTGAGTCGGCCGGCAAGGTCGGGCTGCGCTCGGGCAAAGTGTCGGAGCTGACGGCCGTCGCGCCGCTCAAGCCCGGCGCGGCCGACCCTGCGCAAGATTATCGAGCTGATTAAGGGCGACTTCGGCGGGGCTATCCTGGTGGGCACCCTGCACGACATGCGCTTCGTCATTCTCGACAACGACACCCGCCTGCTCTTCGCCACCACCTTCGACGGCGACTGGGACGTGTACATCGAGGACTTTGCCACCAAGATTCCCGAGCTGATGGACCTGATTTTCGAGAGCGTGGAAGGCTGGCCGGGCATCAAAGACCCCTCGGTGAAGCAGTTTATCATCGACCACCAGCTCACGGCCAACGCCTGGTTTGTGGCGTACCCCCCCCTGACGGTCAACGACATCCTGCGCAACGATAAGATTGTGAAAGGCTGTACAAAACCCTGGACGACGCCCAGGCATGAGCTTTGAGCAGGAGGCTGCTGCGCGGGCGTGGCTGTTGGGAGTGAGGTGGTCTAAGCAAGGTGGACAGAAGAAGGACGTATCTTTCTTCTGTTATGGCAACAAAATCCAGCGGGGCGTCGCCCGACAAACGGCGTAAATACGACGAGGCGTTTAAGGCCGAGGCGCTGCGTCTGGCCAGCGAAAGCCGCAGCACGCAGGCGGCGGCGCGGCAGTTGGGCATCAGTCCCAAACTGCTCTACCGCTGGCAGCAGGCGCAGCTCGTGGCCGAGGTCGGCAGCGTGGAAGTGGCCCGCGACCCGGAAGTACGGGCCCTGCGCGCCGCCAACAAGCGGCTGGCGCAGGAACTGGACATTTTAAAAAAAGCCTTGGTCATCTTCGGCCAGCCGACCCCGTGAGCGTCTACCAGTACATCGTCCAACAGGCCGGCCAGGTGCCGGTGCGCCGGCTCTGCCGGGTGCTGCGCGTGGCCCCGGCCGCCTATTACGCGTGGCAGCGCCGCCAACAGGTGCCGGTGGTCGAACCGGTTTGGCAAGTAGCCGTGCGCGAAGCCTTTGCCGACCACAGCCAGCGCTACGGCACGCGCCGGCTGCGGGCTGAAGTGCAGGCCCAGGGCCATGCGGTGGGGCGTTGGCGCATTCGCCGCGTGCTTCGCCAGCACGGCTTGCGGGCGCAGCAGCCCCGCTCGTTCGTGCCCCGCACCACCGATTCCGACCCGGCCGTACGGGCCGCGCCCAACCGCTTGCTGGGCCAGCCGGCCCCCACCGCCCCGAACCGGGTCTGGGTGGGCGATATTACAACACGGGGCCTTGCAAAGCATGAGCCGGCGCGGCAACTGCTACGACAACGCCCACGCCGAATCGTTTTGGAGCCGCTTCAAAGCCGAACTACTCGACGGCGGCTGCTTCCCCGGCCTGGCCGAAGCCAAACTCGAAATCAGCCACCACATCGCCTACTACAACGCCGAGCGGCGGCACTCCGCCCTCGGCTATTGCTCTCCTAACCACTTCGAAACCCGTCTTCAAACAACGTCCCAACTCTGTCCGGCTTAACTAGACCACCTCACCATCATGGACCACGGCTTCGGCCGCTATATGAACCACAACCTCGCCGAGTACCACATTCCCGTCATGGCCGACATTGACACCATCGATGTGGTGCTGGTCGAGGAAGAGGACGACATCGTGAATCCGCTGGGTGTCAAAGGCATCGGGGAGATTGGCTTCCTCGGCGTGGCCGCCGCCGTCGCCAACGCCGTGTTTCACGCCACCGGCAAGCGCGTGCGCGACCTGCCGGTGAGCTTGGATAAATTACTGTAACCTCCCCTCTCCTCCTCAGCTGGCGTCCGCTGAGCAGGAGAGGGGATGAAGATATATTTCTGCCTCCTGCCTTCGTCATGACCGAACTCCAACGCCTGCTACTACTGGCGGCCGGCGCGGTGCATGAGTTCTTCCTAACGGCAGGAAGCTGAGATTACTTGGAGCCTTCCGCCGGCGGCCAGGCTGCGTTGCGACTCGTAGTGCAGCACCAACAGAGGGGGCCTCAGCGAGGTGCAGTGGCTGTTACAGAATTCTCAAGGCAGCTCAGCAACTACGTAGAATAGTTACTGAGCCTAGATGAACGGCCTGCTCATGTTCTTTTCTGGCCTGGCTCGAAGCCTCAAGCCCTTCACGTTTTGCATCGTGCCGGGTTTTGCAACAGCCACTGCACCATTCGGGGCCAGTTAAACCATGATACACGAGCTCACATACTGGTTTGAAGCGGCCATGGTCTTTTTGTCCAGCCACTAGTTGCGTCCGTCCATGTTAATCCTTTCAGAGAGGCAGTACCTTTGTTATGTCAATTCACCCAACCCCCACTTCCATGAAGAATGTAGGATTGCTGGTCCGGCTCGAAGCGAAGCCCGGTAAAGAGCAGGAAGTACTCGATTTTTTGACGGGCGCTCTGCCCCTGGCTCAGCAAGAGCCGGCTACCATAACCTGGTATGCTATTCAGCTGGCGCCGGCCACCTTCGGTATCTTTGATACCTTTCCGGATGAAGCAGGCCGGCAGGCACATCTTAACGGCCCTATTGCCGCTGCGTTGATGGCCCATGCGGCCGACTTGCTGGCCGTGCCGCCTGTCATTGAACAAGTAGCTATCCTGGCTGCCAAATAATTACCAGCCCCTAAAGCGACCTATGCCTGGGCATAGGTCGCTTTAGGGGCTGGCGGGCAGTTCGTCCGGTTGGCTGGCTGCTATTCTTCTCACGCGATGGCGATTGACTGTCTCCTGCTAACTCATCCGCACACGGGTGAATTAGCGTTTCGAAGCTACTCCTTTAGCGACGACACCCCGTTTAATTACCTGCAACGCAATAATTATTACTCCCTCATTCTGCTTACGCAGGGCAGCGGCGAGCTACGCGCCAACTTTGCCACCTACCTGTTTGCTGGCAGTACGCTGTGTTGTTTTGGCCCTTACCAACCTTACACTATCCAAGCCAGCACCGCTGTATCGGGCCTGGTCCTGGATTTTCATGCCGACTTTTTCTGCATCTACCGGCATCAGCAGGAGGTAGCTAGCAATGGCATCTTGTTCAACACCATTTTTGAGCCGCCCTTCTTCCCGGTTACACCAGAGGCGGTGCGTGAATTTGCCGCCCTGGCAGCTGTGATGCAAGAGGAAGTACGGCGTCAAGAGGTAGCACAACAAGAGTCCATCGTATTATATCTGAAGCTCTTTTTGCTGAAAGCTATCCGTATTCGTACTGCACAGCCCGCGTTAGGCACCGAGCAGAACCCGTCTGGCCGGGAGCCCTGGCTCCTGCAGCAACTTCAAGATGCCATTAATACGCACTACCGCCACCTGCACACGGCCGGGGCGTATGCCGACCTGTTACGAGTTCCCGCCCGAAGCCTAACGCGCCTGGTCAAGTCCCATTATCAGAAGACGCTCAGCCAACTCATCACGGAGCGAATCATTATGGAGGCCAAGCGCGAACTGTACCTAACCAGTCAATCCGTCAAGGCCATCGCCTTCGCGCTGGGCTTCGGGGATGAATACTATTTCAGCCGCTTCTTCAAGAAAAATACGGCCGTATCGCCGCAGTTTTTTCGTGAATCAGTTGGGTTCGCAAAAGCAGAAGAACGCTAGCGCTGTTGAGCTGCTAGCGTTTGGCTGGAGAAGTCGTTTTTCTCAACCAGGCCGCGGGCTTTCTTCTATAGGCTGCTGGCTCCCAAAGAGACCCCATACGGCGCATAGTATATAAAAAAATTATAATTATATAGGTAATTTAGGTGGTGTTAAACAAATAGGGTAAAACCTCCGAGTCGTCCGGTTAGGCTGACGCGTTCCGGCTTGGCTGGCGCTGCAGCTTGGCCAGGTAGTTTTTCAGGGAGAGGTACTTGCCGTACTTCAGGTGCACGGCCACGATGGTGGCCAGCGGCACGCCCAGTGCGTGCAGGTGCAGAATCCGCTCGCGGTCGGCGTCGTACATCGACGGCTGCACCACACCCTTGGGCTTGCCCAGCGCGATGCCCTGCTCGCGCCGCGCCCGCAAGCCTTCCTTCGTGCGCTCGGAAACGAAGTCCCGCTCCAGCTCGGCCAGCATGGCGAAGATGGTGAGCAGGATTTTGTGGGTCATGTCGCGGTGATTCTGCGGGTCCAGGTCCAGGCCCTGCTTGACCAGAATCAGCCGGCACCGCTTCTGGTGAATCAACTCTTCAATCAGGCCCAGCACTTCGCGCAGCGAGCGGCCCAGCCGGGAGAGCTCGGAGACGATGACCGTGTCGCCGGCAGCAACCTTGGCCAGCAGCTCGGGCAGGCGGCGCTGCCCGGCGGTGCGGCGGGAAGACATTTCTACTTCAATCCACTCGTCGAGGGTCCAGCGGTGCTCGGCCAGGTAGCGGGCGATGAGGGTCTTCTGGCTCTCGGCCGATTGGGCGCTCGTGGAGACGCGGACGTAGCCAACTAGCATGGGCAAAACGGGCAGGTTAGCGATAAGGTAAATGCGCTTCGTACAGGTACCGGTTTTCGATACCTTTACATGGACGTTAACGCTATCATTGGTGGGTAGAAATAACGGTCGTTAACTCCATCGACTTCTGGGCAGCTTATGGCCACGCACCTGCGGATTCACCTGGGCAAGGAGCGCGAGCTGTACGAGCAGCCGCCCGTGGTACCGGCGGGCGAGCAGGCCCGGGTGTTTGCCGTCCCCGCATGGGCCGAGCCGCACCTGGCCCGGATGCTGGCCCCGGTCAACCGGGTCGGGTTCGTGCTGCAGCTGGGCTACTTCCAGATCAGCCAGCGCTTCTACGTGGCCACCCGCTACCACGCGGCCGACGTGGCCTTCGTGGCGCGGCAGCTGGAGGTGGCCCCGGCCGAGTTCGTGCCCGCCCGCTACGCCGACGCCCGCTACTACGCCCACCAGCAGCTCGTCTGCGACCAACTGGGCATCGGACGCTTCGACGCGGCGGCCACGGAAGGGCTCTACCAGGAAGCGCTGCGCCTGAGCAGCCAGCACCTGAAGCCGGCGGCGGTCTTCGACTACCTGGTGCTGTTCCTGCACGAGCACCGGCTGGAGCTGCCCACCTACTTCGCTCTGGCCAACCTGATCACGCGGGCGCTGCTGGCCTTCGAGAAACGGCTGCTGCGCCGCGTGCAGCAGCACCTGCGGCCCGGTGAGCAGCGCTTGCTGGACCGGCTGCTGGCCGCCGACGACGCCGACGCGGAGGACCCGCGTGAGACGGCGGCCGACCGGCGCTACCCGCTTACCTTCCTCAAACGCATCCGCCAGGGGCTGCGCGCCGGCGAAATCCGCGAACGGGTCACGCACTTTGCCGCCCTGCGCCAGCTTTTCGCGCAGCTGCAGCCGCTCTGGCAGCGGCTGCGCCTGTCGGACTAGTTGTAGAGACCCGCACACTACGGCCCGCCAAAACGCACAAAAGCCGGGAACTACGCCCCGGCCTTTGGTATATCGATACGGAATAAGCTACCTAGTAATCGGCGTTTTGCGGATCGAAGCTGGTCCAGCCCTGGGTCCAGTTGGAGGTGCCGAAGGCTCCTTTATACGTCACCTTATCGAAGAACGAGTCGTTAGCTTTGCCGTCGAAGATGGCGCCGGTGAGCAGAGGTGAGCTGCTCTGGGGCAGGAAGTTAGGAGCCGTGAGGTTGAAGCTGCTGGCGTTGAGGCCGAGCGTGCTCAGGTTGCCGGCCGATACCACCGCGTTCTGCTTGCCCGACCCGTTGAACCACGCCTGCACGTCGGCATCGGAGAAGGCGCCGGTGCCGCTGTTGCCGGCCGCACGTAGCGGCGTCGTGTTGTTGGCCAGTGTTACGCCTTTCAGCGTCAGCTCCCCCGACTGCACATTGGCCCAGGTGGCGGTGCCATCGAGGCGCAGCCCTTCCGGATGCCCCACGAAAACCGAGTTGTAGATGCTGATAGCCGTGTTGCGGCGCAGGTGCAGCGCCGACTGATAGGAGCCGTTGCCGGAGGCCTGCGTCGCCGGCGGCGTGCCGGCCGTCACGAACACGCTCATGTTGCTGAATACGGCGCCGGTCAGGGGCAGGCCGGCGTTGGTGCCGGTAGCGGGCGTGCCGGGGTTGAAGTTGTCGGACTCGAAGCCGTTGGAGCCCGACTGGTCGGCGTACTGCGGGTCGCGCAATGAAAGGCCATACTGGATTTTGCCCGTGAAGCCGAAGTCGGTGTCGAAGTCGTCGTCCCAGCCGCGGTGCGCCACCAGGTGCTTGGCATTCACGGTGCCCCCGAACCACTCAAACGAGTCGTCGCCGGAATACGAAACCTGCACGTAGTCGATTTGGGTGCCCGAGCCCACGCCGTACATACTCAGGCCGTTGATTTCGCTGTTGGCGGAAGTGGAAAGCGCAATGCCGGCAAACTCGATGCGCACGTACTTGAGGCTACCGGAGTTGTCGGCGGCATTGGTGCCCCCGAAAGTGCCCCGGATACCGCCTTCCATGTTCGTGCTCAACGACTGGTTGATGGGGGCGCTGCCCACCAGCACCACGCCGCCCCAGTCGCCGTAGTTGCGGCTGCCCTTGGCTTTGGCCGAAGTGAAGACGATGGGGTTGGTCTGGGTGCCTTCGGCTATGAGCTTGGCCCCGCGCTCAACAATAAGCGCACCTTTGGTAGCCTGGTCGCCGAAGATTTTGGTGCCGGGCTCGATGGTGAGCGTAGTGCCGCTGGTAACGTACACGAAGCCCTGCAGCAGGTATTTCTCGCTGGCTTTGAGCGTGCGGCTGCTCGAAATTTCGCCCGTCAGAATTACCCGGCCGGCGCTGTCCACGGGGCCGCTGGGCGTTTCAGGATTCTCAACTGCCGGCGCATTGTCGTCGTTGTCCTCGCAGCTGCTGAGTGGGGCGCTGGCCAGGGCCAGCATAGCGAACAACAGCGTTTTGGGAAAGCGTTTCATAAGGGAGAAGTGGGTGAATGAAACAAAAGGAGGAAGATGACAACCAGTACTTACCAGGAGAAGATGAGGCCGAGGGTGGTGGTAGAGCCGCGGCGGAAGGAGCGGTAGGAAGCGTCGCTGCTCGAAAACTTGTTGTTGCGGTCGGTGTCCTGCACCAGCTCCACGGGCTGGTTGAACACGTCCTGCCAGGCCGCGCGCAGCTCCCAGTGCTTGGCCAGGCGCTTGGTCAGCACCAGGTCGAGCACGTTGCGGGGCACTTCGTACAGCGTGGGGTTGTCCTCATTGCCGACGGCGAAAATGCGCGGCCCCACCACGTTGTAGAGCAGGCTGACCTGGGTGCCCCGGTCTTCATCGTTGTAGTAAGCGCCCAGGTTGATGAGGTAAGGCGACTGGCTCTGCAGCGGGCGGGTCAGGGTCTGGGTGTCGCGCACGTCGGTGGGGAGCACCCGGCCGCTGGCATCCGGCACGTTCAGCACATCGCCCAGATCCACGCGGCTGAAGATGTAGGAGGCATTGCCGACCAGCGAGAGGCGCTGCAGCAGCGTGGCTTCCGACAGCCCGGCCAGTGACTTGCGGACCTCGGCTTCCACGCCGTAGCTCATGGCAGCTTTCGTGTTCACGAAGGCATAGTTGAGGCTGTTGGCCCCGCCCACCGAGGTGTTCAGGTAGTTTTCGATGGGGTTGGTGAAGTGCTTGTAGAAGGCGCCCAGCGTCAGCATTTCGCCGGAAGTGGGGTAGAACTCCCAGCGCACGTCCACGTTGTGCACCTGCGCCGTTTTCAGGGCGTAGTTGCCCTGCACGTCGGCGTTGAGGTTGAAATCGTAGAAGCGGAACGGCGCCAGCTCCCGGAACTCCGGCCGGTTGATGGTGGCTGCGTAGGCCGCCCGCACCAGCATCTGGTCGGTGAGGTTATAGGAAAGGTTGAGCGAGGGCAGCGGGCTGAACAGCCGGCGTCCGCCGTTGGTGAAGCCGCCGCCGCGCAGCTCACTGGTTACGGCCTGGTCGTTGTATTCGCCCCGGAAGCCAACCACGCCCGTGAACTTGCCCAGCGGCACGGTCAGGCTGGCGTAGGCGGCCAGCAGAGTGTTGCTGGCGTTGTAGGAGTCGTTGGGGTCGGTGCCTTCCTGCAGCGAGAAGCCGCCTTCCCGGCCGGTCAGGTTGCCGGGGCTGAACACCTGCCCGATGGGCTGCACCCGTACACCGCTGCCGCTCACGCCGGTGTTGCCCACGCTGGTGTAGCCGAAGTAGCGGGCCTTGAAGTCCCGGTCTTTGCGCTCGGCATACAGACCGGCTTTCAGCTTGATGCCGCCTTCTTCTTTGGTCGAGTCCTGCGTGAATTCGTGGATGATGTTCAGTGCGCCCGATTCTACCCGCTCGTTCAGCTCGGAGAAGTAGCGGCTGGCGTCCGTCAGGATGGGCTGGTTGGAAGCGGCCACGCCAAAGGGAGCGGGCGTACCGTCGCCGTTGGTGGCCCCAAACGGGCGGATGTAGCGCACACGGCGCCAGTCGGGCTCGGTGCGGTGCGTGTAGGCGAAGCCGCCCACCCAGTTGATGCTGGTTTTGTCGTTGGGCAGCTCGTGGTTGCCGATGAGCTGGCCCGAGTAGATGCTGCGGCTCTCGTACCGCTCAGAATAGGCCCGCACATCGTTGGTGGCAGCCGAGTCGGCACCTTGGCGCACCACGGTTTCGGCCGCGCCCAGTTGGTTGAACAGATTCTTGAACTCGAGCGTGCTGCGGCTGTTGAGGCGCATCCAGAAGTTCTGCACCACGCCCAGGCGCACCTCGTTGTTGTAGGATTCGTCCTGATATTGGGCGTCCACGGCGTTGCGGTCAGCGCCGTTCTGGTAGAACGTGAGGCGGGGCGTCGTGGCTACGTGGTAGTTGCCGTAGTTGAGGCTGGTGAGCGTGCCCACCTGCTTTTCGCCCAACTCGAAGCGGCGGCCCATGCTGAACGACAGGCGCAGGTCCGGAGCGGCTTTGGCCGGATTGATGGCCCAGTTGTTGGGCAGCTGGCGGCCATAGGCGGCGCGCAGCGGGCTAGAAATGTTGCTGTTGAGTGTGCCGGGCCAGTTGCCGGGAATGCTGCGTTTGCCGCTGTCGAAGCCCAGCCAGTCGTACTTGCCGCCTTCGTATTTCTGCACGTCGGAGAGAGTGGTGCCGTTGCGGTAGCCGCCCTGCAGGCTGAGCGTGGTGAAATTCTCCTCGGGGGCCCGCTTGGTATATACTTTAATCACGCCGCCGGCGAAGTCGCCGGGCAGCTCCGCCGAGCCGGATTTGTAGATCATCATCCGGTCAATCACGCTGCTCGGAATCATGTCGAAGGCGAAGGCGCGGGTATCTACTTCGGAGCTGGGCGTCAGCACGTCGTTCAGCATCACGGCGTTGTAGCGCTGCGTGAGGCCGCGCACCAGCACGAAGCGGTTGTCCTGGATGCTTACGCCCGGCACGCGCCGCGCAATCTGGGCCGCGTCGCGGTCCTGCGACTTCACAATCTGCTCGGCCGAAACCCCCACCGCCACCAGCTGCGCCTGCCGCACCTCGCTAATAACGGCCACCTCGGTGTTGGTGCGGCGCTGCGCCGTCACGACTACTTCGCCGAGGGCCGCCGATGAGCTGCTGAGCACCGTATTTATCACCACCACTTTCCCTGGTTCTACCTGCAGGCCGGGAATGGTTTTCGGGGCGTACGACACGGAGTTGATGGCCAGGGCATAGCTGCCGGCCGGCACTTTCGTGAGCGTGAAGTTGCCGTCGAGGTCGGTGGCCCCGCCGATGGCGGTGCCGGGCACGCCCACGCTGGCCCCGATGACAGGCTCCTGCGTGCCAGCGTCTTTCACCGTTCCTTTGATGGTGCCGGTCTGCTGCGCCCAGGCGGCCGAAGTGGGGCCCAGCAGCAGGAGCAGCAAGGCCAGAAAGCGGGTGAGTGTCAGGTTCATGGGGGTTGAATTATGCCGCAAAGCTCCCCTTCTGATATTACCTCATTGTCTCCGGTCCGTTACCAAATCATGAACGAGCAAAGAAGGCCGCCGAAACCTGCTTTCCAGCTACCCGAACAGCCGCCGGCCAACAGCAGCAGCGCTGTGTGGCGGGGGCGGCGCCGGAAATCCCAGTATCTTTTCAGCGCCCAAGTCTGCTGTTTTCTCTTTCTCTCTGCTGCTGCAAATGCGCATACTGATGCTGCCCAAGTGGTACCCCAACCGCTACGACGACCAAGACGGCGACTTTGTGGCGCGGCACGTGGCGGCCATTGTGCCCCACGCCGAAGTGGCCGTGCTGTTTGCGGCCGTAGCCCGCGGCCCATTGTCCCGCCTGACCGAGTGCGACGCTGACCTGGCCGGTCCGGTTCCGGTGCTGCGCTACTACTACCGCGCCCGGCCCACCGGCCTGGGCCCCCTCGACAAGGTGCTGAAGCTGGGTCTCTACTTCTGGTGTATGGTGCAGGGCTATCAGCGGCTGCTGCGCCATTGGGGTGCGACCCCGCAACTGGTGCATGCGCACGTACTGCTGCGCACGGGCCTGTTTGCGTGGTGGCTGAAGCTGACGCGCGGCCTGCCATACGTCATTACGGAGCACTGGACGCTGTATCTGCCGCAGAACGCGCACCGCATCGGCGGGCTGCGGCGCTGGCTGACCCAGCGAGTGGTGGGGGCGGCGGCCGGGCTGCATACGGTATCCGAAAACCTGCGCACAGCCTTAGCCCAGCTAGGTATCCGCAACCCCCGGACGGCAATTATTCCCAACGTGGTAGATACGACGCTGTTTCGCTTGCCGACGGCAGCGGAGCCGCGGCGGGGGCTGCTGCACGTGGCCGCTTTCAACGAGCAGGCCAAGAACCTGAGCGGGCTACTGCGGGTAGTAGCCCACTTGCGCGACTCGCAGCCCGGCGTGCGGCTGCGTATTGCCGGCTACGGCCCCGCCGAAGCGCCGCTCCGGCAGCTGGCCGCCGACCTGGGTTTGGTGCAGGATGGCACCGTTGCGTTTCTGGGCAAGCTCACGACTGAAGCCGTAGCGGCCGAAATGCGCCGCGCCGCCTGCTTTGTGCTGTTCAGCAACTACGAAAACCTGCCCTGCGTGCTCATTGAGGCTCAGGCCAGCGGCCTGCCCGCCGTGGCTACGGCCGTGGGCGGCGTGCCCGAGTTGCTGCCCGCCGATGGCACCTGCGGCTACCTCGTGCCCGCCCGCGACGAACCCGCCCTGCTGCAAACTCTCACGCAGGTGCTAACTCAGCCCAACCAGTTCAATGCGGCCACCCTGCGCAGCTACGCCGAAGCGCACTTCAGCTACCCGGCCGTGGGCCGGCAGTTCGCCGAATTTTACGCGGCCGTGCTGCAGCGGCCGTAAGCTACTGCCACCACCGCTCCTGCGGCAGCGCGCCGGCGCCCAGCGTAACGGGCTGGCCCAACTGCGGCGTGGTGATGGGCAGCAGCAAGCGGCCGGCTTCGGCGGAAGCGCGGCGCACCGGCTCATTCCAGGCGTGGCGGGCTTCCGTGAAAGCGCCCCAATGCACCGGCAGGAGCAGGCGGGCCCGCACATCAAGCGTGGCCCGCACGGTCTGCTCCGGCATCATGTGGATTTCGGCCCAGTCCTCGTTGTACTGGCCGCATTCCATCAGCGCCACGTCGAAGGGGCCGTGCTGCTGCCCGATGGTCTGGAAATGCGGTCCGTAGCCTCCGTCGCCGCTATAAAACACGCGTTTCGTAGCCGATTTCATCACCCAGGAGCTCCAGGAAGTGGAGTTGGCATTGGTGAGGCCGCGCCCCGAGAAGTGGCGGGCCGGGGTGCTAACAATGGTGAGGCCATCCAGCCGCACCGAGTCGTTCCAGTCCAGCTCCCGCACCCGCGCCGAATCGACGCCCCAGGCCCGCAGGTGCGCGCCTATGCCCAGCGGCACGTAGAAGCGGGTTACTTTGTCTTTGAGCCGCCGGATGGTCTGGTAGTCGAGGTGGTCGTAGTGGTCGTGCGAAATCAGCACGGCATCAATGGGCGGCAACTGCTCGGCCGTGATGACCAGCTCCTGATTGTAGCGCTTGGGCGTCACGAGGGGCAGTGGGCCCATTTTCACGCTCAGCATGGGGTCGAGCAGGATGTTTTTGCCCGCTATTTCCACCAGGCTGGCCGAGTGCCCAAACCACGTGACGCGCACCATATCGGCGGTTTTGCGCGTGATGCTCAGCGAGTCGAGAGTCTGCATGGGTAGGGGCGCGGCGGGCGCTTCGTTGGGTGCCGAGCTGAACAAAAACTTCCAGAACACTGAGAGCATGCTGCCGCCCGTGAGCTGCCGCGTGGGCACCAGATTCTGAAACTTGCCGTCCTGGTAGTGCCCCGACCGCGCATACGCGGCCCGCTCCGCCTTGGTGGGTTTGCCCCCAAGCTCCGGGCTCAGATTGGCAAAGGCTACGCCCGCTACCAGCAGCAATGCCACCACACTTCCGGCCAGCCGGCCCGTTACTTTCAGATAGTTTCTCATGCTGAGGAATAAGGTAAGCTGGCCCCGCACTTCCAACGGAACCCCGCACTACGGCGCAATGGCGTGGCTTACGCAGCAGTCGGGGTAGTCAGTTACATATTTTACGGCGCTACTTGTTTGTAGCCGCCCGGCCAAGGGTCACCGCCATTCGCAGCTTCTGCCACCTTATTTGGGCCTGAGCAGCTGCGGGCAGCGCCAAACCCGCACAGCGAATACCTTTGTCGGCTCACCACCTTTGTTGCTCGCAGTGCTACGCCGCATCTTTCACACCTTCGCTACCCGCCTTTCTGTAGCGCTGCTCAGCTTTGCGGTGGTCTGGCTGACGGCTCGCTCGCTGGGCGCAGCCGGGCGAGGGAGCGTCAGTTTGTTCGTGACGGACTGCGCCGCGCTGCTGTTGTTCATCGGGCTGCTGGGAGGCTCTTCGCTGATATTTCTGGCGCCGCGCCGCAACGTGTGGCATCTGCTGGTGCCGGCTTATGGCTGGGCGGTGGTGGTGTGCACGGCCGGCACTGTGCTGGCCGGGTTGCTGCGGCCGGTGCCGGTCAGCTACCTGGGGCACTTGTGGGCGCTGGCGCTGCTGCAGGCGTTTTTGTCCATCAACAGCGCCCTGCTGCTGGGGCGCAAGCGCGAAGCCGCTTACAACAGACTGAACCTGAGTCAGGTGGCGCTGCTGGCGGGGCTGCTGCTACTGGCGTTTATGGGGCTGGGCTGGCGCGAAGTGCCGGTTTACTACTGTGCCGCCTACGCCGCCTATGGGCTGCCGCTGCTGGTGAGTTTCGGGCTGCTGCGCCGCCTGCCCGACCGGTGGGAGGGGGGCCGGGGCCTGCGTTCCACGGCTGCCGAGCTGAGCCACCACAGTCGCGGAGCGCATCTGTCTAACATCCTGGCTTTCGCCAATTACCGCCTCAGTTACTATTTCGTGGCACATTTCGTGGATGCGCGGGCCGTGGGCGTGCTTAGTGTGGGCGTGGCCCTGGCCGAAGCCATCTGGCTGATTCCGCGCAGCGCGGCCCTTATTCAGTATGTAGATCTGGTGCACGCCGACGATAAGCAGGCGCAGCTGGCACCCACGCTGCGGGTGGCCCGGCTGGCGGCGCTGGCTACGGCCGCGGCCGTGGGTGTGCTGGCGCTGCTGCCCCCGGCACTGCTGGCGGCAGTGTTCGGGCCGGAATTCGGGGAAGCGCGCCCCGTTATTGCGTGGCTGGCGCCGGGCGTGGTGGCGGTGGCGCTGAACGTAGCCTGCAGCAGTTACTTCGCCGGCCTGGGGCAGTACCGCACCAACAACTGGGCTACTACCTTGGGCCTGCTCGTGACGGTGCCCGCCTGCTGGCTCCTGATTCCGCGGCTGGGCATAGTGGGGGCAGCCATGGCGGCTTCGCTCTCCTACATAGCTTCCACGGCCTTTCTGCTGGTGCAGTTTGGGCGCGCCACCGGAGCTGGCTGGGCCGACTGGCTGCCCGGCTCCCGGGATGTGGCTTACCTGCGGGAACTGGTGAGAAGCCGCTGACCGCCGCTCAGGAACGGCTTCTTACTGTCACTTCAAACCACGTTTCGGGGTCGGAGAGCGGGTCGGGAGTGTGGGTGGGGAGCAGCTGGGGCGAATACAGGGCGCAGAGCGTGTTTTCTACCTGCACCAGCTGGCCGGTGGCCGTGGCAGGCAACCCGTCCAGAATACCGGCCAGCACCTCCCAGCGCGGCTGGCCCGGCTGGCGGCTGGCATCGTGCCACACCACCACGGTTTCCGGGCCTACCAGATGCTCAAACACGCGGCGCGTATCGGTCCGGACGGCCTCGTAGCGGTGGTCACCATCAATAAAAACGACATCAAACTGCTTGCCCAGGCCGGCCAGGTCGAAGGTGGCGGAGTTGCCGTGCAGGTGCCGCACGTGGGGCAGAGGCCGCGAGAAAAAGCCGTGCAGCCCGATGTACTGCTCGCTCAGCCCCAGTGCCCGCATTTCTTCCCCCGAAAGATTGAGGGTGCATACTTCGGCTGCCACTTCGGCTACGTTGGCGGCACTCTCGCCGCGCCACGTCCCGATTTCGAAGTAGCGGCAGCGCGGCACGCGGCGGGCCAGGGCGCGCAGCAGCAGCAGGTCGGTGGGCAGCGAGCCGCCTTCCCGGAAGGCGAAGGGCCGCACGGTATGGTCGTGGTCGGGCGTCAGGAAGTGGGTGAGCGGCACGGCCGGCAGGCCCTGGGCCGTGAGGTGGCGCGCACCGTGCGCCAGGGCCCGCTGTTGCCAGGCGGTTTCGTCGGCGGCCAGCACGTGGTTGAGCAGCCAGGGGTTGCGGACGAGGCTGGCGAGGCCGCGCAGGGTTTTGGCAATTCGGGACACAGAGAAACGGCTGAGGAAGCCGCAAAGCTAACAACTCCTGCTACTCGGAGCCGCCGAAAAACCCGATGCCGCCCGCCGCATATCACCCACCAGGCAGCCGCTGCTGTACAGGAAGATGACAATTTTTTAGGTTGCTATAGATTGTAAATCAGATATATTGCTCTTCGCATAAGTGTGGTGCTGTCGTCAGTGGCGTTGCGCAGCAGCTTTTTTGCGGCTTGTCTTGTCTCCCCTTCACAATCACCGAGAGAAACACGCTTGCGTATGCCGGTTTCTTCCGACCTCGAAGCTCTGCTGGCTCAGTGCCTGCGCCGCGAACCGGCGGCGCAGCGTGCCCTGTATGCCCGCTATGCCGGGCGTATGCTGGGCGTAGCGCGGCGGTACGCCTACACGCTGCCCGAGGCCGAAGACATTCTGCAGGACGCTTTCGTGAAGGTATTTATCCGGTTGGGCGAGTTCCGCTCGGAAGGCTCGCTCGAAGGCTGGATCCGGCGTATCGTCGTCACGACGGCCATCAACCACTGGCAAAGCGGCAAGCTGCGCCGCCAGAGCCAGGTGGAGTTCCCGGATACGCAGGACTTCGTGCCGGCCGTGTCGGCGTCGGCCCTCGACCAGCTGAACGTGCGGGAAGTGCTCAGTCTGATTGAGCAACTACCGGAAGGCTGCAAGGTAGTGCTGCTGCTGTACGCCGTGGATGGGTATTCTCATAGTGAAATAAGTGAGCTGCTGGGCATTAAGGAGAGTACCTCCAAGGCCCAGCTTAGCAAGGCCCGCAAACAGCTGCTGCACCTCTACCAGCAGCAGAACAACTACATCCGACTATGATTCAGGACCCCGAAGATGAGCTGCTGGACCAGTCACTGCGCGAAACGTTCAGTGACTTCGACCTGACACCCGCCAGCCACATCTGGGCCGGGGTGGAAGGGCAGCTTGCGGCTATGCCGAAGGTGCCCCGGGCAGTGCCCTACAAACTGCTGCTGCCGCTGGCGGGCCTGGTGGGAGTGGGGGTAGGCTGGCTGCTGCCTCGGGAGGATGTGGCCCCATCTGCTCATAAAACAGAGCAGTCTGTTGTCTCGGCCAAAGCTCCACGTGCGGCTACTTTGCAACGTGCTCCGGCACTTGCTCTTGCTCCGGATGCGCCAGATGTGGCGTTGCGCCGCCAGCAGCCAACCCGTTCATTAGTTTCTGCAGGCAAAGGCCCAGTAGTTGCCAGCCGGCCGGCTGTTCCGCCTCAAAGCACCGCACCAGCGCCATCAGCAGAAGTCTCGACAGCCATAGCACAACAGACTCCAGCACCTGACCTTACCCCGGTGGCTGCACCCGAAGTGGTGGCTCCCGATACTATGTCGGCAGATGTAGCGCAGGAAGCAGTTGCAGCAGACTCGCAGCGCACATTGGTAGTTGGAGCGGCGCCACAGATAGTGTCAGATCCTGCCGCCAGCAATATGGTGGCTGGTAAGGCCGCTACTGCCGGCACATTCCGGCCAGATGGCGCAGCCCGAGAGCGACGGACTGAGTACCGGACTGCCACACACCGAAGGGCAGAGAAAGGCCGCAGCTTCCGCAAGCGGCTTGTGCACCTCACGCAGCAGGTGCGCCACCTGTTTAGCCCGCGCCGGAGCAAAGCGGCTGCCCAGCCAGATTTCTAGCGGGCGGTGAGCAGACGGGAAAGCCCATGAGCTCGAATATTCTGGGAATATAATTTTGTTCAGTAGCAGCCTTTTTAGGTAGGGCTCTGTCTGGGCAAATGCTGTTCCGCCACCATGCGTGGTCCCGTGGCAGGCGGGCCTGCCCGGTTGCTTGAAAAGGCTGAAGTGTCTTCAGCTGTTTTTACTTCTTACGTCCGTTGCCATGATGACTACCACACCGCCTGAAACCCCTGCCCGACAGAGTAGCGAGGCTACCCCGACTGAGCCAAAGGACTGGGGCTGGGTTGTTTACACGGTGCTATTTGTATTACTGATTATTGGCCGGCTGGCGGTGCAGTCCAGCGCGGGCCCCACTACTACCCGGCAGGGCGTACCCATAGTGCCCGTACAATCGGTGCAGAACAGCGTCTGGCCATACCATACGGCTCAGCATAGCGGCTCCGGCGGCCTGCTGCCCATACAGTAGCGCCTGGGCTACCGGCGCCGAAGAGCGGGCGTAGAGGTTCGCTAGCTGATGGGCACCTTGCGGAGGATGGCGTCAATCAGGTCCTGGGTGCGGATGCCGTCGGCTTCGGCTTCATAGGTGAGCAGAATGCGGTGGTTGAGCACGTCGCCGGCCACATCCTTGATGTCTTCGGGCAACACGTAGTCCCGCTCATCAAAGTACGCCACGGCTTTGGCCGCCCGGTGCAGCGCAATGCTGGCGCGCGGGCTCACGCCAAACTGCACGTATTGCTGAAACTCGGGCAGGTCGTAGTCGGCGGGGCGGCGCGTGGCAAACACCAGCTCAATAATGTACTTCTCCAGCGTTTCGGAAATCTGCACCTGATTGATCTGGTTGCGGATACCGAAAATGTCCTCTTTGGTCAGGATAGGGCTGACTTCGCCCACGTAGCTCATATTAGCCATGCGGCGCATCACCTCCAGCTCGTCGGTTTTCTTGAGGTAATCGACGAATACCTTCATCATAAACCGGTCTACCTGCGCCTCGGGCAGCGGGTAGGTGCCTTCCTGCTCTACCGGGTTTTGCGTGGCCAGCACCAGAAACGGCAGGTCCAGCGGGTATGTGGTTTCGCCGATGGTGACCTGTTTTTCCTGCATGGCTTCCAGCAGCGCACTCTGCACTTTGGCCGGGGAGCGGTTCACCTCGTCGGCCAGCACCAGGTTGGCGAAAATGGGCCCCTTCTTTACTTCGAATACCGACTGATTCTGGTTGTAAATCATGGTGCCCACTAAGTCGGAAGGCAGCAGGTCGGGCGTGAACTGCACGCGCTGAAAGTGCAGATGCAGCACCTTGGACAGTGTGCTGATGGTAAGGGTTTTGGCCAGGCCCGGTACCCCTTCCAGCAGAATATGGCCGCCCGTAAACAAGCCAATCAGCAGCCGCCCAACCATGTACTGCTGGCCCACGACCACCTTGCCGACCTCCGCGAATACCTGCTTTATTTTCTGCTGGTAATCGGGAACAGACTGCTCAGACGAAGAAGACGGCATCATACGCGGGAGAGAAGAGTAAGGTTAAAGGTAGAAAAAGCGGGGAGTATACGGGCGAATTGTACCTCGGGAGGGATAGTTCAGGCTGCAATGCCTGTATATAATGAAATTCATATTGTTGTAAGATGTGCATTAGTATTATTCCCGGTTTATCTGGTTATGCATAAAATGAAAGTATAATTTATTTATCATTATATACTTGCTATTGAATAAGTAAATGTTCAAATAGGTAAACCCAATAAGATATTCTCCCTTTTCGCCGCTACCCTTTCCTTATAGAGTAGGGCGGGTTCGTGCTTTTTTTTTAACCTTTTACCCCCACTACATGCACACACCTCTACTTTTTGACGGGCACACCACCACCCGGTGGCCCGGATTAACACCCACTAGGCCATGGGCCACCCGGCTCCTGCTGTTGCTGGGCTTGTGGCTGGCCGCCGCTACCGGGGCCTGGGCACAAGTGTCAGCATACACGTTTGCTCAATCGGCAGGCACTTACTCCACCATTGAGGGCACAACAGGCGCCGTCAATGAGCCTAGTGTGCAATCAGACAGCGGGATTTCAGGTGCGCTGCCCATTGGCTTTAGCTTCGTATTTGATGGCGTTACTTACACACAGGTAAAGGCATCGGCTAACGGTTTTTTGTCATTCAATACTGCCGGTACCTCCGCCCAAACCACAAATAATCTAAGTACCGTGGGGACCACCAGCCGTCCTCTGGTAGCTCCGCTCTGGGACGACTTAGATGGCAAAGCCACCGTGGGGGGAGTAACGAACAGCAGCAGGGCTAATTACAGTACTACTGGTTCTGCTCCTAACCGGATTTTTACTTTTGAATGGAAAAACTGGGAGTGGAACTGGAACTCCACGAGCCCAGTCGTATCGTTTCAGGTAAAGCTGTATGAAGGTACCAACGTAGTGCAGTTTGTCTACCAGCCCGAGTCGGCCGCAGTAGCATCTGGCTCCGCTTCTGTTGGCTTGTCAGGTGTCAGCTCAGGTCAGTTTTTATCCCTGAACAACCTTAGTGCCGCTGCTACAACCAGCTCTACTACCGAAACGACGTCTATCAGTACCAAACCTGCTGCCGGACAAACCTACACCTTCACGCCGCCTTCCTGCGCGGCCCCGACGGCGGCGGGCACGAACACGGTGACGAGCACGTCGGCCAACGTAACGTTCACGGCCTCGGCCTCGGCCACGAGCTACACCGTGACCTACACGCCGGCCGGCGGCACGGCCACCACCGTTACGCCCGCTCCCACGGCTTCGCCCGTGGCGCTGACCGGCCTGACGCCCGGCACGACGTATGCGGTGAGCATTGTCAGCAACTGCGCCGGCGGCCTGACCTCGTCGGCCCTGACGACGTCCTTCACGACGCTGAGCCCACCGCCCGCCAACGACGACTGCGCCAACGCCATCAGCCTGACCTCCGCGGTGACGTGCACGCCGGTTACCGGCTCGACCATCGGGGGCACGGCTTCCACGGCGGCAGGCACCTGCGCCGGCACGGCCGATGATGATGTGTGGTACTCGTTTGTGGCCACCAACACAAGCCATACCATCACGGTGGTCGGCAACGCCAGCTTTGATGCCGTAGTCAATTTGCGCTCCGGCGCCTGCCCCGGCACGAGTGTGGGGGCTTGCCGTGACAACACCGCCAGCGGCGGCACGGAAACCATTGCGGCCACGGGCCTGACGGTGGGGCAAACCTATCTGGTGCGGGTCTACAGCTACTCGTCCACGGCTCCTACCACCACGGCTAACGGCGGTTTTACCATCTGCATCACAGAACCGGCGGCCTGCGCGGCCCCTTCGGTGGTAGCCACCAATACCATCAGCACCACTTCGGCTAACGTGACATTCACGGCCGGTAACGGCAACACCAGCTACACCGTGACGGCTACGCCTACCACAGGCAGCCCCATCACGGCCACGGGCGCGGCTTCGCCGATTGCGCTGACGGGCCTGACGCCAAGCACGCAGTATAGCGTGACCGTGACGGGTACCTGCGCCGACGGCCAGACGGCTACTTCTGCGCCGGCCATCACGTTCACCACGCTGGCTCTGCCGCCTGTTAATGACGAGTGCGCTGATGCCATTGCCCTGACTCCGGGCGCGGCAGGGGCCGCTTGTTCTGCTGTCAGCGGCACGACAACGGGTGGCACAGCCTCTACGGCAGCGGGTACCTGTGTGGGCACGGCCGATGATGATGTGTGGTACTCCTTCGTGGCGACGAACACCAGCCACACGATTAGAGTAGTGGGCAGCTCCAGCTTCGATGCGGTAGTGAACCTACGCTCCGGCGCCTGCCCTGGCGTCAACATTGGTTCCTGCCAGGACAACAGCGGCGACGGCGGCACGGAAACCATTACCGCCAACAGTTTAACCGTCGGTGCTACATACTACGTGCGGGTATTTGAATACTCCACAGGGGCTGGCTCCGGCGACTTCACCATCTGTGTGACTACGCCTGCGGCTCCGGTCTGCAATGCGCCGACCAACCTGAACGTCAACGCTATTACCAGCACTTCGGCAAACCTGGCGTTCAACACCTCGGCGTCGGCTTCCAGCTACACCGTAACGTATACCACGCAGGGCGTTCCGCCGCAGACTATCAGCCCCAACCCGACGACTTCGCCGGTGGCCCTGACGGGTCTGACGCCCGGCACGCTCTATAGCGTAGTCGTGGTAAGCAACTGCGCCGGCGGCCTGACGTCTTCGGCCGCTACGACTTCCTTCACGACGCTGGCTGCCGCCCCGCAGGATCTGACGGTGAGCAGCGCCCAGAACGTGCAGGGTACCTATAACAACGTGACCATCACAGGCACGGGCATTGCCACTCTCACCGGTGTCTTGACAGTGAACGGCACCCTTACGGTACAGACCGGCGGTGCGCTGGCCCAAAACTGCCAGCCCATCAATGGGCCGGGTAGCTTCGTGCTGCAGGCCGGGGCTGAACTGCGCATCTGCGACGCGGCCGGTATTGCGGCCACGGGTGGCACAGGCGCTGTGCAGGTGACGGGCTCCCGCACGTTCAGCAATGATGCCAACTATGTGTACAACGGTACGGTGCCGCAAAGCTCCGGCCCCGGCCTGCCCGCTCGTGTCCGCAACCTCACGGTGAACAATGCTAGCGGCCTGAGCCTGAGCCAGCCGCTGAGCGTGGCTGAAGTAGTGCGCCTCACCAGCGGCAACCTCACGCTGAACAGCAACGGCCTGACGCTGCTTTCCAGCGCCGCCGGCACTGCACTGGTCGACAACACAGGTGGCGTAGTCAATGGCACGGCCACTGTGCAACGCTACATCGACCCAAGCCTGAACAGCGGCCTGGGGTACCGCCACTACTCGTCGCCGGTGCAAAGCACTACCGTTGCTGACCTGACGACAGCCGGCTTCTCGCCGGTAGCAAACGCCACCTACAACACCAGCCTCACGCCTTTGGCCGTTACGCCGTTCCCCACGGTGTTCGGCTACGAGCAGGCTCGCGTGGCCACCAACCAGGGCGCTGGCCTGTCGAACTTCGACAAAGGCTGGGTGTCGCCGAACTCTACCGGTGAGCCTATGGCTGTGGGCCGTGGCTACACCGTGAACATTGCAGCTTCGGCACTGGTCGATTTTGTGGGCAACCTCAACAACGGCAGCATCAGCACGGGTCCGTTGGCCCGTGGTCCGCAGGCCGATGCCGGCTGGCATCTGGTAGGCAACCCCTATCCGTCGCCGCTCGACTGGAGCACGGTGAGTGTTCCGGCCGGCCTGAACGGTGCTATCTATGTGCACCAGAGCCCCAGCCAGTACGGTACCAGCTACCGCAGCTACCAGAACGGCATCGGCGGCAACCCGCTGGTGGCCTCGTCGCAGGGCTTCTTCGTGCGGACCAGCACCGCCGGCGCTACGCCTACGCTGACCCTGACCAACGCCAACCGCGTGACGTCCTTCGGGCAGCAGGTAAGCTTCAACCGGGGGCCTGAAACCCGGCCGCTGCTCCAGCTGGCCGTGCGCACCACCGCCGGCACCTCGCTGGATGATACCTACGTGTATTTCGAGCAGGGCGCTACGGCCAGCATTGATGACCGCTACGATGCCTACAAGCTGCGCAACACGTCTGCCAACCTCTCTACCGTAGCCGGTTCCGAGGAAATGAGCATCAACGGCCTGGCGCCGCTCACGGGCGCTGAAGTAGTGGTGCCGCTGAAGCTGCAGGTGCCCCAGGCTGGTACCTACACCTTCCAAGCTGCTCAGCTCCTCAACTTTGGCGCTGGTGCCGAGGTGCTGCTGCGCGATGCCCAGACCGGCACGCTGAACAGCCTGAGCCAGCAGCCCAGCTACACGTTCACGCTGGGAGCTGCCACGTCCGGCACGCGCTTCTCGCTGGTATTCCGCGGCACTACGGCCCTGAGCACCAACAATGGCCTGCTGGCAGCCCAGGTAGCCGTATTCCCGAACCCCGCGCACCACAGCTTCCAGCTGACCATACCGGCGCTGGTAGCAGGCAAATCGGTGAAGGCGACGCTGCTCAACAGCCTTGGTCAGGTAATGACCGAGCGGACGCTGCCGGTTACCGCCACTGGCGTGCAGGCCCAGTTTGAGGTGCAGCACCTGGCCCAGGGTGTTTACATTCTGCGGCTGGAAACGGCCAGCGGCCCGGTTACCAAGCGCGTAACCGTGGAGTAAGCGCCACATATAGTGAAAAAGACCGGCGCTGCTGTCGGTGCCGGTCTTTTCTTTGTCTTTCCATCTGTTTTTTCGTCTATGAAGACTTCTCTTGTACGTCACCTTTTCGCCGCTACTCTGGTGCTCCTGGCAACCAGTCTGGCGGTGGCTCAGGGGCCCGGTTCGGGTGGCCCCAACCCCGATCCTCAGCAGCCCACCGCTGTGCCTATTGATGGTGGGGTTTCGTTGCTGGTTGCCGCCGGGGTAGGGCTGGGCCTGAAAAAGCTCCGTGACAAGCGCCGCCGTTAAGTCCGGCCTACTTCAAACCTCGTACTGTAAGCGGCCCCGCCTTTTCTTTGGCGGGGCCGTTTGAAGTTGAGCGCCGGCCGATTTGCGCCAGAAACCTCTATTTTTCGCTTTATGTCTGTTGCTGCTTCTCCCTCGTCCGCTCGTCCGCTCCGGCGGTTTCTGCTCCTGGCCGTCGGTTTGTATCTGGTCTGGTTCTTCGGTTACGAGCAATGGCTCCGCCAGGACAACCGGCTCGATACCTTCCTCTCCATCAATATTGCCAAGGTGTCTACTGCCGCGCTGCAACTGCTGGGCTTCCCCGCCAGTCTCGCCGCCGACAATCCGCAACTGCTGATGATGGAGCAAAAAATGGCGGTGTTTGTCGGAAACCCGTGCAACGGATTGGTGCTGTACGTGCTGTTTGCGGGCTTCGTGCTGGCCTACCCGGGGCCGGTGCAGCGTAAGCTGTGGTTTATTCCGGCGGGTATTCTGGCCATTTATGCGCTGAACGTGGTGCGGGTAGGGGCGTTGGCGCTCAACCATTTCTACGCGCACCAGTCCGTCGATTTCAACCACCACTACACGTTCACCTTTGTAGTATACGGCTGCATTTTCCTGCTCTGGATGCTCTGGGCCAGACGCCTCTCTGTTTCCACTGCGCCAGTACTGGGTTAGTTGTTGCGCTATGCTAGGTAGTAGTACGCCGCCCGTTCGCACCATGCCCCGCCGAACCTATGCAAGTCGCGCTATAGCGGTTCTGGTATTGGTTGCGGTTCTGTTTTGGGCAGGAGTTTATGATGAAGCAGTGTTTGCAGAACTGACCGAGGCCTGGCAGAAGGTGCTAACGATGCTAGGGTTTACTGATCAGCTGGCGGCTGTTCAGCAAAGCGTGAGCGGCGAAGTCACGAAACGTAGCCTGCCTGCTGTCCTCACGTACGCGCTTCTCTACACCGGCGTGTGCCTGCTGCTGCTGCGCCTGCTACTGCCGGCCCGGCACATGCGGCTGATACTGCTGCTGTACGGGGCTGTGTTTGGGTGCTGTGCCGTATTGCTGGTTGTCGGCCGCCTGGCCGGCGACGTTCCCTGGATCTACCAGCTTGGCCGCCGCCTCATCGATTTTATCGTATCGCCGCTGCCCGTAATCGGGTTGGTAGTACTACTGCGCTGGTACGCGCCAGCCACTGGTCGCTAAAGCTGTACTACACAAAAAAGGCTCCTTCTCAACTGAGAAGGGGCCTTTTTTGTGTACCAGAGACGGAGGTACATGAATGTTCTTGAAATCAGTTAGTTACAAGGCCCGTGTTAAACAGGTGTTAAACATTGGGCTCCCAATCGGAGGGAGGGACGGTTTGCAGGGCCACTAACTCGCCCATCGTCGGCTCGTCGAGAGCCGTGCCGAAACGCACGAACCACTCATCGGCGGACGCATTCCAGACATAGGCCGTGAAGGGTGGTACAGGCTGGCCCGGCACAAACACCGCATCGAGCTGCTGGGCATCGTTGGAGAGAAGGAGAATCTCCTCCCGCTTTACTGCTTCGCAAAAAGCCTCAGTGATAGTGGCGGTCATTTCTGAGTCGATTGAAGCAGTGCGTTGTACTTCTGCAGCGCCTCGGTATAGAGTCCATACACGTACAGCAACTGGTCTTTGCATCCTTCAAGACTGTCTAACTGGTAGGGGACCAGCGGCTCTGCTACTAGGGGACGGTGCAGCCGCAACTCGGGAAACTCTTCACCAAAGTCGTAAAAGATAGCCTTGCCGACTTCACGGATGAACTCGAAGTCCAGGTGCCTGTCCTCAAAACGGCGATACAGGGTAGGGCGGCTGATCCCCAGGGCTGTATGCAGTTTGGTGAGCTTGACTCCACTCTGATGAACGGCTTTCGCAACGATTTCTCCCCGATGCTTCGAGTCCTTGGTCTGGGAAGCCTTTTCTCCACTTTTGGCCATGCGGGGCGGTTTGATCTCAGTGTGAGACAAAATTGGAAAGGCCTTACCGGTAATCATCTGCCATAATTTTTACGTTTTCTTGGGATTAATTGGCTTTTGTGGTACATATTTGTCTCAAATACGTATCAAATAGTCTCACACCAGTCTCGCAAGGACTAAGCCAAGAAATTATGGTACTTACAAAAAGTGTTCATCCCGACCCCGGCATGGAACCCCTCACCCGAGAGCAACAGATTGAAGCTCTGCGGAAAAACCTGACCGTCGCGGACCAGGAAAAAATATGCGCCAGGCATCATATTGGCCGGGCCACCTACTACCGGATTATCCAGGCCTTCGACCTAAAGAATAAGGTCATGCTGGATATCGTGCAGCTGGCGGAGGCCAATAAGCAGGCAGCTGACCAACGGGCCGAACAGGCGGCGGCTTCCCTCAAAAAGCTGCTATAGCCATGCCGACAAACATGATTCTGAATGCCCTGCAGGAACTGGCGCAGTGCGCCCCGGAGATTCAGCTCCATTCCCTGGCGTGGGCGCATCGCTCGCTCAAGCAGCGGTGCGCTCATCTCAACCGGGCCAAGCTACTCTACTATGAGCAGGGCCATGCGGATGCTTGGCAGTGCCAGTACGAGGAGGCCAGGGCGGATCTGGCCCTGATTGAAAATGCCCTGGAGGCGGCATTCCCGGCCCCTTCGCTGCCAGCCGGCTGGGCAGCGGATACTCCGAACGCATGAGCGGCCTGCCCCATGCCCATTGATTATGCCCTGTATCCCCCGAACTGGAAAACGGAGATTGTTCCCCGCATCCGATTACGAGCTGGCGGGCGCTGTGAACAGTGCCACGTGCCGGCCTGGGCGTATGGCTGGCGCGACGTTTCAGGTCAATTTCATCCGGGAGACCCACCGGTTCTGGCCACAGCCGGCCAACTCTTTTCTCAGGACGGCCTGCAACTGGGGCCGAAGGCGCTCAAGATCATTCTGACGGTGGCCCATCTCGATCATGATGAGCATAACTGGCAGGTGCGGGATGAGCGGCTGATGCTACTATGCCAGCACTGCCACCTTTCCTTCGATCGGGCCGACAACCTGAGACGCCGTCGGCAGAACCATCCAGCCGTTCCGCCTGGGCACCCCCGGCTGGAACTGGTATTTCCTCATTCGCTGCGCAGCACCGCTACTGCTGCGCACCGCTAGACTTTTCCTTATCCTCTGACTATCGTTCCCATGTCAGCCCGCTACTCTCTCGAAAAGCACCCCAAGCCGAAAGGCACGTGCCCCAACTGCAGCCAGAAGAAGGTGTTCCGCTTCTTCCAGGACCAGGACGGCAACCGTCTCGACGAACAATATGGCATCTGTGACCGGCAGGCCAAATGCGGCTATGACCACCGCCCCTCGGGCGAACTGTTCACCGCTACCGGCACCGCCGCCGATGCGCCCGAGGCCGAAACCCTGAAGCCCGCCGCCGACGTGGCTGCGACGCTGCTGGCTAAAACCAAGGACCACAGCAGCAACCTGCACAAGTACGCCCGCACGCTCACCATCCCGGCTGAGCACCTGGAAAAGTGGGCCGTCGCCACGGATCGGGACCGCACGGTGTTCCTGCACCTGAACGGCGAGAAGCAGCTGGTGAATGCCAAGTGGTTCAAGTACACCGAGGACGGCCGGCGCGACAAGCTCACCCAGCCCTACAGCTTCGCCAGCACCGACGAGGAAAAGAAGAAATCGGCCCGCTACGCCTTCTGTCTGTTCGGAGAGCACCTGCTGCGCCACGACAACCCCGAACGGCCCATATGCGTGGTGGAATCGGAGAAATCGGCGGTACTGGCCTCATTCTTCTACCCACACCTGGACTGGGTAGCCTGCGGCGCGGCCAACGGCATCACCGACGAGAAGATTTCGGCACTGTTCAACCGCCCGATCTGGTGGCTGGCCGATGCCGACGGCAACGTACCGAAGCTGAAGGACGGCCAGCCGGAGATGCGCAACGGCAAACAGGTGCTGACCGAGGGCGGGCGCAACAACAGCAGCCTGCGCAAGCTCAAATCCTACAAGCAGGACTTCGTAGTGATTGACCTATTTCCCGAGCGCCACGATGGCTACGACATTGCCGACGCGCTGCGCGACGGTGTGCGGCCTGATATCGTGGCGCCTGCCAAGCCCAAGTTCGAAGCCAAAGCCAAAAAGGCCAAGGAGCTGCCGGTACTGCCCGCCGATGTCGACAACTGGTCGGTGCAGATGAAGGACTACTGGTACAAGGCCAACCTCTTCATTGAGGAATTTGAGCGCCGCGGTATCTGGATTGGCAAAAACGACGAGGACTGGGAAAACACGGCCAACTCGCTGGCCATCTTCCGGGAGCACGGCCGGGAGCTGCTGCACCGGCTGGCCCGGCCGGAGAAGACCTATTCCAAGCAGGACGTTGATGCGCTCTTCGACGAGGCGCTGCAGAATGCCATCTGCTCGTCGCCAGCCAAATTCTTCGCCATCGGCAAGCACTACAACATCCAGCTATCTGATCTGAAGGAGAAGGTGAGCGAGGAGGATGAGCTACGCAGCATGCTGCCGAAAGGCGTGAGCCCCGAGGACTACTTCAAGCACGGCTTCTACGAGCACGACAACGCCTATTACTCGGTCACCAAGGACGGGCCGAAAATGGTGTGCGGCTTTACCATCAAGGTGCTCTACCTGGTGAAATCGAAGGACAACCCCAAGCGGATCGTAGAGTTGAAAAACCAGTATGGCTACACCACTACGCTGGATTTGCCGACGGATGCGTTTGTGGGCCTGGGGGCGTTCAAGAAATACGTGGAGTCGGTGGGCAACTTCGTGTTCGAAGGCAACGAAACCGACCTGACTCGCCTGAAGAAAAAGCTGTTCCGGGAAGAGAAGGTGACCACGGAAATCACGACGCTGGGCTGGCACGAGCGCGGCCAATTCTATGCCTTCAGCAACGGCATATTCAACAGTAAGTGGACCAAGACCGACGAGTACGGCATCGTCGAGCACGACGGACTGAACTACTTCCTGCCGTTTTTCAGCGGCATCAACGACGACCACAACGCCTACATCAATGAGAAGAAGTTCAGCCACAAGGACAGCTCTGTGAAATTCGAGGGCTGGGCCGACCTCATTTATAAGGTCTATGGGCTGAACGGGGCCATTGGCATGTGCTTCTACATCAGCAGCCTGTTCCGCGACTACATCTTTGAGGCCCACAACAGCTTCCCGATGCTCTACGCCTTCGGCCAGCGCCAGTCCGGCAAGTCGGTTTTTGCCGACAGCTTCAAACACCTCTTTGGCACGCCCCAGGACTCTATTTCGCTGGAAAACCCCAGCACGGTTATCGGCGTGATTCGCACGCTGGCCAACTTCACCAACAGCATCGTGATGCTCGACGAGTATAAGAACAGCGTCGATAAAAAGACGGTGGGCATGCTCAAGGGCTTCTACGACGGGTTCGGCCGCACCACCGGCGTGAAGAGCAACGACAACCAGACCAAGGTGACCAAGCCCCGCTCGGCCGTGTGGATATCAGGCCAGGACATGCCCAACATCGACAACGCCCTGTTCACGCGCACTATCCTGCTGGAATTCCTGGCGGGAGACCGGGACTACGAGAGCTTTGATCGGCTGAAGAAGATGCAGGAAAAGAGCCTGACCAGCATCACGCTGGAGGTACTACGCCACCGGGCCGACATCGTGAAGTGGTACAAGGACTTCTTCAAGGTCGTGCGCGACAACCTGCGCCAGCTCATGGCCAAGCATAAAGTGGACGTGGAAGACCGCATGATTCAGAACATGGCCATCATTCTGACTCCCACGCTGTACTTGCTGGAGGCGAACCTGCTCAAGTTTCCCTTCGATGTGGATACTCTCTACGATATGGCCGTGCAGATCATCCTGCGCCAGCACCAGCAGATCAGCCAGAGCACCGACAGCCGCCGCTTCTGGGACGTGTTCGTGGGCCTGGTCAGCCACAAGCCCATGCCGCTTATTATCGAGGGCCAGGACTACCGTTTCTACAAAGGCAACCTGTACATCCGCCTGGGCAACGTGCATCCGCCGTACATGCAGCAACACCGCAACCAGTACAACGTACCGGGTCTGGACAAGACGACGCTGGACTACTATTTGAAGAACGACCCGGCCTTCCTGGAAAAGAAGGATTTACGCTTCGACATGCCAGCTGGCTCGCCGGTGCTGAAAACCAACCCGACTAGCTGCTATGGCTTTAAATTTGACGAACTTGGCATCGACCTCACCTCCAGTGCCGGCGATGTGATGACGCAGGATATCGAGTAGGCCAGGAGGCCGGCGTAGGTCGGCACATTGGCAACGATTTTTGATTCGGAGTAGCGGCCGGATCAGATTACCAGGTGGGAACGACCTGGCACAAGGGCAGCGCAGACGCGCTGCCCTTTTTTCGTGCTATCGGGTGGGCCTAGTGGGGCGCAGGTGCTACAGATAGTACAATGTAGGGGCGCGGGCGCAGGGGCGGGCGGGCGGGCGCATTAAGGCGACAATGCAGTAAAAAATATGATATGCACGGTGCCCCCTTATAAATACCAACCTACACCGACCTACAAACCTACAGGGTGAGACAATTATGTAAAAAGTATTTCTATTCTCTATAAAGTAGGTTTTAAGGGTCTGTTCTCTTCTTCTGGCTGTAGGTTGGCTGTAGGTTTCTGTAGGTCGGTGTAGGTTGGGCCTTTTAGCCTCAACCTCCTGAAGCCTACAAAAACAGCCGCCAACCTACAGGCGACCTACAGACAAAACGTTGTTTACAGTCTGGAATAAAGGTTTTTCAAGAATGTAGGTTGTGTAGGTCGTGTAGGTCGGTGTTTTCGGCATTTATAGCTGAAAAGTGCCCGCTGCTTTTTTACGTAGCGCGGACGGGTGAAAAACCGTGCTGCTGCCGCCGAGCCGTTTTTCTTTTTGGAATGCAAAAAAGGTCGGGTTCGGAAGTTGGTGGAATTGTTGCTGATACATTTTTGTAAGCAATCCGCGATAATTGCATTAATTGTTTACGAATCTGTATTGCCTTAAATGGGTCAACTCCTACTCTTTTTCTTCTGCATGCTTCACAGTGTTTATCAGTCCTTTTGCTCGGCTGGGGCTGGGCTTACGTTTGTTTCTCCTAAGCAACTCTGTCTGTGAGCAGCCTTCAAATTCCCGTTCGACCCCACGTCAAAAAGTATTTACTGGTGCATCTCGGCGAGGACTATGACCTCTCGATGGGGGACCAGTTCGGCATTATGCTCGTGCTGCTGCTGCGCCGGCCGCTGAAGGATAAGCGCAAGGAGAGCAGCATGGCCGAGTACACCGAGAAGTTCTCCTTTGGCACGGATGGGTATCCGGCGCAGAAGTGGGGGCTGCGCAGCTTCACTACCGGCACTATCTACCTGTTTGGCAAGTTCGTCGACGAGGTGATGCTGAAGGAGATGTATGGGCAGGTAGCTACCAACGTCGCCAATGGGCAGGGGCTGCACGACTCGATCAACGAGTGGCGGGCCAAGTACGACTTCTCCGACACGGACAAATCGTTCGATGCCGTGAAGAAGAGCTACCAGCGTCAGCGCAAGGAAGACCGGAGCCGCAAGGTGTCGGCCAGGGTCTCGCCGCTGAAGGCCGTGAAGGTAGTGCGCCGTGAGCTGCTTAAGCTGCCCATTGTGGTGAACGGCGCACCACCTCGCCCGACTATCTGATTATTTCTTCAAAAAGGGCCGAAAACCACTCCACCGTTTGTCCCTTCAAAATTGACTTTTGTCCCCCGGCTTCGTGGCTTCAACTCAACCCTCCGCAATCGACCAGGTGCTGGCTCCCACACCCTTCACGCCGCAGCCCCTGCCGGCTGCTACGGCTGGCGGGCTGGTGGGCTTCCTCAACCTGTACTGCCTGCCGGTGGAATACCTGCTGGCTGACCCGGCCACGGACGGCAGCACCATCCTGGGCAACCTGCAGCTGGCTCCCAACACTGGCTGGTATGAGCTGAAGGTGACGCAGAACACCATCAAGTTCGATGAGACCCCGAAAGCGGCCCGAGGCGTGACAACCTATGCCACCAAGGTCAATGCCACCCGCGCCCAGAACGGCGACGAGGGTGCGGCAATCTGGGCGCTGCAGGGGCGGCGCTGCCTGGTGATGCTGCGTGACATGGCCGGCCGGCTGCGGCTGGTCGGCAGCCGCGAGTCTTTCCTGGTGTTCCGCTCTGGCAGCGAGGGCAGCAGCCCCTCCGCCCGCGCCGGCATTGATCTGCAGTTTACCGGGGAGCTGTCGCGCCCGGCCGTGTACTATGCTGGAGCCCTGCCACTGGTCGGGGGCGGCGTGCTCAGCGGCTCCACTGGGGCCGCTACAGGAACGGGTTCTGTGACGGTGAAAAACCGCAAAGGGGAGCTAATGGCCACGGTGCAGGCCGGCCAGACAATCATTATTAAGAGTGGCTTCCGGGTTGCTCTGCAAATTCAATAACTAAATGGCCGTACCTATTCCCAATCCCTCTTTATCACCCCAGCAGTTCGAGACGAAGTGGCTGGGCCGGTTTGCCGATAATGAGTTCCAGAACATCACGGAGGCCACCTTCCAGGAGTTTGTCAAGGATATTCGGCGCAACTTCCTGAACCGGCTGGCCACGACCACCAACGATATCCGTGGTGGCCTGTACCGCATTCCCAACCTGGATGCGCTGGCCACGATTCCAACGTATATGCTGGTGGCGGAGATGACGGCCGTGGCTGTGGCCGGGGGCACCGCCAGCCAAGTCGTGACGTCAGAGCTGGCCGGCATCGACCTGCCTCCCATCTACTTTCAGCTGCGCCGCCACTCGCTGGGCACCATTGAGGCATATCGGGACGAGAAGCCCGAAACCGTGGAGAAGGTCATGTGCCTGTGGGTGCAGACTTCGGGCTCAGAAGATGATAAGGTAAATTCCTATCCGACGCTGGTACTGGAGGATCAGCCTTTCGAAGCCGGCGACGTGGTGAAATGGACCTTCGGCAACGGGCAAACCCGTCTGCTGGAGCTGAAGAAGAAAGTGCCGCTGCCGGGGCAGGCACCCTGGAATCCGGAACCAACGGGCGAGGATGATGACCCGAACTACATCAATTTTGCCTCGCTGACAGCGGATGTGCCCACTGGCGGCAGCTTCTCGCCTGAGCAACTAGCTGCCACCACGCACTCGGAAAGTCAGATTCACTTCGAGGCCGTGGAGGATGCCAACAACAACGATGAAATCCGCCACTACGGCACGCTGCACGGGCAGGCGGTAGCCACCGGCCACCTGCAGAACGGCGCAGTAACGGAGGACAAGGTATCGGTCGGCATTCAGAACAAGCTGAACCGGCCGCTGATGCCGCGCGTGTATGCCACCAGCTTAGGCGGGGGGCAGTACCAGGGCACCAGCTTAGCGGATGCGCTCAGTTTCACGGGTATTTTCGGGGCGGTGCGGCTGAATTACGCTTTCACGCTACTCTCCAGCGCGCAATTGGCGGCCGGTACCTACTTGGAGAACGGCCCGCACATTCAGGAGCTGAACGGCCTGACGCTGTTCGTGCGCGAATATTCCAGAGTGGTTAATCTGGTGGCGCAGAACGGGACTATTGAGATAAACGGGCTGGGCGGCACCCACTTCATTGGCGGCTATTTCCCGCAAGTTGTCTTCAAGGTGCCGGCCGGCAAGGAGCTGACGCTGGAAAGTGTGGGCCTGAAGGATAACACCTTCAGCGGGGGCGGCAAGGTGTATCTGAAGGGCACCAGCGTGCTGCCGGCGGGTACCACCATTCTGAACGGCACGCAGGTGGTGGCGGCTCCCGGCGGCACCAGCGCCGAGCCCTACCAGGCCACCACCGATGGCAGCGCCGGCACGGATAAGCTCGTGCTGACCACGGCGAAAACCTTCGCCGTGGTGCGAAACGTGAATGCCAGCGGCTACAAAGCGCAGGTACTCAAGTCCGGCGACAACACCGCCTGGGGCCCGGAACGCACCAGTGATGCGGACGTGACGGCGGATATAGCCGCCGCCTTCGCCACGGCCGGCACCACAGATGTGGTACTCGTCGTGGTGCCGCAGCGCACCAACACCGCCTTTAATGCTTACACGCTCTTTACACTTTCCTGATGCCGATTCCACTTAGAAAATCTGCCGGCGGCTTCCGTTCGTTCGGCGCTATCAATCGGGGCGTGCTGGTGGGGCCGGGCGCGACGGGGACGTTGCAAACGGCCGGGGCCGGATTAACGCTGGGCCTGAACTGGCGCATGGTGGTTCGCCTGAAGCAGCTCCAGAGCCCGGGCGCGTATGTGTTCGGGGTGCAAAGTGGGCCTTCCGACATCTGGTCGATGATTTACAACTTCAATGCGGGCAAATACGAGTTGTATTCGCCGGCCAATGCCACGGGCGTTGAGGTACGCATGCCGCTGAACGCCACGGTTACAGACGAGGGCCTGCACGAAATACAGTACGGGTATGCCAGCAGCCAGCTGAACGGCCTGCTGGATGGAGGGGCCAGTGGCGCTATCACCGTTCCCAACTTCGCGCCGACGGTAGTGCAGAATGCTGTTTTCTATATTGCGGGCCGAACGGGCAATGCCGCGTTTGTCGGCATGATTGACTACCTGCTGATCGAGGCCAACGGCGTCGCCCTGATTGAGTTTGACTTTAATGAGGCCGATGGCCCGGCCCTGAACAAAGGGAGCTTAGGCGGCGAAATGACATTCACGGACGGGGGAACCCGCGAAATAGTACTCTGATGTTGGTAGAAGTAATCGAAGAATACCAGGACGCGCTGCAGGGCACCGTAACCGTTGGCACCCGAATGCATTTGTCAGACGTGCTGGCGGGCCAGAAAATAGTGGCCGGCAAGGTGGTGCCGGTCATTGACCCGCAACGGCAGGCTGCTACGCAGGAGCCCGATCTGCCTGCACCGGAGGGGCAGGTCGGGGTGCAATAACCACCTCATACGGAGTTGGACGAATGAAAGCCCCAGCCTGCCCGGCTGGGGCTTTTTTCTGTCCTTTTTCCCGGTAAGCGGTGCCGGCAGCTTTGTATCGATTCTTTACCCAAGTCGATGCAAGTCAATCATCTTTTGTCCGCCATACTACGTTCGCCCTGGGCTATCCAGAGCGAGACGGTGTTCGGTTATCTGCCGCAGATTGCGGCTATGCTCAATGGTGGGCAGCCGGCCACAGCTAGTGCGCCGGCTGCTCCGGCTGAGGAGGCTTTCGTGTTGTTCGCCGCCGCTTCTGGTGGTGGCCGCTCCAAGGCCAAGAAGTACGACGACGCGCCCGATGGGGCCGTGGCCGTGCACCAGCTGAAGGGCGTGATGATGAAGCAGGACCAGGTCGGCCTGTGTACCGATGTGCCCGGCACCGCGTCGCTGCTGCGTGCCATCCAGGCGGCTGACCGCCACGACAATGTCATTGCCCACGTGCTCGATATCGATTCGGGCGGCGGTTCGGTGGATGGGACAGCAGAGTTTGCCGCAGGCCTTTCCGCGCTGAACAAACCCATCGTTGCTTACTCGGATGGTATGATTGGTTCGGCTGCCGTGTGGGCTGCCGTTGCCTGCCCCGAAATCATCCTCAACAACGAAACCTGCCGCATCGGGTCTATCGGGGTGATGGCCTCTTTTCAGGACATCAAGCCCGCGCTGGAGAAGCTGGGCGTGAAGTTTCACGACATGGTGGCCGATGGCTCGGAGGATAAGAACTCCGAATTCTTCGCCGCGCTGGGTGGCGACTACAAGCCTTACAAGGCCAACGTGCTCAACCCGTTGCGGGCTGTTTTTCACGACCATGTGAAGTCGGCCATTGGGGAGCGGCTCAATCCAAAAACGGCCGAAAAGGCACTGAAGGGCGGCATGTTCTTCGCCTCCGAAGCCAAAGAAATGGGGCTCATCACGGCGGTGGGCTCCTTCGACTATGCCGTGCAGCGCGCTATTGCGCTGGCCACCGGCACTGATGCTGAGCCCACTGAGGCCGGCGCTACCCAAGCCAACCATTCCAATTCCAATACTATGAGTTTTCTGAAACGTTTCCCGGCCGTCGCTGCACTGGCCGGCCTGACGGGTGCGGCCGTAACGGCCAGCCTCGTCGACGCTGCCAACGAGGAGTTGGACGCGGCCAACATCAAAGGAGCCGGCATCGTGTCGGCCGACGCGCTGGCTGCCTTCGAAGCTGCCACCACCGCCCACAACGCTACCACCGCTGCCCTGGCTGCTGCCGGTGTCGACTCGATTGAGGCGCTGGTAAAGCAGCGTGATGAGGCCGTAGCCAAGGCCGACGAGTACGGCAACCAGCCCGGCGAAGTGCCCACCAGCGCTGCAAAGGAGAAGTCCGATGTAGCAGAGTCCGGTGCTGTGGACCACAACAAGGCCATTGCCGAACTCGACCACAACAAGGCTCTCGACAACGACCCGCGCTTCAACTAGGCGCGGGTTGTCCCACTAGCTACCAACGATTCCAACTTTTCATTTTATCACTACGAAGCGATGAGCCTCCAAACCTCCGCTATTATCGCCGAATTCGGCGCGTATTACATCAACCAGGGCCAAAACCTGCAGCGTCTCGCGAAGCTGTTGTTCCGCCCGAGTGTTACCGACTCGCTGCTCACGCCCATCCTGACGGATGAAACCGTGTACCGTGCGGCCAAAACCCTCATGACCCGCGTGCTGCAGCCTTTCCAGAAGGCGTACACGCCGCTGGCCAGCGTGACGTTCACGCCCGTTGGCATCGAGCAGTTCAAGATGAAAATCGACACTGCCGAATACCCCGACGAGTTGGAAGCCTCGTGGCTCGGCTTCCTTACGGGGGAAGGCATTGACCGCAAGTCGTGGCCCTTCATCCGCTGGTACATCGAAGAGTATCTGATTCCGCAGTCGAACCAGGACTACGAGTTGCTGGAGGTGTACAACGGCGTGTATGTAGCCCCGACTGCTGGCACGCCTGGCGCTGCCGGTACGTCGATGAATGGTCTGAAGAAGACCATCAACACCCACATCACGGCCGGCCGCATCACGCCTATCGTGACGGGTGCGCTGGAAACGGACCCCGAAGCGCTGGTAGAGCAGCTGGAGCAGTTCGCTGACCGCATCGGCCAGGCTTACTGGAGCATCCCGATGCAGCTGGCTGTGTCGGAGCAGGTGCAGCGCCGCTTCCTGCGTGGCCAGGAGCGCAAGTATGGCAAGAACACGAAAGTGGAAGGCATGCTGGGCGACAAGATCAACAACACCAACATCACGGTGGTTGGTCTGCCTTCGATGTCGGGTGCCAACAAAATCTGGTGCACGCCGAAGGCCAACGCCCTCGTGCTGGGCAAGCGCACCGGCAACCAGGGCAAGTTCCAGGTGGAGAATGTAGACCGTCAGGTGAAGGTGTACAGCGACTGGAGCAAGGGTGTGGGCTTCATCATCCCGGAAATCGTCTACACCAACGACCAGGACTTGGCCTAAGCGCCCCGACGAGCCGGCACCCCACGCGGGTGCCGGCCTTCGTCATCCGAGTACCGTCATATTTCTCATTGTCATTAAGCCACAATCATGGACACTGAAACCCCAGAACAGAAAATTGCTCGCTTGGAAGCTGAAAACGCCCAACTGAAGCAGGACAACGCCACTGCCGAAGAGGCCATTGGTGATTTGAGCGAAAAGCTCTCCAACGCCGAGGCCGCAACGCCGACGCTGGTAGTGGTGACGCACGACAAGACGCAGTACCAGGTGCTGGCGCAGCAGTTCAACTACGAAGGCACCGAGGTGAAAGCCAAAGACCTGCAGAAGAACAAAGAAGTGCTGGCCGCGCTGGTGAAGACTGGTTCGGGCTTGCTGCGCAAAGTCTAAGCCGCTAAGTAAGCCCGCGTCAGCAGGCTGAATTCATAAGTTTTATACGTCAATCCGATCCGAATTATGGATTTATTTGATCTCAAAGGCCCACAGGGCAAAGACAACACGCCGGGCCTGAAGCAGAACCTCTTCATTGCTGCTGAGCAGGACTTCACGTCCATCAAGGGCGTGAAGACCAGTACGGGTGCCGGCGACTCGGTAACGGTGGATGGTACGCACGGTTTTGCTGCCAGCAAAGGCTTCGTGAAGTGCTACAGCACGCTGGGCACCGCCCAACTCAAACTGGGCAACGTGGGTGAACGGGACGGCCGCGGCAAGAAAATCGACTTCACGTTCTTCCATCCGGGCAACGCGAAGGAGGCGGCTGAGTTTGATCGTCAGATCAAAAACCACTCGGCTATCATGCTGGTGACCACCGCCGATGGCACGGTGCTCCAGTTGGGCCAGGAAGGTCTGGGCGTGGAAATCCTGGGCGAGTACGACTCTGGTACGCTGGGCAGCGGCCGGAACGGCTTCACGTTCAAAGTAGAGGGCTATGCCAACGGCCTGCTCTTCTACGAAGGTGACATCAAGCTGAAGGATGGCTCGTCCATCGCAGCCAGCACCGGCGTGGTAACGCCCGCAGGAGGCTAAGCCGTGAACAAGGACTGGCAAAAACTGCTGCGCCCGGACGTAGCCGCCAAGTACGAGGCAACTCAGGAGCCGGGCCGCTACGTGGTCCGCGCCCTGGGTTACCAGACCATCGACCTCCGTACCCTCAGTGTGGCCGAGGCCGACGAGCTGGTAGTGAAGCAGGGCGAGTCGACGTACCTGAAGCTGCGGAAGGTGCGCCGCACAACATCAGCAGCTTCCACTGCGGCAAAAGGGAAGTAGGAGAGAAGGAGCTGTTGATGAAACGCCCCGGCCTGATAGGTCGGGGCGTTTTTGCGTCCTTTTTAGCCGTGGCCATCCGAGGCAGCTTTGCTTCATGAACGCGGAAATTTCCACTTGGCTGGCATCGGAGCAGGACTACGAAACTGGTGTCGCCCTCTATGAGCAGCACGGTGCCAGCGGCCTGATCAAACGGCTGCTGGCTGCCAGCTGCACCAGCTACAGCCGCGAGGTGCTGGCCCGGGAGCTGGGCAAGCTCGTCGCCGGCACGCCGGCCCCTCCTTCCCATACCCATCCTCCCCAGGCGCCTGCTGCCACCACGCCCGACGTGGTGCAGCAGCTGCGAGATGCCCGCCGCCCGCTGCTCAGTGAGCGGGAGTACCTGCACGCCCGGCTGGAGCTGCTCACCGAAGCCGAACGGGGCGAAGCGGCTCTGCGCATACTCGACCTCGGGGATAAGCTGCAGGAGAGCTACGCGGCCGAGGCATATTACGCCCAGCACGGCACGCTGCCCGAGCCGCCACCCGTCGCCGCGCCTGAGCCGGCGCTGGAGCAGCTCACCACCCGCCCCGACATCCAGTACCGCCTGAAGCTGCTGCGCACCCAGCGCAGCAAGCTGCAGGACCGCCCGGACCGCGCCGCCGACCTGGCGCAGGTGCTGGCCAACATCGACTTACTCGAATCCAAACTATCCCAATAATGCAGACCGAAGAACTAGCCCCACTATCCTGGACCACCGTGCAGCGCCGAGTGCGCGACCTGGTGCCCCTGAGCTACAACCCGCGCATCCTGACCGAAGAGGGCCGCGTGCGCCTCATGCGCAGTATCCAGAAGTTCAACCTCGCCGAAATCCCGGCTATCAACACCGACGACGTGGTGCTGGCCGGCCACCAGCGCCTGAGCATCCTGCTCGATTTGGGCCGTGGCGACGAGATAATCGACGTGCGGATGCCCAACCGGCTGCTCACGAAGGAAGAACTCGACGAGTACAACATCACCTCCAATGTGGGGGCCGGTATCTGGGACTACCAGAGCCTGCAGGACAACTTCGCCCACATCGACCTGGGTGCCATCGGCGACACCAGCATGCTGGCCGGCCTCGAAGCACTGGCCAATCAGGCGCTGGCGCTGCTGCCCTCGGAAGAGCAGGAATTCGATCCCACGCCGCCCAAAGAACCGGTGTCGGTGCTCGGCGACGTCTATGAGCTGAGCAGCGACGCGCGAGGACTGCAGCACGTGCTCGTGTGCGGTTCGTCGACGGATTCGGACGTAGTAGCGCGGGCGCTGGCCGGCAAACTCATCGACCTGGTCAATACCGACCCGCCCTACAACGTCAACTACCAGGGCAAGACCAAGGATGCGCTCAAGATTGAGAACGACAGCATGGATAATGCCTCGTTCCGCGAGTTTCTCTATGACTACTACACCAACTGCTTCACCTTCATGAAGCCCGGTGCGCCCATCTACGTGTTTCACGCAGACTCGGAAGGAGCCAACTTCCGCCTGGCCATGCAGGACGCGGGCCTGAAACTCAGCCAGTGTCTGGTGTGGGTGAAGCAGCAGTTCGTGATGGGCCGGCAGGACTTCCACTGGCAGCATGAGCCCATCCTGTATGGCTGGAAGGAAGGCGCGGCCCATACTTGGTACTCGGACCGGAAGCAGACCACGGTGCTCAACTTCGACCGTCCGCAGCGCAATGCGGAGCATCCGACGATGAAGCCGCTGCCCATTCTGGAATACCTGCTGGAGTGCTCCAGCAAGCCCGGAGATGTGGTGTTCGACGGCTTCAGCGGCTCCGGCTCCCTGCTGGTGGCCTGTGAGAAGCTGGATCGGGAAGCCCACGTGATAGAGCTCGATCCGGGCTACGTCGACGTGGACGTGCGCCGCTGGGTGAAGTTTATGCGTGATAACCAGCGCCGCTTCACGGTGACGCGCAACGGAGAGGAGCTGACCCATGAGCAACTTGCCCTCTTCGAGTAACCCGAACTACTCCAACGCCACTGAAACGGCGCTGGACCGCATCCGGGCCTCCTATCTGAACGAGGGGGCCGAGGAGCGGCTGACCGACGACGATAAAAAGCGCAAGGAGCAGCTGGAAGCCGCCCACGGCCTGCTGGTGAACTACCACAGCATGGAGCAGGCCGTTCCGCTGCTCACCGGGCGCTTTGATATCAGCCGGGCCACCGCGTACCGGCGCTGCACCGAGGCTATTCGGCTGTTTGGCGACGTGACGCGCTCCTACAAGGATGGTATTCGCCATATCCTGTACGAGTTTGCCATGAAGGTATTCCAGCTGGCGGCTACGGCGAAACCACCGGATTTGAAGGCCATGAACGCCTCGATCAAGAACATGGCCATCCTGAAAGGGCTGGACAAGGACGATTCGAATGCACTGACGCCGGAAGTGCTGGCCAACCGTTCCTACGTGCTCAACATCACGCTGGCCGGCAGCGACGGGCAAACGAAAACCATCGATTTGGGCAATCTGAACAAGATTGACGGGGAAACTTACGCCCAGGTGGTAGAGGCGGTGGAGCAGAGCGACGTGGGGCTGGAAGAGATGCGCGGCCTGCTGCTGGAGGCCCAGGATGGGGAGGAGGGTGATGACGATGAATAAACCGGACGTTAAGCCGCTCAAGTTCAACCGGCCCCAGCTTCGCTTTATCCTTTCGAAGCTGGCCTCGGCCGTGTCGCTCTGGAGCCGGGCCACCGGCAAGTCGACCATCATCGCCTGGCTGATCCACATGATTGTAACCAAGATGCCCCGCAGCTGCTGGGGCATCGTTGGTTCTACCTACGGCCAGTTGCTGACCCGCACGCTGCCCTCGACGATAGCCCAACTCGAAAAGCTCGGCTACATCAAGGACGTGCATTACTTCATCGGCCGCAAGCCGCCCGAAAACTGGAACTGGCCTGAGCCGTTCCAGAGGCCGGTCAGCTATAAGCACTTCATTGTTTTCTACACCGGGGCCGGTTTTCATCTGATTTCGCAGGATGGCAACGGCTCCAGCTCACGTGGTCTGAACCTGGACGGGTACATCGGTGACGAAGCCTTGCTGCTGGACCGCGAGAAGCTCGGTACCGACGTGATTGCCTCCAACCGGGGCAATAAGGACTACTGGAAGGGGTGCGACCTGCACCACGGCAAGTTCCTGTTCTCGTCGATGCCGTGGGGCGACCAGGGCAAATGGCTGCTGCAGGACTCGCTCTATTATGAGCGGGACGGTAACGGCTTCGAGACGGTGCGCAACGGCATGATCAAGCTGCAGCTGGAGTTCGTCGACTCCCGCAGCATGAGCACCCGCATGCAGCTCTACCAGGAAATACTGGAACTGAGCCGACAATTGCGCTTCTACCCGAATCCGAAGGCCATGAAGCGGGCCAAGCAGGAAACGCCCAAAGGGCTGCTCTACTCGGAGGCCAACATCTTCGATAACCTGGGCAACATCGGCATTCCCTACCTGGAGGAGCAGCGACGGGAGCTGTCGGACTTCGTGTTCCTGATTGAAATCCTTAACCAGCGGCCCGCAACGGTAGAGGCCGGCTTCTATCCGCGGCTCAACATTGCCCACCATGCCGAGGAGTGCATGGCCAACGATTACATCACCGGTCTGAACTTCAACATGGCCAAGCTCCGGGAGCCGGGCTGCATGCTCGATGCGGACTGCCTGGCGCACCTGCCCCTGCGTGGGGCGGTGGACTGGGGCAGCAAGATCAGCTGCCTGCTCATTGGCCAGATTCATAAGGAGGCCGGCGAGTACCGCTTCCTGAAGGACTTCCACGTCAAGCACCCGAAGTTGATTGAAGACCTGGCCAAGCTGTTCTGTGACTACTATGCCCACCATCTGTGCAAGGAGTTCCACTTCATTGAGGACAGTGAGTGGGGCAACGCCCGTAAGCCCGATAGTAAGCTCACCTACAACCAGGCTTTCGCCGAGGAGTTGCGCTTGCGGGGCTGGCGCGTGCGTCACTTCAACCAGGGCCGCGTGCCCAGCTATGCCCACCGCTATAAGCTGGGCATCGACCTGCTCGGTGAGCAGGACGCCCGGCAACTGCTCATCCGCTTCAACAAGGTCAACTGCCGCCACACGCTGACGGCCATGAGCATGGCCCCACTGAAGGAGAACAGCAAGGGCGAGATTGAGAAGGATAAGAGCAGTGAGCGGAAGAAGACCATCCCAGGGGAGGAGGCGACGCACTTCACCGACACGGTGGACCTGCACTTCCTGAGCATCGACAAGCATGTAGTCCGCTCGACTCCCGAGAGCCAGGGACTGCTCATCGTGAGCAGCTAAGCGGCATGTGACCGACATCCATGTCGGTTAGTTGAGAGGAAACAATGATAAAAGCCCGTTTGCAGCCTGCAAACGGGCTTTTTGTGCTCAATAGCCTAATGGTATATCCCCTGGGGGCTCTCGTGGAAATTTCCACACGCGACAGTGCGCGTCGGGGTGCGCAACGACAATTTGAGACTAAAACGGATTCGGAGAGGGCAAAAACGGCCTTCCTGCTATCGTCAGGGCACTATGCTGTGAGACTGGGTTTTTTCGGCCTGTTCACTGGCTGATTTTCTGTCCTTTTTCCCGCTTTCCAGGCGGCGGAATTTCGTCCTGATGATTCCGAATTCTATCCGACTAGCTGACGCATTACAACAAATGGAGCAGGCCGAAACGGGGTTCACGCTCCGTTTTGTGCTGGCAGACCGCAAGCGCAAAAAGGCCGGCAAAATCGTGGAGTGGCACCATTGCCGCTTTTCGCGGCCCAAGCAGGGCCAGCGCAAGAAGCTGGTGCCAGCCGAGGAGGCCGCGCCGCGTGCCGGCCGGCAGCCTGCCCACTTCGCCAACGCGACCCGCAACGTGGTGCAGGGCAAAAGCACCCAAATACGAAAAGTGCATATCTGGCTGATACTGGCCTTCAATGGTAAAAAAGTAGTGCTATCATGAGTGTAGTAGTTAATGCAGACCTGACCGTCGCCTATGCGTCGGACAGCGGCTATATCTTCAACACCGGCATCAGTGCCGCCGCGCCGGGTGGCAGTGGCGGCTCGTCCGGGGCTGACGCGCCCGGCGTAACTCCCACCAGCCCCGAAAAGAAGCCGGAGGGCTCCGACGAAATTGCGCCCTGGGGGGATGACAACCTGTTTCCGCAGAACGTCATCAAGGATATTGAGAAGAACACCATCCTGCCCTCGGTGCTGGAGAAGAAAACCTCCATGATGTATGGCGGTGGGCTGGTGTACGGCATCATCACCGGCAAGGAAAAGGATGGCCGGCCCATCTTCGAAGCCCAGACGCTGCCGGAAGTCGATGAATTCATTGAGTATTCGCGGCTGGACCGCTACGCGTTCGAGGGGCTGCACGATATCAGCACCTTTGCCAACGCCTTCCCGGAGCTGATTCTGTCGAAAAACCGGCAGAAGGTGAAGCTCATCACGATTCAGGAGGCCGCGTGGTGCCGCTACCTGAAGCCGAAGAAGGGCACGCTGCCCGGCGTGGTCATCAATGCCAACTGGGACAACGGTGGCAAGCCCGGCGACGAGTTCTCGACGACGGTGCCCACCATCGACCCCTACTTCGATGCCGTGGGCAACCTGCGCAGCCGCACGGATGGCTTCAAGTACATCTACCCGCTGAGCATTCCCAGCCCCGACAAGGCACTCTACCAACTGGCTTCGTGGAACTCAGTGCGCCGCTCCGGCTGGCTCGACGTGGCGGCGGCCATTCCGGAGTTCAAGAAGATGCTCTTTAAGAACCAGCTCACGGTGAAATACCTGATTGAGGTGCATTCGGCCTATTGGGTGTGGAAGTACGGCGACTGGGACGGGCTGACCCGCGACGAGAAAAAGAAGCTGCTGGAGGACGAAATCCAGGCGTTCAACGACGTGATGCAGGGCACCAACGGGGCCGGCAAAACCGTGATGACGACCACCATCATGGACCCGAAAACCAACCAGGAGGTGGCCGCCTTCAAGATTACAGCTATCGACGACAAGCTGAAGGATGGTATCTACATCGAAGACTCGCAGGAGGCCAGCAGCCACATCTATACCGCCGTGGGCGTGGCCCCTAGCCTGATGGGCGTGAGCCCCGGCAAGGGGATGGGTGGCGGTGCCGGGGGCGGCTCGGAGCCCCGCGTGCTGTTCAACAACTTCGTCAGCACCTCGCAATTCCACCTCGACCTGCTGCTGGCTCCGCTCAACCTGATTTCCCGCTACAACGGCTGGCAGGTCAATGGCAAGCCGGTGGTGTGGCGCTTCCTCAACCCATTCATTATGACGCAGGCCGAAAGCCAGCCGAAACAACAGGAATCCAAATAGCACTATGGGACTCATTACCACTATCGAACAGTTCCGGGAATACATCCCAGTGAACAAGAATACCTTCAGCCTATCCTCTATTCAGCCTGACATGGACTTGGTAGAAGAAGACCGCATCAAGCCTCTGGTGGGTCGGGCCTTCTTCTACCAGATGGAAAGCAAGGTGAAGGCCGGCGATGAGCTGACAGCGGCCGAAACCAGCGTGCTGCGTCTGCTGCGCCTGGCCGTGGCCACGCTGGCAATGGTCAGCTACCTGCCGGCCGGCCAGCTGCAGATTACGGATATGGGCGTAACGGTCACGCAGACTACGGACCAGAAAAATCCGGCGCAGTGGCAGATGAACCAGTTTCGCGCCAACCTGCAGGGCAAGGGCTACAATGCGCTGGAAAAGGCGCTGACTCTGCTCGACGAGCACATCGACGCGCCTGAGTTTGCCGCCTGGGCCACCTCCGCCGCTGCTACGGCCTCGCACAAGTTCTTCCTGAATACCGCTTCGGCTTTCTCCGAGCACTACAACATTGGCTCCTCGCGGCTCACGTACCTGGCCCTGCTGCCGACGCTTCGGAAAATGGAACGCTTCAGCCTGGAACCGGTGCTGGGCAGCGAGTACTATCTGGAGTTGAAGGAGCAGATCATGGACCGCGACCTGTCGGCCGACAATGTGCGGGTGCTGGACCAGTTCGTGCGGCCGGCGCTGGCCCACCTGGTCGTTGCCAAGGCCGTGCCTGAAATCGGGCTGGGCCTGAACGGCGACGCCATTGAACTGAACGTGTACCGCCTTGACGATGCCAACCAGAAAGAGGCCGATGCCTCGCTCGACAGCCTGCTGGCCATGAAAGTAGAGCAGGCGCTGGCCGATGCCAACGTGTACCTGGAGCGCCTGAAAAAGTACCTCAACGCCAACGCCTCGGCCACGAAGTACGCCACCTACTTCGCCTCCAGCGTGTACCAGTCGCCGACTGCTCCCCGCGCAGTGGTTCGCACCGCGCCCGACGGCGCTGTTTACGGCTGGCTGTAATGCGGGCGGTTTTCCATTCGGTGCTGCTGGCCATGACGAGCCCGCGCACCACCGAAGTGCTGACGGCCGCGCTGTCGGCCTCGCCATGGGCGCTGCTCATCCGGCAGTACCTGTTCGACGACTGGGAGTTTGCCGGCTTCCTGTTCACGCTCATCGTCGTCGACACGGCCACCGGCGTGCTGCGCAGCTGGCGGCAGCACAAGGTGAGCAGCCGGGCCTTCAGCCGCATTTTCCTGAAAGTGCTCATCTACATGGTGCTGCTGATTCTGGCCCACGTGATGACCAGTTTCAAGGTGCAGGGCGAAGAAAACATGGTGTTTAAGTGGTTCGACACCTTCATCTACTGCGCCATGATGGCCCGCGAGGCGCTGAGCGTGCTGGAAAATCTGGCCGCTATTGAGCCGACACTGATACCCAAGGCGCTGCTGAAGCGACTGGCCCAATTCAGCGAAGACCCGCAGGCTGCCGCTGCTGCCCTCGCGCTGGCCGTGCCTCCTGCGCCCGACGGCGCGGCCCCCCTTATGCCGGAATCCCTGCCGGTCCCAGACACTATCCTTCAACCGGCACCAAGTGCCACAATTAGCTAAGTATGCAGCTTACCAAACAACTATTGATGGCCGCCCTGGTGGGTACCACGGCGGCTGAGGCCGACAAGTTCCTCGGCCCGATCAACCAGACGCTGGCCGCTTATCACATCAACACGCCACTGCGCGTAGCGCACTTCCTGGCACAAATCGGCCACGAGTCCTGCGGCCTGGATGCGGTGCGCGAATACGCATCAGGCGTAGCCTACGAGGGCCGCAAAGACCTGGGCAACGTTGTGAAAGGCGATGGGGTGAAGTTCCGGGGCCGGGGCCTGATCCAGATTACCGGCCGGGCCAACTATTACGCACTGAGCAAGGCGTTCAACGTCGATTTTATTGCCAACCCGCTGCTGCTGGAAAGCCCAACCTACGCAGCCCTGTCAGCGGGCTGGTACTGGAACAGCCGCAGCCTGAACGCTATGGCGGACGGTAACTTTTTCGACACTATCACAAAGCGCATCAACGGCGGCACCAATGGCTATGCTGACCGCCTGAACCGCTTCCTGGTAGCCGCCAAGGCACTGGGTATTCCCGGTGGTGTAGTTCCTAAAGCATAGTGCTGAGCGTTATGGATACAGATAAATACGTAGAAGCAGTGTACCGCTTCCTGACAAGCCCTTGGTACTGGCTCTTCCTTTTCATCGTTTGGGCTGGCCTTATTACTTCATCCCTAACAAGCTGTACAGCCAGCCGGCCCCGCCCGGAGGATATTCCGGCGCTGGTAACAGCCCTGCACCGCGACTCACTGGCCAGCCGGCCCGACTCGCTGCCGAAGCAGAACTTCTTCCAGCGTATCTCGGCCGGCGTGTTCGGCGGGGCTGGCAAAACCAAGTCCGTGGTGAAGTACAAAGGCCCGACGACCATCATCTACGGCAACGGCAACACGGCCAGCGCCGCCACGAAGCCCGGCTCCGTGGCCACCGGAACCGGTGCCGTGGCCACCGATGCCAGGAAGGCCAGTGCGCCCGTCGTCGTGGGCGAGGGCAACCAGGCGGCCAGTTCCCGCAAGGGGCCAGCCGTAGCCGGCGACGGGAATACCGTAACGGCACCGGCCCCCAGCGCCTGGTGGAAGTGGCTGCTCGGCGGCACCGTGCTGGGCTTCGGCCTGCGGCAGTTCGGGCCGGGGCTGCTCAGGTGGGCAATCGGCGTTACGGTCTGATTCTGCTGTTGGCCATATTGGCCTACTTATTACCTTCCAGTACACTACATGTCATTAGCATATGGGACGTTACTACAACCGGGGAGGGAACTGGGGCGACAAGTTATTTGGCGGCTTTCTTCTAGGATGCTTGGCCGTTTTCCTTCTGGCGTTGATATATGCCGGCCTTAAGTGGTGCTGGTACTACGTGTTTGGATAAGTGAGAGAAGCAAAAAGCCCGGCTACTTAGCCGGGCTTTTTGCTTCTTCCTTGACCTTACGTTCAGCCTCTATTTCCACATTGTAATGGTAAAGCAAAAGAGTTGGAAGTGAATCACTGTTTATGATAATGCGTTGCTTTTGATCTACCGTGGAAAAGAAATGATAGTCACCAAATTTGCCTAGATATAGAAGGCTGTTGTATCGTTTGTTCAGCTGTTCGTTATCTTGAAATGCCGGTCTCTTTACATAAGAGTACTGTCTGTATTCAGTAATGTCCCTTGCATCATAGTAGCCGGTTATGAAGGAGTAGGGTATAAGAAATATGATGATAAATATTGAGGTAAATACAAAAGTTGACTTTGGTATGTTGTTATGTATTATTTTGCCATGCTCTATATGCGTTTGAAAAGCGTACCCTTGTGAAATTGCAATTCTGTCTGTAATAAGCATGATTGCAAATAATAGTAAAAAGCTTACGAAGCTTGGTATTCCTGTTTTGATGTAGTTGCCGGTAGCCATGTCATAGGCATCTGTTGCCGATAGGTAGATATAGTAGATAAATAGAATTGAAATAATTAGGCTTATAAGTATCTGGATTGACCGTGATTTGCCACTCATTTCCTTTTTAGTGGATGTGCTATCAGCGGCTTGTTTTTCTGATGCCTCACTGACTTCATCCCGATAAATTGCATAGCAGAGAAGTATGATTAGCCCGGCAAAGAAAGCAAGTCTGATTAGAGATATTCGCAGTGGGAAAGCAACACCTTTAATGAGGTCTTCCACACCCATGTAAGGGAAAATATCTATTCCAAGAGTGCCCCAATACCCATAGTAATACAAGCATGATACTATAATAAGGTATGGGACAAATAGCAAAAGCAACTTGTCTGCATTTTCTATAACAAAAGGTTTGGCATCAAGGGTATTTGACATGGAGCTTAGCTTTAATTATGATACACAGGCTTGTATAAACAATTTTCCAAAAGGTGTAATATCAAAAAAGCCTTTGTCCATATCAACTTTAGTTGCGCGATTTTCTAGCATCTTGCTTACAGCTACTAGTGCATCAGGAGTTGCGTTAGCTTTTCCAGATTCAATTTGGGAAGCTAATTCATTAAGCAAATTTATTTTATCATTTTCATTTTGTTTTAAAATTTTGTATTTCTCATCTAGTTCATCATATATATTCTTTTCTATTTTGTAAATGCCAGGTCTAAAATCAATAATGCCTATTGTAAGTAGATTTTGAAGGTAAGCATCTATATTGCTTGGAAAATCAAGTGTTGTATCGAATTCTATTCCTGTAGCAAAACGCTTTATAACATTGTATCCATCTAATTTATTACGTGTTCTGTATTCCAAAAACAGGGCAAAGTCTTTGCCTTTTAGGTACTCAATGATCCTTGCTTCGTCAGCAGAAATCCTTTCGATAATACCTGGGAAAGCAGGATGAGCTAGTGCAGCAGTATCCTCAGATGAGGCTTTTGCGAGAAGGTTCAAGTAAGCATTGCGTAGCTGCTCATTGGTTGTATAAGTGAGTTTTTCAATAGTAGGTACACCGATTTCCGGTGGCACCTCACACACCTTCTCTTCGGGTATAACGCCAATCTTTTCCTGCAAAGCATTCATGTTTTGCTGAAATACTTGCTTCTTATAGCTATTACTTCCATCCTGCATCCAAGAAGGATTGTCTAGCGCATTAGAGAGGTCGAAAGTCTTCGCTAGCGCCCTTACAGTACTCAAGGCGGCGGGTTGTGCAACGTTGCTAAATAGCTTTCCAAACAGCCCAGACCCACTGTTTGATGAACGGGTGCGGATGAGACCTGTTGACTGCTGCTCCTCTGACTGATTTTCCATGTAAACGGTGGGTAGGGATAGTAGGAATTTGCTGTCCCTAAAGCTACTAACTGTCTCACAACAGTCTCATAACCGTCTCACATTTTCTCACATTGTGTGAAAAATCTCACAATTGCCCTTGCAAACTTCTCAACAACCCTGCACCTTTGACCCGCCAAACAATACGCGGTGCCGACTGCCGCTTCAAAAACTAGCCGGGTTTTTCAAGCGGCAGAACTGTTTTCTGTCGATTCGTACGATTGTACCCGTTTTCAGGCACGGAAAAGCCTGGGAGGAACGTGGGATCCGAGAGGCCCACGAAATAACCGCGTGTTGTTTGGCAATCCTACCCAGGTGATTCCGTGCCTTTTTGTTTTTTCTTTTCACCCTTAACAGTTTGCCCAAATGCCAAACAACACGCAAACAGTCCAAGAGTATCCGAGCGGAGCCATCTTCGTTACGGACCCAGCCACCCGCAACGAGCTGGACATGCAGCCCTTCCTGAAGCTGCTCTACGAGCGGTACCGCGGCGACAAAGACTACCTGGTCGAAGCGCTGGAAGAGTTGTCGCATTACCTCATCCATGAGGAAACCGAGTGCGACTCGGCCCGCAAGCTGCGCCGCATCCTGGGTATCGTCAATAGCCTCACCACGGCCATCGACAGCATCACCACCCGCAAGGCTCACCGCGCATGAGCCAGCCGACGCTAGTACTCGCCCCGGCCCACGAAGCCGCCTCGCTCATTGCCCGCTTCGCCCTCCGCAGCCCAGTCCCCGCGCCCGCGCTGGAGGAGCTGCACGAGCTGCTCCAGCACTACCCGCCGCGCCGCATCGCGCAGTGCCTGGCCGAAGCCCACTCGCAACTCGTGGTGCAGGAAGCCGGCCCCGGCACCCGCCGCCAGCAGGCAGCCTACCAGGCGCTGCTGCTGGCCCTGCTCGACCTGGCCGACCTGACGGACGTTGCCCTTCCCCAACCCGTAACGCTTGCCGCCTAACGCTATGGCCACGCCCGAAGAACCCCGGCAAGAGCAGCCCAACCTGCCCGTAGTTCCCGTCACCAACCTCTCCGACAATGCCCTCTGGCTGCTCTACGAGCGATACGGCATCCCCTTCACTCCGCCCACGCTCACCGAGTACAAGCTCTGCACCGTCATCGCGGCCCTGGAGCAGCTCGTCGAAGACCTGGGGCGCGGCACCCGCCGCCCCGAGTAAAGCAAAAGCCCCGCTGGTTTCAGCGGGGCTTTTTTATAGATTGAATGTTCATTCCCATTCCCTACCCAATCCCAATGGAAAACTATTCCGAAGAAACGCAGGCACTACTTCAGCGAATTGATGCTATGAAGCTGGAAATTGATGCCTTGCGCCCTATCAAGCCAGAACAAGAAGCCCGTATCTTCCAGAAGTTTCGCCTTGACTGGAACTACAACTCCAACTCTATCGAAGGCAATAAGCTAACCTACGGCGAGACAGCTGCCTTCCTCATGGAAGGGCTTACAGCCAAAGGCAAGCCGTTGAAAGACCACCTGGATATCAAAGGCCACAATGAAGCCATTGATTTTCTGCTTGCTCTTCAGCGCAAAGATTCCGAGCTAACAGAAGCGGACATTCGCGCTCTGCATACGATGATATTGGTAGAGCCCTACCAGAATGAAGCACAGACAGCCGAAGGACACCCAACAACTAAGACTATCCGGTTAGGAGAGTATAAATCGTCTCCTAATCACGTGAAGACCGCTACGGGTGCTATCCATTACTACGCTTCGGTAGAGGACACGCCCATCATGATGCGTGAACTAATCGAGTGGTACCGCGAAAATCGGGACACCATGCATCCATTGGTGTTGTCCACTCTGTTCCATCACAGGTTCGTGGGCATACATCCCTTTGACGATGGTAATGGGCGGATGACACGGCTGCTCTCTAACTTAATCCTGATGCGGTCCGGGTTTCCTCCCTTGATTATCCGTCAAGATGAGAAAAGCGAGTACTATGGTGTCCTCAGTCAAGCTGACGTTGGTGTAACAGAACCTCTCATTCAGCATTTCGCTGAGCGTTTAATTCGCTCGCTAGAAACATATATTAAGGGGGCTAAGGGAGAAGATATTTCTGAGCCAACAGATATAGACAAAGAAATTGCCTTGTTCGTGGCAGGGTTCAGTGAAGAAGAAATAAAAAAGGAAGCTATATCTGAAGATAATTTCGTAACAGCGTTGATGCAATCATTTCCACCGCTATTATATGCCTTTTCCAAGCAGGAGGGAAAGATAAATTCTTTGTTTTTTGATAACATAATTAAGGTAAGGTTTGTAGTTAAGAATTTAAAAGATGATTCTGATACTGCTTGGTCTTCAATAAGCGAATTGTCTAGCCTGCCAGCTTCTGATATATGGACCTATTGGATGCATAACAATACTTTTTTGGAAAGGATTATTAAATACTATAGAGACAATTATACCGTAAATAGGATGTTAAGAATTGTTGTTTTAAGTGAACATTCGGCTTTTAAAGCTAATGCAGCTATGGAAACTGTGAATGGGTATATTGTTTTAGATTTTTATAGAGGTGAATATAAAATACATAATGCAGTAAATGAATTTTATATTACTAAGTATTATAAGGATAAGATAAAAGATGAAGAGGTAACCGAATTTATATCTTCCTATTTTAAAACATTAATGGAGAGTATAACAAATTCATATCGGAACGCAACTAAAGCAAAAGAGTAAAGCAACAAGCCCTGGCCCTTCCGGCTGGGGCTTTTTTGTGTCCTTTTTTGCCGGTGCAGGGTGGGGGAGTTTTGAGGAAACAACATCCTCCTCTATGCACCACGTCCTTTTCAGCTCCGCTGAGCGCCACGTGCCGGCCTGCTGGAACGAGCTTTCCGAGCACCAGCTGCTGCAGGTGGTCAAGACGCTGAACTACCAGCACCGCACCCGCATGGATATGCGGCTGCACCTGCTCAGCATCCTGCTGCAGCTGCCCTTTCCGACGCTGCTTTCCTGCACGCCCGTGCAACTGGCGCAGTTGCTGCCGCAGGCCGATTTCGTGCTGGAAAGCAACGAGCTGACGGCCCAACTGCTGCCAGCCATCAAGTTCAAGGGCCGGCTGCTCTACGGCCCGCGTGAGCACTTCCGCAACCTGCTGTTCAAGGAATTCATCTTCGCCGACAGCTACTTCATGCGCTTCTGCGCGGACCGGCAGGAAGCCCTGCTCGACAAGCTGGTGGCCGTGCTCTACCGGCCCCAGCGCAAGCCCTACCATCCGGACCGGGCCGACTACGGCGGGGACCGGCGCGAAGACTTCAACGAGCACCTGATCGAGTCGCGGGCCGCTGAGCTGGCCGCGCTGCCGCTGGCCATCAAGCTGGCTGTGCTCACCTGGTACACCGGCTGCCGACTGGAACTGGCCCGACAGCATCCCGACGTGTTCGGCTCGGGCCATGAGGAGAAGGCCGGCAGCAAAGGCTGGGACTACGTGCTGCGCGAGGTATCGGGCGGCGCGTTCGGCTCGCTGGCCGAAACCAGCCAGCAGCACGCCCGCATGGTGCTGGCCAAGATGCAGGACGACCAGGAAGCCGCCAAGCGGCAGCGGGAACTTCAACGCCAACAAGCCCCCCACTAATGCGCCACCAACAGTACACCAACATGGGCCGGGAGCTGGCCCGCCGCCACGTCGCCATTCAGCACTCGCCGGAGCAGTGCCGCTTCCTGCGCATTCTTATCAGCTCCGACCCCATCCAGAAGCAGCTCGACCTGAACGAGTTTTATACCAGTCTGCGCAACAAGCTGGACTTGCGCGAGGGCAAAGCGGCCCTGATTCTGGAAAACTACCAGGCCGACTACGGCGACAACGACGGCGACTTCTACGCCAAGTACCACCACAGCTCCTTCCTGGTGCTCAAGCTCACGGAGGCGGGCGACTTCGACGGCCGCGACGCCGTCATCGACGAGTGCGAGGAAATCGGCGAAGACCTGATGGGGGCCATCATCGCGCAGCTCCGCGAGGCGGGCCTGCAGATTTCGCCCGACGACGTGCTCCAGGAGGCCGTGGGGCCGATTGCGCAGGTGATGGTCGGGTGCCGCTTCAACTATGTATTCCGCAGCGCCGCTACCCAGGCGCTGACTTATAAACCCTCCAAATTCCTCGACTGATGGCCGGCGAACGTTTAGCGCAACAATATATTTTCATGGTGCCTGAGCAGGGTGTCACCGGCGACTGGGTTCAGATTTGGCTGGATGGTGCCTATCATCAGTTCACGGCCTTCAGTGGCGGCACGCTGACAGGCGTGCCGGCGTATGGCATATTCAACGCCAATTACCAGCAGACTGGAGGGCGTGACGGCGTAATTAGTGATGCCATGCGCGTGGTGCAGGAGCGCATCACCAGTCTGAGCCTGCCCTATACCGTGAGGGAACACCGCTCACCTGCTGGCGGGGTGTTCGGCAACATGCTGCTCGGTTTCATTATTGAGGCCACGCTCTACGACCTGCGATACGACTTTCAGCCCTGCTTGCAGCTGCGGCCGGGGTTGTTCAGCGTCAGTGCGCCCATTGGCACTATCCGCCCGGTTTTTGTGGACCAGGACGTGACGCCGGCCGGCATCTTCGGCTCGGCCACCGGTGCCATTACGCTCACGGCCCGCAACGGCAACAACGGGGTGTACACTTACACCTGGGCCGATGGGCCGACTACGGCCAGCCGCAGCAACCTGCGGGCCGGCCGCTACACCTGCGTGGTGGCCGACTCCAGCGGGGTCAGCCTCTCGGTTACCATTCTGGTGCGCCAGGACGACCAGCTCGAAGTAGTGGTGGACCGCTACGAAAACGACGTGACGCTGCGCGTGTCGGGCGGGCGGGCACCCTACACCTTCCTCTGGGATAACGGCACCACCGAGGCCACGCGCCCGGACCTGGAGCCGGGCACCTATACCTGCCGCATCACCGACTCGGTGGGCGCGACGGATGAAGTCTCGGTCACCATTTCCGAGTTTCAGTTTTATTTCTCGCTCAACCCCATCGTCCTGCCGATGGACGCCGGCCCGGAGTACCGGGAAGACCCGGGAGGGAAGCCCAACCTGAGCTTCTGCTGCGAGGTGTACATCGAGCCGGAATACATGAGCGGCAACTTCGTGCGAATCGGGGAGCCGATAGAGCAGCCGGCTGACCGCCACGGCCGCACCCGCTTTGAAGTGCAGACCCTGCTCGATACCTACCTGCAGGAGCACCTGCCGGAACTCGGCCAGCGCGACATCAGCCGCGCCGACTCGCTGTTCAAACGCTTCTACCTGCTTAGCTGGGAGCGGTACGGGGAGCCCGCGGAGGACGGGCCGCAGCAGCTGCAGCAGACCAACTACGTGGTGCTCGGCGGGCTGGACTTCTTCGAGTACCCTTCGCGCACCTGGTTCAACACCTATCAGGCGGCAGTGAAGCCGTTCCTTACCTGGCAGCCCAACGACCGGAACTGTCATCCTGAGCAGCCGGAGTACCTCTACTTCATGGCCGATTCCTTTGCGCTGGCCGCGTTTTCGGTGCGGGTGCGCGTGAGTTGCACCGATGGCAGCAGCGAAGAATTCATTGCCGGCACCTACCCAGGGCCGCGCCGTTACGAGGTGTTCTGCCTGCCGGTAGGCTTCGAGGCGCTGGTGCTGCGCCGCTTCGACTCGCCCACGCGGCGCGTGCTGAGCTGGTCGGTGCAGGTGGTCGACGACAACGGCGTGCCGCAGTCCGAGGAGCGCCGCTACCGGCTGGACTACCGCTACTTTCCGCAGAAGCGCTACTTCCTCTACACCAACTCGCTGGGCGGCGTGAACACGCTGGCCTGCACCGGCGAGGCAACGGGCACGCTTACGCCGGTGCAGGAAGAGGCCCAGCGCGGCCCCAATCCGGGCCACGACCCGCAATTGGGCGATGCCGTGGTCCTGGACCGTTCCGGCACGATGGTGCTGAACGTGCAGGTCGGGGCGCTGACGCGGGGCGAGTTGCTGGGCCTGCAGGACTTCGTGCTGAGCCGCCGCGTTACCATGGTGCGCGACGGCTTCTACTGGCCGGGCAAGGTGAAGCCCAAGGCATTCGAAGCCTTCAACGACGGCGACACCACGCGCAGCTATGCCTTTGACTTTGAGTTGCCCCGCCAGCGCGTGTTTACGCCGCGCCTGCCGGTGGCCACGTCGGCGAATACCCGGCCCGTTGCGGCCGGAGAAGGGGGGCAGCTATGATCCGGATGCTCACGATGGGCGGCGAGGAGCTGCAGCTGGCGGGCGACTCGCTCAGCCTGGAAATCAACAACCCCTATTTCGAGGAGGAATCCATTCCCGGCACCACGTCGCTGCCGTTTGGCTTCAGCTGGACCCGCGACAACCTGCGCGGGCTCGGCTTTCCGCACCGTTCCAAAGCCAGTGGCGGGCCAGCTCCGCTGCCGGTGCAGCTCTTCATTGACGGGCCGCTCTGGCAGTTGGGGGCGCTGAAGTACATCGACTGCGACGAGGCCAAAAAGCAGCTTTCCTACAACTTCGCCGCCGATGCCGGCGCGTTACGGGAGCAGATAAAGGGCGTGCTGATTTCCGATCTGGACCTGGGTGAGGTGCCGTTTCTGCGTACCAACACGGGGCCGGATTACGCGCTGCTGCCGGTGCGCAATCCGGAGTTCTACGGCGATAAAAACAAGGATTTCAAGGGCATCCTCAACTACTACGGACCGGCCGGCTACCCCATCGGCAGCAGCGTGCAGCACGCCTTCGCGCCGCAGCCCTACCTGGTGTCGGTCCTACGGAAAGTCATGCAGCACTTCGGCTGGACGGTAGTGGGCGAGTTTCTCGACGAGCCGGAAATTCAGACGCTGGCCATCTACAGTGACCGGGCGCATGAGGACAGCGACGGGCTGGTGCCGGCGACGGTCATACTGGCCCGCCACGTGCCCACCATCACGGTGGCCGCGCTGCTGCTGGCCCTGCAGGGCTTGTTCACGCTGGGCTACCAGTTCGACACCCAGCGGCGCGTGCTGCGCATTCGCCGGCTGGGGCGGGAGCTGGCCCGCACCGACTACCAGGAGCGCAGCGGCCAGCTGCTGCGCAGTGTGCCCAACCGCACCAACGGCTGGGTGCTGGTGCAGAGTCCGGACGACAACGACGACCTGGACGACGTGCTCGACACGAGTTGGCAGAAGCTGCGCCTCGGGGCGGGAGGGGAGGAAATCACTGTGGAAGCCGGCACGCTGCACATGGTGGTGGAAGAAGACCCGCTGGTCGCCGGCCGCGAGTGGCTGGTGCCGGCTATCAGCGCGAAGGGTGCGTCCGAGGCGTATGGGCTGGGCTCGGAAAGCAAAACGGGCCTGCGGCTGCTCTTCAACCGGGGCATGCAGCAGGACAGCCGGGCCGGGCAATATCCGCTGGGCTCGTCGGGCAATGTGAGCTACGGGGGCACCCAGGCCGGGCAGCTCACCCTGCTCTGGGACGGGGCCGAGGGGCTGCATGAGCAGTTCGGCAAGGCGTGGTATGCGTTCCGGAGCCGGGCAATGGAGACTGAGTACGAGATGCCCTTCAACCTGGCGGATCTGCGCAGCCTCGATCCGGGCCGGCTGGAAATGGTCGACGCGCACCTGCGCCTGTGGAAGCAGATCAGCCTCACGATAGACGTGCAGCGCAAGCTGGGCAGGGCCACTATCCTTTACCACGAGGTGCGATGAGCGGGCCGCAGCAGGAACAGGGGCCGGATATAGCGGCTGAGCGGCAGCGGGTGGCATTGGCCTGGCTGGATATCACGATCCAGAATTTCCGGGCCAATATAAAGAAGCTCAAAATCGGCTCCACCGGCGAGCTGTACGAGAGCTTCCGGGGCGCACTCGTCGGTGCGGCGGGCGGCGATGAGCTGAAGCTGCGCCTGGTGTACGCCCTGCAGGGCATGTACGTCGACATGGGCGTGGGGCGCGGTATGGGGGCGGGCGTGACCAAGGACCAGGGGGCCGACTACCGGCGTCTGCGCAACGGCAAGGGCAAGCTGCACCGCCACCAGCGCAAGGCCAAGCGCTGGCAGAGCCGCCAGCTGGCGCGGGAGCAGCACCGCCTGGGGGAATTAATGAGTGATATCAGTGGCCGCACGCTCATCGCCACGGTGAGCATGGGCCTTCCAAAATCAATCGAGGTTAACTTATAAGTAAAGTCGTATGGCTGGTGAAACCGAAAAGAGAACGATAGAAATCGTCGTTAATGGGCAGAAAGTAAATGCCAGTCTGAAGGAGATGGACGCGGCAGCCGCCGTGCTCTACAATCAGTTCAAGAAGCTCTCGGCCGATGATCCGGGCCGGGCCAAGCTGCTGCAGGACTACCGCGACCTGAAGGAGCGCGTCGGTGATGTGCGCAAGGAGCTGGGCCAGGTGAAGGAGTCCGCCAGCGTGTTCCAGCAGGCTATGGCCTTTGCGGGCGTAACGGTGGGCGCGGAAGCTATCATCGACGGCATTAAGGAACTGGGGGCGGAAGTCATTCAGACCACCAAGGAAGTGCAGACGCTGCGCTCCAGCATCAACGGGCTGACAGGCGCGACGGGCGCGGAGCTGGACGGGCTTACCAGTTCGGTGATGGCCGTGGCCCGCACCTTCGGCAAGGATTTCAACGAGGTGCTGGTAGCCAGCAACTCGCTCAGCAAAACGATGGGCGTAAGCCAGCAGGAAGCCATGCGCCTGATTGAGCAGGGCTTTTTGTCGGGGGCTGATGCGTCGGGCGAGTTTCTCGACCAGGTGAAGGAATACGGGCCGCAGTTCAAGGCTGCCGGCGTGAGTGCCAACGAAGCCATCGGCATCATTTCGCAGTCGGTGACGGGCGGTATCTTCTCCGATAAGGGGGCCGACGTAGTGAAAGAATTCGGGCTGCGCATTACGGAGCAGACCAAGTCTACCAAGGATGCCCTGTACGCCGCCTTCGGGCCGGAATTCACCAAAGAGATTCTGGAGGGCGTGAATTCCGGCAGCATGACGTCGATAGAGGCGCTGCGCCGCATCTCGCAGGAGATGAACGACACCAAGATTCCCGCATCGCAGCTGCAGACCGTGGTGGCCGACGTGTTCGGCGGGCCGGGCGAGGATGCGGGCCTCGACTATCTGAAGTCCCTGCGCAACGTGGGCGGGGGCGTGGATGAGCTGGTTGATAAAACCAACGTCTACGTGCAGCGGCAGCGGGAGCAGCTCCGCTCGGAAAAGGAGCTTGCCGACGCGCAGAACGAGTTGGCGAAGGCGTTTGAGGGCGGTGGCACGATGATGAGCACGGTGACCAACAGGGCCATGACGGTGCTCTACACCTTGCTCGTCTCGCTGGGAGCCACGTTCCGGGAACTGGCCGAGCCGGTGCAGCGCATCTGGGCTTCGCTGCTGGATCTGGGCCAGTCGCTGGGCCTGATCAGCCAGGAAGGCACTACGGCCAAAGGAGTCGGGGAGGCGCTGGGCGCAATCTTCCGGCTGATTTTCGCGCCAACCAAAGCCCTGTGGGGCGTGCTGGCCGACATCACCGTGGCCCTGGTGGAGTGGGCCAAGAAATCGGAGCTGGCGCGGGCCGCGCTGCAGGTGATGACGGCCCCGGTCCGCACGCTCTACGCGCTGCTCACCAACGGGCCGGCTTATTTCGCCGGGTTTTCGGCGGCAGCCGAGGCCAGCTTCGGCGTAATCGGCCGGGCGTGGCAGCGCATCCTGAACCGCGACTTCGCGGGAGCCAAGGCAGAGTTCGGAAAAATCGGCACCACGGCCGGCGAGGAATACAACCGGGCGTTTGCCGCAGCACTGGCTGCCGGCGACAGCTCGGCCAGCGCCAGCGCCACGTCGAGCAACGGGGGAAATGAGGCTCCCACGCGCAGGGCAGCCGGGACGGGCATGACGGAAGCGGATGAGGCCAAAGCAGACAAGGACCGGGAAGCGCGGCTGAAGAAAGTCGCTGCAGCGCAGGACAAAGCCGATCTGGCCCGGCTGAAAGCCCTGCAGGCACAGGTGGCACTGGAAATGAAGCTGGAAGATGCGCGGGTGCTGGCCATCGAAGACGACCATGAGCGTGAAATAGCGGGGGTGCGGCTCAAGTACCGCCGTAAAGCGGCGCTGGTAGAAGGCACCGAGGCCCAGCAGCAGCAGCAGTTGATGGCCATCCGGGATGAGCAGAACCGGGAGTTGGCCGCGTTGTCGGAGAAGTATCAGACCAAGGCCGACGAGGATGCCAAAACCCGCTTCGAAAAGAGTCTGCTCGACGAGGATGCCGCTCAGCAGGACCGGGAGCTGGCCATTCAAGTGATGTTCGACGAGATGCTACTGTCCGAGGAGTCGCGCGACCTGGCCTTGTATGAGTCGAAGCGCCGGTCATTGGAAGCCAAACTGGAAATGGAGGCAGCGCATGGTGGCAAAACCACCACGCTCTACATGAAAACCCGGCGTGAGCTAACCAAGCTGGAAAAGGAGCACAATAAGGAGATAGAGGACAACACCAAGAAGCGCGAGAAAGCCAAGATGGATGCCGTCGACATGACGCTTAAGTTTGGCAGCGCGGCCCTGCAGACCACTATCGACATTCTGTTCCAGGACGAAGCGGCCCGGAAGAAGCACCACAATATGTACACGGCCCTGAGCGGGGCGAAGCTAATCATGGATGGGGCGCAGGAAGTGGCCGCAATCTGGCGGTATGCGGCTGAAAACCCGGCCAACGGCCCAACAGGGGGGACAGTGGGCGCTATTATCGGGGCGCTGCAGACCGGTTTGGCCGTGGCCCGCACGACGTTTGCCCTGACCAAGCTGCAGAAATTCAGCTTTGCCGAGGGTGGGCGCACTGGAGCCGGCATGATGGCTGGTGCGCAGGGTGCTCAGGCGTTCAGCAACATGATGAACCTGTCGGATATGCGTGTCGGGGCCAGTGGCCGACTCGTCGACAATACTGGTTTCGCCGTAGCCGGCATTGTGCACGAGGATGAGTACGTGATACCGAAGTGGATGCGGGCCGACCCGCAGGTGCTGGCCGTTGAAAGCTGGCTGGAGGCCCGGCGACTACGCGGCTACGCGGAAGGCGGGGCCACGACGGATGGTGGCGGCCGGAGGATGGTGGCGGACTTACTGCCCACGGGTTCCGCGACGACGGAAACCGTGCAGCTGCTGCAGGACATCCTGGTAGAGCAGCGCCTGCAAAATGCCCGCATCGACCAATGGCAGCGGGAACTGGAGGTAAAGCTGAGTCTGCAGGAACTGCAAAAGAGCCAGCAGCAGTTGTCAACGCTGAAGGCGCAGTCGGCCATTCGAAAGGGCGATTAGCGTGCCTCCCTGAGGATTAGAAGGGTAGGATCTTGACGGATAATGAAGCAGAGGGAAACACTTTCCGAAACTTTATAATACTTTTAGCACTATACTAAATATGTTAGCAAGAGCAACGCCCAGCCCCTCACCCTTTTCTTTTTACTTATGGTGCCCCAACTTCCTGATGGTCCGCTACCCGTTGTGGACCCTGTATCGAAATCCGTTATAGATGTGCGTCCCTTTATGTCGATGCTGTACGCAAAGCATAATGGTGACCGGGAGCACTTGGTAGGCGAATTACACCAGCTCTCCAACTACCTGATGCGTGAGCCCGAACAGCAACAGGATGCGGCTACTCTGCGCCGCATGTTCAATCTGGTCGCTGATCTGGCCACGGCCCTTGACAGTATTAAGGAGATACAGGTGGCAGACTAACTTCTACTCGCTGCTCGTGACCGCTTCTGACTGCCTCGCCTTCCCGGGTGGGGCAGTTTTGTTTTGAGCAACCCCGTCCAAAAACCGGTCGATTCTTGGACACTTTTAGTACCCTGCTCTACGCACTCAAAAACGCGGTTTCTTGGGAGCGTTTTTCATACCCTTTTTTGGACGGGGTTTTTGTAGCTTTAGGCTCATCCGTTTTTCTAGCACATGGCAGCCTCTAGCTCACTTCCACACCTGATGGTTTGGCAAAATGATAAGAACTCAGATTCTGTATCTCTGAAATCTTGGGATGCACTGGCTAATCTTATTGGGGTTCGGAATTTTGAACCGCAGAATTTGGAGAAGGAATCGTTTCGCAAACAGCACCACATAACCCTTGGGTTTATGAAAGCAGGAATAACAACGCCCTTCTACGAGTTGGACGTGGTTTCTCTAAAGGACGGGGCAGATGCCTATCTCAAATACAAAGGAGAGAACAGATTTGTAGCAATAGATAATACCGAACAAGAACATAGCTTAGAAGAGATAAGCTCAGTCACTAAAATGGCTAATTACTACGTTAATAAGGAACGGTTTCACGAATTCTTTCCAAACGCAGGACTCTAATGAAAGCTGCCATTTATGCACGCGTGAGCACTCGTGACAAAGGGCAGGACAATGAAAACCAGCTGCGTGAGCTGCGGGCCTTCGCCGAGCGGCTGGGCTACTCTATCTATAAAGAGTACCTCGACACCGAATCGGGCGGCAAGGCCGAGCGGCCGCAATTCAAGCAACTCTTCACCGATGCCCACCAGCGCCGTTTCGATGTGGTGCTGTTCTGGGCGCTGGACCGCTTCAGCCGGGAGGGTGTTATCGAAACGCTCAACCACCTGCAGCGTCTTTCGCACTCAGGCGTGCAGTTCAAGAGCTACACCGAGCAGTACCTGGACTCGACGGGCATGTTCAAGGATGCTATCATCAGCATCCTGGCTACTATTGCCAAGCAGGAGCGGGTGCGACTCGGGGAGCGAACCAAGGCTGGGCTGTCGAAGGCCGTGGCCAAAGGCAAGGTGCTGGGCCGGCCGGGTGTCGACACCTATAAGCAGGCCCAAGTGCAGCGGCTGAAGGCCACTGGCATTTCGAACCGGGCCATTGCCACCGCCCTGGGACTTTCACCTAGTACCGTATCTAAATACTTAATACAATGAGCCTTCCGGTCATGAATGGGGTATCCATTGAAAAAGCCCTTGAAAAAGCAAATAATGGTAAGACGTTGACTTATGAAGAGGAGGAAGGATTGTGCTTATTTCTGATAGGAGCGCAATCCGATGATCCTGGCGTATTCAAAAAGTACCAAGCCCTATGTGCAGATCAAACATTTATAACGGGATTTTATCTAAAAGCTTCCCCCAATCCTGTAATAAGCACAAGAGCTAGAAACTACGACCATGTAGCTGAGCTTGCAAAGAGGGTTGCGGATTTCGAGGCCAAGTACGATTCAAATAGCTCAGATGACTTTATTAGACAAGTAAGAAAAGAATATAATATAGAATTGAAAGAAATTAAAAGGAAATACTCTGGGGAGGATTTGATACAGAAGTCAAACGATCTGAAGGCAAAGATGGAATACCTGAGAATTCGCTCCGACAGGTTATATCACGACTATCTAGCCAAGCACAACCTCCCCACATTGGACATTGCCTTTCGTGGCATGGCAATACGGTTTGACAAGGTATCTATCATGCATATTTTGAATAGGCATGTGATTAGAAACGGCTTCTTGCAAATAGATTTGGAATCAGCTAAGTCTCAGCTTAATATGACAAGCCTAGAGCAAGTCATTGATAACGTGAAGCATTTATTTTCTGTTATTCCAGATTCTGTAACTAGAGATAATTCTAAAGAGCTAACCTTTTATTTTAAAAAAGATCTTGCGGGAGATATTTTTGCAGTGCATACAAAATTAATTAATGAAAGCACTCATGCCAATGCAAAGAAGATTCACAGACTTGAAACATATTACCCTCTAAATAAAAAGGATAAGATAGATGAGGTAAAAGCCAGAGGGGTTATTAGACTAAAAGAAGGTATATACCTGTATAACGAATAGCCTTCCTGTTTCCTGTCCTTTTTCTCGGATAGAGCCAAGGTGAGTTTTGGGTTCTTCAACTCATTATTCACCTTTTCTCTATCCTATGAGAGCATTACTCAGTGCCGCGCTGCTCAGTGGCATGGTCATCGTGTTTAGCCTGTCGGGGCCAGTTTTGGCTCAGCCACCTCCCGATGTAAGGCCAACGCCTGAAAAGGTGGCCTACCTCTACTTGGTGCAGGCTCCCGTTTATCTGGTTGAACTAACCGCTTTGGTGATGCCAGTAGTGCCAGTGATGGCCGTGGTGCCGGTGCCAGCTCAGCCAGCTGCTCCGACCAGTGCCATTCAGGGCGTGGGCCAGATTGACGGGCCAAAGTTTCGGGGGCCACCCAGGCTAGTGGGCCGAAAAAAGAAGGTACACGGCCGGTGGTACAAATTCTACCACATCAAGGGCAAGCGCAGGGCTGATCTGCACATCGACCCAGGTAGGAGAATAGCCGATCAGGCATAGATATAAAACAGAAAAAGCCCGTTCCTAGATTGGAACGGGCTTTTTCTATGCCGCGTCGTCGAGCGCATCCATCCGGTCTATTTCGGCCTGCTTCATGGCCTCGTCAACATGGACGTATTTCATTGTCATGCTCAGCTTCTTATGCCCCATCAGCTTTTGCAGCACCTCAACTTTGCCGCCTCGCCGAATGAAGTTGGTGGCGAAGGTCTCGCGGCCGATGTGGTGGTGCAGCTTGGTTTTGATGCCTAGCCAGTCGGCTATTTTCTGCAGGGTGCGGTTGGTGTACTGGTCAGTGTAGAGGAAGAAGCCATCGGTGCCGTTTTCGGTCCGGCTGTCATTCAGGTAGCGCAGCGCCCGCTTGGTGATGGGCAGCAGCGTTTCCTTCTCATCGTAGCGGAACGTCTTCTGCACCTTCAGCTCTACCAGCTGGCCCGTTACTTTGGCCTCGTCCATGCGCTTCAGGTCGCCCAGGCGCAGCCCGCAGTTGCAGCTGAAGAGGAACTTCTGGAGCATGCGCCGGTGCGTATCTCCCGGCTTCGTGCTGGCATAGTAGGTTTCCAGCGCGGTAAGCTCCTCTTCCGCCAGCGCCTTCCACTTGCCGGCCACCGTGGTGTTGGTGAAGTACTGGTAGGGATTCTCGAAGGTGATTTTGTCGCGCCGGGCCAGCTCTAAGTACGCCTTCACGTTGCGGTGCCGGCCCGAGCGGGTATTGGTGCAGCTGTTATGTACCTTCTTCAGCCACGAGTCGAAGTCGCTGGCAAACTTATGGGTGAAGCTGCTGAAGGGCAGGACCGGCAGGCGGCTGCTATCCTTGGCGCTGGCCTTGTTTATCGGCAGCGTCCGCGCAAACTCCTGCACCTTACGCCACGTGGTCACGTGCTTGATACGCGTACACTCCGAAATCTGCCCTCTCTTGGCACGCTCTGCTATCCGGGCCTCCATGTAGCCTAAAAAGTCCGTGCTGCTGACACCACTGTGGTATTGGCGCAGAAACTCATCTACCGTGAGCACCAGCTCCGGCTGTAGCCGGTAAGCGACAAATATCTCGTTGGCCTTGCTGCGGGCCTGTCCGATGATCAGGTTGTTGTCGCTGGCCTTCTGCTCCAGCTGCTCGCCCATCAGTGCCTCCGTGTGCCGCAGCAGTTCCTTATAGCCGGCTGGCTGCCTATCGCGGGGCAGCTTGTCCAGGCACCGGCCCGACTTCTCGTCGAACAGCCGCTCCGGCCAGCTCAGGTCCAACGGCACGATGACCACTTTCCGGTTGATGATGACCTGCAGGCGCACGGTATTGAGGCCGTTTTTCTGCGCAGGTTTACGGAGGCTGATGGTAGCTGTTAAACTCACGTGTTAAACAGGTGTTAAACAATGAACGCAGAAAAGCCCCTTTCAACCTGCGTTTCCAGCTTGGAAACGAGGTTGAAAGGGGCTTTAAAGGTGCCCGGAGGCTAAAAAGTACCAGAGACGGGACTCGAACCCGTACGCCCAAGGGCAAGGGATTTTAAGTCCCTCGTGGCTACCATTACACCACTCTGGCAGTTGCCCGTCGCCTGAAGGAGACAGGGCGGCAAGTTGGGCAAATAACTCTGAATTATTGTTCTGGCGGCCGCTTTTAGCTGAAACAGAGCCACCATAAAACAAAAAAAGGATGCTTCCGAAGAAACATCCTTTTTGAGCGGGAGACGAGGTTCGAACTCGCGACCTCGACCTTGGCAAGGTCGCGCTCTACCAACTGAGCTACTCTCGCTTTTGATCTTGGCGCCGTAGTGGCGTTTTGATGTGACAAAGGTACAACGACTTTTCTTTCTGTCAAGACCTGCGCTGAAAAAAAACGCGTTTTTTTCCTCCGGCAAGATGGTTTTTGCTCAGTATCAGGGAGAAAAATTTTGCTCTTGTTGTGCGCTATGCGCGCCGGAATCGAAGAGGGAGAAAGTAACAACAATATGAAAGGGCCTTTTGCCGCTGGAACTAGTCTGCTCAGGGCCTGCGGAGGCCGCTTGGTTATTTGCCACCGGCGGCCAGCTTCAGCTCATTAAGCTTGAGTAGGGCTTCTATGGGCGTGAGTGTGTTGACGTCCAGCTTCTCCAGCAGCTCCCGGACTCGTTCCATAACCGGGTCGGCGGGCTCGAACATGCTAAGCTGCAAGCTGGGGCGGGGAGCAGTGTGCACGGCTGCAGCCGGTTGCGCTTTGGGGCCGCGGCGGGTCGGTTCCGGTGCGGCCGCCGCGCCGTTCAGCGGAATTATCTTGCCGTCAGATTGTGCTTCCAGGCCGGCCAGTACGTCGTCAAACTCGGTGGGCGTGTCGGGGTCTATGCCGGCCGAAGTGCGCTCCTGCTCCAGATGGTGCATGATTTCGTTGGCGCGCAGCACCACGGAAGTGGGCATGCCGGCCATGCGGGCCACATGAATACCGAAGCTGTGCTCGGAGCCGCCTTCGCGCAGCTTGCGCAGAAACAGAATGCGGCCATCGGCTTCCTTCACAGCTACATTGTAGTTGCGCACCCGCGGGCAGTCATCAGCCAGTTGGTTCAACTCGTGGTAGTGCGTGGCAAACAGGGTTTTGGCGCGCGCTTTAGGCGAGTTGTGCAGATGTTCCACAATGGCCCAGGCAATGCTGATACCATCATAGGTGCTGGTGCCCCGCCCGATTTCGTCCATCAGCACGAGGCTCCGGTCGGAGAGGTTGTTGAGGATGCTGGCGGTTTCGGTCATTTCCACCATGAAGGTGCTTTCGCCCTTGCTCAGGTTGTCGGAAGCACCGACGCGGGTGAAAATCTTGTCGATGACGCCAATGTGAGCCGCATCGGCGGGTACGAAGGAGCCAATCTGGGCCAGCAGTACAATCAGGGCAGTCTGGCGCAGCAACGCCGATTTACCGGCCATGTTGGGTCCCGTAATCACCACAATCTGCTGGTCGTCCTGGTCGAGGCAGATATCGTTGGGGATGTACTGCTCGCCGGGGGGCAGCTGACGCTCAATCACGGGGTGGCGGCCAGCCCGAATGTCGAGTAGCGTCGAATCGTCGACGGTGGGCTTCACGTAGCGGTGCTGGCGGGCCGTGGCCGCGAAGGAAGCCAGGCAGTCGGCTACTCCAATGGCACGGGCATTCTGCTGAATCTGGGCCACGTATTCCGCCGCAAACAGCACCAGGTCATTGTAGATGTTCTGCTCGATGACGAACAAACGCTCCTCGGCGTGCAGAATCTTCTCCTCGTAGGTTTTGAGCTCCTCCGTGATGTAGCGCTCGGCATTCACCAGCGTCTGCTTCCGGATCCAGGAAGCAGGCACTTTGTCTTTGTGCGCGTTCGTGACTTCCAGATAGTAGCCGAACACCTTGTTGTAGGCCACTTTCAGCGACGAAATACCGGTTTCCTGCACGGCGCGCTGCTGCAGCTGAAACAGGTAGTCTTTGCCCGAAAACGCCATGGCCCGCAGCTCATCCAGCTCCGTATTTACGCCATCGTTGAGCACGCCGCCCTGGTTGGTAAGAATAGGGGCGTCTTCCCGAACCTTAGCCCGGATTTCGTCGCGCAGCGCGGCGCAGGGGTTCAGCTGGTCGGCCAGCTTCTGCAGGGCCCGGATGCCGGAGGCCGCCAGCTGCTCCCGAATCGGGCTGATGGCTTCCAGGGCGCGGGCCAGCTGCAGCAGCTCGCGCGGGTTGATGCGCCGCACCGCCACCTTGGAAATCAGGCGTTCCAGGTCGTTGATCTGGCGCAGGTGCTGCAGCAGGTCTTCCAGCAGCTCGGGCGTCTGCAGCAGGGCCTCCACCGTGTCGAGGCGGCGCTGAATCTGGGCGGGCTCCTTGAGGGGCAGCACCACCCACTTGCGCAGCAGGCGCGCGCCCATCGGTGTCACGGTCTGGTCGAGAATGTCGATGAGCGGCACGCCGCCGGGGTGCTGGGCCTGTACCAGCTCCAGGTTGCGCACCGTAAACCGGTCGAGCCACACGTACTTGTCTTCCTCCAGCCGCCCGACGCTACCGATGTGGCCTACGTCGGTGTGCTTGGTTTCGGCGAGGTAGTGCATGATGCAGCCCGCCGCCGTGATGCCCTCACGCAGCCCGTCAATGCCGAAGCCTTTGAGCGAAGCCGTGTTGAAGTGGCGCGTGAGCGTGTCGTGGCAGTAGTCGAAGCCGAACACCCACTCGTCGAGCGCAAAATGGCAGAAGTCGGGACCGAAATGCCCTTCGAACTCCGCCCGGCTTTTGCGGCAGAACAGCACCTCCGCCGGCTGAAAGTTCTGGAGCAGCTTACCCAGGTAATCAATAGTGCCCTGGGCCACCAGAAACTCACCGGTGCTGATATCCAGAAACGAAATGCCCGCTTCCTGCTTGCCGAAATGCACGGCGCAGAGGTAATTATTAGAACGGCGGTCCAGCACGTTGTCGTGCAGGCTCACGCCGGGCGTCACGAGCTCCGTAATGCCGCGCTTGACGAGGCCTTTGGCCTGCTTGGGGTCTTCGAGCTGGTCGCAGATGGCGACGCGCTGGCCGGCGCGCACCAGCTTGGGCAGGTAGTTGTCGAGGGCGTGGTGGGGAAAGCCGGCCAGCGGCGTTTCGGAGGCCGTGCCCGCGCCGCGCTTGGTGAGCGTAATGTCGAGAATGCGCGAGGCCGTTACGGCATCTTCCCCGAAGGTTTCGTAGAAGTCGCCGACCCGGAACAGGAGCACGGCGCCGGGGTGCGCCTGCTTGAGCTCATAATACTGGCGCATCAGCGGCGTATCGACCACGGGAGCGGGGCCCAGGGTGCCGTGGGTGCGGACAGGCTTTTTAGTTGAATCGGCGACTTTGGTTTTCACGGAAAAACGGAAATTCAGGAATATGGGGGCGGGCACTGTCATCCTGAGCGGAGCGAAGGACCTTATTACACCAAAACGACCGGCATGGAAACAACATCCGGGCAAGGGTCTGTTCAGTTGTGACAAGGTCCTTCGCTCCGCTCAGGATGACACGCGGTAAGGAGGGCAGCCAGTTCGCATGAACCGTCCAACCCTAACAGCGGCCACCCGGCCGGGCGTTCCTACCTTTGCGGCCATGCGCAAACTCTCGATGGAAGAGCTGAACCGGCTGACGGTGGCAGACTTCAAAAATACGCGAAAATTCCCCCTCACCCTAGTTCTCGACAACGTGCGGAGCCTGCACAACGTGGGCGCCGCCTTCCGCACGGCCGATGCCTTTGCCATCGAGAAAATCTGGCTGTGCGGTATCACTGGCCGGCCGCCCCAGCGCGAAATCACGAAAACGGCGCTGGGCTCCACTGAATCGGTGGTGTGGGAATACGCGCCTACCACGCTGGAAGCGCTGCACCAGCTGAAGGCCGCTGGCTACGTGCTGGTAGCCGTGGAGCAAACTACCGGCAGCCAGCCGCTGCCCGCCTTCCAGCCCGATCCGGCCCGTTCCTATGCTTTAGTGATGGGCAATGAGGTGTTTGGCGTGGAAGATGAAGTGCTGGCCCTGTGCGACGTAGCGGTGGAGATTCCGCAGTTTGGTACCAAGCACAGCCTGAACGTGAGCGTGGCGGCCGGAGTGGTGCTGTGGGATTTTATGAGCAAGATGGGCTGGCAAAACGGGCAGTAAGTCAGCGGCTTGGCCTATGGTGCGGCTTAGTTTTGGCGGGCACTGGGCAAGCTGTAAGGTCCGCTTCGTGCTATGCCTGAAATTTCCAATTTCCTGTGTAGATTTGGAACGAGACGCCTGGCAGCAGGCCGGTTTTCACTCTAACGACCCTTAAAATTTCCCATTTTTACTTTCCTAACGGATGAAATCAACTTTTACACTGCCAGGCAGCCGGGCACTGCTGCTGGCAGCTATGCTGGCCGTACCTGGGCTGGCGGCTGCTCAACAAGCCCCGCTGACTCAGGCGCTGTCGGCGCTGACGACTAAAGCTTCGCGCCAGGGGCTGAGCGAGCAGGACTTGGCCAACCCGGCTGTTACGAGCCACTATACGGATGCCAGCACCGGCCTGACGCACGTTTACCTGCGCCAGCGTCATCAGGGCATTGAGATTCACAATGCCGTAGCCAACGTGCACGTAGGTGCCAACGGCCGCGTGGTAACCATGCACCACAACTTTGTGGCCGGAGTAGCAGCCCGAGTACGCTCTACCACACCTGCCCTCACGGCTACGCAGGCAGTGGCTGCCGCTGCCCGCGCCCTTAGCATGCCCGCGCCCCGCGCCCTGAGCGTAGAGCAGGAGGGTACGCCAGCCGCTGGTATGGTGTTCAATGAAGGCGGTATTTCGCTGGAGAAAATTCCAGTGAAGCTGGTATATCAGCGCATGGCTGGCGGCGAGTTGGCCCTGGCCTGGGACGTGACGCTGGCTCCGCTGGATGCCCAGCACCACTGGAACGTGCGCGTAGATGCGCAAAGCGGCCAGCTGCTTGAGAAGTACGACTACACGATATCGGAGCCGGTGTCGTTTGCTGAGCTGACCCAGAAGGCGCTGGCAACGCGCGGCTGGCAGCAGGTGCTGGCAACTCCGGCCCCCACCACGGCCAACCGCACCACCGCCCCGAATTCCTACAACGTTTTCCCGGCTACGATTGAAAGCCCCAGCCACGGTGCTCGTCAGCTGCTCGTAAACCCGGCTTCTTCTACGTTCTCGCCCTTCGGCTGGCACGATGTGAACGGCGTGGCCGGTGCTGACTCCACCAACACCAAAGGCAACAACGTATTTGCTTATCTGGATAGAGACGGTACTAATATCTTCCGCAAGGGTGCCAGCCCTGAAGGCGGTGCCACGCAAATCTTCGACTTCCCTTTCACGACCACCGCTCAGCCGGAAGTCAACAAGGACGCAGCCGTAACCAATCTGTTCTACTGGAACAACGTGGTGCACGATGTGATGGCTACCAAAGGCTTCACGGAGGCGGCTGGCAATTTTCAGCGTAGGAACTATACTACCGTAGGTGGCACGGCCCTGCCCGGGGGTAATGACCAGGTATTGGCAGAAGCGCAGGATGGTGCTGCGAAGACTGCTCCTAACTTAAACAACGCCAACTTCTCAACTCCTCCCGATGGCTCAGCGCCGCGGATGCAGATGTTTGAATGGTCGGGGGTGACGTCGGTGACGGTAACGGCCCCGGCTTCGGTAGCAGGTCCGCTCAATGCCGTAGAAGGCGCGCAAGGCCGCTCGCTGTCGGTAGTTGGCCCCATCACGGGCACGCTGGTTCCCGTAAACGATGGATCGGCTCAGCCCATGCGCGGCTGCAACGTGCCTTTCGTGAATGCCGCGGCTATCAACGGCAACATTGCGTTCATTCGCCGGGGCAGCTGCAACTTCTCGGCTAAAATCAAGAATGCCCAGAATGCCGGTGCCCGCCTCGTGGTGGTAATGGACAGCATTGTGGGCTCTACGGCTCTCGTGACGATGGCCGGCACGGCTCCCGACTCCATCGGCATCCGGATTCCGTCGCTGTTCATCAACTACGTAGACGGTACCCGTCTGCTGGCCGCCATCACGGCCGGCCAGACCGTGACGCTCACGGCCGGCACTACGCCCCGCCGCGACGGTGACTTCGACAACGGCATCATCACGCACGAGTACGGCCACGGCATCTCAACCCGCCTCACCGGCGGCCGCCTGAACTCCAGCTGCCTACCCAACACTTCCGGCTACGAAACGATGGGTGAAGGCTGGAGCGACTTCTTCGGCTTGTGGATGACCACCAAGCCCGGCGACGTAGGTACTACGCCCCGTGGTATCGGGACGTACGCTTCGTCGGAGCCCGTTGCCGGCGACGGTATCCGTACACAGCGCTACAGCACCGACATGCTCATCAGCGACCTGACCTACGACAACCTGGGTACGTCTGGCTACACGGAAACGCACGCAGTAGGTGAAATCTGGTGCACGGCCCTCTGGGACATGAACTGGGCCATGATTGCCCGCCACGGCTACAACGCCGACTTCAGCGCCCTGACCGGCGGCAACAACATGGCCCTGCGCCTCGTGCTGGAAGGCATGAAGCTGCAGCCCTGCACGCCCGGCATGCTGGATGGCCGCAACGCCATCCTGAAAGCCGACTCCATCCTCTACGGTGCTTCCAACTCAGACATCATCTGGCGCGCATTCGCCCGTCGTGGCATGGGCTTCGACGCTATTCAGGGTCTGGCAACCAACGTGACCGACAACACGGCCGGTTTCGCGCTGCCCTCGACGCTCAGCACCAGCAAGCGCCTCAACGAGCAGCTGCTGGAAGTATACCCCAACCCCGCTCGTGAGCAGGTAGTAGTTCGCACGCAGGTGAGCAGCAAATCGGCCGTTGCGGTGGAAATGCTGACCCTGATGGGCCAGGTGGTTCGCTCTACGTCGGTATCGGCTGCTACGCTGCAGCAGGCTGGCGTGAAGCTGAACACCGCCGAGCTGGCAAACGGTGTCTACGTGGTGCGCATCACCACGTCGGAAGGCACTATCACCAAGAAAGTAGCTGTGCAGCACTAAGCCTGCCCGCTTTCTGTTGAGTAGCATAGAAAAACCCGTCTGGCACTGTGCCGGACGGGTTTTTCTATGCTATTTACTTCCTGAAACTCCCATACCATGTCTGCTGAACTTTCTGATGCCGGGCGGCCTGATGCCGCGCTGCTGGCCCTGCGCCCAGTGTTGCCGGCGGTGCTTCCTCCCTCCGGCAACGCCACCCCCGCCGACTTCCTGCACCACACGCTGCGCCCGGTGCTAAAGCTGCAAAACGACGTGCTGCTGGCCGTAGTGGCCGATTTCGTGCGCGACCATCATATAGCGCTGGCCGGGGCTTCGGCTACTGAGCAGCACCGGTTGCTGGCAGAACTGCTGACCCGCAATACCAAGCTGCGCTACACTGTAGTAGGGCTGATTTGCGGCTTGTATACGGCCGCCGAGCTGGCGTATTATCGTGAGCACCGCTCCGAGCTGAACCGCCGGCTGCTGGAACTGGCTACCCGCCGCGTGCAGGACCAGGCCGCCACGGTAGTAGCCCTGACGCTGGCCCTATGACCCACTACGAAGTGCTGGAAGTAAGTGAGCAGGCCACGGCTCAGGAAATCAGGCGGGCGTACCGGCGGCTGGTGCTGCTCACGCACCCCGACCGCACGCCCGACCCGGCCGCGCACCGTCGCTATCTGGCCATCAACGAAGCCTACGAAACCCTGAGCAGTGCCGCCCGCCGCCAGCAGTACGATGCTGGCTTACGGCCGACGTCGGCTCCTGCTACCGGAACGGCTCCGCCGGCAGCACCAGTGCCGCCGGTACACCGTGACCCGGCTCTGCGGCGGCGCGGCCGCCCGGCCGCCCGGCGTCGGCACGTGCCAACGCAGCCGGCGCAGTATAAACAGGAGTTTGCCCGACTTGCCCCACTTATGCGGCTGGTGGCCGCGGCCGGCCTCTTGCTGGCGTTGCTGCTATGTGTCGATGCCTTTCAGGAAGAAGCCAGTGTGCAGCGCGTAAGCCACATGCGCTGCCAGCAAGATGGTTGCCAGATAAACACGGAGCAGTTTTCGTTTTCCGCCTCAGCAGACAGCCTGGCGCCCGACGACCAGGTAGTAGTATACCACAGCCCGTGGTTCAGTCAGGTATGGGAAGTGAAAGTAGACTCCGGGAAAATGGCCGGTGCGGTCCTCGCCACTTCCAACGTGTATACCAATGTGTGGCTGCTGCCGCTCCTGCTGGGCGTGGCAGCGGCGGCGGCACTCTGGCCAAAGCAACCTGCTGAGTATGTGTTCAGGCTGGCATTTCTGAGTGGCGTGCTTTGCATCCTCTGTCTGATATTTCTGGCGTCTTTCGAATAGCCAGTTGGCGTTGGCTGTAAACCAGAAGGGCCCCATCTGCACGCAGATGGGGCCCTTCTGGTTCGGATGATTTGGATTTGGGCACTAGTCGTACTGCGAGTCGCGCAGATGCACCGGCGTGGTTTTCTTGCGCAGGCGCATGTTCAGGATTTCGACCACCAGCGAGAAGAACATGGCGAAGTAGATGTAGCCTTTCTCGATTTCCTTGTGGAAGGCCTCCATCACCAGCATCACCCCAATCATAATCAGGAAGGAGAGGGCCAGCATCTTGATGGTGGGGTTGCGGTTTACAAAGTCGGCAACCACGCCCGAGAAAACCATCATCACGGCCATTGAAAGCACTACGGCCAGAATCATAATCAGCACGTTATCGACCAGCCCCACAGCCGTCAGGATGGAGTCGAAGCTGAACACGATGTCGATGAGAATGATCTGGAAGATGACGCTGCGCATAGACGTAGTGCCTTTGCCCGACGCATGGTCGCCCTCTTCCTCGCCCTGCAGCTTGGTGTGGATTTCGGTGGTGCTTTTGCCGATCAGGAACAGGCCGCCGACCAGCAGAATAAGGTCGCGGCCCGAGACGCCGAACGGACCTTCCATCCAGGGCAGCTCCACGGTAAAGAGGGCCGCTTTCAGGCCCACAATCCAGGAAATACTCAGCAGCAGTCCAATGCGGAACAACAGGGCCAGCGTGAGGCCGATGGTGCGCCCGCGCCCCTGCAGCTCGCGCGGCAGGCGGCTGACAATGATGGAAATGAAGATAATGTTGTCGATGCCCAACACAATTTCCATGAAAGTTAGCGTGAGCAAGCTAACCCAGGCCTGGGAGCTGGAAAATACCGAGAGGTCGAAGTCCATGTGGGGGAAGGTGAATAGAAAGTTTCGGGAGCAGCTTTGCAGCAGTGGGCAGCTAATGGCTTAGAAACTAAGCACGGAACGTCTGCTGCGAGCTGCCACTGGGTTAGCTTTTCATGTTGACGAACTGCAGCGGCTGGCCGATGTCGGCAGAGTGCTGGCGAAGCACGGCAATGGCAGCCTGCAGCTCATCGATTTTCTTGGCCGTCACGCGCATCTGGTCGTCCTGCATCTGCACTTCCACCTTCACTTTCGCGTCTTTGATGGCCTTGCTGATCTTGCGGCCCGTATCCTTGTCGACGCCAGCGCGCACTTTGATGGTTTTCTTGACGAGGTTGCCGCTGGCCTGCTCTTCGGCCGAGAAGTCGAGAGCAGTACCGTCGATGCCCTGCTTTACTACGCGGCCCAGCAGAATATCTTCCAGCGCCTTCACGCGCATAGAGTTTTCGGAGCTGAGCAGGATGGTGTTGGCCTTTTTGTCCAGCTCGATGCCGCCTTTCGTGTCACGCAGGTCGTAGCGGGTCTGCAATTCTTTTTTGGCCGTATTCACCGCATTTTCCAGAGTTTGCGGATCTACTTTGCTTACAATGTCGAAGGATGCCATGGGAAGAAGGATGGTTAGGAAGCGCATACGCCAAACCGGCGGGCCGGTTGGGCAAGCGCCAAAGGTAGGCGTTGCGTATGATTGGGCCGCGGCTACTTTTATATATTCTACTCTTGCTATTGTGCCCTCATGATGACCGTTCAGTCGCCTGCCACGCCCACCGAATGGGCCGCCTACTACCAACTCCGCTACGAAGTGCTCCGCCAGCCCTGGCAGCAGCCCCCCGGCTCGGAAATAGCCGACGACGACGCGGCTTCCACCACCACGCACGCCCTGTTGCTCGCTCCCGATGGGCAGGCGCTGGGAGTCGGGCGGCTGCATCCGTCGGGCGCCGGGCAGGGGCAGCTGCGGTTTATGGCCGTAGCGCCCGCCGCCCAGGGCCAGGGCGTCGGGCGCCGGATTCTGGCGTTTCTGGAAACGGCTGCCCGCCGGCAGCGCCTGCGCGAGCTGGTGCTACATGCCCGCGAAGAAGCAGTGCCGTTTTATGAGCGGCTCGGGTACACTGTAGTGGCCCCGTCGCACCTGCTGTTCGGCGTGATTCCGCACTTTCTCATGCGCAAGCAACTGCCTGATGAATAGAGCAGGAGCCGAAGCCAAACCGGTCAAGAGCAGCCTTTGGACACGGGACAGTGGGGGAGTGGCGCAAAGCTGATGACAGCAGAAGTAGGCCAAAGTAGCTACCTTTTGCGCCTCTTTTCACGCTCCTGCCTGCTTCTATGGAACAGCTTCCTGATGTAGCTACTCTGGTAGCCCTCTATAATCAGATAAACACCTACGGCCGCACCAACGGCATGCAACTGACCCTGACCGGGCCCGGCGAAGTGCTCTACGCCATGACTATCAGGGAAGAGCATCTGTCGTCGCCGGGTACCTGCCACGGGGGCGTAGTGGCGGGCCTGATGGATGCTGCCCTCGGTGCCGCCGCCCTTTCTCAGGCATTTACCAGCGGCGAGCTGGTTTCCACGGTTGAGTTCAAAATCAACTACCTGCACCCGGTGCGGCTGCACGACCACCTGCTGGCCCGGGCCCACGTGGAGCACACGGGCAAAACCCTGGTCGTCAGTAGTGCGGCCATCGAGTGCACCACCCGGGGCGTGGTAGTGGCCCGCGGGATGGGCACTTTCAACCGCTACCCCGCCGACAAGCGCGACTTCCACCGCCTGCTGTTTCCCGACACGGAACCCGCTGAGTAGCACCACCCCGGAAAGCAAAAAGCCGCCGGCGCTCAGGGAAGCAGCCGGCGGCTTTTTACAGCCGAACCAAGGCAGAAATCTTACAGGTGCTCGTGCGAGTCAGCCGACTCATGCTCGCGCGGATCTTCGTCTTCTTCTTCGTACTCGTCGCCTTCCTCCAGTTGCGGAGCCGGCACTTTGCGGACGTTACGGGCGCAGTCCTCGTCGCGGTGGTTGCGGCCCACGGTGAATTCCACCCAGTCGCCTTCGCGCAGCTCGTTGAAGTCGCCTTCCGCCATGTCGGCGTAGCTGAAGAACAGGTTGTTGGGGGGCATCACAACAAACCCGAAGCCATTTTTCAGGTTTTTGATGGTGCTGATGCCTACCGTGCCAACCGGACCAGCCGCCGTGGGACCCGTGGGGCGCACCGGCTTGGCAATAGCCGGGAACGGCGCCGGGTCGGGCGTGTTCACGAACATGCTCTCGATCAGCTCGTCCGTGTCGGCGAGGCCCTGATCGATGATTTCGTGCATCTGTATTGGGTAGGTGGCCTGCTCCAGCAGCAGCTGGGACGCGCGGGTTACGCGGGCCTCTCCTTTGAAGTCAACGTATTTGAAGTCCCAGTTCAGCAGCATCACGCGGGTGCCGATGGTGTTGAGCTTCTTAATCAGCGGAACGTAGTCGGAGTCGCCGGCAATCAGCACGACAACATCATAGCTTTTGTGCAGGGCCAGCTCCAGCGCTTCCAGCGAGAGCCATACATCAATGCCCTTTTCCTGCAGACGGCCGTCGCGCGTTTTCAGGGGCATGTAGTGCGTGGCGATGCTCATGTTCATGAGGATATCGTCCAGCAGCCGGTCATGGAACAGGCGGTCTTTGTCGCGGGCTTCGGTAGCGGAAAGGCGGCCCCGGAAGAAATGCGCGTCAATGATGCGGCTCAGGCGCACATCAACATCTTCTTCTTCGGCTACCTGATGGCGGATAAATTCGTGTAGGCCTTCCAGACTGATGCGCGCTTTGCGGTCATGCTGAAAGTAGTAGTAATCACTGATTTTCAGGAAATAATTGCCGTCATAAAAGACGCCTATCCTAATCAGAGGGCTATTTATCTGGTTCATACAAAAAGAGTTTGAGGGTAAGCAAGAGGTGTGCAGGGAGTAAAGGGGCAGATAAATTGGTTCGGCTGCGGCTGGTAAGACGCAGTCTTAAGCCAAAGATACAATACTCAGGTGTTTGGCTGCCTGAAGAACTCATTATCTCGGGGGAGAGTGTGAGAAGCGCAGGCCCGTAGTCCGTCCCGTTTAGTATGCCCTGTCTGAATACCGCAGGAAAGCCGAAAAGCCGGTGAGAGTGTGAGAAACGGCCTGTTCGCTCAGGGCAGGCGAAGTAGCCGACAGAAAACAATGCCATTCCGGCCTGGACGGGCGCCGCATGGACGAAGTATCAATATTAAATAAAATATATTTTACATAGGATTCCAACCCGGGTTTTAGCGGTCTTTGTTAAGTACAGTTCGCCGCTAAGCTAAGCGACAAAAAAAAAGGCTGCAAGAATTATCTGCAATTAGTGCAGAAGGGCGGAGAAATACAGTTAGGCTTGCCGAACAAGTTTCGGTCGAGAGGGCTAGTAAATAAGGGTAAGCCTTGTAGTTAGCTGGGAAGGCATCTTTTAAAAAGATTCACCCTTGCTGACCACGATAGTTCATGGTTGAGCTTAGAGAAAAACGTCCTATTACGGCTTTTGGCAGATGAAGGTTCGATGAATTTTGATTTACTCCTAGTAAGTAAATATTAAAACTCTAAAATCCAATTTTACCTATCACCAGGCCCAGCACTAGCAGGCCATAGCCGATACAGATGGCCACCTCCAGCACGTTGCCGCTGGCCGAGCCGGTTCGAATCAGGGGAAGCTTGAAGGAGTAGTCGAGCAGAGGCATCAGCCACTTCACGCCAGCTTTGGTCAGGGAGTCGGCGAGCAGGTGCGAGACGTAGCCGCCGCCCGCAAACAGCGCCACACCGTGCCAGCCCAGCGCCTGATTGGCCAGGTGCCCGATGTAGGTCCAGAGCCCGGCGGCCCAGATGGTGTGCGTCCAGGAGCGGTGCGAGGTGAACGGGGCCACGGCCACAAAGCAGCCCAGCATGCTCAGCCATAGAAACCCCGTGTAGAGGCCAGCCACCACCGTGCAAAGCCCGGTAAACATCAAGGCCAGCTTGCGGGTGGAGTCGCCCTGCATGGCTGCGCCGATGAGCCCGAAGGCCAGCGCCGCCGTGAACCCCATGCGCCGATCGGGGCCGAGGGGCACCTGAAAATGTGTGTACGCAGCCAGCAGCAGCGCTACGACCACAAAGGCCCACCGCACATATCCCTGCATGAAGCCCAGGCGCTTGCTCAGGCGGGAGCCGGGGTGGTCGAGGTCGGGAGCCAGGGAGGAGAAACCGGCCAGCGCAATGCCGGCCACGGAGAAAGGAACGCCGGGCACGAGGCCCGCCACCGCTACGCCGGTAATGAGGCCAATGGCCAGATGAGAAGAGCCGCGCAAAAGAAGATAGGATAGGGGGTAAGAAAACTATCTGCAAAGGTGCAACAATAGCCCGCCGGCCCCGCAGAAAACCCGCCTTTTCTGCCCGCCCGGCGCTAGGGCCGCGTTGCTACCACTTGCCGGAGCTGCCCTTGAGGTGGCCCCGCATGTCGCGGGCCTGCCCCTCCAGCAGCGCCAGGCCCCGATGGAAAGCCATGGTCACCTTGGCTTTCTCGGCTTCGGGTAGGGGACCTTGCTCCTTTATCTGCTGCCGCACTTGCCGCAGATGCTGCAGAATATCGTCCCACTCTTCGTTTCCCGGTCCGCTGTGCTTATTCTCCATTGCTATATGGCCGCACGAGGCGGCTTCTGCTGCATGAACCCGGAAGATACGACGGCAAACAGGGAAATGCCGGGAAACTTTCGGGGCGTGCCCGTAGTATTGACTAGCGCACTTCCCCGGTGCCTGTCAGCCCGCCTTGCCCGACCGGATTTTCATTCGGCCGGGCTTCTACCTTTGCTTCCTCTCTAGCCGCTACTCGTTTTGAAGGTTTCCGATTTACTTAAGCTCTACACCCTCGACCCGACGGGCATGACGGTGGGTGCCCGCCTGAATCCGGCCACGCGCCACTCGCTGAAGCCCGCCGCAAAAGCAGAAGCCCCGGTGCGCCTGCACCTGCGCGGGCTGGTAGGCTCGCAGGATGCCGTAGTAGCGGCCGCGCTGCACCAGGAGTATCCCGACCAGCACCACCTCTTTATTCTGCACGACCGGGACGAGGCGGCCTATTTCCTGGCCGACCTCCAGCACCTGGTGCCCAACGAGGAGCCGCTCCTGTTCCCCACCTCCTACAAGCGCCCCTACTCCTTCGACGAGACGGAAAACGCCAACGTGCTGATGCGGGCCGAAGTGCTCAACAAGCTCAACTCGCACCGCGGCCCCAAAACCACCGCCGAGCAGGCAGCCGACGACGCAGCCGACGCCACCGAAACCGACGGCCAGCCCAAGGGCAGGAAGCGCACGAAAGCCACGGCCAAGGAAACCGCCGGCGTGCTCATCGTCACCTACCCGGAAGCCCTGTTCGAGAAGGTCATCAACAAGAAAAGCCTTGTCGCCAACACGTTTCTGGTGAAGGTGGGCGACAAGCTGGACGTGAACTTCGTGAGTGACATGCTGGCGGAGTACGACTTCGAGCGGAGCGACTTTGTATACGAGGCCGGGCAGTTTGCCGTGCGCGGGGGTATCGTGGACATTTTCAGCTATGCCAACGAGCTGCCGTACCGCATCGAGCTGTTCGGGGATGAGGTGGAGACGATTCGCACCTTCGACCCCGAAACGCAGCTTTCCGTGGAGAAGCGCCAGCAGGTGAGCATCATCCCGAACGTGCAAACCAAGCTGCTCCAGGAAAAGCGGGAGGCCTTCCTCGACTTCATTCCGCAGAACACCGCCATCTGGGCCAAGGACGTGCGCCAGACCCTGGACGTGGTAGACGAGTACTTCGACAAGGCAGAGCACGGCTTCAAGGAGCTGCTGGCGGCTTCGGGCGGCACGCAGGTGGTGAGCAGCCCCGAGGACCTGTTCGAGTCGGCGAAGTCGCTGAAGAAGCTGCTCGACGGCTTTGCGGTAGTGGAGTTCGGCAAACGGTTTCACTACAAGACCGGAGCCGAGGAGTTCCAGTTCAGCGCCAAACCACAGCCCAGCTTCGGCAAGGACTTCAACCGCATCGTCAAGAACCTGCACGACAACCAGAAGAAGGGCTACACCAACATCATTGCCGCCGAGCAGGTGCGCCAGGCCGACCGCCTCCGCACCATCTTCGACGAGCTGGACAACAACGTGCAGTTTCAGCACCTGCTGCTGGGCCTGCGCGAAGGGTTCATTGACGAGACGCTGAAGCTGGTGGTGTACACCGACCACCAGCTGTTCGAGCGCTATTACCGGGCCCAGGAAACCCGCAAATTCAGCAAGAAAAAGGCCCTCACGCTCAAGGAGCTGCGCACCCTCGTGCCCGGCGACTACGTGGTGCACCAGGACTACGGCATTGCCCGCTTCGCCGGCCTCACGCAGGTGGAAATCAACGACCGGCTGCAGGAGGCCATCCGGCTGGTGTACCGCGACGACGACGTGCTGACGGTCAGCATCCACGCCCTGCACAAGATTGCCAAGTACAGCGGGGCCGAGGGCACGCCGCCCACCATGAGCAAGCTGGGCTCGCCGGAGTGGGAAAACAAGAAAAAGTCGGTTAAGAAGAAGGTGAAGGACATTGCGGCCGAGCTGATCCGGCTGTACGCCAAGCGCAAAACCGCGCCCGGCCACGCCTTCGCCCACGACTCCTTCATGCAGGCCGAGCTGGAATCCAGCTTTATCTACGAGGATACCCCCGACCAGGCCAAGGCCACCGAGGACGTGAAGCGCGACATGGAGGTACCCCACCCCATGGACCGCCTCGTGTGCGGCGACGTGGGCTTCGGCAAGACGGAAGTAGCCATCCGGGCCGCCTTCAAGGCCGTGGCCGATGGCAAGCAGGTGGCCGTGCTGGTGCCCACCACCATCCTGGCCATGCAGCACTACAAAACCTTCCGCGAGCGGCTCGGCAACCTGCCCGTGACCGTGGAGTACGTCAACCGCTTCAAGACCACCAAGCAAATCAAGGAAACCCTGAGCCGGGTGGCCGAGGGCAAAACCGACATCCTCATCGGCACCCACCGCCTCACCAACAAGGACGTGCAGTTCAAGGACCTGGGCCTGCTGGTGATTGACGAGGAGCAGAAGTTCGGGGTGAAAACCAAGGACAAGCTCAAGGAAATCAAGGTAAACGTGGACACGCTCACGCTCTCGGCCACGCCCATTCCGCGCACCCTGCACTTCTCCCTCATGGGGGCCCGCGACCTATCGGTCATTGCCACGCCCCCGCCCAACCGCCAGCCGGTGCAAACGGAGCTGCACGTGTTCGATGAGCTGCTGATCCGCGACGCCGTTTCCCGCGAGTTGAAGCGCGGCGGGCAGGTGTTTTTCGTGCACAACCGCATCAAGGACATCGAGGAGCAGGCCAGCATGATTCTGCGCCTCGTGCCCGATGCCCGCGTCACCTACGTGCACGGCCAGATGGACGGCGACCTGCTGGAAAAGCGCATGATGAAGTTCGTGGACGGCGACTACGACGTGCTGGTGGCCACCACCCTCATCGAGTCGGGCCTCGACATTGCCAACGCCAACACCATCATCATCAACCGCGCCCACATGCACGGCCTCTCCGACCTGCACCAGATGCGGGGCCGCGTGGGCCGCTCCAACAAAAAGGCCTACTGCTACCTGCTCACGCCCCCCGTGGCCGGCCTGCCCTCCGATGCCCGCAAGCGCCTGAGCACCCTCGAAGAATTCTCCGACCTCGGCGCGGGCTTCAACGTGGCCATGCGCGACCTCGACATCCGGGGCGCGGGCAACCTGCTGGGCGGCGAGCAGTCGGGCTTCATCAACGACCTGGGCTTCGAAACCTACCACCAGATTCTCGACGAAGCCGTGCAGGAGCTCAAGGAAACCGAGTTCCGCGACCTGTTCCTCGGCGACCCCACCCAGCGCCTCCAGGAAGCCGCCGGCACCGGCCGCCCCAAGGAGTGCAACATCGAAACCGATTTGCAAATCCTCATCCCCGACCACTACGTGAGCAGCGTCTCGGAGCGCCTGCAGCTCTACAGCAAGCTCGATCGGGCCAAAAACCCCGAGGAGCTGCGCAAGGTGCTCACCGGCATGATAGACCGGTTCGGGCCGCTGCCCCAGGAGGTCGAGCAGCTGGCCGACATTGTGCGCCTGCGCTGGCAGGCCTGCCAGGTGGGCTTCGAGAAGCTGACGCTGAAGAAGAACCTGCTGAAAGGCTACATCCCGGCCACCAACAACGAGGCCTACTTCCAGGGCGACACCTTCGGCAACATCCTCAGCTACGTGCAAACCCACCCCCGCTCCGCCTCCATGAAGGAGCGCAAGGAACAGCTCATCCTCAGCATCGAAGACGTGAAGAACGTCCAAGCCGCCAAGCGCATTCTGAGCGAGCTGGGCAGTGAGGAAACGGTGGGGGTGTAGAGTTAAGCCCCATTGGTTATTTCATGTGCAACCGCTCACAATTAGCCGTTGCACATGAAATAACTAATGAGGTTTAACTTTATATTTTGCTTTATTTAAAATATCCTCACATAATACCAAGCAATCAAATACAATATCAAATGCTATTTCTGGCCCAATGGTATCCTTAACATTACCTCTTTCCAAAGTTTTGTGAGCATGAAATCCACGCTCTCCAGTTAACATCACTAACGAATTCATTAAATTAGCATCCTTTGATATATCAATAGCAAATGGCGTCAATACTTTACTCATATACTTTAACCCAAACCCATGATTAGTGTTTACACTTCTAGAGAATATATCTTTAGCCAATTCAAGTTTTTTTCTCACATAATCAAAAACTTGAATTATTTCATCCTTATCTTCATTATATAAAGATTGAAAATTAATTTGACTATGAATAAACATCATAGTACTATCATTTACACGCCTAGTGTAAATATAATCATCAACCACACAGTTCAAAACAATTAGCGAAATTCTCTCTATATACTCTTCAAAGGCTGCATGACAAAGAACGCAATATGCTTTTACATCTAATCTAAACAGATTAGGGCCAGCAAGTGGCATAGACTCATACTTTAATAAAAATTTATCATACACTTCATCAACAGCCATACAAAGATAAGCATAGGCCTGTTCAAGATTAACCATTCTTTTCGGAACAACAACCAGCTTACTCATATCTATTTTATCATAAAATATTTATGATCAATATTTATTTCAAATGATTTCTCAATCAGATTTTTCAACATATCAAACCTCGCTATATAGTTATCTACACTTTTCGTTGTAGATTCAATTGTTCTTAAAAACTCTGAATTATTGCTCAATTCACGATACCCAAGCAAAAACGCATCAATAGCTCTTGGAATCAGCTTATCATCATTTACGAAAACGAATAAAAGTATTTCCGCTTCGAATATCACTCTATTAAATCTTCTATCACCTTCTGCCTTTCTACCTATCCGTTTGTAGTCACCAAACACTTTAACCAACTTATCTATAGCACGGTTTATTTGATCATATGTATCTATTACCCTATCTCCTATTTGAATCCATTTTCTATTTGTCAGCTTCATAGATTCATCTAAAAAAACTTTCAGATTGCCTCGATACGACTGAGAATAAAGCATCATTGATATAACCCTTAGCAGAATTTCAACATCGCGCAATCTATTATCAGGCCCATTCATACCTAAAACTTTATGCAAAGGCTGCTGTGTATTAGTGATAGAAAGTAAAAAATTTGTAAAAGAACCTCTGTTAATTACATTTCTCAACTCCTGCGTGGACAAAGAAACCGATCCAGTATTTAATCTGTAAAAAATATCATACAAAATATCATCCTGCTTAAAATTAGATATAATAGTACAACGCATAGCCGCATTTTGAAAAAACCTTAATTCATCAGATGCCCGCCCACTACCAAAATCAGAGAATTTCAACCCATTCAATTGAGGCCGAACATGCAATCCTACCAATTTATCATTTACCCAATAATTATATTTATCGTTATTAATAAATCCAGCTATTGTCAGAAGTCTTTGTTTTCCATCGATAACAATATACCTTCTTGGATTTTCTGGATCTTCTGCTAAAACAATTTCAGGAACAGGATAACCAGTCACAAGAGATTCAATAAGCAAGCTTCTTTTTATATCATTCCATGCGTTTCTTCTTTGAAATGCTGGATTTAAATCTATATTCTCTTGCTCTATTTGGCTGACAATGGTTTGCACTGTCCAATCTCTAGAATACACAGTAACACCTGACAAGTCATAATTACCTATATTACTAATAATCTCTTCATTATCAGTACCAACGTATTCAAACTCATCTTCCAGATCCGAAAAATTATTGTCTTGATTCATCTTGTTTGAGTTAGTAGTTTTACCCTTTAGCAATAATATGACTATTAATCCTAAATGTCCTCATTTGCTACAACGCAGTAAACCGTTTCCACGCTAATCGTTTAGATAAGCCCCCAACTAGCCCCAAATTAGCGCGAGCTTGTAGCTCGTGCCTACTTCTGATGCTGAGGTTGCACCTTATCTACCGCAACGCGGCAAACTGGGGTTGTGCCATCTGGGCCTATCGGGTGAGGCACCGCCTCACGTCAAGGGCAGGCACGCGCTACCAGCTTGCGCCAGAAAGGGGCTGAAGTTTCGGCGGGCGGCGGGCGTTGCGCCTCCGCCACTATCCCTTGTCACCCGGTCAGAACGGCTTGTCACCTCGCCAGTGGGCGTTGCCACCTGGTCAGCGGCTCTTGTCACGAGGGTAGCAGGCGTTGCCACCTCGTCAGCGGGCTTTGTCACGAGGGCAGCAGGTCTTGCCACGTGGTCAGAGGCGCTTGTCACGAGGGCAGCGGGCGTTGCCACCAGGGCAGGGGCGCTTGCCACGCCGGCAGCGGCCGTTGCCACCCCTGCCAAAATAAAGTACAGTTCAGCTTAGCGGATGCTCCCCGCCACCGCCTATCTTCCGCAGGTACTTAACCCTTATGTTTTTATGACTGATAAGCAACGCGCCCGCCTCACCATGATGCAGGCCACCCTCGCCGTCCTCGACCAGCACGCCGAGCTCTATGCCACCAACAAAGCCCTTGGCACTGCCCGCGCCGGGCTGGCCGCCCTGGTCCAGAACCTCGACCCCACCGCCGAAACCCAGCAGGGGGCCGCCAACCCCCACAGCGCCGGGGCCGTGAAAAAGGCCACCAAGCAGCTGCTGGCCCAGCGCGCCACCGAAGTAGCCGCCGCCCTGCTCGCCTACGCCGACGAGCAGCAGGACATCCGCCTCCACACCGACGCCGACTACACCGAGCGCCAGCTCCGCCGCTCCACCGACAACGACCTGGCCCGCATCGCCAAAAACATCCATACCCAGGCCACCGCCCACTTCACCGCCCTCCAGGAGCAGGGCGTCACGCAGCAGGAACTCACTGAACTGAAAGCCGCCCTCGACGCCTTCCAGGCCGAGCAGGTCGCGCCCCGCGCCGCCACCGCCGACGCCAAGGCCCAGAACAAAGTCCTGGCCACCACCCTGCGCGCCGCCATGGCCCTGCTCCGCAACCGCCTCGACAAGTTTCTGGTGCGCTACCAGCGCCCCCAGCCCCAGTTCTACACCGCCTACCAGTCGGCCCGCCAAACCATCAACACCGCCCAGCGCCGCCAGAAGCCGGCCGTATAAGCACGGTGTCCCGCGCAGTACCACCACGGCCGCCCCAGCCCAGGGGCGGCCGTTTGCGTGGGGTAGGAAAGCAGGGGAGAGGGATGCCGCTGCAACGCGGCCAAAGTCTGTGCGCAGTAGCCGGAAAGGGTGAGTTAACTACATTCCACACTGTCATGCTGAGCGAAGCCGAAGCATCTCTCCCGCAGTGGTAACCAGAAATTACTTTGGCGGGAGAGATGCTTCGGCTTCGCTCAGCATGACGGCCTGATAGGCTACTGTCCACACGGCCTGGAGCAGAAGCGAAGCCGGCGGCGCAGCCCGGCTACTTCAGCACCTTGGCATCGTAGGCCACCTGCCCGCCAATCAGCGTCAGCAGACTGGTCGTTTTGGGCAGCTCCGGCGGCGGCACCGCAAAAATGTCCTGCGACAGTACCACCACGTCGGCCAGCTGCCCCACCGCAATCCGGCCCTTGTCCTTTTCCGCAAATTCGGCGAAAGCCGAGCCGTAAGTATAGGCCTGCACCGCCTGCTCCCGCGTAATGGCCTCCTTCGGATTGGCCGGCGTGAGGCTGGCCATCAGTATATTCAGAAACGGATTCAAAGGCCCATCGGAGCCCAGCGCCACCGGCACCCCCGCCGCCAGCAGCGAGCCCAGCGGCTGCATGCCCCGGCCCCAGCGCTGCTGGAACAGCTGCGGCTCCGAGAAGTGCATGGGGTTCTGCACCACCACCACGCCCAGCTTTTTGGCCCGCGGCAGCAGGTCGGCCACCACTCCGTCGCCGTGCTCGATGCGCATGCGCCGCGCAGGCCAGCCGGCGGCCGGGCCGTTGTTTTCCAGCGCCTGCAGCACCACTTCCGCGCTTCGGTCGCCGGCGCAATGCACCAGTAGCTGCTGCTGCATCTCCACTGCTTCCTGCACCATGCGCGCCACTTCGGCCTCCGTGAAGTTCAGCGTGCCTTTCCAGTCGGGCCTGTCGAGGTAGGGCTGGCGCAGGGCCGCGCCCCGCTCGTAGGGCGTGCCATCCAGCACCCACTTCATGCCGCTGGCCGTCACTTTGGCATTGGCCGCCGCTGGCTTCGGCAGCCGCCGCACCTCAGACAAGTCGCGCTGCTGGGGCGTGGTCGGCGAAAACGGAATGGCCCGCACCCGAATCGGCAGCTTAGCCTGATGCAGCAGCCGCACAAACCGCTCGAAGGGCAACGACGAAAACAGCTGCATGGACGTAATACCCAGCCGCACCGCCTCATCAGACAGCTGCCGCAGCTCCGCCACGGCCGCCGAATCGGGCACCTGGGCCGTGAGGGTGCGGCTGGGCTGCCACTGCGCGTATTCCCAGAAGCGCCCGTTGAGCTGGGGCGGGGTAGTGGCCGTGCGCTCGAAGTAGCCGCCCAACGGGTCGGGCTGCTGGTCGGTGAGGTTGAGTTTCTGCAGCGCCAGCGAGTTAGCAATGAAGCCGTGGCCGTAGTAGGCGCGCAGCAGCACGGGGTGGCGCGGGGCCAGCTGGTCGAGGGCGGCGCGGGTTACCTGCTCATTCAGCACCACCGTGGCGCCCACCGTGCCAAACAGCCAAGTGCCGGCCGGGGCCTTGGCCGCGGCCGCCGTGAGGGCCGGGGCAGTTTCTGCCCAGCTCGGCTCCAGGGTTTTGAACGCCAGGTGCACGCCGGGCGCATCGGGGCTGAAATGGTTGTGCGCGTCGTTGAAGCCCGGCGTGATGGTGCGGCCCTGCACATCGAGGCGGCGCGTGTTGGGGCCGGCCAGCCTGGTTATTTCCGCCGTGGTGCCCACCGCCACAATCCGCTCCCCCCGGATAGCCAGCGCCTCCGCCCGGGGCCGGGCCGGGTCAGCAGTGAAGATGCGGCCGTTTAGCAGGACCATATCGGCAGGTGTCGTCTGGCCCTGCGCCATCGATGCCATCAGCCACAGCCCCCACACCGCCACCAGTACCTTCTTCATCAGTTCATGCTTGCCGCCACATGCAGTAGTTTGTCTGTTGAATATAATGAAAATTATATGATCAGGCTCGGCGCTACCTCAGCCGGCCCCAGCGGCTATTTCGCCGCTTCTACCCGAAAGAATTCGGTTGCGCGCACCGGTTCGTTGGTGCGCGTCAGGCCCTCGGCAACCACCCGGAACGAGCCGGATTTTGCTGCGCTGCCAAACGAAACGGTGGCTGTTCCGCTGGCATCGGTCTGCACGGTGGGGTTCCAGTAAAGCGTGGCGCTCGGGCGGGCCGCCGGGGCATCGGGTGGGGTGGTGGCACCAGCAGCCGGGGTGTAGAACTCGCGTACCCGCTGCAGGCGGGGCGGGGCATACATCGGCGCCAGCAGAGTAGGGGCGGGTTCTTCGCCGGGCCGGTAATTGGGGTTGCCGCGCTTCGTGAGAAACGCAATAGCACCCGAAGCGCCCCGCTCCCCAAAAATAGCCGCCGACCCCGGTTTCAGCACTTCAATAGCCTCAATGTCTACTACCGGTATCGAGTTGATCATGTTGATGTCCGTCGGAACGCCATCGAGCAGAAACAGCGGTGTGGCCGTGGGTATAGCCGGTGTTTCGTTGACCACCGGCCGGTTGCGGGAGTTGATACCCTGCTGGATGGCCGGCCCCAGCTGCGTCTGGCTGGCGCTGCTTTTGCCGCGCATCGTTATCCGCACGTTGTCCTGGTTGGCAATGACGGTGAGGCCCGCCACGCGCCCCTGCAGCACCTGCACAATGTCTTTGTAAGTACCGATACCGGCAATATTTCTGGTCAGGATGGTGGCATCGGGCCGGCCGTAGATGCGCCGGTTATCGGGCCGGGTTACCTGCGGCGCGTTTTGCTGCACGGTTACTTCGTTCAGCAGAATGCTTTTGTCGCGCATGCTTGCCGGGTTGCGGCCGGCTACTGCCTGCAGCTTCTGCGCCGTGCTGTCCGGTGACCAGGGCCACAGGGCGGCCCCGGCAGGGGCAATGGTGGGCAGCTTTTCATCCAGGACCACCTGCGGACGTTTGACGCCTTTCGCAGGCAGCGCCACTATCCGCACCGCCGCCGAATCCTGCCCGGAAAAGCCGGAAAAAGTGAAGCGGCCGTCCGCATCGGTCAGGGTCTGGTAGGATCTGGCCGGCTGGAAGCTGGTGAGCACCACGGCCGCGTCGGGCAGCGGCTCCAGTTGCTTGCCCACCACCTGGCCACTCATGCTCGGGCTTTGCTCGCGTCCGTAAGGCTGCGGGCTCCACTGGTCGGCCAGCAGCGTTTTCCACACAAATCGGCGCCAGCCCTGCGTGAGCAGCAAATCATCGAGGGCGCGGGTGGTGGCCGGGGTGGTAGCAGCGAAATAATAGCCCGGCTGCTCTACTTCCCCTTGCAAATCGGAGGTCAGTAGGAGGCTGGTCCGGATATCGGAGGTGTTGCGTAGCTGCGGTGCCCCGGCTACAGCCGTAACAGCCAGCGAAAAGCGGCCCGCCAGCGGTTTGCCGGCTGCGTCCTGCGCGGCAACTTGCAGCGTGATGGTTTCCTGAGGGCCGTACGCTTTCCGGGTAGGCTGCACCGTAAGCCGGGCACCGGCACCGGGCGCGCTGAACGCCAGCCGCTCGCAGCGGGGTACCTGCTGCCCATCAAACACGGTGAAATGCAGAAGGCCGGCCGGCAGCTGCGCTTTCGGAACCGATACAGTAAGCAGACCGGCGCTGTTGATTTCGGCCTGCTCGGTATGCACCAGCGTGCCGCGCACGTGCGCAACCAACGTAATGCGTTCGGGAGGGACTACTCCGGTGCCCGCCTTCCGCCGGATCAGCACCCGAAACGCGTCCGGTTTCTCCTGCACCTGAAGCGTATAGCCGGCCGGCAGTGCAGCGGGCAGGTTGTAAGAGGCTTCCTGGCCGTTGGCGTAGCGCACGGTGGCTGTGTAGCGGCGTCCGGCCACGGGCTGCAGCTCAAAGCGCCCCATGCCCAGATGGTGGCTGCGCAGCTGCGCTACCACGGTGCCCTGCTCGTCATGCACCATGCCGCTCACGCTGATGCCGCGCCCATCGGGGCCGGTAGCCTTGAACGCTACTACCCCGGGCAAGTCGGCCACCAGCTCGCCACCTTCCGGGAAGAACTGAACCTGAGCGGGAGCTGCACCGGCTGTTTTTTCGGCTTGCCCGGGAGCCGCGGCCGCAGCGGCCAGCACGGGTAGCGTCCGGCTAAAGAAGTAGTCGGGGGTGTTGCGCATCCAGTTGGTGTAGGCGCGCACCGTGTACAGGCCCTGGGGCAGGTTGTCGGGCAGCGAATAGCTGCCGGGGGCTCCGCCGGCCTGCACGGCCAGCGCCTGGCGCGTCAGCAGCTTCTGGTCGGGGCCAATCAGGTCAACGTAGAGCACCTGGCTTACGCTGTCGGGCCGGTGGCGGGCCGCGTCTACCACGTAGCCTTTGAACCAGAGCGTTTCTCCGGCGTTGTAGACTTCTTTATCAAACTGCAGGTATACTTTTTCGGGACTTGTAAGGGCATAGAACCGCTCCAGCTGAGCCGCTACCCGCCGGGTAAAGTCGTCGGCCGGCGACGTGAAAGAAACAAGCGCGGCACAGGCCGCCGCAGCCCAAAACGGGCGCTGATAGTTCATAGGACAGGACGCAGTAAGGGATAGACTAGTACAAGTATACAGGTATTGCGGGGCAGTTTCCGGGACGACTGCCGCCTCTCCGGTGCGGCTGCTTGTGGCACTGGCAGCCCCTGTCCTGGGCCCGGCGGAAAGCTGAGAATATAGCCAGTGAATCTGCTGTAGGGTGTTTGTTTTCAAGCTCATCCGTACGCAGGAATGCCATAACCTTATACCCGATATAGACCAATGATTTTCAACGCGGCCCGCCAGACCTGCGTATGAGAGGGCATTAGTTTCCTCTTATCCAATTCTGATTTCATGAAAACTTTCCTTGCCTTCGCAGCTGCCTTCGCTCTGAGCGTTACGGCTGCCTCCGCCCAGACTACTCCCCAAAGTACCCCCACCCCCAGCGGCAGCGTAAGCCCGCAGTCGTCGCCGCCGGCGCAACCTCCGGGGTCGTTGGGTACGCTGCCTTCCAGCAACACCCAGCCAGCCAGCGAGCAATCCACGCTGACGCCCGGCAACGACCAGCAAACCCGCCGCACCAAAGAAATGAAGAAGCCGCGCGATAAGAAGAAGATGAAATCGACTTCTACCAGCGGCTCGGCCTACTAGTGGTCTTCCGGCTTTTACGCAAAAGAGCGGCCTCCGAAAGGGGGCCGCTCTTTTGTTGTGTGGCTACGCCGGGCCTGCCGGCTTTCTACAGATACCAGGCGCCCGCCGGTGCCAGCGCCACGCCCACGGCCCGGCCCGGCATGAGGTCGGTGGAAGCGGTTTTCACGGTCAGGCGGGTGCGGAGCAGCGCTACGTCTACTTCGGAGTAGCTCCCGAAAAACCGCACGGCCCGCACCGTGGCGGGCAGGGTATGGGGGGCAGATTCTGTGGTCAGGAGCAGGTTTTCGGGCCGGATGAGCAGCGGCTTGCGCCGGGGCGGCAGGCCCGCCAGGTCCGCCAATGCCGTAGCCGCCGCCCCGCGCAGCAGGTTGTAGTCGCCGAAAAGTCCGGCTACGTATTCGGTGGCGGGCTGCGCGTACACCTGCCGGGGAGGGCCCTGCTGCACCAGCCGGCCCCGCTCCAGCACCAGCAGCGTATCGGCCCAGGAAAGCGTATCGGCCGGGTCGTGCGACACCAGGATGCACGTCAGGCGCAGCTCTTCCCCGATGTCGTCAATCACGGCTTTGAGCAGCTGCTTGTGCCCGCGGTCCAGGTTGGAAAACGGCTCATCCAGCAGCAGTAGCTTCGGCGACGACAGCAGCAGCCGGGCCAGCGCAATGCGCTGCCGCTCGCCGCCCGACACCTGGTCGGTGCGGCGCTCCAGCAAATGGCTGATGCGGCACACCTCGTACAGCTTCTGGCTTTCGGCGGCGGGCAGCTTGCTGGCATAGCGCAGCACCTGCTCCACACGCAAGGAATGGGGCAGCTCGGAGTGCTGCGACAAATAGGCCACCCCCGGATGCCCCGGCACCAGCACTTCCTGCGGGCCTTTCACGCGGCGGCCATCAAACGTGATGGTGCCGGCCTGGGGCTGCGCCAGCCCGGCCACCGCCTGCAGTAGCGTGCTTTTGCCGGCTCCGGTTTCGCCGGCTATGGCCAGCTTCTCAAACTCCTGCTGCTGAAAGCTGATGTGCTGCAGCGCAAAGTCGCCTCTTTCCTGCAGTGATATTTCCGAAACGCGCAACAAACTCATAAGTAGCAGCAGAAGCGGGCTGCCGGCACGCCCGGGCGGCAGCCGGCGCACCGATTCTGTGGCGGCAAGTTAGAGCCGTTTTGCGTGACTGGTTCAGGAACTGCGGCCTCGCCGGGCTGCTGCAAGGGGAAGCTGAGGTCAGGAGTGGCGCCGGTTAGTCCTCAATGGTCTCAATTCCGAGCTGTTTGAGTCGCGCCAGATGCTCCTGCATGGCCCGGAGCTGCTCCGGCGCGTGCCCCGGCCACTCCATCACCTCACCCACAACCCGCAGCGGGTTGCGCGACCGGTACGATTTGGTGGGGTTGCCCGGAAACTTCTTGTCCGTCAGAGTCGGGTCATCCTCTATCGGGCCGGTGGGCTCCACTCTATAAATCCGGCCGCGCCCCTGGCCCACCGTCAGCTCTGCTCCCCGGGTGGCGGCGTCAAGGGTGGCCGTCAGGTACACGTAGGCGGCTTTTTTCCGGCTGCCGTAGTTCGACGCGAAGCCCGGGGCAATCAGGTCGCCCGGCTTCAAATCGGCTTTGGTGCCGTGGTAGAGCGGCTGCAAGCCCGGTTCAGGAATAACTGCCATGCTGCTGATAAGTACGATAGGAATCTTGTGTGACTCGGCCAGTGCCCGCGAGGCAAACCAGCTACCCCTTGTGCACGTGCCGGATAATGGCCGGCAGGTTGGCCAGAGGCGAAAACCAGCCATTCAGCTCATTGAACCGCACGCCATGCACGCCCTGCGCGGCCAGCGCCAGCAGGTAATCCACCGCGCGCGGCGTCTCCGTGGAAATCACCAGCACGTTGCCGCTGGCATCCACAAACTCACCGCCGGGAATAGTCCTGGCGTACTCCTGGGCGCGCTGCCGGTCCGTAAACACAAACGCCCAGGGCTTGCCATCCAGCACGCCCACAAACGGCTTCCGGTCTTCGATATTCGCCGTTTGGCGCGTTATAAAATGCCATTGCGGCAAACTGAGGACCGCTTTCCACAAGGCCGAAAGGTCTTCGGTGTTGCCGGAGCTTTTGGCTTTCTGCAAAAGCAGGTCGATATCGTTAGGGGCAGATGAGTCCATAGGGCTTGTTCAGACTGTCGGTGAGGAGGTCAGGGTGGTGAGAATACTACGGGGGAGGCATTTGGTTGTCTGTACGAGGTGGCGGCGTGAGGCTGCTACAGATAGCTGCCCGCCGCCTGGGCGGGTCAGGAGAAAGTAAAAAGCCCGGCCCGCAGGAAGCGGCCGGGCTTTTTGTGGGGGCGGCCTCACCGGCGCGGGGCCGGCCAGCCCGCTACTGCGCGGGCACGGCCGGGGCCACGGTGGGGTGCACCACGTACTCGGCCGCTTTGGTGGCATCCGTGAGCTTCCAGTAGGCCTCCCCGATGGCGCACAGCTGCACCAGCTGCCGGTAGAGGCCGTTGGCGAACAGAATGCGCGCCCGCGTGGCCCCGGCGCGGGTGCTTTCGGCCTCCTTGCGGTCGGTGAGGTGCTCCACGAAGTCGGCGTTCTGGGTTTCGATGCCCTTCAGCATCTGCTCGGTGAGGCCCACGCCCGCATACTCGGCCAGGTACTTGCGCCCCTGCTTCACCAGCATGGTAGCAGCCAGATGCAGCTTGGCATCGGAAAGATTCTCCACGTTGCTGGCCCCAAACCGCTTGTAGCGGGCTGTGCGGGGTGGGTCCTGCGCCCCAATAATGCCCAACACCTGCTGCATGGCCGTTTCGAGCGAGGAGCGCACAGCGTCTTTCTCCGCCGTAACGGTAGCACCTTCCTGCTGCAGAACCGTATCGGGGTCCATTTCGCCAAATTCGGCGGTGTCGTCAATAAAAGTCTGAATGCGGGCGGCCGTCACGCCCCGGGTAGCCAGCAGCGCCGCGTCGCGGAGCAAAGCCGGGTGCAGGTCCAGGCTTCGCTGCCACAGCGCGGCCTGGGTAGACGGGTACTCGGCAATCGGGTGTTTGTCCAGCATACTGATAAGAAGAAAAAGAAATACCATAATCCGCAGCCAGCGCGGCTCCGGCAGCTGGTAAACTACTAAATCTCAGTACACGCCGCAACCACTCCCAGCTGCATTTTCTCCACCCCAACCAACGTTCCTCCAACCTCCATCCACTACACCAGAAGTTCCGGCAACAACAACCAAACATCCCGCAACAGTACCCGAAGGTCCAAACACCCTACCTGAAGGTTCCGCAACAGTACCTGAAGGTCTGGCAACAACAACCGAAGCTCTTCCAACAGCAACCGAAGCTCTTTCAATAGCAACCGAAGGTCTTTCAACAGATGTTTTCAGGGCTTCGGGCACCAGCGGCAGGGCTTCGGGCGTGCCGGGCGCTGTTTCGGGTTCCGGGCCGGGGGCTTTGGGGAGGGTGGGAGCGGGGCCGGGGAGGGCGGGGGCTGCGTCGGGGGCCGGGCTTCCCCCATCGAACGGCAACCGCGCCGCCCGGGATGCTCCAGACGGCGCGGTTGCGGCAGTGGAGGCGCAGCCTCCACGTCAGGGGCTGGTCATGAGTTACGCTTCGCTAAACTCGCGCCAGATGGGGTGCGGCCGGACGCGGGGCATAGCCGCTCCGGCGTAGGTCTTACCCGCCGGTAGCCGAGCGAGTGCGGGGTGGGGCTGCAATGGCTGGTTATCTATATTTCGGTATTACGATTGTCAGTAAAATGCACCCTGTACTGGTCAGGATATAATCGAGAAAATTCAATTCTCTATTATCCTTTGGAGAGAAATGAGTTGCCATCATAAATTCCTGTTTCATGATTAGCAGGCTTAAAATTCTAAAGACTGTAAAGATTATAAGCATTGCCAATAGATTCAGGTCATAGTCGGCGTAAGTCCCCACCTTGGAGTTAAAATCTGGGTTGCTTTTGAGCTTGTCTACCAAATACCATTGCGCGGCTCCTATTACAAACCAAATAGTTGAGACCGCCGGAATACGGAGCCTTTGGTAATACATTAGAAATAAAGATAGGGGTCCTGTAAAAGTCAATGCAAGCAGCATGCTGTTTATATTATCTTGCTTTAAGAAGGAGAATTTATATGAAACCCATATAAAACTTCCGATAAGCAGATATAGAGAAACGACTGCATAGTCTATTTTGTCAATTCTCGATTCGTTCATTTTTAAACCAGCAATAGCATTTAGATAGCCGCTTCTCCAGATAGCGGGAGCCGGCCCTGTATGCGCAAGATAGAAGCGTGAAGCATACCGACGGTAACACGCTTCAGGCTACTTGGCGTCTTTGCGCATGCTACGTAAAGCAACCCAGCCGCCCCCGGCGTACCTTCGCTACTCCAAACCGCAGCAGCAGGAAACCAAACCCCGGGCTGCGGCTGTTTACCCGTTCTATGGCCGACAACTCCGTTCTGCAACTGGCTGCCCCCGCGGCCGACCCCATTGACCAGCTCGACCCGCGCGAGTTTATCCTCATCAAAAACGCCCGCGTCCACAACCTCAAGAACCTGAGCGTGGCGTTGCCGCGCAACAAGTTCATCGTCGTGACCGGCCTGTCGGGCTCGGGTAAGTCGAGTCTGGCGTTCGATACGCTGTATGCCGAGGGCCAGCGCATGTACGTGGAGAGCCTCAGCAGTTATGCCCGCCAGTTTCTGGGCCGCATGGACAAGCCCGACGTGGACTACATCCGGGGCATTTCGCCGGCCATTGCCATCGAGCAGAAGGTCAGCATCAAGAACAACCGCTCCACCGTGGGCACCAGCACCGAAATCTACGACTACCTGAAGCTGCTGTTTGCGCGGGTGGGCCGCACCTATTCGCCCGTGAGCGGCGAGCAGGTGAAGAAGGACAACGTGGCCGACGTGGTGGACTACCTCATGCACCTGCCCGAAGGCACCCGCGTGATGCTACTCGCGCCGCTGCAGCCCGCCCAGGACGACCGCCCCATGAGCAAGGAGCTGGATCTGCTGCTGCAGAAAGGCTACAGCCGCGTGGTGGTGAACGGCCAAACCGCCTTCATCGAGGAGCTGCTAACTGAGGGCCAGCCCGAAGTGAAGGGCGAAGTCTTCATCATGATTGACCGCGCCGTCATCATCCCCGGCGACGAAGACCTGACCTTCCGCCTCGCCGACTCGGTGCAGACCGCCTTTTTCGAGGGCCACGGCACGTTGAGTATTGAGTACTCAGTAGTGAGTAGTGAGACTAGTAATGGCGATACTAACTACTCAATACCCACTACTCAATACTTCTCAGATAAGTTTGAGCTGGACGGGCTGGTGTTCGAGGAGCCGAGCGTCAACTTCTTTTCCTTCAACAACCCCTACGGCGCCTGCCAGACCTGCGAAGGATTCGGCTCGGTGCTGGGCATTGATGAAGACCTGGTGATTCCGGACAAGAGCATGACCGTGTACGAGGGCGCCATTGCCCCCTGGCGCACCGACAAGCAGAGCGAGTGGCTCAAGCCCCTGCTCAAAAACGGTATCCGCTTCGATTTCCCGATTCACCGGCCCTACAACGAGCTGAGCGAGGCCGAGCGCCAGCTGCTCTGGAAAGGCAACAAGTATTTCGATGGACTGGACGAGTACTTCAAGTGGGTGGCTACCCAGACCCACAAAATCCAGTACCGCGTGCTGCAAAGCCGCTACCGGGGCCGCACCACCTGCCCCGACTGCCGCGGCACCCGCCTGCGCAAAGACGCCCAGTACGTGAAAATCTCCGGCCAGAGCATCACCGATTTGGTGCTGCTACCGGTGAGCCGGGCGCTGGAGTTTTTTCAGACCCTCGACCTGCCCGAGCACGAAGCCAAAGTAGCCGAGCGCCTCGTCACGGAAGTCACGAATCGGCTGGAGTACCTGAACCGGGTGGGCCTGGGCTACCTCACGCTCAACCGCCTCAGCAGCACACTGTCGGGCGGCGAGAGCCAGCGGATTTCGTTGGCTACGTCGTTGGGTTCGGCACTGGTAGGCTCCATGTATATTCTCGATGAGCCCAGCATTGGCCTGCACCCCAAAGACGCCGAGCAGCTGATTGGCGTGCTACGCTCCTTGCAGCAGCTCGGCAACACCGTGATTGTGGTGGAGCACGAAGACAAGATGATGGAGCAGGCCGACCAGATTATCGACATCGGGCCCGAGGCGGGTAGCGGGGGCGGCATCCTGCAGTTCCAGGGCACCTATGCTGAGGTATTGAAGTCGGATACCTACACCGGCGAGTACCTGAGTGGCCGCCGCGAGGTGGCCGTGCCCAAAACGCGCCGCCCCTGGCGCAACGCCCTGGAGCTGACCGGCGCCCGCGAAAACAACCTCAAAAACGTGTCGGTAAAGTTTCCGCTGAACGTGATGACGGTGGTAACGGGCGTGTCCGGCTCCGGCAAATCCACGCTGATTCGGCGGATTCTGGCCCCGGCCCTGCTCAAGCAGCTCGGCGGCGGCGCGGGCGAAGCCACCGGCAAGTTCGACCGCCTTACCGGCGTGAACGGCCAGGTAACGCACGTGGAGTTCGTGGATCAGAATCCCATCGGCAAAAGCAGCCGCTCCAACCCCGTAACCTACGTGAAAGCCTACGACGCCATCCGGAGCCTGTTTGCCGACCAGCAGCTAGCCAAGGCCCGGGGCTTCAAACCGTCGCACTTCTCGTTCAACATTGACGGGGGCCGCTGCGAAGTGTGCCAGGGCGAAGGCCAGGTGAAGATTGAAATGCAGTTCATGGCCGACATCTACCTGACCTGCGAAGCCTGCGAGGGCCGCAAGTTCAAGCAGGACGTGCTGGACGTGCAGTACAAGGAGAAAAGCATCAACGAGGTGCTGGAAATGACCATTGAGGACAGCATCGAGTTCTTCAAGGACCAGCCCAAAATCGTGGAGCGCCTCAAGCCGTTGGATGATGTGGGGCTGGGCTACATCCGCCTGGGGCAGTCGGCCAACACGCTGAGCGGCGGCGAGGCCCAGCGCGTGAAGCTGGCCTCGTTCCTGACCAAGGGCAACACCCTGCAGAACGATAAAATCCTGTTCATCTTCGACGAGCCCAGCACCGGCCTGCACTTCCACGACATCAACAAGCTGATGACGGCCATGAACGCGCTGGTGGAGCAGGGCAACTCGGTGCTCATCATCGAGCACAACATGGACATCATCAAGTGCGCCGACTGGGTTATCGATCTGGGCCCCGAAGGCGGCTTGAACGGCGGCCATCTGCTCTTCGAGGGTACGCCCGAGGAAATGGTGAAACTCCGGGACAGCAACCACACGGCGCGTTTCCTGGCCGAGAAGCTGTAGTGGTTTATTTGGCACAGACCATAAAGCAGTTGGCTGGAATCTAACCCATAGCGTCTTAGCCAGAAGGATGCTGACCACATTAGGCTGGCGACGATAAATTCAGTAATTTAAATAGACAACTCTGGCGGCAGCCTGCCCGCCCATCCCTTAATAGCCGGGGGCCGCTGGTATTTCCCACTCCCTTATCTTCACTGCTGTATGACTACACCACTACTTACTCATTGCCGTCCGCAGCTGAGGAGTGTCCTGCTGATGCTGAGTCTGCTGTTGCTGGCCTCGGCGGCTTCAGCGCAGACCGTGACCATCTCCTCAGCCCAGAATATTGGGGGCATTTATACCAACCTAACCATTGCCAGGGGCGGCATTGCCACGATGCGTGCCAACGTGGCTGTAACCGGCCTGTTGCGCGTGGAAGACGGAGGCACCCTGATTACCAATGAATGGCTGGTAGGCGGAGGCGCGTTTGAGCTGCAGGCGGGCGGGACACTGCATATCGGGGACTCATTCGGCATTATGGCAGCGGGCAGCACCTCGCCCAACGGCGGCAGCATCCGCTCTTCCAGTCGCTCGTATAGCCCCGATGCTAACTACGTGTACAATGCGGCAATACGCTTCCAGGCCGTGCCCGTAGTACAATACACGGGTTCGGGGCTGCCTTCCCGGGTGCGTAGTCTGATAGCAAATGTGGTGAACATACAAGGGACTCCAGGAAACAACATTCTGGCGCTGCAAAGCGACGTGAGCGTTGCGGAAGTGCTGAGAACCAACAACAGCACGATCATCGACCCGAATTTTCTTCTTGTCCCGGGGCCCGCCCGCACAATTACGCTGCTTTCTGACCCCGTGCGCGGAACCGCTCTGCTAGTGGACCGGTCAGGGAATGGGGTGCCACCGGGGCCGCTCATCACCCGGCCCATCATCATCCAGCGCAGTATCGACCCGAATCTGAACGCAGGCCTTGGCTACCGCCACTTGTCGGCCCCGGTACGGAGTGCTACCGTCAGCATGCTGACAGTAGGAGGCTTCACGCCGGTAGTGAATCAGGTTTACAATATGGCCGCCAATCCGGGCAGTGTTTCACCTTTTCCCACGGTATTCGGCTACGACCAAGCCCGGCTGGCCAACAGCCCGGCCGTGAGCTTGAGTCCGTTCGATAAGGGGTGGGTTTCACCCGCTTCTCTCACCGACTCGCTGGCAGTAGGCCAAGGCTATACCGTGAATCTGCCCGCCAGTAGTGTCATCAGCTTCCAAGGCGTGCCGAACCAGCGTAACGTAACGCGGACGTTGAGCCGCGGGGCTGACGCCGACGCGGGCTGGCAGCTGCTGGGCAACCCGTTTCCTGCGCCGCTGGACTGGCGCCAAGTAGCCGTGCCCGCTGGCCTCGATGCGGCGCTCTACGTGTACCAGAGCACCGGGCAGTATACTGGTCGGTACCGTAGCTATGTCAACGGTATTGGCAACCCTGTAATACCTCTGGGTCAGGGGTTTTTCGTGCGCGTAAGCCAGCCTAATTCGGTTGTGAGTCTTACCTTACCCAATGCGGCACGGGTCGCCACGTTTGGGCAGGAGCCCACGGTGCAGCGGAATACAGAAAATCGTCCGCTGTTGCAGCTGACGCTGGCGCGTGCAGGCAACGCCGCTGCTGATGAGACTTATGTGTACTTCGAAGCCGGTGCCACTGCCGGCGCAGATGCGCGCTATGATGCACTAAAGATTCCACAGAGTGTCAGTGGGGCGCCTACGATATGCACCCTGGCAGCGGGCACCGAACAGGCCATCAACGGCCTGCCGAGCCTGACCGGCTCCGTAGTAGTGCCTTTGCGTGTAAGCCTACCGCAAGCCGACGACTATACGCTGGAAGCTGCCCAACTGCTCCACCTAGGCACGGCTACCGTGTATCTGCACGATTCTCTGACCGGACAGAGTATCCTGTTGAGCCAGCAGCCGCGCTACACATTCTCCGCCACAGCCGGCCCACTGACCGGCCGATTCGCGTTGCGCTTCGAGTCCATGCGCCCGGCTGCCAGTGTGGCTGCTCTAAGTGCTGCCAGCGTGCAGATTTATCCCAATCCCGCTCGGCAGCATTTCATAATATTGCTACCGGCAGTGCCTGGAGCTAAGCAGGTGCACGCTACGTTGCGCAACACACTGGGGCAGGTGATGCGTCATCAAACGGCACCGCTGCCCGCTGCGGGTACCAAGCTGGATTTTGAGGTGCAGGGCGTTGCAGCCGGTGTCTACGTACTGCAGCTGCAGGCTGGAGCCGAAATGCTGTCTAAGCGCGTAGTGATAGAGTAGTGTATGACCATAGCCAGGTCCAGAGTTTGTCGGGACTCTGCCCGTTTGCACCCCATCCGAGTGGCACCAGCTGCTGTATTTCCTTTCCGGTCCGGAGCTAACATCTGCCGAATCTGACCCGTAGGAAGGAACTACAATTCCACCATATGTCTTCAAGTTACAATTCCTACCGAACCCCTGCTGCCGGCCGCCTTTGGCGCTGGCTGGCCGCCGCCGCCATCTTCGGCAACATCTTCCTCAACTACTACTCCAACGCCTTCCCGTTCAACGGGCAGAACATGGGCGAGGTATCGGCCAAATACCCGACGCTGCTCACGCCGGCGGGCTACGCGTTCAGCATCTGGGGGCTGATTTTTCTGAGCCTGTCCATTTATGCCATGTGGCAGCTACTGCCGGCCCAGCGCACGGTTGGGCTGCCCGACGCCGTAGCCAGGCCGCTCACGCTGGCCAGCCTGGCCACGGCCGGCTGGGTGGTGCTGTTTGCCTACGAGCTGATTATTCCGAGCGTGGCGACTATGCTGGTGATTCTGGGCAGCCTCATCGTGGTATACGGGCGGGCCCGGCGCCGCACCATCGACCACAAGGCCCCGCGCTGGATCAGCCTGCCGTTTGGCTTGTACCTGGGCTGGATTTCGGTGGCCTCCACCATCAACGTCACCATTGGGTTGCGGCAGCTGGGCTGGCAAACCGGCGAAAACCTGACGGTGCTCCTGACGCTGGTGCTGCTGGCCGTGGTGGTGGTGCTGGCGCTGCTGCTGAGCCGCCGGTTTCAGGAAGAAACCATTGCGCTGGTGGTGGCGTGGGCGCTGGTGGCCATCTGGGTGGCCCGCCGGGCCGAGTATCCGGAACTGGCCTGGGCCGCGCTGATTGGGGCGGTGCTGGCGGCAGGGGGCAGCTTCGTGCTGGCTTCGCGCCGTCGTCGTCGCAGCCTCGGCGTCTGAATTGTCTGTATTTTGCGGCCCATTCATTCCCACTCTACCCCCCTCATTATGCGTAAAAACCTCGTTGCCGGCAACTGGAAGATGAACATGACGCTCCAGGACGGCCTGGCGCTGGTATCGGAAATCACCAACATGGTGCAGGACGAAGTAACCGGCTCCGACGTGCAGGTGGTTATCTGCCCGCCGTTCCCGTTCCTGTCGGCCATTGGCAAGCAGCTGCCCGAAGGTGGACGGTTCCACCTCGGCGCCCAGAACTGCCATCAGAAGGAAAGCGGCGCCTACACCGGCGAGGTATCGGCCAGGATGCTGCAGTCGGTAGGAGCGGAGTATGTGATTCTGGGCCACTCGGAGCGCCGCCAGTATTTCCGCGAAGACAACGAGCTGCTGAGCCAGAAGCTGAAAGCTGCGCTGGCAGCCGGCCTGAAGCCGATTTTCTGCGTGGGCGAAAGCCTGGAAACCCGCGAAGCCGACGATACTTTCAACTTTATCAGCCAGCAGCTGAAAGAGGGCCTGTTTCACTTGTCCAACGAGGAGTTCGACCAAGTGGTAGTAGCCTACGAGCCCATCTGGGCCATCGGAACGGGCAAAACAGCCACCAGCGCGCAGGCGCAGGAAGTACATGCCTTCATTCGGGAGCAGATTGCCCGTGCCTACGACGCCGAAGCGGCCGAAAACACCACCATCCTCTACGGCGGCTCGGCCAATGCCCAGAACGCCCGGGAGCTGTTCAGCCAGCCCGACGTAGACGGTGGCCTCATCGGCGGGGCGGCCCTCAAGTCGCGCGACTTCACCGAAATCATCAAGTCGTTCTAAATCAGAACCGAGAAAGGAGAAGTTAGAACTTAGAGCAGGTTGCTGAAGGTTTAGCTACTCAGGCAAGCTCTTTGCTCTCAGCAGTTTTTCTAAGTTCTAAGCTCTCCAATCCAGGTTCTCATCCTATGCTTTCTACGCTTCTCCTTTCCGGTATGCTGGCCCTGAGCCCGGTGCAGCCCCAGCCGCGGGTGCCGTTTGTGGCGGCCGCGCCGGCCGGTTCGCTGGAGCCCTGCCGCATCTATGGCTCGGTATACCTGGAGCGGGACCCGCGCCGCCGTGGCTTCTGCTTCGGGGCAGTGTATGAGGAGCCGGAGGAAGCCTTTGCCGATGTGCTGGTGTTCACCGAAAACAACAAGCTCTTCGCCGACAAAGCCGGCCTGTGGTACCTCACCGAGGCCCGCGACTTTGCCGACTACGTGCTGTTCGTGTCCGAAAACCGCTCTTTGGCCGACTTCAGCATGCATTTCACCAAGGTGCGCTCCTTCGCCGGCTGCCGCAAAAACTAGGTGCCATAGTGCTGCACAGAAAAGGGCCGTTCCTCTGCAGAGAAACGGCCCTTTTCTGTGCGTTACAGGTCAGCTTACAGCTTCACGAGTTCCACGCGCCGGTTCTGGGCTTTGCCTTCTTCGGTGGTGTTGTCGGCCAGGGGTTTGGTCTGGCCGAAGCCGGTGGCCTGCAAGCGGCCGGTGGCAATGCCCGCCTGCGTAAGCGCGGCTACTACCGCCTGCGCCCGGCCCTCCGAAAGCTGCTGATTGTGGGCCGGCGTGCCGGCGTTGTCGGTGTGGCCCTGCACGCTCAGGCGCAGCGCCGGGTTCTGCCGGAGCAGCGTCACGACTTCCGCTACCGTCGGCGCCGACTCAGGCCGGATGCTGGTTTTGTCGGTATCGAAGTTGACGTAGAGCGTGGCCTGGCCTGTGGCTTCTAGTTTTTTTTTAATTCGTCGGCCTTGATGATGCCCGCCTGCTGCGGCATTGCGGCCCGTTCCGTCACGGTCAGGTTGTAGTTGGCGTCGCTGCCCAGCGCGGTTACCTGCACCCATACTTCCTTGTCTTTCTGCCGGATAACGTAGGTGTCGGTTTCGTGGTCGGAGCTGACGCTCCACTTGCCGTGCTTGTATATCTTGTCGTACCCGATCTTGTCGATGGATTCTTTGGCTGGTTTTCCGTCCGATACTTTGGTGGCGCCCAGCGTCTTGAGCAGGTCTTCGTAGTTGCGGTGGATCATCAGCTCAGAGGCCTGCTTCTCGCCATTTTTAGGCCTGAAATAGCGCTGCGACACTTTGCCTTCGATAGGAACCAGATTCTTCCCATCATACACGTAGGCCATTTCGAAATCGTAGTCCTCGCTGTTGCTGGTGCTCACTTCGTAGGTCTGCAACCCGCTCAGATAGGGAAACGAGCCCAGGTCGGCTGAGGTGACCGGCACCGAGTTGATGTCGAAGGTTGCGTCGGCGGTGGCGGCGGGAGCAGCGGCTTCGGTGGTTGGGGCAGGCGTTTCGGTGGTCGTAGCAACCTAGGTAGTGGTGGACGCCGTTTCGGTGGCAGCCGTTTCGGCGGGCTTGTCCTTGGAGCCGCAGGCGGCCAGCAGGCCCAGCAACGTGCAGGAAGCTACGAGGCGAATCGTTGTTTTCATAGAACAGTGGTTAGGGAGAGTTGGACTGATTGCCGGCTCAAAGGAAGTAATAGTTAGATACAATGATGTGTGCCCGGCCAAGGCGCGCTTCGATTTGGGGCGGGCATTGGCGCGCCCGGTTTTTCCTGCGACCTTTGCCTTCCGGCCCGGCCGGTTTCCCCGAACTGTTTTCTGCTGACTATGGATTTTGTTGAAGTGCGCGTGCAGGCTCCCGCCGAGCTGTCTGATATTCTGGTTGCTGAGCTGGCCGAAGTTGGCTACGACACCTTCGAAGACAACGACGAAGGCTTCTGCGCCTACATCGACGAGGACAAGTTCTCGGCCGATGCCATTGCGGAGGTAATGAGCCGCTACGAAGGCCTGGGCGAACTGACCTACGAGCACCGCGTGATTACGCGCCAGAACTGGAACGCCGAGTGGGAAAAGAACTTCCAGCCGCTCGTAATTGCCGATAAGGTGTCGGTGCGCGCGCCGTTCCACGAGGCCCGCCCCGACCTGCAGTACGAAATTGTCATCATGCCCCGCATGTCGTTCGGCACCGGCCACCACGACACCACGGCCCTGATGATTACCAACCAGCTCGACATCGACCACCAGGGCAAGCGGGTGCTGGACATGGGCTGCGGCACCGGTATTCTGGCCGTAATGGCCGTGCATCTGGGTGCCAGCTACGTGCTGGCCGTGGACGTGGAGCCCTGGACCGCCGAAAATGCCGCCGACAACGCCGCCGAAAACAACGTGCAGGACAAAGTGGAAGCCCGCCTCGGCGACATCACGGCGCTGGAAGGCGAGGCACCCTTCGACATCATTCTGGCCAACATCAACCGCAACGTGCTACTCGAAGACATGGGCGCCTACGGCCAGTACCTGAAGCCCGGCTGCCCCATTCTGTTCTCTGGTTTCTACGAGGAAGACCTGGCGCTGATCCGGGCTGCCGCTGAGAAGGAAGGCCTGCGCTACGAAAGCCACCGTATGCAGAACCATTGGGTGTCGGCCGTGTTCCGCAAGCCCTGACACGTACAACCTGTACCCATCAAAAAGCCCGGTCTGCTTAGCAGATCGGGCTTTTTGATGAAATTTACCTGAGAAGAACTAGAGGCACAGAGCCAGCCATTCTTCATCCGAAAGACCATAATCGACGGGGTTTTCGTGAACCAGCGACTTGCGGCTGAGCTTGGGCAGAACGTCATGCGGCGGCACCAGGTAGTGGCGGGCCAGCCGGTCGAGGGCCGCCTTGCCACGGCGCACGATGATGGTGCCGCACTCAGGCCGGACCTGCACTTCCGGGTCGACGAGCAGCAGAATGTCTTTCCATTCGGCCACAGTGGCCGAAGACTTGCCCAGACGTTGGGTGATATCGTCGCGCAAGGTCTGGACTGCGCGCAGCAGCGCGTTCGGGGCGAGGGCAGAAAGCCGGGAAGCAGCGTTGAGCATGGGACAAGTACACTATAAGAGTTCTGCTTAGAAGATACGCAGATGCGGTTCGGAAAGATACCTTTTTCGGCACAGCACGAGGCCACGCCACCAATAAATTTACAAAAGCATCATGAGCTGCCAGGCTGTTCTGCGGGCTTTATGCGCGCTGCGCGTATGCAGCTTCAGCCAATACTGTGGCGGCACATTGACACTAAGTAGCTGCCTATCGGCCCGGGATTGTTGGACAGGATTCACCCGAAACTGGCTAAAACGACGAATACGCTCAGTCGGAGCGCCTTGCCATGAGAATACCGTTCGTTTTACCGAAATTGTAGGCGACTAATCAGGTTCCGACGGAATTTTCTATGAAGCAATACGCTTTCGGGTGGCTTTGCGCCATGGTGCTGACGCTCAGTGCGCCAGCGCTGGCCCAGCAGACCAAGCCGCAACAACCAGCTAAAACTCAGCCCGCCGGTACGCCGGCACCGGCAGCCCGCTTTACCGGTAAGCTATCCACTGATCCTGCCCAGTTCATGCAGGATGTGCAGCTGATGATGGCGGCTACCAACAACGCGGCGGCCAAAAACACGGCAGCCAAGTTGCAGCAGCTGTGGGCCAGCAACAAGCTCACCGCTACGCACCAGAGCACCATCGTGACTCTCTCGCAGCAGATGCTGACGCTGGGCTACAAGCCGCGCCCACACCTGGAGGCGCTGTTCAACGCGGTGGTGGCCGGCGCTACGGTCCAGAACTTCTCGGACGCGCAGATGACGGAGTTTCTGGCGGTAGCCACCAAAACCGTGCGCACCGACCCGGGTCCTGAAGCCGCCAAGTTTCTGAGCTCGGCCGCGCAGTTCCTCGACACTAAGGTGCTGTTCAGCTCCCGCTACAACACGCTGCGCGTCATCGGCGGCACGTTCTCGTTTGCCTACAACGACCAGGACATGCCCAGCATGGCGCCGGCCGCAGTGGCACCAGCCCCGGCTCCGGCGGCGGCGGCGGTAGTTACGCAACCTCTCAACACCAAGCCCGGCGCCAAGCCGGCTGCCAAGAAAGCCGCGCCCAAAAAGCGCAAGTCCGACGGCTGGGACACGGCCGACCTGTGGAGCAGCGGCGGTGGCGGCTGGGGCGACAGCAACGACGGCTGGGGCACGCCGGCCAAGAAAACACCCGCCAAAACCACGCCCGCCAAGGCCGGTACAACTCCCGCAGCCCAGGCTCCGGAGCCTGCCCCCGCCTTCGAGCCCGCACCCTACTTCGACAACTACGTGGCGCCGCCTACCCGCGGGCCGGTGCTGGTGCTGAAGGATGCCGACCTGTTCATGTCGACCGGCGGCGACTCCATCACCATCAAGAAAACCAGTGGCGCCGTGGTGCCCCAGACCGGCAAGTTTGTGGGCTATGGCGGCCAGTACGGCTGGCAGGTGAACGGCAACCCCGCCACCGCCGACCTCACTACCTACGACTTCGACCTGAGCAAAGCCGAATTTACGGCTGAGCCCGTGACGCTGACCTATCCGGCGGTGCTGGAAGCGCCCGTGAAAGGGGCCCTTTCCTACAAAAGCCTGAAGAAAAAGCCCGGCGCCACCGACTCCGGCTATCCGCGCTTCATCTCCCTCACCAACGACGCCCGCATCAAGAACATCGGCGACAATATCCGCTACTACGGCGGCTTCTCGCTGGCGGGCAGCCGCATGCTGTCGGCGGCGCTGGATGGGTCGTTGTCGCGCATTTTCGTGGACCTGGACGGCAAGCCCAAGTTCCGGGCTTCGTCGCGGGCCTACGTGCTCGGCGATTCGCTGATTACGGCGGAGCGGGCGGCTGTTACCATTTTCGAGGACAAGATTGACTCGCTCACGCACCCCGGGGTGAAGCTGAAATACACGAAGAAAAGCCAGGTGCTGCAGCTGGCCCGCGAGGCTGGCCTCTACAAGGCCACGCCCTACTTCGACAGCTACCACCAGATGGAAATTACGGCGGAGATGCTCACCTGGCCCATCCGCACGCCCGACATCAACTTCTCCATGCTCACGGCCAAAAACCAGGTGACGGCCAACTTCGAGAGCAAGGAATTCTACACCAACACCCGCTACCAGCAGATCAAGGCCATCAACAAGCTGCACCCGTTGCAGATGGTGGTGGGCTACAGCGCTGAAAACGGCAACAAGCGGCGCTTCACGGTGCAGGAAGTGGCTGATTTCCGCAAGCTCAAGCCCGAAAACGTGCGCTCCGCCGCCGCCGGCCTCGCCCGCGACGGCTACGTGGACTGGAACCCCCAGACCCAGCAGATTACGCTGCGCCCCAAGGCCACGCACTACGTGAATTCGAGCCGCGGCAAGAAAGACTACGACCATATTGCCATCAAGAGCCTCTCGCCCTCGGGCAAGAACGCCACGCTCAACCTGAACACCAACGACCTGATTGTACGGGGCGTGGACCGCTTCAACTTCTCCGACGACTCCGTGACGGTGTTCGTAAAGCCGGACTCCAGCATCATCCGCATTCAGAAGAACCGGGGAATCCTGTTCAACGGGACGGTGGTGGCCTCGTCGTTCGTGTTCAAGGGCAAGGAGTTCAAGTTTGATTATGATGGGTTCTTCATCGACCTGGCCCAGATTGACTCCATCATCGTGAAGGGCAAGGGCTCGAAAGGCTCCGTCATGAAGGCCCGCAAGGACACCGACTTCACGCTCACCAACAAGAAGAAAACCTCCACCGGCAAGCTCTACATCAACCACCCCAACAACAAGTCGGGGCGCAAGAAGATGGGCGCGTATCCGTCGTTTGATGCTACCACCGGTGCCTACGTGTACTTCGACAAGCCGGAAGTGCTGGGCGGCGCCTACGATACCACCGTCTACTTCGACATTCCGCCGTTCAAACTCGACTCGCTCAACAACAAAAACCGCTCGGCGGTGGGCTTCAAGGGCACGTTTGTGTCGGGCGGCATCATTCCGGACCTGAAAACCAAGCTGATTCTGCAGGAAGATGGCTCGCTGGGCTTCACCTACGACCTGCCCAAGGAAGGCGTGCCGGTATACGGCGGCAAGGGCCGCCTCTTCAACAAAGTGAAGATGAGCAACCGCGGTATTCAGGGCGTCGGCGACATCAAGTACCTCACCAGCACGCTGCAAAGCGACCAGTTCATCTTCTACAAAGACTCCGTCGTGACGGTAGGCAAATCGGGCGTTATTCTGCCCGGGCCGCTCAATGGCACCGAGTTTACGAAAGTGACGCTGCCGGCCGGCTACCAGATGAAGTGGGCCGTGAAGCAGGACTCGATGTACCTGAGCACCCAGCCGCAGGGCCTGGCCATGAAGATGTACGGCGACCAGTACGGCTTCAAGGGCACGGCCACGCTCACGCCCGGCGGCCTCTACGGCGACGGGGGCATGGATGGCCCGCAGTCCTTCATCCGCTCCACCCAGATTGCCTTCAAGCCCACCAGCTACACCGGCAAAAAGTCCACGCTTAGCATCAAGTCGGCGGAGCCCAACAAGCCGGCCCTCACGGCCAACAACGTGGCCTTCTCCTACGACGTGAAGAACGGCAACACGTCGTTTGCCCGCGAAGAGGGCGACTCCAAGTCCAGCATCGACCTGCCGTACTCCGACTACAAAACCACGCTGTCGGGCGGCAAGTGGGACTTCAAGAAGAAGCTGGTGCAGCTGAAAGTAGCGCCCGGCGCCGACTCGACGCGCTCCTACTTCTACTCGACCAAACCGGACCAGAAAGGCCTGAAATTCCGGGCCGCTACCGGCCAGTACGACCTCACCCGCTACCGCCTGATTGCGGGTGGCGTGCCGCGCATTGCCGCCGCCGACGCCTGGATTGAGCCCGACTCGAACAAGGTGTACATCCTGGCCAACGCCCAGATGCGCACCTTCCAGAATGCCGGTATCGTGATGGATACGCTGGCCAAGTTCCACAGCCTGTACAAAGGCGAAATCAAGGTGTTGTCGCGCACGGCTTTCACCGGCAACGCGCTGTATAGCTACAAAAATGCTTCCGCCGACTCCTTCGCCATCAAGTTCGCCAACTTCCAGGTCGATTCGACGGCTATGCTGGCCAGCGCCAAAGGCGGCAAGAAGAGCGGGTTGCTGAAGAAAGGCAACGTGCTGGAAGATGCGCCGCCTTCGCCCGCTACGATGGCCGTGGCCTCTATTGATGCCAAGGACAAGTTTCATCTGGCGCCGCGCATTGCCTACCGCGGTGGCGTGAACATGAACTCCAAGCGGCGCGGCTTCATCTTCGACGGGCAGGGCCGCCTTGAGTTCAGCAAGCTTCCCACTTCCGCCGACTGGTTTGCGGTGCAGGACTCCATCGACCCCAAAGCCATCCGGCTGCGCATCCCCGACCCGGTAGCACCGCCCACCCGCAGTAAGGCCGATGAAGTAGGCGACGCCAGCGCGCTGTTTACGGGCCTGTTTATGTCGGAAGGCACCGGCAAGGTATATCCGCTTTACGCGGGCCCCAAGCAGGACATCATCGACCGGAACCTGTTCCAGGTAGGCGGCTACCTGTCGTTTGATCAGAAGAAAGGGCTCTACACCATTGCCAACCACGACCTCACCGACCCCAACATCTACGAGGGCTCGGTGCTGACCTTCACCGACTCGACCGGCGGCCTGAGCTTCCGGGGCAAGCTCAACCTGATCAACTCCAACAAGGACTACGGCATCACGGCGGCCGGGGTAGGCACGGCCAAGCCCGACAGCAACCGTTATAATCTCGACACCTTCATGGCCTTCGACATCAACATGCCGGAGAAGGCCGTGGAAGCCATGGCTACGGATATGGCCACCAACACCAAAGGCTCGCCCGAAGCGCTCAATGGCTCGCAGGAAGAGTTGTATAAGCTGGGCGAAATGATGGGCAACAAAGCCGTGCAGGCGTATTCGGCGCGGCGTGGCAAGTATGAGCCGCTGCAGAAACTCTCGCCCAAGATGCTGCACACCGTAGTGCTCAACAAAGTGGACCTGCGCTGGAGCGAGAAGTTCAAGGCGTGGTACTCGGTGGGTAAGATTGGCCTCGTGAGCATCGGCAAGAAAGACCTGAACGTGCTCATCGACGGCCACATCGAAATCCATAAAGGCGACAACAACACCGACGAGGTGAACCTGTACCTGGAGGCCGAGCCCCAGACGTGGTATTTCCTGAAGTACTCGGGCACGGCCATGCTGGCCAAGGCGCAGCACGGCTCGTTCGACGAAATCATCGGGCGTGCCGCCAAGGGTGACTACAACACGGCCACGCAGTACGGCTTCTACCTCGGCGACGACCAGGAGGTGCAGCAGTACCTGGTGCGCTTCCGCCGCGACTACCTCAGGGAAGACCCCAAGCAGAAGCGCGCCGCCCCGGTTTCGGCCGCCTCGCAGAGCACCGGCAACTTCGACTTCGATCAGGATACCAAGAAGAAAAAGAAGAAAGGCAACGAGCCCGCCTTCGATGCTGATGGCATGCCGATAGAGGAAGCACCGGTAGACAAGAAGAAAAAGAACAAGAAGGAAGCCGCCGCCGACCCCAACGACCCCTTCGGTGGGGGAGATGCCGGGGCCGCACCGGTAGAAACCACCAAGAAAAAGGAGAAGAAGGCTGATCCTGTAGCCGACGAGCCAGCGGCCGATGCGCCTAAGAAAAGCAAGGAAAAAGCCACTGAACCCGCTCCCGCCAAACCAGCCACTCCCGAGCCCGCGGCCACCGAGCCCGCCGTAGACCCCAAGCAGGCTAAGAAGGAGGAAGAGCGCAAAGCCAAAGAAGCGGAGAAGCTGAAGAAAGAGGAAGAGAAGAAGGCCAAGGAAGAAGAGAAGAAGAAAAAGGCCAACGAAAACGACCCCTTCGGCGGCTCCTAAGCCCCCACGCAACTGCCCCGGCCACTTAGGTCGGGGCAGTTTTTTGTTGCCCCGGTCCGCCGCCGTAGGCGTCCGACCGGTCGACGTGCGTGCCACCCGCGCAACACCCCAACCCGAAACAACGGCAGCATACGACGACCGGCCGGACGCCTACGGCGGCGGACCAGCACGAAACTGTGCGGCGTCTCCAACCGGGGCATACTTCTATCTTTGGCTCCTGACCTCGCCCCCATGAATATTCCCCTCATCCTCGGTCTGCTGCTGCTGGCCTACCTGCTCGGTTCCATCCCCACGGCCCTATGGGTGGGCCAGCGCTTCTTCGGCCTCGATATCCGGGAGCATGGCTCCGGCAACGCGGGCGCCACCAATACCTTCCGGGTGCTGGGCAAAAAGCCCGGCTCCTTCGTCATGGCCATTGATGTGCTGAAAGGCTGGGCCGCCACCTCGCTGGCTGCCGTGATGCTCAATCAGGGCGCCATTGAGGCCGGGCAGCTACTGTATTTTCAACTGGCCTGCGGTGTTCTGGCCGTGGTGGGGCACATCTACCCGGTGTTTGCGGGCTTCCGGGGCGGCAAAGGCGTGGCCACCATTCTGGGTGTGATGCTGGCTATTGCTCCGGCCACGGTGGGCGTCTGCATTCTGGTGTTTCTGGCGGTGCTGGCCACCACGCAGTACGTTTCTCTCTCTTCCATGACGGCTGGCGTCACGTTTGCGCTACTCCAGCTGCTGCCCGCGTTCCGCCCGCAGAATCCGCTGCTGCTGTGGTTCGGCTTCATCGTCGCCGGGCTGCTCATCTACACCCACCGCGCTAATATCGGCCGCCTCCGCGCCGGCACCGAAAGCCGTGTGCCGCTGCCGTGGAAACGGAAATAAGCAGCGTTTGCTGCCGCTGAAAACGGTTAAATCACTCTGCAACACCTGTGGGTGCAACAATTTTAAATTGTTGCACCCACAGGTGTTGCATGCCTATATGCAACAATTACTAGAGTTGTTTGGTAAAGTGTTGCATCTGTAAGCCAAGACCATGGATGCTTCACTTCGTAAGTTTTTTGCCCTCACTCAGGAGCGTCTGGCGGCTTGGCTAGGCATCGACCGTACTACCCTGGCGCTGGTAGAAACGGGGCGGCGGGCACTACCCCAAGGCCGGGGCGTGCAGGATGCCCGGCTGGCTATGGCTATGGCGGGCCGTACGCTGGACCTCACCAGCGGGTCGCGGGCAATTGCCCCGCTGCCGCCGCCACCCATCGAGCGGGAGCCTGTTGAAGCGCGACTGGACTACTGCCGGCATCATGCCGACCGGCTGCGCTACCAGCTACGGCAGCTGCGCCGCCATGCCGCCCCCTACGAGGCGCGGCTGGCAGCGGTGCCGGCCCTCAGGGCCTGGACCGGCCCGGTCAGCGACCCGGCGCGGGAAGCACGGTGGCTGGCCACGTTCGAAGCTGAAGCCATGGAGGCCCTTGCCCAGCACTATGGGGCCGGGCCGCAGCGGCTGTTGGAGGCCCGTATTTCAGCCTTGGACCATGAAGCCGCTTTGTTGGAAAGCCTGCTGGCTGAAGCAGCCGCGCCGCCCGTTTCTCGGCCCGGAGAATAGCGTACGCGCTGAGTTCTACGCTACCTTGCCCTTTCCTACCTTTACCCCCGCATTCCCCACTAACCCCCGTGCCCGCATGGCTGCTACCCTCGAACAGAACCAGGACCGTTTTCTGAGTGAGCTACTGGACTGGCTCCGTATTCCCTCGGTTTCCGCCGACCCCAAGTTTCACGGCGACGTGCTGCGCGCCGCTGAGTTTCTCAAAGCCCGCCTAGAAGAAGTAGGCCTCGACAACGTGGAGCTGTGCCAGACCGCCGGCAACCCCATCGTCTACGGCGAGAAAATCATCGACCCCAGCCTGCCCACGGTGCTCGTGTACGGCCACTACGACGTGCAGCCCGCCGACCCCTACGAGCTGTGGACCTCGCCGCCGTTTGAGCCCGTTATCAAGGACGGCAAAATCTACGCCCGCGGCGCCTGCGACGACAAAGGCCAGGTGTACATGCACGTGAAGGCGCTGGAAGTAATGAACCAGGAAGGCGGCCTGCCCTGCAATATCAAAGTGATGATTGAGGGCGAAGAGGAAATCGGCTCCAGCAACCTGGGCATCTTCGTGCGCGCCAACAAAGAGAAGCTGGCCGCCGACGTGATTCTGATTTCGGATACCGGCATGCTCGCCAACGACGTGCCCAGCATCGAAGTGGGCCTGCGCGGCCTGAGCTACCACGAGGTGGAAGTGACGGGCCCCAACCGCGACCTGCACTCCGGCCTCTACGGCGGTGCCGTGCCCAACCCCATCAATGTGCTCTGCAAGATGATTGCCTCGCTGCACGACGAAAACAACCACATCACCATCCCCGCCTTCTACGACAACGTAGCCGTGCTTTCGGCCGAAGAGCGCGCCGAGCTGAACCGCGTGCCGCACTCCGACGACGAGTTCAAGCAAAGCATCGGCCTGAAAGACATCTACGGCGAAAAGGGCTATACCACCGTGGAGCGCATCGGAATCCGGCCCACGCTGGACGTGAACGGCATCTGGGGCGGCTACACCGGCGAAGGTGCCAAAACGGTTATTGCCTCCAAGGCCTTCGCCAAAATTTCAATGCGCCTCGTGCCCAACCAAACCTCCGAAGAAATTACGGCCCTGTTTCAGCAGCACTTTGAAAGCATTGCGCCGGCCGGCGTAACGGTAGTCGTGAAGCCCCACCACGGCGGCGAGCCAGTCGTGACGCCAACTGATTCGGTGGCCTACAAAGCTGCTGCCGATGCCATGGAAACCACCTTCGGCAAGCGCCCCATTCCTACGCGCGGCGGCGGCTCCATCCCGATTGTAGCCATGTTCAAATCGGAGCTGGGCCTCGATACCGTGCTGCTCGGCTTCGGCCTCGACTCTGACGCTATTCACTCGCCCAACGAGCACTACGGCGTATTCAACTTCCTGAAAGGCATCGAAACCATTCCGCACTTCTACCGCAACTATGCGGCCGCCATGAAGGCATAAGGAGTAAAGAGCCTCGCTTTTAGTAAAAAGGCCCGCTTCTATTGAGAGAAGCGGGCCTTTTTACTAAAGTTTGGGTGGAGGTAGGCTATTCGCCGCTGCCAAACATATAGCCAATCTGCACCTGAAATGCCGAGTTATGCACTTTAAGCTTGTTGTTATAGTCGGGGGCCGCTATGCGCGACAGGCCGCCGTTATAACGTACTCCGGCCGTCAGGCCGTTTCCTAGCTGATACCCGGCGCCTACCACGAAACCCACATCAGAAGGGGTGTAGGGGTTATACTCCAGGTCTGAAAGGTCCAACTCGTCGTTGTCGTCCTTGAGCTTGGAAGAGTAAGATACCAGCAAACCGAATTGCGGGCCTGCCTCCACGAAAGCGCCACCAAAATTGTATTTCACCAACAACGGAATGTCGATGTAATGCAGGCGCTGTACTAGCTTCACATTATCCTCTTCGAGCTTGGTACCCTTCTGCGAATACAGAAGTTCAGGTTGTAGCGACAGGTGCTCAGTGATGCCCAAGTTGGCTGCAAATCCTGCGTGGTAGCCATAAATGGACTTAGTGTCTTCGATGTCGTCGCCGCGGAAATTAGCCAAAGTGGCTCCTGCCTTCAGGCCGAAGCGCACAGATTGTGCAGAAGCTACAGAAGAAAGGCCCCCCAACAGGACCAAAGAAAGGAGAGCTTTTTTCATATTTAAATAGTAAAATGATACTGCAAAGTTAGATAAAGTCCAACGGATTTCAGCACTACTACTAGTTGCTGAACTCGGGCTCCGGCTGCAGCGACTGAAGCAGGTAGCTCAGCTGCAACTGAAACACCGAATTGCGCAGGCCGCTACCGGCGCCAATGTCGCTGACGGCCCCGTTATAGCGGAAGCCAAATCCAACGCCGGTGGGGGCGCGGTAGCCGATGCCCGCCACGTAGCCAACCTGAAACGACCGGAAGCCGCCGGTGCCTACACTTCGGAGGCGGTTGCCGCGCCCATCCGAGTAGTTGGTGCTATGGGCCACCAGCAACCCAAACTGTGGCCCCAGCTCCAGCTCCATCTTGCCCGGCCGAAACTGTAGCAGCACGGGCATATCGAGATAGTGTAGGCGTTGCGTGAGTTGCTGATTGCCTTCTTCCGCTTTCGTGCCCTTGCCCGAATACAGCAGCTCAAACTCCAGCGCCGTAGTGCCCGCCTTGCTGAACGTAGACGTCACGGTGAGGCCCAGCAGCCCGCCGGCCAGCGTGGAGCCGCCCCGGGAATTGGGCCCGGCATAGCGGGCCAGGTTAAGGCCGCCCCGCAGCCCCAGCGCCGACTGTTGCGCCTGCGCCGCGGTGCCTAAGCCTGCCAGCAGGCATAGTGCGAGAAAAACGCTCTTCATAAATCAAGTATTTTAAGGAATAGGGGGGTAGCTGTAACCAACGGCTATTTACCCACAATATAAGTCACATAGAGCTGAATAGCACTGTTGCGCAGGTCAGCCTGGTAAGTGGTATTGCCAACGGGTACGGCCTTGGGCAGCTTGGTGAAGCCGCCGTTGTAGCGCAGCCCAATGCCGGGGCCGTTGGACAGCTGATAGCCCAGGCCGGCCACGTAGCCGAAATCCACGGTGTTGAAGTCGTTCTTGATGTCCTGCGAAAGATTGCCCAGCTCGGTTTTGGCCGCCACCAGAAAGCCCACCTGCGGGCCCACCTCGAAAAACAGCCCCCGCGCGTTGATGTGCAGCAGCACCGGCACGTCAATATAGCTGAAGCGGTTGACGACGTCCGTGTTGCCGAAGCTTTCCTTGGAGCCTTTCTGCGAGTAGAGTAGCTCGGGCTGAATAGAGAAGGTGCTGTTGATGCCCAGATTGGCGAACAGACCCGCATGGAACCCAAATTTCTGGTCTTCGCCATCGGCCGCGTCGCCGGTGAAAGTAGTGAGCGAGCCACCGGCCTTCAGGCCGAGGCGGGCGCTCTGCGCCTGCGCCCCCAGGGTACTAAATCCGACCAGCGCCAGGGAAAGAATAAGCTTTTTCATGCGTGAAAACCACGAAAGTGTAAGAGAATATAAGCGGCCAAAGCTACGCGGAAAACTCCGGGTGCCCGAACCGCCGGCTACAAAAAAGGCCCGCTTCCGGAGAGAAGCGGGCCTTTTGGCAGGAATGCCGGGTAGCTTATTTGCCGCCGAACATGTAGCCTACATAGAATTGGAAGGCGCTGTTGCGCACTTTAGCCTGATACTTGTCGCCAAGAATCTCAACTTCCTTGGCTACGTTGGTGATGCCCCCGTTGTAGCGCAGGCCCAGGTTGAAGCCACCATCGAGCTGGTAGCCCACGCCGGCTACGTAGCCGAAATCAACCGTGTTGAAGCCGTCTTTGATGTCCATGTCGTCGTCGTCGTACTTGGCTTTGGCCGAAGCCAGGATGCCCAGCTGCGGACCCAACTCGAAGAACAGGCCATCGGCGTTGAACTTCAGCAGCACCGGAATATCGATGTAGCTCAGATTTTGCTTGAACTTGCTGTCTTCCTCGTCCTGAGCGCCTTTTACGGAGTACAGTACTTCCGGCTGCACAGAAAGCATGTCGTTGATGCCCAGGTTGAGGGCAACGCCGGCCAGAGGGCCAACTTTGAGAGCAGAGCCATCAGCGTCGTCGCCGGCATACGTAGACAGGTTGATACCGCCTTTCAGGCCAACTTTTACACCCTGAGCGTGGCTGAACGAAGCTACACCAGCGGCCATAGCGAGGGTAAGAATTACTTTTTTCATACTCTTGAAAAGTGTGGAATAGAACAGTGCTGCTTTTTTGCAGCGCGCAAAGGTAGCGTTGTTTCTATATTCTGGCTTGCTACAGTGCAAAAATATCTGCGCAAAGGGCGGTATTTGTTTCTTGAGAAGCAAAAAAGCGGCTCTCCCGGAACAGGAGAGCCGCTTTTCAGGCAGGAGCGAAGTGGCTTACTTGCCGCCGAACAGGTAGCCAAGCTGCAGCTGGAACACGGAGTTGCGCACCTTGCCGGAGTCGTCGTTGTTTTCGAAGATGCTGCCGATGCCGCCGTTGTAGCGCACGCCCACGCTCAGGCCGCTTTCCAGCTGGTAGCCCAGGCCGGCAATGTAGCCGAAATCAACACGGTTGTAGCCGTCGAGGTCAGAGTCCGAATCGGAGTCAACGTCGTCGCCGTCAACTGTCACCTTCGACTTCTGGCCGAGCAGTACCCCCACCTGCGGGCCCAATTCGAAGAACGGACCATCAGCATTGATTCTGAGCAGTAGCGGCACATCTACGTAGTGGTAGGTCTGCTTTACTTTCAGGTCAATCGCATCGTCTTCAAACTGGAAGCCTTTCTGCGAGTACAGCAGTTCGGGCTGGAAAGACAGCAAGTCGGAGAAGCCGAAGTTGGCCGTCAGACCCGCGTTGAACCCGAATTTGTATTTGGCATCTTCCGTGTCGTCGCCGGTGACGTTGGCGTACGAGGCTCCTGCTTTTACGCCCAGCTTCACGCCCTGCGCGTGGCTAAGGGAGGCCGCGCCGGCGACCAAGGCCAAAGTGAGAACTAGCTTCTTCATAATCGGGATACCGTTAAGCGTGGAAAAGAGGAAGTGCGAGACGCCTCGCAACGCCTGAAAATACTATTTGTTTTATTAAAAATTCAGTATGCCAGATGAATCATTTTATAAACTTAATACTGTTGTGCTGTGGCAGCCAGGAGTATAGCACTCTTCAAGCCCGCGCAGCATCGGTATAGGCTACATGAGACGTAGGGCCAGGCCAATCCCAAAAGGAAACGGCTCCTCCCAAAGTATGGGAGGAGCCGTTTGGCTGTGCGTAAGAGGCTTAGCGGGTCGGAATCAGGTAGCCGAGCTGCAGCGTGAAGGCATTGTTGAATGCTTTCGGCTCGTTGTCGGTGTCTTTGGTGTCGATGAGCGAGTTGAAGCCGCGGGCGTAGCGCAGACCCAGGCTGAGGCCGCCATCGGTCATGTAGCCCACGCCGGCCACCCCGCTGATATCGAACTGGGCCAGGTCGGACTTGTAGGCGTCGTCGCGGCTGATGCCGGTGTAGTCGAGGAAGCCGCCGTTGTTTTCCACCTTGTCTTTGGTGCCGTCAGCAAACTTGGTGGTCGTTTCCGATTTGTTTTTCGACCCGAACAGGTAGCTTACCTGGGGGCCAAGCTCGAAGAACAACCCACCCGCGTTGATGCGGGCCAGCAACGGCACATCCAGGTAGTGCAGCACGCGCTGCTGCTCTTGCTCTACCGATTTAATCCCTGCTGCCAGGCCCGTGGTCTGCTTCGACTGGATTTCGTAGCCCTTGCGGTTGTAGAGCAGTTCCGGCGCAAACGAGAAGAACCCGTCGCTGCTCAGCGGAATAATAGCGCCGATACCCGCATTGTAGCCCAGCTTGTAGTCGCCGAGGTCGGTGCTGTAGTTGGGGCCGGTAATCTGGCTTACGTTGTCGCCGGAAACGTTGGAATACGTACCGCCAACTTTTACGCCGATGCGGAAGCCGCCGGCATCTTGAGCCTGCGCAATAGAAGCCGCTGACGCCAGCGCCAGCGTGAGAGCAATGTACTTTTTCATAAGGGAGGGGGGAGTGAGGTAAACACCTGATCCGGCAGCACACCTGAGCCGCGTTCGGCAAGGTTTTCAGGGACTCATATCGGGAAATCAGGGGGTTAGGTTGTGGAATAGTGCCAGAATCGAGCAGAATTACACGTCTGGCCTCCAGCCGTTTCCGCGAAGCCTGTCAGTACTAGTGGCTTACCTGCCTCTGCCCAAGGATAAGTTTCCGGGGCTTTTTTAGTGGATTTTTGTGCCCGGAGCCCAGGCATCCGGCCCAGTCCGGGTGCGGCATCGGGCGGCTTTTGCTACTTTTGGAGAGTGGGCATGTAGCACTATGATGATTCGATACGGTTTAGGTTTGCTGCTCCTGTCTGCCCCGGCAGTCGGGCAGGTTGGCGCGGTGCAGGCGCAGGGCGAGGAGCCGGCCAAGCAGCAGAAGGGGCCTTTGGTATTGGGGGCTTACGCGCAGGGCAGCTTCATCATTGCGCATACTCCGGCCATCCGGCATCTGGCCGTGTCGCACCCCACCGGGTTCGAGCTGAACCTGCAGCGCCAGACCAATGGCTCGGAGCCCTGGCACGCCTGGTACCGCTACCCCAAGCTGGGCGTGGCGCTGGTCTACTACGATTACCACAACCCGGTGCTGGGGCGCTCCTACGCGGCCACTACCTACATCAACAAGAGCTTTCTGCGCCGGCCCCGGCACGAGCTGAACTTCCGGGTGGGTACCGGCCTGGCCTACTTCACCAATCCGTTCAGCCTCGAATCCAACCACAAGAACACCATCGTCAGCTCGAAGCTGAACGCCACGCTGCAGCTGCGGCTGGAGTACGATGTGGCCGTGGCTGAGCATCTGGGCATGCTGGTCGGGCTGGGCCTGAACCACTATTCCAACGGCGCAACCACCAAGCCCAACTTCGGCATCAACCTGCCCACCGTATTCCTGGGCTTCAACTACCACCAGCAGCGCCCCTTTGTGCCGGCCGTGCGGCCCGCCAACGATACGCCCGCCGATTTGGGTCGCAACTTTCTGAATATCAGCACCAGCTTCGGCCTGAAGCAGCGCAGCCCCATCGACCGGGAAAAGTATCTGGTGCAGTCGGTGTCGGTGCTGGGCGGGCGGCGCGTGGGCCGCAAAAGCAACCTGCTGGTCGGGCTGGAGGGCTTCTACGACCGGAGCCTGCTGCAGGAGCAGCGCGACACAGCCCGCACAACCGACAACCTGCCCGACGTGAAAAAGGCGGGCGTGCTGGTAGGCCACGAGCTGCTGTTCGGGCGGCTGGCCGTTGTCACGCACTTCGGCTTCTACCTCTACAACCCGTACAAGTCCAACAACTTCTACTACGAGCGAATCGGGCTGAAATACCATGCCACCGACCGGCTGTTTGGGGCCGTAGACCTGAAAGTGCACCGCGGCTCCGCCGATGTGATAGAGTGGAAAGTGGGCGTGAAGCTGTAGCCGCCGGAAAACTTCGGCAGCGCCCTGCAGCGCTTCGGGCGGCTTAACTGCCGGTTGGGAAAGGAAAAGTTGCGACTGGCGGGCTGTACGCGGAATTTCCCCCGTCGTCGTGTAGGTCACGCGCCGCTTTCACTTCTTCCGCCTTCGCTATGGAAACCTTCCTGCTCTACAACCGCTGGCTGCATATTGCCGCAGGCTTTCTGGGCTTTTTTGTCGCGCCGGTGGCGCTGTACGTGCGCAAAGGCGGCCCCGCGCACCGGCTATGGGGGCGGGTGTTTTTCTGGGCAATGGTGGTAGCCGGGTGCACCGCCATCCTGTCGGCCTGGGCTAATGGGCTCACGTTTCTGTTGCTGACGGGCGTTTTCAGCCTCTACCTGGCGTGGTTCGGCTACCGGTCGTTGTATCTCAAGAAGCTCAGCCAGGGCCAGCGCCCGGCATTTATCGATTGGGCAGGAGTGGGAGCCGGGCTGCTGGTGTTCGGCGGTACGCTGGCCTATGGTCTGAGAACTGGCGTCGTGCCGTCACTGGTATTCGGGGCCATTGGGCTGCTGACTACCGGCCGGCAACTCTGGTCGTATGTGCGCACCACACCGCCCGCGCCGGGCCAGTGGCTGCTGAACCACATGTCAGGCTTTGTCGGCTCCTACATTGCAGCTGTTTCCGCCTTTTCCGCCACCAGCCTGCACTTCATTCCCGGTCCCTGGAATTTCCTGTGGCCCACGCTGGTCATGGTGCCTCCCCTGGTTTGGGTGCAGAGCCGCTACAAAGCCAGATTCCGGCAGAGCCAGCGCCCCACCGACATGGTAGAAGTAAGAATCCAGCCGGAGGCCGCCTAGAAGTGCAGGCTCGCTACCGGCCCGCCAGCTGCCGATTGATGCTCTTAACCAGCCCCGGACCTTCGTACACAAAGCCGGTATACAGCTGCAGCAGCGAAGCGCCGGCCGCCAGCTTTTCCTGCGCATCGGCGGCTGAGTGTATCCCGCCCACCCCGATAATGGGCAGCATTCCTTCGCTGTGGCGGTGCAGATAGCGGATAACCTCAGTGGCCCGCTGCCGCAGCGGCCGGCCGCTCAGGCCTCCGGCCCCGAGGCTGCTCACGTGCCCGGCCGGCGTCCGGAGTCCGTCGCGGCTGATGGTTGTATTGGTGGCTACGAGGCCGCTGAGCCGGGTTTCGCGGGCAATCAGCAGAATATCGTCGAGCTGAGAGTCGGTGAGGTCGGGCGCTATCTTGAGCAGCAGCGGCCGCGGTACCGGAAGCATAGCGTTGCGTTCCTGCACCTGCTGCAGCAGCCTGATCAGCGGCTCCCGCTCCTGTAGCTGCCGCAGCCCCGGCGTATTCGGCGACGACACATTCACCACGAAATAATCGACTACCGCGTGCAGCGCCTCCACGCAGGCCACGTAGTCGTGCGCGGCCCGTTCATTGGGCGTGTCCTTGTTTTTGCCAATGTTGCCGCCAATGATAAGGCCGGCGGGCCTGGCCTGGCGCAGCCGCTCGGCGGCGGCAGAAGCGCCGTCGTTGTTGAACCCCATCCGATTGAGCAGCGCCTCATCCTGCGGGAGCCGGAACAGGCGCGGGGCCGGGTTGCCGGGCTGCGGCCGCGGCGTCACGGTTCCTATTTCCACAAATCCAAAGCCCAGCGCTGCCAACTCAGTGGTAAACTCGGCGTTCTTGTCGAGGCCGGCGGCCAGCCCCACCGGATTGCGAAACCGCAGGCCAAACACTTCCCGCTCCAGACCCGCATCCTGAAAATCGTAGAGGCCGCGCAGCAGCGCCGCAGCACCAGGCAGCCCGTGTGCCCGCCGCAAAGCATCGAATACCAGATGATGCGCGTTTTCCGGATTGAGCTGGAAGAGCAGGGGTTTGAGCAGGGCTTTGTACATAACGCACCTCGAAAGTTCTCGAGCGCAAAGCTCCTACTTATTCTGTTAGGCAAAACGGCCGTCTCATTCTTTGTGCAGGAAATTTATTTTGATTTATATATGCTTGATAAGCAGCTTAGTTGCTGTGGGAAAAGTGTATAGATGGCCTCAGGAAAGCGAAAGTGTTTGGAGAAAACGAATGCGGCTAGTACTTTTGCAATCCCTTCCGCAGAAAGCACTTTCAGCGCCACGGGAACCGATTCTGTAGCTCAGCTGGTAGAGCAATACACTTTTAATGTATGGGTCCTGGGTTCGAATCCCAGCGGGATCACCAAAACCCTCATTTGCAGCCTGCAAGTGAGGGTTTTTCTTTGCGCATTGCTGTGGTGGCTCCACTGCAAGTCTCCTGCAGTCCGGGTCAGAGAGAGTAGCTAGCCTGCCCAGCCTTCCCTGTCGAGGCTGCGGTACTGAATGGCTTCGGCCAGATGCTCGATACGGATATCGTCAGCACCGCCCAGGTCGGCAATGGTACGGGCCACCTTCAGAATACGGTCGTAGGCGCGGGCGGAGAGGCCGAGGCGCTCCATGGCCGTCTTGAGCAGCGTGCGGCCGGCATCGTTGATCTGGCAGATGTCCTTCACCATCTGCGGCGGCATCATGGCATTGGAATGGATATCGGGGAAGTCAGTGAAGCGCCGGGCCTGTACCTGCCGGGCCCCATCTACGCGCTGCTGAATCTGCTGGCTGCTCTCGGCTTTGCGCGTTTCCGTCATCTGGTCAAACGTCACGGGCGTCACTTCCACGTGCAGGTCGATGCGGTCCAGGAGCGGGCCGCTGACCTTGTTGAGGTAGCGCTGCACCACGCCCGGCCCGCACACGCATTCTTTCTCAGGGTGGTTGTAATAGCCACAGGGACAGGGGTTCATGCTCGCTATGAGCATGAAGTTGGCCGGAAAATCAATGCTGACCTTGGCCCGCGAAATCGTGACGCGGCGCTCTTCCAGCGGCTGGCGCATCACCTCCAGCACGGTGCGCTTGAATTCCGGCAATTCGTCCAGAAACAGCACTCCGTTGTGGGCCAGTGAGATTTCGCCGGGCTGTGGATTGCCGCCGCCCCCCACCAGCGCCACGTCCGAAATAGTATGGTGCGGCGCCCGAAAAGGCCGCGTGCCCAGCAGCGAGGCGTTGGCGCCCAGCTTGCCCGCCACCGAATGGATCTTGGTAGTTTCCAGCGCTTCCTGTATCGTGAGAGGCGGCAGAATAGTGGGCAGGCGCTTGGCCAACATAGTTTTGCCCGCGCCCGGTGGCCCGATCATAATGACATTATGCCCACCGGCCGCCGCAATTTCCAAGGCGCGCTTGATGTTTTCCTGGCCTTGCACATCGGCAAAATCGGCGGCGTACTGGTTGGCATCATGCTGAAAGACGTCACGCGTGTCAATTACGAGCGGCTCAATGGCGAGGCGGCCTTCAAAGAAGTCGATGGCCTCCTGCATCGTCTCGACCGGGATGATGTCGAGGTTGTTGACGATGGCGGCTTCGCGGGCGTTTTCGCGAGGCAGAATAAAACCCTTGAAACCTTCCTTACGGGCCTGAATGGCAATGGGCAGCACCCCCCGAACGGGCCGCAGGCCGCCATCCAGCGCCAGCTCGCCCATGATGATGTACTCGCCCAGCTTTTCCGTATTCAGCTGTTGGGAGCCGTGTAGAATGCCCAGCGCAATGGGCAGGTCGTAGGCGGAGCCTTCCTTGCGGATATCAGCCGGGGCCATGTTCACGACCACCTTAGTGCGCGGCATCCGGTAACCCCGGAATTTCAGGGCCGCCTCTATGCGCTGCTGGCTTTCCTTGATGGCGTTGTCGGGCAGGCCTACCACGTAAAAATTGGTACCCTGCGACACAACTACTTCAATAGTAATAGTATACGCGTTGACGCCCTGCACGGCCGAGCCGAAGGTTTTGGTAAGCATATAACGACTGAAAAGGATAGTAGAGTAGGAAACGAAGATATAGGAAATCTACTAACGAAATAAGGCCCGGACGCAGCGCCGGACCTTATTTTATTGAGCTGGAAGCGGCTACTCCGCCACCAGCTGCTCGATAAGCATAATCATGATGTGGATGGCCTTGATGTGGATTTCCTGAACCCGGTCGGCGTAGCCTTGGTGCGGGGCCCTGATTTCTGCATCGCAGAGGGCGGCCAGCTGGCCGCCATCCTTGCCGGTGAGGCCTACAACCTGCATGCCAGCGGCTTTGGCGGCTTCGGCAGCGCGCAGCACATTGGGCGAGTTGCCGCTGGTACTGATGGCCAGCAGCACGTCGCCGGGGCGGCCCAGGGCTTCCACGTAGCGGCTGAAGACGTACTCGTAGCCGAAGTCATTGGCCACGCAGCTCATATGCGACGCCTCGGTAAGGGCAATGGCACCGAGGGCCGGGCGGTTCTGGCGGTAGCGGCCGGTCAGCTCTTCGGCAAAATGCTGCGCGTCGCAGAGGCTGCCGCCGTTGCCGCAGGTCAGGATTTTGCCGTTGCCACGCAGACTGGCCGCCATAAGCCGGGCCGCCTGCTCAATGGCCGCGAGGTTGGCCGGATCAGCCAGGAAACGGTCCAGCACGGTGCGGGCTTCAGTCAGCTCCGCCCGGATGAGGTCGGTGAGGGGGGAAGTGGTAGTCACGCGGCAAAGATACGCGGGCTACACCAGCGGCGCATCGTCGCGGCGCGGGGCCGGGGGCGGCACGGGCGTCGGCGTGATGTAACCTTCCGGATGCACCGTAGTGCCGGTGCGGGGCGTGCCGGCCGCGGGGCTGCGCATTTCCAGCTGCTGGTCGTAGAGGCGAGCCTTCAGCTCGTTGATTTTGCTTTCGCGGGCCGTAATGTCGCGGCGTAGCAGGGTGCTGTCGAGGTTTTCGGTGATGAGCTGCAGGGCCAGCAGTACCGCGCCCGTAATGAAGAGGGCGTAGTAGAAGCCGGCCGCGTTGGTGCCGGTCGTGACGGCCATCAGCCCGTCGCGGGAGCCGGGACTGAGGATAAGCAACAGCGCCAGCAGGACATATAGCATCACCAGAATGGTGACCAGACGTTTCAGAACAAGCATGGAATCGGCGGAGCTAAGTGAAGAAAGCAATGGCCCCCTGTACGCGAAAAAGCGGTGGGCGGGTTAAATATAGGGTTTCTCTCATTCTGCCGGGCTTCCGCTGCTGCGCGCGCGCCGTGCCGCTGCCGATACGGGACGCCCGCCGGAAAGCCGCTGTTGCAGCTGCTGCAGCTTCTGGCGCTCAATCGGGAACAGGCCGGCCGTAGGCTGCCGGCTCAGCGAATCCAGCAGGCGGGAGGCTGCCACGGTATCGGCGGCGGTCAGGAGCGAGTCGGCGCGTAGCAGGGCGGTGTCGTAGGCCATGCTGGCGGCTATTTTGTGCTGCAGCCCGGCCTGAGCGACTGACTGCTCCGGCGGCCTGATTTTGCGCCAGGCCCACAGGCCGGCCTGCGCCAGCAGCAGCGCTACAATGAGCGTTGCTACCCAGCGGCGCGTAGAGTCAGTAGAATCAGGAGAAGTAGCCATACAGCCAAGCGGGTTAGCGCGCGGCGGCCGTATCGGCGGCCAGCACGGCAGAATCTGCTACTACCACGGGCGCGGTGCTGCCGGCCTGGCTGGCCCGGATCTGCTCCTCCAGTGCCTTACTTCGTTCCGTTAGCTGCTCCATGCGGGTGGCTGAGTCGGGCTGCTGCTCCTGCTTCCAGTACTTGTAGCCGAAGCGCAGGCCAATCATCAGCAGAGCCAGTGCCCAAAACCCTTGCGACTTAAACCACGGAACTTTGGGGGCAGGAGTAGTCATGGAATAACGTAAGCTACGGGTGAATGAGGCCTCAATAGTAGCTCTCTAACGGGACAAGCAGCTAACGGGCCGGCAAATCTGCTGTTAAGCCAGGGCGGCGTTGCTGGCCTGCATCTGGCTCAGGCGCTGGTAGAGGCCGCCGGGCTGGCGCAGCAACTCCTCGTGGGTGCCACGCTCCGCAATGCGGCCTTCGTTCAGCACAATGATTTCGTCGGCGTGCTGCACGGTGCTGAGACGGTGCGCAATTACCAGCGAGGTGCGGCTCTGCATGAGGCGGGTCAGGGCTTCCTGCACCAGCTTTTCGCTTTCCGTATCGAGGGCGGAGGTGGCTTCGTCGAGAATGAGGATGGGCGGATTGCGCAGAATGGCGCGCGCAATGCTCAGGCGCTGCCGCTGCCCGCCCGACAGCCGCCCGCCCCGGTCGCCAATCAGCGTCTGGTAGCCTTCGGGCGTGGCCATGATGAAGTCGTGGGCGTTGGCAATGCGGGCCGCTTCCATCACCTCGGCCTCGGTGGCCTGCGTGTTGAAGCGGATGTTGTTGAAGATGGTGTCGTTGAACAGAATGCTTTCCTGCGTTACGATGCCCATCTGCTCCCGCACCGAATGAATGGTGCAGTCGCGCACGTCGTGGCCGTCGATGAGGATCTGGCCGCCGGTGGGGTCGTAGAAGCGGGGCAGCAGGTCGGCCAGGGTGCTTTTGCCGGAACCGCTGGGGCCTACCAGCGCCACAGTTTTGCCCTTCTCGATAACCAGATTGATGTCCTGGAGCACCGGCACCTCGCCGTAGGCAAACTGCAGGTTGCGCAGCTCAATCTGCTGCCGGAACTCGGGGAGCAGCTTCGCGTCGGGCTTGTCGCGGATGACCGGCTCGGTGTCGATGATGCTCAGCACCCGCTCGCCGGCCACCAGCCCGCGCTGAATGTTGCCGAACGACGACGACAGCGACTTGGCCGGCGTCAGCACCTGCGAAAACATGATGATGTAGGTGATAAACGCCGCCGCCTGCAAATCGGAAGTACCGCCCAGAATGAGCGTGCCGCCGAAATACAGCAGCCCGGCCACTACCAGCACCCCGGCAAACTCGGAGAAGGGCGAGGCCAGGTCCCGGGTGTTGTCGATGCGGCGCGAGGTGCGGGCGTACAGGTCGTTCTGGTCCTCAAACTTGCCCGTGATGTACTCCTGCGCATTAAACGCCTTGATGACGCGGATGCCGCCCAGCGTTTCGTCAATCACCGACAGCATGGAGCCCAGCGTGCCCTGGCTGGTTTTGGCCTGGGTGCGCAGCCGCTTGGCCAGCGCCGCAATAATGCCGCCCGAAACCGGCAGCAACACCAGCGAAAACAGCGTGAGCTTCGTGGACATATAAAACAGCACCACGAAATAGGCCACGATGTAAAGCGGGTCGCGGATGACGCCCTGCAGCGTATTCACCACCGAAATTTCCACTTCCTGCACGTCGTTGGTGAAGCGCGACATCATGTCGCCTTTGCGGCCGGTGGAGAAGTAGCCCAGCTGCAGCTTCAGCACGCGGTGGTAGAGGTGGCGGCGCAGGTTGCGGATAACGCGCGACCGGACGCGGGCCGCAATGCGCAGGCTCAGGTAGCGGAACACGTTGCTGAAAAACACCGACGATACCAGCACCAGGCACACAAACAGCAGCGCCCCGAGCTTGCCGTGCTCCGCAATTACCTGCGCGAAGAAGTAGTTGAACGTGCCCGTGATGTAGTCGAGGGAAAGCGCGAAGGCGGGCAGCTGCTCCGGCGCCTGCAGCTTATTGGTCGTCTCAAACAGCACATTCAGCATCGGAATCACCAGGGCGAGGTTGCCAATGCCAAAGAAGATGCCCAGCACGGTGTACAGCAGGTACAGCGGCAGGAAGTCGGCGTAGGGCCGGGCGTATTGTAGAATGCGGAGGTAGGTCTTCATGGGTAGCCGCAAAGGTAGCGCATTCAGCCAGCCGCTACGGAAGCCCGCTTCATGAGCCTGGATAGCCTACCCGGCCTTGAAAACTGAAACTACCTCAATCTGGCCGATGATGTGGCGGTTGAATTCTGCCAGCTCCTCGGCCGGTACCCACAGCTCGTTGTGCCCGGGCAGCCCCACGTTCTGCACCGGGAATGTATCGGCATAATCGGCGTCTATGGCAAAGCGCAGCACGTAGCCTACGCCGTAGTAGGGCACGTTCCAGTTGCGGGCAATGCGGGCGGCGTGGTCCTCATGCAGCACCGGATAGAAGATGGGCTGCTCCGGTAAGCGCGGCGGAAACCGCAGCCACCCCGACGCCGCAATCAAATCCAGCTCCTGCTGATTGACGGGCCGGTACAACAGCAACGCTTCGGGCTCGTGGCGCATGGGTAATGGTAGGGGAGATAAAACGATACACAGGAACGTCATGCTGAGCGAAGCCGAAGCATCTCGCGTGCTGACGCTGGATTACTATTCTTGCGTCAGCACGCGAGATTCCTCGGCTTCGCTCGGAATGACGTTCTGGATTGTGGCTCGGCTTATAACTCGTGCAGGCGCTGGGCGATGTTCCAGCGCAGACCCACCGAGGCCAGGGCGCTGGTGCCGGCGGTGGCGTAGGAAACCGGCTGGTCGAGGGTGCGGTGGCGCACAATCAGCTTACCATCAAGCCAGAGGTTGTGCGCCGCCTGCCAGCTGGCCGTGAAGTCGCCGTGAAACAGGTAGGAGGTAGCCCCGTCGCCGACGCGGAAATCGTACTGCCGGATCTGGCCGTCGGGGCCGAGGGGGCGGTTGGTATAGGGCAAATTGGGGTTGGAGCCGTAGTTTTCCCCGGCCGGGTCGAGGCCCTGCTTCACGTAGAAGCCCTTGGCCACCACGTTCAGGCGAGGCAGCGGCTGGTAGCTCACAATGCCAATCAGCTCCCAGAGGTTGGCGCCCATCGGGTGAGCCAGCGGCTGCTGGTAGTGCTGGTAGTTGCGGTACTTGTCTTCGTGCTGGTAGAGGTAGGGGCGGATGTAGTTGAACTCGCCCTGCACATCGAGGGTGCGGATGCCGGCCACGTTCACGTATTTGGCGCCCAGCTGCACGCCCTGCTTGTTGGCCCACCAGCCGTTGCCGCTCCGGATCTGGCTCAGCACAAACTCGTCCAGAATCACCTGCCCGTACAGCTGCACCCGCTGCCTGATGTTCCACTTGAAATCCAGGCCCAGCAGTGCGTTGTCCTCGGAGCCGATGCCCTGCTCCACGGCGCGGTAGAAGATGATGGGATTGAGATACTGCAGCTCGAAGCCGCGGCGGCGGGGGCGCACCACCTGCTGCTGCCGGCCGCCCTGCGTCACGAGTATCGTGTCTACGGTGCTGGAGTAGCCGCTGTACACCACGCTTTCAAACACGCCCACGTTCAGGTTGGGCAGCACATCGAAGCTGAGGTGGTGCATGGCCAGATACTTCCGCTCGTAGGAGGCATCCACGTTGGGCGCATCGGACACCAGCTGCGCAAACAGGTTCTGGTAGTTGAACTTCCAGATGCGCGTGTTCAGCTTCAGAAACAGGTAAGGCGCCGAGTAATCCGACAAAATCAGGCTGCGGTAGCCGTTGCCAATCTGGTTCCGGTCGTGGCCCAGCTGGATGTTGACGTGGCGGCCGGCCGCATACGTGAGGTAGCCCCGCGCCGACAGAAAATCGTACTGGCCGGGCGTGTTCTTAAACGGTTTCCAGAAGCCCTCGTGCGGCACGGCCAGGTCCCGCCCAATGCGCTGCTCGATGTACTCGGGCACGGCCATCTGGTTGTCGGCCAGGAAGGTGTAGAAGCCCAGTCGCTTATCGATGGTGCCTTCCAGCTGCACGCCGCGCGTGTTCAGAAACGCGTAGCTCTTCGAGCCGTCGGAGTTGCCCAGGCTCAAACCCAGTACCGGATTCACGCGCAGCGTAAAGTCGGGCGTCGAAACGCTGTAGAGGTCCGACTTGCGCTTGTAGAAATGCTTCACTATCGGCTGGGCGCGCTGGTTGGGGGCCGTGGCGCGGGAAGAGTAGTTCCAGTTGTCGCGCAGCAGATACTCGGCGTTGAACCGGTCCTCCGCCGACAGATTCGCGCTATCGGCCAGCATCCGCTCGGCCAGCCGGGCCACGGCGGCGCGCGGGTAGGGCCGAACTGAGGTGTGCAGCTGATAGATGGAATCGGTGCCGTAGAGGATGGCGTATCGGTCAATCAGGCGGTACACGTCGGCATCGAGCGGCACCATAGTGGTGCCCTGCGTATAGTCCGGCGAAATGGCCGGCTCGCCGGATTCAGGCGCAGGCGGCGGCACCGGCCCGTCGAATTTCAGCGACATGCTCTGCCCGAAAGCAGTGCTACCTAGCAACGCACTCAGCGCCAGCGGGAGGAGAATTTTTTTCATAAGGATAAGGCCGCATACGCAAAACCAGCGGCAGGGTCGCAAACCTACGCAGTTGGCGCAACACTCGCCCTTCCGGGCTCGCCCCGGTCCGCTGGAGCCAGCCGTCCGACCGGTCGCCGCCCGCGCCGCCCAAACGACACCGTGCCTACGTCAGCACGAAGCCACCCGGTCGGACGGCTACCGCCGTCGGATCGGGTGGCTGCCGCCCCCCAAGCCCCGCCCCACCCGGAACAGTCCCTGTTATGCCCGAAATCTGCCCTACTGCCCCCAAACAGTCTGTGTCATGCCCGAAGCACCTAAATAGCTAGTGGAAACGGCTTCGGGACCTACGGAAACGGTTTCTGGAGCTAGCGGCGCGGCTTCGGGAGCGGCCAGAAGAGCTTCGGGTGCCAGGGGCGGGACTTCGGGTGGGGCAGCAGCCGGTTCGGGAGGTAGGGCGGCGGCTCCGGGTGCTACAGAGGAGAGTTTGGGGGCGGCGGGCGGCGCTGCCGGGCCGGAATATGCGTCCTGCACTGCCGTCCCCGTACCTTTAGCCCATGTTATTGCTGCTGCTCCGTCATCATCAACTTGATCTGGCTGCCTGGGATGCCTGCGTGGCGCAGGCCCGGCAGGTGGTGCCCTACGCGCAAAGCTGGTGGCTGGCCGCCACGGCCGGCCGCTGGGATGCCGTGGTGGAGCCCGGTGCGCCGGGCGAGTACCGGGCGGTGCTGCCGCTGCCCGTGCAGCGCCGGCCCTGGGGCCGCGAGGTGCAGCAGCCGCCGTTCACGCAGCAGCTGGGCCTGCTGACCACGGCCGCTAGCCGCCACACCGAACTGCTGGATTTTCTGGTGCTGCCGCGCCGCCGCTACGCCCGCCTCTATCTGCAGCTGCACACCGGGCAGGAGCTGGCCGCCGCGCCGGCTGGGTACGGACTGGCCGCGCGGATTACTTACCAGCTGCCACTGGCCCCCAGCTACGCCACCCTGCACGCCGGTTTTGCGGCCGACTACCGCCGCCGCCTGCGCCTGAATGCCCAGGCAGCCGTACCGCTCAGGGTGGAGCCGCTGACTTCCCTGGATGAGTTGCTGGCGCTGTTCCGGCAGCACAGCGGCGAGGCGGCCGGCCTCAAAGACAAGCATTACGAGCAGCTGCGCAACTTATATGCCGCGCTGGAGCAGCATGGGCAGGCGCTGCCGCTGGAAGTGCGCCAGCCCGAAACCGGCGAGCTGCTGGCTGGGGCGCTATTTGTGTTGTTCCGCACCAGGCTGATTTATCTGTTCGCGGCAGCCTCACCGGCGGGCAAAAAAGCCGGGGCCCCGTTGCTGCTCCTCGACCACGCTATCCGGCAGCACGCGGGCACGGTGGGGCTGGTTCTCGACTTCGAAGGCGGGATGATACCGTCTATTGCCCGTTTTTTTGCCAATTTCGGGGCCACGCCCGTACCCTACGCGGCCCTTTCCTTCACCCAACGCCCCTGGTTTCTGCAATGGATGCGCTGACTTCCTCCTCCACTACCTCTGCCGCCGCTCCCGAAAGCCGCGTGCAGGTTGTATGCGCCGAGCCTTCGGTAGCCAACCACTTCCTCGCCGAGCTGCGCGACGTAGATGTGCAGCGCGACTCGCTGCGCTTCCGCCGCAACCTGCAGCGCCTCGGCGAAATCATTGCCTACCGCATCAGCTCCCAACTCAGCTACGTGGAAAAAACGGTGAAAACGCCGCTGGGTGAATCGCGGAGCCTGCATCTGCACGATTTTCCGGTGCTGGCGACGGTGTTGCGTGCCGGCCTCCCGTTTCACCAGGGCTTTCTCAACTACTTCGACCAGTCGCCGAGTGCGTTTGTGGCCGCCTACCGCATCGAGGGCACGTCGCAGGTGCAGGTGCAGGTCGATTATCTGTCGGCCCCGAGCCTGGATGAGCGGGTGCTGATTCTGGTGGACCCGATGCTGGCCTCCGGCAAATCCCTGGTGCAGACCTACCGGGCCATGCTGCGCTTCGGGATGCCGCGGCAGGTGCACATTGCCGCCGTTATTGCCTCGCCGGAAGGTGTGGCCCACGTTACGCGCGAAATTCCGGAAGCCACGCTCTGGGTGGCCGCCATCGACGAAAAGCTCAACGAGCAGGCCTACATCGTGCCCGGCCTCGGCGACGCCGGCGACCTGTCGTACGGGAGTAAGCTGTAGCACCCGCACCTCGGTTTGGAACGCATTTAAGTGGGCCAGCCTTATCTGAGCATCTGGCTGGCCGCTGGGTTTTCGTAATTTTAGGCACCACCCTGTTGCCGTTTCCACCCCCGCTGTTGTCAATCGTGCTGCCTCAACTCCTCAAATACGCGTCTGTCTTTCTGCTGGGCATGTTCAAGTTCGTGGCCGCGCCCATTGCCGGCATAGCGGCCGGGCTGCCGATGGGCCTGATCTGGGTGCTGTCGGTGGCGGGTATGATGACGACCGTGCTGCTGATTTCGAGCGTGGGCAAGATGTGGGCGCTGCACCAGCGCCGCAAGCGTGAGGAAAAAGGCAAACCGTTGTTCAGCCGCAAGAGCCGTCGTATTGTGGGCATTTTCCGGCGTTTCGGCATGGCCGGCATTGCCTTCCTGACCCCGATTCTGTTCAGCCCCATCGGAGGAGCTGTTATTGCTACGCAGTTGCACGTGCCGCGCTGGCGCATTGTGGTGCACATGCTCTGGAGTGCTGCCTTCTGGGGCGCCGCCTTCACGCTGCTGGCCGTCAAGTTCAGCCACTTGCCCATCTTCGACCATTATCGGTAATGAAGTGAATGGTGATGAGGTAAATAGTGAATGGTAAAAAGTGACAGGTGACAAGTAATGACGTGGACCTTGTGTCCTTTCACTGCCTGTCACCTGTCACCTGTCACTTTTTAACCCAAGTTGCGGTCTATGCGCCTAGTTGAGCGAGGGTGTGGGTGAAGATGAACAGCAGCAGTTTGAGGGCGAATCCCTGCGCTGTCACGGCATGAATAGACTTGGGGAACTGCTCGGTAATCTGGCGGATGGTCGTTTCGATGCCTTTGCGAAAGTGCTGAATCAGAAAGTTTTGCCACGGCTCATGGGCTCGTTTGCTGTTCTTGCGACGGTCTACCGTTAGCGCCACCTGCTCGGCTTCGAACCAGGCCTCTTCCAGCGCGTAGTCGGTGTAGGCGGCATCGGCATACAAGACGCTGCCTTCCGGCACTTGCGGATCCAGTGCTTTGAGCCCGGTGATATCGGCCTC
>NZ_FRAS01000057.1 GCF_900142395.1 Hymenobacter psychrotolerans DSM 18569 | reverse complement strand
CCCCCAGGGGAACGATAAAGCAGTATTAATAGCGGTATTAAAATTATGATTTAACCGCTATTATAATTCCTTTGATTCTGTCATGTAAACTACATTCCAAGCTTCTAGTAAGAAGTCATATCCAATGTATTGCGGAAGGCTACCAGAAGAGATAAGCCTAACACGGGCGTACTGATTCTCCATAGTTTGAGCGGTAGTCCAATCAAAGAAGCCCATAAACCTAAAGTCGTTGTCATCAGCTTTAAGTTGGATAACCGTCCATTGAGTGTGACTCTGAGCTGGTGGTGCAAATAGGGCCTCGAACCCTAAAGGTCCTAGGTTCGGAATTACTCTTATTGCTTGATAATAATTGCCTTCGTTTTTAGTAATAGACTGAACACCAGATTTTTGTCTCAAAACTGTATCCTCTAGTAAAATTGAGTTAATTGCCTCAAATTCATCTTGATAGTCTAGCCATATCTCTCCTTTGGTGTTGAGGTTTAAGAAATAGCTATTCCATAGATGCCTACTACAATCTCGGTAAGCAAAGATTTTGTCGGTTATGTCTTCCATGAGTAGACCACTGGTATGAATCAGAACGAAAAAGCCTGGCCGAGTAGAGGGCGCACCTTCAACACATCGACCAGGCTCCAGGCGTTTATAGCACCTACCGTATTCCTTCCTGGGTGATACCTCTACCAACCAAGTCCGCTTCAGGTAAGCCCGGCTAAGGTAGGGCAAAAATCCGTAACTTAGACCGGCCAGAAAAACAAAGCCATAACCCACTATGGTTTGAACTTGGGGGAGGGACCTACTTCGTGCCCCTCCCCCAAGTTCAAACCGTGGTCCCTGCGGGGCAGCCCGTTCCCCTGGGGGCGCTGCCCCCTGCTCCCCCGAGGTAAAAAAGGCATGGTGCTAAGCCGCCTGCTCTACTTCCTTTCCCCACTGCCCCATGCCCTACGCCGTCATCCGAGTTGCCAAAATCAAGACTCAGGCCCACGCCCTCGCGGCCACTGGCCACAACTACCGCCAGGAGCAGCACCCCCACTCGATAGGTAATGCCGACCGGTCAGCTCCCCATCCGAACCGGGAGTATGTCAACCACGAGCAGAAAGACTACTGGAGCCTGCTCGAAGCCCGCATCCAGGAGGCCGGGGTAAAGCGCGTCCGGCATGATTCCGTGCGCGGCATGGAGGTAATTCTGACCGGTAGCCCGGAGGGGTTTGTCCGGGACCAGGATGGGCGAGCGGCCGACTATTCCAAAAGCAAATGGGCGCAGGACAATTTGAATTTTTTGAGGGAGAAGTTCGGAGCCAAGAACGTGGTAGCGTTCACCCTGCACCAGGACGAGAAGACCCCGCACATTCACGCGGTGCTGGCTCCTATCACGGAGAAGAATACCCTATCGGCCGACCAGCTGTTCAACCCCAAGAGCTTGCGCCAGCTGCAAACCGACTATGCTCAGGCAATGGCCCCGCATGGGATGGAACGCGGCGTTGAGCACAGTCAGGCCAAGCACGACCCCATGCAGCGCCTGTACGGGCTGGAGGCCCAGCACGCGCGGCGCGTGGCGGACCTGGCCAGGCCCGCAGCGCCGGCGCCGGCCTTTCAGCTCAGCGACCCGCCCCTGCTCGGGCGGGACGAGTGGAAAGCAGCCGAGGAAGTCCGCATCAATGCCGAGCTGGCCCGACAAGCAGAGGCCGCCCGGGCACAGCTCGCAGAAGTTGCCAAGCTCGCTCAGGCGAACACAGCGGCCGCGGAGCAGGTGAGAGTGCTCCAAAAGCAGTTGAGCACGTCAGAGGGGCTAAAACAGGGCCATTTTACCGGCCTGCAGGAAGCCACCCAGCAAAAGGAAATAGGCGACCAGACGTTTGATAAAATGGCCGTACGCTATGCTCAGGGCGAGGATTTGGCAGAGTTTCGCGAGTTCGGGGCCACGGTGCGGGAACAGGAGCGGGCAGAGCTAACGCGGGTTATTGAGCAAACCCTAAGCAAGCCGGTGCGCAGTGGGGAGGACTTCCAGGCCAAGTTGCAGGCCGCAGGTTATCAACTACAGCGCGACGAACAGGGCAAAGGAGGGGTGCTCACCCACGAGCAGACCGGGGCCAGGTTCAAAACCGAGGAAATCCGACCCAATGGGGAGGGGTTACGCAGCCAGGTGGAAGCAGCCATCGAGCGCACTAAGCAGCAAGATTTGACCAAAAGCAGGGGCCAGAGCCGAGGGGGAGGAATTAGTAGGTAGTGCAGGCCCGAAATAGTAGTAATTATAAGAACCTAAGAAGCAGCGATGTCTAACTGCTTGATTACTAATACTACCTACTTGCTGAATCAATCACTCAGACTTGCTGAACCCATCAATCTGTATTGTCTTTTTTGGCACAAAAAAGCAATTGTCTTTTTCCTTTTTTGTGCCAAAAAAGAAAATTGCAGTTACCTTGTAGGAAAGTCTGCCTTTCCTTTTTAGCCCCATTTTCGACAATGAAACTATCCGATTTTGAAAAAAACCGCACTAATCCCTTCTTAGAGAAGGCTTTACAAGAGATTCAGCCTACCCGCAAATTCAGAGCAGCTACTCGCACTGATGAAAGCGCAATGCTGCAAGCCTTTGACCCGGCTACAGGTGATGTATTGGGGCATACTATGTTTGTTCGTCAAGTTGAGGTCGATGAAACCCAGTTCACCAAGCTCTATTTAAGCCAGTTTGAGAGCTTTTGGGAGTTGAACAGGGCAGCAATCCGCATTTTTGGGTACATCATGCACAAGATGCGCCCGAAGTCAGACAAGGTTGAGTTTCTACCAGACGAGTGCCTAGAGTACACCAAGTACAAATCAGTCAGGCAGGTGTATGATGGGTTAGCAAGTCTGTTAGAATGCAAGATTATAGCCCGTGGCTATAACGAGTACACCTACTTCATTAACCCATTGGTGTTCTTCAATGGGGACCGAGTGAGCTTCGTTCGGACCTATGTCAAGAAGAAGAAAGGCAAATCAGGGGACCCTCAACAGTTGTCGGTTTTCGACGCTATTCCGCCATTTAACCTTGATTAGGGGCAGTGGGGAAAGGAAGTAGAGCAGGCGGCTTAGCACCATGCCTTTTTT
>NZ_FRAS01000011.1 GCF_900142395.1 Hymenobacter psychrotolerans DSM 18569 | reverse complement strand
GATGAGATATCCGATAATAAGAGTCGTCGGAGACCACGACGTTGATAGGTCCTAGGTGTAGAGTCCGAAATGGCACAGCCGAGGGATACTAATGACTCGAACGCTTCTGTAGTACACCGCTCACCTCTTCCCGTTTTCTTTCTTGTCCTTGCGTCAACGTTTTGACAGTACTGCGTGCTCCTGGCAAGCAGGTACTGCACCAGTAATGGTGGCTTTAGCCCGGGTGTTCACCTCTTCCCATTCCGAACAGAGTCGTTAAGCCCCGGAGCGCCTATGGTACTGCCTTCACCGGTGGGAGAGTCGGTCGCCGCCAACCTTACTGTCTACGTGCTGCGGCCCCCGCTGCGTTGCTTCCCTCCCCGGGTAGCACGCGGCGGGGGCCGCGCTGCATAATACCCCCCCCACGCCGCCGGTGGGAGGGCACGGTGGGGAAGGCTGAATACTACTGTGTAAGTGGCAGCTGCAGTAATGTGACTAGAGCTTTCTACAAAATTACACGTATCACAAAAAGGGCTGCCGTTATGCAACGGCAGCCCTTTTTGTGATACGTGTAGCTGAGGGTGATATCAGGACTTGGGCCCAGATACTACCTCAATCATTGAGGTAGGAGACAAATACTCCTGCGCAAGAGCAAGCAGCTGTTGAGGGGTAGTGTGATTGACTTGCTCGATAAAGGTGCTGTAATAATCTAAGGGCAAGCCAAAGAAGACTATGCTTTTGTACTTGTCGCACTGCTCGAATACCGTACTGATTTCGTTGGCAAACTTACCAGTCATATAGTTTTTGACGGTTTGCAACTCATCATCTGGAATCAGTTCGTTTTGCAGTTGACGTAACTCATGATGAATTTCCTGAATAGCTGCATCTGCGCTGTTGGCGTTTACATCGGTGCCGATGATGAACGAACTGGCGTGTTCCCGGGGACTGGTACTGGAGTAGATGCCGTAGGTAAAACCTTTGTCTTCCCGGATGTTCTTCATCAGGCGTGATCCAAAGTAGCCGCCCAGCACTTTCACCAAAACCTGCAACTGGTGGCCGGAAGGGTGGCTTGGCGTAGGCCACAGCCGTCCGATACGTAATGATGCCTGAAGACTATCAGACACGGATACATAATCGTGGGTGGGACCCGTTACGGGGTCTGCTGAAAGATGGGTAGGAGCCGGCGGTGCACTGCTGTGCGAAGGCTGGCCGAGAAGCTCTGATACCAAAGCCTCATGCTCGTGAGGAATATCACCGCAGAGGAAAATTTCTGCCTGACTAAGAGAATAGTTGCTCAGATAATATGCTTCAACGGCCGACTTCGGAAGCCGCGCAAAGCTATGCTCATCGAATACGTTGCCGTATGGGTACTGCGTGCCGTACAGGTTGCGGGAGAACCGCTCGGAAGCCAGGTAGCTGGTCTTTTGCCGCTCCACTCGCACATTCTGGATGGTGCGGGTCTTGAGTTGCTCCAGTTCAGGAGCTGGGAAGGTAGAGGCGGTTATTACGTCCTGTACCAGCGGAAGCAGCTTTGGCAAATGGCGCGTCAGGCAATACAGAGTGAGGGTAGCTCTATCGAAGCCCTGCTCACATTCGAGGGAAGCGCCGTAGAAGGCTACTTCATCAGCTATCTGGCGGGCGGTGCGCGTGGCAGTGCCTTCCAACATCATACGGGCCGTGAGCAGTGAAATGCCAGGCGCAGGCTCGTACCATTTGCCGGCTTTAAATACTACCTGCAGCCGTACCACGGGCTGCGCCTCATTGCGGAGAATATGGAGTCGGGCTCCGTTAGGGAGCGAAAACACGTCAGCCGCGGGCAGCGTTACACTGGCCAGCGGCTGAACGGGAGGAGCGACTTGACGGTCGAGCATCAGGGGAAAATTAGTTGATAGGGGCGTCGGAGTTTCCGTCGCCGAAGGCTTCTTCGAGTTTGTTGAAGTTAAAGTGCAACGATACCCGAATGGTTTGGGCCAGCGGATTAGCGCGGGAGTTGGGCACCAGGTAAGCGCCATCGACACCGAACACCTGATAGCGCACGCCAAGGCCGAAGCTGAGGTATTGCCGGTTCCCTTTTACGGGCGACTCGTAGAAATAGCCAACGCGGGCCATCAGCAGGTCGTTGTAGGTATACTCTACGCCCGATGAGATATTGATTTCTTTTAACTCCTCGCTGAAGCCTCCAGGAGCGTCGCTGAAGGAGCCCAGGGCTGCGCCTACTACGCCTTTGTTGCGGCGGCTCAGGTTTTCAGCATCTCTGCGGCGTATGTAATCAGCATCAGAGGCCAGTGCTCCCTCCTCATAATAAGGAGTGGGTGTAAGCAGCTTGGCGCCGTCAACTGTCAGTGTCAGTCTGTTGTAGGCGTCCAGCTCCCGTGTGAAAGCAAACCCCAGCTTCAAACGCGTTGGCAGGAAGTCAGCCTGGTTGGCGTTGGTGTAGGTGATTTTGTTGCCGATGTTGGTGATAGTAGCCCCCAGGCCCAGGTTATAATCCGACGCCCCGATGGACAGGTCCTTGTTGTAGTAGGCCCCCAGGTCGACGGCGGCCGCGTTGCCGGGACGTGAGTCGGAGCCGCTGCTGTTGCCGGTAAGGTTGGAGCGGATGTAGCGGGCCGCTACGCCTACCCCGAAGTTGTCAGTCAGTTTCTGCCCGTAGGCTACGCTGAAGGCATATTCCTTAGGATTGTAGTCGCCTTTTGATACGTTGAAATCGTCACGGTAAGAAATGGTGCCGAGGTCGAAGTACATCAGCGAAGCCGAAATGGCGGAACGCTGCCCGATTTTGGCGACACCGGAAAGGTAAGCCAGCCCCATGTCGTCGGTGACGCTGCGCAGCCACGGCGAGTACGAGGGCGACACGCTGTACTGCGTATTGATGAAGCCCAGCTTGCCGGCGTTGTGGTAGCCGGCGTTGGCGTCAGGCGAGGTTGCTACTCCAGCCTCACCGAGCGCGGCTGCCCGTGAGTCAGGGCTGATGGTAAGGATGGGAACGGCCGTGGTGAGCGTGTTCGGGTCGGTCTGGGCAGTAGCCAACAACGGAAAACCGATACATCCGGAAAGCAACGCAAAGCGCACGGGCAGTTTCAGAGGGGTCATAGAGAAGGGTAGGTGAGGAACAAGGAAGGTAGGCGAAAAAAGCCTTATTAGTTCAGAATGACCAGTTTTTCGAATTTGGAGGTAGTCGACTTGTCGTTTTGGGAACGGACGCTGACGCGGTACACATACACGCCACGGGCTAACTGGTCGTTGAATTCGTCGCGGCCATTCCAGGAAAGCGTGCCATCGTTGTAGTTGGCGGGCACGTGTGAGGCGCCACTGCTGACGGTGGTTTGCAGCGTGCGAACCAGCCGGCCCGATACCGTGAAGATCTGGACCTGCACGTCCAGCACGTCGTTCGGGCGGTTGTGGTCGAAGTGGAAAGTGGTGTTGGAGGCGAAGGGGTTCGGGTAGTTCAGCACATGGCTCAGCGCCAGCTTGTCGGTGGTGGCGGCAATGAACTCGATGTCGCGGACGGCTGAGTTGTTGTAGGTATCCCAGGCTTTCAGATGCAGCACGTGCGGGCCGGTGCTCAGGTCTTTAAAACCGTAGTTGACGGTGCCTTCCTTGAAATTATCGGTTTTGGCAGTGTAGAACGAGTTGAGCACCGTGAGTTGGGTTGGGTCGTTGTCGAGCGTAGCCGTGATTTCGTGGCCGATGCCTGAGCCGGTGGTGTTGATGCCGCTTTCATCAAACAGCTGGGCAATAAGTGTGGGGCTAGGGCTGGTGAGGCCCCCGAAAACGAACTTCTCATTGTCCATGAACAGCGTGATACGGGGCGGAATCGTGTCAGCCTGCGTAACGGTGCTGGCGTCGCCTACGGGCACGCTGCGGTAGCCGTGCGCATCAATGACCGTCCCGGAGTTGTTAGCGGCGTACAGGCTGACCTTGCCCAGGCCTACGTTGTAGTTGATGTCGCGTGGCACTACAAACTGCACCGTGAAGCGGCCGTTCGTGACGGTAGCCTGCCCGTCGTAAATCACGTTTTCCTGCACCGGGATATTCAGCTGGATATCATCAGGGGAAGTAGCCAGCGTACGGACGGTAGAGGGTTTCTCATAGACCGTTACCTGAGCCAAACCGGAAAAGGCCGTATTGACAGGGGAAGTTTCGGTGGTTGTGGTGCGTACCGAACCGGAAAGCCGGACAACAGCCAGCGCCCTCAGGGTGTCGATGCTGGTAGTCGTTGCTGGCTTGCCGTTAATGGAGTCGAGGACCATGGCTACGTCCGGGCGGGCAAGGCGGGCGCTAGGGTCGCCGAGGAGCACATAGTTGCGGTTGAGGACGCTTGCTCCTTCATTTTTGGAGAAGCGAGTGGCGTCTCCTAGCCGCGTAGGTAATCCACTACGCAGAGTGAGAACAGAATCTAAGAAAGGGGGAACGAGCTCAGGAGCGGAGGTACTGAAGACCAGGCGAGTAGTGGTATAGAGGCCTATAGCTCCGGCCTGTGTATCGGTGAACAGCATTTCGCCGGCCGAGGTGCGTTCAGGGTCATCGTAGGTGCTGAAGTCGCAGGTGCCGGTTACCATGAAGGCGAGCTTGTCGCGGTTACGCAGATTCGTGACTGTAGCTTTAGTCAGAATCTCCTCCTGCGCCAGGCTGGTTGGCCCGCCGTGCCCATTGTAGTTGATAATGAGGGAGCCCTGCTCGAACGATTCATCCACGGCGCGGTTGCAGTCCGGCGACTTTTCACCACCGGCGGCATTCACCTGCGGGTACATATCCAGGTAAACTTTGCGAATGTTGAAAGCTGGATTATGACGCTCTATCCGGGCTGAAAATGGCTCAGCGGCAGACGTGACGTGCAAGCTGCCATCCTGGTCGTCGGCGACAAAGGTGACGCGGTTGCGCCATTTGCCGGTAGCCGGCCGCGAGTCGTAGGCAATAAGCTTGTTGACTATTTCCGTTGCCTGAGCCGCAGAATAGGGATTGTCCGGAAGTGCCCGTACTGGCAGGCGGCCTACGGCTACATCCATCAGCTCCCCTGGGCCGCCGCCTTCGCTCCATTCACCTTCACTTTCATCCAGAATGCCAAAGTAGTCGTCGGAACAGAAAGTCTGAGGACCATAGCCATTGGTGCGGCCATAAATCGGCGCAAACGACTCTCTTGACTCATAGGTTGGAACGTAGTTCTGCGCAATGGCATCGGCTCTGCCGGGAGAACGTTTTGACCACCAGTCGGTGGGTAGGTTCGCAAGGTTGTTGAGGTTGCTGGGCTTCGATTTGTAGTCGTAGGACGCATCGCCAAAGAGCAGCAGATACTGGTTGCGGCTGGGGGTATCGCGCTGGTCGTACACCATCTTCATCATGTCGCGGATAGCCGATACGTCCTGACTACCGCCACCAAATTCGTTGTACACCTGTGTGGTCGTCACGACGGCTACTTTCAGCCCATCGTGCGTGGTGCGCCAGTTGGCGAGGCGCTGCGCTTCCGTGCGAAACATCGGGTGCGTCACAATCACCATATCCAGGTCGCGGCCCGGGTTCAGGGTGCCATGCAGGTCCTGGTTGGCCACCCGCCCGAAGCTACGAGGCGCCGGAAAGGAGCCGGCGGGATTCAATGCCACAAACTCCCGCAGCGAATCGGTAGAAGCAACGAAAGTGCCGCCACTGCCTAGCGCATAGGAAAGAGGGCGGCGTGGGTTCGTTACTTCCCACACTTGGGTGGTTGCAGCAGCGCCAGCCAGCACAAACGGGCTGACCGCCCCGGCGCGCAGGTTGTTGAAAGAGCGGAATTCAAGCTCCGGGCCAGTTAGCCGCAGAGGGCGTTCCGCGTGCACTTCCAGATAGTCCAGGTAGCCTTTGGCCGTGGAGCCACCCGAATACGTGAGGCCAATATTCAGGGCCGAAGTGCTGGCCGCCGGTATCACGGAGAAAGTCTGGAGGCTGGTAGCGGCGTACTCCGGGTGGTCCCAGTCCGAAATTCCAGGCAGCAACTGTACCGGCAGAGCGGTGCCGTTGGCCGTAAGGCGGAAGAAGTGTGAGTCGGTGGAGTTAGTGGTGCCGGCCACCGAAGAGGTAATCTGCACCGCAGAGCCCGGCACAAGGTCAGTGAGGCCAGTATCAAAAAACTGTGGCGCACCGGGGTTGAATCCTTCGCCCAGCCACACCCGGCCCGATTTAGCCAGGTTCACCAGTTCCCGCTCCCAGAACCAGCGGGCTGTGTACTGCGAAATAGCAGGCGAGTTAGCCGCCCCAGCGCTCGGGGCGGCAGTTATCCGGCGGCCCGTGCGCGGCGGCGCGGCCAGCGTTACGAAATAGTAAGCCGTATCGGAGTAGATATTCTGAACGTGGCGGAAACGGCGGGCATTGGGCGTTGTTTCGGGCTCCCACACGTGCGGCCCCCGGGCGTAGAACAGGAAATACTCGTTGGCATCTAGCCTGTCGTTGTTGTCGCCGGAGAAGTACACGGCGTTTTCCACCAGGTCGTCGGGGCGGCGCGTGCTGATGGCTTGCGGCAACATGCCGGTGGCGTTGCCGAAAATCTGCAGGCGGCTGGGGTCGAGGCTCTGCACGTCAAAGCCCATCGAAGCCAGCGTGCTCCGGTCGAGCTTGAAGATGCCGCTCCGGTCGACACCTACTTTATACCAGGTGCCGGAAGCAAGCACCGAGCGGGATGCATACGTAATTTGCTGGCCCCGTCGCACCACAGGCGGGCCAGAAATGTAGCTGTACTCAAAGGAAATTAGCTTTTCTACCTGCCCGCTCTGCGGGCTGCGGCGCATGGCAGGTACCAGCACCAGTGTAACAGGCTGGCCTTTCTCGGTACGCTCAAATACCTCGGGGGCCGTATCGGCTGTGGGCTTAAAGTCGCGGAGCAGCGCCGCCTCGGCCGGAGAAAAGGCTGCATATACGGCATTCCGTACCTGGCCTTCTGCCACGGTGCCGGGCACCTGGACTACCGCGTAGCCCTGCAGGGAGCCGCTACGATGCTGAATGCCCCGGAACGTAGGCACCCGGTGAATGCGGCGGTCTGGGCCCGGAACTTCGCCGGTGCCGGCCCAGGCTAGCTCTTTCTTCACCGAGCGGCGGCCATCCTGAGCCCAGCCCGGAGAAGACAAACCCAGCAACAGACAGCACGAAGCCACCAGAAGCGTAAAGTAGCGCATAAAGATGTTGGTCTATAGAGAAGTCAGAAAAGCCGTCGGTGCAGTGCAACAAGCCAGAACCGGCAACGGTTCATTGCCAGTTGTTTAGTTTAACTTCCTGAGCAGGCAAATATTGTGGGGCCAGGCCGCAAAAATCATCCCACAGATGGCCGCAGCACCGACAGCAGCACGTACAGCAGCACGATAAGCGGAATGGCAGCCGCGTGCAGGCCGATTAACAACCCCACCGACAGCAGCAAAAACACGAAGCGCAAGGAGTTGTCCTGCCAGCGCAGGTTCTTGAACTTGAGAGCGAAAAGCGGGATTTCAGCCACCAGCAGGCCCGAAAGCAGCACGGTCAGGCCCAGCAGCACCCACGGGTTCAGGACGATGCCGGTAACGCCGAACGAGTCGTTAGCCAGAATAAGCGGAAGCGACGCTACCAGCAGTGTGCAGGCCGGCGTCGGCAGGCCAATAAAGGAATCAGACTGGCGGGTATCGTTGTTGAACTTGGCCAGCCGCAGCGCCGAGAAGATGCTGACCGTAAAAGCCAGATAGGCCAGTACGCCTGGTAAGTCCGCCGCCGGCAAAACCTGCTGCAGCAGCTTAAACAGAATAGCGCCCGGTACTACTCCGAAAGAAACCATATCAGCCAGCGAATCGAGGTCTTTGCCAATAGGAGAGGACACGTGCAGCGCCCGCGCCACCAGCCCATCGAAAAAGTCGGCTACGGCGGCTATGCCAACCAGGTAAGCTGCCTCCACCAAGGGGTGCCAGATATCGGGAGAAGCGGCCAGGGCCTTAGCCGGATCATACGCCAGAATAATGCTCAGGGCCACGCAGCCGCACAGCAGGTTCAGGCAGGTCAGCGCGTTGGGAATGTGTTTTTTCAAGTGTTGAGAAACTTATAGGCGTAAGGTGTGCAGCACAGGCCGGGCCAGCCGGAGCCCGGAAAGTTAGTTCAGGAACGGATTGGAGCGGCGCTCAGCCCCGATGGTAGTGGCCGGGCCATGGCCGGGGTACACCGTCACCTCATCGGGTAGGGTGAGCAGCTGCGTTTTGATGCTGCTGATAAGCGTGGCATAGTCGCCGCCGGGCAAATCGGTGCGTCCGATGCTTTGCTGAAACAGCACGTCGCCGCCGATAACGGTTTGGGTGGGGGCATGGTAGAACACCACGTGGCCAGGCGCGTGGCCGGGCGCAAAACGCACTTCCAGCTCGGTTTCCCCGAAGCGTACCGGCGTGCCGGGCGTCAGAAATCCGGTGGGCTCGGCCGGGGAGTAGCGCGGAAATCCGTAGCTGGGAGCATATGTCGGCACGGCCCGCAGCGTGGCCAGGTCGGCTTCGTGAATCAGGAACGGCACCTTATAAGTGTCCACGATAAACTGGTTGCCGAACACGTGGTCGATATGGCAATGTGTGTTTAGCAGCAGCACTACCTGCAGCCCGTTGGCCGCCACAAACTGCTGCAGCGCCTGCTGCTCGGCCGGCTCGTAGCAGCCGGGGTCTACCACTACGCACTGGCCGGTGGCATCGTGCAGCAGGTAGGTATTTTCGGAAAAGGCGTTGAAGGTGAAGCCGGAAACGGTCATGCGAAGAGGAAAAAAGAAAAGCCGGCCGCGGCCGGCGGGAACCGGGTGGTAAGTTACGAGTCTTATTGTTGTGGAAAGGCGCCGCGCTGCCACCTTCCGTAGCGCATCGGAGTCCTTGCAGCTCGCGGAATGTTGTTGCGCGTTTCCGCTTACCTTGCCAGCCATCATGCAAGAATACGACTACCTGCTTCTGGGCCACGGCATAGCCGGCGCTACACTGGCGTGGGAGCTGCGCCGCCGCGGCCGCCGGGTGCTGGTGCTGGATGCGTCCAATCCTTCTTCTGCCTCCAATGTGGCCGCCGGCCTGATGAACCCCGTGGCCGGCAAACGGTTTGCGCTGGCCTGGCGCGCCGACGAGCTGCTGACGGCGGCCGGCCAGCTCTACGGCGAAATGGAAACGCACTTCAACGAGCAGTTTTTCGTGCAGCTGCCCATCTGGAAGCTGTTTTCGTCGGTGGCGGAGCAGAATACCATGCTGGCCCGCAGCGCCGACCAGCCCTGGCAGGATTTCGTGCAGGATGCGGGCGCTGAGCTACCCGAAATGCCCGGCGTGCTGAACGAATTTGGCGGGCTGCGCATCCGGCGCGGCGGCTACGTACGGCTGCGCGAATTGCTGGCGGCTCTCACGGCAGAGGCGCTGAAAAATGGGACGCTGCAGCACGAAACTTTTGACTGGCAGCAACTCGTTACCGGCCCGGCGGGAATTACGTATGCAGGGCGTGTGCACGCGCGGCAGCTGGTCTGCTGCGAGGGTGCCGCCGCTACACAAAACCCGTTTTTTCATTGGTTGCCCCTGACGCCTAACCAAGGCGAAGTGCTGGATGTTGAGTGTGCAGGCCTTTCGCCGGCGCAGGTGCTCAACAAAGGTGCGTATGTGGTGCCGCTCAGCGAAGGGCAGTTCAGGGTAGGAGCCACCTACCGCTGGCCGCCGTTTGCCGAAGGCACAACCCTCGCCGCCCGCACCGAGCTAAGCCAGCGCCTGGCCGCTACCACCAGCCTGCCCTTTGTGGTGCGCGACCAGCGTGCCGGAGTCCGGCCCGCCGTGCGCGACCGGAAACCGCTGCTGGGCCAGCATCCGGAAGTGCCGGTAGTGAGTATCTTCAATGGCTTCGGCTCGAAAGGCGTGATGCTGGCTCCGCGGTTGGCTGCCCTACTCGCCGACCATCTGGAACACCCGGAGGCGGAGTTGTGGCCCGAGGTCAATATTAAGCGCTACCAAGCGTTGTATCAGGCGGCTCCCGCAGTCGTCGGTTTTTCATCCTGAACACACGACGGCCCGGCGCAAGGCGGGCCGCCTTTGGCTTACTGATCTTTGCTATGAAGCACGTATCCTTTTTTCGGTGGTTAGGGGCAGAGCGCCGTCCGGTGCTGGGTGCCGCGCTACTGCTGCTGCTGGCGGGCGGAGCCGCACAGGCCCAGACGTCGCAGGAAGCCTTTGGCCGGGTCCGCATTCAGTATAAAAAGTTCGACTGGCAGCTGCTCAGCACCCAGAATTTCAACATTTACTATTATGGCGGCGGCGACGTAGCGGCCCGGCGCGCCGCCGAATACGCGGAAAAGGAGCTGCAGCGCATTACAGGGCTGGTCGGCTACTACCCGTATTCCAAAACTACGATGATGCTCTACAACTCCGTCGGCGACCTGCGGCAGAGCAACATCGGGCTGGACCAAGACAAGTACCAGACCGGCGGCGAAACCGACCTGCTGCGTATGAGCAAGGTGCAGATTGCCTTCCAGGGCCAGCAGACGCAGTTTAAGCGCGACCTGAGCTACCAGGTAACGCGGGTGCTGCTCAACGACATGATGTATGGCGGCTCGCTGAAGGAAGTTATCCAGAGCACCTACCTGCTGCAGCTGCCCGACTGGTTTGTGAGCGGCGCCTCGGCGTATGCGGCCGAGGGCTGGAGCGTGGAAATGGACGACTACATGCGCGACATGACCCAGCAGTACGAGGGCAACCGCACTGCTCCGTTCTTCCTGCGCAATCCGCAGCTAGCCGGCCAGAGCCTCTGGAACTACATTGCGGAGCGTTACGGCTACACTTCCGTCCAGAATATTCTCAACCTGACGCGCATCACCCGCGACGTGGAAGTAGGCATCAGCTCCTCGCTGAATGTGCCCTATAAAGTGTTTCTGCGCGACTGGCTGGCCTACTACCGCCAGCTGAACGCCCAGCCGCAGACGCCTTTCACGGACGTTGACGACGCGCGGGCCCTCACCGGCAACAACCGCAAAAACATCCAGTATTCGCAGCCGGTGCTGAGCCCCAACGGGCAGCAGCTGGCCTACGTCAGCAACGACCGGGGCCGCTACCGCGTGCTGGTGGCCAACCGCGACGGTTCCGGCCGGCGCAGCATACACCGCGGCGGCTACAAAACCCCCGGCCAGCAGGTTGAAACCCGCCTGCCCGTACTAGCGTGGCGCGGCAACGGCCAGGTAGCTGTGGCGGAAGTGGAGAAAGGCCTGATGACGCTCCGCCTGCGGGCCGCCGACGGCGGTGCTTCCGGGCTGTTTGCGCGGCTCGGCGAGGCCCTTCCGTTCGGCCGCGACAAAGGCTCCACCATTTTCGAACCGTTTCAGCAGGTGCTGGATCTGAGCTACTCGCCCGATGGCAAGTCGCTGGTATTCACGGGCGTAGCTAACGGCCAGGGCGACCTGTACGTGCTGCGGGCCGGCAGCCGGCGCCCCGAAAAGCTGACCAACGACGTGTTCGACGATGTGCAGCCCGCGTTTTTGCCCGGTGGCAGCGCCATCGTGTTCAGCTCCAACCGTTGGCTCGATTCGGCCGGCACTGCTCGCGGCAACTTTGCGGGCGTAGTGAACAATTACGACCTGTTTCTGTACCACCTCGACGGGCGCGTACAGCCCGTGGAAACGCTGGTAAGCACGATTTCCAACGAAGGCCGCCCGCGGGCTATTTCGGATGAGGAAATTGTATATCTGGGGGAGGAAAGCGGGGTCCGCAGCGCCTACCGCTACTCGTTGCGTACCAAGCAGCGCACGGCCATCAGCAGCTTCCGCACCAACCTCAAAGACTTCGACTACAGCGCCGCCAGCAGCACGCTGGGCTTTGTGGCCGCCGACCGGGGCCGCGACTACGTGTATCTCTACCCGAATTACGCGCTGCCCGACAATCTGACGCTGGCCAAAACGGCGCGGCAGGAAACGCTGGAAGACCGCTCGAAGCCGGTGGTGTCGCCGGTAGTGCCGATACTAGTGCCTTCCGGCGAGCCCGCTCCGACGGTTCCGGAAACGCAGAACCAGCAGGCTGCGCAACCTTCAACCCGGCCAACCAACACGCCCATCAACACCAGCGACTACCAGTTTGACGAGGATTTGCCCGCCGACCGCACCGCGTCTACGCGCCGCAGCCGCACCACGCCGGTAGTAGCCGCGCCGGTGGCTTCGGCTCCGCTGGCTGCTGCCCAGGCGCCCGCCGGCCCTTTCAACTACGACACCCGCTTCAGCATTGACAATGTGGTGTCGTCGCTGTATTCGGACCCGTTTCTGGGGCTGGGACTGATTGCGCAGGTGAACATGTCCGACCTGTTTGAAAACCACCGTTTCCGGGGCGGCATCTTCGCCCTCACGGACCTGCGTACCAGCAACATCTTCGCCGAATACACCAACCTGAAGCGCCGCTACGACTGGAGCATCCGCTACGATAAGCAGGCCTATTTCTTTGATGTGCGGGGCGCGGGGCGGCTGCGCTACGCCCGGCATGCCATTTCGCCCACCATTGCTTACCCACTTACGCACAACCTGAGCGTGCGCGGCGGCCCGCGCTTCGTGACGGTGTCGCGCAACGTGTTCGATGAGCTGTCGGGGGCCCTGGATGCCGACCGGCAGTATCTGGGCGTGAACGGGGAGCTGGTGTTCGACAACGCCGTGACGACGGGCGTGAACATGCTGGAAGGAACCCGCATGAAAATCGGGATGCTGAAGCTCAACAGCCTGAACGACAACGGCCAGGATTTCGGGAAAATCTACATCGACCTGCGCCACTACCAGAAGATTCACCGCCAGATTATCTGGGCTAACCGGGCCAGCTACGGGCAGTTTATCGGGCAGCAGAAGCAGACGTTCCGGCTGGGCGGCATGGACAACTGGATCAACTATGACTACCAGGACGGCCAGTTCCTGAATACTTCCGGCCCGTTCTACGATCCGACGGAAGTGTTCTACCAGCAGTTCGTGACCAACCTGCGCGGTTTCGACTACAGCAAGCGCACGGGGCCGCGCTACGTCCTGTTCAACTCCGAGCTGCGGGTGCCGATTGTGCAGTATCTGTCGAACAAGCCGATTTATTCGGGCTTCTTCCGCAATCTGCAGCTCACAGCCTTCGGCGACGCCGGCACGGCGTATTCCGGCAATAACCCCTTCAATGAGAACAACTCGTTCAACACGCAGGTAGTGGGCGGCGTCGGCAATGCTTTTTCGGCGACGGTCATCAACTTCCGCAATCCTATGCTGATTGGCTATGGCTTTGGGGTGCGCACCACGCTGCTGGGCTTCTACGGCAAGGCCGACCTGGCCTGGGGGCAGGAAGACTACGTGCAGAAAGGCCCGAAATTCTACCTGACGCTGGGGTATGACTTCTAATTGTTGTTGGTTGGTAGTTGCTTGTTTCGTTCTGACAACAACCAACTACCAACCAACAACTATAAACTGACATAAAAAGCCACCCGGGCAACCCGGGTGGCTTTTTTACGTCGTGTAGAGCTACCTTCCTTTCTCATTTCTCACACACTGCTGCTATGAAAAAGACCTTACTCGCTTTGCTGCTGACCTGGCTGGCCACGCCTGCACTGCGCTCCGAAGCTCAGTACAGCACGCCCGGCACCGGGCAGCGCTACACGCTCACGCAGCTGGCCGCGGCCTCGGGCGGCTACGTCACGCAGATGGCCGGCACCTGGACCATCACCGACACCATTCGGCTGGCGCCCACCGATACGCTCAGCATCACGACCAACGAAACCATTCGGGTAGCCGACCGCGCGTTGGTGAGCGTGGATGGCGTGCTGCGTATCACGCCGCCCGACTCTGTGGTGTTTACGGCCCAGAACACGGCTGCTCCCTGGATGGGCATGCAGCTAAGTGCCACCAGCAACGGCTCGGTGCTGCGCCGCACCGTAATTGAGCGTGGTGGGGGCGTGCGGGTAGTAGATGCCACGGTGGAATTTTCGGACTGCACTTTCCGCAGCAACCTCTCCACGGTAGGCGGCCGCCTGACCAACAGCGCCGGGCTGGCACTGTCCGGCAACCGGGCGCTGGTGCAGCGCTGCCGTTTCGTGCGCAATGCCCGGGCGGGCATCAACTCGCCGTCCAACCGCCCCACGTCGCCTACCATCCAAGACTGCATTTTCTGGCACAACGACACCGAAAACGGCAATTATCCGCAGGTGAACCTGGGCACCGGCAACCCGGCCCAGCCCATTCTGATTGAGCGGTGCCTGGTGGTGGGCAACCCGGCCACCAATATGGCCGGCGGCATTGGCGTATCGAACCTGCTGGGCGGCGGCGGGGTGACGCGGGTCATTATCCGGCGGAACACGGTGCGCAACAACCGCTACGGCATTGCCGTCATCGGCTCCAGCATTTCGAGCTACGTGACGGGCAACATCGTGGAAAACAACAACACCAACCCCAACGCTGCGACTGGCGGCAGTGGCCTCAACTTCCAGGGCAACCAGACCCAGACCGGCGTGGTAAGCCGCAACGTGGTGACCGGCAACCTGTGGGGCGTAACGATTCTGCGGACCGGCACCGTGGGCAGCCCGGCCGTCAGCTTCGGCAACCCCGGCGGCACCGATACCACGGATGTGGGCCGCAACCGGTTTGTGAACAACAGCAACGGCGGGCAGATCTACGACTTCTACAACAACGGCCCTGACGCCATAACTGCCAAAAACAACGATTGGGGCTCGGCTTCGGCCGCCGTTATCGAAACCCACATCTTCCACCAGCCCGACCAGTCGGCGCTGGGCTTCGTGACGTTTGAGCCCTTCCTGCAGCCGCTGGCTACAAAGGCCCCGGCGCTGCTGGGCGTGCAGGCCTATCCTAACCCCGCGCACGCCGGCGTTACGTTCCGGGTGCCGGGCACCGGGGCCGTGGAGCTGCAGCTGCTGGATGCGCTGGGCCGCGCCGTAGCTACTCGTAGCGCTATGCCAGCGGGCGGACAGGTGGCGCTGGATGTGCGTGCGGTAGCGCCGGGCCTGTATGCCTACCGCCTCACGCAGGCCGGCGCCGTGGCCAATGGCAAGCTGCTGGTAGAGTAAAATATCTTCCGATCCTGAATAAATACAAGAGCGCCGTGGCCTGACAGGCTGCGGCGCTTTTGCGTTTGGCCGGAGGCCTGCTAATCCCGGAGTTGGGTTGTATCTTTGCGGTCCTGTTCACCAGCCCTGTTGCCGTGTTGCTCCTTCGTGAGATTTGGACATTGATGCTCAAAGACTTCCGCCTCGAATGGCGGCAGCGCGCGGCTCTCAACGGCATGCTGCTCTACGTGGGCAGCACGGTATTCGTCTGTTACCTGAGCTTCTCATTGCGCGGCGGCATTCCGCCCGCGCCGGCCTGGAACGCCCTGTTCTGGATCATTCTGCTCTTCTCGGCCGTGAATGCCGTGGCCAAAGGCTTCCTGCAGGAAAGCCGGGGCCGCATGCTCTACTACTACACGCTGGTGCGGCCCCAGGCCGTGATTCTGGCCAAAATAGCCTACAACGCGCTATTGTTGCTGGGGCTGGCATTAGTCGGGCTGGGGCTATACCTCGTGATTCTGGGCAACCCCGTGCAAAACGTGCCGCTGTTTGTGGGCAATGTGGCGCTGGGCGCCCTGGGCTTTGCTTCTACGCTCACGCTGGTATCCGGCATTGCGGCCAAGGCGGCTAATTCCAACACCCTCATGGCCGTGCTGGGCTTCCCGCTCATGATTCCGATGCTGCTGCTGCTCATCAAAGTATCCAAAAACGCCATGGACGGGCTCGAATTCGAGGCCAGCCAAAGCTCCCTGCTCACGCTGGTGGCCCTGAACATGATTGTGGCGGCCGTGTCATACGTGTTGTTTCCTTTTCTCTGGCGCTCCTGAGCCCCGCTACGGACGGCCGGCATTCTTCTGATTCCTGAAAATCTTCTTCACCTCACTACTGGTTAGTCAACTGCTTAACTGCGAAAGGCAAACAGCTTATGAAAAAAAACTGGTGGAAAGCGCTAACCGTCATCCTGCTGCTGTATACAGGCGTAGCGGGCCTGCTGGTGCCGGTGCCGCGGCTGGCTATTCTCAACGAAACCATCCGCAACCTGTACTTCCACGTGCCCATGTGGTTCGGGATGACCTTCATTCTGATTGCCTCGGTGTACTACTCCATGCGCTACCTGCGCAACCCTACCCCGGAGCTGGACATCCAGTCACATGAGTCGGCCAAAATCGGGATTATGATGGGCGTGGTGGGTCTGGCCACGGGCAGTATCTGGGCCAAATACACCTGGGGCACCTGGTGGACCAACGACCCCAAGCTCAACGGTGCGGCCATTGCCATGCTGATTTACGGGGCCTACCTCGTGCTGCGCTCTTCCTTCACCGATGAGCAGCAGCGGGCCCGGGTTTCGGCCATCTACAACATCTTTGCTTTCGCCACGGCCATGCCGTTGTTCTACATCCTGCCGCGCCTCACCGATTCGCTGCATCCCGGCGCGGGCGGCAACCCTGCCTTCGCCAAATACGACCTTGATGATGCCATGCGGGCCGTGTTTTATCCGGCCGTCATCGGCTGGACGCTGCTGGCGTTCTGGCTGGCCCAGGTTGCCAGCCGCATTTCTCTGCTCAAACTCAAAGTGTATGAAAAACAGCTTGCCTAATCTTCGCCGGGCATTTCTGCTGCTGCTGGCGCTGGTAGTGCCCGTGCTGCGCGCCGCCGCTCAGGCCGCCGCCGACTCGCCCGAAATGGCGGATACCTTCCGCGCCGATGGCAAAATCTACGTGGTAGTGGCCGTCATTGCGGTGGTGCTGGTAGGCCTGCTGCTGCTGCTGATTTCGCTGGACAAGAAGGTCAGCCGCCTGGAGCGCGAGCTGAAAGACTAGTCCGCCGGCCCCGTTCGTCTGACCTGACAGAAATCATTCCGTTCTTCTCTGGTTTTGCGGATTTTTCCGCCTGTTTTCGTTGTTCTGCCTACCCCTGCCCCCAGGGCCACCTGTTGCAACCCCATGAAAAAAGCCCACATTCTCGTCATTGCCGTTATTGCCGTGGCCATCGGCATCATCATGAGTGCTGCTGGCGACGCCAGCGTCTACGTTTCCTTTAATGAGGCCAAGGAGCGCGCCGCCGATGGCAACCTGACCAAGGTGCACGTGGTAGGCCGCCTGCCCCGCGACGGCCAGGAAAACATCCTCGGCCTGGAGTACAACCCTGTGCTCGACCCCAACTACTTCGCCTTTACGCTGGTTGATACCAACCGGGTAGCGCAGCGGGTTATCTACTTCAACCCCAAGCCCCAGGACTTCGACAAATCGGAGCAGGTGGTGATTACGGGCGCCATGCGCAAAGACATTTTCGTGGCCGACAAAATCCTGCTGAAATGCCCCTCCAAGTACGTGGAGAAAGACATCAAAGGCGCTACGGCTTCAGTTAATTAGGAGTCAGGCGTGAGGGCGGATAAATGGATTGCTGCGCCTGATTCAGGTGTGTCAAGTCCAGAAATCAGTCCTGCTGTCCTGATTTTTAATTGTTAACCCCAAAGAAATGCTCAATACTTTCATCGGCGATGCCGGGCACCTTAGCGTAATTGTAGCGTTTGTGGCGGCTACAGTGGCGGCCTACTCGTATTTTATGGCTGCCCGCAACCAGCCTCTGGGCCAAGCCGATCCGGCGTGGCTGCGGCTGGGGCGCGGCGCGTTTCTGCTGCACGGCGTGGCTGTGTTGAGTGTTATTGTCTGTCTGTTCGGCATCATTCACGGGCACCGCTACGAGTACTACTACGCCTGGAGCCACTCCAGCAACCACCTGCCGGTGTACTACATGATTTCCTGTTTCTGGGAAGGGCAGGAGGGCAGCTTTTTGCTCTGGATTTTCTGGCACGTTGTGCTGGGCCTGGCCATCATGCGCTGGAATAAGCTCTGGGAAGCTCCCGTAATGGCCATTTTCGCCGGCGTGCAGCTCTTCCTGACCTCCATGATTCTGGGCGTCGTGTTCGGCGGCGCCAAAATCGGTTCGTCGCCGTTTATCCTGCTGCGCGACTTCCTCGTGGATCTGCCGGTGTTCAAGATGAACCCTGATTTTGTGCCTACGGACGGTACCGGCCTGAACGCGCTGCTGCAGAACTACTGGATGGTAATTCACCCGCCTACGCTGTTTCTGGGCTTTGCGCTCACGCTGGTGCCCTTCGCGTTTGCTATTGCCGGCCTCTGGAAGGGTGAGTACAGCAAATGGGTGAAGCCCGCGCTCCGCTGGAGCCTGTGGGGCGGTTTGGTGCTGGGTGTCGGCATTATGATGGGCGCCTACTGGGCCTACGAGACGCTGAACTTCGGGGGGTACTGGAACTGGGACCCGGTGGAAAATGCCGTGTACATTCCGTGGCTGGTGCTGGTAGCCGGCATTCATGCGCTGGTGCTGTGGCAGCAGCGCCGCACGGCGCTGCGCACCGGCTTCGTGCTGGTAATCACCACCTTCCTGCTGATTCTGTACGCCACCTTCCTGACCCGCTCGGGCGTGCTCGGCAACGCTTCCGTGCACTCCTTCACCGACCTGGGCCTGTCCGGCCAGCTCATGATTTACCTGGGTGCCTTCGTGGTACTGGCTATTGCGCTGCTCATCTACCGTTGGAAATCCATTCCGATATCGGAGAAGGAGCTGACGACTTACAACCCCGAGCTGTGGGTGTTTGTGGGGGCTACGGTGCTGTGCCTGGGCGCTTTTCAGGTGTTTGTCACGACCAGCATTCCGGTATACAATGCCTTCCTGGGCTTCATTGGCATCAAATCCAACCTGGCCCTGCCCGCCGACCAGATTGCGCACTACACTAAAATTCAGCTCTGGATGGGTGTGGGCATTGCGCTGCTCTCGGGCCTGGCGCAGCTGATGTGGTGGCAGCGCAACGACAAGTCGACGGTCAGCAATGCACTGGGCACGCCGACGGTCCTCACGCTGCTGGGCTCGGCGCTGGTGATTCTGCTGCTTCGCTACAACGGCCTCGAAATCGAGCCTACCTATATCGTGCTGCTCACTGCGGCTTTGTTTGGGGTGCTGGCCAACATTAGCATCATCTCGCAGCTGATTCTGCGCCGCGTGCAGCTGTCGGGCGGGGCAGTGGCCCACTTGGGCATTGCGCTCATGCTGCTTGGCGTGTTGGGCTCGGCCGGCTACTCCAACATTATTTCCAAGAACGTATCGGGACTGGTGTACTCCAAGGAGTTTCCGGAAGACCTGAACCGCGACAACGTGCTGCTGTGGCGCAACGATGCCACGCCCATGGGCGAGTACGACGTGAGCTACACCGGCCAGTATCTGGATGTGCCCGGCGTGCCCGGCTACGTCAACAAGGACCTGCTGTTCCGCACTGCTGATGAGTACAAAGCCCTGGCCCGTGCTGAAATCAAGCGCGCCGACAAAGTGTACTACAAGGCTGGCGACACGGTGGAAATCCTGCCCGAAAACACGTATTACCGCGTCGAGTACAAAAAGCGCGAAACCGGTGAGTCGTTCACGCTCTACCCCCGTGCGCAGGTGAACGAGGAAATGGGTGGCCTGCTGGCCTCGCCCGATATAAAGAAATTCCTCGACCACGACATCTACTCACACATCAGCTCTGTGCCCGACCCCAGCAAGGAAAAGGACTGGAGCGAGGTGAAGGAAAGCCAGCTGGCCCTCGGCGACACGATTTTCCTGAACGACTACTTCGCCGTGTTCCGCGGCGTGGAGCCCGCCAAGCAAACCACCGGCCTCGGCCTGGCGAAAGGCGACCTGGCTATTCAGGCCGATATGCTGGTGTTCGGCGAGAAAAAGCAATACCACGTGCACCCCGTGTTTGTGGTGCGCAACAAGATGATTGGCCGCGTCCCCGACGAAATCGAAGACCTGGGCCTGCGCATCTCGCTCAATTCCGTAGACCCCACGGCCGGTAAGTTCACCTTCGGGGTGAGCACCACACAGAAGGACTATATCATCCTGAAAGCAGTAGAAAAGCCCTTTATTAATCTGCTCTGGAGCGGCACTCTGCTGATGAGCCTGGGCTTCGTTATGGCACTGCGCCAGCGCCGCCGCCCGGACAAGCCTGCCCCCGTAGTTGTGCCCCAGCTTAGCCGCGCCGCCAAAGCGCAGCCCGAGCCGGTAGCGTAGCACGCAAACCCGCTGAAACAGTAAAAGCCTCCTTCTGCTTGCAGAAGGAGGCTTTTTTGTGTCCGTACTAGGGCTGCCTTTGGGACTGATAATGTGAGAACTCCACGCTCATATGGTAGCGCCTTGGCGTATGCTATATACCCTTATAATCCGCTTGATCTGACCGGTCGTCCGTGCCGCCGGACCGGAGGCTCGGTGCGCTGCCCGTTCATTTAGGGCAGCGCCCAGGATTGTTCAGGGCAATAGGGTGGGACTTGACCCTACTACAGCAGGCGCAAAAAAAGGGCAGCCAATGCGGCTGCCCTTTCTTGTAGCGAAGTAAGAAACCTTACTTGGCGATGGTGAGCTGACGGGTCGTGAAGTCCGAGCCGGTCTGCACCTTCAGCAGGTACACGCCGTTGGCCAGGCCCGAGAGGTTGAGCTGGTTCTCGAAGTTATCCTTGAGCGAGGCCGTGTGTACGGTCTGGCCCAACATGTTCATCACACTTACCTGCAGGTTGTTTTTGGCATTGGCGCCACGCACGTCCAGTGTTACCACACCCGTAGAAGGGTTCGGGAACATCGATACAGCTTTGCTCAGTGCTGCAGAAGTTCCCAGCGGTGTGCCAAGTGTCGCCTCAATGCGGAAACGGTCATCATAGTTAACTGAGTTGTCAATGCCACCGCTTACTCCACCTACTACTGGGAAGGCAAAGAATGCCGTATCAGGACGGGTAGGGCGCTCTTGCTGAGCTTCGAGAGGATAATAGGCAGGTGCGCCGGTCGGTACTACAAGGCCAATACCAATGAAGAATTTTCCTGCTGGAATGGTGGGCGGGGTAGTAATTGGGAAAGTTACTTGCGTGCCATTGTCGGCAGCAGTCAGCACTCGGTCAGCAGAACGGCCAATAATGTTGCCCTGAGCATCCAATACTACGCCATACACCGAGCGACCCGTATTGCGGGTTGGGTCGTTGGTGATGTTCACCTTCACATTCGTTACAGTGCGGGACTGAGCCAAAGAATGGCGGTTTGCCAGAATTGAAGCTACTGTACCACCATAGATGAAGTTAGAGGGGCTGGTTTCAGCATCTACATACGTGATGGCATCAGCAGTAGTCAACTGCGTTACAGTCTTCGCATTGTTCACAGTATTATTGTCGGTGCCTACTGCAACCCGTACTGTGTTGGTGCCTACTGTGGTAGGAGTATAGGCATTGAATGTTACGAAGGTAGAGTCACCTACTCCCAGCGTAGCAACGATTTTGCCGTCGCTGAACGTGGTGCTGCCAGATACATTGAGCGTAACAGCAATGTTAGTCATGTTCGTGCTACCTACGTTACGGACCAGTGCCCGTACGGTGTGTGCTCCATTAAAGGGTACCGGCAGCTTGCCCAACGTATAGATCGTAGATACTGCAGCATCGTTGGCCTGCTGAGGCGTGAAGCTGTACGTACGGCCAGCATCTGGAAGTGCAGAGCTACGTACGTTGTGAGCATTGCCGGTGTAGTTGCCAGCAACGAAAGAGGCCAAGTTCCAGGTCTGTACTGAGCCCTTGGTAACCAGTAAAGACGAAGAGGCCGTGTTGCCAGAGCCTTTCAGACCTATTGCTGCCGATTTAAATGCATCCGGGCCCGGTCCGGCAGTAGCTGTGCCGTATACAAACTCGACGCGGTTAGACGTCTCGTAAAGCTTTACTTGGAAAGAAATAGAGGCAAACTGCTTACCGGTAGCTGCCGATACGAGCTTATCGCTAACATTTTTCCACTGGATAGTAGTCACCCGCTCGCCAGTAGCACCAGTGGTGAGTACTCGGTACTCCGTAGTAGTGGTGCCTTCCAGGTCAAGGTTGAAGGGCAGAATCAGGTTAGTTTCGGCCGCAGTGTTAAGCGGGCCGCCGGTAACTGCCTGTGGGCCAGAGTAAAAATAAGGAGCTCCTGGGGCTGTAGTTCCTAGTTTCAGATAGCCGTTCGTATTAAGAACGAAATCAGTAAAAGAAGCACCATTAAACGAAAATGTGAAACCGATTGGCGTCACGGCCGAGTTGGCGTCATCGTTGTTAGGAGTAGTAATAACCGTGCCTGTTGTGCCTAGGTCGGTATACGTACCTGCGGTATTTGCAGCATTGCCCAAGGGGAAGTTTAACTGAGCTTGTGCTGCGGCAGCGCCGCCCAGGCCCAGCAGCGCCGTCAGCGCCAGCTTGCGCCAGGGAGCAGTGTAAGAGTTTTTCATGAAAAAGGTAAAAGTGTTGAAAATGAAAGGACTTTATGGGTGAAAAACGGCAAATATTCGGCCCCAGCAATGTTTTGTGAGGGTTTTACCGGTCCCAAGTTGTTGAATTTCTCTGAGAACTTCCCGCATCAGGGCGGCAAAACTGCTTGTGTCCGGTTACTTTGTTGTTTCTGTTTTCTGAGTTCTGCCAATGACACTGCCTGTTCTTTCTTCGTTGCGCGTGGCCTTGTTGGGGGCCGGGCGGGTTGCCGGTCAGCTTGGTCCGGCCCTGTTGCAGGCTGGGCATCAGGTAGCTTACGTCTGGAGCCGCACGGCTGCGTCGGCTGAAGCACTGGCTGCCCGATTGCCCGGGTCCCGCGTAGTGTCTTCCCTCGACATGACCGGCCTGCCCGCCGCCGATGTATACCTGCTGGCCGTGCCCGATGCGGCTATTCCTACGCTGCTGGCAGAGGCCAGATTTCCGGCGGGCGCCCTGGTGGCCCATACGTCGGGCACGGTGCCACTCAGTGCCTTTGCAAATAGCCCGCAGGTGCGCGGCGGCGTTTTCTACCCGCTCCAGACATTCAGTGCCGGCCGCCACGTAGACTGGCTCACTGTGCCGCTATGCATAGAAGCCGCCGAGCCGGCTGCGGAAGCCACACTGCTGGCGCTGGGGCATACGCTGAGCGGCACCGTGCAGCGCGTAGGCACGCCCCAGCGGCAAGCCATGCATGTAGCTGCCGTGTTTGCCTGCAACTTCACCAATCACCTGCTGGGTATCAGCCATGCGCTGCTACAGCAGCAGGAACTGCCGCTGACGCTGCTGGCGCCGCTGCTCCACGAAACGGTGGAAAAAGCGCTGGCCCACCCGCCTTTCACGGTGCAAACCGGCCCCGCCGCCCGCCACGATACGCCCACCCTCGAGCGGCACCGAGCGGCCCTGGCAGCGCACCCGCAGTGGCTGCAGATATATAACACCCTGACAGAAAGCATCCAGAAGCAGTATTTGCCGGCCCCGGAAAACAACCTGCCCACTACCGAGCTTTGAATCGGCGGCGGGGGTGCGTACCTTCGTGGCTTCATTTTTACCTCGTTTGAGGAATTCTTGCGTGAAAGCTGTCAACATTACTTTCCAGTTTCAGGACGGCCAGACCGCCCAGACGCACGTAGCCGCCGAAGGCGAGTCGGTGCTGGACGTGGCCCTCAACAACGGTATCCAGCTCCAGCATAACTGCGGGGGCGTGTGTGGCTGCAGCACCTGCCACGTGTATGTGGTGCGTGGCGAAAACGACCTGCCCGAAATCAGCGACAAAGAAGAGGACTTTATTGACCGGGCTATAAATCCGCGGATCAACTCGCGCCTGGCCTGCCAGTGCGTGGTGCAGAGCACCAGCAACGACCTGGTTATTCTGGTTCCGCCTCAGAATTTCCTCGGGCACTAATTCGATTGGCCGCAGGAGCGGGACCGGCTGGCTATTTTGCCGCGGCGCGTTTCCCTCAAGCCAGTGTGGCCCGCTGTAGCTAAGCCGCACCTCACCCCAACAATACTGCAACACATGGCCCACTTCGAGCCCCCAATTCACTGGAACGACCACGAGGACATTGCCATGGCCCTCTACGAGAAGTTTGGTGACGACTTCACGGAAGCCAAAATCTACCGTATCCGTTTCACCGAGCTGCTGGACTGGGTGCTGAGCCTGCCCAACTTTTCCGGCACCCGCGAGCAGGCCAACGAAGGCCACCTGGAGCAGATCCAGGCCAAGTGGGTGTACGAATGGCGCGACAACCAGAAATAAGCGCCTAACTGCCAACTGGCCGCTTGCCGGAACTGCCTGGCGCCCGTGCTCCGGAAACCGTTTTCCGGCCGCACTGGCCCCGGCGCTTCAGTGGTAACCCGCGCCGGCCTATTTATCACTCCGCCCAATGGACCACTCTTCTACTACTCCCGATTTATCGGTTATCAAGGCTTTTGTACTAGACGTAGACGGCGTACTAACCGATGGCACGCTGCTGGCCTTCAACTCCGGTGAGCAGGCCCGGGCCTTCCACATCCGCGACGGCTACGCTATCCGGCATGCGCTGCGGCAGGGCTACCGGGTGGCCGTTATTTCGGGCCGCGAGGAAGAAGGCGTGCGCAAGCGGCTGGAGTCTCTGGATGTGCGCGACATGTTCCTGGGCGTGGATGACAAGATGAAAATCTTCAACAACTACGTGAACACCTACCGCCTCGACCCGGTGCATATTGCTTATATGGGCGACGACATGCCCGATCTGGAGGTGATGCGCCGCTGTGCCGTGGCCGCCTGCCCCGCCGATGCCGCCGATGATGTGCGGGCCGTCAGCACCTACGTGTCGTCGCTGCCCGGCGGGCACGGTGCCGTGCGCGAGCTGATCGAGGCCGTCATGAAGGCCCAGAAAACCTGGTAGACTGCAGATTTTCAGTTGATCAGGCTGCCGGCCCGGCGCCTGCGGGCTGGTTTGGCCGGGGTTGCGCTTTTCCGAATAACCTCTATATTTACCCCTCATCCATTCATCATTTTCTTTTTTCATGAAAACAGGAACCGTAAAATTCTTTAATGAGGCGAAGGGCTACGGCTTCATTACAGATGATGTGACGAAGGAAGACTTCTTCGTTCACATTACCGGTCTTAACGGAGGGCAGGTCCAACAGAATGACCGTGTGGAATTTGAGACGCAGGAAGGCCGTAAGGGCGTGAATGCAGTGAACGTAAAAAAAGTATAGTCTTCGGCTGAAAAAGATTGATGACAACGGAAAGCTCCTCCCCTGTGGGAGGAGCTTTCTTTTTTGGCACCTTTGCAGGGAGGCACAGGCAGCGCCCGCCCTTGGGACGCTGTGGTGTTATTGTTTTGTTATTTCCACACTGTCGCGCCCGCCGTATGTCGCCATCTGCCTCTTCCTCGCTGCCGGGTGCTCTGCCGCCCTCGGAGCCGACCGGCCCGGCAGAAGGAATTCCGCTGCTGCCGATTGCCCGGCTGGTGCGCCTGCCCAACCTGCTCATCATGTTGCTGTGCCTGGTGCTGGTGCGGGCCGGGCTGCTGCTGCCCGGGCAGCCGGCCGCCGCGCTGCTGAGCGGGCCGTTTGTGGTGCTGGCGCTGGCCGCGCTGTGCGTAGCGGCGGCGGGCTACATCATCAACGACTACTACGATATAAAGATTGATGCCATCAACCGGCCGGGGCGGCTGGTGGTGGGCCGCGTCGTGAACCGCCGGCGGGCCATGCTGGCGCATGTGCTGTTGTCGGGGGTGGGAGTGGGGCTGAGTGGGCTGCTCTCGCCGTTGCTGGGCCTCGTGAATCTGGGGTCGGCGCTGCTGCTGTGGGGCTATTCGGTTCGGTTCAAGCGGGTGGCGCTGGTCGGCAATGTCAGTATTGCTACCCTGACGGCGGCGCTGGTGCTGCTGCCGGAGCTGCAGCTGCGCACCGGCACGAGCAGCGTGTGGGTGTATGCGCTGGCGGCCTTTCTGCTGACGGTGGTGCGCGAGATAGTGAAGGATGTGGAAGACATGCGCGGCGACGCCCAGCACGACTGCCGCACGCTGCCTATTGTGTGGGGCGTAGCGCGCACAAAGTGGGTGGCGGCGGTTTTCCTGGCCTGCCTGCTGGCCCTGGTGGCCGGCGCCATCTGGCACGCCGGCACCCACCACATGCTGGCCTTGGCGGCGTGGCTGCTGGCCCTGGTGCTGATGCCGCTGCTGTGGCTGGCGCGCCTGCTGCTGCGTGCCGACCGGCGCCGGCATTTTGTGGAGCTGAGCCGCTGGTGCAAAGGCATTATGCTGGCCGGGGTGCTGTCGATGCTGCTGGCGGCCGGGGCAATATAAAACCGTAGGCTGCTCTGCTTCGTTAGGGGTGTCATAGGGCTGCAAGCCGACTATTATCTGCCGGCCAAGCCTCTTCACCCCTTCTTTTTATCGAAGCCCTTTATGCGCTTTCTCTACATGCCGCTGGCGCTGTGTATGCTGGCCCGGCCTGGTTCGGCCCAGGTTACAACCCCGGCCGATACCACCACTGTAACTCCGGTGGCAGCCCCGGCTCCCGGCCTCACCACCGCCCCCGCCCCTTCGTATGCCAGCCCGCCCAAAAAGTCGCGGTTTGCGCCCAGCGACAAGCCCAGCTTCATTCCGGTGCCCATTGCGTTTTACCAGCAGGAAACGGGCTTCGCGGTAGGCGCCGCCATTCTGCCGGTGTGGCGCTTCGGCACCGATACCACCGTGCGCAAGTCCAACGCCCGCCTGATTGCCTGGTTTTCGCAGGAAAAGCAAACCACCATTCAGCTCACGCACAACATCTTCACGCCGGGTGAGAAGCTGTATTTTTCCGGGGAGCTGAGCTATTACGACCTTGCCTTCAACTACTACGGCATCGGCAACAACACCAGCAAGGATATCGAGTCGCACATCCAGTATCCGCTGTGGGTGTTCGATGAGAAGGCGCTGGTGCGCGTGGTGCCCAATCTGTTTGCGGGCGTGCGGTACCGCTTCACCAAGCTCGGCGACGTGGAGCTCAAAGACATGGACGGCAATACGGCCCCGTACTACGCCATTCCCGAAGCACAGCGGGCCGGTGGCGTTAGCTCGGGCGTGGGCCCGGCCCTGCTCTACGACGGCCGCGACAATGTGCTGGCTACTTACCGCGGCAACTTCGTGGATGCGCACATGCTCTTCAACGGCTCCGGCCTGGGCAGCGACTACAAGTTCACGCGCTACCAGGTTGATGCCCGCCACTTCAACCCGCTGTTCGGCTCCAACAACACCATTCTGGCCATGCAGTTTCTGGGCCAGTACCACTCCGGCGACGTACCGTTCCGGGAACTGGGCGGCATGGGCGCCACGCTCGGCGGCTCGCTCTACAACAACTCCTACCTGATGCGCGGCATCTACGAAGCCCGCTACCGCGACCGGCAGTTCAGCACTTTCCAGGCTGAAATCCGGCAGAAACTCATCTGGCGCTTCGATGTCGCGGCCTTTATGGGTGTGGGCCAGGTGGGCTATAATCTCTCCGACTATTCCTTCGACGGTACCAAGTTTGCCGGTGGCCTGGGCGCCCGTTTCCGCTTCAACCGCCGCGACCGGCTCAACATCCGCCTCGACTATGGGGTAGGTTCCGGCGGCAACTCCGGTATCATCTTCGCCGTGGGCGAGGCGTTTTAGCCGCGTATCGGTTCCGCCGCAACGCAACGTGCCGCCCGAAGCCCGGGCGGCACGTTGCGTTGTAGTACTACAGTCGGGCTTGCCGCAGCCAAGTAAAAAGGTGCTTCTGAGCCTGCCGGGGCTTATCTTCTCCTGAGTTGTTCGCGTAGAAGCAAAATCCCTAACTCATCCTGTTTCGATGTGCTTGTTTACCAGCCAGACAACCGCCGGCCCGGCCGCAACGGCCCCGGCCGGGTTGTGGCAGCACTTGCCGCCGCCTGCTGCCGGCCTGAAAATCAGTGTTATCATTCCGGCGAAAGACGAGGCGGCCAACCTGCCCGCCACGCTGGCCGCTCTGGCTACGCAGCTTGATCTGCAGGGGGAGCCACTGCCTTTCAGCTGCTACGAAATTCTGGTGCTGGCCAATAACTGCCGCGACCAGACGGCTGCTGTCGTTCGGGCATTCGGTCGTCAGTATCCGGCGCTGGCCCTCTACGTGGCAGAAACCACACTTCTTGCTGCCGAGGCACACGTGGGCCGGGCCCGGTGCCTGCTGATGGATGAGGCCTGCCGCCGCCTGGAGCTCACGGCTGGCCCCGCAGGCATCATTGCCAGCACCGATGCCGACACGCGCGTGGCGCCTACGTGGCTGGCGGCTATGCAACACGAGTTTGCGGCTGGTGCCGATGCCGTGGGCGGCCGGATATTGCCGGAGGCGGCCGCCCCGCACGGAGGCACGGTGCGGCGCACGCACCTGCGCGACGCGCACTACCGCCTGCTCCGGGCGCGGCTGGAGGCGCTCCTCGACCCTGACCCCGCTGACCCCTGGCCTCGCCATCATCAGCATTTTGGGGCCAGTCTGGGCATTACGGCGGCGGCGTACCGGCGGGTGGGCGGCTTGCCGGTAGTGCCTTTTCTGGAAGATGAAGCCCTGTGCCAGGCCCTGCGCCGCCACGACCTGCAGGTGCGCCACAGCCCCAAAGTCCGGGTCGTGACGTCGGCGCGGCGCGAGGGGCGGGTGGAAGTGGGGCTATCGTGGCAGCTGCGAGAATGGGACAAGCTGGCCCGGCAGCACCGCGACCCGGTAGTGGAAAACGGGCTGAGCCTGGTGGCCGAATGGCAGGGGCGGCAGCAGCTTCGGCAGCTCTGGAACCAGGCACAGCAGCGCGCCGGGCGCCCTCCGCTATGCGTGCAGCTGGCCGCTACGCTGAGCGTGCCCGCTGGCGCTCTGGCGCAGCAACTATTGGCTTCGGCTTCGTTTGGAGTGCTGTGGGAGTGGGTGCAGCAACACCGGGCCCGATGGCGCCGGCACCGCTTAGTGCCCTTGCCCCAGGCTATTCTGGAGCTTCGGCAGCTGGTGGCGCGCTACGAGAAGGATGCTGCAGTTTCTGGAGTTGCCTTAGCGGCGGGCCAGCAGATCGAGCCGGTACTGCGGCGCCCGGTGGCCATGCACGTGCCGTAAAGGACCAGCCTCCGCAGTATGGCTCAGGAAAAAGTCGTGCACTTCGTCGCCGGTCAGCGGATAGTCGTGTACGGCCGGGGTCCAGTGTACCAGCAGCAGATGCCCGCCCGGAAGCAGGGCCTCCAGCAGCTTGGCCGAGGTTTGCTGCAAATCAGGCATGGCCCAGTAGTACCCGACTTCCGACAGCACCACCAGGTCGAAGCAACGGTCTGTGGGAAACTCTTCGGGCAGCGTCATCCGCTGAAACTCTACCTGAGGAAGATGCGCGCAGCGCTGCCGGGCCCGTACCAAAGGTGCTTCGGCCACATCTATAGCCAGCAGCTGCCGGCATTTGGGGGCCAGCAGTTGCGTGAGCACACCCAGCGAGCAACCAACTTCAAACCCGCTGGCATATGGCTCCGTCCGCAGGGCCGAAACGGTATCGGCGTACTTGGTCTGCTCGTAGGGGCTGGTTTCGAAGTTCCAGGGGTCGGTATTGGCGCGGTACACCTCATCGAAGTAGGTAGGTGGCAGCGTATGCGGTTGGTTGGGGTTCATCAGAATAAGCAGCTAAAGCAGATAACGAAGAAAAGAACCAGGCTCAGCGAGCCTCCAGATAGACTTCAAACGGCTGCTCGAAGTGTGCCAGCATTTCCGCCGAAAGCGTGAACCCAGCCGGATCATCATCAATGATGCTGGGCGCCAACTGCGAGCGGTGCGCCGCAATAGCCCGCTGTTTCCGGGCAAGCACCGGCTGCACTTCAAGGCGCCAGCCAATGGCCTCATCAGGCTGCGGCAAATCGGAGGGTGCGGCGCGCTGCCAGGCCCATACCACGTACTCCAATAGGCGAGGCGGAGTGGACAGCTGAGCCAGAGCAGCCTGCACGAGCAGGCTGGTGGCGCGGTGGTCGGGGTGCGGGTCGCGGCGCCAGGGGCACAGCACCGTGTGGGGCTGCGTCTGCCGCAGGAAAGCCACCAGCCGCGCCACGGCTTCGGCCCCAGCCTCGGTATCGGGGGAGGGCACCGAGCCATCCGGCAAATTCAGGGGCAGCAGCGCATCAGAAGAGCAGCCCAGCTCCTGCAGGGCCGTCCGCAACTCTTGCTCTCGCAGCGCCCGCCGGGCCGGAGCCGCGAATTTCACCGAGTTCGGGTGCGACATGGTTCCGTCGCTGACCAGGACGCACCACACTGGCTGCCCGGCCTGCGCCAAAAGTGCCAGCAAGCCCCCGCAGCCCAGGCTTTCGTCGTCGGGATGCGGCGCAATTACAACCGTAGGGCCCAGCGTGGCGGCATACTCCGGCGGGCGCAGAGGCAGCGAGTTAAACTCGAAGAAGGGAAGCTCAGACATGCCAGAGGCGGTAGGCGGGGATGGAGTGAGCCAGCGCAAACCGGCCGGCATCGGCTTGGGCGGCATCGGGGGCGGGCTGGCGGAGATAGTGCGTCAGGTCGCGGTGCAGCCGCTCAAACGGCTCGGGCCGAAGCAGCCCGCGCGCGCCTACGCACCGTTCGGCCAGCTGCAGCACCCGCAGGCAGATATCCTCCACGGCCGTCCGGACCATGTTGGCGTAGGCTACGGTGGCTTCCGGCTGGGTTTCGGCGGTGGGGCGTACGGCATGGTCGGCGGCCCCGCGCAACCAGAGGTTGCCGTTTTCAATCAGGAGGGCCATTTCGCCGAGACGCTGGCGCTGGTAGGGGTCGTCGGTGCGGCCGATTCGCTGCAGAAAGTACCGGGTTTCGTCGAAAACGGCCTCCGCGCCGCCCAGCTGCACGGCCGCAAACCGGATAGCGCCACCGCTAAACCACGGCTGCCGGTAATAGTCGCCGGGCTGGCCCAGCAAGTCTTCGGACCCGATTTCCAGGCCCGAAAAGTCGGCCCGGAAGCTGGCTGAAGCCCGCATGCCCAGTGGCCGCCAAAAGCTGGTATCCAGTACGGGCTGCTGCACATCGGCGGGCAGAATCAGCATTTGCCAGCCGCCATCGGGCAGGGCCGCCGTCAGCAGAGGCCGCGTGACATGGCCCGCGCCCGAGGCGAAAGTTTTGCTGCCCTGCAGGCGGTAGCGCCCATCCGGCAGCGGCTCCAACTTCACGCCATCCTGCGCCTCGGTGTTCCAGACCCCAAACAGGTGCCCGGCCTGCGCATCGGCGGCCCAGCGGCGCACCTGCGCGGGCTTCCCGAAACGCTGCATCAGCTGCAGCGCATTGGCGTGCCCTTCGAACACGCGCCCCACGGCCAGATTGCCGCGCCCGATATGCTTGAGCGTATGCAGCAGCGCAAAAGTGTGCGGTGAGTCGGCCAGGCCGGCGCCGCCGCTGGCTGCGGGCAGGGGTGCTTTCAGTAGGCCCGCTTCCCGCAGCCAGTTGAACTCCTGCACCGGAAAGCCGCCTTCGTGGTCGGAGTGCGGCGCCTGCGCCAGCAGGCGCGGGGCCAGGGCGGCGGCAGCTTCAGGCACCGAAGGGCGAATAGTGGAGGAAACAGGGTCTGGTATGGCCGAAACAGGGGCAATAGCAGGATCGGAGGAAAAGGCGGCGGACATAGATAGGGCACGTGAGCTACTATAGAACTGTATTTGCGGGCCGGGGGTTGTGCCGCCTATTTTTTGCGGCCGGGGCCCGCCGGTACTGGCCGCCGCCCTACCTTCGTGACGCATTTCACACTCTCACTAACCCTTGCCGCCATGTCGCAGCCCATTCGCTCCGCTCTTGTTTCCGTCTATTATAAAGACCGCCTCGAACCGCTGGTGGCCTTGTTGAAAGCGCACGGTGTGACCATCTACTCCACAGGCGGGACGCAGCAGTTTATAGAAGAGCAGGGCGCCGAAGTAACGGCCGTAGAGAGCCTGACGGGCTTCCCGGAAGTATTTGGCGGCCGCGTAAAAACCCTGCATCCGAAGGTGTTTGGCGGCATTCTGCAGCGCCGCCACGAAGCCGGCGACCAGGCCGAAGCCGGGCAGCACCAGATTCCGCCTATCGACCTGGTAATCGTGGATCTGTACCCGTTCGAGGAAACCGTGGCGTCCGGCGCGGCCGAGCAGGACGTCATCGAGAAGATTGACATTGGGGGCATTTCGCTGCTGCGCGCCGCCGCCAAAAACTTCCGCGACGTGCTGGTAGTAAGCAGCCGCGACCAGTACGCGGCCGTTACGGAGCTGCTGACCCAGAAAAACTGCGCCACCGACCTGGAAGACCGCCGCCACTACGCCGCTGCTGCCTTCGAGGTAACATCGCACTACGACACCCAGATTTTCCAGTACATGGCCCAGGGCACCGAGCTGAGCGGCGCGGTCCTGAAAGTGAGTCAGAAACCCGCCACGGCCCTGCGCTACGGCGAAAACCCCCACCAGGCCGGCACCTTCTACGGCGACCTGAACGCCCTTTTCGACCAGCTTCACGGCAAGCAACTCAGCTACAACAACCTTGTGGATGTGGACGCTGCCGTGCTGCTCATGCAGGAGTTTGATGCCACCGGCCCTGCCGCCTGCGCCATCCTCAAGCACACCAACGCCTGCGGCGTGGCCCAGGCCGATACGCTGCAAACCGCCTACCTCAACGCGCTGGCCTGCGACCCGGTTTCGGCGTTTGGCGGCGTGATTATCGTGAATAAGCCGGTAGATGCGGCCACGGCTGAGGAACTGAACAAGCTGTTTTTTGAGGTGCTGATTGCGCCGGAGTTTGCAGCGGAGGCCTTGCCCATCCTGCAAAGCAAGAAAAACCGCATTCTGCTGCGGCAGAAGCCGGTGGCTTTCCCCGCTAAGCAGGTGAAAACGCTGCTCAACGGCGTGATTGAGCAAGATTTTGACAAAGTAGTGGAAGGCGCCGCCGAGTTCCGCCCCGTCACGGAGTCGGTGCCAACGGCGGACGAGGTGGCGGCGCTGGAGTTTGCCCTGAAGGTTTGCAAGCACACCAAGAGCAACACCATCGTGCTGGCGCGGGCCGGGCAACTGCTGGCGTCCGGCGTGGGCCAAACCTCCCGCGTAGATGCCCTGCGCCAGGCCATCGAGAAGGCCCGCAGCTTCGGCTTCGACCTGCAGGGCGCTGTCATGGCTTCCGATGCTTTCTTCCCCTTCCCCGACTGCGTGGAAATTGCGGGTGAAGCCGGTATTCGGGCGGTGGTGCAGCCCGGCGGCTCCATCAAAGACCAGGACTCCATCGACGCCTGCAACCGCCTGAATATGGCCATGGTCCTGACCGGCGTGCGCCACTTCAAGCACTAGACAAGAAGCGGCCGGGCAGCGGGTGTAGCAGAATGGATTTTTTTTGCTAAACTTGATTGTTGCTCCGCCACCAGCTACTGAACCTATGAAACCCGGCCGTTTGGAAGTTCTATTGTACATAGTGGGCGTCCTGCTGCTGCTGGGTGGGGCCGTTGTTCGGGTCGGGCATCTGGCCAGCGCCCGTCTGGGCTTTACGCTGCTGGCGGCCGGTTTTCTGGTAGGGAGTGTCGGCCGGCTAGTGGGTTGGCGGCGGGCCCGCCGACTGCGCCAGCAGGAGCTAAAAGCCTAATTCGCCTACCTCCGTAATCCAACGAGCAAAAGCCCTACCGCATTTTCCAGCAAAAAGCCCCGCCGTCTGCGTACGCCGGGGCTTTTTGCTGAAGAGCAACGGAGCCCCAGTGTAGGCCGGAATTATACTATACTAAGATGCCCGCTTTACTCGTTGCGCCTCGCAATGACCACAATACCTTCGGCCAGCCTATAAGCATGCCATGATTATACCAGCTGTGCTTCGCCGAAACTTCCGTACTTTTGCGCCCACTTTGCACGGACTCCATCCGGGCGCCTTCTTTTAAACTGCCGCTACTCAATGGGTTTCTTTAATTTCCTGACCAGCGACATCGCCATTGACTTGGGGACGGCCAACACGCTCATTATTCACAACGATAAAATCGTGGTGGACGAGCCGAGCATCATCGCCAAAGACCGTACAACCAATAAAGTAATTGCCGTGGGCCGGCAAGCGCAGCAGATGCACGAAAAGACCCACGACAATATCAAAACCATTCGCCCCCTCAAAGACGGCGTAATTGCCGACTTCCATGCCGCCGAGGAGATGATTAAGGGCCTGATCAAGATGATTGACACGCGGACCCGGCTATTTCAGCCCTCGCACCGCATGGTCATCTGCATCCCGTCGGGCATCACGGAGGTGGAAAAGCGCGCTGTGCGTGACTCCGCGGAGCACGCCGGGGCCAAAGAAGTCTGGATGATTCAGGAGCCGATGGCCGCCGCCATCGGTATCGGCATCGACGTGGAGCAACCCGTGGGCTCCATGATTATCGATATTGGAGGTGGTACCACCGAAATTGCGGTAATCGCGCTGTCGGGCATCGTCTGCGACCAGTCCATCAAAACGGCCGGCGACGTCTTCAACCAGGATATTCTGGACTACATGCGCCGCCAGCACAACCTGCTGATCGGGGAGCGTTCCGCGGAGCGGATCAAGATTGAAGTAGGCGCGGCCCTGACTGAGCTGGACGTAACGCCGCCCGATTTTGAGGTGCGCGGCCGCGACCTGATGACCGGCATTCCGAAGGTTATCAAAGTCACGTCGTCGGAAATTGCCATTGCGCTGGACAAGTCGGTGGCTAAGATTGAGGAAGCCGTGCTAAAGGCGCTGGAAATCTCCCCGCCCGAGCTGTCGGCCGATATCTACGAAAACGGCATCCACCTGACCGGCGGCGGCGCCCTGCTGCGCGGCCTCGACAAGCGCCTGGCGGCCAAAACCAAGCTGCCCATTCACATTGCCGAAGACCCGTTGCGGGCGGTAGTGCGCGGCACGGGTGCTGCCATCAAGAATATTCAGGCCTTCCGCAGCGTTCTGCTGACGTAATTCGGTGAGGAACGAACAGGAGGAACAGGGAATTTCAGCTCGAATCATTCCCTGTTCCTCCTGTTCGTTCCTCACTTGTAGTTGATTCATGAATAACCTGTTCGCTTTTCTGTTTCGCTATCGGGGCATGCTCGTGTTTGCGTTGCTGGAAGTGGTGAGCTTGTATCTGCTGGTGCGCAACAGCACCTACCAGCGAGCAGCGTTTTTCAACTCGGCCAACGCCTATGTAGGGCAGGTGCTGGACGCGCGGACGCAGGTTTTCGACTACTTCCGTCTGGTCAGCATCAATCAGGGACTGGTGCAGGAAAACGCCTTGCTACGCCAGCAGCTCTACCGCTCCGACCTGAGCCGCCGCGAAGCCGACAGCCTGCCCGTGCCCCAGGATAGTGCGTCGCGGGCGCGCATGGCCCGCCTGCCGCACCCCGATTCGCTGCTGCTGGGGCTGCGCACGCTGCCCACCCGCGACCCGGATTATCCGCTTATTCCGGCCCGGGTTGTGAATAACTCCCTGCGCCGTGTGGATAACTATCTGACCTTGAACGTAGGCACCCAGCAGGGCATCCGGCCGGGAATGGGCGTGCTGGCGGCGTCGGGGGTAGTGGGCCGCGTGAAAGTGGCCAGTGAGCACTACGCCACCGTTACCTCGCTGCTGCATTCTAAAACGTCCATATCGGCCAAAATCAAGCGCGACGGCACCTTTGGCAGTATCAAGTGGCCCGGCGACGACTTCGAGCACGCGCTGCTCGACTACATTCCGCGCCAGAATAAACTCGTGCGCGGCGACACCATCGTTACCTCCGGCTACAATGCGCTGTTTCCGGAAGGCGTCATCATCGGCACCATCGACTCGTTTGTGAAGGAGGCCGACAAGAATTTCTGGACCGTGCGGGTGCGGCTGGCCGTTGATTTCTCGAACCTGACCTACGTGTACGTGGTGAATCCGCGCCCGAAAGTGGAGCGCGACACGCTGGAGCTGAAAGCCGGCATGAAGCCGGAAGGGGAGGAGCGGCCATGAAGGGAGTAGGAACACTGCTGATTCAGCTGCTGCGCTTTGTGTTCTACATGGCCGTGCACATGCTGCTGGTAAGCAGGCTGGCCCTGTTTGATCTGGGCTGGTGCTTCTTTTACCTCGGCTTCCTGCTGTTTCTGCCCATCGGTACGCCCATTGTGCTGCAGCTGGTGCTGGGTTTCGGCACGGGGCTGCTGATGGACATCTTCTACGACACGGGGGGCGTGCACGCGGCGGCGGCCGTGCTGCTGTGCTACCTGCGGCCCTGGGTGCTGCGCCTGCTCACCCCGCGCGACGGCTACGAAACCCAGGACTCGGTGAACGTGCACCAGATGGGCGGGCAGTGGTTTGTGGTGTACATGGCCCTGCTGATCGGGCTGCACCACACGGCGTTTTTTCTGCTGGAGCTGGGCAGCTTCCAGGCGTTTGGGCTTACGCTGGTGAAGGTGGTAGCCAGCACCCTGTTCACGGGCCTCACGCTGCTCATTATCCAGCTCATTTTCTTCCCCACCAAACGAAGAAACCGCTAAGCCCTACCGGCCCCGCGGCCGTCCCGTTGGTAGCGCAACTATATAGCTGGTAGAAAGGCAGCCGGGCCGTACCTTTGTGAATCCGGCCGCCCGGCCGCAAGTGCTTTTCTTTCAGAACACACGCTTTGCAATATCTCGAAGGACGCCGGTTTGTGGTGGCGGCTATTTTTCTGGCCGTTGCTCTCACCTTCGGAGCCCGGCTTTTCTACATTCAGGTGCTCGATGGCAGCTACAAGCTGGCCGCCGACCGCAACACGCTGCAGCGCATTGTGCAGGTGCCCTACCGCGGCCTGATCTATGACCGCAAAGGCCAGCTGCTGGTGCAGAACACGCCCGTCTACGACCTGATGGTGGTGCCGCGCGAGGTGAAGCAGCTCGATACCGTACGCTTCTGCCAGCTGCTGCAGCTGCCGCTGGAAGAAGTGCGCGAGGCCCTGAAAACGGCCCGCGCCCACTCCCGCGTGAAGGCCTCGCCGCTGGTCCAGAACCTGAGCACGCCCGAGCTGGCCGCCATTCAGGACAACCTCATCGACTTTCCCGGCTTCACCATCAAAGCCCGGATGGCGCGCTCCTACCGTACCGAGAATATGGCCCACGCGCTGGGCTACGTGGGCGCCATCACGCCGGCTTTCCTCGAAAAAGAGAAGTACGCCAAGTACCTGCCCGGCGACTTTCTGGGCATTTCGGGGCTGGAGTCGTTCTACGAGGAGCAGCTGATGGGCAAGCGCGGCGTGCAGTACCGTATGGTCAATGTGCGCGGCATCGAGAAAGGCTCGTTCCGCGACGGTGAGTACGATACGCTGTCGGTGGCCGGGCAGGATCTGCACACCAGCATCGACATCGAGCTGCAGAAGTATGGCGAGATGCTGATGCAGAACAAGCGCGGCTCCATTGTGGCCCTCGACCCCAAAACCGGCGAAATTCTGGCCATGGTGTCGGCGCCGGGTTTCGAGCCGTCGGTGCTGACGGGCAAGGGCATGGGCAACCGCTACATGGAGCTGCTGCAGGACACGGCCAAGCCGCTCTTCAACCGCCCCCTGATGGCCACCTACCCGCCGGGCTCGGTGTTTAAGCTGGTAAATGAGCTGGTGGCGCTGCAAATGGGCGTCGTGACGCCGCAGACCAGCTTCGACTGCAACTGGAAGCTGGTGCGCTGCACCCACCGCCACGAGCACCCCTACAACGTCAGCATTGCCATCAAAAACAGCTGCAACCCTTATTTCTACCAGGTGATGCGCACGGCCGTGCTGCGCGGGCGCTCTACCAACCGCTTCGAGGATGTGCGCCTGGGCTACAGCGAGTGGCGGCGGCAGGTAATGACCTTCGGGCTGGGCGAAAAGCTGGGCGTGGATATCTCGCAGGAGAAAAGGGGCCTGATTCCGACCTCGGACTTCTACGACAAGGCCTACGGCTTTCACCGCTGGAATTTCCGCACCATCTACTCGCTCTCCATCGGGCAGGGCGAAATGGGCATTACGGGCCTGCAGATGGCCAACGTTATGGCTACCATCGCCAACCGGGGCTACTACTACACGCCGCATTTCGTGAAAGGAATCGGCAATGGCGGGCCGCTGCCGCAGTTCCGGGAGCGGCACACCACGGTCGTGGACCCGAGATACTTCGAAACCATCATTCCCGGCATGCAGCAGGTGGTGGATGCCCGCGGCGGCACGGCCAACAGTGCGTCGCTGCTGGATGTGGGCATTTCGGTGGCCGGCAAAACCGGTACCGTACAGAACCGCCACGGCGCCGACCACGCTACGTTCGCCGCCTTCGCCCCCGCCGAAGACCCCAAGATTGCCATTGTCGTGTTCATCGAAAATGCGGGCTTCGGCGGCTCATCGGCCGCTCCTATGGCCTCACTGATGATCGAAAAATACCTGCGCGGCGACATTGCCCCCTGGCGCAAACGCTGGGAAAACTGGCTGCAGGGCCCGGCCGAACGGTTTATCCGCAAACGTTAGTTTTTCCTGATGCCCTCTTCTCCCGCCAGATATTCGCGCAGCATCGATTGGGTGACGGTCGGAATTTATTTTCTGATGGTGCTGCTGGGCTGGGCCAGCGTGTACGCGGCCAGCTACTCGCCCGATGCGCCAACCAACGGCAGTCTGTTCGGCAATCTGAGCTTTCAGCAGCTGCTGGTTTTCGACTGGTTCAAGCAGATTCTGTGGATCGGGACGGCCGTGGTGCTGATTGTGGTGCTGCTCGTCATCGACTACAAAGCCTACGACACATTTGCGTTTGTGCTCTACGGCGGCATGATTGTGCTGCTCATCATCACGCCCTTTATTGCCCGGCCCATCGGCGGCTCCCGGTCGTGGCTGGAGCTGGGCCCGATGCGGCTGCAGCCGGCCGAGTTTGCCAAGTTCGTGACGGCGCTGGCCGTGTCGCGCTACATGGCCAGCATCAACCTGCGCCAGCAGAACTTCCGCGACCAGGCCGTGCTGGCCGGCCTCACGCTGCTGCCGCCGCTGCTGATTCTGGCCGCCAACGAAACCGGGCAGGCGCTGGTATTTGCGGCGTTTCTGCTGGCGTATTTCCGCGAAGGCATGTCGCCGCTGATTCTGGTGATTCTGGCGGCGGCGGCCATCATTCTGATTCTGGCCCTGCTGGTGCCCAAAGTATGGCTGGTAGCTGCCTTCACCCTGATTCTGGGGTTGGTGTTCGTGTTCAACAACAAGGTGCTGCGCCACCATCTGCCCGTGTCCGTGGGAGTCTGGGCGGTGGTAATCGGGATGGTGTTCGGGGTTGATTTCTTCTTTAACAACGTGCTGCAGCCCCACCAGCGCAAGCGAATCGAAGTGCTCATCAACCCCTCCGCCGATCCGCTGGGCGTGGGCTGGAACGTGACGCAGTCCAAGATTGCCATCGGCTCGGGCGGCTTTTCCGGCAAAGGCTTCCTGCAGGGCACCCAAACCAAATTCGACTTCGTGCCCGCGCAAAGCACCGACTTTATCTTCTGCACCATCGGGGAGGAGTGGGGCTGGCTGGGCACGATGGTCGTGATTGTGCTGTTTGTAGCGCTGCTCTGGCGGATCTTGTACGTAGCGGAGCGCCAGAAATCGGTGTTTGGGCGCACCTATGGCTACTGCGTGGCCAGCATCTTCTTCTTCCACTTTGCCATCAACATCGGCATGACGATTGGGCTGGCGCCGGTGGTGGGCATTCCGCTGCCGCTGTTCAGCTACGGCGGTTCCTCGCTGTGGTCGTTCACCATTTTGCTGTTCATTCTGCTGGGCATTGATGCCTACCGCAAGCAGGATCTGGAACGGTATTGAGCCGGCAGAAGCGCATATTTGTGAGTCAGCTGCCTTCCGTATTGAATCCCACCGCCCCGCCGTCCACTTCCAGCCCCCGCCACGCCCGCGCCGAATGGACCGTAGTGCTGCTGCTGACGATGCTGGCGCTGCTGCTGCCCACTCACAACTCCACTACTGATGCCTGGTACTACGCGGCCTGCGTGCGCCACGGCCACGAGCTGCTGCTGCCCCACCACCTGCTCTACAATGCCGTGGGCTGGCTCTGGACGCAGCTGCTGCCAGCTTCTGTAGATGCGCTGGCGGCCCTGAAAGCCATGAATGCCCTGGCATTTGGCGGCTGCCTGCTGGTACTGCGCAGCCTGCTGCGTTCCGTAGGTGGGCCAGCCGCGCCGGTGGCCGGCTGGCTGCTGGTAGCTGGCAGCAGCTTCGGAATGCTGCGTTTCGCCACCGAAAACGAAACGTACATCCTGCCGCTGTTGCTGTCGTTGCTGGCCAGCCGGAGCTGGTGGCGGGGCATAAGCGGGCAAGGTGGTGCCGACAGTTGGGTGGCTGCAGGCGCGTGGGCAGCCGGAGCTGCCCTGCTGCACCAGATTCATGCTTTCTGGGGACTGGGTTTGTTGCTGGGTATCGTGCTGTCGTCGGGGCAGAAGGGGCGCCGGAGAGCCGCCGGACTCTACATGCTGCCGGCGCTGCTGGTGCCGGCGGCCTACGTAGCCGCCCTGCCCACCTGGGACCTGCCTTTTACGCCGACGGCCTTCTGGCGCTTTGTTTTCTACGAACTGTATCAGGGGCACGCGGGCGCGGCGCCTTCCGGCCATACGCTGCTGCTCACCGGCATTAGCCTGCTCCGAACCTGGGTGCAGCTGCATGGCACCACGCTGGCGCTGCTGCTGCGTTGGCCTGCCCTGGCGGCAGTAGCGCTGCTATGCACCGGGCTGATGCTGTATGCCGGGTGGAGCTGGTGGAAAAGCAAACGCGAAGCCGCGCCACAACCAGTAGTACCCGCCGCGGCCGGAAGTGTTGCCGAAGCCGGGAAGTTGTTTTTCAGAACGCACCTGCTGATCCTGCTGCTGCAATTGGCCTGTGCGTTGTGGGCCGCCGGGAATGCCGAGTTTATGGTGATGCTACCGCCGCTGCTCGTGTTGTTACTGGCGCCGTACCGCTGGCCGGCCCGGCCAGTGGCAGTGGCTGGCGCCGCGCTGCTGCTCTGGAACCTGACGTTTGGCCTGCTGCCGGCCCACCTGCTGCGCATCATCAATACTGCCCCGCTGCTGGCCCGTATCAGCCGGGGGCCGGCAGCGTACTGGCTGCTCGCCGACCCCAATCTGGTGCTGAATCAGCTGCACTACCTTACCGGCCGGCCGGCGGGGCCACGGTCCGTTCTGCCCGCCCCGGCGCTGCTGGCCCGCAAGCAAGGCCAGTCGCCGGAGCAATTCCGGGAGTGGCTGCAGGAGCGACTTGCGGCGGGGCAGCCCGTCTATACTGATGCGCTGGACGGCCCGCAGCTGCTGGACCGGGCCCGCCTCACGCAGGGCGGCGACGAAGCCCAGCGGCACTTGCTGCAGGGCTTTCAGCTGGCCCGTACAGATTCGTTTCCGACTTCCTTCGGGCCAGTCTACCTAACGGAAATCCGGTAGGCTTGAAACCCCTGCGCTGAGCTGCTTATACGGTAGCGGCAGAGCGCAGCCACGGCTTGTAAGTGAGAATCAGGGAAAAGGCCACCGCGAAAACCGGAGCGCTCAGGTAGCCCATACGGCCCAGGTCGCCGGAGAGCAGCATATGGATGAGCACCACTGCTACCAGCCCGGCCCCCGCCCGGCCAAGCGGCTGCAGCCACTGCTGCCGGGCCTGGAGGCCCCGTGAGCCCGCCAGCAGCGCAAGCCAGAAGAAACCGAAGATGCTGAAGATTTCACCGGCTCCCTTCACCGAAAATAGCCGCCGGAGCGAATACGTGATGTTATGCACGTGGTCCAGGGCATTGTTTACGCTCTCGGCCGGCGGTGCCCCGATGCGGGCATCAATCCAGTAGCGCACGCCCAGGGTCAGCGCGCCACTGAGGGCCAGCCATGCCAGCTGCCGGGGCCAGCTCAGGGCTGAGCGGCCAAAGAGCAGCAGCCACGGCACCAGAAACACGAACGACTCTTTGGCTTGCGGACCCAGCAGCAGCACTGCCACCAGTGCCATTGCCGAGCCCGCCCGGGGAGCGTAAAACGCCAGCGCAACTACCAGCAGATACAGGCTGTCGACCAGCGGCAGGCCGGCCGTATACACGGCCCAGCGGCTGCACAGCACGGCTACCACGGCCAAAGCCGCCGCTGCCGGCGTGGCGCCATACAGCCGGCACGTTTCAAACAGCACCACACCGGCCGCCGCCAGCAGAGCCATATTCACCACGTAGAAAGCCAGCCGCAGCGGCCACTCAGATGTCGCGCGCTGCGGCCAGACCCGCGCATAGGCCTGCTCCAGCGGCCAGACTACGGCTCCCGCTACGGCCGGCACCAGCACCCGGTAGCGCCGCGTAATACTGACGCCTTCAAACTCGCCCCGGGCCATGCTCAGGTAGCTGCGCGTGTCCAGCGAGTGGGAGAAGTCGTAGTGGACGTACATGGTGTAGGCCGGTCCCGCCAGGATGCCCAGCGCCAGCAGATACACCAGCAGCCACCGCCGCCAGCGGGAGGAACGGGGCAGGGAAGCGTCAGACATCAGCGAAAACAAGTGAAAAAGAACGTCCCGGCAAGGCGGCCCCGAAGCAACGGGCGGCCAGGGTTGCTACGCCAGCCAAACCGATTCGGGGCCGCCCTGCCGGGGCGAGTCAGGTAAGAATCAGGCGAATTTGCGGTCTATCAGCTTCAGGAGCTTGTTGACGTGCTCGTCTTTGCGGCTCCAGTCGTGGGTGCCGGCCAGGTCCTGCGTAACATAGCGCTTGGCGGTTTCGGCATCGGGCAGGGTGTCCAGGTGCTGAATGGCAGCATGGTACTCCATGTTTTCGCCGCTAAACAGCTCATTGATGAAGCTGAAGCGCTGATTAATGGAAATGGCCTCACGCAGTGTTTCCACCTTGGGCGCCTGGTCGGCGAGGGTGGCTGCAGTGCGCTCCGGACGCAGGATTTCGCTGAGCGGTGCCGTAGCCGGCTGCCCGGCTTTCAGCTTTTCGTAGAGCGGAACCGCGGCTGGTTCAGCATCAGCAACAAACCGGGACTGGGTGACCGGAGCACTGGCCGGGGCGGCGGGCTTGGGCGCCGCTACTGCCGGTGCTGGCAGGGGCACCTCAGCCGGCCGCACCGGTTCTGGAGCTGGTGGCGGCGAAGAGACTACCGGAGTCGGTGCGTCCGGGGTGGAGACGGCGGCCACAACCGGCTCAGCGGGGGCGGCTCCTTGCAGCTCCTCCGCAGTCAGGGGGAGCAGGGCGTTGAATTCCTCCACCAGCCTGGCCAGCGGCTGGTGATGCTTGTAGTTGGCTTCCTGATACAGCGCAAACCGTTTCCGTAGTGCCTCCTGGCTTTGGGCGGTACCGGCGGGCAGCGAGTCCAGAAAATCCTGGTAGAAAAGCTTATCCGTATCCAGGTAGCGCAGCGCGTCGCGGAGCTGCTCAGGAGTAGCCGTAGGCTGGCCACCCAGCAACTTTTGCTCGAACGTAGCGGCCGGGTCCAGCGGAATAGCCAGCGTATCGGTGATGGCACGGGCCAGCAGCGGCTCGAAAGTCGGGCGCGCCAGCTTGATGCGCCGCGACAGAGTGTTCATGAACTGGGTGAGAGCCTGGCGCACGTCTTCGGCCTCGAAATCGAAGTAGGGGCTGCGCAGGCGGGCCATTTCCTGGGTCCATTGTGCCAGCAGCTGCTGCACCACAAACAGATTTACCTGCCGGATAGGAGTGAAGCGCAAAACCGCCGGCCCATCGAGGGTGGCGGTGGGGCGGGCGCCGAAGTGCTGGTCGCAGAGTTGGGTAGCCAGTCGGCGGCCGTATTGTTCGCGGAAGGCCGCGCTATCTTTGTTGTTCATCGAAAACACCTGATTCAGGTCAGAAAGTTAAGGAAAATGCCTACGCTCACCGTGCAAAACCTGCCAGCCGCTGCGGCCGTGCCCGTGCCATCAGGCGCCACCCTGCTGGCTGCCCTGCATGCCGCCGGCCTCGACTGGATGCACGCCTGTGGCGCCAAAGGGCGCTGTACCACCTGCCGCCTCATCGTAACTAGTGGGGCCGAGGCCCTAACGCCGCCCACCGGCCCGGAGTTGCGCTACCTGGCCGCCGGCCGCCTGCTGCCCACTGAGCGGCTGACCTGCCAGGCGCGCCTGCCGGAAGGCACCGTAACCGGCCGCGTGCCCGAGGCCACACAGCTGCCGCACATGCAGTATACGCTGTAGCAGCGCTTTTATTCTGTTGCCGGGCTCAACTTATGCGGCTATGAAGCCCGGCGAATATTCGGGGCCGGGCTTCTGGCGCCGGCAACTTGCTGAGGCTGTGTGCTCCGGCCCGGGCCAGCCACGCCGGGTTGGAGCTAACCCATCGAAAGCCGTACTTTAGTTGTTCCGATGAGCCCTGGCTCCCGGACAATTGGCAACCTGCAACTGACAAGTCTGTGTTTATTGAACCCCGTGTCGGCAATGGCCGTGATGTACCCCGCCGGGGCTGGATTGAGGTGGTGTGCGGCTCCATGTTTTCGGGCAAGACCGAGGAACTGATTCGCCGCCTCAACCGCGCCAAAATAGCCCGCCAGCGGGTCGAAATCTTCAAACCTGCGCTGGATACGCGCTACCACGTCGAGGATGTCGTGTCGCACAATGCCACCAGCATCCGTTCCACGCCGGTGCCGGTGGCCCAGGAAATCCTGCTGCTGGCCGGCGGCTGCGACGTGGTGGGCATCGATGAAGCCCAGTTTTTCGATGAAAGCCTCGTGGAAGTGTGCGTGCAGCTGGCCAACCGCGGCTCCCGCGTCATTGTGGCCGGCCTCGACATGGACTTTCTGGGTAAGCCGTTCGGGCCTATGCCGGCCCTGATGGCCGTGGCCGAATACGTGACCAAAGTGCACGCCGTATGCGTCTGCTGCGGCGAAATTGCCTCCTACTCCTTCCGTATGGCCGCCTCCGAAGACAAGATTCTGCTCGGTGAAACGGATGCGTATGAGGCCCGCTGCCGCCCCTGTTTTCTGGACGGAATGCAGGAAAAAGCAACCCTTGAAACGGCCTCCTCCCACAAGCACTAATTTCCGGCGTCAGGCGTTATGCAGCCGGTCATTTCTCTATTCTGCTAGTCTCTGCCCATGATTCGTCTGCTACGTTGTTTTAGTGCTGTGGTATTGGTTTTTCTGCTGACTGCCCCGCAGGGACTTTGGGCGCAGGGCGTGGGCTTCGGCGACTGGCAGCTGCACCTGCCCACCAGCCAGGCCCGTATCCTGGCCGACGCCGGCCGCCGTATTTATGTAGTTGCCGACAACTCGTTCTATTATTTCGATAAGGAAACTACTACCACCACGCTGTTGTCGCGCCGCGACGACCTGAATGGCGTGGGCGTGCGCTCCATTGCCTACGACTCGGTGAGCCAGCAGCTGCTGGTAGCCTACCAGGATGCCAACCTGGACCTGCTCAGCCCCGATGCCGGCCGAATCCGCAACATCAGCGACATTCAGCGCAAGCAGCTTTCGGGTACCAAAAACATCAATAACATTCATTTCAACGGCACGCGGGCGTATTTGTCCTGCGACTTTGGCATTCTGGTGCTCGACATGAACCGGCTGGAAGTGCGCGACACGTACTCCAATATCGGGCCGCTGGGCGTGAACGTAAAGGTCTATGCTACTGTCGTTTCGGGTGGCCTCATCTTTGCTGCCACCGACAAAGGTCTGCAGCACGCCCGCCTCACGGCCAACCTGGCCGACTACCGCGCCTGGACGCTGGACATTCCCGGATCGGATGGGAGCTTCACGACACTGGCCGTACACAAAGGCCAAGTGTATGCCGGACGGAATTTCGGCAACATCCTGCGTTACCGCTCCGGCTCCATCTGGGATGCTCTTAATACCTATTCGGAGCGCTACTGGAGTCTGGTGTCGACGCCGGCCGGCCTGCTGTTCACGAACGGTACGCTGATAGCCCTAGTGACCGTTCCTGCCAATACCGTGACTGTGCTGCAAAGCCCTAGTATTCCGTCGCCGGTGCACGCGCTGCGTGCCAGGGATGGCGCCATCTACGTGGCCGACTTGCAACGGGGCCTGCTCCGCACCACCGACCGCCAGAACTACGAGCGGTTTATGAGCAATGCACCCGAAACTGCTCAGGCTTTTGGGCTGTCTGCTGATGCGCGCTCCAACACGGTTACGGTGTACACGGGCGCCTTCGATCTGGCGTATACGCAACAGGAGCGTCGTTTTGGATTCTATGACTATCAGGCCGGCCGCTGGACCAACTATACCCAGCAGAACTACCCTTCGCCCACGCAGTACCCCAACATCAAAGACATCACGCGCGGAGCCCGCACCCCCGATGGCACGCTGTATGTGGGCAGCTACGGCGACGGGCTGCTTCGCTGGAAAGGCCCCGGCGACTTCACGCTGTATACCCCGGCTAACAGCCCCCTGATCAGCGCTATTCCAGGCCAGCCGTACACGCGGGTTACGGATGTGGCGGTAGCCACCAACGGCGACGTATGGGTAGCGACCCGCCATCCGGAGCAGGCCGGCCGCTCCGGCCTGCACGTACTGACGCCCGGCACGGAAACGTGGCGCACCATTCCGTTCTATGCTGGCTTCGACAACCCGGACCGGCTGGTGCTCGACGATTTTGGGGCTGTGTGGGCGTCGCAGGCGCGCAAAGGTGGCTCAGGGCTAATGGCTTATGACGACGTGAACAAAACGCCTCCCTTGTATTTCTCGGCGGCAAACGGGCTTCCTTCCAACACCGTGTACGCGCTGGCCAAGGACCGTAAAGGTGCTATCTGGGTGACTACCGACAAAGGCATTGCCGTACTCGATGACCCAGGTTCCGCTTTCACCGGCGGCCAGGCTTCGTTCACGACTCCCATTCTCGACCGGTTTCCAGCTCTGAACGAGGAAGTAGTGCGCGCCGTGGCCGTGGATGGGGCCAACCGCAAGTGGTTTGGCACCGACCGGGGCCTGTGGCTGCTCAATGAGGATGGCACAGCCGTTGTCCACCACTTCACCACCAGCAACAGTCCACTGCCCAGCAACCAGATTCAGGATGTGGCGGTGAACGACAAAACCGGGGAGGTATTCGTGGCGACGCCGGCCGGCGTGGCTGCCTACAAGGGTTCCGCCACCGTTACGGAAGGCACGCCGCGGTGCGCCAAGGTCACGCCCAACCCGGTGCGTACCAACTTTATGGGGCAGGTGGGCGTGTCGGGCCTGGCCAACAATGGCATCGTCAAAATCACGGACGTTACCGGCAAACTCGTGTACCAGACCACGGCCACCGGCGGCACCGTCGTCTGGAATCTGGCCGACTACAACGGCCGCAAAGTGCAGTCGGGAGTGTATCTGGTGCTTTCCACCGATGCTGAAGGCAAGAATGGCTGCGTCAGCAAGATTGCCGTAGTAGAGCAGTAACGGTGGATTTTTTCGGGCTGAAAACTGTTTCGCAGTAGCCGCAGGGCGCCAGTGCGGCCGCCTCCGGCATGGCACAAGTCAGCCCGTCAACTCTACCAACATCAGCACTTTCGCATCATGCTAATCAAAACCCGCGGCATCGTTCTGAGCTATATCCGCTACCGTGAAACCAGCATTATTGCGCGGGTGTACACGGAGCGGCTGGGCGTGCAGAGCTACGTGGTGAACGGGGTGCGCAAGGCTAAGCCCCCGGGCCGGATTGCCTTGTTTCAGCCCCTCACGCTGCTGGAACTGGTGGCTTATACCTCGCGCACGGGCGGCCTCACCCGCCTTTCGGAGTTTCGTTGCGCTGAAGCTTACCGCAGCATTCCCTACGATGTGCAAAAGAGCAGCGTGGCGCTGGTGCTATCCGAAATTCTAAGCCACGCCGTGCTGGAAGAAGAGGAAAACGTGCCGCTGTTTCAGTTTCTACACGACAACCTGCTGGCCTTCGACCAGCAAACCAGCGGGCAGGAAAACTTTGCGCTGACGTTTCTGCTGGGCTTGGCGCGCTATCTGGGCTTTGGAGTAGAGCGAGGCGAGGAAATTACAACCCAGGTGGCCTTTGCGGCCACCGTGCCCACTGCGCAGGGCAGCGGACCAGCAGCGTTGCGCCTCCAGGAGTTCGAGCAGTATTTTGATGAGCTGCTCCGCGACCCGGCCCACGTTTCCATCCCGAATGGCCGCGTGCGCCGTGAGCTGCTGGCGGTGCTCATCCGCTACTACCAGTTGCACGTCGAGCGGCTGGGCGAGGTCCGCTCACTGGCCATTCTCTCGGAAGTGCTGGCCGAATAGCGGGCATACCGCGGCCACAAGGCGGATCAACAAACGCAAAGCCCTCCGGCAGCAGGTAACAGAACCTGCCGCCGGAGGGCTTTGCGTTTGTTGATGAACAGGCTGTCTGCGCGCTACTTCACTGCTACCAGCTCTACATCGAAGCGAAGAATGGCGTTCGGGGGAATGTCGGCGCCGGCACCGCGGCTGCCGTAAGCCAGGGCCGAGGGAATCAGCAGAATGGCTTTGCTGCCGTTGGGCAGCAGCGGAATGGCCTGGTCCCAGCCCTGGATTACCATGTTACGGCCAATCGGAAAATCGATAGGCCGGCCGCCGTTTTTCTCCGATGAGTCGAACACTTTGCCGTCCAGCAACGAGCCGGTATACAACACCGAAACTGTCTGGCCGGGCGTCGGCGTGTTGCCGGTGCCGCGCTTCGTGATGACGTAGTGGGTGCCGCCCGGGGTTTTCTGGAGCGTCAGCTTGTTGCGGGTGGCGTAGGCCTGAATGGCGGCAATGTCTTTGGCCAGGCGCTGGGCGCTTTCGGCGGCTTCCTTTTGGCGCGCCAGCTCTACCATACGCTGCTGCTCGGCGCGGGCTTCTTCGGGCGTCAGAAACTGATTGGCCTTCACCAGTAGCAGCAGCACGTTGCCGCCCTGCCGGATAGGCGGCGGCACGGGCTGCCGAAAGGAACGCGCAAACACGGAATCGGCCTGAAAACGAAACACAGCGGAGTCGCCGGGCTGCAGCATCGTCAGGGCTTCTTCCACGCCGCCGCGCACTTTCAGCTCTGCCATTGGTATCTGTACCGGCATCCCGAGCTGGCGGCGCGAGTTGAACACCGTGGAGTCCTTGCCGTTGCGGTACTGCAGATGCGCCGACAGCACTTTTCCGGTCTGGCTAGCGGCGGCCGGGCTGGTGGCGGGGCGTAGCGCGTAGCGCCCGTTTACTTTGTGGTAGATGCGGTATTCGATACCGGAAGGGGTTTTGCTGAACGGCTTGGGCTCACCCTGGTAAGGCCGAAAGCCGGCCCCCGTGAACCCCAAAAACAGCAGCGGCAAACAACGAAGCAGGCGGCGCATACTAACAAAGCTAAAAAGCAAAACAGACGAAGGCATGGCCCCACAGGCCACACCCAGGAAGCCACACGGCTTATTTCAGCGGCATGATTTCCATTTCAAACCGCAGGTCGGTGTCGGGTGGAATCAGGTACCGCTCCTCATCGGCAGGGCTTCGGACACCTTTGGCCCCGTAGGCCAGCCGGGCCGGAATCCAGGCTTGTACCCGGGTCCCGACGGGCAGCAGCAATAGCAACTCGTCCCACCCCTTGATGACGTCGCCGCGGCCGGCGCGCACCCGCAGCGGCTTGCTCGGAAACAGCATCTGGTCGAAGAGCTTGCCGTTGGGCAGAAAGCCCCGGTAGTAGACGGCGGCGCGGCCCCCGGCTACCGTCTGGGGGCCAGTGCCGGCCCGGAGTACCACGTAGCGGAGGCCGCTGGGAGTAGAAAGGCTGCTGGCGGGCGGGCTGGAAAGCGAATCGGCGGTAGCAGGCGCCGTTTGGGCCCACGCTACCGCCGAAACCAGCCAGCAACTCAGCAGCAGTACGCACCGAATTGTCTGCATGATTGACTGAAATTACCGAACGTCCAGCACTTCCATATCGAAAGCCAGCGGCTCATCAGGCGGAATACTGAAACTGCCTGCTGAATTTTGGCTGCCGGCCTGCCCATACGCCAGATAAGACGGAACCAGCAGGATTTTCCGGTCGCCTTTTTTCATCAGCAGCAGCGCCTCCGTCCAAGCGCTGATAACTCCACCAGCGCCTACGGTCAGGCTCAGGCAGCCACAGGGTACTCGCCGGTCAGTGGAGTTGTCGAAGATAACGTTCTGGTTGAAGTTGTTGCTGGTAGCCGGGTCGCGCAGGAAGCGGCCGATGTATTTCACATCTGCCTGCTGTCCGCTTTTGATGGTTTCGGTGGTGGCCGGCCCGTCGCTCACTTTCACCAGATACAGGCCCGAGGGGGTGCGCGTATAGTCCGAAGACGTGATGTTGTTGCGCGTCAGGTAGGCCTGAATCAGAGCGTCATCAATGGCGCGGTATTGGTTCTGGCGGTCTTCCTGCTGCTTGGCAAAATCAGTCTTGCCGCAGCCCGAGAGGGCCGGAGCCCCCACGGCCAGCAGTGCCACCACCGCCCGCAACAGCACCGAGCGTTTAAATCCGGTTTTCATAAGCGTAAGTAACTAAAAAAGGGTAAAAAGCCGCGGCCGAGACCGGCCGCGGCTGAGTTTTCTACTTCACGTCCACCAGCTCCACGTCGAAGCGCAGGGGCGCATCGGCCGGGATGTCGGCACCGGCGCCGCGCTGCCCGTAGGCCAGCGACGACGGAATCAGCAGCGTGGCCTTGCTGCCTTTGGCCAGCAGCGGAATGGCTTTGTCCCAGCCCGGAATCACCTGGCCTACGCCGATCGGGAAGTCAATCGGCTTGTTCCCCATCTTCTCCGACGAGTCGAACACCTTGCCGTCGAGCAGCGTGCCTTTGTAGAGCACCGAAACCGTCTGGCCGGCTTTCGGCTTGGGGCCGGTGCCGGGCTTGGTCACCATGTAGTACACGCCGGAAGCGTCTTTCTGCATGGTCATGTTGTTTTTCTTCACGTACTCCTGCAGAATCACGTCGTCCTTTTTCAGCTGCTCTTCGGCGTGGGCCGCCATTTTCTGCTGCTGCTCCATCATGGACTTCTGCTGGTCGGCCATGGCCTCGTCGCGGGTCTGCAGCTTCTGCGCCTTCACGAACATGGTCATGGTGTTGCCGGCTTTCTTCATGAACTCCGGCACCGGCTGCTTAAACGACTTGGCGAAGATGGTGTCCACGTTGAAGCGGAACACAGCCGAGTCGCCGGGCTGCAGCAGCGACAGCGCTTCTTCCAGGCCGCCTTTCACCTGCAGCTCCTGCAGCTCAATGCGCATCGGAATGCCCTGCTGCTTGCGCGAGTTGAACAGTACTGAGTCTTTGGCGGTGCGGTATTCTACGTCCAGCGCCAGAATTTTACCGATACGGTCCTTGTAGGTGGCATCCCCATCGGCGCTTACTTCCCGCGACGAGTATTTGGTGCCGCCGTCGTTTTTGAAGATTTTGTATTCGATGCCGGTTTTCGTTTTCGCGAAGTCGCCGCCCTTATTGCAGGAGGCCAGGCCCAGTACGCCGGCCGCCAGGGCCAGGCTCAGAATGTTGCGATGCAGATGCATGAAGCAGAGAAGGGGTGAAAAAGGAAATTTCAGGCAAGTTACGCCGAAGGCGGCGCAACTGCCAGCGGGGCCGTCACCAGTTGGCTTTGGTACTGAGGCAGCAACCCCAGAAAACGTTGCACGGTAGGCTCCAGCTTGTCGTAGCTGATGCCGCCGGCCGCATTGTGGTGGCCGCCGCCCTGGAAATGGTCGCGCGAGAAGCTGCTTACCGAGAAGTCGCCGACGGAGCGGAAGGAAATCTTGATGGCCTGGCCCCGGTCGATGAGCACAGCCGCAAACACAATGCCCTCGATGCTGAGCGCAAAGTTGACGAGGCCTTCCGTATCACCGGTTTTGGAGTCGTACTGGCGCAGCTCGTCCTGGGTAATGGCAATGTAGGCCGTGTTGTACTCGCGCAGCACCGTGAGCTTGTCCTTCAGCACGAAGCCCAGGAAGCGCAGGCGCATTTCAGAGTGCGAGTCGTAGATGCGGCGGTGCACGTCGGAGAGGTTGATGCCGGCATTCAGCAGCTCCGCAATGATGAGGTGCACATTGCGCGAGGTGCTGGGGTGCCGGAACGAGCCCGTATCGGTCATGATGCCGGCGTACAGGCACTCCCCGATGCCCACATCAATCAGCGCCTGGTCGCCCAAGTCCCGGATTACTTCAAACACCAGCTCGGCCGTGGCGGCGGCGCTGGAGTTGGAATAGTCGAGGTCGGCAAACTGCTCGGGCTCCTGGTGGTGGTCGATGAGGACCTTGGTGCCCGCCGCCTGCCGGATGTAGGAGCCCAGCTCGTTGATGCGGTTGAGGCTGGAAAAATCCAGGCAGAACAGCACCTCCGCAGCCTTGATGATGTCGCGCACCTGGGCGTCGTTTTCGCGCGGCTCGTACACCACCACTTCCTCGTTGCCGGGCATCCAGGCCAGGAAATTCGGATAGTCGGAAGGCGTGACGACCGTGACGGAATGGCCCTTTTTGCGCAGGTAGCCCGCCAGGCCCAGCGACGAGCCCAGGGCGTCGGCGTCGGGTTTGTGGTGGGTAGTGATGAAAACCTGCCGGGGCTGCGACAGCAACTCCTGCAACTCAGATATTGTGGACATTTCCTACGGGGTAGGTGACTGAATTTCGGTGGTTTAGGCCGCGTACAAAGGCGGCAAAAGTCGTAAATATTCTGGGTTCCAACAAAACGGCCTGCGCTTTAGTGCGCAGATTGGCTGGAATGTCGGAAATGAGGTGTTCAGCAGGGCCCGGTGCCGACAGAATATCGGCGTTTCGGGCAGCTGACTTGTGCGCACCCCGAATAATCAGGCTACTTTTGCGCCCGCAAAGTTCCGGCTTTGCTCTACCTGTTCATTTCAACCCCTAACCATACCAGACAAAATGGCTACGAACCGCACGTTCACCATGATTAAGCCCGACGCCACGCAGGAAAACCACATCGGTGGCATCCTGAGCATGATTGAGGAAGGTGGCTTCCGTATTGTTTCGCTGAAAAAAGTGCTCCTGACGGCTGAGCGTGCCGGCAAGTTCTACGAAGTGCACGCCGAGCGTCCGTTCTACGGCGACTTGGTGAAGTACATGTCTTCGGGCCCCATCGTGGCGGCTATCCTGGAGAAAGACAACGCTGTAGCCGACTTCCGCACCCTGATTGGCGCTACCAACCCGGCTCAGGCCGCCGAAGGCACCATCCGGAAGAAATACGCCAAGAGCATCGAGGCTAACGCCGTACACGGCTCCGACTCCGACGAAAACGCGAAAATCGAAGGTGACTTCTTCTTCTCGGCCGACGAGCAGTTCTAGCCTTCCGCAACCAATAGTCAGCTACGCGTAGCCGATTCTGACAAAAAATCCCGCTTTGCAGGCTGCAAAGCGGGATTTTTTGTGTACTAAAAACAGACTATTTATAAACTTTTTTTATACTAACGGGCTTGCTGAGCTCTAGGCCTGCTCTACGGATAGCAGCGGCTCCTGAGCGGTTTCCTCCACTTCCTGCGGAACGTGCTTGTGCTTGAACAGAATAACGAACAGCACGGCAATGACCAGCGCGTAGCCGGCAAAGGACAGCCAGATGCCCTGCCAGTCTTTCGTGACGCCATCAGCAGCGGTGAAGTACTTCTCGATAACCACGCCGCTGACCGAGCTGCCCAGCACCGCCCCAAAGCCGTTGGTCATCATCATGAACAAGCCCTGCGCGCTGGCCCGGATAGACGAAGCAGTCTGCGTTTCCACGAACAGGGAGCCGGAGATGTTGAAGAAGTCGAAGGCCATGCCGTACACAATGCAGGATAGCACAATCAGGGAGATGCCGGGGAAATCGGGGGTGCCGAAAGCCAGCAGGCCGAAGCGCAGTACCCAGGCAATCATGCTGAACAGCATTACCTGCTTGATGCCAAAGCGCCGCAGAAAGAACGGAATAGCCAGAATGAACAGCGTTTCCGAAATCTGCGAAATGGACATGATGATGGCCGGGTACTTCACGGCAAACGTGTCCTTGTAGGCCGGCACCTTGTCGAAGTCGTGCAGGAAGGTGTCGCCGTAGGCATTGGTGAGCTGCAGCGCCGCGCCCAGCAGCAGCGCGAACAGGAAGAAGGTGAGCATCTTGGTGTCGCGCAGCAGGGCAAACGACTTCAGGCCCAGTACATCAACCAGGGAGCGGCTGGGCGTGTCTTTGGACGGTGGCGGGCATTTCGGCAGCGTAAACGAGTAGACACCCAGCAGAATAGCCGCCGCGGCCGCCACGTAGAACTGGCTGGCCGACTTCTCGAAACCCAGCAGACTTACCGTCCACATGGCCACAATAAAGCCGATAGTGCCCCACACCCGGATGGGCGGGTAGTCCTTCACCACATCGAGCCCCTCACGCTTGAGCACCGAGTACGATACGGCAATGGACAGCGCCAGCGTGGGCATGTAGAAAATCATGTTCAGCAGAATCACCCAGAAAAACATGCCGGGGTCCGTGACCATGGGAATGGTGCACAGCACGAGGCCGCCCAGGATATGCAGCGCGCCGTAGAGCTTCTCGGCATTCACCCACTTATCGGCCACGATGCCCATGAGTGAGGGCATGAAAATGGACGCAATGCCCATCGTGGAGAAGATGGCCCCAAACTGCGCGCCCGACCACTGCTTGGTCTGAAACCAGTACGCCCCGATGGTTATCAGCCATGAGCCCCAGATGAAAAACTGTAGAAAGCTCAGAATGGTGAGCCGCAACTTGGTACTCATGCAGATGTACTTGAAAGGTGGGATGAGGTGCTCTGGAAGTGTCGTATAAAAAGCGCTATGCTCATGCTGCCCTGCTCACTGCCCGGTTGTGTCGAAGAAAAGTGAATAAGAGCCTGATAAACAAATGCTAACGTTCTTTGTAAAAACAGCCGGAAGAGAGGAGGAAAAGAGCAACCCGAATGCTTGCGCAACCCGGGAATTCAAAGATAGGCAAAAACAGAAAGGCGAAAACGGAGACAATACCGGCGAAACCCGAACAGAAAGCACAGCAGCTTGCTGAGTAGGGACAGCAGCCGTTGGCCCCGCTGGGCCCCTGGCGCGTGCGTCAGGCACGGGTTGCACTGCTTAGGCCGCCAGGAAAGTGGCCGCAACGAGCATCAAAAAAGGCCGACCTGCATGCAGGTCGGCCTTTTTTGATGGGGCGGAAAAGCGCTACGCAGCCTCAGCGAAGCGACGGTTCACTTCGTCCCAGTTGATGGCGTTGTAGAAGGCCGCGATGTAGTCGGGGCGGCGGTTCTGGTACTTGAGGTAGTAGGCGTGCTCCCACACGTCGAGGCCCAGTACGGGCGTGCCCTGGCAGCCGGAGTCGGGCATCAGCGGGTTGTCCTGGTTGGGCGTCGAGCAGATTTTAACCGAGCCGTCGGTCTGCTTGCACAGCCAGGCCCAGCCGGAGCCGAAGCGCGTGGTAGCGGCTTTCGTGAACTCCTCCTTGAACTTCTCGTAGCTGCCAAACGCCTTCGTAATGGCCTCGCCTACTCCGCCCGTGGGCTCACCGCCACCGTTCGGGCCCAGAATGGTCCAGAACAGGGAGTGGTTCCAGTGGCCGCCGCCGTTGTTGCGCACCGCCGCCGGAGCCGATGCAATGTTCTGCATCAGGTCTTCGAGGCTCTTGCCTTCCATGTCGGTGCCGGCAATGGCGTTGTTGAGGTTTGTGACGTACGCCTGGTGGTGCTTGGTATGGTGGATTTCCATGGTCTGCGCATCGATGTGCGGCTCCAGGGCGTCGTAGGCGTAGGGCAGTTTGGGCAGTTCGAAAGCCATAGTAGTTGGGTTTTAGGTGAAAGGGAGAGAAAAACGGATGCGGGGCCAGCCCCGCGTCAGAGTATAACCGCCGCACCCCGGCCAGGGTTACGAGGCCGGCCAAAAGTAGCCTATTTCCGCTTCCGCGCGAAGAACTCCTGCATTATCTCGCCACACTCCGCACCCAGCACGCCCGTTACCACTTCCGCCTTCGGATGCAGTAGGTTGCCGTGGCGTCGGTAGCCAAACTTGGGCTCATCAGCGCCATATACCACGCGCCGCAACTGGGCCCAGGCCGTGGCGCCGGCGCACATCACACAGGGCTCCACGGTCACGTAGAGGGTGCAGTCGGATAGGTATTTGTTGCCGACGTGGTTGGCCGCCGCCGTCAGGGCCAGCATTTCGGCGTGGGCCGTCACGTCGCGCAGCTTCTCGGTCTGGTTGTAGGCTCGCGCAATAATCTGCCGGTCCAGCACTACCACCGCCCCAATCGGAATTTCCTCTTCCGCAAAAGCATACCGCGCCTGCTTCAGCGCCTCGCGCATATACTGCTCGTCGGACATGGTGTTGCTTGTTAATGGCTGATGGTTGGGTGGTGATTGTTAATTGTTTATAGTCAGACAAAACCAGCCTGTCAACAATCAACCATCAGCCATTAACACCTAACAATCACCCATCAGCCCATCAAACTACTTCATCACAATGCTTTGCATCACGGCTTGGGCGGTAGGCTGCCACTGGGCCTTCTCGTCGGCGGGAGCCACGAAGGTGAATACCGTAAGCTGGTCGCCGGTGATGGTGTACTGCACCATCTGGTAGCGCCGAATGGGGGCCAGGTTGCTGGCCCGGCGATTGTCGGCCACCGTCGAGACAAACTCCAGCACCACAAAGTCGCGCTTGTTGATGGTGCGGATGTCCTCGGCCAGGAATTCCACCTTCGAGTACATGTTCTGGATGCTGGCCTTGTAAATCTTCAGCAGCAGGGCGTAGTCGCGGTTGCTGAAGGTGCTGGGCTTCTGGGCCACGCTGAAATCGACGCGGCCGCTGGGGTTGCTGAACACGGCCAGCGGCTTGCGCGGCGACGGGTATTTCACCGCAATGCCGTCATCGGGCAGGGCCTGAAACCCGTCGGGCACGCCCACGCTGATACTTTTGTTAATGGCCGTTTTCTTGAGCTTGGGAGCTACGAAAGCCGCCAGACTCAGCAGCAGAACCAGCAGCGGCGCAAGGCGGAAAAAAGAGGAGGTAGTTTTCATAGTCGAGGGCAAAGGTACGAGGATGAGGCATCAGGCCCGAAGGCAACTCAGCGGGCCGCCACAGTTGCCACAAACGCAAAGCTCCGAAGCCGCAACGACTCCGGAGCCTGCAAAGGGGCCTGTACAGCAGATGCTACCGGCGCTTTTTTGTCACCGGAGCCGCCGGATATTTAATCTTCACGCTCTTCCAGTAGACGTAGTTGCCGGTTTTGGCCTCAATAAGGTAGGTGCCGGCCGGAATACGGCCCAGGTCTACCGGCTCGCCGGTGTTGGTGGCCGGGTCGAGGGCGGCTGTGTAGATGGGCTGCTTTTTGTAGTTGGTCATCACCAGCGTGCCGGGCTTGGTGAACTGCTGCGTGAAGCTGAGCATGATGGTCTGGCCGTTGGAGGCCGGAAACACGTCGATACCCGACAGGGTTTCTACCCGCTTGATGGGGCCGCTGAGGGTCACGGCCTCGGCTTCCGATTTGGTTTTTACCTCAGTGCCATCTGCCGTCTTGGCTTTGGTTTTGATTTTGGTTTGGGCCTGCGCGGCTGAAAAGGAGAGGAGCGTGGCAGCCAGAGCGAGCAGAACGGGGCGTTTCATGGAGCGTGAGGAGAGGTGGTGGCGAGGAGGAAAGTTGGTTGGTGAAATGCCTTTTGCATACTCCGTACCAATTTTTGCGCAAGCTTACGCAAAACCCCGACACGCGGCCCAAATCGTGCCTTATTCCCGTTCGGGCGGCCCGCAGTAGCGGCTCGCCGGGCGCGCTTTTTCCCTCCCTGACTGGTTTTTCCTGCCTACCTTCGTTGTTCTATACTTAGAGCGTAGAACTGAGAAATAAGAAGCAGGACGAGCCGGCCCTACCAGCCACTGCTTGCTTCTCAGTTCTGGGCTCTCACCTCTCAGCTCTACCGAAATGCTCCGGACTCATACCTGCGGCGACCTACGCCCCGAACACATTGGCCAAACCGTCACGCTCTGCGGCTGGGTGCAGCGCACCCGCGACAAAGGCGGCATTCTGTGGGTGGATCTGCGCGACCGGTACGGCATCACGCAGCTGGCCCTGGAAGAAGGCGTGGAAACGGCCGAAGTACGTGAGCAGGCCCGTCAGCTGGGCCGCGAGTTTGTGCTCAGCGTGACCGGCAAGGTGGCCGAGCGGCACTCCAAAAACGACAAAATGCCTACCGGCGGCATCGAAATCCGGGTGGAAAAGATTGATGTGCTCAATCCGGCCAAACTGCCGCCCTTCCTGATTGAAGACGAAACCGACGGCGGCGACGACCTGCGGATGAAGTACCGCTACCTGGACTTGCGCCGCTCGCCGGTGCGCCAGAACCTGATGCTGCGCCACCGCGTGGCCCAGGCCACCCGCCGCTTCCTCGACGGCCAGGAGTTTATTGAGGTCGAAACGCCGGTGCTCATCAAAAGCACGCCCGAAGGCGCCCGTGACTTTGTGGTGCCGTCCCGCATGAACCCCGGCGAGTTCTACGCCCTGCCCCAGTCGCCGCAGACGTTCAAGCAGCTGCTCATGGTATCGGGCTTCGACCGGTACTTCCAGATTGTGAAGTGCTTCCGCGACGAAGACCTGCGCGCCGACCGCCAGCCCGAATTCACGCAGATTGACTGCGAAATGTCGTTTGTAGAGCAGGAAGACATCCTGAGCACCTTCGAGGGCCTGGTGCAGTACCTGTTCCGCGAGGTGAAAGGGCTGGAAATCGGGAAATTGCCCCGCATGACCTACGCCGACGCCATGCGCTACTACGGCAACGACAAACCCGACACGCGCTTTGAAATGCGCTTTGTGGAGCTGAACGACGTGGTGAAAGGCCACAACTTCCCGGTGTTCGAAGCGGCCGGGCTGGTAGTAGGCATCTGCGCCACCGGAGCGGCCAGCTACACCCGCAAGCAGCTCGACGAGCTGACTGAATATGTGAAACGCCCCCAGATTGGTGCTACCGGCCTCGTGTATGCCCGCATGGAAGCCGATGGTCAGGTCAAGTCGTCGGTGGATAAGTTCTACGGGCAGGAGCAGCTGCAGCAGTGGAAAGCCGCCTTCAACGCCCAGCCCGGCGACTTGCTGCTGGTGCTGGCCGGCGAGCCCAACAAAACCCGCAAGGCCCTGAGCGAACTGCGCCTGGAAATGGGCCAGCGCCTCGGTCTGCGCGACAAAGACACGTTTTCGGCGCTGTGGGTAGTGGATTTTCCGCTGCTCGAATACATCGAGGAGGAAGGCCGCTACTTCGCCATGCACCACCCCTTCACCTCGCCCAAACCCGAGGACGTGGCCCTGCTCGATAACCCCGACACGATAGGGAAGGTGCGCGCCAACGCCTACGACATGGTGATAAACGGCGTGGAAGTGGGCGGTGGCTCCATCCGCATTCATGACCGCGCCGTGCAGGCCCGCATGTTCTCGCTGCTGGGTTTCTCGGATGAAGAAGCCAAAGCGCAGTTCGGCTTCCTGCTCGACGCCTTCGAGTACGGCGCCCCGCCCCACGGCGGCATTGCCTTCGGCTTCGACCGGCTCTGCAGCCTCTTCGGTGGCGCCGATTCTATCCGCGACTTTATTGCCTTCCCCAAAAACAACTCCGGCCGCGACGTCATGATTGACTCGCCTTCGGAAATATCGCCGGCCCAGCTCAAGGAATTGAGCATTGCTACGGCAGTGGTAGGAAAGTAAGAAGTGTTGTGCTAAAACAAAAACAGAAAGCGGCGCCTGATGCATCAGGCGCCGCTTTTACTTCTATTCTATGGATACTAACGCCTGGCATTTGGTGTATCACTACTCACGGAGTAATGCATACGGCAGGCTTGTGCTAGGGCTGGTGCTAATATGCGCCGGGGTTGGTATAGCGTTTACCAGGCTGCCGTATGACGCGACTTTACACACGATAGGCTGGATTGTTGGCCTGATAGGGCTGGGCTTTGTCTTGGTGCTGATGTCTGTGGTGTTTCTATCTGCTTCTGGGCCGCAACTGAAGCTCAGTCCTGAGGAGCTTTGGACGCCGACGCTAGGGAATAGGTCCTGGGCCCACGTACGTGCTACCATACAGATGCGTGGTATGCGCACTCCCTCCCCACACCTCATACTAGCAGATAGAGTTACGGAAAGGGAGCTGGAGGAAATACCGTTAGGCCAACTTGACGTCGAACTGTCGGTTCTGGAGTCCTGGTTGCATGAGTACGTCCGTGTATATGATTCGACCCTATAGCGGGTGCCAAAAAGCTAGCCAGTAGGCTGCAAAGTGATATGCACTGGTTTGATAATCATGTTGCTTTTATGAATAATAATTAGATATTTGTCTAAATGACTAACCAGTCTTGAACGCCCTCTTCAAAGCCCTCAACGACCCCACGCGCCGTGCCATTCTGGAGCTGCTGCGCGAGCAGCCGCGCACGGCCGGCGAAATAGCCGACCACTTTCAGTTCTCGAAGCCCACCATCAGCCACCACCTGGATTTACTCCGCCAGGCCGACCTCGTGAGCAGTGACAAGCAGGGCCAGTTCGTGACCTACACGCTCAACATGACCGTGATGGACGAGCTGCTGGGCTGGTTGCTGCAATTTCAAAAGTCATGAAAAATCAGCGCCTTTTAGGAGGAGTGATAGTAGTATTAATTGCAGCGTTGCCTTTGTTGTTGTGCTATTATCTCGACGACCTGCTTCCCACTCAGGTGCCTACCCACTACACCAATGGCCAAGCTGATCGATTTGCTAGCCAACAACGGCTACGGGAGGTAGCCACACTGCCTCTAGTGTTGTACTGCGTCCTGACGCTCATACCGCAAGTACACCGCACTGGATTTAACTTATGGCGTAGCCATCGTCAGCGCCAGCTTCGAGCTGTGTTGGTAACTGCTCTTAGTGTGATGCTACTGGCTGTTCTATACCGTGTAATCTCCCCTTCCTTAATAGGGATAAAGCTTGTCTGATAAACTTCACTGCCATGAAAACAAACTTTTCCCTTTGGTCTCTGCTGACGCTGCTAGCCTTGGTACTTCCCGTTTTCTATCTAGTGTATACCTGGGACGCCTTGCCCGCGCAGATTCCTACGCACTTTGATACTGCCGGAAAGGCCGACGGCTATACCGCCAAGCAGCATATGTGGCTGCTGTGCCTGGGCTTGCCGGTAGGCACCTACCTGCTGCTGGCGTTTCTGCCCCGCTTCGACCCCAAGCGGCAACTGGACGCCGGCAATTCCAATTACCAGAAACTGACGCTGGCCGTAGTCGCCTTGATGAGCGGGCTGTCCATATACAGTCTGTACGCGGCGCTGCATCCAGGCCAGCAAACCGGGCAGGGCCTGGCGGTGCTCATGGGGCTGTTTTTCGCTTTTATCGGCAACTACCTTACTACCGTGCAGCCCAATTATTTTGTGGGCTTCAAAACGCCGTGGGCCCTGGAGTTTCCGCGCATCTGGGTGCGGGTGCACCGCGTAGGCGGCCGGCTGTTCTTCGCTACGGGTGTGCTGAGTGCTGTGCTTGGTCTGCTGGGAGTGGTAGCGGCCGCCACTACAGTGCTGGTAGTGGGGGCGCTGGCAACGGCGGTTGTGGCCTACAGCTACTCGTACTGGCTGTACAAGAAGGAAATGCCGGCCACTACCAAGTAAGCAAGGGCCGAAGCAGCAACGGGCGGGAGTGAACCAGGCTGTTCAGGGTAGTGGCCTCCTACGGGCCGGTTTAGGAGGCATGCTATACAGTATAGGATTGTGTTAATGTAATTCGGTACATTCAGCCACCTGGTCTGAGTTGGCTGCTATGAAACACTCCGTTGCTTTGTGGTTTCTGCTGATGGCCCTGTCAGGGCTTGGGAGCCGGCGCAGCTGCGCACAATCCGCGGCGGAGCTACGCTTCGAAACCCTTACTAACGCTCATGGGCTAACGGAAAACAGCGTGTACAGCATCACGCAGGACGCAAAAGGCTTCCTGTGGGTTGGCACGCAGGATGGCCTGAGCCGCTACGACGGGGTCGGTTTCCGCACGTTCCGCAGCGACGCCCGCCGGCCCAGCAGTCTGGCCAGCAACTTCGTGCTGTCGTTGTGCCACGACCAGGTCGGGCAGCTATGGGTAGGCACCGCGGGTGGCCTTTCGCGCTACAACCCACGCACCGGCCGGTTCCGGACGTACCGGGCCGAACCCGGCGACTCCAGCGGCCTGACCAATAATTTTATCCGGGCGGTATACTGCGACCGGCAGGGGCGGGTGTGGGCCGGGGCCGAAGATGGCCTGCACGAAATCAGTCCGGCCGGCCGGCGCTTTCGGCTGTTTCGCCACGCCGCGAAGGTAGCCGGCAGCGTGCGGCAGAATTCGGTGCGGGCTCTGGCCCAGGACCGGGCCGGTACGCTCTGGGTCGGAACCGGTGAAGGAGCCGTCAGTCGGCTCGATACCGCGCGCCGGCTCCTCCTCACCGACCCGCGCCTGACGCCGGCCGGCGCCATCACCACACTGTGCCCCGACCGCAAAGGCGGTCTGTGGGTAGGCTCGGAAACGGGCCTGCTGCGGTATCTGCCGCCGGCCAATGGCGCTACCCGCGTATTTGTGCCCGGCGCTGCCCCCGGCCAGCTGCCGCCCGGTGCCGTACGCAGCCTGCTCGAAGATCAGCAGGGCACCATCTGGGTGGGTACCAGCGAAGGGCTGTGCCGCTACGAGCCCGCCACCGGCACCTTCAGCCGCATTGTGCATCAGCCCCGGCAGCCCCTGAGCCTACCCGATAATACAGTGCAGGCGCTGTTTCAGGGCACTTCCGGCCTGCTATGGGTGGGCACTGAAGCCGGCCTCGCCTACACCGACCCTAGTCCCCGTCCCTTCGGCAGCATACCCGTGGCGGCAGCCCCCACGCCGGTGTGGGCCGTTACGTCAGATAGTGCGGGCCGGCTCTGGATTGGTACTGAAGAGCAGGGCCTGGTGTGCTACGAGCCGGGCAGTGGGCAGCGGCGCGTGTTCCGCCACAATCCGGCGCAGCCCGGCAGCCTGGCGCAGGACTTCGTGCGGGCGCTCTGCTTCGGCAAAGACGGCCGCCTGTGGGTGGGTACCCAAAGCCAGGGCCTCGACTGCCTGCTGCCGGGCGCCACCGAGTTTGTGCACTACCGCCACCGCACCGACAAGCCCGGCAGCCTCTCCGACGACTTTATCCGCTCCCTCTACCAAGACCGCGCCGGTCGGCTCTGGGTGGGCACCGAAGGCGGGCTGAACCGCCTGGACGCCTCTGCACAGCGGTTCACTTCCTTCCGCAACAAACCGAACGATGCCGGCAGCCTGTCCAACAACTTTGTGCGCGTAACGCTGCAAGACCGCACGGGCCGCCTCTGGATTGGCACCGGCGGCGGCGGCCTTTGCTCCTTCGACCCGGCCACGGGCCGCTTCACTACGTTTCGGGCTGATGGGGGCAACCCGCGCAGCCTGAGCAGCAACTTTGTGCGGTGCCTTTTGCAGGACCAGCGCGGCACCCTCTGGGTGGGCACCGAAGGCGGAGGCTTTTGCCGGCTCGATGACCCGGCCAAGGGGCGGTTTACTGTGTTTCGGGAGTCCGAAGGCCTGCCCAACGACGTGGTATATGCCATGCAGGAAGACCAGCAGAGCAATATCTGGCTTTCCACGAACAAAGGGCTGGCCCGGTTTAACCCCCGCACCGGGCAGTTCCATACGTTTGATGAGCGCAACGGCCTGTTGCAGGACGAGTTTAATGCCGGCGCCAGCCACCGGGCTGCCGACGGGCGGCTGTACTTTGGGGGCGTCAAGGGGCTGGTGAGCTTTCTGCCGGCAGCAGTCCAGACCAACCCGGTGCCGCCGCCCGTTGTGCTGACCGGGTTCCGCCGCTTCAACCGGGCCGTAGAGCTGCCGGATACGTCCATCACGGAGCGGCGGGTGCTGCAACTGGCCCCGCAGGACTACTTCTTCTCGCTGGAATTTGCCGCGCTCAACCTTCGGCAGGCCGAGAAAAACCGCTACGCCTACATGCTGGAGGGCTTCGATAAGGGCTGGATAGAAGCCGGCCGCCGCCGCGAAGCCACCTACACCAACCTCGACCCCGGCCAGTATACGTTTCGGGTGCGGGCCAGCAACAACGACGGGGTCTGGAACCGCCAGGGTGCCGCGCTGCGCATTATTGTCACGCCGCCCTGGTACCGCACGTGGTGGTTTCGGGTGGGGCTGAGCTGGGCGGTGTTTGGGCTGCTGTTTATGGCCTACCGCGTGCGGGTACGCCAGCTGCTGGCCCTGGAGCGGGTACGCCACAGCATTGCCCGCGACCTGCACGACGACATGGGCTCCACGCTCAGCAGCATCTCCATTCTGAGCCAGATAGCGCGCAACCACCAGCGCCAGCACCGCACCGAGCAGGCCGCCGCCGTGCTCGAGCAAATCGGCGAGTCGTCGCGGCGGATGCTGGATGCCATGGACGACATCGTGTGGGCCATCAACCCCGCCCACGACTCGCTGGACGATGTGGCGGCCCGCATGCGCGCTTTTGCGTCGGAGGTGCTGGAGGCGCACGGTATCGAGTTTTCGTTTCAGGTTGCGCCGGCAGTGCAGGGCCTGAAGCTGAATATGCGCGCCCGGCGCGAGTTTTTTCTGCTGTTCAAGGAAGCTATAAACAACCTCGCTAAATACGCCCAGTGCCGCCATGCGCGCATTCAGCTCGCCTACGAGCAGGGCCTGCTCCACCTCACGGTGCAGGATGATGGTATCGGCTTCGACCCCATTCAGCCGGCCCAGGGCGGCGGCAACGGCCTGGCCAACATGCGGAGCCGGGCCGCTGCTATGGCCGGCCATCTGCTCATCGAAACCGCGCCCGGCCAGGGTACTACGCTGCACCTGAAAGTGCCCCTGAGCGACTAAGAGCAGGATGGAGCTGGTAGCCTCCGCCGCGAAAACACCAAGCTGTCAGCTGGTCTGGTTGGCTTCTGCACCAAGCTGTTTTTCACATATTTATGCAGTCGCGCCGATACGCCAGGCCACGTAACTTAGCCAGGGCATTGGCTCTAACTGTCCTTTCACATGGAAACTACTACCCGCGTCCTGATTTACGAAGACAATGCCGACCTGCGCGCCAGCCTGAGCCAGCTGCTGGCGGGGGCGCCGGGGCTGGTGATGGCCGGCGCTCTGGGCAACTGCACGCAGGCCGAAGCGGATATGGAGCGGCTGCGCCCCGATGTGGTGCTCATGGACATCGACATGCCCGGCTGCACCGGCATCGAAGGCCTGCGCCGCATCAAGGCTGTGGTGCCCGGCATCCAGGTGGTGATGCTGACCGTGTTCGAGGAAAACGACCGGGTTTTTGATGCCATTTGTGCGGGCGCCGACGGGTATCTGCTCAAGAAAACCCCGCCGGGTCGCCTCATAGAAGCTATTGGCGAAGTGCGGGCCGGCGGCGCGCCCATGACACCGGCTATTGCCCGCCAGGTGCTGCGGCTGTTTCCGAAAGTGCCCCGCCGCGCCCCCGACGAGTCGCCGGCCAACCTGAGCGCGCGCGAACAGGAAATTCTGGGGTTGCTGGTAGAAGGCTACAGCTACAAGATGATAGCCGCCGACCGGGGCATCAGCATCGATACGGTCCGCTCGCACATCAAGAAAATCTACGAGAAGCTGCACGTCCGCTCCATGACCGAGGCCGTCAGCAAAGCCCTCCGCCAGGGCCTGACGTAGCTGGAAGTTGAGTGGTGATGGTTGATTGTTAGTGTCCAGCCCGGAACCATCAACTACCACCACTCAGTCCTCACATCCTTATGTGATTGACGGAGGCGCCGGAATGTGCCACCTTCAGCCTGACCAACGGCCCCGGCGAATCTGCGTGAGCGGAGGGTATCCGGAGCCGGTTGGGTTACCCTGATGCCTGTTGCTATGCCGCACCCACGTCCGCAGCTGCTGATTTCCTTGTTGGGCCTCTGGATCCGAAAGCACCCAGCCCTGGCCTGAGTGCTTCCGGATTGAATGTGCCCCGGCCGCCGCAGTCGGAAGCTGTTCTGCTGCGGTGCTGCAACCCGTAGCGGTTTGGGCAGGCACCACCGTCGGGCGGGCGGCCGTTGCCGGCGGCTTTCCGGCGGTGGCTCGGGGCCACATGCGGGCGTAATTTCTTCTGAAACCGGTACGTCCGCAGCGGAAAAGCCTATATTCGGTGTCTGCACACCGTTTCCGCCTGTTCCGCCTATGCGCCTGCTCCGTGACCTGAAGCTCGACGAGGTATTTGTCCTTGATATCGAAACCGTGCCGTGCGTAGGCTGCCACGACGACCTGCACGACCTGCTCAAGGAGCTGTGGGAACACAAATGCCACGCGCTGCGCCGCGAAAAAGGCTGGATTTCGCACCACGACCATATTGCGCCGCTGCCCGATACCCTGCACGCGGCCACCTTGTTTGAGCAGGCTGGCATCTATGCCGAGTTTGGGCGGGTCGTGTGCATTTCCATCGGCCGCTTCCGCACGGCGCCCACCGGCGAGCTGCGCTTCAGCGTGAAGTCCTTCTATGGGCACGATGAGAAAAAGCTGCTGCAGGAGTTCAGCGAAGTCATCAGCCACCGGCCGCATTTCCGGCTGTGCGGCCACAACGGCAAAGAGTTCGACTTCCCGTATCTGTCGCGCCGCATGCTCATCAACGGCCTCGAACTGCCGCCCCACCTCGATACGGCCGGCAAAAAGCCCTGGGAAATCACGCACCTCGATACCATGGAGCTCTGGAAGTTCGGCGACCGGAAATCCTTCACTTCGCTGAGCCTGCTGGCCGCCATGTTCGGCATCCCGACGCCCAAAGACGATATCCAGGGCAAAGACGTGGCCCGCGTGTACTACGAGGAAAATGATTTGCCCCGCATTGCGCGCTACTGCCAGAAGGATATCATCACCACCGCCCGCCTGCTGCTCAAGTTCCGCGGCGACGAGCCATTCGGGGATGAAGCCGTGCAGTACGCCGACGAAGCCACCGTGCTCATGCGCCGCAGTTAGCCTCGAAGACTGAATTTGTAATAACACAGAAAAGCCTTCTGCCGCGCAGAAGGCTTTTCTGTGTTATAATTGAAATATTTGAATAAAAAACGTACCTTTTATGAGAAGTTGGAACTTAGTGCTGCAAGACCATGGAACAGAATCTGCTACAAACTGCTCGGGCAGCCTTCACGAACGAAGTGCTGACCAGCCTGGCCAAATCCGGCCAGGAAAGCGAAAATGACCTGAGCGCCGGCCTGGAGCTGCTGCTGCCGCTGGCGCTGCATACCCTCATCGGGCGCGCCGAAAAGCCGTACGGACCTGAGGTACTCTGGAAGCTGAGCCGCGAGGCCTACGGCGCCAGCGTGCTGGAAGCGCTGGCCCTGCCCGGCCAGAATGGCTGGCAGCAGCGCAGCGACAACCTCATGCGCGACCTGATCGGCGACTCCTACCAAGCCATGATTGCCGAACGGGCGGCCCAGGCAGGGATTTCGGCAGCTACGGCCAGCCAGTTGCTGAGCCTCAGTACTACGGCCCTGCTGGGAATTGCCGGCGACTATGCCCAGGAAAACAGCCTCGAACCGGCTATGCTGGCCGCCTGGCTGGTCCGCGAAAAGGACTCGGTGCGGCGGGCGCTGCTTTCGGCCCGGCAGGTGGTGCCGGCCGCCGGAGGATACGATTCACCGGCTCGCCCTTCGCTCGCTCCCCCAGACTACACTATGCTGCCGGAACCTATGCCGGAAGTGCCGGCCCGCATGCGGCCAGCGGCCGGCGAAGCCTACTTCAGCGCGCCGGCTGCTTCCGGGGCTGGCAGCGGCGGGCTGCGCTGGCAATGGGGCTTGCTGCTGCTGGTGGCAGTATTACTGGGCTATTTGTTTGGGCACGAGCGGCCGGCTTCGCGCCCGGCCGGTGCTGCCGCCGCAGTAGCCTCGCTGGCGCCGGTGGCCACTTCGGAGCTGGGCGCCAAAGCCCCGGCAACTCCCGCGCCCGGCCGCTACGATGTGGCCAGCGGCAACTACATCTACGACACCGGCCAGCCCATCATTCTGCGCCTGGGCGATGGGACTACGCAGAAAGTAGGCGCCAACTCCACCGAAAACCGGCTCTTCACCTTTCTCGCCGACCCCGCCATTGAGGTAGATTCCGTGAACCGCACCAAGGGCTGGATCAACTTTGATAGGGTGTATTTTGATCCGGGCGCTACCACGCTCACCGATGAGTCGTTTCAGCAGCTGCGCAACGTGGCCAGCATCCTCAAAACCTTCCCGGCCTCGGTGGTGAAAATCGGCGGCTACACCGACAGCACCGGCAACCCGCTCAAAAACTTCCAGCTCAGCGAGGAACGGGCCAAAACCGCCATGCTGGCCATGGCCGGTATGGGCGTCGATATGAACCGGATTCAGGCCAAAGGATACGGCGGCAAGTATTTCATCACTCCCAATACCACGCCCGAAGGCCGCGCCCTCAACCGCCGCATCAGCATCCGGGTAATCAGGAAATAGCCGGCACGAACTCCGGAAAGCCGCTCTGGAGCGGGCTATTTCCCGGCGGTTGGGGAGAGGGTGCGGGCCAGCTCCAGAGCCCGCCGCAGCACGGCATCCTGCTTCTTATCCAGGTCGGCCAGCGTATTTTCCACCTGACTATCCGGCTGCACGCCCACGTCTTCCAGTGGCTGGCCGTCGGGCATGGTATAGCGCTGGTTGGAGAGCGTCACGTCGAGGCCATTGGGCAGCTGCACGCTGTGCATATCCGAGAGCATGCCCTTGGTGGCCGTGCCAACCTGCGTCACCTGCGGCAGCTGGCTAAGAGCAATGGTGAGGTCCTCGGCGGCGCTGGCGGTCTGGTCGGAGGTGAGCAGCAGCAGCGGGCCGGTGAAGCGCGGGCCGGCCGCCGGCTCCACATAAACAGGCTGCGGCTCCGTGAACTGCTGGTCGCTGCCGGGCCGGCGCAGGGCCTTGTAGTTGGCCAGATAGCGCGTCTGAGTGAAGTGGCTGGCCAGCTCGTAGCCGCTGTGCCCGCCGCCATTGTCGCGCACGTCCAGCAGCAGCACCTGGCAGCCCGCCAGCTTTTTCAGGGCCTGCGCAAACAGCTTCTCCAGCTTGCGCCGGTCCTTGAGCTCCTGCGCCTCCGTGCCCATGGCCCCACTGATATCGGCGAAGCTGCGCGTGAGGTGCAGGTACCCGATGGCTCCGTTGCGGCTGGTATAGAGCACCTGCTTGCCCTTGAAATCGGGACCCAGACCCTGCACCGGCCCGAACCCGGCCTGCTGCAGCTGCCCGTAGGCCACGCGCCAGAACTCCGGCTGCACCGCCCGGAAGGTTTGCTTGAAGGTGTTGCGGGTACTTTCGCCCTTGTAGAGCACTGTTTCGCCCCGCGAAATGGTGATGTGTCCGTCGTGCAGCGGCTCCACCAGCTGCCGCAGCACCTGCACCAGCGTATCGTCGGGGGTGGTAGGGGTGATGCGCGGCCGGAACCTGCGGTAGGAGGCATCCCAGTCCATCTTCTTCAGCTCGAAAAACGCATAGTTGTCGCGGAATGCCTGCCAGAACTGCTCGAAGCTCTGCTCAGGCAGACTGGTCGGGGCCGGGGCCTGCGCGAAAGCCGGGAAACGGAGCAGCAGCCACAGCAGGGCCAGCGTCAGAGAGAATTTCATGGCGGCAAGTATAGCCGGAATCGGGCAGATGGGGCGCAGCAGCCTTCCATATCCTGGCGGCAGCCTCCGGCAGGCTATCAGGAGGGTAAGCTACCCCGCCGCGTGCTCTTGCCGGCTCATCGGCTGCAGTTGCCAGCATACCGCCTGCCTTTGCCGGCTCGCCACCAGGATTTGCCGGCTCGCCACCAAGGTTTGCTACGTCAGCATCTGCCTTTGCCAACTCACCGCGAGGGTTTGCCGGGTCGTCGTGTCCATTTTTGAGACATGGATAGGACTTTGGCGGGCTCCGAGCGAGGTGTATTGTATGGAAACAAGAAGCGAAAACACCTGCCACAGCCGCGTCCATATCCCGCAAGAAGCGGCCCCCGTTCCGGTCCGACGCCGCAGGCGTCCGGCCGGTCGCCGCGTGCTGACGTTGTTTGCCTGGCACCGGGCAGGCCAGCCGTTCGGGTGGCACGGGCGGCGACCGGTCGGGCGCCTGCGGCGTCGGACCGGGGCGGGGGGTAGAAAGAAAACGCCCCGGCCAGGCGGCCGGGGCGTTTCTAAGGGAGAGAGTAGGAAAAAGGGAGGCGGAATACTAGAGCACGCCGGCTACCAGGCCGGGCACTACGCCCAGCAGCACGGTGAGCAGCGCCAGCAGCAGCAGCGCACCCGCCTGGAACTTCGTGACCGGCACGGCTTCTTCGGTAGTGGCATCGGGCTCGCGCATGTACATGGCAATGATGGGACGCAGGTAGTAGTAGATGCTCACCATCGACATCACCACGGCAAACACCACGAGGCCAATGTAGCCTTTCTCAACGGCGGCCGAGAAGATGAAGAACTTGCCGAAGAAGCCACCCGTGAGCGGAATGCCGGCCAGGGAAAGCATGGAAACCAGCAGCGAGAAAGCCAGCAGCGGGTTAGTTTTGGCGAGGCCATTGAGGCCATTGTAGTCTTCGCGCTGGCGGGCATCGGCTACCAGCTTCACCACCCCGAAGGCCGCTACCGTGGCCACCGAGTACGCCAGCGAGTAGAACAGAATGCCGTTGGCGGAAGCGCCTTCCAGCTCGCCGTTGAAAGCCACCAGCGCAATGAGCAGGTAGCCGGCGTGCGACACGCTGGAGTACGCCAGCATCCGCTTGATGCTGGTCTGCGTGACGGCGCCCACGTTGCCGATGAGCAGCGTGAGTACGCACATAGCCGTGAGCGTGGGCAGCCAGATGCCCTGGGCCGAAGCCGCCGGGAAAGCCTGCACCAGCAGTTTCAGGAAGGCCGCAAAGCCGGCGGTTTTCACCACCGTGCTCATAAAGGCCGTGAAGAAAGTAGGTGTGCCCTCGTACACATCGGGCGTCCAGAAGTGGAAGGGCGCGGCCGATACTTTGAAGGCAATACCGATGAGCATGAGCAGCATCCCGATGTAAAGCATCGGCGTCAGCGACTCATTAACGGGGTTCTGCACCGCGAAACGAATGTCCTCCAGCTCCAGCGTGCCCGTGGCCCCGTACACCAGCGCCATGCCGAACAGCAGGAAGCCCGTGAAGAAGGAGCCCATCAGGAAGTACTTCAGGGCGGCTTCGTTGGAGCGCAGGTTGCGCTTGTCGGAGCCGGCCAGCACGTACATGGCTACGCTCAGAATCTCGATGCCCAGAAACAGCATGATCAGGTGGTTGTAGCTCACCAGCATGATGGCGCCCACCAGCGAAAACAGCAGCAGCGAGTAGTATTCGGCCAGGTTGGCCTCGCCGTCGAGCACGTATTTCTGGGAGAAGGGCACCAGCACCAGCGCCGTGAGCACCACAATGCCCGTGAAGGCTACCGAGAAGTTGTCCACGACCAGCATGCCGTGGAAGAACGACTGCGGACCCTGGTTCCAATCGATGAAGTTCACCGTCAGCACCAGGCCCAGAATGAGCATGGCTACCGGCAGCAGCAACCGGTTGGAGCGCCGGAAGCCCAGAAACAGGTTGCCGAGGCCAAGAACGGAAAGGAGAATGATGGAATTCATGTTCGTCTCAATGTAGCGCGAGGCCTGTGCCCCGCGTATCGTTGGAATCGTTGAACTGGCAGGGGCGGGCCGGGCCGTTCAACGATACGCGAAGCGGCTGCTTCGCGCTACAGCTTAGCGTTTTACTACCTCGTTCAGGATGTTCAGCACGCTGCCTTCCGACAGGTGCAGGAAGGTGTTCGGGAACAGGCCAATCCAGAACACCAGCACGATGAGCGGCACCAGCAGAGCCAGTTCCGCGCCGGTCAGGTCGGTGAAGGATTCCGTGAACGAAGAGTCGGGGCCGAGCATGACGCGCTGGAACATGCGCAGCAGGTACACCGCGCCCAGAATGATGGTGACGCCGGCCACCGCGCCCATCCAGGCGTTGTACTGGTACACGCCGGCCAGCAGCAGGAACTCGCCCACGAAGCCGTTGGTGAGCGGCAGCGCCACCGTGCCCAGCAGCAGCACCAGGAAGCACACCGTGAGCACAGGGGCTTTGCGGGTGAGGCCGCCCAGGTCGGCAATGTTGCGGGTGCCGGTGCGGCGCTCAATGGCGTCGGCAATGAAGAACATGCCCACCACGTTCACGCCGTGGGCCAGCATCTGAATGCTGGCACCCTGCAGACCCATCTGGGTGAGCGAGAACACGCCGGCAATCATCAAACCCACGTGCGACAGAGACGAGTAGGCAATCAGGCGCTTCACGTCCTGCTGGCGGATGGCGATGATAGCGCCGTAGATGATGCCGATGATGGCCAGAATCAGCACCAGGTTCTGCCAGTAGTCCACGCCCATCGGAACCACTGGCAGCAGCCAGCGCATGCAGCCATAGATGCCCATTTTGAGCATGATGCCCGAGAGCAGCATGGTAGCCGGGGCCGGGGCCTCGGTGTAGGTATCGGGCTGCCAGGTGTGGAAGGGGAAGATGGGCATCTTCACGGCGAAGGCCGCAAAAATCAGCCAGAACACCCACATCTGCGTTTCGGCAGGCAGGTTGAGGGCGTAAAACGAAGTCAGGGCCGAGTTGTGGGCCGAGAGGCCGTCAGCCGAGGGGCCGGTCTGGAAATACAGGTACACGAAGCCGGCCAGCATGAACAGCGAGCCGATGATGGTGTACAGGAAGAACTTGAACGTGACGCGGGCCCGGTTCACACCGCCCCACACGCCAGCCAGGAAGTAAATCGGAATCAGGGCTACTTCCCACATGAAGTAGAACAGGAAGGCATCCTGGGCCGTGAACACACCAATCAGGCCGGTTTGCATGAACAGCACCAGCGCGTAAAACACCGACTCATTCTCGAAGTTGCGGCGGAAGGCACTCAGCAGAATCACCGGCACCAGCACGGCCGTCAGCAGCACCAGCAGCAAACTCAGCCCGTCCATGCCCACCGCAAACTGAATGCCCGCCGAGGGAATCCAGTTGAGGTTGTAGGAGAATTGGCCGCTGTGGTTGGCGTTGAAGGTGAGGGCGGCATAAGCTGCCAGCGCAAATTCAACCAGGGCCGCGCCCAGCGCCGGAACCCGGGCCGCACGGCCTTTGAAGAAGTGCAGCAGCAGGGCGGCCGCCACGGGCCAGAGTAGAAGAAGGACAGTCAGCATGTAAGAGAACCGCAGATTTCAGGCACGTGCCAGAAGCAGGCCGGGCCAGGGACGAAGCAGCCGCAGCTGCTCTAATTTTTTTCGATTACGATGACCTTAGGACCATTCAGCGCCTGACGACGCTCTGAGAAAGGTGTACCGTTATTGGTGACGAACTCCGTGGCGGCCTGCTCATTCAGCGTGCCATTTGCCATAAGCTGCGCTTTAACCACCTTGCGGGCGACATCAATGGCCCGTAGATGCAATGTGGTGGGGAAAGTGGTTTCTGCCTTGGTGCCAACGCCGGTGAAGACGTACTGTAGGTACAGAACCTTACCCTGGGGGTCTGCAGCGTCAATTTCAGCCGGGTCATTGAACATCTGCTGTTTCACAACAAACAGTCGCTTGCCTTCCAAGGACTTGATATAGTAAAAGCAGTCCACATCCATGATGCCGCAGCCCTCTTGCTCAATCAGAGCATATTTCGTCCCATCTACCAAGATAGTTTCACCTTTCACCTCTACTTTCTGAGCAGATGCAAAACCAACCAGAAGAGAGAAGATGAGTGTGAAAAAGCAGTGTTTCATAGTTGAGACTTTTAAAACTTCCCGAAGTTCAGCGCCATTACCAGCACGATGCCCACCACCATCAGGATGAGGTAGGTTTCCACGGAGCCGGTTTGCACGTAGCGCAGGAGCTGGCCCCCACCCATAGTCAGGCGGCCGAAGCCGTTCACGACGGGGTCGATGATGCCGTTTTCGACGTAACGGAACAGGCCGTGCGATAGCCACATGATGGGGCGCACAAACAGAGCATTATACAGCTCGTCGATGTAGTACTTGTGATACACTAGGTTTTCGAGGAAGCCGCGCGACTCGCCGTCTTCCACCGGGCGCACCCCGCGGCTCACGTACTGCACATAAGCCAAGATGATGCCCAGCACCCCCGCGCCCACCGAGAGGCCGATGAGCATGAGCTCGGTGGCGTGGTCGGCGTGTACGCCGAAGGCCGCCGGGTTCAGCTGCCTGGAGTAAGTGAACAGCGGCGCGAGGTAGTTCGAGAGGTAGGCGTTTTCCTCACCCAGGAAGAAGGGTGCGTTCATGAAACCACCCACGGCGGCCAGAATAGCCAGCACAATGAGCGGCAACGTCATGGAAGCCGGCGACTCGTGCAGGTGGTGTTTCTGCTCCTCGGTGCCGCGGAACTCGCCGAAGAAGGTGAGGAACAGCAGTCGGAACATATAGAAAGCCGTCAGGAAGGCCGTGAACAAACCTACCGCGTACAGCACTTTGCTGTGCTCGAAGGCGTGCAGCAGGATTTCATCTTTCGAGAAGAAGCCCGAGAAGGGCGGGATACCGGCAATGGCCAGGCAGCCTACCAGGAAGGTGATGAACGTGATAGGCAGCGACTTGCGCAGACCGCCCATGCGGCGCATATCCTGCTCGTTGCTCATGGCATGAATCACGGAGCCCGCGCCCAGGAACATCAGGGCCTTGAAGAAGGCGTGGGTCAGGACGTGGAACAGGCTGGTGCTGTAGCCCATCACGCCCAGGGCCAGGAACATGTAGCCCAGCTGCGAAACGGTGGAGTAGGCCAGTACCTTTTTGATGTCGTTCTGGGCCAGGCCGATGGTGGCGGCAAACAGGGCCGTAGCCGCGCCGATGATGGCAATAACTTCGAGGGTATCGGGGGCCAGCGTGAACAACACGTTGGCGCGCAGAATCATGTAAATACCCGCCGTTACCATGGTGGCGGCGTGAATTAGGGCCGAAACGGGAGTGGGGCCGGCCATGGCGTCGGGCAGCCAGGTGTAGAGCGGCAGCTGCGCCGATTTACCGGTAGCACCCACGAACAGCAGCAGCGTAATGGCCGTTACCACGCCCGCGCCAATCTGCATCGTGCTGGCTTTCTGGAACACCTCGGCGTACTGCACCGAGTCGAAGGTGAGGTAAATCAGGAAGATGCCGAGCAGGAAGCCCAGGTCGCCGATGCGGTTGATGATGAAGGCTTTCTTGGCGGCGTTGTTGTAGGCGGTGTTCTTGTTCCAGAAGCCGATGAGCAGGTAGGAGCACAGCCCCACGCCTTCCCAGCCGATGAATAGAATCACGAAGTTGGCGCCCAGCACCAGCATCAGCATGCTGAACACGAACAGGTTCAGGAAGCTGAAAAACTTGCCCACGTTCTCGTCGTGGTGCATGTAGCCGATGCTGTACACGTGGATCAGGAAGCCTACGCCCGTCACGAGCAGCAGCATAATCAGGCTGAGCTGGTCAATCTGGTAGCTGAACGGAATGTGCATCGAGCCCACCGAAATCCAGTCGAACAGCGTGACGGTGTACTGGTACTGGAAATTCAGGAACAGGAACACCGAAATGGCGAACGAGCCCAGCACCATCAGGCTGCCGATGGCGCCGGCTACCGTGCCCGACAGCTTGCGGTTGAGCAGCCCGTTGATGAGAAAGCCCAAAAACGGCAGCAGCGGGATAAGCACGTACAGAAACGTGGAGTAGGGCGCGCCGGCAGCGGGAATTACAGTTTCTTGCATAAGTCAGGGATGCAGAAGCACAGGTGTCATCCTGAGCGGAGCGAAGGACCTTATCACGGGAGAACGAGGCGTTGTTACGGGTGTCGTTCGGCTGGTAGAAGGTCCTTCGCTCCGCTCAGGACGGCATGGCAAATCAGAACTTCAGGCGGTTGAGCAGGTTAACGTCGGTATTCTGGACGTTGCGGTAAATCATCACAATGATGGCCAGCCCCACTGCTACTTCGGCAGCGGCCACGGCCATGATGAAGAACACGAATACCTGGCCGTTGGGGTCGGAGCGGTAGGCCGAGAAGGCCGTCAGTAGCAAATTCACGGCGTTGAGCATCAGCTCCACGCACATAAAGATGATAATGGCATTGCGCCGGGTGAGTACGCCAACCACGCCAATGCTGAACAGGGCGGTGGCAAAGAAAACGTAGTACTGAAGAGGAACCGTTTGGATAACCTGCGGTATGTTCTGGTCCATGCGGTAGCGTTGGCGGCGGAACGAAGCCCCATCGGCCGGGGCACGACGGGGCAATTAGCTGGCAAAGGTATCCTGAAAATCGGAAAACGCCACCCTTTAAATTGGCCTGATTTGGGCGTTTTCAAGGCGAAGATTCGCTGGGTGCCCGTATGGAAACCGTCGCAATCAAGTAGCGCGCACTTTGTAGTTCGCGTCTCCGCGCCGTCAGATTCGTTGTAATGACGCAGGGACGCGAACTACAAAGTGCGCGCTACTGACCGCGGCATAGCCGCAATTGGGTATTTTCGCCGCTCAACCTTACCGCACCTCTATGCTCACGCTCGATGACATCCGCCAGCAGGCCACGGCCGCCAGCTTCAGCCGGGGGCGGGCTTACTTCGAGGAAGGCGCAGTGGGCCGGGTGCGGCACCGCCAGGAAGATAATCTGTATTCGGCCACCGTCAGCGGCACCGAGGACTACGACGTAGAGCTGACCCTGACCGACGAGGGGCCGGACTTCTGGTGCAATTGCCCCTATGATTACGAGGGCATCTGCAAGCACGCGGTGGCGCTGGGCCTGGCCGTGCTGGAAACGCTGGCCGCCGATGCCGCGCCCGCCCGTTCAGGCAAGCCAAAACCTCCCCGGAAACCAGCACTTGCCGCCGATGAGCCGGCTGGTACGCTGCCCGACGTCGTGTCGGCCTCGGAGCTGGAGGCGGCCCTGCGCGACGTGCCGAAACCCGAGCAGCTGAAGTTTCTGGCCCGGCAGCTGCGCGAGAACCCCCAGCTGGCGCAGGCGTTTCTCACGCAGTGCGGGAGCCCGCCGCTGCCGCCCGACCCGCTCGACGCCGACCCGACGCTCCCGGGCCTGCGGGAGCTGCGCGACCCGCTGCACCGCGCCCTGAGCCGCCTGTGCTTCGACTACGACCAGCTGGCCGACGACGACGGCAAGCCGCCGCGGCTTGTATTCACCTTCGGCCCGAACGGAAGCCGCTTTCTGCCGGAGCTGGAGCAGCGGCTCAGCCTTGTACTGCATCCCGTGCTGCGTCCGGTGGCTGAAGCAATTGGCATGGCGCTGGCGCAGAGCCGGCTGGCCGAGGCCCTGCGCCGCTGGCACGGGGCCTGGCTGGGCATAGGGGAGCTGAAAATGCCCGCCAAGGATACCTATAACCTGTTTCACGGTAACTACTACTCGCGCCATGTGGCGGCAACCTGGCTGGCCCTGCTGGCTGAGCTGGGGGTGATGGCGCAGCTGGGTCGGCAGGTGTTTGGGGCAGCAGAAGTGGCGCGCTGCCAGCCCGTGTTTGTGCGGGCCCTCACCGAGCCGCTGACGGCCGAACGGATAGCCCGGTTGCCAATGCCGGCGGTGGCCGCGTTGCCCGATGCCGACCTGGCCCTGCTGCTGGCCGTGGCCGTGAATCCCAGCGTGGCCCCGGCCCTGCACACCACCCTGCGCGTGTACCGGCACCGGGCCACGCCGTTGCTGCAGCTGCGTCTGGCCGAAGGCCGCCGCGACTGGTCCTCCTGGGAGGCGCTGGCCGCGCAGCTGGCCCCCACCGATCCGCAGGTGCTGCTGGAACTGCTGCGCTTTTACCTCCGAGAAAACCGATTGGCGGAACTGGTGACGCTGGCCGGAAAGCATTTCGCGAAAAACCCGTTTCTGCTCAGCGACTTCGTACTGGAACACCTCACGCCTGCCCACAGTCGCCCGCTCTACGTGCGCGCCCTGACCGTGCGGCTGGAAAAGCGCCTTGATTTCGCCGACTTCGAAGCCCTAACAGAACTCTGGACCGAAAAGGAGCGGGCGAAGTTTGTGGCGCGGGCCCTGGGCACAACACCGCCGGTGTTTTCGGCCTTGTTCCGGGCGCGGGTCCTGGCCGCCTCAACTCGCACCGCCGAGATTCTGCCGTTGGTGCTCACCTTCAACTGGCACGCCAAATACCGCACTTCCTACTGGAGCACACCGCCGCCCACGCTCGACCTGGACACCTTACCTGAACTGCTCCAGCTCACGGCCCGTTTCCAGCCCGAAGCCACCTTGGATGCCGTAATGGAGCGCATCGAAAGCTACCTGGAGCAAACCAGCCTGCGCTCCGTGGAGCTGTACCAAAGCATGGCCCAATGGCTGAAAGCCCTGCACGAGCTGCTGCCGCTGCAGGAGCAGATTACGCTGTTTGCCGAGGGGCTGGCGGCCAAATACATCCGCCTGAGCTACCTGCGGCGGGAGCTGCGCGAGGCCGGCCTGCTACCCGAACCCTTGCCGCCGCCCCCGAAGCTGCCGCGCCCCGGAACCGTGCCGCGTGTGGGGCGTAAACCGAAAAATCCGTTCGGGCGCTAGCACGTATCTTCGCCGCACTCCCTATTTGTTTCTTCCCATGAGCATCACCATTGGCAGCTTAGCCGAGCTGCAGCAGCACGAAGGCCAGGATCTGGGCATCACGCCCTGGCACGTCATCACGCAGGAGCAGATCAACCAGTTTGCCGCCGCCACCCTCGATTTTCAGTGGATTCATACCGACCCGGAGCGGGCCGCGGCCGAGTCGCCGTTTGGTGGCACCATTGCGCATGGCTACCTCACGCTGTCGTTGCTGCCCTACTTCTGGAACCAGCTGGTGCAGGTAGAAAACCTGAAAATGCAGGTCAACTACGAAATCAGTGAGTTTCGCTTCAACCAGGCCGTGGTAGTGAATTCGGCAGTGCGCCTGCATGCCAAGCTGCTGGCCGTGAAAGATCTGCGGGGTATTGCCAAGGCTAACATCGGCGTCACGATGGAAATCGAAGGCCAGAAAAAACCGGCGTACACGGGCGTTATCACGTTCCTGTACCACTTCTTATAAGACCCGAAACCCGCCTGTCATCCTGAGCACAGCGAAGGACCTTATTGCGTTGGAGCGAGTCGTTGAAACGATGTTCGGTCTGCGTGGCAAGGTCCTTCGCGCTGCTCAGGATGACAGGTGAATTGCCTGTCCGATAAAATTTCAGCTTCTCAATAAAGTATCTTCCGGCGCTTTCCGTCTGCGTTGGCAGAATGGAAACTCTTGCTCTACCACTCGATGCTTCGCAGATGACGGCCGGCCACCAGGACCTGCAGATACAGGAAGCTGTGCGCACCCAGCGCAAGCGTCTGCTGGCCTTCATCCAGCGCCGCATTCCGGATGAGGCCGAGGCCGAGGACGTGCTGCAGGACGTCTTTGCCGAGCTGGTAGAGAGCTACCGGCTGATGAAGCCCGTGGAGCAGGCCGCTGCCTGGCTGTTTCGGGTGGCCCGCAACAAGATAACCGACCTCTACCGCCGCAAAAAGCCCGTTTCGCTGGAAAAGGAAATGGCGGCCTATGCATCTGAAGGCGACGAAAACACGCTACTGCTGGCCGATATTCTGCCCGCTCCCGACGACGCGCCGGAAAACCGCCTGCTGCGCGAAACGCTCATGGAAGCCCTCAGCGACGCGCTGGCCGAGCTGCCCGCCGCCCAGCGCCAGGTATTTATCTGGCACGAGCTGGAAGACAAGACCTTCCGCGAAATGGAGGCAGAAACCGGCGTGCCGCTCAAAACCCTGATTTCGCGCAAACACTACGCCGTACAGCACCTGCGCAAGCGCCTCCAGACGCTTTACACCGAGCTGTTTACGGATTAAGCTATAGTCGTTAGTCGCGAGTCTGAGTTGGCAGAATTTCTTTGCCTGTAACTGCGGCCAGCTTTCCAGCTAACAACTATCACCCATTAACTGACAACTGAAATGAACCGCTCCTTCCGCCTGCTACAGGGCCTCAAAATACTGCTGCTGATTGCTCTGTTCATAGCGGTGGCCGGCTACGTGACGATGCGCCTCTGGAACTGGCTGCTGCCCGACCTGTTCAATCTGCCCCTCATCAGCATCTGGCAGGCACTGGGGCTACTGTTGCTTTCGCGCATCCTGCTTGGGGGCTGGGGTGGGCGGGGGCACCGCGCCGGCTGGGCCCGGAAGCGTCGCCAGTGGAAGCAGAAGATGGAAAGCCGCCTGGAATGCCTCACGCCCGAAGAAAAAGAGAAGTTCCGCCAGAAAATGGAAGGCGCCTGCACCAGCGGCCCCGCCTGGATGCGCCGCCGCAGCGCGGAAGCGGAATAGGCGGGTTTGAATACGCAGTAACACAGCAGCGGCACCTGAGGAATCAGGTGCCGCTGCTGTGTTACTGCGTAACAGCTCCTGCCTGCCACTCTTCTACCGTGACGTGATTATTCCAGTTGAAGCGCCCAGTTCGGAAATGAATTATTTGCTCCAACCAGTAGACGCCTTCGATACCGTCGTAAACGCCACCTAACGTTAAAATCTGGCCGGATTCCGTGCTATCAAACGTGTTCAGGGAAATAAGAATAAATCCTTCCTTAATATCAACAGGCACATGGGGCTGGGGCGGGCCTGGCTCTCGTTTTGTGTAAATGGGATTATCGTGCTTCAAAAACACAGTAGATGTTACTCCAGAAAGAACTAAGCTGCATTTACCAACAACTATATCTGTAACATGCCCAACTGTAGCATAGTCTTGAATTCCCGCCCAGTCGAAATGTATAGTTAGATTATCATCGTTGTGAATCGAGGATTCAATATGAGAGTCATGAAAATTGATTCTCTCCAAGCCGTCGGATATAGTGTATCGCATGCCCCGTATTTACATAAAAAGCGCGGCGACTGATGCATCAGCCGCCGCGCTTGGTTTCCACTGAAGCCAGCGGATAAGCCTAGAAATTCCGCTCGCCTACTTCGCGCTTGCCGAGCATTACGGCACCTACCATAGCCACTAGGAACAGCACTGAGGCCAGTTCGAACGGCAGCAGGTATTCGGTGTAGAGCTTCATGCCCAGTTGGTCTACCATGCCAATCTGCGAGTTGAAGGTAGCGCCGGCGGCCATACCGAGCGGCTCGATGTCCTTCATGGCGGCAGTCAGGATGAGAAGCAGCGTGCCGCCCGCAATAGCCGCCGCAATTTTGGCCAGTGCCGGCTTATGGGGCTCCGTGTCCACGTTCAGGTTCAGGAACATAATCACGAACAGGAACAGCACCATGATGGCGCCGGCGTACACGATGATGTTCACGGCGGCCACAAACTGCGCGTTCAGGAGCAGGTAGTGCCCGGAAAGCGAGAAGAAGGTCAGGATCAGGAACAGCACGCTGTGTACCGGGTTTTTGGCGAACACCACACCCAGCGCACTCAGTAGCGCCACGAAAGTCAGAAACAGGAAAATTGGAGACATGGAGAAGAAGTGTTTGCCATCCTGAGCGGAGCGAAGGGCCTTATTACGTCAGAACAGCTTGTTCATATTTGATAAGGTCCTTCGCTCCGCTCAGGATGGCAGATTTGGTTTACACCTGGGCCATCTTATTGCGCAGCGCATCGGCCTGCTCCGGCGTAAGCTGAATGCCGCGCACGGAACGCTCGTCGGGCGAGACGGGCTCTACCAGCCGGTCTTTGCCGTAGATAAACTCGTCTCGCTCGTAGCGCGGCGGCGCCATCTTGTCGGCTTGCAGGTAGACCGCCGCTTTCGGGCAGGCTTCCTCGCAAAGGCCACAGAAGATGCAGCGTAGCATGTTGATTTCGTAACTGATGGCGTACTTCTCCTCGCGGTAGAGGCCTTCTTCGCCTTTCTTCCGCTCACCGGCTACCATCGTAATGGCTTCGGCGGGACAGGCCACCGCGCACAGGCCGCAGGCCGTGCACCGCTCCCGTCCCTGCTCGTCGCGCTTGAGCACGTGCAGGCCGCGGAAAATGGCGGAGAAGGGGCGCACTTCCTCGGGGTAGCGCACAGTGGCCTTCTTCATGAAGAAGTGGCGCATCGTGATACTGAGACCCTGGAAGATGGCCGGCAGGTAGGCCCGCTCGGCCAGCGTCATCGGCTTCTTCTCTAGTTTCTTGGCTCGGTTGGTGAGTTGCATATAATCAGTTTCGAAAACTGTCGATTGTCATGCTGAGCTTGCCGAAGCATCTCTACCGCAGTAGTAATCAAATTACTTTGGCAACGAAGCGGTAGAGATGCTTCGGCAAGCTCAGCATGACAATGGGTATTGAAAGGTACTTAAATCACCCCGAACAGGATGAGGCCGCCCGTGAGGACGATGTTGAACACGGCCAGCGGAATCAGAATGGTCCAGCCCAGGCGCATCAGTTGGTCGTAGCGGAAGCGCGGCAGGGTCCAGCGAATCCACATGAAGAAGAAGATGAAGGCGAAAATCTTCAGGAACAGGCCTACAGTACCCAGCAGCGTAATCAGGTTCTGAGCGCCGGCCAGAGTCCAGTCGTGGTTGCTCACGAGCCAGTCGCGCAGCTCATACTGGAATGGGAAGTTGAAGCCGCCAAAGTACAGCACGCTCATCACGGCCGACACCACGAAGATGTTCACGTACTCCGAAAACAGGTACAGACCCAGCTTCATCGATGAATACTCAGTGTGGTAGCCGCCAACCAGCTCGGTTTCGCACTCCGGCAAATCGAAGGGCGTGCGGTTGGTTTCGGCGAAGGCGCATACTAGGAAGATGATGAAGCCCAGCGGCTGCTTTGCAATGTTCCAGAACTGCCACTCGCCCGCTACCGACTGCTGCAGCGTGATTTCGCGCAGGCTCAGGGTACCGGAAATCATCAGCACCGCAATCAGCGACATACCCATGGCCAGCTCGTAGCTGATGTTCTGTGAAGCTGCCCGGATAGCGCCCAGCAACGAGAACTTGTTGTTGGAAGCCCAGCCGCCAATCATAACGCCGTACACGCCCAGCGACACGACGCCGAACACCCACAGCATCCCGATATTTACTTCAATGCCTTGTAGGAAGAAGGCGTTGTTGCCGAAGCTCATGTTGTTGCCGAACGGAATCACCGCCGACGACATCAGGGCCGTAATCATGGCCAGGCAGGGGCCGAACACGAACAGCGCCTTGTTGGCGCCGCCGGGGAAGAACTCTTCCTTCGTGAACATCTTCACGGCGTCGGCCAGAGGCTGCAGCAGGCCGTAGGGGCCGGCACGGTCGGGGCCCACCCGGTCCTGCAGAAACGCCGCAATAACGCGCTCCGCGTAGGTGCAATAGGTTGCAATCAGCAGCGACACTGCGAAAACAACGAAGATGACGATGGATTGCCAGCCGAGGGCGGGAAGTTCTAGCATTTCAGTTGTAAAGGACTGTAGAAAATTCTGTCATCCTGAGCGGAGCGAAGGACCCTGCCACGTCAGCGCGAAGCGCGACGGTGATGGTCGTTCTTATGGAATAAGGTCTTTCGCTCCGCTCAGGATGACAAGACCTCATAGAACTAGTTCCCTAGTTTCAGCGGCGGGTTCTGCGCTAGGTCGCGCTGCGTGCTTTCCGGCAGGTCGGCAATTACCGACTGGTTGAGTACCGGCAGCTCGTAGTGGTTGGCCGAAATTACCGAAGAACGGTCGATGTGGGCCGGGCCTTCGATAGTCCAGTCTGAGGTTTCCTTTTTCTCAAAGCGGCATTCGTTGCAGATCCACTCCTTTACCTCGCCGTACTGGTCTTTGCGGGCCGTTGTGCGCAGCACATCGTTGCCTTTGTACCACAGCACTACGTTGCCGGAGCACTTCGGGCAGTCACGGTGAGCATTCACGGGTTTCGTGAACCACACGCGCTGCTTGAAGCGGAACGTCTTGTCGGTGAGGGCGCCAACCGGGCACACGTCGATGACGTTGCCGGAGAAGTCGTTGTCGATGATGTTTTCGATGTAGGTGCCAATTTCGGCAGCGTCGCCGCGGCCCAGCACACCATGCACCCGGTTATCGGTAATCTGATTGGCCGTATACACGCAGCGGTAGCACAGGATGCAGCGCGTCATGTGCAGCTGAATCAGCGGCCCGATGTCAATCTTCTCGAACGTGCGGCGCTCTTCCTGGTAACGGGTAGTGCTCACGCCGTGCTCGAAAGCAAAGTTCTGCAGGTCGCACTCCCCGGCCTGGTCGCACACGGGGCAGTCCAGCGGGTGGTTGATGAGCAGCATTTCCACGATGCCCTTACGCACGTTCAGCACCTGCTCGGAAGTCGTATTCTCGACCACCATGCCGTCCTGTACGGGCGTTACGCACGAAGCTACCAGCTTGGGCATCGGGCGCGGGTCTTTAGCCGAACCGGCGGCTACGCGCACAAGGCAGGCGCGGCACTTACCACCCGAGCCTTTCAGCGGCGTGTAGTAGCACATGGCCGGAGGAACGATGCTGCCCCCGATCTGGCGGGCCGCATTCAGGATAGTGGTTCCGTCCGGAACTTCTACCTCAACGCCATCAAAGGTTATTTTAGCCATTATTCTTGGGTTGAGAACTGAGAACTTAGAAGTCAGAAGTGAGAAATCTGATAATAGGTATCAGTTAATCAGGACAACTATCTAAGCTCTAAGCTCTACCATCTAAGTTCTCAGATTTAAACCAGTACTGCTGCGCCTGGGAAAACTGCGCCGGGCTGGGCAGCCTGCTTGGCGTGGGTCACGTGCCACTCGAACTCGTCGCGGAAGTGACGCACGGCGGCGGCAACGGGCCAGGCGGCGGCTTCACCAAGGGGGCAAATGGTGTTACCTTCAATCTGCTTAGCCACACTTACCAGCAGGTCGATGTCTTCCATGTGGCCGTGGCCGTGCTCGAGGCGGTGCAGCACCTTCTCCAACCAGCCCGTTCCCTCACGGCAGGGCGAGCACTGCCCGCACGACTCGTGGTGGTAGAAGCGGGAGAAGTTCCAGGTGTTGCGCACAATGCAGGTAGTCTCATCCATGGCAATAAAGCCACCAGAGCCCAGCATAGTACCCGTCACAAAACCACCATCCGACAACGACTCATAGGTCATCAGGCGGTTTTCGCCGGCTGCGGTTTTCAGAATCAGCTCCTTGGGCAGAATCGGCACGGATGAGCCGCCGGCTACCACAGCCTTCAGGTCGCGGCCTTTCCAGATGCCGCCGCAGTACTCATCGGAGTAGATGAATTCTTCGACGGGCAGACCCAGCTCGATTTCGTAGATACCGGGCTTGTTGAGGTGGCCGCAAGCCGAAAACAGCTTGGTACCCGTGCTCCGGCCCACGCCAATCTTGGCGTACTCGTCGCCGCCGTCATTCACGATTGGGACGACGGCGGCAATGGATTCCACGTTGTTTACTACCGTGGGGCGGGCGTATAGGCCCTGCACAGCCGGGAATGGCGGCTTGTTGCGCGGGTTGCCACGCTTGCCCTCCAAGGATTCCAGCAAAGCCGTTTCCTCGCCGCAGATATAGGCGCCGCCACCGGGGTGCACGTGCAGGTCCAGGTCGTAGCCTGAGCCGAGGATGTTCTTGCCCAGGAAACCGTTGGCGTACGCCTCCGCAATAGCCTTTTCCAGAATACGCAACACGTACAACAACTCCCCGCGGATATAGATGTACGAAGTGTTGGCGCCCAGCGCGTAGGAACTCGTAATCATGCCCTCGATGAGCAGGTGAGGCAGCTTGGCCATCAGCTGCCGGTCCTTGAAGGTGCCAGGCTCCGATTCGTCGGCGTTGCACACGAGGTAGCGCGGCACACCTTCAGGCTTGGCCAGGAAGCTCCACTTCATACCGGTAGGGAAGCCAGCGCCGCCGCGGCCCCGTAGGCCCGACTTCTTCACTTCTTCCACCACCTCGTCGGGGGTCATGGTCTTGATGGCCTTCTCCACCGAACGGTAGCCGCCGTGTTTGCGGTACACTTCAAAGGTGTCGATGCCTTCAACGTTAATATGTTCGGTCAGCAGTTTGCGTCCCATAGGTTCAGAGCTGAAAGACGTTAGTTGTTGGCCAGCGCGTTTGGCAGGCCGGTTTCTTCCCACGGCAAAGCGGGGCGGTGCACCTGGTTGCGCAGCTCCGTGAGCATGGCATCCACGGCTTCCGGGGTGTCGAGCTGCTCGTAGTATTTCTCGCGCACCTGTACAATAGGAGCGAAGCCACAAGCCGCCAGGCACTCCACTTCCTTCAGCGTGAACAAGCCGTCCTCGGAGGCCGGGCCACCTACTTTGGCGCCCGTGATACGCTCCAGGTGGGCCGTCAGCTCGTCGGAGCCGCGCAGCATGCAGGGGCCCGTGCGGCAGATTTCCAGCACGTGCTTGCCTACCGGCTTCAGGTTGAACATGGTGTAGAAGGAGGAAACCTCGTACACCTCAATCGGCTTCAGGCCCAGGGTTTCGGCCACCAGATCCTGCACTTCGGGGCTTACCCAGCCACCAAATTCGGCCTGGGCAATGTGCAGCACCGGCAGCAGCGCCGATTTGCGGCGCTCGTCGGGGTAGTGGGTGAGCAGACGCTTGATTTCAGCCTGCGCGGCTTCGGAAAATTGCGGCTTGACGGCAGTCGTCTCCATATCAGTCAAATTCAGCAAAAAACTACGCGTCGAGCTCCCCGGCAATTACGTTCATCGACGACAGGGTCACGATGGCGTCGGAGAGAGTCTGGCCCACCACCATTTCGGTATAGGCCTGGTAGTAGATAAAGCAAGGGCGGCGGAAATGCAGGCGATAGGGCGTGCGGCCACCATCGGAAACCAGGTAGAAGCCCAGTTCCCCGTTGCCGCCTTCCACCGAATGGTAGACTTCGCCAACCGGCGCCTCAATCTCACCCATCACAATCTTGAAGTGATAAATGAGGGCCTCCATGTTTTTGTACACGGCCTGCTTGGGCGGCAGGTAGTAGTGCGGCGCATCGGCGTGGTAGGGGCCTTCGGGCAGGTTTTCCAGGGCCTGCGTGATGATGCGCAGGCTCTGCCAGATTTCCTCGTTGCGCACCATAAACCGGTCGTAGGTATCGCCCTTGGTGCCCACCGGAATTTCAAATTCGAAATCCTCGTAGCTGGAGTAGGGGTTCATCACCCGCACATCGTAGTCGACGCCGGCGGCGCGCAGGTTGGGGCCGGTGAAGCCGTAGTTGAGGGCGCGCTCGGCCGAAATGCCGCCTACGTCCACTACCCGGTCCATGAAGATGCGGTTGCGGTTGAACATCTTCTCGAACTCCGCCATAACGGCCGGGAAGGTTTTCAGCCAGGCCCGCAGCTTGGCAATGGCCACATCGGAGAAGTCGCGCTCCATGCCGCCTACGCGACCCATGTTAGTGGTCAGGCGGGCGCCGCTTACTTCCTCGTAGATTTCATACACCTTTTCCCGCTCGTCCATCAGGTACAGGAAGCCTGTGAAAGCGCCCGTATCTACCCCCAGAATGCCGTTGCAGATCAGGTGGTCGGTGATGCGGGCCAGCTCCATCAGAATTACCCGGATGTACTGGGCGCGCTTGGGCACCTGCACGCCCAGCAGCTTCTCTACCGTCATGTGCCAGCCCATGTTGTTGATGGGCGACGAACAGTAGTTCATGCGGTCCGTCAGGGGCGTAATCTGGTAGAAAGGCCGGCGCTCCGCTATTTTCTCGAAGGCGCGGTGGATGTAGCCGATGGTGGGAACCCCGGAAATAATCCGCTCCCCGTCCATCTGCAGAATGTTCTGGAAGATGCCATGAGTAGCGGGGTGGGTGGGGCCCAGGTTCAGGGTGGTCAGCTCCTGATTGAAGTCGTTTACGGAAGGCACCAGCGGATTAATCCGCGGCTCCTGCTCCTTAGCCGACTCTATGATTTTATGGGTGCCTTCCAGCGTGTCGTTTACTGCCATTATGAAATTGTCATCCTGAGCGCAGCGAAGGACCTTATCACGTCCGCGCCGCTGTGGTTGCTAAGGCTGACAAAGGAAGCCGTGATAAGTTGCTTCACTCGTCAGCATGACAAAAAATTACCTGCCGAAGAAAAGGTCGGTTTTATCTTCCCGGGTGCCATCTTCCAGCGCGTACTCCCGGCGCATGGGGTGGTAGTCCATGTCTTCCACATTCAGAATGCGGATGAGGTTGGGGTGGCCGGTGAAGATGATGCCGTAGAAGTCGAATGCTTCCCGCTCCATCCAGTTGGCAGTGGCGTAGAGGTCGGTCAGGGTCGGTACTACCGGGTCGGCAATGGGGAAGAAGATCTTCAGCCGCAGCCGGATATTCTGCGTCAGGCTGTGCAGGTGATACACCATGCCCAGTTCCTGGCCTTCCCGCTCGGGAAAGTGCATGCCGCACATGGTGGTCAGGAAGTTGAGCTGCAACTGCTGATCCTGCTGCAGCCCGGCAATGATGTCGTGAATCCGCTCCCGGGTGGTCGTAGCGGTCAGCAGGCCGTAGGGTTCCTCCACATCCGTAAAGGTATCCTCACCAAACAGGCCGTGCAGCAGCGACAGCAGCTGTGCGTTTTTCTGCGCGGCCGGGTCCTGGGCAGCAGCGGCTTCCTGAGCCGGGATGGATTCGTTCTGGTCAGCCATTTCTGAGTATTGAGTATTTGGTATTGAGTATTGAGAGGCAGACAGCAGCGGTCCAACTACTCAATACCCAATACTCACTACCTATTTAATGTTATAAGACGCCAGCAGGGCCTGATACTCGGGCGAGTTGCGGCGGCGGAACGATTCGTTTTTGGCTAGGTCCTGCACGCGCATCAGGCCGTCGAGCACCTGCTCAGGACGGGGCGGGCAGCCGGGCACGTACACGTCCACCGGAATAATCCGGTCGATGCCCTGCAGCACGGAGTAGGTATCGAAGATACCGCCCGACGAAGCGCAGGCACCCATAGCCAGCACCCAGCGGGGCTCGGCCATCTGCTCGTACACCTGCTTCACAATGGGGGCCATCTTTTTGGCAATGGTGCCCATCACCATCAGCAGGTCGGCCTGCCGGGGCGAGAAGGAGGGACGCTCCGAGCCGAAGCGGGAAATATCGTAGCGGGCGCCCATGGTGGCCATGAACTCGATGCCGCAGCAGGAGGTGGCGAAAGGCAGGGGCCAGAGCGAGTTAGCGCGGGCAATGCCCACCACTTTTTCCAGCGAGGTAGCGAAGAAGCCAGCTCCTTCCATGCCCTCGGGGGCCTCTACCATTTTAATTTCAGGGACTCTGGTATCCATAAGAGAAGGTCAGTTTAGAAAGTGGATTGCTCCACTTCAGCCAACACCAGCTTGCAAGCAAAAGTTTGGCTTAACGGGCTTCGTTCCAGCGTAGAACGCCCTTTTTGATGACGTACCCGAAGCCTGCCATCAGCAGCGCCAGGAATACAAGCATCTGCACGAAGCCTTCGGTGCCCAGGGCCCGGAAGTTGACAGCCCAGGGGTACATGAAGATAACTTCGACGTCGAACAGCACGAACAGGATGGCCGTCAGGAAGTATTTCACTGAAATCGGGGTGCGGGCATTGCCCACCGATTCGATGCCACACTCGAAAGCCTCATCTTTTACCACGCTCTTGCGGCGCGGGCCTACAAGGTGAGAAACGGTCATGGCGAAGGCCACGAAAGCAATGGCCAGCACAAACTGCACTACGATGGGCAGAAAGTCCTGCGGCTGGTACTGGGTCGGAACAGCGAGAAGCATAGGCAACGACAAACAAGTAAACGCCGCATAGAAACGGCATGGGAGGCAAAGGTACCACGAAATGCGGGCGGAACAAACGCGAAATCAGCCTGCGGGGGAAAGGCGTATCTTTGGGTAGAACGTTCGTTTCTCACTTATGGAGCCGGTACCCGCCCAGCCTCGCCGCTATACAGTAGAAGAATACATTGCCCTGGAAGAAGTTTCGGCGCAGCGGCACGAGTATTTCGAAGGAGAGGTCTACGCTATGCCGGGGGCTTCTGCTACGCATCATACTATCCGACAGAATTGCGTTATCAGCCTCAGAGGCTCCTTGCGGGGCCGGGGCTGCAAGGTGTATGATGAAGGCATGCAATTAGCCGTATCTGAAGGCCGCTATTACACATATCCAGACGTGATGGTGACCTGCCACCCGGACGACCAGCGGGAGGAACGCGTCATGCGCCATCCGGTGCTCATCATCGAAATTCTGTCACCTTCCACGGCCGACCACGACCGAAGCTGGAAATTTAATCAGTACAAACAGCTGCCCTCGTTGCAGCATTACGTGCTGGTGTCGCAGCACACCTGCCTGGTCGAGTGGTTCCGACGGGAGCCCAGCGGTGTCTGGTCGTTCACGCCGCTCGGGGAGCTGACCGATACGCTGGAGCTGCCCGAACTGGCCCTGACGCTACGGGTAGCGGATATCTACGACGAAATTGATATAGCGCCGATGCGGGCCCAGCCGCCGGTAGGCTGATACCTGTATATGAAGCCAAAAACGCCGCTCCGGTTTCCCGAAGCGGCGTTCTGGTTATGTGGTGCAGCAGGGCTTAGAACCCGCCCTGACCCGTTACGTTCAGGTTTTCGCCATTTTCCACGCCCAGGAAGGGGTAGCGGTAATCCGTCACGGGAACGAAGGTTTCCTTGATGGCGCGCGGCGACACCCAGCGCAGCAGGTTCAGCAGGGAGCCGGCTTTGTCGTTGGTGCCGGAAGCGCGGGCGCCGCCGAAGGGCTGCTGGCCAACTACCGCGCCGGTGGGCTTGTCGTTGATGTAGAAGTTGCCGGCCGCGTGCACCAGCTTCTTCGAGGCCAGGTCGATGGCGTAGCGGTCCTGGCTGAAGATAGCGCCGGTGAGGGCGTATGGTGAGGTGCTGTCAACCAGCTCCAGGGTTTGCTCAAACTGCTCGGCATCGTACACGTGCACCGTCACGACGGGACCAAACAGCTCCTCGCACATGGTCACGTATTTCGGGTCTTTGGTCACGATAACCGTCGGCTCGATGAAGTAGCCTTTCGATTTGTCGTAGTTGCCGCCGGCCACGATTTCGGCGTTCGGGTCGGCTTTGGCCCCGTCGATGTACCTGGCCAGCTTATCGAAGGATTTCTCGTCGATAACGGCGTTGATGAAGTTCGAGAAGTCCTCTACGTCGCCCATTTTGAACGACGCCAGGTCTTCCTTCACGTAGCCCAGAATCTCGTCGGCCAGATTGCTGGGCAGGTACACGCGGGAAGCCGCCGAGCATTTCTGCCCCTGGTACTCAAACGCGCCGCGGCTGATGCCCACGGCCACCGCCTTGGCGTGCGCCGACGGATGCGCCAGAATAAAGTCTTTGCCGCCGGTTTCGCCCACGATGCGCGGGTAGCTCTTGTACTTATGAATGTTCTGGCCGATGGTTTTCCAGATGTTCTGGAACACGCCCGTGGAACCGGTGAAGTGGATGCCGGCAAAATCGGCGTGGTTGAAGATAACGTCGCCGGCGGTGGGGCCGTCCACATACACCAGGTTGATAACGCCGTCGGGCACGCCGGCTTCCTTGAACAGCTCCATCAGCACCTGGGCCGAGTAGATCTGGGTGTTAGCGGGCTTCCACACCACCACGTTGCCCATCATGGCCACCGAGGCGGGCAGGTTGGCGGCAATGGAGGTGAAGTTGAAGGGCGTGAGGGCAAACACGAAGCCTTCCAGCGGCCGGTGCTCCAGGCGGTTCCACATGCCCGGCTGGCTTTCCGGCTGCTGCTTGTAGATTTCCTGCATGAAGTGCACATTGAACCGGAAGAAGTCGATCAGCTCGCAAGCCGCGTCGATTTCAGCCTGGAAGCAGTTCTTGCTCTGGCCCAGCATGGTGGCCGCATTGATGCGCGCGCGGTAGGGGCCGGCCAGCAGCTCGGCCGCTTTCAGGAAGATGGAAGCACGGTGCTCCCAGGGCATTTCGGACCATAGCGGGCGGGCTGCCAGGGCCGCATCAACGGCCTGCTGCACGTGCGAAGCGTCGCCTTCGTGGAACTGGCCCAGCACGTGCTGGTGGTCGTGAGGCGGGGTAATATTCTTGGTATTGCCAGTGCGGATTTCCTGGCCACCAATGTGCATCGGAATGTCGCGCTGCTGCTGCTTCAGCTCTTTGAGGGTCTTGTGCAGCTCCAGCCGCTCGGGCGAGTTGGGCGCGTAGCCTTTTACCGGCTCGTTTATCGGGGTGGGGACGTTGAAAAATCCGTTGGCCATGAGGATTGAGGTTTCAGGGTACTGGGTTAGAGTAGTAGGGGAGGAGCAAAGGTAGAAGGAAAGGGCAAGCGACTTCAAGGTAGCAACTACCGGGGGCCCCGGAGAGCAGTTGCACTCGTTTGCTTGGGTACGCTGGGCTGGCAGCGTGCCTGCTTTTGCTTCCATCCCGGAGGTGGCAGGTGCGGTACCAAGCAACAACCTTACAGCCGGCTCACTAGTGCCCGAACCTGCTGCTCCAGCTCCTGGCGGGAGCCACTGTTATAGATGATTTCCGCGAAGTGCGGGTAGTCGTCGAGGGACGTTTCGCTGGGGTGGTTGTCGTCGCGGGTACCGTCGCCGCGCTGGCGGAGCGGGTCGCCTTCGAGGCGGAGCATGAGGCCGCCGCGGCTGCGGATGAGGTCGGCTTCTTCGGGAAAGCGCACATCGGGCACCAGCACAAACGGCAGGCCTTCAATCTGAGCGACAAAAGCCGAAATCCAGACCTGCGGCTCCCAGGCGCGCAGGGCTTGGCCTACCTGCTGCAGCATCTCGCCGCGGGTGCGCCCAAAGGCGGGCAGCAGCTGGGCCTTGCCGTGCTGGGTGTAATAAGGAGCTACTTTCTCGGAGGCCAGCGCCGCACACACCGCCTTAATAGAGTCGCCGAAGGAGCGGATGTGCCAGCTGCGCTCGGGCTGCAGCTGCTGCAGCAGGCGGGCCAGCGTGTCTTTGCCGCTGCCTCTTTTGCCGGAAAGGCCGATAAGGTGTACCATAGGTGCGCAAAGGTAGAAACCTGCTCTGGCTGCGGCAGCACTTACAAAATCTCCTTCAGCTCACTCAGGCAGCTGATTTCGTAGGTGGTCTGGGCGAAGTGGCGGCGCTTCTCGGGGTTGAAATACACCTGGTCGAGGCCGGCATTGCAGGCCCCCAGCACGTCGCACTCCAGGTTGTCGCCAATCATGATGCTTTCCTGCGCCGTGGCTCCGCTCCGCTCCAGCGCGTGCTGGTAGATGCGCGTATCGGGCTTGAGGTGGCCGCAGCACTCCGACGTCACGATTTCCTGGAAATAGTCCGTCAGGTTGGACGCGTTGAGCTTGACGTATTGAATGTCCTTGAAGCCGTTGGTAATCAGGTGCAGCTGGTAGCCTTTGTCGCGCAGGTAGTCCAGCACGTCGTAGGTGTACGGAAACACGGCCGTTTTCTGGGGCAGAATGTCGGTGAACTGCCTGGAAATGTCAGCCGGCACTTCCTCTTCGGGCACCCCCAGCTTGCCCAGCGTGCGCACAAAACGCACGGAGCGCAGCTGCGTCTGCGTGATTTTGCCGCCCTGATACAGCCGCCACAGCGCGTGGTTGATATCAGAATAGACGCGGATAAACTCCTCCACCGTGAATGTGCCGTAGCGGCCCAGGTCGTGCAGCTCAAACAGGTGCCGCAGGGTTTCGTCGGCGTTGGTTTCGAAGTCCCAGAGCGTATGGTCGAGGTCGAAGAAGAGGTGACGGTATTTCACTGATTTTATAGTGATGAGGTGAAAGGTGAACCGTGGCGTTCAGTCGAGCAGCAGTCTTTTAACAACCCGGCCTTCGCCCAAGTGTTCGTGCACGATTTCCGCCGCGTCTTTGGGCTTCACGTCGCCGTACACGGTGCCTTCCGGATGGATGATGAGGGCTGCGCCGGGGCCTTTTTTGCAGTGCTTGCACAGATCGAGGCAGTTGCAGGTCTGCACCCGGACTTTGTGCCGCTCGCCGCCCGTAAGGAGCTTTTTCAGGCCCTGTTTCTTCAGCTCGATTTTCAGGGCCCGGGCCACATCCCGGCCAACTTCGTCTTTCTGGGCAACGCAAACAAACAGGCGGGTAACGGCGGAAGCAGATTTCACAGCGGGCAAAAACAATAGCGGCGCACAGGCGCCGGACACAAGGTTACTGGCCGTCGGGGATGCCGGTTCAGCGGCGGTTCTGCAGCTTATACGCGGCCAGCTCCCGGTTCGACCAGAGCGTCTGGTAAATCTTCTGGTCGTGCTGCAGCTGGGCGTCGCGCTCCATGTAGCTGAGCAGCTGCTGCACAAAGTCCTGCGCTTCTTCCTTCACGAAGTAGAACACCCAGTTGTCGAGGCGCCGGAAGCTGACCAGACTCGCATTTTTGAGGTACGCTAATTGCCGGGAGGTTTTGGTCTGGGTGAAGTCGAGCACCTGCTCCAGGTCGGAAATGCACATTTCCTGGTTGCGCCAGAGCAGATGCAGAATGCGCACCCGGCTTTCGTCGCCGAAAGCTTTGAAGAGTTGCTGGCCAAATGCAACGCTGAAGTGTTTGAGGCGCATCTTTAGACGAAGTAGGGGCAAACGGAACCAGGGTGGCCCGGCGCGAATTTACTTCAAACCCGGCAGCGCCCTCCAAAAGTGCCGTATACTTGTAAGTCTGTAATTCCCTTTATGGCTGTAGTAGTTCGATTTCCTTCCTGGCTGGCGGCTCTTGCGCTGATGCTGCTGGCATCCTGCTGGCTGGCGCCCACGGCGGCGCGGGCGCAGGGCCAGCAGCGCGTGGTGCAGTTCACGGGCATCGTGGCCACCGGCGACTCGCTGCTGGGCGTGCCCGGTGCCACCGTATTTGTGCCCAAAGCCGGCCGCGGCACCGCCACCAACCCCTACGGCTACTTCTCTATTCCGGTAGTGGCCGGCGACAGTATCGTAATCCGGAGTCTCGGCTACCGCAACCAGTACGTCGTGATTCCGCCCGACTACCCGCGCCAAAGCTACTCCGTGATTGTGCAGCTGCGCGAAGACGTGACCGTGCTGCCCGAGGTGCGCGTGTTCCCGTACGCCACCGAAAAAGCCTTCAAGGAAGCTTTTCTGGCCCTGCGCCTGCCCAAGGAGAAAGGCACCAGCGCCGCCGAAAACCTCAACCAGGACATTCTGCGCCGTATTTTCAACAATGCGCCCGTTACGAGCATGGGCAACTACCGCCAGACCATGCAGGCCCAGCAGCTCGACCAGCAGCGCCGGATGGGCATGGGCCCGTCGCAGTATACCAACAATCCGCTGCTCAACCCTTTCAGCTGGCTGCAGCTGATCAAGCAGGTGAAAGACGGCGAATTCAAGAAGAAGGAAGGCGTCGATTACTAACCAGCTAACTGTATCACACTCGACTACGCACAAGGCCCCGGCGGTACGCACCGCCGGGGCCTTGTGCGTAGCAGTAGCGGGGAAAAGCCAAGGTCCGCGCTGAGCCCAACGCGCTGGTGGTAAGCAGGTAGGCGTAGGGCGCCCCAGGGTGCTTCCTCTCTTCTAGCCAGCCGCCCGTCAGCCAACGTCGCAGGGGAAGCGGCCAGTGCGGGAAGGGTGGCGGAGAACGGGGAAATCCTATCCGCGGGCGCGGGAAGCCTGCCGGCGGCGGCGGGAAGTCTGTCGGCGGGTTCGGGAAACGAATCGGCGAACGGGGGAATCCTATCGGCGCTTCAGGATGTCCTATTGACGGATGCGGGAAACAGGGCGTCGGACTCGGGGAGCCATTCCGCGACACCCGGAAGCCGCGCCGCGAGTGCCGGAAGGCCCCGGAAGACGCCTGGAAAGCCGGAAACGGTGCTTCTATTGGAGTAGTGCAATTTTGGGTGTTGCAAACCAGCCTCTTGCTACGGGGCCGGCTGCAGCGCCGCCAGCAGCTCCTGCACCTGGGCCGTGAGGCGGGCAGGCTCAGCGGTATCAAGCAGGCGCGCATCGAGGCCCACGCAGGTAGCCCCGGCGGCTTTCCATTCCCGCAGGCTTTCGGTGGTGGGCTGGATGCCGCCCGTTACCATCAGCGGGACGTGGGGGAGTGGGCCGCGCAGGATCTGCAGGTAGGCGGGCGTGAGGTAGGCGGAAGGGAACAGCTTGACCAGAGTAGCGCCCAGGCGGTGCGCCTCGTACACCTCGTTCAGCGTCTGGGCGCCCGGCAGCCAGGCCAGGTCGTGGCTGCGGCAGATGGCCGCTACATCGGGGCCAGTAATGGGCTGAATGATGAAGTCGGCGCCGGCCTCGATGAAGCGCCCGGCTTCTTCGGCCGTGAAGATGGTGCCCGCGCCCAGCAGCAAATCGGGGTAGTCGGCCTCCACGAAACGCTGCAGCCGCGCAAAGATGTCGTAGGCCTGCGGGCCGCGGTTGGTGAACTCAAACAGCCGCACCCCGGCCGCATGGCAGGCGGCCAGCACCCGGCGGGCGTAGTCTTCCTGTGCGTGGTAGAAAACCGGAATCAGCGGGTGCTGCTGCGCCTGCACAAGCGCGTGGGCGGAAGGAAAGCGGGGCATTTGTGGTGGAATAATGGGTTGGTGGAGTGGCGGATTGTCATCCTGAGCTTGCGAAGGATCTTGTTACGGTAGAACGGCCCGTTGGTACGGTAATCGTTCAGGTACAAGAAGGTCCTTCGCAGGCGCAGCATGACAATCCGCCACTCCACCAACCCATTATTCCACCAGCTAAATAGCAAACTCGCCTAAGGCGCGGTAGACGTCGTACACGTTTTTGTCGCCGCGGAAAGTCTTGCTGATGGGCTCGGTCTGGCCGCGCACCCAGATTTTCAGCTCCGCATCCAGGTCGAAGTGGCCGGTGGTTTCCATCGAAAACCGCTCAATGCTGCGGTACGGAATGCTCAGGTACTCGCGCTTTTTGCCCGTCACGCCTTGCTTATCCACCATAATGAGGCGCTTGGTGGTGAACACCATCAGGTCGCGGATGACGGCGTAGGCGTTGCGCACGGTTTCGCCGGGGGAAAGCAGCTGGCTCAGCTCCAGCTGAATGTCTTGCGCATCGGTTTCGGAAGCATTGCCCAGCAGGCCGTCAAGAAGTCCCATAAGAGTGGTTGGTTAAAGTGAGTCGTTGAGAAGGCGGCGCAGTTTTCTTACGCCGTTTGGGTGCTCGACAAGATAGAAATAAGCTGAGCCAGCCGGCTTATACAGCGAGTCGCCTACTTGGAGGGAGTCGTAATACAACCGCCCGCCGGGGAAGTAAATGTCCTCTTCTGCATAGCGTAGGAGTATCCTTCGATACCCGTGATTTTTCTTGTCTATATATTTCTGAGAAACAATAGCTGCAATGCTGCGAGCCTTAAGTTTCTTGGCATTTTCAATTCTTGCGTATCTATTTGACCACAGGAACAGAGCTCCGAAGAGAAGGCCAAAAAGCATTGCAAAAGGTGCAAACCTATTGAGCAACTCAACATCGGGTGCCCCATCATCGTTGTTTAGCCAAGCCATTAGTAGATGAAATAAAATTTAAAAGAGCCGGACTACGCTGTAGCCCGGCTCTTTTATCATGTAAGCTGTTGCACAACATCGTTGAAGCAATCCAGACGGCGGGCGGGAGCAAGTCCCGCACCCTACCATCTAATTCGTGCTGCCGGTGGGCTTCTGCTCCATCTTCTGCAGTGAGCTTTGCTGCTGCATGGGGTTGGGCTGGGCGCGCTGCTGGTATTCAAACAGCTCGAAGCGCGACGGCGCGGCCTGCTGCGGCCAGGCGTTGTTGCTCTGGTTGATGTCGGCGGTTTCCTGCAGCGGGTCCAGCACGAAGCTGACCACGGGCTTTTCGGTGATGAACACCTTGGTTACCTCGGCGTTGTTCTTGCGCCAGATTTCGGCCGGAATGGTCATCTTTTCCTGCTTGCCGTCCTCGTAGGTCATCTGCACGATGACGGGCATCGTGAGGCCGCCAATGTTTTTCAGGCCCACTTCGTAGAAGTGCAGGCCGCTGTTGAGGCGCTTCTGCTGCTCCGGCGTGAGGCCCTTGGCAAACTGCTGGTAGCGCTGCTTGTCGGCTTCGGTGGTAGCCAGCGGGTCGTAGGAATTGTAGAAGTCCTTCAGCTCCGGCTTCTCGTCCACCAGCGTCCGTTTGATGGACTGCAGGTTGCGCTGCTGCGACAAGGTCTGGGGCGCTTTATTGATCATCTCCCGCTTGCGGGCGTTTTCAATTTCGGGGTTCTTCGAGTCCACGGAGTACCATTTCACGCCCGTAATGGCCAGGTCGGTGTGGTCGGTGGTGTAGAACCAGCCGCGCCAGAACCAGTCGAGGTCGGTGCCGGAGGCGTCTTCCATGGTGCGGAAGAAGTCGGCGGGGGTGGGGTGCTTGTAAGCCCAGCGGCGCGCGTATTCCTTGAAGGCGTAGTCGAACAGCTCGCGGCCCAGAATGGTCTCGCGCAGAATGTTGAGGCCCGTGGCGGGCTTGGCGTAGGCATTCGGCCCAAACTGCAGCACCGACTCCGAGTTGGTCATGATGGGCGTCTGCAGGTTTTTGCCGGTGCGCATGTAGTCCACAATGTTCTTCGGCTCGCCGCGGCGCGAGGGGTAGTCCCGCTCCCATTCCTGCTCCGTGAGGTACTGCGTGAACGTGTTCAGGCCCTCATCCATCCAGCTCCACTGCCGCTCATCCGAGTTGATGATCATGGGGAAGAAGTTGTGGCCTACTTCGTGGATAATCACCGAAATCATGCCGTACTTCCGGTCGGCGGTGTAGGTGCCGTCCTTCTCGGGGCGGCCGCCGTTGAAGCACAGCATCGGGTACTCCATGCCGCCCACCGGGCCGTGCACCGAAATAGCCACCGGGTACTCGTAGGGGATGGTGTACTTGGAGTAGGTTTTGATGGTGTGTGCCACTACTTCCGTCGAGTACTGGCCCCACAGCGGGTTGCCTTCCTTGGGGTAGTAGCTCATGCACAGCACCGGCTTGCCGTTCTGCTCGATGCCCATGGCATCCCAGATAAACTTGCGGCTGGAAGCCCAGGCGAAGTCGCGCACGTCTTTGGCGGCGTAGGTCCAGGTTTTGGTGCCTTTGGCGCGGCTGCCTTCCGCCTTCACGGCTTCGGCCTGCGACACAATCAGCACCGGTTTTTTGGCGTTGCGGGCCGAGGCCAGGCGCTGGCGCTGGGTGGCGGTCAGCACCTCGTTGGGGTTTTGGAGCACGCCGGTGGAGCCCACCACGTGGTCGGCGGGCACTGTGATGCTCACGCGGTAGTCGCCGAAGGGCAGGGCAAACTCGCCGTTGCCGAGAAACTGCTTGTGCTGCCAGCCCTGGTTGTCGGAGTACACGGCCATGCGCGGGTAGAACTGCGCAATTTCGTAGAGGTAGTTTTTGTCCTCCGGAAAGTACTCGTAGCCGCTGCGCTGGTTGATTTTCAGCTGGTCGTTGATGTTGTAGCTCCACGTGATGCTGAACGTCACGGCCTGTTTGGGCCGTAGCGGCGTGGGCAGGTCCACGCGCATCATGGTGTGGTTGATGACGTAGGGCAGGGCCTTGCCGCCTTTCAGCTTCACTTCCCCAATCTTGAAGCCCCCGTCGAAGTCGCTCCGCATCAGGTAGTCCATAGCCTGAAACGGCATCCGGTCCTGAATCTGGCCCACCTGCGTGGCGGCCGTAATGGAGTTCTTGTCGAGGATGTTCTGGTCGAGCTGCACCCACAGGTAGGTCAGCACGTCGGGCGAGAGGTTGGTGTAGGTGATGTCCTCGGAGCCCGTAATGGCCTGCTTCTCGTCATCGAGCTTCACCCGGATGTTATAGTCGGCGCGCTGCTGCCAGTAGTCGGTGCCGGGGGCGCCGGAGGCGGTGCGGTAGGAGTTGGGCGTGGGCAGCAGGGTTTCGAGCTGCGCGAATTTGTCGGTGCCCGAGTTGGTGGTTTGGGCCAGCGCCGGGGCTGCCAGCAGCAGCGTCAGGCCCGCCGCCGGTAATAAGGTTCTGAACATAAAAGCGAAGTGCGGGAAAGCCAAGTAGAGCGAAGAAGGTAAATTTATGGAAAATTCACCGGCAGATTGGGCAAAGACACCAGCCTGCGCCGGGCGTTGCAAGCCATGCGCGCCCCATTGCAACCCCTGGCTGCCGCATTGCAACGCGTGCGGCCCGCGTTGTAACGCCCGACTTTTGCATTGCAACGCGTGCGGCAGGCGTTGCAACCCATACCTTTTGCCCTGCAACGGTCAACCTGCGCGTTGCAACGCCCGACCTGGGCTTTGCAACGGTCAACCTGCGCATTGCAACGCCCGACTACTGGTTTGCAAGCACTGACCTGGGCTTTGCAACGCCCGACTACTGGTTTGCAACCCCTGACCTGCACAGCACAATCCTGGCTTTAGCCCACCAGCAGCACCGCCGCAATACCGGCAGCAGCCCCACTGACCACCAGCAGCCAGTCGCGCCGGGCCACCCCGAAGCCACGCAGCAGCAGAAACCCCAGCAGCAGAATGAAGCTCACGATGAGCAGCTGGCCCAGCTCCACGCCCACATTGAAGGCCAGCAATTCCAGCACCGGCCGGCTTTGCTGGCCCAGCAGCTCGCGCAGGTAGCTGGAGAAGCCCAGGCCATGAATCAGCCCGAACACGGCGGCCAGCAGATTGGGCAGCGCCAGCACCACCGGCTCGGGGCTCAGGCGGCGCGCTTCGCTGCGGCCCGCCCGCCCCGCCTGCACCATATTGGCCGCGCAGGTGAGCAGAATCGTAACCGGAATCAGAGTTTCGATGAGGGCAGCGCTGTACTGTACCACGCCCATCGTGGCCAGCGCCAGCGTGAAGGAGTGCCCGATGGTAAAGCTCGTCACCAGCGCCACCACGCGCCGCCAGTCCGACAGCACATAGGGGGCACACAGGGCCAGCAGAAACACGATATGGTCGTAGGCCTGCAGGTTGAGGATGTGGTGGAAGCCGAGCTGGAGGTAGGTCTGAAACAGAGACGCCATCCGGCAAAGCTACTATCTGCCCGGAAATGTGCGGGCCGGCACAACCAATGCCCTGGCTCGCATGGTGGGCCGGAGCGAGGCTGCTGAAGCACAGAAAGCAGTCTGCCCGCGCCCTAGCTGCCGCCCTGCCGCACCGGCCAGCCCGGCGCTGCTTCGGAGGGTGGAAGCGGTGCGGCGGCTGTGGTTTGCAACAAAAAAAGTTGCGCCGGGCAGACTTTTGAAACGGGCTGAATTCCCTGAGTAGAACAAAGAAAACCGCCCTCAGGCTAACACAATCAGGGAAATACAGCGCGTGCAATCAGACATTTCGCGTGGGGACTAACTGTGGCGCGTTGGTTGGCGGATGTACGGCAACCTGATACCTTGCTGCGAATGAGTTTCAACCGCTACCGTCTATGAATAAGAAGCCGTTATTGCTGGGCGGCATCATGCTGGCGGCCAGTGTGAGAGCCGTAAGCCAGCAACCGCTACCAGATGCACCAGCAGAAACGCCCGTGGCGCAAACCACCGCGCCGTCGGATACCGTGCGTGCGCTGCACCAGCTGTTTCAGCTGCGCAGGAACAGCGGTTGGATACTCGTAAGCTCGACGGGTATAGGAGCGGTGGTCCTTACTTCGGCTGTCAACGGCGACGACAGTTTCGGTAGCCTGGGGACTGATGCTTTGCTGAGCACTGCCGCGGCTGCCCTGTACGGTGCGCCGCTCTGGGTAGTGGGCGTAAGCAAACTGACGCGGTTCAGCAAAAAAAAGGAGCAGGAAGTACTGGCTGAATTTGCTGCTGGTCAGGGTTTGCCACCCAAAATCAGGCGCCGCCTGAAACCTGCCCACTTCACACCAAAACCGGAAGCTCAGCGCTAAGCACAACAACCTATGCACCCAAGCAAGGGTGCAGCTGTGGCGGCCTTGTCTGGTAGTGCCTGCACTCCTGCAAAACCGGGAAACAGGAGCAGAAAGAAGATGCAGATGGCGTTGTGCAGACAATACTTGGTAAACAAGACACCAAAACGACACTAACCGCTACCTGTAAGCAGATAGCGGTTAGAAGAATGCCTTCGGACTGCCGGGTACCCGTGCGGCCGCTCCTACCGCCTTTCAGCCACCGCGCGCACTTCATTCGCGAGCCGCGGCAGGAGGATTTCGCCCTCTGGCAAACCCTGCCGGCGCCACAGCTCCACTCCGTGGCGCACCAGCACAAAGGCCGGCAGCTCGGTGGTCTGAAAGCTATGTACTACGGTTGGGTGGGTGGCTTCATCAATCTTGAGTAGCCGAACAGACGCGCCCAGCTGCTGCTGCAACAGCGCCAGCGAAGCCATAAACGCCGGCATGTTCGCTCCTGCGGCCAGCGGCAGTAGCACCAGCAGCACTGCCGGTTCGGGGGCCTGAAGAGAAGACGGGGCGGAGGCAAGCATGCGGGCAGACCAGAAAGTGTAGCCGTAAAAGTAGCGTCCGCTTCAGCCCCTCCCGATGACCGCCATCAAGCTACTACCTGACTTTTGTCAGGTGCCTGCCCGCGCCCGACTTACCTATATTGCACCCAGCATCCTGTCCCTCCCCGAATCAGCCTGTCTTCCGGTCTTATGCTTTCCAGCCCGTTTCAGCACGCCCTCAACGACCTGCTTTACACGCACGCCCGGGAGTTTGTGGGCGTGTATGATGTTGCACTGCAGCAGTTTGAGCAGGTGAATGCTGCGGGAGCGGCCCTGCTGGGCTACTCTTCGGTAGAGGCGTTTCTCACGGAGGCCGGCCACCCGTTCTGCACGCTGGAAAAGAAATGGCAGCAGCTCTGTGAGCAAGCCCGGCAGGCTGGCCGGCAGGAGGCAGACATGGAAATTGTGCCGCGTGAGGGCCCACCCTTCTGGGGGCGGATTGAGCTAAGCAGCTTCGAGCTGGAAGCGCGGCCGTTCCTGCTGGTACGCCTGACGCGGCAAAGCCGCCTGCAGCAGGCCGAGCGGGAACTGGCGCACAGCGTACGGCGCTTCGAGGCGGTGTTTGCCAACGCCACCATCGGCATCATCGTCTGCAACCAGCCCGGCGACATTGTATCGGCCAATCAGTTTGCGCAGCAGCTGTTCGGCTACGCCCCCAACGAGCTGCTGGGCCAGCGCATTGAGGTGCTGGTGCCCAATGCCGCCGGCCGGCAGCACGAAAAGCTCCGCCATTCCTTCAACGCCCACCCACAGGTGCGCAACATGGGCCACAACCGCGACCTGCTGGCTCAGCGCAAAGACGGCTCCGTATTTCCTGTAGAAGTCAGCCTGAGCTATTTCCACTTGGATGAGGAGCTGTACGTGGTGGCCTACATCATCGACATCACCTTTAAAAAGGAAGCCGAGCGGGAGCTGATTGCGCAGCGCCAGCGCGTGGAGGCTCTGAATACGGAGCTGGAGCAGAAGGTAGCCGACCGCACCCACGCCCTGATGAGCACCCTGGAGCAGCTGGAGCAGCGCAGCCAGGAGCTGACCCAGGCGCTGGCCGCCGAGCAGGAGCTGGGCGAGTTGAAGTCGCGCTTCGTGAGCATGGCTTCGCACGAGTTCCGCACGCCCCTCACGGCGGTGCTCACCTCGGCCACGCTCATTGAGAAGTACCCCGCCACCGAGCAGCAGGACAAGCGCCTGAAGCACCTGCAGCGCATCCGGGCCTCCGTCAACCACCTGAACGATATTCTGGAGGAATTCCTATCGGTGGGACGCATTGAGGAAGGCCGGATAGAAGCCCGCCCCGTAAGTCTCAACCTGCCCACGCTGCTCGAAGAAACAGTGACCGATGTGCAGGGCCTGCTCAAAGCCGGCCAGCGCATCGAGCGGCAGACGAATTGCGCCGCGCCCGTCTGGATGGATCCTTCGCTGTTGCGCAAAATCGTGGTCAACCTGCTGTCCAACGCCATCAAATACTCCGGCGAAAACTCGGTAGTAACGCTGCAGGCCGACTGCCGGCACCACCAGCTCACGCTGCGCGTGCAGGACCAGGGCGTTGGTATTTCACCTGAAGACCAGGAACACTTATTTGAGCGGTTTTTCCGGGCCCGCAACGTCACCAACGTGCCCGGCACGGGCCTCGGACTCTACATCATCGGGCGCTATCTGGAGCTTATGGGCGGCACTATTGCCTTGCACAGCGAGCTGAACGTAGGCACCTCCGTCACCATCACCATTCCCTATGAAAACCATCCTGCTGATTGAAGACAGCGCGTTTATTCGCGAAAACACGGCGGAAATTCTGGAGCTGGCCGGCTACCAGGTGCTGACGGCCGAAAACGGCAAGCTGGGCGTGGAGCAGGCACTGGCTCATAAGCCCGACCTGGTGGTCTGCGACATTATGATGCCGGTGCTGGATGGCTACGGCGTGCTGCAGATTTTCAACCAGAACCCGCAGCTGGCAGGCGTGCCATTCATCTTCCTGACGGCCAAAACCGAGCGCACCGACATGCGCCGCGGTATGGAGCTGGGTGCCGACGACTACCTGACCAAGCCCTTCGACGAAACCGAGCTGCTGAGCGCCGTCACGAGCCGCCTCAACCGGTTCCGCTACCTCCGCTCCGACTACGATCTGCAGGGGGAAGGCCTGGGCGAGTTTCTGGAAGATGCCCGCGCCGTTGGCAATCTGGAAAGCCTGTCGGCAGACCGCAAGGTGCATGCCGTGCGCAAAAAGCAGGATGTCTACCTGGAAGGCGAGGAGCCCACCCGGCTCTACTTCGTAAAAACGGGCCGCATCAAAACCGTGAAAGCTACGGCCGGCGGCAAAGAGCTGATTACGGGCCTCTACGGTCCCGGCGAGTTCTTCGGCTACCTGCCGCTGCTCCAGCACACGCCGCATTCCGACTCGGCCGTGGCCGTCGATGACTCGGAGCTCATCTACATCCCACGCGACGATTTTTCGCAGCTGCTTTTGCGCAATCCGGAAGTGGGGCAGCAGTTTATCCGGCTGCTGGCCGGCCGCGTGAGTGAGCGGGAGCAGCAGCTGGTGGGCATGGCCTACAACTCCATCCGGCGGCGCGTGGCCGATACGCTGCTGCGCATGCACGAGCAGGCCGGCGGCACCACCGATGCTACTATTCAACTCTCCCGCGACGACATGGCCGCCGTGGTAGGCACTGCGCCCGAGTCACTGATCCGGACGCTCAGCGAGTTTAAGCACGACGGCCTGATTGAGCTGACCCCCAAAAATATTCGCGTACTGCACCCCGAAAAGCTGCGCCAGGCGCACTGGTAAGTCAGTTGTAACGTGCTGGGAATAGGGAGCTAGGGACTGAGCACTGCGTTGCCTCAGTCCGGAAGCTGAGATTCGTCATGGGAAAGCCGCTGCGGAGGGCCGTGCTTTGGCCTCATCACGCAGCAGCTGTCGGCTGGTCTGCGCTTCACCTCACCCAACCCAGTATGTTTCCTCCCCTGAAAAGCGGCAGCCTGCTGGCCGGCGCTCATGCCCCGGCCGGCGAGCAAAAGGCCCTTGTGCTGCTCGAAAAAAACGGCCAGAAAGTCATTTACAAGACTTTCCGTGCCGGCGAAGTAATGCCCACGCACCACGCCTCCGTCGATGTATTTGTGACGGTGCTGGCCGGGCGGCTTATCATCACGCAGGAAGAAGCGCCCACAGAAGTCACGGCCGGCGACTACGTCATTATTCCGGCCGGTGCGCCCCATTCGCTGGCCTGCCTGGAAGAAGCCCGGATTCTGATTTACCGGTAAGTAGCCGTGCTCCGCGGCTGCCAAAAAGCTGTAACCAGAACGTCATGCTGCGCGCAGCATGACGTTCTGGTTACTTATATAGTACGCGGCGACCTTATAGCAGCGAAAGTGGGTCGCGCTTGCGCAGGCGGTACTCGAACATGGTGGCAATGTTGAGGGCGCGCACCTTGGCTTCTTCCGCTTTCGGCCCCGCAAACAGCTCATCGATGGTGGCTTCAAACAGCTCCAGCCAGCGCTGAAAGTGCGTGGCATCAATAGGCAGGGGCATGTGCTTGGGAAACGGCCGGCCGTGGTAGCGCGAACTGCCCAGCAGAATGCTGCTCCAGAAATCGTACATGATGGGCAGGTGCCGGCCCCAGTCGACGTGGGCAAAGCCGTTGAAAATGGGGTTCAACAGCGCATCCTCGTTTACTTTCTGGTAGAACGTATCGACGAGCAGCTTGATATCGGCCTCAGACTGAATATCGGGGAGGGGAAGGGACATAACGGGAAATGTAAAGACAGAAAATCAGGCCAGCTGCCGGGCCCGGCGGTTGAGCGTCTGCCCCCGGGCTGCCTGCAGCGCCCACCGGAACGCCCAGCTGCCAGTGAGTAGCAGCGTCAGCAGCTTCACCACTTCCAGCCCGATATACACCATGTGCAGCGAATTGGGCGGCGCCGGGTGGCCGGCCAGCAGCGCCAGCGCCCGTACATCGAGGGCCGGCAGCAGCCAGAACGTCTGGAGCAGCAGCACGCCGCTTACTATCCCCAGCGTAGCGCCGACATGGGCCGGCACGCGCAGGTAGAACCCACTGACTACCGCCACGGCGGCCAGCAGCAGCTCGATTTTGTTGAGGGCCGAAAACACGATGCGCCCAATGCCCAGCCCCAGCGGTACCGTTATGCCGGGGGCTGTGAACTTGAGGGGGGCTTCCAGAAAGGAAATGCCCGCCACCAGGCCCGCCCAGACAAACAAGGCCAGCACCAGCAGCAAGGCAGCAGTAGCGTAAAAACGAGGCATAGCGCAAAAAGCAAGGAGGGCCCGACCGGGCGCAGCGCCGGCCCGGCCTCCCGGAACAACACCCCAAAGGTGGCAGTTCAGAACGGGTTTGTGGGCCGGGCCCGGCTGAGATGAATCAGGGGCGGGCCTGATATTCGTCAGGTGACGGGCGCGCCGCGTGGGGGAGCTTTGGGGCTGCCATCAGCCCCTTTGCCTGTGCCTACCGCGCCTGCCTCCGCCGAAACCCTTACTCACCTGGCCTGCACCCACTGCGGCGACGACTGCCCCGACGAGCCCATCCGGCTGCCGGAGCAGCCCGAGCTGCACTTCTGCTGCCAGGGCTGCAAAGCCGTATACGAGCTGCTGGCCGCCAGCAACCTGTGCACCTACTACCGCCTCGATGAGCACGCCGGCCAGAAAGTGAAGCCCGTGGAGCTGCCCGGCCGCTTCGACTACCTCGCCCTGGAATCGGTGCAGAGTCAGCTGCTGGCATTCCGCTCCGACACGCTGGCCCGCCTCACGCTCACCATCCCGCAGATGCACTGCGCCTCCTGCATCTGGCTGCTCGAAAACCTGTTCAAGCTCAACCCCGGTATTTCCGCGTCCCGGGTCAATTTTCTGCGCAAGGAACTGACCCTGAGCTACGACCCGCGGGCTACCACCTTGCAGGAAGTCGTGACGCTGCTGGCGGCCATCAACTACGAGCCGCAGATTACGCTGGCCGAGCTGGGCGCGCAGCCTCACCACGCCAACCGCCGGCTGTACTACCAGCTGGGCCTGGCAGCCTTCGCCTTCGGCAACGTGATGCTGCTGGCCCTGCCCGAGTACTTTTCGTTCACGGAGACGCTGCAGGCGGCGCTGGGGCGGTTTTTCGGGTGGCTGAGCTTGCTGCTGGCCGTGCCGGTGCTGCTGGTGAGTGCGCGCGACTTCTACCGCTCGGCGTGGCAGGGCCTCCGGCAGCGCTACATCAACCTCGACTTCCCCATCAGCCTCGGCCTGACAGCCCTGTTCACGACCAGTGTGGTGGAGGTCGTGACGCAGACCGGGCCGGGTTACTTCGACTCGTTCACGGGGCTCGTGTTTTTCATGCTGATTGGCAAATGGGTACAGCAGCGCACCTACGACGCCCTGCGCTTCGACCGCAACTTCACGTCGTATTTCCCGGTGGCCGTCACGCTGCTTGGTCCCGGCGGGCAGGAGCAGTCGGTGCCGGTGAAGGAGCTGCGGGCGGGCCAGCGGATTCGGGTGCGCCACCAGGAAATCATTCCGGCCGATGCCGTGCTGCTGCGCGGCGCGGGCCAGATCGACTACAGCTTTGTGTCGGGCGAGAGTGTGCCGGTGGCGCGGCAGGCCGGCGAGGTGGTGTATGCGGGCGGGCGGCAGGTGGGCGAGGCCGTGGAGCTGGAAGTGGTGCGCGAAGTGTCGCAGGGCTACCTCACCCAGCTCTGGAACAACCCCGCTTTCCAGAAAGACGACAAAGCCACCCTCGAAACCTACGCCAACAAAGTGGGCCGCTATTTCGTGGCCGTGACGCTGCTGCTGGCGCTGGGCGCGGTGGCCTACTGGTACGCGCAAAGCAACTCGGCTATGGCGCTGCGGGCCTTTACGTCGGTGCTGGTTATTGCCTGCCCGTGCGCACTGTCACTGGCCACGCCGTTTGCGCTGGGCGCCGCGCTGCGGGCATTGGGCCGCCACCAGTTCTACCTGAAAAACTCCGCCGTAGTCGAAACCCTGGGCCGCGCCGATACCATCGTCTTCGACAAAACCGGCACCCTCACCGACGTAAAACGCTCGGCCGTGGAATACCGGGGCACCGCGCTTGGTACGGCCCAGCGGCAGGCCGTGGCGGCCGTCGTCCGGCAATCCACGCACCCGCTCAGCCAGCGCCTCAGCCAGGAGCTGCCCACCAGCCAGCCGCCGGCCGTTGCCGGGTTCCGGGAAGTGGCCGGCCAGGGTTTGCGCGGACTGGTAGCGGGGGTGGAAGTGAAGGTCGGGTCGGCGGCCCTGGTGGGGCTGCGCGACACCGCCCCGGCCGCCGCCGAAACCACCGATGCTCTGCAATCCAGCGTCTACGTGAGCCTGGATGGGGAAGTGTACGGCTGCTTCGTGTTCCGCAACGTGTACCGCGAGGGGCTGGAAGCCATACTAGCCGATTTGGGCCGGCGCTACCGCCTGGCCGTGCTCAGCGGCGACAACGACGCCGAGCACGACCGGCTGCGGCAGCTGTTCGGGCCAAAAGCGGAACTGCGCTTCCGCCAAAGCCCCCAGGACAAGCTCGAATACATTGCCGGGCTCCGGCAGCAGGGCCGCACCGTCATTATGGTGGGCGACGGGCTGAACGACGCCGGTGCCCTGCAGCAGGCCGATGCCGGCATTGCCCTCACCGATACGCTCACCAACTTCTCGCCCGCCTGCGACGCCATTCTGGAAGCCCGCAGCTTCGGGCAGCTGGCCACCATTCTGCGCTTCGCCCAGGATTGCCTGCAGGTGGTGCTGGGCACGTTCGTGCTGTCGTTCTGCTACAACGGCATCGGGCTGGGGCTGGCCGTGCAGGGCAGGTTCACGCCCATCGTGTCGGCCATTCTCATGCCCATCAGCTCACTGAGCGTGATGGTATTTGCCACGCTGCTGGTGCGCTACGCCGCCCACCGGCGCCACCTCTAACCCCGCCCCCTCATGACCATTATATTCCTGCTTATCGGTATCAGCCTGCTCGTGGCGCTGCTGTTTCTGGGCGCTTTCCTGTGGGCCGTGCGCTCCGGCCAGTACGAAGACGACTACACGCCCTCCGTGCGCATGCTCTTCGACGACGAAAACCCGGAATAGCGCCTCCCGGGCCCAGCCGCCCACCTGCCCCAACGGCCCCGGTCACCCATCAGCAGCGCCTGGCCTGCTGCGTGTGGGTTCATTTCCTGTTGAAATACAATATGCCCGCTTGGTAGCCCGGAAAAGTTCTACCCATGTCCCAAAAATGGACGCGACGACGTTCCGGAGGCACCCGATGACGTTCCGGAAGGACATGATGAGGTTCCGAAGGCACAGGGCGAGGTTCCGGAGGGAGGCGACGAGGTTCCGAAAGCACCTGATGCTGTTCCGGAGGAACGCGGCGGGATTCCGAAGGCAGTTGCTGAGGTTCGGAAGCGAAGCGCCAGGCCCCCGGTCCGACGCCGCAGGCGTCCGACCGGGGGCCTGACATCAATCAAGCCGGCGGCTGACGTTCGTCATCTTTTCAGAAAGCCCTTGCCAGGACCTTTGGAGAAGTAAATCACTCACTTTTCCGGCTATGCAAGTCGAACCTCTCCTGCCACAGGCAGCCCCCAAGCCGCCGCTGGTGCCGCACTCTCTCGCGAGGGCCGTTGACACGTTTTTCTACGATAACAAGATTGTCCGCGACTTCGGTATTGCTACCGTAGTGTGGGGCATTATCGGGATGCTGGTGGGCGTGCTGGCGGCGTTTCAGCTGGCCCGGCCCGAAGTCAACCTCGGTAATCAGTTCACCACTTTCGGCCGCATCCGGCCGCTGCACACCAACGCCGTGATTTTCGCCTTCGTTGGCAACGGCATCTTTACCGGCGTCTACTACTCGCTGCAGCGCCTGTGCAAAACCCGCATGTTCTCGGACGTGCTCAGCAAGATTCACTTCTGGGGCTGGCAGCTCATCATCGTGTCGGCGGTGGCTACGCTGCCGCTGGGCATCACTACCAGCAAGGAATACGCTGAGCTGGAGTGGCCCATTGACATTGCCATTACGCTAGTATGGGTGGTGTTCGGCTGGAACATGTTCGGTACCATTGCCCGGCGCCGCGAGCGGCACCTGTACGTGGGCATCTGGTTCTACATTGCCACGTTTCTGACGGTGGCCGTGCTGCACATCGTCAACTCGGCAGCTTTGCCGGTGTCGCTGTTCAAGAGCTACTCCGCCTACGCCGGCGTGCAGGATGCGCTGGTGCAGTGGTGGTACGGCCACAACGCGGTGGCCTTCTTCCTGACCACGCCCTACCTGGGTTTGATGTACTACTTCCTGCCCAAAGCGGCGGAGCGGCCCGTGTACTCGTACCGGCTGTCCATCATCCACTTCTGGTCCCTGATTTTTATCTACATCTGGGCCGGCCCGCACCATTTGCTCTACACTGCCCTGCCCGACTGGGCGCAGAGCCTGGGCGTGGCCTTCTCCATCATGCTGATTGCGCCCAGCTGGGGCGGCATGATCAACGGGCTGCTGACACTGCGCGGGGCCTGGGATAAGGTGCGCGAGGAGCCAGTACTCAAGTTCTTTGTGGTGGCCGTAACGGCCTACGGCATGGCCACTTTCGAGGGTCCAATGCTCAGCCTCAAGAACGTGAATGCCATTGCCCACTTCACCGACTGGATTGTAGCGCACGTGCACGTGGGGGCTTTGGGTTGGAACGGCTTCCTCACCTTCGGGATGCTGTACTGGCTGTGGCCGCGCCTCTACCGCACGCCGCTGCACTCCAAAAAGCTCGCCACCACACACTTCTGGCTGGGCACGCTGGGCATCCTGTTCTACGCCATTCCAATGTACTGGGCCGGGTTCACGCAGGGCCTGATGTGGAAGCAGTTCAATGCTGAGGGCATGCTGCAGTACCCCAACTTCCTGGAAACCGTGCTGCAGATTGTGCCCATGTACTACCTGCGCGGCATTGGCGGGGTGCTCTACCTGGGCGGCGTGTTCCTGATGATGTTCAACCTGTACAAGACGGCCAAAGCCGGCTCGCTGCTGGCGAACGAGAAAGCCCAGGCTCCGGCGCTGCTGCCCGCCGCCGAAGACCCGCACGCCGAGGGCGGGCACTGGCACCGCTGGATTGAGCGTCGTCCGTTCCAGCTGGCCGTGGGTGCTACCATTGCCATCCTCATCGGGGGCGCTATTGAGATGATTCCGACCTTCCTCGTGGAGTCCAACGTGCCCACCATTGCCTCCGTGAAGCCGTACACGTCGCTGGAGCTGCAGGGCCGCGACCTGTACATCAAGGAAGGCTGCTCGAACTGCCACACCCAGATGGTGCGCCCGTTCCGCTCCGAAACCGAGCGGTACGGCGAGTACTCGAAGGCCGGCGAGTTTGTGTATGACCGGCCCTTCCTGTGGGGCAGCAAGCGCACCGGCCCCGATCTGCACCGCGTAGGCGCCAAGTACCCGCATTCCTGGCACTACAACCACATGCTCGACCCCACCAGCATGTCGCCGGGCTCCATCATGCCCGCCTACCCCTGGCTCTTCGACCAGGACATCGACTACAGCACCCTGCCCGATAAGATTGCGGTGCTGCGCCAGCTGGGCACGCCGTATCCGGCCGGCTACGAGCAGCAGGCCGTGGCCGATGCCCGCCGCCAGGCCGCCGGCATCGTGGGCGACCTGAAGAAGGAGGACATCGAAGTGAAGTCGGAGAAGGAGATAGTAGCCCTGATTGCCTACCTGCAGCGCCTGGGCACCGATATCAAAGTGAAGCCCGAGCAGGCTGCTGCCGCTGCTCAATAGCCTGACCGGCCCCTTAACTATCCGCTGCCATGTACAAGAACGTTTTGCAATCCATTGCCGGCATTGAGCTGTATCCGCTCATTTCCTTCTTCATCTTCTTTCTCTTTTTCCTGGGGCTGCTGCTGTACGTGGTGGTCGTCAACCGCCAGCACATCAGCACCATGAGCCAGCTGCCGCTGCACGATGATGACACGCTGCAGGCCCACGCCGAACCCGACGCGCTATGCTAACCAAACGTACCTTTTTCCTGACCGGCCTGGGCCTGCTGATGGGCTACCTGGCCGCCGCCCAAACGCCCGCTGCTCCGGCTTCGGGCGGCTCCAACCTCCTGTTCGGATTTGTGCTTGGCCTGCTGGCGCTGGTGGCACTGGCCGTGGTGCTCACGGGCGCCATGGTGTCCTCGCAGCTCAGACACCGCCGGCAGTATTCGGCCGAAACCCCAACCGATACTACCGCAGCAGAAAGGGGGGTACCCGCATGCTAAGCCCGATGAAATTTCGCACTTCTGCCGCTGTGACAGTAGCCAGCCTCCTGCTGACCGGCCTGCGGGCGGTGGCCCAGACGCCCGAAGCCGCAGCCGCGCCGGCCAAAGCCGCCGGTATGAGCAGCCAGCAAGTCCTGTTCTGGGTGCTGATCAGTCTGCTGATTTTCCTGCTGCTGGTGCTGCTGCTCACCTTTGTGGGTATTGCGGTGCAGATGCGGCCCCAACTGCGCAAAGTGTATGAGCTGCCCACCGTGCGCCACTCCTGGAGCGGCCGGGTGCTGGGCCTGCTCGTCGGCGACGCCACACTGGTGAAAGGCGAAGTGCGCGACGAGCTGCTCGACCACGACTACGACGGAATTCACGAATTCGACAACGACCTGCCGCCGTGGTGGAAGTACAGCTTCTACGCCACCATTCTGTTTGCGGTGGCGTATGTGGGCTACTACCACGTGGCCCAGGCCGGCCCGCTGCAGGGCGCCGAATACGAAACCGAAATGCGCCAGGCTGCCCTGCTCGTTTCGCCCGACGCTGACGACCCCAACAAGCTGACGACCTATCAGGCGCTGGCCACACCCGCTGATCTGAGTGAAGGCAAGTCGATTTATGCCAGCAACTGCGCCGCCTGCCACGGCCAGAGCGCCGAAGGCAAAGTGGGCCCCAACCTGACCGACGAATACTGGCTGCACGGCGGCGAAGTGAACCACGTCTACAAAACCGTGAAGTTCGGCGTCACCAGCAAAGGCATGGTGGCCTGGAAAGGCAAGCTCTCCGGCAAGCAGATTCTGCAGGTCAGCTCCTACATCCTGAGCCTGCAGGGCACCAAGCCTGCCGGCGCCAAAGAGCCGCAGGGCGAGAAGGAAACCGCCGGCAAACCGGTAGTCAAGCTCTAGCATTGCTGGCAAAAAGAACGTCCGGCTGAGCGGTTGCTTCGGCTTCGCTCAGCCGGACGTTCCTATAAAACGCATTTACACGTCTACCTCTGCCATGTCCACCACCCAGTTCAAACCCGACGATTCCTACCGCGACACTATTGCTACGGTAGACGCGGCCGGCAAGCGGGTGTGGCTCTACCCCAAGAAGCCCACGGGCCGGCTCTACCGCGCCCGCAAGTGGATCAGCTACGGGTTGCTGGCGCTGCTGTTTGCCGGGCCCTGGCTGCGCATCAACGGGCTGCCGGTGCTGATGCTGAACCTGCCGGCGCGCAAGTTCATCGTGCTGGGCCAGATTTTCTGGCCCCAGGATTTCTTCGTGCTGCTGCTGGCCTCGCTCACGTTTCTGGTGTTCATCATCCTGTTTACGGTGGTGTACGGGCGGGCTTTCTGCGGCTGGGTATGTCCTCAGACCATCTTTCTGGAAATGGTGTTCCGGCGCATCGAGTACTGGCTGGAAGGCGACGCGCCCCAGCAGAAAGCCCTGGACCGGCGCGAGCTGGACTGGGACAAGCTCTGGCGCAAAACCACCAAGCACGCACTGTTTCTGCTGATTTCCTTCCTGATTGCCAACACGTTTCTGGCCTACATCATCGGCTCCGATGCGCTGGTCAGCATCATTACTGATCCGCCCACGGCCCACCTCGGCGGCCTTACCTCGATGGTGGTGTTTACGGGCGTGTTCTACGCGGTTTTTGCGCGGTTCCGGGAACAGGTCTGCACCATTGCCTGCCCCTACGGCCGCCTGCAGGGCGTGTTGCTCGACAAGGACAGCCTGGTGGTGGCCTACGACTACCAGCGGGGCGAGCCGCGCGAGAAGCTGCGCAAAAACCAGGCGCGCACCGCCGGCGACTGTATCGACTGCCACCAGTGCGTGCAGGTGTGCCCCACCGGCATCGACATCCGCAACGGCGCCCAGCAGCTGGAGTGCACCAACTGCACCGCCTGCATTGATGCCTGCAACAGCATCATGGCCATGATTGATCTGCCGCCCAACCTGATCCGGCACGCCTCGGAAAACGATATTGCGCAGGGCCGCAAGTTCCGGATTACGGGCCGCATGAAGGCGCTTTCCGGGGTACTGGTGGTGCTGATGGTGGCATTGGCGGGCCTGCTGCTCTCGCGGGATAATGTGGCGGCTACCGTGCTGCGCACCCCGGGCCAGCTGTTCCAGAAAACCGACCGGGGCACCATCACCAACCTCTACAACATCTCGGTCATCAACAAAACCAACCACCCGTACCCCGTCACGCTGCGGGTACTGGAGCCGGCGCAGGGCCGCATTTCGCTGGTTGGCGCCAAGGGCCTGAAGCTGCCCGCGCAGGGCATAGTAGAGGGCGTGTTCTTCGCCGAGCTGCCCCGCACCGCCCTGCACCGTACCAATCAGGAAATCCGCATTGGGGTGTTCAGCGGCAAGCAGCTCATCACCGAAACCAGCACCAAATTCCTCGGCCCGGTGCAGTAAGCCCAGGCCCGGAAATGCATTCCTTCCCATGACTACCCCCGATTCCACTTCCCGGCGCAGCATCTGGCCCTACGCCATCATGGCCACGTTCGTGCTGTTTGCCGCCTACATCGGCTACATGGTGCAGCAGGCCATGCGCAGCAGCGTAGACCTGGTCAGCACCGACTATTACCAGCAGGAGCTGGCCTACCAGCAGCGCATGGAAACCGAGGCCCGCACGGCCGCCCTGCCCGCCCCCGTAGACCTGCGCTATGAGGCTGCCACCCAGCGCCTGACCGTGCAGCTGCCGCCCGCGCTGGCCGGGAAAGCCGTGCGGGGCAACATCCGGTTTTTCCGGCCCTCCAACCAGCAGCTGGATTTCAGCTTGCCGCTGCAGCCCGATGCCGACCAGCAGCAGCACATCAACACCAGCAAGATGCAGCCCGGCCACTGGCGGGTGCGTCTGGATTTCACGGCCGACCAGCAGGCATATTTCGTGGAGAAGAAAATCAGCTTCTAGGCTGATTTTCGTCATGGAATGCCTTTGGCCCCCGGCCGTACTTGCCGGCTGTTACAGCACTTCGCTTTATTCTTCTGCTGATGCTTTGGGCCGGCTTTCTGTTCGGATTACTGGGTAGCTTTCACTGCGTGGGCATGTGCGGAGCCATTGCCTTGGCGCTGCCGGGCTCTGGTGGCACCGGCGCTTCGTGGCGCTATGTGGGCGGGCGGCTGCTCTACAGCCTGGGCCGCACCACCACCTATGCTGCGCTGGGCGCCGGCGCCGGCCTGCTAGGGCAGGGGCTGCGGCTGGCCGGCGTGCAGCAAAGCCTGTCGGTGGCTTCCGGCGTGCTGATTCTGCTGCTGGTGGCCGTGCCGGAACGCCATACGGCCCGGCTGGCTGGTGCGCTGGGCCTTAGCCGCCCGCTGGCCTGGGTGAAAAACACGCTGGCCCGCCTGTTTCAACGGTCGTCTTTTTCGGCGCTGTACACCACCGGCCTGCTGAACGGGCTGCTGCCCTGTGGCCTGGTGTACTTGGCGCTGGCCGGGGCGCTCAGCGCGCCGGGTGTGGCGGGCGCCGCCGCCTACATGGCCTGCTTCGGGCTGGGCACGCTGCCGCTGATGCTGGGCCTTTCGCTGAGCGGGCAGCTGGTGCCGCTGCTGTGGCGCACCCGTATGCGGCAGGCCGTGCCTTACGTGGCGTCGGTACTGGCGGTACTCTTCATTGTGCGCGGGCTGGGGCTGGGCATTCCATACGTGAGCCCGCAGCTGCCGGCCGCCGCCGTGCCCGCCGCCACGGCCCGGCCGCACACCGTGCACTACTGCCACTAGCTTTTTACTCCTTTCCCGCATCCCTGCTTCGCCTTCTCTCCACTACCTGGCATGAAAACCATTCTCGTTCCCCTCGACCACACGGCAGCGGCCGAACATACCCTCACCTACGCCAATAAGCTGGCGGTGCGCTGGCCGGCGGAAATCGTGTTGCTGTGCTGCATTCCCGATACGGATACCGGTCAGCCCGCTGACCTGGCCACGGAAGAGCAGCGCCTGCGCAGCCTGGTGGAGCGTCTGCGCTACCAGCAGCTCACCCGCCAGGACGGGCGCCGCATCCGGTACCGCTACCGGGTGCTCGGCGGCTGCCTCCACGACCATGTGCGGGCCGAGGCCAGCGCCTGTGCCGCCGACCTGCTGGTAATGGGCCTCGAGCACATTGACTGCGGCCGGCAGGAAGCGCCTGGCAACCACGCCGCCGCCATTACGGAGCTGGTGAGCTGCCCGGTGCTGGTGGTGCCGCCCGGTCGTCGGGCGCTGCCCAGCCGCTTGGTGTTTTCCGCCGATTTTGCCTCGCTGCACCTGAACGTATTGCCCCGGCTTTCGGCACTGGAAAGTGCCTTCCCCGGCGACCTTGACTTAGTACAGTTCTACGCACCAGACACGCGCGGACAGCGCCGCCAGCTGAAGCAGGCTTTAGGCCGCGCCAGCACCCAGCTCACCTGGACCAGCATCATGCCCCACCTGCTCGAAGACGATGCGCCGCTGGAGGCCGTCAGTGAGTTCTGTGCCCGCACCCAGGCCCAGCTGCTCGTGGTAGCGCCCACCAGCCGGGCTCAGCTGCTGCAGTACTTCGACTCGTGCTACACGACCACCCGCGCCTACCACACCCAGATTCCGGTATTGGTGCTGCGCACTACGGAGCGGGCCGCCAGCGCGGCCTGCTGCCACCGGTGTGCCGAGCGGCTGGCACAGGAGCAGCGCCCGGTGGCGCTGCCCGACTACCACGCCGTACGCTGGGCCTGATGCCGGCCGCCTGTAGTAACTGTTAACCCGTTTTTCTTCCTTTTTGCTACTGATTGCCATGTATAGCTCTGCTCCCAAAACCCTGCCATCTCCGCGTACTACGGTCGAAAACTGGATGCGCCAGTTTCAGGACTGGCTCTGCCACCGGCTGGAAACGGCTGATGGCAGCGGCACGAAGTTCAGCGAAGACCTGTGGCAGCACGAGGGTGGGGGAGGCGGGCGTACCCGCGTATTTCAGAACGGCAACGTACTGGAAAAAGGCGGCGTGGCTTTTTCGGCAGTGTGGGGTGAGATGAGCGAAGCCGCAGCCCGGCAGCTACTCATGCCCGACCCGCGCTACTTCGCTACCGGCGTTTCGGTGGTGCAGCATCCGCGCAGCCCCATGGTGCCCATCTCGCACATGAACGTGCGCTACTTCGAGGCCGGCAACGGGGAGGCGTGGTTTGGCGGCGGCCTGGATCTGACCCCGATTTACGTGGACGAGCAGCAGGCCCGTTGGTTTCATCAGCAGATCTGGGAAGTGTGCCAGCGCCACGACGAAAGCTACTACCCGCGCTTCAAGCAGTGGGCCGACGACTACTTCTACCTCACGCACCGCCAGGAAACGCGCGGTATCGGCGGCATCTTCTTCGACCGCCTCACCGTGGGCAAAGACGGCTCGTTTGAGGAGCTGTTTGCCTTCGTGCAGGACGTGGGCGAAGTATATGGCCGGGCGTACGGCACCATTATGCGCCAGAACGCTGCCCTTCCTTATACCGAGCAGCAGAAACAGTGGCAGCTGGTGCGGCGCGGGCGCTACGCCGAGTTCAACCTGGCCATCGACCGGGGCACGCGCTTCGGGCTGGAAACCGGCGGCCGCACCGAAAGCATCCTGATGAGCCTGCCGCCCCAGGCCGCGTGGCACTACAACCTCACACCCGCCCCCGGCTCGCCCGAAGCCGCTACCCAAGCCTGGCTCCGTAAGGATATTGACTGGCTGGCAGATGTACCCGTGGCGTAGCTTGGGTTACCACGAGTCGCTGTAAATAGTTGAGAAGATCAGACTTTATAAATCGTTTCACGAGCAAGCAGCGCGGTCGATAAACCACACTCTGGCGAAGGAAAAGCAGTAAGGTGGCTTGAAGTTTTGGATATTACGATACCTGACGTCTTAGCATCCATCAGCTTGAAGTGTCAGGGCGCGGCTCTATATTCCGGCAGGTAATCAATTTACTGCTCTCAGGATATGGTCCGTCTCTTTCTCCTATTATGCTACCTAGTACTTTTCTCTGGTATTGCGAAGCAAGCTGTAGCTCAGGCCTCGCCAGACGCGCTTTTTGCAGTGAGCAGCAATAGTGAAAGCGCTGGCATAGCAGAGACAAAAGCAGATATAGCTCTGATGGACATTAGCCGTTTTTCAAACGGTAAGCAGGATACGCTACGGGCCATTGCAAAGCTCTTCGCCCGGCGTAGGACAGCGGGCATTGCCGGAATGAGTATAGGAGCAGTTTCGCTAACCATGCTAGTTCCTATGGCCCTGGCAAGCACCGACTTTATGAGCGTAGCCAGTGGGGTTGGGCTATTGGGCGTCATGCCAACTGCTATAGGAACAGCTAAATACATCCGGTTCAGTAGCAAAAAAGAAGTTGCACTACTGGTGTCTTACACCAACGGGGCACCACTGCCTGAAAGAATAATTGCCCGTTTACGTCCTCGCTACTTCCGGTGAAGTATAGCTGTTACGGCGACAAAAAAAGCAGGCAGAAAGCTGTAGCGGCTTACGAGCAAACCCATAGGCTGCCGCACGTTCTGGAGAAGAAAATGGCCCCAGATTCTTTAATACCAACTACCGGTTCAGCAAACGCCAGTAGCACGAATAACCTGGGTGTGAGAAGAAATTAAATTGTTTTGAGCGCTGCAATCTTTTTAGGTTAGGGCAGTATATTGCGACTCCGATTTTATCCTGGCTTCTCGCTTTTATGCTATTACGAGTACTTGGTGGCGGTGCTTTGCTGCTGCCTTATCTGGCCATGAGCCAGGCTCCTGTTAATCTGCCATCCGAAACGTTTAAGCAGCAGTTGCGCAGTGATACAGCACAGGCTGGTATCGACTTCTATAGCAAGCGGCAGGCCGCCAAAACCGCTAAGTAACTGGTCATTGCGCAAGACGCATTTCGGGGCGTCTTCGCTAGTGGGATAAATCAAGAACATCTAACTAAATACCCCATTTCTCACCTTCCTTTTTACATGATTTCACATCTACTCCGGACCGGCGTTCTGACCGGTCTGTTAGGATTGAGTTCTTTCTCTTTGTTTGCCCAAGCCGCCGAGCCCGCCGATTCCACGAAGGCGGTACAGCGCCTGTTTGCCAAGCGGCGCACCGGAAGCACCATTTTGGCCTTGCCCGGAGGCTATTTTCTGGGATATGGCGCCGTGAGTACTGCCCAGGGAACTGATGGCGGCGGCGTGACCCTGGGGTTGGGCGCCGTGCTGTCGAGCGTTGCCATTGCGAAAAGCGTCCGGTTCAGCAAGGCAAAAGAAGAAGAAATCCTGAGCGCCTACCAGCAAGGCAAACCCATCCCGAAAAACATTCGGCGCCGCCTGAAGCAGAAGCATTTCAAAGGCTAGCACCACACGCAAGAAAAGCCCCGCCGGCATAGCGCCAGCGGGGCTTTTTCTTAGTCAGGCAAGCAGAGTTACATTCCCGGAATCTGCACGTCCACGTTCACGAAGCGGATGTGCTCATCTTCCAGCACGGCTTCCACCACGGCGTCCTTGCTCACGCGGCCTGAGAGAATGTCCTTGCTCAACTCATTCAGCACCAAGCGCTGCAGTACGCGCTTGAGTGGCCTAGCGCCAAACTGCGGGTCGAAGCCCTGTTCGCCCAGGTAGTCGAGCACCTCGTCGGTGGCTTCCAGGCGGATGCCGGCTTCTTCCAGGCGCTGCTGAATCTGCCGGAACTGGATGTCCACGATCTTGCGGATTTCCTTGCGCTTGAGCGGCTGGAACATCACAATCTCGTCGATGCGGTTCAGGAACTCGGGGCGCATGTGCTGCTTCAGGCGCTCCACCACTTCCTCGCGGGTGCGGTCCACCACTTCGTCGTGGTTGTACTCATTCAGCTCCTTGAAGTTCTTCTGAATGATATCGGCGCCCGTGTTGGAGGTCATGATGATGATGGTGTTCTTGAAGTTCGCCACCCGGCCTTTGTTGTCGGTGAGGCGGCCATCATCCAGCACCTGCAGCAGGATGTTGAACACGTCGGGGTGGGCCTTCTCGATTTCGTCGAGCAGAATCACGGAGTACGGCTTGCGGCGCACGGCCTCGGTCAGCTGACCGCCTTCATCGTAGCCCACGTAGCCGGGAGGTGCCCCAATCAACCGCGACACGGCATGTCGCTCCTGGTACTCGCTCATGTCAATGCGAACCATGCTGTTCTCATCGTTGAACAAGTACTCGGCCAAGGCCTTGGCCAGCTCGGTTTTACCCACGCCGGTAGTGCCCAGGAAGATGAACGAGCCAATCGGCCGCTTGGGGTCCTGAAGGCCAGCCCGGGAGCGGCGCACGGCATCCGAAATAGCCGCAATGGCTTCCGACTGGCCGGCTACGCGCTTGCCTAGCTCCTGCTCCAGGTTCAGCAGCTTCTCGCGGTCCGACTGCAGCATCTTGCTTACCGGAATGCCGGTCCACTTGGCTACCACCTCAGCAATGTCCTCGGAGGTTACCACTTCCTGCAGCATCGAGCCGCCGTCCTTGCCTTTGTCGGCTTCGGCCTGGGCTTGTAGCTCTTTTAGCTTGGCTTCGGCTTCCTGAATTTTGCCGTAGCGTAGCTCCGCCACCCGGCCGTAGTCGCCTTGCCGTTCGGCCTGGTCGGCTTCCAGCTTGTAGCGCTCAATGTTCTCTTTCTCGGTCTGAATGCTGGTAAGTGCCGATTTCTCGTTTTCCCACTGGGCTTTCAGGGTGTCGCGCTTGGCCGTTAGCTCCGCCAAGTCTTTGTTGAGCACGTTTTCCCGGTCGTGGTTTTCCTCGCGGCGGATGGCTTCGCGCTCGATTTCCAGCTGCATAATGCGGCGCTGTACCTCATCGAGCTCCACGGGCATGGAGTTTAGCTCGATGCGCAACTTGGCAGCGGCCTCGTCCATCAGGTCGATGGCTTTGTCGGGCAAAAACCGGTCGGTGATGTAGCGCGAGCTGAGTTCTACGGCCGCAATTACGGCGTCGTCGGTGATGCGCACGCCGTGGTGCAGCTCGTATTTCTCCTTGATGCCGCGCATGATGCTGATGGCGTCCTCAATGGTCGGCTCATCCACCATCACGGCCTGGAAACGGCGCTCCAGGGCCTTATCCTTCTCAATGTACTTCTGGTACTCCTTGAGGGTGGTAGCCCCGATGGAGTGCAGCTCACCGCGGGCCAGGGCCGGCTTGAGCAGGTTGGCGGCGTCCATGGCGCCTTCACCGCCACCGCCGGCTCCAATCAGGGTGTGCATCTCGTCGATGAACAGGATGATCTGGCCTTCGGAGTCGGTTACTTCTTTGATGACGGACTTGAGGCGCTCCTCAAACTCGCCCTTGTACTTGGCGCCCGCAATGAGCAGGCCCATGTCCAGGGACATGATGATTTTGTCCTGGAGGTTTTCGGGTACGTCGCCGGCCACGATGCGCTGGGCCAGGCCCTCCACAATGGCGGTCTTACCAACGCCGGGCTCACCCAGCAGCACGGGGTTGTTCTTAGTACGGCGACTCAGGATCTGGAGGACGCGGCGGATTTCTTCGTCGCGGCCGATAACCGGGTCCATCTTACCGGTACGCACCTGCTCGTTGAGGTTGCGGGCGTAGCGGTTGAGGCTCTGGTACTGGTCTTCGGCGGTTTGCGAGGTCACCTTGCGGCCCCCCCGCAGCTCCTTGATAGCAGCTTTCAGGTCTTTTTCGTTGAAGCCGGCGTCCTTCATCAGGGTAGCCACGGCGTCTTTACCGCCCAGCAGCCCCAGCAGCAAGTGCTCCACCGACACATATTCATCGTCGAACTCCTTCAGGAAGCCGGTAGCGCGCTGCAGAGCGGCGGCAGCTTCGTTGGAGAGGTAGGGCGAGCCCCCGCTTACTTTGGGGTAGCCCGACACAATGGCATCGAGGCGGGGCGTGAGGATGTTGAGGTTCACGCCCAGCTTCTTGGCCAGAAACGACAGCACATTCTCGTCGCTCTGGAAGAGGCCCTTCAGCAGGTGGCCGGTTTCGATGGCCTGCTGCTGATTGCCCCCGGCAATTTCAGTGGCCTTCTGCACGGCCTCCTGCGCCTTGATGGTATAGTTATTAAAGTTCATGGCTTGCTTTCGTCGTTAGGTAGGGGCTTCGGTTTAGGAAGAGTTTACGAAAGGCCTAGCAAACGGGGTGCGAGGATGGTTTTGCTGACTTTTTGGCCTTTAAAATAACATTGCCAGATAAAATAAATGACATTATGTCGTTTATTTATTAAGCCAATATCTATCTTCTTGCCTCCCTTGGTCTGAATTAATGTACCAACACCATCTACAGCCATCATATGTGTACCATCGTAATTCCACTGAATGGTCAGCCTTTATAATTCTTATAGGAATGCCAAAATGCTTGCTTTTAGCTCTGTCACAATACATACGGTAGTATCTATTTACATTTGAAATTATAGCATTGTATATTAATATTGTAAAATGTATATACAGCTCCCATCTTTCAAAGCTTATTTGAGAAATGTTATTGTAAGCAAGTCCATGTTGATGATTAGTGAAATTTATAAAGTCACCGTATAAAAAGAACTGTGAATGAGCAATAGAATTTCTTATCTGGCTAGAGTAACATGATTGTATCAGATCTGAAAACTCTGGGCATGAGTTATCGAACTCGCTGATTAAGTGACTTTCTATTATTCCTGTCCTACCTAATTTCTGTGATTTACCGCTTGTCTTATTCGTTATTTTGAAATTTGAAGAGTCAAAATGCCAATTAAAATCTTGCTTGTTAGATAGTCTTGCTAAGTTGTGTAGAAGTCTGATGATATGTTCAGACTCCCAAAACTTTATATACAATGCTGTTTCTATGTGAATAGATATTCTCTCAGTATGCTGAGTTGTTTTATTTTCTACCTTGCTCTTCTGAAAAGTATGTTTATTTGGTATTTGTCTGTCTCTGTAAAAGTTGTAAAACTCATTTTGTGTTTGCTCTGATAATCTGTCATCATCAAAGCCTATAGTGTAAGGTGATATTTTTGTGTTTCCAAAAACCACATCAGGATTTCTTCTATTATAGAATCCGTTTTCTATTAGCAAGAATAAATCAGATTCATGCTTTTGGTTTTTGAAGGCAATATCAAAGATAAGATCAGTTGTGTCGGTAATGTATGAATGAAAATTATTAAGTGTCTCAGTAAATATCATGGCATTTTTAGTTATTGCAAACAAGTAAAATTATCTGTGAACGGTTTAAATCGTCACTCAAGCCAAATCTGCAGAACCACCGGCCGCCGCGTGTCGCTGAGGGCGGGGAGGAAGTTTACCTATCGCCGTAGTGGTAGCGGTACTGTAGAATGAGTAGAATATCTCCTTCGATGCGGTAAACCAGGCGGTGCTCCTGCGTGATGAGGCGGGACCAATAGCCGCGTAGATTTCCTTTCAGGGCCTCCGGCTTACCAGTACCGCTGAAGGGAGTGCGCTGGCATTCCTTAATCAGCGCATTGATTTTGAGGACAATCTTACCGTCAGCAGCCTGCCAGTCTACATACTGCTGCCACGCCTGCTCGTCCCATTGCAGCCTCATGGCTCAATCAGGCCATGCTCCACCACTTGCCCCGCATCTACGCGCTGGATGGCTTCCATCAGCGCCTTGGCATTGGCCGGAGAGCTTAGCAGGTATTCCGTCTCGTCCTGCGGCTTGGCTTTGCGGCGGGCCGGCGTGGCTTTCACAAAGGGCAGGCTTTGCAGCAGCTCCATCATAAAGGCGGCTTTGTTGTCGGGGACTTCCAGCGTGATTTTCATACTATTCAAAACTAGCTGATTCCGGGATGGTTCCCAAGCAACGCAACAGATCAGCTACCCAATCCGAACTGGCAGAACCACGGGCCGCAGCGTGTCGCTGAGGGCGGAAGTGGAATTAGGGTGGAGTGTTACACGTTGCCCGGCGCTGCTATTTCCGAAATATCATCAATCCAGTTTTCCAGCCGGATGCCTTGCAGCTCCGCGAAGTGGCGGGTGTTGCGGGTGGCGAGGGTGAGGCCGTGGGCCAGGGCGGTGCAGCCGATAAGCAGATCAAAATCGTCAACGGGGCGGCCGATGCTGCGAAGGCGGGCTTTTTCGGAGCCATACAGCTCGAAGCAATCTGCAATGGGCAAGGTGCGACCAGCAAACAGCTGTTGAATTTTGACCAGATTCTGGCGGTTGGCTGCCTGACGGGTAGGGGCGCTTCTGGCAACTCCGTAGGTGAGCTCGGCAATGGTCAATTCGCTGATGTAGCAAGTAGGAATACTAACTGCATCAAGCTTTTCGAGTAGTTGCGCCTCGCCTTTGAGGAAATGGATACAGATGTTCGTATCGAGCAGGTAGTGGCTCATAGCTCCACGTCTCGCTCACGGAAGTAACGCGCTTCCTGGAGCTGACGAGCCAATTCGTCTCCACTCTCCTCCGAGTGCCAGGACCCGAATAGTTCGTGCAGTAAGCGCTGCTGATCCGCCGCGCCAAGCGGGGCGGTATTTACGCCAACTGACGCCGGGTGCGGCAGGATGCGGGTCGTTACCTCCGGCACGCTTTGGAGCAGCCGGAGCACATTGGCAGCCTGGTCGTCGGGAAATTCCAGTTCGAGGGCGAGTTTCATATTCCTGAAGATAATGGATATGCGTTTACGGATTTGGCAGCCTGGGGCGCAGCGAAGCGCAAGAGGTCCTTCGCTCCGCTTCGCTGCACTCAGGATGACAGGTGGGAGTTACCCCAGCTTCTCTGGCGTCTCGTCGTTGCCGCCTTTGCGCTTGCCGGGGCGGTCGATGATGAGGCGGGCGGCCTGGATGCGCTGGTAGAACTCGGGGGCGGAGCGGGCGTACTTGCGCAGGCTGCGGTCGAGGCGGTCTTCGAGCAGGGTGGCCAGCTGCGAGAACTTGTCTTTGATGGCGAGGCGGGCGGCTTTGGCTTCGCTGATTTGCTGGCGCGGGTCGTTTTTGCTGGTGCTGAAGGCAGCGAGGGTGTCGCGCAGCTCGGCGAGGCGCTCGGGGCTGACGCCGTAGTCGAGCAGGGGCTGGGCGTGCTGGGTGGCGAGGTCGAGCAGGTGCTGCGCGGCGTCGGTGAGGGCGTTAGCGCGCAGGTTGAGGAGGGTGCCGTAGCTGTAATTGGCCGAGGCCTGGAGGGTGCGGTCTTGCCGGGCGGTGGCGTAGGCGTACAGGTCGCCGGCTATTTCGCCGGCGCTGGTGGCCAGCAGCTCGCGGCGGTCGGTCTTGGCGGCGGTTTTGCCTTTGCTGGGGCGCTGGGTTTGCTGGCGCAGGGGGCCGAGGTCGTCGGTGAGCTGCTGGAGCTCGGCGAGGGTGTTCTGGAGGGCTTTGTCCTGCTGATAGGGAGCGGGGTCTTGCCGGAGGGCGAGCAGGGTGTTTTGGGCGGCGGTGAGCCGATTGTCTTGTTTGGCGGTAAGCATACGGAGAATAGAGGGATTGAGTGAAAAAGAGAAATCAGACGATGCGAATAGGGGTGGGCGCGGGGATACTCGGAGTAAAGCTCAAGAATAGGAATATTCGGGAAGATTATAGTAATGCAGTGGCCAGAAAAGTGTGACCGGGCTTTGGACGACCAGGGCTATGCTTTGGCTGGTTGGGGCCGGGCGTTGGAGAAGTGTGACCACGCGTTGGACGAGTGAGGCCGGGCTTTGGAGGATTGGGGCTACGCTTTGGACGACTCAAGCCAGGCTTTGGGAACCTGTGACCGGGGTTTGGACAAGCAGGGCTACGCTTTGGCGAAGTGAGGCCGGGCTTAGAGTGAATGCAGCTATTGTTTGGTAGGGGCGCTGCTCCTGGGGGGAGCGTACTGAGGGGTTTTTCGCTCAGAGCATGGCCAACAGAAACGCCCCGAAGCTGAATAGCTCCGGGGCGTTTCTGTTATGTTCAATGGAGCTTTCCTACCCCACCAATCGGCCCAAACCCGCGCTGGCCACACCCGCCCGCCGGAACAGCCACCCCGAAGCCACCCACAGCCCGGCGAAGACGGTGTTGAGTACAATCACCCACAGCACACCCATGGTTAGCTCGGGCTGCTTGATGAGCAGGGCCACGAACGGCACGGCAAACTGGGCAAGCGCCGTAGCAAACATGGCCTTCGCCATGCCCGGCGGCTGGAGTTTCGCCAGGATGGCCCCAAGGAAGCCGACGGCCAGCACGGCTCCGTACAGCAGGTTCATGGGGTTGTCTTCGCTGCCGATGAAGCCCACGGCGAGGTTGCCCCACACCAGTAGGAGGGAGGCCACCGTGGCTACCCCGGCGGCCCATTTATAGGTGCTGCTGCGGCCCCGGCTGGCTACGAGCAGGTACAGAAGGCCCAGAACAAGTAGCAGGAGGCCCGCTAGCACAACCTGAGATATGGCCATGGAAGTAGTAAGTAAGAAGTACGGATGACTCGTTTTGTACGCGGCAGCTCTAGGCCAGGTGCTGGTTGAGCGTGGAGCCGGTGGCGCTGGCACGGCGGAACAACAACCCTGAAACGGCCCAGATGGCGGCGAATACTCCGTTGGCTACCAGCACATTCAGCATGGGGGCGTTGGGTTCGGCGGCGGCACCGGTAGGCTTCCAGACAAACAGGGCAATGGCGGTAACTGCCACGTAGGTAAGGGCGGCCGCGAACATGGCCTTCGACATGCCCAGCGGCTGGAAGCGCGCCACAAAGGCCCCCACAAGCGCCACAACCGGTACGCCGAGATACAGCAGGTTGGCGGGGTTATGCTCACTCCCGATCAGGCCCACGGCGGCATTGGCCCACACCAGCAGGAGCCCGGCGGCCACGCCCACGCCCACGGCTAGCTTGTAGGTGAGGCTGTTCCACTTGCGGGCAATCAGCACGTACGTCAGGCCCGTGCCGAACAGCAGGACGGCCGCAAAAACGAAATCCGAAAAGGTCCAGTTTACTTCCTGGGTGAACTGCATGGCCACGAGCGGAATGAGCAGCAGCAGGCCGGTAGCCAGCGCAATGCGAAGAAGGCTTTTCGAGAGAGTCATGGCGGTAATAGGTAGTGTTTGGTAGTGAGGATGAGGTGCCGGAAGCTGGCGCGTAATTGGCCCGCCGGCTGGCACATGCGGTGCTCTTGCAAGGCTGATGCAAAGGATGTAAAAGAACTTTGTATTTCAAAGTAAGCGGCAAATATTTTGTTTTCCTGCGCTAAAAGATTCACTGAAAAGACCTTGTCTGGCCGGGACTACTCCAGCCGGATAACCCGCTCTACGCCCAGCTGCTCCAGAAAAACCTCATCGTGCGACACGACCAGCAGGGTGCCCTGGTAGTCGTGGAGGGCGGCGGTCAGGATGTCCAGGTTCTGCAGGTCGAGGTTGTTGGTGGGCTCATCGAGGAGGATGAGGTCGGGGGCCTGCTGGCCGATCATGAGGCAGCAGAGGAGCAGCCGCATTTTCTCGCCGCCGCTGAGCGTGCCGCAGGGCTTGTCCCAGTACTCTTTCGTGAACAGGAAGCGGGCCAGCCGGATCTTGATTTCGTGCTCCTGCAGCCCCGCGGTATTGAACTGCCGGGCCAGCTCGTACACCGAAAGCTTGTCCTGGAGCAGGGAATAGTCCTGATCAATGTACACCGCCCGATTTCCGGCCGCCTGGTACAACGTGCCCTGCGTGGGCTCCAGCTCGCCCAGAAGCAGCCTGATCAGGGTGGTTTTGCCGGAGCCGTTCAGGCCCTGCAGGGCCAGCCGCTCGCCGCTCAGTATCTGAAAATTCAGCGGCTCCGGCCACAGCAGAAGGGAATTATAGCTGTAATTCAGGCTGGTGGCGGTAAACAGGATTTTGCCTTTGTGCAGAGCGGAATTGTCGAAGCCCAGCTTCATTTTGTCGGTGTCGGGCAGCTCCTTGCGCAGCTCGCTCAGCTCCTGGGAAAGGGCGCCTACTTTCTCGGCGTGCACGCCTTTGAGGCGGGAGGCGCTGTTTTCGGCGCTGTTGCGCATCATGTGGAGCACGATGGTGGGCAGGCCGGCTTTGTCCTGGTTTTTCTTGCCGCGGGCATCCTGCTTCTGCTTGCGCTCCAGGGCATCCCGCTCCGTTTCGCGGGCTTTGCGCAGGGCCTTTTCACGGCTTCTCACGTCCTGGTCCAGCGCCTGGGTTTCCACCTGCTTCTGCTCGGTATAGAACTCGTAGTTGCCGCCGTACAGGGCAATGCCGCGCTTGCTCAGCTCCGCCACCGCCCCCAGCAGGCCTAGCAGCTTCCGGTCGTGGCTGACAACCAGCAGGGTAGCGGAACTGGTTTTGATGAAGTGGTAGAGCAGCTGCCGGCCGGCTGTATCGAGGTGGTTGCTGGGCTCATCGAGCAGCACAATGCCCGGCTGGTGAATGGCAATGCCGGCCAGGAAAACCCTGGTTTTCTGCCCGCCGCTGAGGCTGGCCAGAGGTTGCGTTAAGCTTACGGCGTCCAGACCCCAGTGTAGCAGTGCTTCCTGGCTGCGTTCCTCAATGGTCCAGTCGTCGTCGAGCACCGCCATATTCTGCTCCGTGGCCGCGCCAGCCAGGATTTGCTGCAGGGCAGTGAGCTTCCCGTCGATGCGTAGCGCCTGCGCCACTGTCAGCGTATCGAACTGGCCGAAATGCTGGGGAACGTAGTAGGGTGGCGAACTGGCCTGCACGCGCCCGGCGGAAGGCGGCAGAAGGCCCGCCAGTACCTGAAGCAGCGTGGATTTGCCCGCGCCGTTGCTGCCAATCAGGGCCAGCTTGTGGTGGTCGTGGAGGGCCAGGTGCAGGCCTTCAAACAGCACATCTTTATTGGGGTGTGCGTACCCAAGGTTTTGTAGAACCAGCATGATTTCTTTCCTGAAAAGCAACTAGATATAGCCACCTGCTATGTGGGTTGGCTACTCGATTGTTGGAAGAAATCAGCTATTACATAAACCGGGGATGAGCGTTTGTGCGGGCAAAAATAAGACTTCGCGGCAAAGAAGCGCCGCTACTTCTGCGTATACGGTGGCAGCGTTGGCTTACCACAACCTGCGCCTGCCTCTTTATGCCCGCTATCTATATTGGCTGCTCCGGCTTCTCGTACCGCGACTGGAAGGGAATTCTGTACCCGGAGGGCCTGCCGCCGCGTAAGTGGTTTGCCTACTACTGCACCCAGTTCAACACGCTGGAAGTAAACGTGACCTTCTACCGCATGCCGGAACTGAAGGTATTTGAAGGCTGGTACGCGCAAAGTCCGCCCGGTTTCCGGTTTGCCGTGAAAGCGCCGCGCCAGGTTACGCACTACAAGAAATTCAACGCCGAAGCCGCGCCGATTCTCGCCGATTTCTACGCCACGGTGCGTGAGGGCCTGAAGGAGAAACTGGGGCCGATACTGTTTCAGCTGCCGCCCAAAGCCGCCTACACCGAGGAGCTGCTGGGCCGTATCCTGGAGCAGCTCGACCCGGAGTTTCACAACGTGCTGGAGTTTCGGCACCCCAGCTGGTGGACGGGCGAGATATTCCGGACCCTGGCGCGGCATGGCATCAGCTTCTGCGGCCAAAGCTACCCGGCTGCATTGCCCGACGAAGTGGTGGTCAACACGCCGCAGGTGTACTACCGCTTCCACGGCGTGCCCGTGCTCTACACCTCCAGCTACAGCGACGAATTTCTGGCGCGGGTAGCGCAGGAAATTCAGGCGGAGCCGCACGTGAAGGAAGCCTATCTGTACTTCAACAACGGTAGCGGCGGGGCCGGAGTGCTGAACGCGCGTAGCCTGCAACAGCTGCTGGGAGCCGACCCCAACACAGAACAGCCGGCGTAGATACTTGATGTCGTACCTACGCCGGCTGTCCGCCTTTACACTTCTGTGCTACGCCATCAGCTTGTCCGGCGTAATGGGCAGCTCCCGGATACGCTTGCCGGTGGCGTTGAAAATGGCGTTGGCAATGGCCGGCGCCACCCCGATGATGGCAATTTCGCCGATGCCCTTGGTGCCGAGCGGGTCCACGATGAAGTCGGGCTTGTCTACGAAGGCCACTTCAATGGCCGGCGCGTCGGCGTGCACCGGCACGTGGTAGTCGGCCAGGTCCTTGGTAACGTAGCGCCCGAACCGGTGGTCCATCACGGCGCCTTCGGTGAGGGCCATGCCGATGCCGCCCACCGCGCCGCCTATCATCTGGCTGCCGGCCGTTTTGTGGTTGACGATAGTGCCCGCATCGGCGCAGGACACCATTTTCGACACCCGTACTTCGCCGGTCATGGCGTGCACGCGCACCTCGGCAAAGTGCACCGAGAAAGAGTACATGGAGTATTTCTGCCGCTCGTTGCCGGGCTTGGCTTCCACCGTCACGTCAATGTCTTGGCCGTTGTTCTGCTTGCGCAAGTCGGCAAGGGAAACTTTGGTGCCGGCGTTGCTGGCTAAGCTCAGCTGCCCGCCGGCCAGCGTCAGGTCTTCGGGTTTGGCTGAGGCGAAGGCCGCGCCGCCCAGTTGCTGCAGCTTCCCCTTGAGGGCGGTGCAGGCTTCCAGTACTGCCGAGCCCACGGTGTTTACGGTGGCCGAGCCGCCCTGCGAAGGCGCGGTAGGGAAGGTGGAGTTGCCGAGCTCAAACCGGATTTTCTCCGGCGGCATGCCCAGCGCATCGGCCGCAATCTGCACCATCACGGTGCCGGTGCCGGGCCCGATGTCGGTGGTGGCGCTCTGCAGCACTACGGTACCATCGGCCTGCAGCACGGCGCGGGCTTTGGCGGTGCCGCGGTTGGCCCCGAAAGTGCCCACGCCCATGCCGTAGCCCACAAACCAGTCGCCGTCGCGCAGGGAGCCGGGCTTCATCTGGCGCTTGTTCCACCCGATACGCTCAGCGCCCAGCTGGTAGCATTCCTTCAGAAATTTCGTCGACCAGGGCTTGTTGTTGTCGGGGTCTACGTCGGTGTAGTTGCGCAGCCGGAACTCCATGGGGTCCAGGTTGAGCAGGTGCGCCATTTCATCCATGGCCGATTCCAGCGCAAACGCGCCGGTGGCCTCGCCCGGCCCGCGCATCCAGATGGGCGTGCTGATATCGAGGCCCAGAATGCGGTAGCGCGTCGAGACGTTGGGGCTGGTGTACATCATGCGCGTCTGCTGCAAGGTCGATTCGGTGAACTCCTCGTAGCTCGACGTCTGGCCCACCGACTCGTGCGTGATGCCCACCAGCTTGCCGTCCTTGGTGGCACCCATCCCGATGCGCTGCCACGTGTAGGGCCGGTAGCCGACCATGGTAAACATCTGTTCCCGCGTGAGCACCAGCTTCACCGGGCGGTTCAGCTTTTTGGCGGCAATGATGGCCGCCGTTTCGTGGGGCCAGTTGTGCAGGCCGTTGCCGAAAGCGCCGCCCACGAACGTGGCAATGACCTTCACGTTTTCTTCGGGCAGGCCCCAGTCTTTGGCGAAGGCGCGCTGGGTGCCTTTCACGGCCTGCACCTTGTCGTACACGGTCAGCCGGTCGGGGGCTTCCCAGTGCGCAATGATGGATTGCAGCTCCATGGGGTTGTGCATCTCCGAGGTGTGCACGTACTCGGCTTCCAGCTTGACAGGCGCGGTCTGGTAGCCGTTTTTCTGGCCCCGGTCGTAGTCGTTTTGCGCCGATTTGGGGTTGCGCTTGGCCTGAGTGGGCAGAAACCCGCGCTGCTTGTTGGCCTCGAAGTCGGTGCGGTGCTCGTCGGCGGCGTACTGCGCTTTCACCAGCCGCGCGGCGTAGCGGGCCTGCTCCAGCGTGTTGGCCACCACCAGCGCAATAGGCTGGTCGTTGAAGTATACTTTCTCGTCGTGAAACACGCGCAGCGGCTGCCCGATGGCCGGCGGCTCGTCGGGGTTCGATTTGGCCGCGAAGCCGGGCACTTTGGGCGAGTTGAGGTGCGTAATGACGGCCAGCACGCCCGGGGCCCTTTCGGCAGCCTTCGTGTCGAGGCTGGTGATGCGGCCTTTGGCAATGGTGCTGCCTACCAGCGCGCCGTGCACCAGTCCCGGCAACTCATACTCGGCCGAGTACTTGGCGGCGCCCGTAACTTTAAGCCGGCCATCCACGCGGTTCATCCGGTCGCCGACTACCTTATCCTGCAGTTGTTGATCTTTCATAAAAAGGAGGATTAGGCTACGCTGGCCGCGTTTTTGAGGGCCTGAATGATGGAGTTCGGGGCCATGCGGAGCTTATAGGAATTGTGCTTGAAGGCCTTGGCGCCCTGCATGGCAATGTCGGCGGCCTGCCGGAAGGTGGCTTCCGTGGCGGGCTTGCCAATCAGACTTTTTTCGGCCTCCGCAAGGCGCCAGGGCTTGTGTGCCACACCGCCCATAGCCAGCCGCGCATCCTTGATGGTGTTGCCATCGAGGCTCAAAGCTGCCGCCACCGATACCAGCGCGAAGGCGTAGCTGGCCCGCTCGCGCACTTTCAGGTAGTGCACGTTTTTGGTGAAGGGCCCGTCCGGAATTTCCACGGCCGTAATCAGCTCGCCGGGCTCCAGGTTGGTGTCCTTTTGGGGTGTATCGCCGGGCAGGCGGTGCAGGTCGGCGAAGGGCAGGCGCCGGTCGCCTTTGGGGCCGCTGATGAGCACGGTAGCATCCAGGGCCACCAGCGCCACGCTCATGTCGGAGGGGTGCACCGCAATGCACTTATCGGAGAAGCCGAAGATGGCGTGCATGCGGTTGTAGCCTTCCAGCGCGCCGCAGCCCGAGCCCGGCTCGCGCTTGTTGCAGGGCATGGCCGTGTCGTAGAAGTAGGAGCAGCGGGTGCGCTGCAGCATGTTGCCGCCCACGGTAGCCATGTTGCGCAGCTGCGCCGACGCGCCGGCGTTCAGGGCCTGAGCCAGCAGAGGCTGGCGCTCCAGCACCTGCTTGTCTTCGGCCACGGCCCCGTTCAGGGCCAGCGCCCCGATGCGGAGGCGGCCGTTGTCGCGCTCAATCTTGCCCAGCGGCAGCCGGTTGATGTCGATGAGGCGGGGCGGCTCCAGCACGCCACGCTTCATGAGGTCGAGCAGGTTGGTGCCACCGGCAATGAACTGGGCGTTGGGCGTGCGGGCCAGCGCCTCAATGGCGGCCTGCTGCTTGGTGGGTCGTAGGTATTGAAACTGGTTCATAGCTGCTGCGCGTTAGACCTTCTGGCCGCCGTTTTTCACTTCCTGAATGGCCGCCACAATGTTGGGGTAGGCGCCGCAGCGGCAGATGTTGCCGCTCATAAACTCCCGGATTTCACCTTCCGAATCGGCGTGGCCTTCGCGCACACACGCCACCGCCGACATAATCTGGCCGGGCGTGCAGTAGCCGCACTGGAAACCGTCGTGCTTGAGGAAGGCTTCCTGCATGGGGTGCAGCTTGTCGCCGTCGGCCAGGCCCTCAATGGTCGTGACTTTGCGGCCGTCCTGCATCACGGCCAGCGTCAGGCAGCTGTTTACGCGCTGCCCATCTACGTGCACCGTGCAGGCACCGCACTGGCCGTAGTCGCAGCCTTTCTTGGTGCCGGTCAGGTGGAGCTGTTCGCGCAGCAGGTCGAGCAGCGTGGTGCGGGGCTCCACGGAAAGCTTGTACTTCTTGCCGTTGATTTCCAGCCTGAGCGGCACCTGCTCGATGGCCGCCGCCACTTTCTCATCGAACTCGGCTTCGGCGGCTTTCACCAGCGGACCGGGCGTGAGGGCCAGGGCCGTGAGCACCGATGATTGTTTGAGGAAGGTGCGACGGGCCTCGTTGTGGCCGGCGGGTGGGCCGCTGGGGGTAATTTCCGGGTTTTCGTCAGCCATGGTTGTAAAGCGGAATGCTGCTTGAGTAGATAAATAGGGGAAACGGGCTGGCGGGTAGTGCACGGGCACGCTGCTGCCGTTTCCGTAGCCTTTCTTCTACGGAAGAAGACGGACAATGGCCGGGAGGTTTTCGAAGGCCGAAATGTTTTGCTGCTTTCCCGAAGACACAGCCTGCGGACAGCTTCTGGCAGACTTGAAAGCCAGAAGCACCAGCCTGCAGCGGTGGGTGCGCGGCCAGGCTCGACATTAACTCCGGGGCAGCGGCCTGCGTTGTAACTGCACTTCCCCCCGCCACAAGGCGGCTCAACCGCACCGCTTATTTCCGCCTATGAGGCTCGTTTCTGCATGGATTCTGTTCTGTTGGCTTTGCCTGAACGCCCCGCAGGCCTGGGCCTGCCAGGTCTGCCGGCCGCGCGTGCAGGCTGCCATTCATGCGCCCGGCTACACCGCGAATCTGGGGCTGCTGCTGTTGCCGGTGGGGGTGTTGCTGCTGGTCGGGCTGGGAGTGTTTTTCGCGTCTGATATCCGGCAACGCCTGCCCAGAGCTTCTTCGCATGATGACTAACCCTACTCTCCACCGTACGCCGCTGCTGGCCGCCGGTATTCTGCTCGGCGCCGGCCTGGGCGGCTTCGTAGACGGTATTGTGCTGCACCAGATTCTGCAGTGGCACAACATGCTGTCCAGTAAGCTGCCGCCCGATACGCTGGTTGCGGCCAAAGTGAATATGTACTGGGACGGCGTGTTCCATGCCGGTGTCTGGGTGCTGACGGCCCTGGGGCTGCGCCTGCTGTGGGCCGCCGGCTGCCGCCCCGATGTGCCGTGGTCGGGGCGCACGCTGCTGGGCGGCCTGCTGCTGGGCTGGGGGCTGTTCAACGTGGTGGAAGGCATCATCGACCACATGGTGCTGGGCCTGCATCATGTGCATGAGTACACGGCGCAGAAGCTGCCCTGGGACCTGGCGTTTCTGGCGTTTGGCGCGCTGCTGCTGCTGGCGGGCTGGGCGCTGGTGCGGGCCGGGCGCCACGATACGGCCGTACGCGGCGCGGCCGTGCGGTAAGGTTTCTGGGGTGCTTTGGTTAGGCTGCCGCCGCTGGCTGGGCCTGTTGCAGCAGCCAGCGGTACAGCTTCTCGGCGTCTTCTTTTTTGAACAGCTCCGTGCCCGGGTTCATGGTAGCTGCCGTGCCGCAGGCTACGCCCAGCCGGCCCGTTTCGCGCATCGAAAGGCCCTGGGACAGTCCGTACACCAGCCCGGCTACCATACTGTCGCCGGCCCCCACGGTGCTGCGCTTTTTCACGGCGGGCGCCGGAATGTGGTCTACGGAATCTTTGGTGACTACGCAGGCTCCCTGCGGCCCAAGCGACACTACCAGAATCTCGCATTTGCCCTCGCGCACCAACTGCTGCGCAAACGCCGCTACAGCTTCGTTGTCCAGCTCATCTACGCCCGCCATCCTGCTCAGCTCGCCCACGTTGGGTTTGGCCAGGTACACGCCTTCATGCAGCACCTGCTGCAGCGCCGGCCCCGACGTATCGACGACGACCTTGATGCCCATGCCCTTGGCCGCGCGCACCACCTGCACCACAAAATCGGGCTCGACACCGGGCGGCAGGCTGCCGCTGATAACCAGGAAATCGGGGCGGACCGGCAGGCTTTTGAGGGTTGTAATAACCTGCTGCTGCTCCTCGGGCCGCAATTCCGCGCCGGGCATCCCGAATCGGTATTGCCGGCCCGAAGAGCCATCTACCACAATGAAATTCTCGCGAGTACGGCCGGCCATTTCCACGGGCTGCTGCTGAATCTGCTCCTGCGCCAGCAGTTCCTGCAGCAGCGTGCCGCTGGGCCCGCCCGCCGGAAATACGGCCACCGAATCGGCGCCCAGCCGCTTCAGCCCCCTGGACACGTTGATGCCGCCCCCGCCGGGTTCAAACTTGGGAGCCGCACAGCGCAGCTTCTGGTCCGGAATAATCTGGTCGGAAATGGTGCTTTTATCGACGGCGGGGTTCAGCGTGAGCGTAACAACGTAGTGCATGGAAACCAGGGTAAAAGAAGAGAAAGTGAGGCGCCGGTGCATAGGCCCGCCGAAGTAAGTTGTACCCGGAAGCCCACCCGCAGGTTGCCACCGCGGGCCGGCGGAGTGGTTCCCGGCGCCAACCAGCCCAGGCGGACGGGTGGCTAGGGTCTAAAACCCTGGCCGCAGGTGTGCGTTAGGAAAGGCCATGAGCCGCGCATTTACCAAAGAAGACGATTCGCTGGAGGCCCCGATTGTGCCTCCCCGGGCCCCGCTGCCGCCCGGCACCCCGAACTACGTGACGCCCCAGGGCCTGGAGCAGCTCCGGGCCGAATTGGTGGCGCTGGAAACCGGCCGTGCCCGCGCCGAGTCGAACCGGGACAACGAGGCCGACCGTACCCGGCAGCTCACCATCTTCAACGCCCGCATCAGCGCTCTGAATGGCCGGATTGCCAGTGCCCGCGTAGTCGACCCCCGCACCCAGCCGCCGCAGGAAGTGCGGTTTGGCGCTACCGTTACGCTACGTACGCGCAGTGGGGGCACGCCCGGCACGCTGCGCCGCTTCGCTATTGTGGGCGTCGATGAGGCGTCGGTGGCGGAGGGGAAGGTGGCCTTCACGGCGCCTATTGCACGGGCCATTCAGGGCAGCCGCCTGGGGCAGATTGTGTCGCTGCGGCTGGGCCCGAAGGAGGAAACGGTAGAAGTAGCCGAAATCAGCTACGAAGGTGCCTGACCAGCTGCCTGCTCTACCGCAAAACCAGCCATGCCAGCAACCCTGCCAGCAGCAGGGAGCCCAGCCGCAGCAGCAAAAACACCCAGGCGGGCAACTCAGGCTTGGAAGGAACCGGCATATTCAGGGAAAATAAACAAGCAAAAACGCCCCGCCGGCACAGTGCCGGCGGGGCGTTTTGTGTGGTTGTAAACAGGGGTTATTTCTTTTCCTCCTGCATCTGGGAGCCCATCAGGACGGCCAGCATGGAGTCTGGGAAAAGCACGCTGGAGGCGAAGTTCATCTTGGCCCCGAAGGTGGGCAGCACGCGGGCCTCACCGCTGAGTAGCCCTTTGTAGCCGGCTTCGGCCACGTCTTTGGGGTCCGCTTTGTCGCTCTGCCCGACCTTGGTGTTTTCGGCGCCGGCTACGTGGAAGAAGTTGGTTTCGGTAGCGGGCGGGCACAGAATGGTGATGGTGACTTCGGATTTCTGCTCCTTCAGCTCCTGCTGCAGCGCCTCCGAGAGGCTCAGCACGAAAGCCTTGGTGGCCGCATACACTGCCTGCCGCGGGTTAGGCAAAAACGACACCACTGAGCCCAGTTGCATGATTTTGCCCGAGTTGCGGGCCACCATGTCGTGCAGAAACACCTTGGTCAGATACATCAGCGACATAACATTAACGTGCACGATGCCGATTTCCTTCTGCAGGTCGGTTTCCGTGAACAGGCCGGCTTCCCCAAAACCCGCGTCGTTCACCAGCACGTCAATCTGCAAGCCCTGGCGCTTCGTCTCGTCGTAGAGGTGGGCGGGGCCTTCGTGGGTGCTGAAGTCGGCGGGAATCAGTACGGTTTGCAGGCCGCTGAACTCGCTTTTTAGCTTTTGGTCGGTGGCCTCCAGGTCGTGGCGGGCCGAAAGAACCAAGCGGTAGCCGTCGCGGGCAAAGCAGCGGGCCAGCTCGAAGCCGATGCCGCTGGAGGCGCCGGTAATCAGGACAGTTTGGTTGGTAGCCATCAGATGAGCGGATTGAAAGTGAGATATGGTAGTTGCCTACCAGCTTTCCGGAAGCAAGGTTATTGTCGGCCTTGGCTTCAGGCTCAGTAGCCTTTCTTCAGCGTCACCAGGTTTTCCAGCGGTTCCTGCTGCAGCAGATGCCGCAGGTTGCGCAGCAGAATTTCCACTTTGCCTTCGTCTTCGCGGGGCTGGCCGCCGCCGCTGTGCTGGGTGAGCAGTACGTTGGGCATCTGCCAGAATGGATGCTCAGCTGGCAGCGGTTCCTGGGCCGTTACGTCGAGGACGGCGCCGGCCAGGCGGCCGGCCTGCAGCGCTGCTATCAGCGCCGGCTCGTCGGTGGTGTTGCCCCGCCCGATGCTGGCGTACAGGCTGTGCGTGGGCATGGCCTGCACCAGCTCGGCGGAGAAGAATTTTTCGGCGCTGCCCGGTAGGCAATTGACCGCCACATCGGTTTCGGGCAGCGCCGCCAGTAGCTCTTCCCGCGAGTGAAGCTGCGCCTTGGGGTCGGTGCGGGCCAGAAAACGAATGTCACAGCGGAAGCCGGCCAGCTGCTCGGCCACGGCCTGCCCGATGGCGCCGCTGCCCAGAATTATCACACGCTTGTCGCGCAGCAAGCCCACGCGGCTCCGGATGGGGGCGCCCACCCACTCGCGGCGGCTTTGCAGCACGGCCAGCTCCGGAATGTGCCGATACCAGCCCAGAATGCCCGCCACAATGGTTTCGGCGCAGGGCCAAGCAAAATAGTCGCCAACATTCGCCACCGGAAACCCAACGTCCAGGTGCTGGTACCGCTCGATGCCGGCCGAGTCTATTTGCCAGAACCGGAGGCCGGGCGGCGGGCCGGCCGCAAACCAGTCGGCTGGCGGGTTGCCCAGCACTAAGTCGGCCTGCTGAAAAGCGGCCTGCTGGTTGTGGGAGGGGAGTTCCTGGCGGAATACCGGCTGTACTTCGGCCGGAAGCTGGTGGCGCAGCAGCTGCCGCGCGGTGTCATGGAGAGTGGTAAAAACGAAAAGCTGCATACCCAACACTATCTGCAAAAAGCCGCCACAGGTTGCATATTGCCTTGAAATGCCCGCATTATGCGTTCCGGTCGGCCTGGCGGCCCTGGTAACCTAACGCCCCTGCTCCGGGTTGCTGGTGGTAGTCATCAAACGCAGTTGCTCTCGCCCTCATGCCATACCCCGCTTCCTTAGATACCGCTGAATTCGACCGTCTTATCCGGGCCCGTCGCAGCATTCAGCCCGTGCAGTTCGTGCCGGGCCAGGTGATTCCTGATGCCATCATCGAGCAGCTCCTCGAAAACGCCAACTGGGCGCCCACGCACAAGCGCACCGAGCCGTGGCGCTTTGTGGTATTCAGCGGGGCCGGCCTGCAGAAGCTCGCCGACTTTCAGGCGGCGCTGTACAAGGAGCGGGCCGGCGAGAAGTTTCAGCAGGGCAAGTATGAGAAGCTGGCCGCCAACCCCTTGCGCTGCTCCCACGTCATTGCCATTGGCATGAAACGGCACAGCGAAGTGCCGGAAGTAGAGGAAATTGAGGCCGTGGCCTGCGCCGTCCAGAATCTGCACCTCTCGGCTACTGCGTATGGCCTGGGCGGCTACTGGGGCAGCGGCGGCATTACGTACCTGGAAGAAGCCAAACCGTTTTTCGGGTTGGGGCCCGACGACCGGCTGCTGGGCTTTTTCTCGCTGGGCTACGTGCAGCAGCAGCCCGGCAGCAATATCCGCAAACCAATAGCCGAAAAAGTGACCTGGGTGCGTCACTAAGCTCCAGGATTCAGTTAAAGCCTGCCTCATCCACTCTTGATATGGAAGAACTCACCCAACACCAGGTCCGGGACTACTACGGCCGCCAGCTGCAAACCCAGCAGGACCTGCAAACCAACGCCTGCTGCACCGACGATATTCCGGAGGCCCACAAACGCATTCTGGCCCAGCTGGAGCCTGAGGTGCTGGAAAAATACTACGGCTGTGGCGTGGCCGTGCCGCCGCTGGTGGAAGGTTGCACCGTGCTCGACCTGGGCTCGGGCAGCGGCCGCGACGCGTATCTGCTTTCGAAGCTGGTGGGCGAATCGGGCCACGTCATCGGGGTGGATATGACCGAGGAGCAGCTGGCCGTGGCGCGCCGCCATATCGATGCGCACACGGCGCGGTTCGGCTACGCCCGGCCCAACGTGGAGTTCCGCCACGGCTACATCGAAGACCTGCGCACCGCCGACCTCGCCGACAACAGCGTGGACGTGGTAGTCAGCAACTGCGTGCTCAACCTCAGCACCGATAAAGAAGCCACCTACCGCGAGATTTTCCGGGTGCTGAAGCCCGGCGGGGAGCTGCACATTGCCGACGTATTCGCCGACCGCCGCATTCCGGAAAGCCTGCGCCAGGACCCGGTGCTGTATGGCGAGTGCCTGAGCGGCGCGCTCTACACCGAAGACTTCCGGCGCCTGCTGCACCGCCTCGGCATCCGCGACTACCGCCTCACGGCCAGCCGCCGCCTCAGCATCGGCAACCCCGAAATCGAGCAGAAAGTCGGCAACATCAAGTTCTACTCGCTCACGGTGCGGGCCTTCAAGCTCGACCTCGAAGACCAGTGCGAAGACCACGGCCAGGTGGCCATCTACCACGGCACCATTCCCGGCCACGCCCACAGCTTTGCCCTCGATGACCACCACCTGTTCGAAACCGGCCGCCCGATGCTGGTGTGCGGCAACACCGCCGATATGGTGAGCCAGACGCGCTACGGGGCGCATTTTCAGGTGCTCGGCAACAAGGAGCAGCACTTCGGCCTGTTTCCCTGCGGCCCGGCACCAGCAGCTGCCGCTTCCGATGACGCCGCGGCAGCTTCCTGCTGCTAAGTGTTGCTGCCAGAACGTAAAAAGGCCCCGTGCCAAGTGGTGCGGGGCCTTTTTCAGCTAACGCCGGTTTGAGGGGCGCTAGTCTTTCTTTGAGTATTCCTGGTAGCGTACCGGGTCTTTCTTCTTGTCTTTTTTACGGCCGATAACGCCACCGGCTGCAGCGCCTACTACGCCGCCTACAATGGCACCTTTACCGCCGCCTACTACGGCACCGGTTGCGGCACCGGCCCCACCGCCAATGGCAGCGCCTTTAGCCTTTTTGCTCCAGCCTTTCTTGGTTTGAGCCTGTACTTCCGGCGAGGCCACCGTGCCGCCCAGCATAAGTACGGCCGACAGCATGGCTACATATATTTTGAGGGTTTTCATGACGTCTGAGTTTAGGGTAAGTAAACTGTATATGTGCCTTTAAAACGCAGACTGTCAGCAGTGGGTTACTTTTTGGCCAGGATATTACACACCAGCTTGCCTTACTGGCGTGCTTCTGGCAGAGCATAAAAAAAACACCCCAAGCAGTACGCCTGAGGTGTTTTTGCGGTAGCAGAAAAAGGAGCGGCCTAGTTGCCGGATGCCTCGGGGGCAGCCGGGGCCGGAGCGGCTCCTACGGCCGGTGTGTTCTTCACATGCTTGTCCAGCCACGAGTTCATCTCCCAGAGCATGTGCATGATGGACTCGCGGGCCGCGTAGCCGTGCGACTCAGCCGGCAGCACTACGTAGCGCACCATGGCGCCGTGGCCTTTCAGGGCGCTGTAGAACCGCTCGCTCTGCATCGGGAACGTGCCGGAGTTGTTGTCGGCCTCGCCGTGAATCAGCAGAATCGGGGTCTTGATTTTGTCGGCGTAGTTGAACGGCGACATGGCGTTGTAGACTTCCGGGGCCTGCCAGTAGGTGCGCTCCTCGCCCTGGAAGCCGAACGGCGTGAGGGTGCGGTTGTAGGCGCCGCTGCGGGCAATACCGGCCTTGAACAGGCTGGAATGCGCCAGCAGGTTGGCCGTCATGAAGGCCCCGTAGCTGTGGCCCATCACGGCTACGCGCTTGGGGTCCACTACGCCCAGGCGCTGGCCTTCATCAATGGCCGCTTTGGCCGAGGCTACCAGCTGCTCGGTGTAGGTGTCGTTGGGCTGCTTGTCGCCTTCGCCCACAATCGGAATGCTGGCGCCCTGCAGCACAGCGTAGCCCTGCGTCACCCAGTACACCGGCGAGCCCCACGAGAGGCGCGTGAAGGCATACGGCGAGCCTTTCACCTGGCTGGCGTCCTTCTTGTCCTTGAACTCCACCGGATACGCTTCCAGCAGCGTGGGCAGCGGGCCATCTTCCTTCTTGTAAGCCGGCGGCAGATACAGGTTGGCGGTCAGTTCCACGCCATCGGGGCGCTTGTACTTGAGCACCTGCTTCTTCAGGCCCCCCAGGCTGGCGTAGGGATTCGTAAAGCGCGTCAGAGCTACCAGGCGGCCACCCCGCGTGTCGCGCAGGAAATAGTTGGGCGCCTCGTTCACCGCTTCGCGGCGCGTCACAATCTGGCGCTTGCCGGCATCCAAAATCGTGAGCGGCACCTCGTAGTAGGGGGCGGCGGAGCGCCACCAGCGCTGGCCTTTCTTGGTGCGCACGTTCAATTCGTCCACAAACGGCCGGTCGCCTTCCGGCGAGGCGCCGGCGCCCAGCAGGTAAATCGTGTTGCTGGTTGCGTCGGTAGCCAGCACGGAGCGGCCCAGCTCGTTGCGCTTCAGGTAGGGCGTGCCGGGGTCGGTGTAGGTGTTCTGCGACGACCGGTCGAACAAGACGGTGAGGGACGTTTTGGTAGCCAGGTCCAGCGTCCACATCGTTTCGTGGCGGTCGGCCCAGCGGTAGCCTTCCACCAGCGCCAGCTTGTCGGTGCCCCAGTAGATGCGGGAAAAGCGCAGCGGCAGCGCGGCCAGTTCCAGCGCCGGACCTTCAAAAGGAGCGGCGAGGGCAAAAATCTTGTCGCGCACGGGCGCGGCGGTTTTCGGGTCGCCGCCATCCTGCGCTTCCACCCAGTACACGGTAGCCGGGGCATCTTCGCGCCAGCCGTGGGCCCGCGGGCCGGTAGGAGCGGCATCGAAGCTGGTCGGTACGTTGTCGGCCAGCGGCAGGTCATCGAGGGTTTTCACCACGGGGCCTTCCATGCTCAGAATATCTACCCGCACCGGGAAGCTGCTCACTGGCAGCGTGTAGGAGAAGGGCCGGTGGCGGGTTTTCAGCAGCACGAAGCGCCCATTCGGCGAAGGTGAGGCCTGCTGAATGATGCCCGGCTCGCCCAGCGGCTGCATACGGCCATCAACGCCCACTTTCACGGTCTGGGCCAGCGCGTAGTATTGAAACAGCCGCTCATCGGCCGGGTTTTTCAGCAGATCCTGGTAGGTGCGGGCAGCGGCCGTGCGGCCTTTGTTTTCCTGAATGGTAGGGCCGGTAGGCGCCACCAGCGTAGAAGGTACCTCGCCGCGTCCGCCCACAATGGCGCGCGCAATCAAGGTTTTGCTATCCGATACCCACTCGTGCGACGACCCGAACACGCCGTTCAGAAACAGGTTGGGCACCAGCCGCGCCGAAGCCGCCGATACGTCGGCCAGCCACAGCTCCAGGTGGTTGTCGGTGGTGTGCGTGAAGGCGATTTTCGAGTTGTCCGGCGACCAGCTGACCTCGCTGATGCGGGCGTTGGCCGGCAGGCCCTGCACCAGCAGCTCTTTGCCGTCGGGCAGGCGCTTCAGGCGCAGTGTAGTAGCATACATAACCCGGCTGGGGCCGTTGGTGCGCGGGTTGATGCGCAGGCCGGCCAGCCGGAGCTCCGGCTGCGACAAATCGGCAATGGCGGGCATGTCCTGCACATCCATCATCAGCATCCACTGCCCGTTAGGCGAAATGCTGACGCGCGGCGTCGGTGCGGCTTCAGCCAGTGTGGCAATGGCGGCGGGTGGCTGCTGGTAGGGCAGGTCCTGCGCCCGGCCGGCCAGGCCCGCCAGACTCAGGGCAAGCAAGAGGAAAGTTTGTTTCATACTATAAACAAGACAAGCAACTTTGGCCCCGAATTTCGGAATAAATTCCGGGCAAGAACCTATAGGCACGTCATTATCTGTGAGTTGTGGTGGTATTAAGGATTATTCAGGGATAAAATTGTGGAAGCAGCCGGCCGGTGGCAGCCGGGTGCGGTGCAACTTCGGCTGCCACCGGCCCGGCCGAGTCGGAAGGAAGAAGGCAGGAGGGAGCCGTAAGCGCAACAGGCTGGCTGTTTGAGCTGTGGAAGGCATTTTCAAGCACTAAAAAGCCCCGCACATACCAGGAGTGTGTGCGGGGCTTTGCGCTTCAGAGGCCTGCGTTAATGGTTAATCGGCGCTTCAATCAGAATAAACCGGCTTTCGGCCGTGCAGGCTATCTGCACCTCAGCGGTTTCCCAAAGGCCGATACTTTCCCGCCGGGCCACGGTCTGCCCGTTTACGGTAAGCCCGCCTTCCATCAGGAAGAGGAACACGCCTTTGTTTACCGGATTCAGTGCATACGTAAGCTGCTGGCCGGCCTCGAAATAGCCGAGCGCCAGCTTCGCGTTCTGGCTGATCCAGCAGTGCGCCGTGCCTTCCTCATTGCTGACGATGGTGGTGAGCTGGTTACGGCGCTTTTCGGCCGGAAAATGGCGGCGCTGGTAGCGGGGCGTCACGTTTTGCAGCTTGGGCTCAATCCAGATCTGCAGGAAATTCACTTCCTCGTCGCCGATATTATGCTCCTCGTGGCGCAGGCCGCTGCCGGCACTCATAATCTGCACCCAGTCCGCCGTCACCTCCTCTGAGTAGCCCAGCGAGTCCTTGTGGTTCATGCGCCCGGCCAGCATCACCGAAATGATTTCCATGTTGGCGTGCGCATGCAGGCCAAACCCGTTGCCGGGCTGCACAAAGTCGTCGTTGAAGACGCGCAGCAGGCCGAAGCCGCTGCGGGCAGGGTTGGCGTAGGGCCCGAAGCTGAGCGAAAAGTGGCTTTGCAGCCAGCCAATGTCTTTCAGGCCCCGGCTGGCGGCGGAAGTGAGCAGATGCGGCAAAGCTAGGCGGGAAGCTGCTGGTGGAAGGAGATTTCGCCGATGGGCTTGCGCTGGCGTGGCGCTTTTTCCCGGCTCAGGAAAGGCTCCTCCAGTTGCTCAGCTTCGCCCATATAGCCCAGTGCAATGAAGGCTACGGGCTGCAGTGTGTCCGGAAGCTGGAAGGCCTCTTTGGTCTTGGCCGGATCGAACCCGCCCATGAAGTGGCCGTGCAGGCCTATGGCGGTAGCCTCCAGCATCAGGTTGGCATTGGCCATGCCCAGGTCGTGGAGAGCTGCGCCGTTGGGCGTACCGTTGTCGTACTGCGTCTTGGCCAGCGCCAGAATCAGCACCGGGGCGTTTTTGGCCCAGGGCTGGTTGCCGGGCAGCAGGCAGTCGACCATTTTCCGGAAGGTTTCCGCGTCGGCCTGGTGGGCGTAGATGTAGCGCCAGGGCTGCTCGTTCATGGCGCTGGCAGCCCAGGAGGCGGCCTCGAATACCTGCTCCAGCGCTTCGGGGGCTACCGGCTGGCTGGCAAATGCCCGGGGGCTCCAGCGCTTGCGGATGATTTCGTGCACCGGGTAGGTAGTGGGAGCGTGTTTCATTAGGGGTGCGGCTTGCGCAGAATTTGTGGTAAGCATGATGGTTAAACGGCCCAACACTACTGTTTACGGCAGGTTCATGGGCACTTCTATGAGCAGCAGGCGGGCAGCACTGTCGGCCTGCACAGAAAACGACTCGGTTTCCCACAGCCCGAACCCGTCGCGGCGGTGCAATGGCTGGCCCGCTACCGTCACGCCGCCTTCCAGCACAAACACATACACGCCGTTGCCGGGGCGCTTCACCTGATAGTCAGTCGCAAAGCCGGCGTCAAAATCGGCCAGATGAAACCACGCATCCTGATGGATCCAGACGCCCGCATCCCCGGGGCTGGGCGAAAGCACCTGCTGGAACTGGTTGCGGCGGCCAGCCGGCTCAAAAGACTGCTGGTCGTAGCGGGGCTGCACGCCCCGCTTGTTCGGAAACAGCCAGATCTGCAGAAACTTCACTTCCTCGCTCTGGCTGTGGTTTTTCTCGCTGTGCGCAATGCCCGTACCGGCACTCATCACCTGCACGTCGCCACTCCGGATAATGCCGTGGTTGCCGGCATTGTCCTTGTGCTCCAGCGTGCCGGCCAGCGGAATGCTGATGATTTCCATGTTGTCGTGGGGGTGAGCGCCAAAGCCCATGCCGGCGGCTACGGTATCATCATTGAGCACGCGCAACACCCCGAAATGCATGCGCTGCGGATTCTGGTAGCCCGCAAAGCTGAACGTGTGGTAAGAATTGAGCCAGCCGTGGTTGGCGTGGCCGCGGGAAGCAGCGGTATGAAGCAGGGTTTGCATAGCGGAAAGTCTGGGTGAAAAGGCCGGCGACTACCGGTGGTTGATGCAAATATATGTACATACATCAATTGTATAGCAAAAGTTTAGGATCATCTCAGATAATTCTAAGAAGCTGTTTAAGTTAGCTTAATGAGTCGTCGGATATTGGCTAGGTACAGCCAGGCGTTGGCGTGCTGGATTTTTCGTTCGTAGTCCTTGGCCAAGCGGCGGTTGGTACCGGCCCAAGCAATACTGCGTTCCACGACCCAACGCTTGGCGTGGATAAAAAAGCGGCCTTTATGGGCCACTACGCCCATCGGCACCTGTGCCTGCAGGCCTCGGCCCGCCAAGTGCTGGCGAAAGCGGCGGCCAAAGCCACCGTCCACGAACACGGTCTGCAGCCGGTCAAGTAGCTCGCTGCCCAGCGCCAGGGCGTCCCAGAGGCGGGCAGCGGTAGCCCCGTCGTGGCAGTGGGCCG
>NZ_FRAS01000041.1 GCF_900142395.1 Hymenobacter psychrotolerans DSM 18569 | reverse complement strand
AGGTAGGTGAGCAGAAAAAACAGCTTCACATCGCTGCCCGCCAGCACCGCCGTCGGCCGTTCGCGGTGAGCCGGAAACTGCCGCCGCTTCCCCGCCAGCGTATGCCAGCGGTGGTGCCGCTCCCAGGCCGGCGCGAAGGCGGTGAGCAAGTCGTCAAACTCGGCCACGTGCAGGCTGGTCAGGGCCAGAAACTGCCGGGGCCGCTCGCGTAAGGCACGGTAATCCATGCCCAAATCTACGGCTGCTCCTCGCGGATTAACTTAGCCACCTTTTCCGAATTAGGTCTAATGAAGGGCCGCCCTGCCAGATTCAACTTGGCAGGGCGGTCTTTTTTTGCCGCTGCCGCAGCAGGCTTCGTATACTTGAGCCTGAAACCCGTTCTTATGTCCTCTCAGCCTACCATCCTGTTCCTGCACGGCTTTGCCGAATCCCGCGAAGTCTGGACCGAATTCACCCGCGACTTTCCCGACGGCTACCGCCTGCTGACCCTGAACCTGCCCGGCCACGGCACCAACGTGCACGACATCCGGGACTATAGCATGGAGGCGCAGGCCCGCTATGTAGCCGAGCAGCTGCGCCAGAAAAACGTGGAGCGGGCGCTGCTGGTGTGCCACAGCATGGGCGGCTACGTAGCGCTGGCCTTTGCGGAGCGCTACCCCGAAATGGTGGCCGGCCTCGTGCTCTTCCACAGTACCGCTCTGCCCGATACGGCCGAGAAAAAGGCCAGCCGCGACAAAAACATGGATTTCGTGCGGCGGCACGGGGTGGAGAAGTTCATGGAATCATTTATCCGGCCGCTATTTGCCCCGGCCAACCGGGAGTGTATGCTGGAGCAGCGGGAGTTTCTGGAGGAAATCGGCAAGACCACGCCCGAAGCTACCGTGCTGGGGGCGCTGGAAGCCATGAAAAACCGCCCAGACCGCACCAAAGTGCTGAAAGAAGCGCGGTTTCCAGTGCTGTTCATTGCCGGTAAAGACGACGTGGCCGTGCCCACCGAAAGCTTGCTGCCGCAACTGGCCCTGCCGGCCCAGAGCCACGCCCTGCTGCTGAGCGACGTAGGGCACCTGGGCTACTTCGAGGAGCCGGAGCTGACGCGCCGCGCCGTAGTAGATTTTGCAGGAGCGGTGTTCGGACAATAGGAGAGTACCTCACCACAGAAAGTAAAACGCCCTGAAATAGGTATTCCAGGGCGTTTTGCTGTATAAAGCAGCGTGTTTATTACAGAGCCAATAATAAGCCTGCGTGGGCTCAGCGCATGCGGTATGTTACGGGCACTACAAAGAAAGAGCGCACCGGCTGGCCTTTTTCCAGGGCCGGAAACATCTGCGGCAGCAAACCCACGGCACGCAAGGCCTCCGCATCCAGTTCCGGCGAAACGGAATTCAGTACCAGCGGATTTTCGGCAAGTCCCTGCTCACTCACTTCAAAGAAGATTTTGACGGTGCCGCTGGTCCGGCTGCGCAGAGCGGCAGGTGGGTACTTCACATTCCGCCCGATGAAATTTGACAGCGCCTGCGGGCCGCCCTCGATTGTAGGCGGCTCGTCGGGGAAAAGGCGCACCCGAGGATATACGCTGATGGTGCCAGCCGTAGCATCAAATACCAGTGGAACCAGATGGCTGCCACGCCGGGGCTGCCCTTGCTTGCGCGCCGGTGCCCAGGCCGGACCCTTACTAATCAGGTTTTCAGCAGCACTCAGCAGCTCCGGCTTCACGCGCTTAAGCTGCTCTTTGGTCATGGGTCCGGGCTGGGCTTTGGCTGATGTAAGCACACCCAGCGAATCGACTTTGACAGCCACGAACACCAAACCGGAAAATCTGGCCTGCCGGGCGGCCTCGGGAAATGCAGCCGTGCGCAGATAGGCTTCCAGGGCATCTTGCCCGCCCACCGGATGCGGAGCGTGGGCTTCCGTGGCGGGCCGTGCTCCGGCCGGAGAAGGGGCCGGCGGTGCCTCTGCCGGCAGCTTGAAGGTGATAGGCAACGTGTACGCCACCGCCACGGCCTTGCCCGCCTGCTTACCGGGAACGAAAGCAGGCAACGCCGCTACCGCCCGAAGCGCCTCGGCATCCAGCAGCGGATCAATGCCGCGGGCCAGCTTTACCTGCTGCACCTGCCCGGTAGAGGCCACCACAAAATTGACAAGCACGCGGCCTTCAACTCGCTTGGCCACGGCTTCGGGCGGATAGACTACCGTCTGGCTCAGCGTGCGGAAAAGTGCCTGCTGGCCGCCGGGAAATTCCGGCATCTTCTCGACATAGCTAAACACCTTGTTTTCAATAGCGGGCTGCGTCTGGGCCTGGATAGCATGGCCCGCCACAAGCAATAAACCGCTGAGCAGCAGCGGCCGAAAATAAGTAAGCATACGTTTGAATAGGAGTGTAATAAGAAGGCCTATGCTGTGAGCAAGCCCATTTTCAGCATGGCTTCAGCAATCTGCACGGCGTTGGTAGCGGCCCCTTTGCGCAGGTTGTCGGCTACTACCCACATGTTGAGGGTTCGGGGCTGGGTTTCGTCGCGGCGGAGGCGGCCGACGAGCACCGCGTCTTTGCCGTGGGCGTCTTTGGGCATCGGGTACACGTTGTTTTTCACGTCGTCCACCACTTCCACGCCTTCGGTCTGGCGCAGTATCTCGCGAACTTCTGCCAGGTCGAATTCCTGGGCAAACTCCACGTTCACCGCCTCCGAATGGCCGCCCATCACCGGAATACGCACCGTAGTGGCCGTTACGCGGATGGAGTCGTCGCCGAAGATTTTCTTGGTTTCCTTCACCATCTTCATCTCCTCCTTGGTGTAGCCGTTGTCCTCGAACACGTCGATGTGGGGTAGCACGTTCAGGTCGATGCGGTGCGGATAGGCGGGGTTGGTAGGGGCCAAGCCGGCGCGCTCCTCCTGCAGTTGGTCCACGGCTTGCTTGCCGGTGCCGGTCACGCTCTGGTAGGTGCTCACCACGATGCGCTCCACTTTATACCGTTCGTGCAGCTTGTTGAGGGCCACCACCATCTGAATAGTGGAGCAGTTGGGGTTGGCAATAATTTTGTCGTCGTCGGTCAACTCTTTGGCGTTGATTTCGGGTACCACCAGCTTCTTGGTGGGGTCCATGCGCCAGGCCGAGGAGTTGTCGATAACCACGGTGCCCACTTCTGCAAAGCGCGGCGCCTGCTCCTTGGAAATAGAGCCGCCGGCCGAGAAAATGGCCACGGCCGGGCGGGCCGCAATGGCGTCGTCCATGCTCACGACCTTGTATTTTTTGCCCTGAAACTCGATTTCCTGGCCTACCGATTTTTCGGAGGCGACGGGCAGGAGCTCCGTGACCGGGAAGTTACGCTCGGCCAGCACTTTCAGCATTTCGCCCCCGACCAGACCGGTGGCACCAACTACGGCTACTTTCATGGAATTGCGTGTTTAGAAACCCAAAGTTCGGGAAAAGATGAAGGTTTGGTACGGGATAGAATGTTTTCTATATTTCTCTCCCTCTTATCTGATATCCGGCGCCTGGCATTCGTGCGAATTGCGTTGGCTCATTCGTAGTCGATTATTCCTGTGAAAAAACTACTGCTGCCGCTGTTAGCGGCGCTGCTGCCTTTCGCCGCCACGGCACAGCTCACCGAAGATTTTGCCGACGGAGAATTCACCCAAAATCCGTCCTGGACCGGCGACGCGGCCTCTTTTCAGGTAACAAGCCAGCAGCTGCAAAGCAACGGTCCGGCCGCCACTGGCACCCAGCTACAGCTGGTCACGCCTAGTCAGGCGGCTACGGGCGGCACTGTCTGGGAATTTTGGGCCAATCTGCGGCTGGCTACCAGCAGCGGCAACTACGCCGATGTGTGGCTGGTTTCGGAGCAGGCTGACCTGAAAGCCACCGGCAACCGCGGCTACTTTGTGCGCCTCGGCGGCACTCCCGACGAAGTATCCTTATTCCGCAAAGACGCTACCGGCAGCCCGGTATATGTAGTGAACGGCACCGATGCTACCCTCAACTCCGCTACCAACAACCTGGTGCGGGTGCGCGTGAGCCGCTCTGCCACCGATGTCTGGACGCTGGAACGTGACCTGGCGGGCGGCACCGCCTACGTCAGCGAGGGAACCGCCACCGACCCCACCCATCAGCGCGGCTTCTATTTCGGCGTGTATCTGACGTATTCGGCCGCCAACAACCGCGCCTTTTACTTCGACGATTTTCGGGTGCAGGATACGAGCGCGCCGCGGTTGCTGAGTGCCGGCGTTGTCGGGGCGCAACAGCTGGACATATCCTTCAACGAGCCGGTGGCAGCGGCGCAGGTGGCGGCCAGCTACCGCCTGGCAGCGGCCGGAGCGCCTGCCGTAACAGCAGCCCAGCGCGACGCCACCGACCCGGCGCTGGTGCATCTGACGCTGGCCGCCCCGTTGCCCTTAGGCGCGAATACTATAGAAGCGCGCAACGTTTCCGACCTCTACGGCAACATGGCTGCCGGCCCGCTCACTGTCAGCTTCACCTATACCGGCACGGCCGTGGCTCCGGCCGGCAACCAGCTGCTGATTACCGAAATCTTCGCGGACGAAACCCCGGTTGTCGGGCTGCCGTCGTCGGAGTTTCTGGAAATACACAACCCTTCGGCTACGGCAGTGCTGGACCTGGCCGGCGTGCGCCTCCTGAAACCGGGGCAGACTGGCAATCCGGCGGTGTTTCCGGCCGGTGCTACGCTGCTGCCCGGCGAATATGCGGTGGTGTGCGGCAGTACCCGGGTGCCTCAGTTTGCTGCCTATGGTAAAGTGTTCGGGCTGACCAACTTTCCGAGCCTCACCAACGCTGGCGACCAGCTGCTGCTGCGGAGCCGGGACGGGCGCACGTTGTTTGAAGTCAGCTATTCCGACACGTGGTACAAAGACAGCCGTAAGAAGGAGGGAGGCTGGAGCCTGGAAATGGTGGACCCCGCCAACCCCTGCGCCGGCATCGACAACTGGACGGCCAGCACCGACGCCAGTGGTGGCACGCCCGGCCGCGCCAACTCCGTGCGCACCACCAACCCCGACCGCACAGCGCCGGTGTTGCTGCGCGCCCTGGCCGTGTCTCCTACCACTGTGCGGCTGTTTTTCGGTGAAAAACTCGATAGCCTCGCGGCCTCCAATGCGGCGCTGTATAGCCTCACGCCCGCCGTGGCAATTACCCGCGCGGCACCCATCGGCCCCGACTTTCGCACCATTGACCTAACGCTGGGCACCTCCCTGCAGGCCAATCAGGCACTGACCGTGACGGTGCAGCGTGCTACCGACTGCGTAGGCAATGCCGCCGGGCCGGCGACTTCCGCCACGTTCGGGTTGCCGTCGGCGGCCGTGGCAGGCGACGTGGTTATCAATGAAATTTTGTTCAATCCGCGCACCAATGCCGTGGACTTTGTGGAGCTGCTGAACCGTTCCGGCAAATATCTGGATGTGCAGGGCTGGCAGCTCGGCAACGAAAAGCCCGATGGCAGCGTGGATGCTGAGCAAATCAGCAGTGGCGCCTACGTGCTGGCGCCCGGCCAGCTGTTGCTGCTCACTACCCGCCCCGACATCGTGCAAGCCCAGTATCCCACCAGCGCCGACCCCGCGGCGTTTCTGGCGATGACCGGGTTTCCCACCTTCCCCGACGATGCCGGCGTGGTAGTGGTGTTCGACAGCCAGGGCCGCACCCTGGACCGCTACAGCTACCACGAGGACCAGCACCTGAAGCTGCTTGATGACGTGAACGGCGTGTCGCTGGAGCGCATACGGGCAGATGCGCCGAGTACGGCTGCCAACTTCCACTCGGCGGCCAGCAGTGCCGGCTACGCTACTCCGGGCCGCCGAAACTCGCAGCAGCAGGATGTTGCCGGAGGCGGGCAGCAGTTCAGCATAGTGCCCGAAGTATTCACGCCCGACGAAGACGGCCTGCAGGATTTCACAACCCTCAACTACCAGCTTGACGGCACCGGCTACGCGGCCACCGTTACGGTTTATGATGCGCAGGGCCGCCTTACGCGCAAGCTGGTGCGCAACGAAACTCTGGCCACCAGCGGCTTTTTTCAGTGGGACGGCCTCACGGACCGTGGCCAGAAAGCACCGGTGGGCTATTATGTGCTGCTGATTGAGCTGTTCAAGCCCGGCGGTGGCAGCAAGCAGGAGTATAAGAAGACGGTGGTACTAGGCGCACGGTTTTAACGCCAGCATGGGCTAAAATCCAGGTTAAACCTCTGCGCCGGAACTGCGTCCAAGCAACATGACGACGACGCAACAGCAACTGCAGCATCTGTATTGGCGCGCCGGATTCGGGCCGCGGCCGGAAGACCTAGCCGCGGGCCTTTCGCCGCGCAAAGCCCTGCGCCAACTGCTGCGCGACTCGGAGAAGGTAGAACTGCTCGACAGCCCGCAAATGCGCTACATTGAGCCGCTGACCCAGTTTCGTCCGGTAGCTCCGGCAGCTGGCACGCCTCAGTCGGGCATGGTAACTACGCCGGACCAAACGGCTATGGCGGCCGGCGCGGAATCAACTCAGCTGCCGCTCCGCTCGGCGCTGCCTGCACCGCCGAAAGGGCGCAATCAGCCGCCGCTGTTGCGCCGCCAGGACCTGAGCCCGCAGCAGCGCAAAATGCAGAACCAGAGCATTCGGGAGGCTTTTTATGCCATGAACACCGGCTGGCTGCAGCGGATGGCAACCTCGCCGGCACAGCTACGCGAGAAGCTGACGTTTTTCTGGCACGGGCACTTTGCCTGCCGGGTGCGCCGCCCCGATGCCGCGCTGCAGCTGAACAACACCATCCGGCAGCTGGCGCTGGGCAAGTTTTCGGATTTGCTGCTGGCCGTGAGCAAGGAACCGGCGATGCTGCAGTTTCTCAACAACCAGCAAAACCGCAAGCAGCGCCCCAACGAAAACTTCGCCCGCGAGGTGCTGGAGCTGTTCACGATGGGCCGTGGCCACTACACCGAAACCGATGTTAAAGAGGCCGCCCGTGCCTTTACAGGCTGGGGCTACACTGCGCAGGGCCATTTCGTGTTTCGGGAAAAGCAGCACGACGACGGGCCCAAAACCTTTCTGGGGCGCACCGGCAACTTCACCGGCGAGCAGGTGCTGAGCATTGTGCTGGAGCAGCCGCGCACGGCGGAGTTCATCACCACCAAGCTCTACCGTTTCTTCGTCAACGATACGCCCGACCCGGCGCACATTCAGCCGCTGGCGCAGGCGTTTTTCAAAAGCGGCTACAATATCAGTGCGCTGCTGGAGCAGATGTTTTCGGCCGACTGGTTTTACGCGCCCGCCAACGTGGGCACCCGAATCAAGGCGCCGGTGGAGCTGCTGGCCGGTATCAAACGCACGATGGGCCTGCAGCTCGCCGACGACAAGCCGCTTATCGTGTTTCAGAAGGCGCTGGGGCAGACGCTGTTTGAGCCGCCGAACGTGGCGGGCTGGCCCGGTGGCCGCAACTGGATAGACTCGTCGTCGCTGCTGTACCGGCTGCAGCTGCCGTCCGTGCTGCTCAAGAATGCCGCGTTCAACGTGGCGCTGAAGCAGGACGAAAACGACATTGCCCCCAACCTGACGCGGGCCGACCGCACGTTTCAGCAACAGGTGAAGGCTACCGTGAAGCTCGGCCCCGTGCAGGCGCTTCTGGCCAAAACGCCCCCGGCACGTCAACTCGCCCAGCTCAGCGAGCTGCTGCTGCAAACTCCCATTCGTCCCGAAAATCTGGCCCTTATTCAGCAAGCCGCCGACAAGGTGCCCGCCGAAGAACGGCTGCGAACTATGGTTACGAGCCTGCTGAGTTTGCCGGAATACCAGTTGATGTAGAGCTTAGATCTGAGAGGATAGCGCCAAGATGGTTCTGTCAGTCTGAGTTTACTGCACTCCCCGATTCTATCCTGACTTGCGCCCTGCTTTATGCGCTGGGTTCTCCTTTCTAAACTCTAGCCATGGCTACTTCCCGCCGCGACTTCCTGAAAACTTCGGTGCTGGCCAGCAGCCTGCTGTTCGTGCCCAATTTCCTGCACGCGCTGGACCGCCAGGGCCTCCGCGACCTGCGCGATGCCCGGGGCCGCCGGCTGGTAGTAGTGCAGTTGGGCGGCGGCAACGACGGCCTCAATACCATCATCCCGTACCGCAACGACCTGTATTATAAAGCCCGGCCAACGCTCGGCATCAGGGAAGGAAGCGGAATTCTGGCCCTCGATAAAGATCTGGGCTTCAATCCGGCCATGACGCGGCTGAAAGGCCTCTACGACCAGGGGCAGCTGGCCATTCTCAACTCCGTGGGCTACCCCAACCCCGACCGGTCGCACTTTCGCTCCATGGATATCTGGCAGAGTGGCTCGGCTTCTGACCAGTACCTGAGCACCGGCTGGCTGGGCCGTTACCTCGACTCCGACTGTCCGGCTTGCTTGCTGCCCTACAACGGCCTGGAAGTGGACGATACGCTGAGCCTGGCTATGAAAGGCAGCTCGCGCAAAGGGCTGGCCCTGAAGAATCCGGCCAAGCTGCGGCAGCTCACCCAGAACCGCTTTATTGCGCAGGTGAGCGGGGCCAAGCATCCCGGTGCCGTGTCGGAGCTGGATTATCTGTACAAGACGCTGGCCGAAACCGCATCCTCGGCCGATTATCTGTATCAGGCCAGTAGGATCTACAAGTCGGCAGTGGCGTATCCGAACACAGAATTCGGCCGCAACCTGAAAACCACCGCCGAGCTGATTAACTCCGGGGTTGGCTCGCGCGTGTTCTATGTTTCACTCACGGGTTTCGATACGCATGTGCGCCAGCAGGAGCAACAGGGCAAGTTGCTAGGGGATTTGTCGGAAGGGCTGGGCTCTTTTGCCGAGGACCTGCAGAAAGCCGGCAATTTCGATGAGACGCTGGTGCTGGTATTCTCGGAGTTTGGCCGCCGCGTAAGCCAGAACGCCAGCAACGGCACCGACCACGGCACTGCCAACAACGTGCTGCTGCTGGGCGGCGGCCTGCGGCAGCAAGGCATCCTCAACGCCGCCCCCAACCTGCAGGACCTGCTCGACGGCGACCTGCGCTACCAGCTCGACTTCCGCAGCCTCTACGCCACCGTGCTGCACGACTGGCTGGGCGCCGACGACCAGGCTATTCTAGGCAGCCAGTTTGAGCGGCTTCGCGGCCTGCTGTAGGGCAGCTACGGCCATGCTTATTGCCCTCCAGAAGCCGCGGAGGCGTAATCTGAGCAATATCCATTCGGTTGAGGCTTCGTAGGAAGAGAAACCGGTTCTTCTCACCAACCTCATCTGCTATGAAAGTTCTGTCGCCTTTCGCTCACGACATCCTCGACTACCTGACAGTCGCCTTTTTCGGGCTGGCTCCCTAGCTGTTCAACCTGGAAGGGGCATACGCCACCTCCTGCTACGTGCTGGCCGCCGGGTATCTGGTCATTGCCCTCTGCACCGACTATCCTTTGGGCCTGATGCGGCTCATCCCTTTTCCGGTGCACGGCCGGCTGGAGCTGGTCAGCGGCCTAGTGCTGTTGCTCGTTCCCTTGATTTTCGGCTTCGTCGATGATAACCCCACGGCCCGCAACCTGTTCATCGGGTCCGGGGTGGTGTTCCTGCTGGTGTGGCTGCTCACCGACTGGTGGGCTCAGCGCCAACCCAATTCGCTGATGACAATATAAGCCCCAGACTGGTCCCACTAAACCAAGAGCCGCTGTACACACTGTGCAGCGGCTCTTGGCTTGATAACGTACAGCGAATGTTAGCGGCGGAAGGTGAATCCGAAAAAGAATTCCCGGTCAGCGGCCCGGCTTAGCGCCAGGTGAGTGCCCAGGTCGAGCTGCAGGTTTTCGTTGATGGTGATGATAGGGGCCAGATTCACGGAAGACCGCCAGCCGGAATGCGCGGCATCCCATTGCGTAACGCCTTCTATCAGAAACGAGAAAACTTCCGTGAATTCGTGGTCCAGGGCTATGGAGGGCATCATCCGCACGTAGTGGTGCCCGATTTCCCGTTCGTAGTTCAGATCCGCTTCCAGCTGAACATCCAGATTCCAGCGGTGCGGCAGCTCAACGTTTACCGGTACAATCAGGCCGCCTTCCATGGCTCCGCTGCCTGCCTGCCCGCCGGTGGGCAGGCGCGTATAAGCCACCACTGCCACAGCCACCGGGCCTTCCTGGTCGTCGCCGAGGAAGTTGTGCTTCAGCCGGAAGGTCAGGTCGCCGAAACCGGTCTGGCGCTGCCAGTCCGCCTCCGTTGCTTCTTTTTCCTTCTGCACCTTATAGAGCGGCACTTCCAGCTGCACATCGGTGCGGCGGCTCAGGCCCAGCTTAACTACGGTATAAGCGGCTTTCCACTCGCGGCTGCGCTGTTCGTCTTCCCGGGTATTAATCAGGCGCAGCGCATCCATTTCCACCTGCAAATGCCCGGCATCTACAGTGAATGGGCTTTCGGTAGTGCCCGGCCGGTCGGGGCGGAGCGGCCGCAGCTGAGTACGCGGCACTGGCCGGAACAGATTGAACCGGGCCGAATCGTAGGGGCAGGTTTTGGGCGCTTGTGCGTAGCTGGCAGTGGCACCCAGCAGCTCTAGTAGCAGAAGCAGGCAGAAATAGCGCATGACGGAGGGGAGAGTATGCTGCCGCCTACGCAAACTCCTCAGTTTAGATATAATGGCCCGGTGCTGGCGGCCGGCTAGAGGCTGTAGCGCACGCCCAAAAACGTGCGGCGGCCCTGCAGCGGGGCAAAGTTGTAGCTCGTGTCGAAGGTGTAGCCGTTCGGGTTGTTCTGGTTTACCGTTTTATCGAACGGGTCGAAAGGACGCAGCAGTGCGTGGCGCGGCAGAAAATCGAGCAGGTTTTTTACGCCTCCGTACAGCTCCAGCCCTGGCCCCAAACGCTTGGTCGCCTGCAGATTCTGGAGCGAAAACCACGGGGAGCGGCTTGGGCGGAAGTCGTTGGGCTGCACGGGCAGCTGCATCGGGCCACTTACCTGCCCGGTATAGTCCAGCGTCAGGCCCCACTGCGTGAAGGTGTAGCTGGCCGTGTAGGTACCCGAAAAAACCGGCGCGTGCAGCTGCGCTACCCGCCGCAGCGCCCCGCCTTCCGCAGTACGCTCGCGCCGGAAAACGTCCATCACGGTGATGCCCGCCAGTAGCTTTAGCGGCCGCGAGAAAGTGAAATCGGTGTTCAGAGAAATGCCCCGCGAAATAGCGTAGCCGTCGAGGTTGCGGTACACAATCTGGTTCGGGTCGGTGTCGTAGTCGGGGCTGATTTTGTTGGTGAAGTAGGTGTAGAAGACGCTGCCATCGAAGGTGAGCGTGCTGCCGGCCTTGGTCGTGATAAAGCGGGTGTAGTTTAGGTTGGCGTTCCAGCTGCGCTCCGGCCGCAATGCCTCCGGCACCACCACCTGCCGGGCACCGGTGAGGGCGGCGTGGTCTTCGGTAAACAGATTCACTACCCGGTAGCCGTTTCCGATGCCTACCCGCAGTACACGGCTGCCATCCACAGTGCCCCATTTGTAGTTGAGGCGCGGCGTCAGGATGTTGCCGTGCCGCGGGTTGTAGTCGTAGCGCAGGCCGGCCAGCAAGGTTGCATCGGGCGTGAGCCGAAACTCGTCCTGCACAAACACGCCCGGCAGATTCACCAGGTCCGGCTGGGTATGCTGCTCGCTGCCCGTCGCCGGCGTGTTGTCGTCGTACCAGGTAGAGCGGAAGGCCGCGCCCAGCAGCAGATTGTGCCGGATGCTGGGGCCATGAGCCCAGGTCAGCTGCCCGAATGCCACGCGTTGCGTGGCATTGTAGCGCGTAGTGCCATAGGCCGAGTTCTGACGGTGCTGGTTGAAGGACCCGCTCAGCAGCAGCTTCTGGCCTGCTACCGGCAGCTGGTACTGCCCCAGAAGCTCGTAGCGGCTCGTATATACACTTTCGCCATACACACTGTCGCCGCCCCGAAACTCGGGACGCCACCCCAGCTGGCCGCCAAACCGGTCTTCGTAGTAGTAGCGGCCGGCCAGGCTGGCCACGCGCTGCTCGGGCCGCTGCCAGCTCCACTTATTAAACACCGATATCCGATGCTGCGTGGGCACATCCGTAAACCCGTCGTTGTTCACGTCGCGGCGCTGGTTGTAGCCATAGAGGTTGGTGCTGAGCAGGGTGGAGGCCGGGCCTGCTTTGGCGGCCGTGGCCAGGTCCAGGTTCAGGTCGCGGTGCGAGGTGCCAAACAGGTCGGCGGAGAAGCGCGGGGCCTTGGCCGGGTTTTTCGTGATGACGTTGATGAGCCCGCCCACCGCTTCGGAGCCGTACAGCGTCGAGGCCGGGCCTTTCACCACTTCCACCCGCTCTACCAGGCTGCTCGGAATACCGCTCAGCCCATACACGGTGCTAAGCGAGCTTACAATCGGCATCCCGTCAATCAGCACCATCGTGTAGGGACCTTCCAGCCCGTTGATGTGGATGTCGCCGGTGCCGCACACGTTGCAGTTAAGCTGCGGGCGCACCCCGTTCACCATCGTCAGGTTCTCAAACAGGCAGGGGCTGGGATTTTTCTGAAAGTAGCGCGGCGTGTACAGCTCCACCGCAATCGGCGACTCGCTTTTCAGCACTTCGCCCAGCGTACCGCTCACCACCACCTCACCCAGCGCGCTACTTGAGGCGGCCAGCGCAACAGCTACCGTAGTGGGCTTGCCAGCGGCTACAGCTACGTTGCGCTCAGTGGGTTGGAAGCCCACCGCCGTTACCACCAGCCGGTACGTGCCGGGAGGTATGTTCGCCAACCCGAACGCGCCGAATTCATCAGCAGTAGTGCCGGTAGTGGTGCCCTTCAGCCCGATGCTGGCAAACGGCACCACTTTTCCGTCGGCCCGCACCGTGCCCCGAATGCTCCCTGGCTGTGCAACTGCCGCAAATGCTGCCAGCAGCAGCCAAATCGTAAGGAAGATGTTCTTCATGTGCCCGGATTTAGGAAGTACTGTTAAATTTTTTTAGATAAGCCTAAATCTGTTGTGCTGAAAAAGCGCAGCATCTTTTCAGACTGCTGCGCTTGGTGAGGCCTACTAGCCGAAAAACGTTTCGTAGAGCAGGTACACGTTCAGAACAATGATAACGGCAGAAACCAACCACGCCAGTACCTGCACCCAGGGCTTGTTCACGAAGATGCCCATTTTGGCCTTGCTGCTGGTGAAAAGCACTAACGGCACTACCGCAAAACTGAGCTGAAACGAAAGAATAACCTGGCTGAGCACCAGCAGCTCCCCGGTTCCTTTCTCGCCGTACAGCAGCGTTACGATGAGGGCCGGCACCACCGCAATAGCGCGCGTGAGCAGCCGCCGCATCCAGGGGCGCAGCTTCAGATCCAGAAACCCTTCCATCACAATCTGCCCGGCCAGCGTGCCGGTGAGCGTTGAGTTCTGGCCCGAGGCCAGCAACGCTACCGCAAAAACGGCACTGGCGGCCCCGGCTCCCAGCACCGGCGCCAGCAGCTTGTGCGCGTCGCTGATGTCGGCTACGTCGTGCAGACCGTTCCGGTGAAATGCCGCTGCCGCCGTAATCAGAATGGCCGCATTCACGAAAAACGCCAGAAACAGCGCCACCGTCGAGTCGATAGTAGCAAACTTGATGGCCATTCGCTTGCCGGGTTCCGTCTGCTCAATGGCCCGCGTCTGCACGATGCTGGAATGCAGATACAGGTTGTGCGGCATCACGGTAGCGCCCAGAATACCGATGGCAATGTAGAGCATCTTGGGATTGGTGACTACCTCCGGTTGCGGCACCAGGCCGCCCAGAATACTGAAGTAATCCGGATTGGAAACAATAATTTCGTAGAGGAAACAGCCGAAAATCACTACGGTGAGGCCCGCTACAATGCTTTCAATCACGCGGAACCCCCGGCTCTGAAACAGCAGCACTACCAGCACATCCAGAATGGTGAGCACCACGCCCCAGGGCAGCGGCAGCCCAAACAGCAGGTTCAAAGCAATAGCCGACCCTATAACTTCTGCCAGGTCGCAGGCGGCAATGGCTATTTCGCACAGAAACCACAGTACCATGGCCACCGGCTTCGGGTAATGGTCGCGGCAGGCTTGGGCCAGGTCGCGGCCCGTTACAATTCCCAGCTTAGCCGCCAGATGCTGGAGCAGCATAGCAAACAGGTTGGAAATCAGAATAACGGACAGCAGCGTATAGCCAAACTGCGAGCCGCCGGCAATATCGGTGGCCCAGTTGCCGGGGTCCATGTAGCCGACCGCTACCATCAGGCCCGGCCCCCAAAAGGCCATCATTTTGCGCCAGAACGAGGCATTGGTAGCCGGCACCTTTATGCTGGCGTGCACTTCACTCAAGGAAAGCGAGGTACGGGCCCGGCGCCAGCCAGTATCAGGGGCATTGACAGGAGGAGCCGCCTGGGTGGGAGGAGTTTGTAATGATGGGGCCATGGTACGAGTAAGCGTCTGACAAGCGAATATAGCTTTTAGACTTATCTAAAAATATTTTTAAGGCCATATAAATACTATTTCTGGCTTAAAAAGTTTTCCTGAAGTGTAATCCAGAGCTGCTGTTGTTATGACTTGTACCAGCCACTTGATGTTTTTTGCTCTTTATACCGGACGAACTACACGCCAAAGCTCCTCAATGCCCTTAGAGTAAGAATAATTTGGAAAGGGTGTTACCTGCCAAACCTTCTAAAATGAAAAAGGGCACCGCGAATTTCGCGGTGCCCTTTAGCAAGCTGAAAAGAATAGAAGCTAGCGCGCCAGCTCTACCCAGCCTTTAGTTGTTTTGCCGCCACGGTCAGTTAGCAGGTAGTAGTACACACCGGCAGGCTGGTCTTTGCCATCCCACTCGTTGCGGTAGTTGGTGTATTCTTTCACGAGGCGGCCCCAACGGTTGAAGATCTGCACTTTGCTGCCTTCTTCGTCGGGCGTCAGCACAAAGTAGTCGTTCTTGCCGTCGTTGTTTGGCGTGAATACGTTGGGAATCTCATTTACGTCAATGAGCTTCGTAATCTCGCTGCCCTGGCAGTTCTGGCCACCGGCGCGGTTAGTAATTCTCAGGGTTACCTCATAGCGGCCACCTTGGCGCAACACCAGTTCCTGCGGATCAAACTGACGCGAGAAAACAACGGGCGACTCCGTCACGGCATTGCCGCGGAAGTCCTGAATCCGGCGATACGTCCAGCGGGCGCTGTCGGTGGTAGCACGGGTCTGCGAGGTGTTGGTGAAGGTGAAGATGCGCTGCTGGATGTTTTCACGGCCGCTGTTGTCGCCGCGCCCAGTGAAGGTGAAGTTAGCAGTTAGAACAGGCGCAACCCGTACCAGAATCGAGGCCGTATCAACGCAGGTCGGAACCGGCAGCTGACGGAAATCGAAGGCATTGATCTGCACGTAGTAGCGTGTAGTTTGTGTGGGACGCACTACGATATTCTGTTTGTCGGCATCAGCAGCGTTCAAGCCGTTAGCGGCGCGCCACGCATAGCTATACCGGGCAACACGGCCGTTTGCGGCAGGAGTTCCGATTCCGACCAGCACAGAGTCAGGACGGGTAGGAGTAGCGGTGAGGTTTACGGCGCTGCCAGCGCACACGAAGGGCTGCGCCGTAGCGGCCACCACTTTAGCCGGGAACCGCTCTTTCACGGAAAGCACGATAATCCGGGTTTGCTGCCCTACGATGGGGCACCCATTGTCACGAATCTGTACCGGAATGCGGAATGTCTGATTCTTGAAAAGCACATCGGGCTGGATATCAAATATACCGATGGGGTTACGCGTGCCCTGACCCACAATGCGGAACGTACCTACGTCCTGGGGCAGGTAGGTGGGCAGCTGGGGCTGGCCGGGGTCCAGAGTCGGGAACGTAACCGTCAGTAGGTCGGCTGGGTCTGGGTCAGAGAAGCGAACCAGCACACGGGTATAGTTGCAGGTAGAAGCCTCAATAAAGGTCGAATCCACGGAGTTTACGATGGACACACCCGAGTTCTGGTTGTTGCCGGTGGCAACGGGAGCACCCGGAACGCGGTTGTCGCAGTCGATTACGACCACCATGATGTCGCGACGAACGGTACCAACGAGGGTACGCACGTTGTTGATGCGACGGTACTCCGAAACTTTGCCCGACACCACGTATTTGTTCTGGGTCAGCTGCGCGAGAGTAGTGCCCGGGGTGAACAGGAAGGGCGTGAACGTGAAGCTGCCGTCAGTTGAGTTGAACAGGAACTGAGGCGTAGCCTGCCGGATCGGGCAGGGGCCCGAAAGCGAGAACGAAGGAATGGGGAAGGTGGCGGTATAAGAGCCGCCGGTAGAGGGCAGTTCGGCGTAGCAGTTCGGGCCGCCGGGAGTCTGCGGGCCCAGGTTGATCAGGCCACCGGTCGAATAGCTGGTGGTAGGAGCCACGTCGTTGCAGCCTTGCAGCGGGCGCGACAGTTCATATACCAGCTCGTCGCCGTCAACGTCAATAGCCGTGAAGTTCAGCGTGGTCTGCTGCTTCCAGCACACGAACGGTACTGCGACGTTCTGGGCGTTGTACTGCGCCGAGTTGTTGGTGATAGTCTGGCCACCTACCAAGTTATTGAGGGTAGCTTCCCAGTACATATCCACCGCGCCGTTAATGTTGGCAACGTCCGGACGAGCATTAATCTCAACACTCAGGCGCCACTCAGCGGCGGGAGGAAGAGTAACGGTAGTTTCGAAAATACCGGTTTCGTAGTTGGTGGGCAGGCCGGAACCGCAGGGGCTGGGGCCGCCGGGAGCAGTCAGGCAGTAAGGAGCCCCGATTTGCTGGGTTCCGCTAACCAGGGTCATGGCAGAAGTTGCTGCTCCCGACGTAGAGCAGCCCGTGTTGCGGTAAACCAGACTTGGGCTAATGCCGCTGAATTGAATAGAGCTGCTGCAGTCACGGAACACTTGCAGACGAACCTTATACAGGTTGCCGCCCAGGGATTCGTACGTCAACTGCCCACCCTGTAAGTGGGAGGCAATAGCCGAGTGCAGCCCTACGAAGGACAAGCACAAAGCCATGACTAACAGGTAGGTGGCACGTAACAGTTTTTGCATGGGTGAAGGATTGGTGAAGAGAAAAAACAAAGAGGGTGGAGGGAAAAATGCAGCGGTAAGATAAACATATTTTGTACTAATGACAGCAACAGGGCAGCATATTTCCATAGGATAAACGCAATAATCATGCCTATAATATGACTTATGCGGGGTGATTTGTAATATAATTTAGTCCTTGCTTGCCTATTCCAGGGTGCTGCTTGTATATGGATAGGCACATATGCTTTGCAGCAGCATTCTACACTGGCTTGGTAGATATCTTAACTAAAGGTGATGCAGTGGGTGCTATGCCTTGTATGTAGACAGAAGCTAGAAAATGGAGTGTTTTTATGAAAAATGGCAATTAGGTTATGTAATAGAGGTTTTTTTCTATTTATTACAGGCCGGGACCACTCACCCACGTTCTTTCTTTCATCCTCACACCCAAACACTTCAGTACGTATGAAAAGACGTTTACAAGGCAAATCTGGGTTACGACGCTACTGGGGCAGTGCTCTGGCTACGCTAGCCGGCATTGGGCTGGCCGTAACTACCGCTCAGGCCCAGGCCGACACGTACCAATTCTCAGCTACGCAGGGCACATTCACTCCACTTCCCGCTGCTGCTACCTCGGCTTCAGTTATCGAAGACGATGACGCCATAACGGGCGCGCTGCCAATAGGCTTCTCGTTTGCTTTTGATGGGGTGCCCTACACGAACGTGTATGCCAGCTCCAATGGCTTCCTCTCCTTTAATACCAATGCAGTCAACACGCGCATCAACGCTCTGGCAACAGCAGCAGCTGGCATCCGGCCGCTAATAGCGCCTCTCTGGGACGATTTGGGCGGCGAAGGCACTGGTAGCGCAGCCAAGTACCAGACCATAGGTACAGCCCCCAACCGGGTGTTCACATTCGAATGGCTGAATTGGGAATGGAATTACAGTGCTTCAGATCCGGTCGTTTCTTTCCAGGTCAAGCTCTACGAAACCAGCAACCGCATCGAGTTTGTCTACCGCCCCGAAAACGGCACACCTAACTCTCCTTCCGCTTCTATTGGTATTGTGGGGGCTTCTACTCCCATTGATTACCTCTCTCTCAACAACACCAGCGCTTCACCAACGGCCAGCTCTACTACTGAAAACTCGTCGTTGAGCACTTCGCCGGCTTCTGGCCAGATCTACACGTTTGCGCCTCCGGTGGCTACTGGCTGCCCCACGCCGCGTAACCTGACTCTAACTTCTGCTACGGCTACTTCCGCCCTGGTAACCTGGAGTGTAACAGGTGGCGGCGGAACCTTCTCTATTAACTACGGTCCTACTGGCTTTACGCCCGGTACCGGCGGGCAAACCATTACCAGCACTACGAACTCGGTAACCATTCCGGGCCTGACCGCCAGCACCGACTACCAGTTCTACGTTACGCAGATCTGCTCGGGCAGCTCGTCCAACCGTTCCAACGTGGGTAACTTCCGGACGGACTGTGTGGTGCCGGTGTACGCGCCGGTTCCGCTGAGCGAGACGTTCGAGAACAGCTGGCTCAGCCGCTGCGCCACGCGCGAGGTGCCGGGCAACGCCTGGCGCACCTCGCCGCAGACGGGCAACAACTCCTGGCGGCGCGACGACGACGGGGCGGCCGCCAACTGGACGTCGGCCACCAGCTACGGCTACACGCCCACCGGGGCGCAGGGCAGCAGCCGCTCGGCGCGCTTCCACAGCGGCTACTCCTCGGCCGGGCTGCTGGGCACGCTCGACCTGTACGTGGACCTGAGCGGGGCGGGCAGCCGGGAGCTGAGCTTCGACTACATCAACACCAGCGGCACGGACTCGCTGAGCGTGCAGATCTCCACCGACGGCGGGCTCAGCTTCGGCCCGCAGCTGCTGCGCTCGGGCCAGGCTGCCAGCTGGCAGAGCAAGACGCTGGCGTTGAGCAGCAGCTCGGCCACGACCGTGATTCGGTTCCGGGCGCGGGCTGACTATGGCTCCACCGACATCGGGCTCGACAACGTGACGATTGCCGCCTGCGGGCGGGTGAGCAACCTGGCCGTGGGCAGCGTGACGGGCACGAGTGCGAGCGTGACGTTCACGCCCCTGGCTGGGGTAAGCAGCTACACGGTGGTGGCCACGCCCACGGGGGGCGGGGGGCCGGCCGTGAGCGTGACGGCGCCGGGCTCGCCGGTGAATCTGGTGGGGCTGCAGGGGCTGACGGCGTACACGGTGAGCGTGGTGAGCAGCTGCGGGCCGGGGCAGAGCTCGGTGCCGGTGACGGCCGGCTTCACGACCCTGCTGCCGCCCACCCTCAACGACGAGCCCTGCAATGCTACTTCTCTCTCTATCGGTGGTG
>NZ_FRAS01000021.1 GCF_900142395.1 Hymenobacter psychrotolerans DSM 18569 | reverse complement strand
AGAGTGTGTTTGGGAATTAGGCGAGTCGATTTAGACACATGGAGATATTGGCTAATACAAGCCAACAGACATGACTGGCGGGGGTGTACTCATAGTCCACGGCCAGCCGCCGAAAGCAGGCCAGCCAAGCAAAGGTGCGTTCCACCACCCAGCGTTTGGCGACGGGCACAAAGCCGCGCTGGGTGGGTGGGCGACTGGCCACCTGGTGCTGTAGGCCGAGGCCGCGCAGGTGGTCGGCGAAGCGGCCCCGGTAAGCGGCATCCGTGAGCACGGTCTGTAAACGGGCGGCCCACCAGGGCCGATGGGGGAGTAAACCCAGGGCTCCGCGACTGTCATGGCCGTTGGCCGCGTGTACGTGCGCGGCCCAGATACGCCCGCTCGAGTCGGTGAGGATCTGGCGTTTACGCCCGTTAACATGCTTGCCCCCGTCCAGTCCCCGGTGCTCGAAAATGCGGGGTGCGAGTTTGACGCTCTGGCTGTCCACGCAGGCCAGCGAGGGCAACGCCTCCCGCCCCTCATGTAGCCGATCCAGCGCATTGAGCACCGTATTTAGGCGTGCCCAGAGGCCCGTTTGCTGCCAGCGGTAGAAATAGTAGTAGACCGCCGTCCAAGCCGGAAATTCGGCCGGCAAGGCCCGCCACTGGCCGCCCGTGCGGCAGACATAGAGCACGGCATTGACCACTTGGCGCAAACACAGGCGCCGACGCCGTTGCACAGGCAGTAGACAGGCCATAACTTGCCACTGCGAGTCAGTAAGGGGTTGATAGCCGTCAACCATAAGCAGACCGGAGCCTAGGAACTCCGCCTGCAACTTACTGGCTCGTTTCTATTTATGCACTTGTGAAATTCCCAAACACGCTCTTAGCGCCACTAAGCCTTTGCGGGTTGCCCTGATTGGGTGCTGCCACAGGCGTGGTCAGCAAGCCGAAAGACGGTGGGGCACCAGCATATGCCAGTCTGTTGCCCGTAGAAGAAGTAGGTTTGTGGGCTGGTCTGCTTTGCCAGGCCTTGCGCATTACGGGCCACCCAGCCCGTTCCGGACTCACCCTATCCGCCTCTCACTATGGCACTCAACCGACTTGTGCAGCCGCTGGTGCGGCCCTTTTCCGAGTTTTTCCGACGTGAAGCCGCCAGCGGCATCGTGCTGCTGATCAGCAGTGTACTGGCACTGGTGCTGGCCAACATTGACTGGGGCCCGGCTCGCTACTTCCCCGCCATCTGGGACAGCCATCTGCGCCTGGCCATCAACGGCTTCGTGCTGGAAAAAAGCCTGCTGCACTGGATCAACGACGGCCTGATGACGGTCTTTTTCCTCATAGTGGGGCTGGAAATCAAGCGCGAAGTGCTGGACGGGGAGCTGGCCTCGCTGCAGAAAGCGGCCTTGCCCATTGCCGGCGCCATCGGCGGCATGCTGGTGCCGGCGCTGCTGTATACGCTCTTCAACCAGGGCACAGCTACGGCGGCCGGCTGGGGCATCCCCATGGCTACTGACATTGCTTTTGCCCTGGCGGTACTGCAGCTGCTTGGGCCGCGCGTGCCGCTGGCACTCAAGGTTTTCCTTACTGCTTTGGCTATTGTCGATGACCTGGGAGCCGTGCTGGTTATTGCCCTTTTCTACACCCAGGACATGCTGCTTAACTATCTGTTTATGGCACTGGGTGTCTGGGCGCTGCTGGGCCTGCTCAATCTTCTGGGCGTACGCAGCCTGTTTCTGTACCTGCCGCTGGGCGTGGTGCTGTGGTACTTCATGCTGAAATCGGGGGTGCACGCCACGCTGGCCGGCGTGATGCTGGCCGTCACTATTCCTTCCCGTATCGGCCATAGCCGAAGCGCACTGCTGCGCCTGATCGAAGACCGGCTGGCCTTTATGCAGCAGGAAGCCCACGCCGGCGACACCGACCCGCGCACCATCAGTGAGGAGCTGGAGCAGCTGTCGGAAACGGTTAGCTCGCCGGCCCAACGGCTGGAGCAGCGCCTGCACAGTGTGGTGTCGTTTGGAATTATTCCGCTGTTTGCCTTCGCCAATACCAGCCTCGTTATTGAGCCGGCCGTGTTCGGCCAACTGCTTTCACCGCTGGGGCTGGGCATTATAGCAGGGTTGCTGGTGGGCAAGCCGCTGGGCATCTGCCTGCTGGCCTGGGTGGCCACCAAGCTGGGCTGGGCCACGCTGCCCTCCGGCATCACCTGGCGCCACTTATGGAGCGTGGGCGTGGTGGCCGGCATCGGCTTCACGATGTCCATTTTTATTACGCTGCTGGCCCTGGGCGAAAGGTCGGAAGGGGAAGTAATAGCTAAAACCGCTATTCTGGTGGCCTCGCTGCTGGCCGGCATCATCGGGTATGTGCTGCTGCGCACCACTCCGGCCGCACCATCAGCACCCGAGCAGGCGGAACAAGCATTGTAATAGAGCTAGACGCAACCGGAAACCCTGCTGCCGACAAAAAAGCAGTAGGCACAATAATACAAAAGCCCGTTTGCAGCTTGCAAACGGGCTTTTATGCAGAGAGGATGGGATTCGAACCCACGATGAGCTTTAGACCCATACACACTTTCCAGGCGTGCTCCTTCAACCACTCGGACACCTCTCTGGGTGCGGGGAAGTGGCGCAAAATAACACCCGATTTTCGGGATACGCAAGCCCTGGCCCCAACATTGGCTCAGACGATGGTGATTTCGCCGCGCAGGTCGTGGGTGAGCAGACGCTGGGTTTCGGCGGCAGAGCGCTCCAGCCCCAGCACAAACATAAGTTTGGTGATGGCCGCTTCCCGCGTGATGTCGTCGCCGCCGAGCACGCCCAGGTCGGTGAGGTAGGCGCTGGTTTCGTAGCGGCCCTGCATCACGCGGCCTTCCTCGCACTGGCTGACGTTCAGGAGCTGCACGCCCCGGTCGGTGGCTTCGCGCAGGCACTGCAGAAACCAGGGCGCCGTGGGCGCGTTGCCGGAGCCGTAGGTTTCGATGATGGCCCCGCGCAGGTCGGCGGCTTCCAGCTGGGCGCGCACCATCCGCTCCGTGATGCCGGGAAAAAGCGGCAGCACCGTCACCCGCTCATCAAGGCGCTGATGGACGCGCAGGCGGGCCGCAGGCAGCAGACGAATCTGCTTGTCGTTGAATTCCAGCTCGATGCCAGCGCGGGCCAGTGGCGGATAGTTTTCGGAGCGAAAGGCGTTGTATTGCTGGCTTTCCACCTTTTTGGCCCGGTTTCCCCGAATCAGCACGTCGTTGAAGAAGATGCACACTTCCGGTACGCGCACAGTGCGGGCCATCGGGTGGCGGGCGGCGGCTATTTCGAGGGCCGTAATCAGGTTGCGGCGGGCATCGGTGCGGATGCGGCCTACGGGCACCTGCGCGCCCGTGAACACCACCGTCTTGCCCAGGTTTTCGAGCAGAAAGCTCAGCGCCGCCGCCGAATAGGCCATGGTGTCGGTGCCGTGCAGCACCACGAAACCGTCGTAGCGGGCGTAGTTTTCCTGGATGAGGGCCGCAATGCGCAGCCAGTCCTCAATCGTGACGTTGCTGGAATCTATCGGCTGGCCCAGGCTCTGCACCTCCACCCGCATGTTGAGCTGGCGCAGCTCGGGCATCTTGCGCCGGATCTGGTCGAAGTTCATCGGCACCAGCTCGCCGCGTCTGTTGTAGGCCATGCCCACGGTGCCACCGGTGTAGATGACAAGAACGGAGGCTTCGGGGTGGTTGTCGGGGGCGGTAGACAAAGGCGGTGAAGTTGGATGGGGAGCGGCAAGTTAGCAAGCCGCCGCCCGAAACGCTCAGGCTACAGACTGAACAGCTTTTGCGCGTTCTGCGTGGTGGCCTGCACCACTTCCTCCACATCCTTACCGAGCAATTCGGCCACGCGGCGCGCCACCAGCGGCAGATAGGCGGGCTCGTTGCGTTTGCCACGGTGCGGCACCGGCGCCAGATACGGGCAGTCGGTTTCGAGCAGCAGATGGTCGAGCGAGAGGCCCGGCAGCACCTTGTCGAGGCCGCCGTTTTTGAAGGTCGCCACCCCGCCAATACCGAGCATGAATCCAAGCCGTATAGCTTCTTCGGCTTCGGCAAGGGTACCGGAAAAGCAGTGGTACACGCCGCGCAGGGTGCCATCCTGGCCGGCTGCTACCAGCTCCGTGGTTTCGCGGAAAGCGTCGCGGGTGTGCAGCACGAGCGGCAGCTGGTACTTTTTGGCAAGCTCAATCTGCACGCGCAGGGCCTCCTGCTGCCAGCCAAGGGTGGTTTTGTCCCAGTACAGATCAATGCCGCATTCCCCTACCGCCGCAAACGGCCGCTTGCCGAGCCAGTCTTCCACCTCGTACAGCTCCTTTTCGAAGTTTTTGGTGACGTAGCAAGGGTGCAGGCCCATCATGGCGTGGCACTGCTGCGGAAAGCGCGCCTCGGTTTCGAGCATCACGTCGATGCTTTCGTGGTCGATGTTGGGCATGACGATGGTGCGGACGCCGGCCTCGTAGGCGCGGTTGAGCATGTCGTCACGGTCGGGCTTAAACTGCTCGGAATAAACGTGCGCGTGCGAGTCGGTGAGGTGCATGGAGGTTGGTAGTTGCTTGGTGGTGGCTAATTGTTGGCTGGTGGTTGTCGGCAGGCATTATTCTGACAAACAGCAACCAACAATCAATGCGAGAATCACTTATACTTTCTTCCCTTCCAGTCGAAGGAAAGTGGCAGCAGGCGAAAAACGGCCAGTGCGGCCGTAAGAGCCGGGGTGTAAAGTTCAAACAGCGGCAGCAGCTCCAGCGGTGCCCGGCGGCCGGCGCGGCGGAAGCAAAGAGCCGCCAGCACGCCCTGCAACAGCATTTTGGCCAGCAGCACCGCTACGGCGGGCAGCAAACCAGCCAGCCACCACAGGGCCAGCAGCGCCGGATAAAAGCCCGCGTAGTACAGCAGCCCGCCTTGCAGCCACCACGGCAGCGCCTCCACGCCGCGGGTCCAGCGGCGGCGCTGGTGCAGCAGGGCGCCCACGGTAGGCATCGGCAGCGACTCGGCCAGCACTTCGGGCCGGAACAGGATGCGGTAGCCGAAGCTGTGGCGCAGCGTGGCCCGAAACAACTCGAAGTCTTCGGTGACGGAAAAAGGCAGCGTTTCGTAGCCACCGGTGGCCTGGTAGGCGGCGCGGGTTACGAGCATGTTGTTGCCCATGGCCGTCACCGGCCGGCCCAGATCGGACACGACCTGCACCAGCCCGAGCGAAATCAGCCAATCGAGGCCCTGGAGCCGGTCGAAGAGACGCGGCCCCTGCACCAGCGTGAGGCCCGTAACGGTTCCGACACCGGGCCGGGCGTGGGCCAGCAGGCCCGGCACCCAGGTAGGAGGCACGGCAATGTCGGCGTCGGTGATGAGGAAGTAGTCGGTGGTGGCGGCGCGGGTGAGGTGGGCCAGCACGTTGGCTTTGCCGCGGGCGGTACCCAGGTTTTCCCGGATAGGCAGTACGCGGAATGTGCCTTCGAAACCCTGCATGGCGGCAGTGGCCACGGTGGCGGTAGCGTCCGTGGAGCCGTCGTCGCCGAGGAGCACTTCCAGCAGGTGAGGCGGGTAGTGCAGGCGACGGATGGCGTGCAGGCAGCGGGCAATGGCGGCTTCTTCGTTGCGGGCGGCAATCAGGATGCTCACGCGGGGCAGCGGCTCCGGCAACGGCCCCGGCTGGCTCCCGCGCCGCAACGCAAACAGCCCCGTGGACACTGCCAGAATCAGAAACCAGCCGGCAAGAAAAAGCGTGAGAAACAGCAAGTGGCGGATTAGTGGGGTGGCAGAGTGCACAAAGGTACTGTCATCCTGCGCTTGCCAAGGGCCTCCGCGCGTCAGCTACACCATCATCCGGTTCGTTCTGACCTGATAAGGTCCTTCGCAAGCGCAGGATGACAGAAGCTCATTCATCATTCCACCATACTACAGCAGCTCGAACGAATAGCCCTGCGCGGCGCAGGCTTCGAGGTAGCGGGGCAGCACGGCGCGCATATTCCGGCGGGCTTTCTGGCTGTCATGAAACACAACGATGGAGCCCGGCCGGGTATGGGCCAGAGCGGCGCGCAAACAGGTATCGGCCGGATACGTGGCGTCGTAGTCGTAGGTGAGGACGTCCCACATGATGAGGCGGTGGCCGGGGTGCAGCGCGGCGGCCTGGGCACGGGTGAGGCGGCCATAGGGCGGGCGCAGCAGCGGACGGGCCTCCGGCTGCGGCAGCAGCGCATCCAGCGCCTGCTGGCAGTGCTGCGCTTCGGCCAGATACTGCGGCAGCGGGGTGCGCCAGCCGTTCACGTGGTGAAAGGTATGGTTGCCGAGGCGGTGGCCGGCGGCCAGCACCTGCCGGGCTATATCGGGGTGCTTTTCGAGGTTGCTGCCGACGCAGAAAAAAGTAGCGTGGGCATCGTAGCGGGCCAGCTGCTCCAGCACAAAGGGCGTTTCGTCGGGGATGGGGCCGTCGTCGAAGGTGAGGTAGAGTGGCTTCTCCCCCGCTGCTACCGGGCCGCGCCACTCGGTGTGTGGCAGCCAGCGCTGCATGATTTCGGGAAGGCGGTGAAGGCGCATAGGGTGTGGCAGAATGGAGCGCTAAAATACGGCAGGCGGCGCGGAGGGGCTGCGGCCACCGCTCCTGCCCCCCCATCGAAGGTCACGGTTTCGCCACGCTCTGCATAGCCTGCCACAACACCTCGGCGCTCTGCTCCCAGGAAAACCGCCGGACATTCGTCAAGCCCTTTTCGATGAGCTGCCGGCGCAACTCCGGTTCCTGCTGCAGCCGCACCAGTGCCTCAGCAATGGCGGCAGGGCTGTTTGGGTTGGAGAGCAGGGCCGCGCCGCCGGCTACTTCGGGCATGGAGCTTCGGTCGGAGGTGAGCACCGGCGAGGCGCAGGCCTGGGCCTCGATGATGGGAATACCGAAGCCTTCGAAGAAAGGAACGTACGCCGTGGCCAGCGCGGCGGCATAGAGCTGCACCAGCTCTTCGTCCGTCACGCGGCCGGTGAGGTGCACATCGTGGCGGAACTGCAGCTGCTGGTACACATCGAACATGGGGCCGGCCTGCCAGGCGGTACGCCCCACGATAAGCAGCTTGGTAGCGGCGCCGGTGCGCTGTTTGAACTCGTCGAAGGCGCGGAGCAGGTTGGGCAGGTTCTTGCGCGGCTGCAGCGCCCCCACAAACAGGAAGTAGGGCTTGCCGGCGGCGTACCGCTCGCGCGTGGTCTGCTGCTGCGCGGCCGGCAGCGGCCGGAAATGCGCATCGGCGGCGTTGTAAGCTATGCTGATGCGGGCGGCGGGAATGCCGTAGGTCTGCACCAGATCCTGCCGCGTAGCCTCCGACACGGCCACCAGCCGCTGGGAAGCCTGGGCGAAACGAGGCGTAAAAAACCGGTAGTAGCGCTGCACCAGGCCGCCCGTATGCTCCCGAAAATGCTCGAAGGCCAGGTCGTGGAACACCGTGACGCGCGGCACGCGGGTAGCCAGCGTGGTGTAGCCATCGGGGCTGAGGAACACGGCCGGCTTGTGCGTACGCAGCCACAGCGCCACGGCCCCTTCAAACCAGGCCAGCCACAGCAACGGATGCCGGGCCGGTGGGGCCAGCACGTGCGGCACCACGTTCGGCCCGAACAGGTAGCGGGCGTCGTAGGCGCGGTCGAAGAGGAAATGGAAGGTGTGCGCCGGGTGGGCCGCCACGAGGCGCTTCAGCGTTTCGTACGTGAAGCGCCCGATGCCTTCGAGCTGGTCGCCGGGAAGCAGAAAGCGGACGTTGACGGCTATGTGCAAGGAGTCGGGAGTGAGAGGTGCCGGGGCAAAAGTGCAGCTTTCAGCTCAGTAATTCTCCCCTTTGCTTCTCTTTTCCAGTAGCAGGCGCAGCTCGGAAAGGCGCAGAATGCCGGTAAGAAACAGGATGCCCACGAAGGCTATGCCCGCTACTATCGACTCAATAAGCCAGTGCAGCCGGAGGCCGGCCTGCAGCCCAACCCACACGGCGCAGAGCAGCCCGAAGGCCAGCCCCAGCCGGCCCAGCCAGTTCCAAGGCACCGCAATACCGGTGCGGCGCTGCACCAGCCACAGGTAGCCCACCGACACAAACACGGCGCACACCAGCGTATTGATGGCGCCGGCCACGGCCCCCAGTTTCGGGAGCAGCAGCAGGTTCAGGCCCACATTCAGCACAATGCTGGCCGCTACCAGCCAGCTGACGGGCCGCTCGTGGTTGGTGCTGGTGAGCAGCGTGCTGTAAATGGCGAAAAAGGCGTGTATCAGTACGCTGACAAACAGAATCTTGAGGCAGAGCGCCATGCGGGCCACCTCCAGCGGTGTGCTGTTGCCGAACTGCCAGAACAGCACTTCGCCCCGAAACAGCACGAACCCGCAGATCAGCAGCATGGGCACCGTCACGACGCGCTGCCCAAACCAGAGCAGGTCACGCTGCTCAGTGGGACGGGCGGTAGCGTGGGCGAACTTGGCAAAAAACAGCGGCAGCACCGTCCAGAGGTACATCATCATGGTGTCGCACCAGCGGTAGGCGGCGGCGTAGTAGCTGGCTTCCTGCGCCGACACCAGCCGCTCCAGCATGAGCATGTCAATCCGCTCGTTGAGGCCGTACACCAGCGTGATGAAGGCCAGCGGCAGACTGGCCTTGAGCACCGTGCGGGCCTGGTCCCAGCGCAGCCGGAACTTCACCCGCCCATACAACCGCGTCACGAGGCCATAGAGTACTACAAAGGTGAAGCCGATGGCCACCGACCGGGCCCCCACATAGTTGTTGAGCGTGATGCCGATGGGTAGCAGGGCCAGCACCATGCCCAGCAGCAGAAACTTCTCCAGCACCGACAGCAGCGCATCGGTATTGAAGCGCTGGTGCGCCTGCAGCACACCCCGCAGAAACAGCGTGTACTGGGCCAGCAGCAGCCCGCCGCCGGTGAGGGCCAGCAGCGTGAGCGTATGCCCGCGGTAGCCCAGCAGCCACCCAATGCCCACCGTAGCCACCAGAAACAGCGCCGACAGCCCGCCTTTCAGCGGTAGGAGTGTGGGGAAATACTCGGTCAGGAACTCCGGAGTGGCAGCCACGCGCTTGGTAGTGAGCTGCGTGGTGCCCAGATCCGACACCGACGCCACGATGGTAGCCAGCGTGAACAGGGCCGTGAACGTGCCGAATGCCTCGTGCCCCAGCCGGTCCTGCACCAGATTCTCGACGACTACCCAGCCCGGCTTCACGAGCAGGTTGAGCAGCACCACAAAGCTGATATTTCCGAAAAAGCGTTTGATATAGGGGTAGCTGAAGGATTGGGCGGGCCAAATTACACGGATAGAATGAGGAATGCCGAATTGACCGGCAGGAAACGTGGCAGCAGCATAAGTATTAGCGCAAGTGCGCATTCTTTCTTCGGCATTCCTTAATCTTGCCTGATTGCAGTAGCTTTGCTCCGCTGCGTTGCGCCCGGTGGGCCGGCTGCGGCGCTTTTGGTCGTCTTTTCTGTCCCGTATGTCATCCCGCTCTTATTCGCTGCTGGGCCTGTGGCCCGTTATCAATCGTTGGAAATATCTGGTAGCAGGGGCTCTGGCATTGGCGCTGATTGTGAGTGTGGTGGTGGCGCTGATGCTGCCCAATATCTATAAGTCGACTTCGGTATTCTACCCCACCGACCCCCAAACCACTGACCCCGACCGGATTGTGACGGAAGGCGGCAAGCTGGCTCTGGGCGGCCGCACCGAAGACCTGGACCGGGTTATCACCATCGGGCAGTCGCAGCCGGTGGCGGAGAGCATCATTCGTCGTTTTCGCCTGCACGAGCATTATAAGGTAGGAGCACCCGGCGACGACGCGGCCGACAATGCGGCCCTGAACGAGTTTTCGAGCAACCTGAACATCGTGCACAACGACCGGGACGCCATTGAGCTGACCTTCCGGGACGAAGACAAGGTACTGGCCGCCCGCATTGCCAATGCCATGGTGCAAAGCATCGACTCCGTAAACCAGCAGCTGACGTTTGCCAACCGGGGCAAGGTGCTGGAGCTGTATGCGCAGCGCCGCAGCTTCCTGGAGCGCGAATTCATGCGCACCTCCGACAGCCTGCTGGCCGGCCGCCGCCGCTACGGCATCTATGGGCTGGCCCTCGAATCCCGGTATCTGGCCAAGGAAATCATTGAGACGGAAAGCGCCCTGCGCCGCGCCGAGGGTGAAGGCAACAGCACCAAGGCGGCCGGCCTGCGCCGCGCCCTGCGGGCCCTTACCAAGTCGGAAGACGGCAATGTATTCAACCTGGAAAGCTACACGGCTGGTATCGACCGGATGAACACGCTCTATGCCCGCTTCGCCGACTTGCAGGGCCGTCTCATCAAAGCCCGCAGCGACTACGAAACGGCCCGCCTGAGCATCAGCGGCAAGATTTCCAGCATTTATGTGGTGCAGGAAGCCTATCCGGCTACCCGCAAAGCCGCTCCGGTCCGCTGGCTTATCGTGGTATCGTCGGTGCTGATTACGTTCGCACTGTCGGTCATCTTTATCACGCTGCTGGAGCTCTACCGCGGCAATCTGAGCATGGGCAAGCCGGAGTCGCGCTAACGGCTGCTCCGGATTCTTACTTCGCGTTTTGCCATGAGCCTCCTTGCCCGCCTGCGTCCTCAAAACCCTGACCAGCGCCTGTTCGTGGGTTTCGTGCTGCTGCTGCTGGTTAGCGGTGCCGCGGCGCTGCTCCTGAAAACGCAGTTGTGGCTGGCGCTACCGGTGGCGGTGCTGGGAGCGGTAGTGCTGCTGGTAGACTGGCGCTGGGTGTACTATGTGCTGCTGGGCACGCTGGCTTTTTCGGTGGAGATGCCGCTGCCCGGCGGGCTGAGCATGGACGTGCCCTCGGAGCCGCTGATGCTGGTGCTGCTGGGGTGCTTTGGGGTGAGCGTATTGCTGGGCAACAGCGGCGTTTCGGCCCGCGTCTGGCGGCACCCGCTCGTTATATTTATCGGGCTGGCGCTGCTATGGTCGGTGGTGTCCACGGTATTTTCGGTGAGCACCCTTAAGTCGGTGAAGTATCTGCTGGCCAAAACCTGGTACATCGTGCCGTTTGTGTTCGTGACGCTTTCCGTGGTGCGCAAGCCCTCGGACGTGTGGCGGATGATAGCCTTTTTCGCGGCCGGCGTCAGTATCACGGTGCTTTATACCATGGCGCGGCACGGTGGCAAAGGATTCGGCTTCAACTCCATCAACTGGGCCATCCAGCCGTTCTACCACAACCACGTACTGTACGCCGCTACAGCAGCCCTGCTCGTGCCTTTCGCGCTGTATGCCGCCCGCGACGCCGCCTCCAAAACAGCGCGCTGGCTTTGGTATCTGGTGCTCTTTATTGCCGTGAGCGGCGTGATGCTCTCGTACACCCGTGCCTCGGTGCTTTCTTTGGTGGTGGCTGCGCTCTACTACGGCATCGTGCGGCTGCGGCTCACGCGACTCACGCTGGTAGCAGCCAGCCTCGCAACTCTGATTACCACGGTGTATTTCGTGCGCGAAAACACGTACATGCTGTACGCGCCGGAGTTCGAGAAAACCGTTTTCCACAAAGGCAACTTCGAAAAGCACCTGGAGGCCACCTACAAGCTGCAGGACGTGTCGGGGATGGAGCGGGTGTACCGCTGGGTAGCGGCGGCCCACATGATAGCCGATAAGCCGCTGGTGGGCAGCGGCCCCTCTACCTTCTATCCCGAGTACAAGCGCTACACCGTTCGGAGCTTCCAGACGTACGTGAGCGACAACGTGGAGAAATCCACTACCCACAACTACTTTCTGCTGCAGCTGGCCGAACAGGGAGTGCCGGGCTTTCTGCTGTTCGTGGCGCTGCTGTTTACGGCGCTGCTGCTCGTGGAGCGGCTCTACCACAACGCCCGCACGCCCAGCCACCGCCGTATTGCCATTGCGGCGGGCCTTTCGCTGGTCATCACCATCTTTCACCTGCTGCTCAATGAGCTGATTGAGGTAGACAAGATCGGGAGCATGTACTATGCGGCGCTGGCGCTGCTGATCCGGGTGCAGCTCTGGCAGGAAGATACCCACGTGGCTGCCGGCGCGGCAAAACAACCGGCACAGCTGCCCGGCTGATGTGCAGCGGGCGCCGGCTTACTTGAACCGGCAGCTGAGAATGGTAATGTCGTCGGCAAACCGGTTGCCATTGATGTTGAAGCTCCGGATGGCAGTCAGCAGCTCTTCGTGCAGCTGCTTGAGCGGCAGGTAGCGGTTCTGGGCCAGGATGCGCAGAATGCCCTCTTCCCCAAACTCCTCCTGCGCCGCGTCGAACACTTCGGTCAGGCCATCGGTGTAGTTGAGCAGCAGCGCGCGGCCCTCGATGTACACCTCCCCCACTTTCAGCAGCGGCAGCTCGTCCATCACGCCCAGCATGATGCTGCCTTCCTTCAGCCGCAGCACCGAGCCGCAGTCCTGCACGAGCAGCGGGTCGTTGTGGCCGGCATTCACGTACTGCAGGCGCCGGGTGGTCCGGTCGTAGATGCCGAAGAACACGGTAATAAACTTGTCGCCGCCGGAGTTGCGGAAAATCAGGTTGTTGAGCTCCTGCGCAATGGTGGCCAGGTCTACCTGCTGGCGCAGCAGCGTGCGCAGGCCGGCCTGGAAGTTCGACATCAGCAACGAAGCCGCCACGCCCTTGCCCGACACGTCGGCCACGCAAAACAGGAACCGGTTGGCGTCGATGTCCACCACGTCGTAGTAGTCGCCGCCCACGGCGGTGTGGGGCACGTAGGAAGCGGCCACGGCCACGTGGGCATCGTTGGGCAGCTTGCGCGGAAACAGCATGGCCTGCACTTCCTGCGCAATTTCGATTTCCTTGCGCATGGCGGCGGCGGCCACCCGCTGGCGGCCCAGCCGGCGGTTTTCGATGGCGCCCAGCAGAATATTGCTCAGCGTTTCCAGAAACTTGGCCGCCTCGCCGCTGGCGTAGTCTTCATGGATATTGCCGATGAACACGTAGGTCACAATTTCGTCGTTGCGCACTACCGGAATCATCGTCTCCAGCAGTTCCCACTCGGCGCCCAGCGGCAGCTCGGCCACGGCACACGGCTGGCCCATACAGCCCCGCACCACTTCCTCGGGCAAGTCTATGCGGCGGAAATCGGGCAGGCCGGCCCCAAACGAAACCACGCACTGCCACTGCCCTTCTTCCTTCACGTACAGCACCAGCCGCCGGATATTGAGCTGGCCGAGCAACGTAAAATGAAAGATTTTATAGAGCGCCCCTTCGCCGTGGTCCTGGTTGATGGCCTGGGTAATTTCCAGCAGCGCCCCCAGTTCCCGGTCTTTAAGGAAGAGTCGCTTTTCAGGGGTGAGTGCGGAATGGGGCATGATTTTAATGATTGGATGAGTGAATGAAGGAATGAGTGGATCGGTAGATGAATGGCTGTTTGCAGGTGGTACAGGACTGAACACCTTCGCTCATTCACTCATTCAATCATCGTTTTAGGGTCGTAGGCGTCGCGCAGGCCGTTGCCCAGCAGGTTGAAGCTAAGCACCAGCAGGCTGATAGCCAAGCCCGGCAGTAGCGTGAGCCAGAGGCCGGCCTCGGTGCCCAGCAGTTGAAAGCCTTCGTTCACCATCAGCCCCCACGACGGGGCGGGCGGCTGCACGCCCAGCCCGAGGAAGCTCAGGCCCGCTTCGAGCAGAATGGCCGCCGCGAAGTTACTGGTTGCAATGACGATGAGCGGGCCGGTCATGTTGGGCAGCAGGTGCCGGACAATGAGGCGGCTTTGCGGCAGCCCCAGCACGCGGCCGGCTTCCACGAAGGTTTTTTCGCGCAGGCTTAGCATCTGGCCACGCACCACGCGGGCCACATCCACCCACATAGTCAGGCCCACGGCCACAAACGACGTCCAGACACCTTTGCTGTCGAGGGCCAGGGAAATGGCAATGACCAGCATGATGCCCGGAATGCTCCACACCACGGTCATCAGGCCCAGCAGCAGACTATCGAGCCAGCCGCCCACGTAGCCGGCCACCGCCCCGATGGCCATGCCCAGCACCACCGAAATCAGAACGGCCACCAGCCCGATGCCCAGGCTCACGCGGGTGCCCAGCAGCAGCCGGCTCAGCTCGTCGCGGCCCGATTTATCAGTACCCAGCCAATACGTACGCTTCGTGATACGCTCCTGCTCCACCACGCGGCGCAGCTCGGCCGAACTCCCGGTTTGGCCGGCTACCTGCGCCAGCGAATAGCGCCGGGGTGCATCGGCAAGGGCCGAATGGTTCTGGTAGGGAGCTATGAACACGGAGTCGCCCTGAATCCGGTAGCTCCCGATGGGCAGCTCCTGATAGCGCGGCGCCCGGCCATAGAGCCAGGTGCGGAAGATGTTGTCGGAGGCCGCGCGGGCCGAATCCGGTATGGGCAGGCGCATTACCGTGGCCTGGAAGCCGGGAGCTTCCTTCTGTAGCTGCACGAGGCTGTTGTTGGCGTTGGGCGAGTTGTCGGGCAGCACCCAGTAGCCCAGCACGCCAATCAGCGCGCACAGCACAATGAACCCCAGCCCCGCCATAGCGGGCCGGTTCTGGAGCAGGCGCTGGCGCACGTAGTAGCCGGGCGGCCGGGCGGCCGGCGCACTGGCCACAGGAGCAGCAGAAAGAGCGGGCCCGGCCACGGTTAGCGGGTGTTGTGCTGGAGCAGGCCTTCCTTGGACGCCAGAAAAAAGCAATCCTGGCTCAGGGCGCCAAAGGAGCTTTCCTCGTAGGCCAGCTCGGTATCGGGGTCGGGCCAGAAGCTGCGGATGAGCCCCTGCTCCAGCAGGCCACGCAGGTGCTGGGTCAGCTCCGGGGCTTGCAACCGGGTTTTCTGCAGCAGGTCGCGGAAGGAAGTGACGAAGTACAGCTCGTCGAGAATATCGAATTGGGGGTCAGTCACGGGCAGGAAGCAAACGGCAGGTCAAGGGGCCAAAGGTAGCAGCCCTGCCGGTATCCGCTGGCATTTTCGGTGTAGCTATTGGCAGGAAACTATTCTCGACACTGGCAATGACTGAGAATTTACGTAAGCTAATATTGCCTTGATTTCCTCGCCGGAGAGCTGAAAAATAATTCATTTCACGGCGCGTCCTTTCCAGACGTAGCCGCCGCGCAGCCCGGCCAACCCCACGGCCAGCGCATACGGCGCATACGCCAGCTGCAGCACCGGCACCCACCACAGCCACCGCCTTCGGCCCAGAAAACGCAGCACCGGGCTTAGAAACCACACATCCGCGCCCAGCTTGAGCAGCCACGCGGTGGCCGCCCAGGGAGCCAGCACCGGCAGCCACGGCAGCGCCAGGGCCCCGGCGGCCAGGGCCACGTTGGCCAGCAGCACCAGCACCGCCAGCCGCTGCGAGGCCGGATGCCGGTAGTGCCGCCACTTGCTGGCCCAGCGCACCCGCTGCCGCAGCAGCGCCGCCAGCGTGGGCGGCCCGGCCGTACGCACCAACGCCGCCGGATGCTTCAGAAACCGGATGCTGCCCGGAAACGCCGCGTGCAGCTTGTGCATCAGAAACTCGTCGTCGCCGCTGGCCAGGTGCTCGTTGCCGGCAAAGCCTGCCACGGCCGCAAAAGCGTCGCGGTGGTAGGCCAGGTTGGCGCCGTTGCACATGGTAGGCAGGCCGGCTCCTATACTGGCCGCGCCCGTGCCCACTAAGCCCGCAAATTCCAGCCCGGAGAGGCTGGCTAACCACGTTTCAGGGCCAGTCAGCAGAACCGGCCCACTCACGAAACGCACTTCCGGCCCGGCTTCGGCCAGCAGCGCGGCGTAGCTGCGGAGCCAGTCGGGATGCAGGCGGCAGTCGGCATCGGTGCATACTACCCAGGGGGCACGGGCCTGGGCCAGCGCGGCCTGCAGCGCGGCTTTTTTGCCGGTTCCGGCACCCGGCACTTCTGCCAGCCGGATAACGCGCACCTCAACCGCCCCACTATCGGCGGCAGCTACTTCGGCTGTGGCATCCGTGGAGTGGTCGTCTACAATCAGCACCTCAAACTGCGGCGCGGGCAAGGTTTGTCGGCGCAGGTCGGCCAGTAGCAGCGGCAGGTTCTCGGCTTCATTGCGGGCGGCTATCAGTACGGAGAAACGAGGCCGTTCTTCGTGTTGGCCCGGAGCCGGAAGTGGCGGCAGCTTGGGTACCGGCAGTTTGTCCCAGGCGCGGCGGAACCTCAGCATTTGAGCCGCATACAGCGCCGGCGCAGCCAGCAGCACAAGTCCCAGCCACGTGCTCATGCGGCCGGAGTCCGGGAGTCGGCCTCATCCGCCGCGGGGCTGGCAGCCTTGCGTTTGCGCAGCACCTTCAGGCGCAGCACAAATACCAGTCCGGTGGCGCTGGGCAGGGCAATATTGAGGATCCAGAGGCTGAGGCTGGCGCTGAGCACGGGCAGCGCCGGCTCGCCGAGCAGCCCGAACAGGTGCGTGGCCGACAACTCGCGCACGCCTACATCGGCCAGCGCGTTGAGCGAGGGCACCAAAGACTTGAGCAGAAACGTGGCCGTTACGGCCGCAGCCCCGGGCAGTAGCGGCGCCTGCGTGCCGTACGCCTTCAGCAGCAGCCCAAACTGCAGGCAAAATACCATGTACCGCAGCCCCGAAAGCGCCAGCACCGCGTGAATGGCGCGGGCCGGATACGTGGGCATGACGGCCAGAAACCGGCGGAAGCGGCGCAAAGGCCTGATGGCCGACAGCACCGCCAGCAACAGGCGGGAGCGGTACAGGGGCAGCAATATAGCCGCATTCAGCAGCACTACAGCCACCACCACGCCTAGCTTCGAGGCTGCGTAGCCTTCCAGATAGAAGGCCAGCAGAAAGTACAGCAGCCCGGCAGTGCCCGCCAGCACCGTCACGACGAGTTGCGCGTAGCGGCCCAGAAACACGGCACCCAGCGCATCGAGGCGGCGGCTTTTGAGCTCGATAATGCGACCGGCGTAGTCGCCTACGCGGTTGGGCGTCACGAAGCCGAGCGTAAGGCCCACCAGCACCGCCCGGAAGCTGCGCCGGAACGAAACGGGCTCCAGATGCCGGGCCAGCCGCCACCATTTCCAGGCTTCCATGCCCCAGTTTACGGGCACCAGCAGCAACGCCAGCAGCACCGGCCCGCGCCCCGCGCCCGTGAACGTAGCCGCCAGCAGTCCGCGCCACGCCGCCGCCGTGGCTACATCAGCAAACACCGAATGGTAGAGCAGCCCCAGCGTGAGGGCCGTGATGAGCAGCTTGCCGGCCACCACCAGCCAGCGCCACCGTGAGGCAGCAACTTCCGGCTTTTGGACGTAGTTTTGTAGGTGAGCGGACAAGATGGCGGCAGGGTACTGGGTTGAATGCGGCAAGTTACCGACGAAAATCAACGACAGCTCTACCACCTTCTCTTCTCCGCCCACCACCGCGCATGATTCTTCCCCTCGCTCCCACTGATCTGCTGCCCAAAGTTATTATGGGTGTCGACCCCGGCACGCAGATAATGGGCTATGCCGTGATTGAGGTGCAGGGCCAGCGCGTGCGCATGCTGCAGTACGACGTCATTGATATGCGCAAGCTGGGCACCAACCATGCCCTCAAGCTCAAGAAGATTTTTGAGCGGATGACCGAGCTGATTGACGAGTTTCTGCCCGATGAGCTGGCCATTGAAGCGCCGTTTTTTGGTGTGAACGTGCAGAGTATGCTCAAGCTGGGCCGGGCGCAGGGCGTGGCCATTGCCGCCTGCCTCGCCCGCCAGATTCCGTACGTGGAGTATGCGCCCACCAAGGTCAAGCAGTCCGTGACGGGCTCCGGCAACGCCACCAAGGAGCAGGTGGCCCACATGCTGCGCCAGACCCTGAAGCTGCCACCCCTGGAAGAAGCGCCCAAATTTCTGGATGCCACCGATGCGCTGGCCGTGGCCATGTGCCACCACTACCAGAAAGGCAACAACGTGAAAGCCGGCGGCAAAAGCTGGGGCAAATTCCTGGCCGACAACCCCGGCAAGCTGGCCGCTGCCACCACCGTCAGGAAAGCGCCGGCCCGCAAAAAGCCGGCGGCCTGATTTCCCGGCTGTATTGCGCTGCCGTTGGCGCGTGCGGCGTATCTTGCTGACTACCTCCAGCTAGTCTATGCAGCGCCGCCCTATCCGCTCTACCTCGCTCAAAGCCGTCGGCTACGACGAAGCCACCCAAACGCTGGAAATCGAATACCGCCACGGCGGACTGGTGCGCTACACCGGCGTGCCCGAACCGCTGTATCAGGCGCTGCTGAATGTGCCGGGCAAGGCCCTGTTTGTGGAGCAGGTAGTGGAGCGCGGCGGCTACACCCGGGAGCAACTGCGCTGACAGCCAGAGACTCCGCCGATAAGTAGCAGGATATTTCGACCGGATTGCAACTTCCCGTTTGAGCAGCGACTCTGAAAGAGGTACGGCCAGCTTAAAGCCGGCTTCCACGCTTTCATCCGTTACCCTTAGCAACGCGAGGTATGCCCAAACTCTTTACGTATCTATCCGGCCTGCTGCTGCTCCTTACCCTGCAGGCCTGCTCCTCCACCGACGAGCCCGAACCCACCAGCTACTACGACGGCTATGCTCCCCAGCTCATGGACCGCGCCGTGCTGGAGCAGTCAGTAACCACGCTGTCGGCGCGGGCCCTGCACAATACCGGCAAAATCTACCTTTATGGTCGGTATCTGTTCATCAACGAGCGGTATGAGGGCGTGCACGTCATCGACAACCAGAACCCGGCCCTGCCGCGCATCGTCAGCTTCATCCGGATTCCCGGCAACGTAGACATTGCCGTGAAAGGCAACCTGCTCTACGCCGACAACGGCCCCGACCTGGTCACGATTGATATAACGAATCCGGCGCAGGCCCAGGTGCAGGACCGGGTGCGCGACGCCTTCCGCGAGCTGCCGATGCCCGAAATGGCGCCTATGCCCGTGGAATGCATGCCCGAAAACCGGCCGGCCAATACGGTGGTCGTAGGCTGGAAAAAGATACAGGTTCCGTATACGGCCAGCCCCAGAAGCACCACGTGGTGGGGCCGCAACGATGCCCCTGTCGTATTTAACAGTGCCAGTCCTACATCGGCGCCGGGCACTACCGGCAAAGGTGGCTCCCTGGCCCGATTCGCTATCCTGGGCCAGACGCTCTACACCGTGGATGAGCAGAGCCTGCGGACTTTCAGCCTGGGCAACCCGACGCAGCCCGCGCCCGGCACCCGCATTCAGCTGCAGTTCGGGGTCGAAACGATTTATCCCAAAGACCATTACCTGTTTCTGGGCACGCAGCGCGGCATGTACATCTTTGATGCCGCCACGCCCCAAACGCCCCGCCAGGTGGCGTATTACCAGCATGTAGTGAGTTGCGACCCGGTGGTGGTAGACAACCGCTACGCCTACGTAACCCTGCGCAGCGGCCGTAGCTGCGGGGGCGGCGTCAACCAGCTGCAGGTGATTGACTTGACCAACCTGAGCCAGCCGCGCCTGGCTCAAACCTACCCGATGCTGGGCCCGCAGGGCCTGGGCGTAGACGGCAACCAGCTGTTTGTCTGCGACATCGACGGGCTGAAGGTATTCGACACCAGCCAGGCGCCGGTACTCACCCAGAAGCAGTTCTTCCCGATTCAGGTGGTCGATGTCATTCCCGATAATGGGACGCTCCTGGCCATCGGGGCGGCCGGCCTCTACCAGTACAGCTACACCGGCGCCACGCTTCAGCAGCTGAGCCTGCTGCCCATCACGCCCCAGCCCTGATGCGACTCTACCATTGCCTTATCGGAACCGGTCTGCTATTGCGCGTGACCGGGGCGGCAGCGCAGGAAAGTACTTTCCAGCTCAACCTGCTGCTGAAAGCGGCGCCGCAGCATCTGGTAATGAGTGGCTATTGGCTGGAAGTGGAAAGACGCTGGAATCAGCAGCCGCGCCATAGCCTCATTGTCACGCCCCAGCTCTACGCCGGCCCCACCGGCCAGCCCGATATGGAGGTAGCAACTCGCCAGCAAGCCCGCAACGAAACGGTGCGGGGTGCCGGCCTGCAGGTGCAGCACCGCTGGTACATCCGCGCCTCCAAAGCAGTGTATCCGGCCGGTTTGTACGTCAGCGCGGGGCCGGTTTTTCAGCGCTTCGCCGTTTCTCACGACGAGCAGGGCTGGACTGAGGTGCTGGACCCAACCGGCCTGCCGCGCTACGAATACCGCGACCTGCGGCGCACCGAAACCATCAGCCGCTACGGGGCCTCGGCACAATTGGGCTACCAGGCCCCACTGCCGCCCGGTCGGGTGTTTCTGGATCTGTACGTGGGTGCCGGCTGGCGCACCAGCCGAAGCCGCGAAGGCGCTAAGCGCACCGCAAGCGGCTACCGTTCCGGCCCTTCCGACTACGGTCACGCCGGTTTCTATATTCCGGCTGGCTTCAAAGTAGGCGTGGCGCTCCGCTAGCTTTTCGCCCGGCGTTTCAGCAGTAAAAAGGCCGCCCCGCAGTTGCTGTCCAATTAGGTCAGACAGCAACTGCGGGGCGGCCTTTTCGGGTTTGTATCCTCAGTTAATCAGGATTTTTATACCTCAATCTCACCGCGCAGATACGTCACGGCGCAGCCGCTGATATGTACCCGCTCCCCCAGCAGCTCACACCACAGCTCGCCGCCCCGCGCCGATACCTGCCGGGCCTTAAGCGTGGTTTTGCCTAACCGCGCCGCCCAATATGGAATAAGCGTAGTGTGCGCCGAGCCAGTAACCGGGTCTTCGGGCACGCCCACGCGGGGCCCGAAAAAGCGCGACACGAAGTCGGTTTCCGAGTCGGCGGCGGGAGCCGTGGCGATGATGCCGCGGTACTCTATCCGGGCCAGCCGGGCCTGATCGGGGCGCAGGCTCCGCACTTCCGCTTCGGAGTTGAACACGGCAATAAGATCGGGGCCAGCCAGCACCTGCAGCGGCGTAGCCCGAAGGCCGTCGGCGAGGCCATCGGGGTGGCCGGTGAGCGGCTGGGGCGGGCGGCTGGGGAAGTCCAGGGTGAGGCGGCCATCAGTTTCGCGCAGCACCCGCAGCGGACCGCTCTGCGAGTGGAACACGATTTCCGGGCCCTGAAACCCCAGATGCTGGTGCAGCACGTGCGCCGAAGCCAGCGTGGCGTGGCCGCACAGCTCTACCTCCACGGCCGGCGTAAACCACCGGATTTCATACTCATGGCCCTGCCGGGGCACGAAAAAGGCCGTTTCGGCGAGGTTGTTTTCGGCGGCAATGGCCTGCATGGTTTCGGCGGGCAGCCACTCGCGCAGGGGGCACACGGCGGCGGGGTTGCCGGCAAAGGGCCGGGCTGAGAAGGCATCAACCTGATAGATGGGGAGCGTCATGGCGCAGAAAATCGGGTAAGTGGAATAGCGGGCTGAATCTACATATTGCCGGCCGGAGTCTTGAAAAACGGCACCACCCGGGCCGGCTTTTCAGCAGTACCGACGGCTTCTGCGCTCGATTGTTGAAGAGGCTGAAATTATTTTTCACCCCACGCAACCCGGCTACGCTGAGGCCGGTCATGGGGTCAGAAGCTTGCTGGCCCCTATTCTTCGTTCTCAATTCCACGCATGCCGCAACCCCTCGAAGACCTGTTGGCCGACTGCCGGCGCGGCCACCCGGCGGCGCAGCGGGAGCTGTACGAACGGCTGGCGTACCGGCTTTTGGGTGTTTGCCTGCGCTACTGCCCCAGCCGGGCCGAGGCTGAGGACGCGCTGCAAGTCACGTTTGTCAAGATTTTCACCCGCCTCGACCAATACCGGGGGCAAGGTCCTTTCGAGGCATGGGCCCGCCGGATTGCCGTCACCACGTCGCTCACAGCCTACCACCGGCACCGCCAGCGGGCCGCGCAGGTAGAATATGACGAAGCCGCCGAAGTAGCTCATCCGGACGGCACGCCGCTCGACCAGCTTTCGGCGGAAGAAGTGGTAACGCTCATCAACACGCTGCCTACGGGCTACCGCACCGTGCTCAATCTCTACGCCATAGAAGGCTATTCGCACCAGGAAATCGGGGAAATGCTGGGCATTTCGGAAGGTACCAGCAAGTCGCAGCTTTCCCGGGCGCGCCGGCTATTGGAAGAACGGCTTTTGGCCCATAACAACTGTCCACTGTCATGACGGAACACGATTCGGAAAAACTGTTTGAGGACCTCCGGCGCAAGCTGCAGGACTACGGCAGCCACCCGTCGGAGGACGTGTGGCAGGGCATCCGGCAGCAGTTGCCGCCACTACCACCGGTGCCGCCGGCCCCACGGCCCGCGTTGCGAAGCCGCCGCCGGTGGTTGGCGGCAGCATTGCTGTTGCTGCTGCTTGGCGTGGCAACAACGGTGCTGGTTGTGCGGCCTTCCGGCACGCAGCGGGAGCTGGCCGGCCGGCCGGCAACTGACAAGGCGCGTTCCAGCAACCCGGTTTTCACTCCCGAAAGCCAGCGAAAAACCACTTCACCAACCCGCGCCGGCTCTATTATGAAGCGTGAGCAGGCGGTTGTTTCGGCTGAAGCGCCTGTTTCAGCTACAGCGCCTGCCCAGCTTCAGGCTGCTACGGCTCAGGCTGCCCGCCAGAACGCCGCCGGCAGCTCCGCCGTCGGCTCCCGAATAGCCACTACCAGCCGCACACCGCGGCAGGAGCGCCGTTCTACCTTGCTGGCAGCAGCATCGGCGCCTTCCACCTCTGCGCAGCCCGCCTCTGCCCGACCTTCTGCTGCCGGAGCAGCAGCCGAAAAAACGGGGGCCTCGGTACATATGAGTAGCCGCTCTGCCGCTGCAAGGCCCGTAGCAGCCTATTCATTAGACCTTGCCGCCACTGCCACCACCAGCCGCGGACTTCCGGGCACACGCACTTTGGCTGCCGCTACGGCCGGCACCGAGCCGCCGGCTGTGCTACCGGAACCGGGCGTTGCCGCAGCCGTGGCGCCACAGTCCGGTCAAAGCATCTCATCTTCAGTCGAAGCCAGCCGAGTCGTGGAGCCGGCGAACCTGCCTTATTCTGCCTCTGGCGCTCTGGCCCGAACCAGCGCACTGCTTCCTCTTTCGCTCCGGGCAGTACCAGTTCAGCGGCAAGCCCTTGGTGCTCCGGCTGTGCAGGCCGTGGAACTGGCGTCGGTGGTACCGCACCGTCCGGGCCGCTGGGCGCTGGAAGTGCTGGCCGGCCCTACGCTCTCTTACCGGCAGCTGGCTTCCGACTCCGCCAACGGCATTAGCCAGTATGAGCGGCCGGCAGCGGCTTTTGCGGCTCAGGTGCAGGCCCGCTATGCTCTCACTCCGCGCCTTTACCTGGCCGGCGGAATCGGCTACGCGGAATACCGCACCCAGCTCAACCTGCTGCTCCAGCAGCGGCAGCGGCGCGACTCTATCACGGTTACCCGGGCAGTAAAGCAACGCGACGTGTACCGCTATTTCACGGTGCCGGTGCAGGTGCAGTACCAGCTGGGTGGCCGGGGCCGCCTGCAGTACGAAGCACAGGCCGGCGCTTCGCTGGACGTGTATGCCGGCGGACGCACCAGCGGCAGCACTGCCTGCACCTGCGAGCAGCAACAAAACTGGTCCTCGGGGAGCGCCCCATACCGGCGGCTGGGCCTGAGTTTGAGTGCCGGCCTGGGCGTACGCTATGCCCTGACGCCCCGCCTGACGCTATTGGCCCAGCCCATGGGCCGCTACTCCGTGCTTTCTATTTCTGATACGAATACGTCCACTCCGCTGCCCGCCCGTCGTCCTTTTGCGGTGGGCCTGCTTACCGGCTTTTCCCTCAACCTGCGCTAACGCTGCCCGACTGGCCACCGGCCGGCTGCTGCCAGGTTGTATTCTCCACTTTTCATCTTTCCTACTTATGAAAACGCAATTCTTTGCCTTGCTGGCCGCTGGCCTGCTGTTATGTAGTGGCTGCAAGAAAGACGCTGACCTGCTTCAGGTCGACTGTGAACCATCTGAGGTCAGCACCATTGCAAGTGTGCTGGATAAGTATGCTGCGCCCGTGCAAAAGTTTATCGTAGATCCGAATACTAATTCTACTGTATCTACGGCGGCAGGCTCCCAAATAGAAATTCCTGCGGGCCTAGTAAAACGAAACGGACAGCCTTTGTCTGCTAGTCAGATAGTGGTTCAGGTTCGGGAAGTAACTAAACGGAGCGAAATGATTTTTTCGCATACCCCGACTATCTCCTACAACCGGGTACTGGAGTCGGGCGGTATGTTTAACGTTTCCTTCTTCCAGGATGGACAGCCGCTGGATCTAGCGAGATTTTCGCGCCTGCGGTTAAGAACCCGGTTTCCCGTAGCCCAGAGCTCTAGAAACGGCATGCAGTTGTTCACTGGACAGCCAGATAGCAGTAACTCCTCGCGGCTCGGTAACTGGGCCCTTGTTTCATCTCAAGACTCCGCTACCCGGATATCTATAGACAGTATTCAGATCCAGAACCCGGGTAGTCCTAACCCACCTATCAATGTACCATCCGGGTATCAGGTTCTTCTCGGTTCTTATTTTTATAATAACAATGTGAGAAATCTGAACTGGGTAAATATTGACCGGTTTGTGGGGGCTCTACCCACTACTACGGTGCAGGTACAGACGGCCGTACCTATTACTACCAGCAATACGGAAGTATATCTGGTTTTCAACACACTCAATTCAGTGATACAATCTTATAATCAATCGAATAGCACCTATTATAATTATTCTGTTCCACAAGGTTATTCCGTAACGGCAGTGGTGTTACGGCGAGAAGCTGACCAGTTATACTTCGGCAAGCAAACGGCTACCGTAGTGGCTAATCAGGTCTTTACGCCCAGCCTGCGCGCGGTTACAGAGGCCGAGCTTGTTGCTGAGATTCGGCAATTATAAGTACCCGATTATTGTAATACTAACAAAAAAGGAGCCGCTCACAGCGGCTCCTTTTTTGTTAGCAGATCAGCTACTGTACCTTGCCGCTTATCACGACTTGCTGCACGGGGTTTTCGCCCAGCCAGTACGGTATTTCCTCGTAGTCGGCCACGTTCAGCACCAGCAGGTCGGCGCGCTTGCCCGGCTCCAGGCTGCCGGTTTCCGCTTGCAGATTGAGGGCCCAGGCGGCGTTGAGGGTGGCCGCAGCCAGGGCTTCCTTCGGGGTGAGCCCCATCTTGAGGCAGGCCACTGATAAAGCCAGCCACAGGTTTTTGCTGGGGCAGGAACCCGGGTTGAAATCGGTGCTGATGGCGACGGGCACGCCCGCTTCGATGAGACGCCGGCCGGGCGCGTACACCTCCTGCCGTAGAAACAGCGGCACCAGCGGCAGCAGCACTACCACCGTCCGGCCGTTGGCCGCGATGCGCGCCGCGTCATCCTGGCTCAGATAGTCGCAGTGGTCGGCGCTGACGGCGCCCAGCTCGGCGGCCATAGCGGCGCCGCCCAGGTCGTGGAGCTGCTCGGCGTGGATTTTCAGCTGGAAGCCCAGAGCCCGGGCCTGCTCCAGAAACTGCCGCGACTCCCTGACGCTAAAGGCTCCTTCCTCGCAGAAAATATCCACGAAGGGCACTTCGGCCGGGTTGAGGTGGGGCAATACGTCGTTGGCCAGCATCTGCAGGTAGTCGGCGGGGCGGCCCTTGTACTCGGGGCCGGGCACGTGGGCGCCCAAAAAGGTGGGCACCACCTGCGCGGGCTGCTGCCGGCCGGCTTCCTGGGCTACCCGCACCAGCCGCAGCTCCGTTTCGGCGTCGAGGCCGTAGCCGCTTTTGGCTTCTACTGTCGTCACGCCGTAGTGCCGGAAGCCTTCCAGATGGTGCAGGGCATTGGCCAGCAGCTCCGCGTCGGAGGCGGCGCGTGTGGCGCGCACAGTGCTCAGGATGCCGCCGCCGCTGGCCAGAATATCGAGGTAGGATTCGCCCTGCAGCTTGCGCTGGAACTCGTGGGCCCGGTTGCCGCCAAACACCAGATGCGTATGGCATTCCACCAGCCCCGGCATCACCACGCGCCCTCCCGCGTCCACTATCTGCGTATCGGGCCCGACGCGGGCGGTATCCAGCTCAGCCATCGGGCCCACTGCCACTATCCGGTCGTCGGCGCAGGCCACGTAGGCATCGGCCAGCACCTGCCAGTCGCGCAGGGCGCTGCCGGTGAGGGGGCCAGACGCCGGTACACCGGCCAGCGTGAGTAGTTGGCCGCAGTTGCGGATAAGAAGCGAATAGTAAGACATAGGCGGCACAGCAGAACGCGAAACGATGACGCGGCAAATATGCAGAGAAGCCAGCCAGCAGCCCGCAGCAGCTCACACGCCTGCTGTAGTGGCACTTCTGTGCTACACAATGAAAATCAGCTATATATAGACAAATTATTCTCGTATCTTTTATATATCCATTTTGAGAAAAACGCAGTAAAGGGCTTCAATTCGGGAAGCTGGCTTTTTGACAGCAGCGCCCAACTCCCCATTTTCACCTGTAATCATGTTTCCCGCCATGAGAAAAACACTACTCGCTTTTCTTCTGCTCGCCTATGGTCATGATTTGCTGGCCCAGCTCCCGACCAACAGTTTTGCCGTAACCTCGCCCTGCCCAGCCAGCGCCGGCAACCCTTCGGTGCTGCAGCAGGTGAACACCGACGGCTCGCTCACGCCCATCGGGACCGTCACGGATGGTGGCACTCCCATCATTCTGAACGCGCTGGGCTCCGATGACAACAACCGCAGTGTGGTGTACGGCTTGCGGGTGCTGCAACCCATTACGGTCAGCAACTTCAACACTCCGCCCAGCCTCTACCGCGTAGACCTGGCCACGGCGCAGGCCACCAACCTGGGGCCCGTGGCGCCGCCCGCCTCCCCCGGCGACGTCACGACTCCGACGCAATCCGGCGAATCGGGCTTTTATGATGCGCGCCTTACCCTGAACTTTATCGGGGACGGGGACGCCAGCTCGAACTACTACGTGGCCGGCGCGACCTTCCGGGTGTTCTACGTCTTCGATTTTTCGGTTCCGTTTCCGTTCCTGCGGCCGGTGCGCGTCTCCGATTTGCGGCTGTACGTGGGGGTTATCGCGCTTCCCACCTTCCCGGCAACCCCGCCGGTCTGGAACCGCCTCGATACGTCGGATCCGGCCACGGCCGCCGTTATTGCCGGCTACCAGGCCGAAGTACAGGCTTTCCTGACCAGCAACGGCACACTACCCGTGCCGGAAGGCGGTATTCAGGACTGGGTGTACGATGTGCGCTCCGGCACCCTCATCAGCTACCTTGGGCAGAACGACCGGTTCATCAGCATCAGTACGCCGGCTACCAACCCGGTAGGCACCACCACCCAGCCCGCCACGCCCATTCCAACCCAGCAGAATATCGGCTCCATGTTCACGGACCGCGACGGCAACATCTACGCCGTGGATGCGGATGGCGGCACCATTTATAAGATTGACCGGCTGACGGGCAACTATACGGGCAGCTCCTACGGCTCGGCATTCGGCTGCTCGCGCGGCGACGCCGTGAGCCTGCCCGGCGCTCTACCCCTGCCCGTCACGCTGAAAAGCTTTACGGCCAAAGCCAGCAACGAGACGGTGCGCATCAACTGGGCTACTGCCAGCGAAGACCACGCCGATGCGTTCCTGATTCAGCGCAGCCGCGGCGGCACCGACTGGCAGACAGTACAGACCGTGAAGGCCGGCAACCGCCCGGCCGGCCAGAGCTACAGCACCCTGGACGGGGCTCCGCTGGCGGGCCGCTCCTACTACCGCCTGGGCATGCGCGACACGGATGGCACCATCAGCTACTCGCCGGCGCAGGCAGTGACGATGACGGGCAAAACGCTGGTGCGCACTTTCCCAAATCCCGCCAACGGCCGCTTTACCGTGCAGCTTCCGGCCGCCAGCGACGCCGCAACCCGTGTGGAGCTACTCAATGCGACCGGCCAGCGTGTGCGAAATCTGCGGCCTGAAGCAGGCATGATGGCCATTCCGGTTGAGGCAAGCGGCCTCCCAGCCGGCCTGTATTACCTGCGCGTGCAGCAAGACGATGCTACGCAGACGGTGCCGGTGATGCTGAGCCAGGACGGAAATCAGTAGGTGCTTCTGAAAGTTCTTAAAAGTGCCCGGAAGACGCATTCCGGGCACTTTTGCTGGTTCCGGCCCAACCCTACACGGCTATAGGCAGTTTGCCAGGGTATGCCCGACTATTCTGCTCCCCTTATCCTCACGCTGGCCCTCGACGCCGATTCGCAGCGATTTTTCGATGAACTGCGCAGCCGCTACTTTCCGCCGGAGCGCAACTTCCTGCAGGCCCACCTCACGCTGTTTCATCACCTTCCCGGCCCTGATTTCAACGCCATAGCCTCTCAGCTCACTACCCTGGCCACACAGCTGCAGCCGCTGGCACTGGCCGTAACCGGGCTGCGCTTTCTGGGCCGTGGGGTGGCGTACACGCTCGAAAACCAGGAGTTGCGCACCCTGCACAAGGAGCTGCAGACACTCTGGCACCCTCACCTGACGCCGCAGGACCAGCAAAAGCTTCAGCCGCATATCACGGTGCAGAACAAGGTAGAGCCCGCCGTAGCCCGCACGCTGCACCAGGAGCTTGCGGCAAGCTTCCAGCCGTTTGAGGCCACCGGAACGGGGCTGCAACTCTGGGCCTACCGGGGCGGCCCCTGGGAGGCTCTGCAAACCTTCCCGTTCGCCGAATAGCCGGGCTAGCGGCGGAAAGAAGCAGCGCCCCAACCAGCCCGGAGTGTACCGGCCGGTTGGGGCGCTGCTTCCTATACCTTATACCTTATGTTGAACTAGATTTTCTCCGGCAGCAGAATGGCATCCTCGTAGTTGCCCAGCACCGGCTTGTCGCCTTCCGTTACGGCTTCTACCAGCAGCGCACCACCCACAAAAGCGCCCTTCCACGACTCGCCGAGGCCCCCGAACACTTCTTCCCGGTCGCCGCGCGAGCGGAGCTTGTTGATGCCCATCTTAAAGGCCCGCACTTCTTTGGCCGTGCGCTTGGCCCACTTCTCGTCGTCGGAGGCCAGCGCGCCCACCAGGGCCCCGTTGCTGATGTTCATTTCGCCCACCAGCTCCTCTACCCTATCTACCAGCACAATGCTGTCAATCGGGCCGAAGGGCTCCTTGAAATACAGCTCGCTCTGGCGGGGCAGGTTCACGAGGGCCCGCGGGGCACGGTACGCCGAGCGGTCCTGGCCGGGCAGGAACAGGCTGTCGTCGAGCTTGCCTTCGAAAATAGGCGTGGCGCCGGTTTTCAGGGCGTCGGCGTAGAGGCGGTCCAGATCTTCGGCCTGGGCTTTGTTGATGACCGGCCCAAAGGCCAGATCCGGCAGCTTGTCGTCGGCGCTGTCCACGAGCGTGGGGTTGCCCACTTTCAGGCCCTTAATGGTGTTCCAGTAGGTTTCCACAAACTGCGGGAACAGGCGGCGCTCCACCACGAAGCGTACGTAGGCCGTGCAGCGCTGCTTGCCGTAGTCGTAGCCCTTCTTGAGCTGGTCGGAGAGGCCATCCCAGTCACTGAAGTTCCAGATGCCGTAGGTGTTCACGCCTTCCATTTCCAGCATGTAGCGCTTGTGCTCCGAGCTGAGGGCGTCGGCAATGTTGCGGCCGTTGTAGCGCCCGCCCACGAAGCTGAGGCAATCCACGGCGTCGTTTTTCACCAGCACGTCGCTTAGCTCGCCGCCCGAGCCGCTCACCAGCGTCACGGGCAGGCCGCAGCGGCGCGCAATGGCGAAGGTCAGGCTCAGCGAGATGAAGCCGCCATCCGTAGGCGTTTTGGCGATGACCGAGTTGCCGCACAGCGCCTGCACCAGCACCGCGTGCAGCAGCACCGACATCGGGTAGTTCCAGGAAGCAATGTTGCTCACGAGGCCCAGCGGCTTGCGGCTGCCCAGCATGCCCTCAATATTATCAACGTACCACTGCACGCCCTCAATGGCGCGGTCAATATCCGTGAAGCCGAGCTTGTAGGTTTTGCCGATTTCCCACATGATGAGCTTGCCGGTCAGTTCCACTTGCTGGCGTAGCTGGTCGAGGCAGTCCTGCACGCGGCGCTTGCGCTCATCCAGGTCTACTCCGGCCCATTCGGCGGCTTCCTTTTTGGCGGCCTGCACGGCGCGCAGGGCCGTAGCGTGGTCGAGCATGGGCAGGCTGCCGAGCTCGGTGCCATCAATGGGCGAGGTGAACGGCCGGGGCTTGCCGGGTTCCTGCCAGCGGCCTTCCAGCAGGTTCAGAAACTGCCCGTCCGGCGTGAATACTTCCGGCGTAACGGCTTTCATCTGGCTCAGCAAGGTGCCGAACTCAACCTGGGGCGAAATGATTTTAGGCATAGGGAAAGAAGAGCAGTGTGGTGGTGGCGCAGCTCCTGCGCCACAAAGTAGGAGTTGAAAAAAGTACCCGGCCGAAGGCTACAGCCTGCGCCAGGGTTAGGCTTTTACGGCTTGCGGACGGAGCGTGGTCAGGTCGGCGATGCGCACGGGCTGGCCGCTGGCTATGCTTTTGCGCGCCCCGATGCCCACCAGAATGGCCATAGCGCCGTCGCGGCTGCCAGCGGCCTGCCGCCAGGTGTCGGGCGCGTCGGGTGTGCGGAAAATCCGCTCCCGCAGCAGCACGTCGCCGCCGCCGTGCCCTTCGGCCTGCGGTACCTGAATGTATTCGACCGGCCCGAAGTTGCGCGCCAGCATTATCTCGTCGTACGGCTCCATTTTCATGGCTCCCGACTCTTTAATCCACGCGTCGATGCGGCCTTTGGTGCCGTTGAAGGCAATGCGGTAGCCTTCGTAGGGCGAGTACGCCGTGAGTGAATAGCTGACCTGCACCCCGTTGGCGTAGCCGATGGTGGCCGCCATCTTGTCGTAGATATTGACATCTTCCTTGTACACGCAGCCGTCGCGCAGGTAGCCGTCGTGCTGCTCGTTGGCGGCATAGAGGGCCATCAGGCGGGCGTCCTTGGTCAGGTCCCAGTAGTAGGGACACTGGGCTTTGTGCGGGCAGGGGCGGCAGTTGCTGAAGCGGAACGGGCCATTCTTGCCGTAGTTTTCCAGCGCGCCCTTCGCGTACACCGTCTCAGGCTCCGACTGCAGCCACCAGTTTAGCAGGTCGAAGTGGTGGCTGGCTTTGTGCACCCACAGCGAGCCGCTTTTCTCGGTGAGGCGGTGCCAGCGGCGGAAATAGTCGGCGCCGTGGCGGTTGTCGAGGTACCAGTGAAAATCGACGGACGTCACCGTGCCGATGGCGCCCTGCCGGATCAGGTCGTAGATTTTCTGGCGGTGCGGCGAGTAGCGGTAGTTGAACGTGACGGTGACCTTTTTGCCGGTGCGCTTCTCGGCGTCCAGAATGGCCTGACACTTGGTTTCGTCGGTGGTCATGGGCTTCTCCGACACAATGTCGGCGCCCATTTCCATGCCCTTGATAATGAACTCATCGTGGGTGGAGTCCACGGTCGTCACTAGCAGAATGTCGGGCTTCTGCCTGCGCATCATCAGCTCGAAATCAGTGAAGGTGGGGCACGAGACGCCCATCATCTTCTTGGCCGTTTCGAGCCGGCCCTTGTTGCTGTCGCAGAGGCCCACAAACTCGATAACGTCGCCGTGTTCCTTGAGCAGCTGCGTGCCCCACATGCCGGTGCCACGGTGGCCGGTGCCCACCATGGCCACGCGCCGTTTTTTGGCGGCCGGCGCGGCCAGCACGCCTAGCGGTCCGGTCGTCAGCAGGCCAGCCGTAGCCAGCACCGATTTCTGCAGAAAATCCCGCCGGGAAAAGTCGTGTAGCGTCTGGTTCATGGGAGAAAGTGCGAGAGCGAAGAAGTGAAACCGAAAGCGGGAGTTGCTACGCGGGCGTGGCCTCAACGGCGGCCAGGGCCACCAGGTCCTGCACCAGATTGGCGGAACCCACGTACAGCGGGGCGCGCTGGTGGAACTCGGTCGGCTCAATATCGAGCACCGCTCCGGCTCCGGTTTCGGCCCGGCCGCCGGCCTGCTCAATCACGAAGGCCAGCGGGTAGCCCTCATACAGCAGCCGCAGCTTGCCCTGCGGATTTTTGGCCGTAGGCGGATACAGGTAGATGCCACCCGTGAACAGGTTGCGGTGGTAGTCGGCCACCAGGGAGCCTACGTAGCGGCCGCTCATGCGCTGCTGCTTGCACTGCGTCAGGAAGTCGCGCACGTACTGGGCATAGTCGAACCAGTTGCCTTCGTTGCAGGAAAACGTAGTGCCGCCGGCCGGAATAGTGATGTTGGGGTGCGAGAGGAAGAATTCGCCCAGCGAGTTTTCGTAGGTGAAGCCGACCACACCGTGGCCGGTGGTGTACACCAGCATGGTGCTGGAGCCGTACAGAATGTAGCCGGCCGCCACCTGCTTGCGCCCGCCCTGCAGAAAGTCTTTGCGGGTGGCCTCCTGCCCCACCGGCGTTACGCGCCGGTAGATGCTGAAGATGGTACCGATACTGATGTTGACGTCGATGTTGCTGGAGCCATCGAGCGGGTCGATGGCCACTACGTACTTGCCCTGGCAGTTGCCGGTATGGATGATGTCGTCCTCTTCCTCGCTCAGCACGGCGCAGGCCTCGCCACCGTTAGTGAGGGCCCGGATAAAGCGGATATTGGCTTCTACGTCCAGTTTCTGCTGCGCCTCGCCCTGCACGTTCTGCTGGCCCATGCCCCCGATAATGCTGGTCAGGCCCGCGCGGTTTACTTCGCGGTTTACGATTTTGCCGGCCAGCGCAATGTCGCGCAGCAGCTGGCTCAGCTCGCCGGTGGCAAAAGCAAATTCGGCCTGCTTGCGCATGATATAGCGCTCCAGGGTAGTACCAACTGGCTGGGCTATAGCGTTTTCATTCGTGATACTCATGGAGTGGGAAGGATAGCGGAGGGGCGTAGTAAGGGTGCGGCGGCCTTCCGGATGGTTCGTGGCCCCTAACCTCCACTCCCCTCTTTCAGCCGCCGCATTTTCTTAACAGGCCGGTGTCTGGCCGGCCTCATTGGAGCATGTAGCTCCGTTTAGCTTTTCGCCTCCGGCTGCTTCTGGCTCTGCCAGAGCACTACCTGCCAGCCTTTTTTAGCATCCTTCACCTGTACCACCACATATTTCAGGTGGGCCACGTTAGGCGTGCCGTCGGGCTTGTTGGGCTGCGTGATGATGATGGTGCCATTCACGACGGCAGTTTTGCCATCGTTGTAGGCCCGCACGTTCAGGGCCTGCACCTCAATCTTGTCGTACACGCTTTTGCCGTCGCGGATGCTTTGCAGGTACTCGGTTTTGTTGTTCTGCTTGCCGTTGGCGTGGGTATACACCAGGTCATCGGCAAACAGCTTTTCCAGCAGCGGGTAGTCTTTTTTTACCTGCGCCTCAAAGCGTTGGCGTTCCAGCGCCTCCACTTCTTTGGCGGCAGCCTGGTCCTTTTTGTTGTCGGTGGCCTGAGCGAAGGCCGCTACTCCAAGCAGGAGCAGCAGCGCAAAAGTGAGAAGTCGTTTCATGGAAGCAGGTCGTTGCCGTGTTACGCGTCGATGTCAATTTTCTTCATGCGCGGCGCCAGGAAATGCATCAGCAGCCACGCCAGCAGGTATGCGGCACCGCAAATCCAGAACATGATGAAGTAGGCCTTGTCAAGCTGGCCGATGCTTTCATAGTGCACGAACATCTGCTTCTGCACCAGCGCCGTGAGGGCAATGCCGCCCAGGCCACCGGCCATGCCACCAATGCCAGTCACGGAGGCCACGGCCCGCTTCGGGAACATGTCCGAAACCGTGGTGAAGATGTTGGCGCTCCAGGCCTGGTGCGCAGCGGCCGCAATACCAATCACGAGCACCGCCAGCCACATGTCTATCTGGCCCAGACGCTGCGCGAATACAATCGGGAATACGCACAGCGCAATCAGCAGCATGCTGGTTTTGCGAGCCCGGAAGGGTGCCCAGCCTTTCTTGATGAAGTTGAGCGGAATCCAGCCGCCGCCCACGCTGCCCACGCTGGACAGAATGTAGACCATGGCTACCGGCAGCGCAATATCAGTGCCTTTCAAACCGTATTGCTTGCTCAGGAAGTCGGGCAACCAGAACAGGTAGAACCACCAAATCGGGTCCGTCAGGAACTTGCCGAGCACGAAGGCCCAGGTCTGGCGGAAGGTCAGTAGCTTGAACCACGATACTTTTGGCTCGGTGGTAATAGCGGCGGCGGCCATATCGTCTACGTCGCTGTGGATGTAGTCGAATTCGGCTTTGCTGAGGCGGGCCTGGCGGGCGGGCACTTCGTAGTAGATAAACCACAGTATCAGCCACACAAACCCGATGGCCCCGGTAATCACGAAGGCCCAGCGCCAGCCAATGGACTCGGCAATGAGCGGCACGGTAAGCGGCGCGATAATAGCGCCCACGTTGGAGCCCGAGTTGAAGATGCCGGTAGCCAGGGCCCGCTCCTTCTGCGGAAACCACTCGGCCGTGGTTTTGATGGCGGCCGGGAAGTTGCCGGCCTCCGTAACGCCCAGAAACGCCCGGGCTACGCTGAACCCCAGCGTGCTGCTCACAAAGGCGTGCCCGATGGCTGCCACGCTCCACAGAAAGGTGGACAGTGCGTAGCCAATCTTGGTGCCGAGCTTATCAATAACGCGCCCCACGCCCAGCATGCCCAGCGAGTAAGCCAGCTTGAACGCAATTTCGATGTTGGCGTAGTCACCGGCGTTCCAGTGAAACTCGGTTTCGAGGTAAGGCTTGAGCAGCGAAATAACGGCCCGGTCGAGGTAGTTGACGGTAGTGGCAAAGAATACCAGTGAACAGATAGTCCAGCGGTATTTGCCAATCGGGTCAGTGACTGGGGCCGAAGCAGCGGGGGGAGCTTGAATCATCGGGCGGGTGGAAAAACAGTGAGCAAATAGCCGCGGAAAGGAGTGGCAGTAGCTGCCGGGTGGCAGCCGGAAAGGCAAGGCTTATTTCCTGATAGTCGGCAGGAAAGCAAGTAAATCGGTGAGCAGCTGCTTCAGCACGGCCGGATCGTCGTTTTTGAACAGCTGGGAGCCCATGCCTACCACGTTTACGCCCGCGCCAAACCACTCGCGCAGGCTCTTGGTGGTAGGCTCCACGCCGCCCGTTACCATCAGGGGCACGGTGGGCATCGGGCCGCGCAGGCTCTTAATAAAGCCGGGCCCGACCACGTTGCCGGGGAATACCTTCACGATGGCCGCGCCCAGCTGCATGGCTTCGTATACTTCGCGCACGGTCATGGTGCCCGGCAGCCAGGGCGTCTGGTGGTGGCGGCAGGCGTCGGCCACTTCCGCCGTAATGCAGGGCTGCACCACAAAATCGGCGCCGGCCTCTATAAACCGCTCCGCATCGGCGGCGGTGTAGATGGTACCGATGCCGAGCAGCATTTCCGGGCAGTTTTCGTGCACAAACGGCACCAGCTGCCGGAATACGTCGAGGGCGTTGGCACCGCGGTTGGTGAACTCAAACACCCGCAGGCCACCCTCGTAGCAGGCCTGCAGAATACGCTCGGCATACGCGGCATCGGCGTGGTAGAACACCGGCACGATGGGCGTGTGCAAAACAGTAGCGAGAATATGGTCGGCGGAAAAACGCGGCATGTGGAGAGGTATCAGGTAGTGCTCGTTGTTGGTTGATAGTTATTTACCATTTGTTGCTGCCAGCAGCTAACAGCTATCAATCAACTACTTATGAATTAACGGAGCAGCCGGCCGGTGGTGTTGCCGGCCATGATGTGCTCCACTTCGGCGGCCGTTACGAGGTTGACGTCGCCGTGGATGGTGTGCTTGAGGGCCGAAGCGGCCGTGGCGAAGGTCAGGGCCTCCTCTACCGCGGGGTAGTGCTGCTGCCCGTAGATGTAACCCGAAATAAACGAGTCGCCACCGCCGATGCGGTCCACGACGGGGTTGATGTCGAAGTACAGGGTCTGGTAGTAGGCGCCGTTCACGTACGCCATGCCTTTGATGCGCTCATGCGAGGCACTCTGGGTTTTGCGCTTGGTGGCAATTACCTGCTTGATCTGCGGGAAACGCTCGATAAGCTTTTCACTCATCGACACGAAGCTGTTTTCGGCCCCCTCATCGGCTTTGATACCGAACAGGTCGGCGGCGTCGCCTTCGGTGCACACCACCATGTCGCAGCCGGCCACCAGCTCGGGCATCACATCCTGCGCTTTCTGGCCGTACTGCCACAGGTTGCGGCGGTAGTTCACATCGGCCGACACCATGATGCCGAGCCGGCGGGCTGCCTGAATGGCTTCGCGCGTGGCCTGGGCCGCAGAGGCCGAAATGGCGGGCGTGATACCCGTCCAGTGCAGCCATTGGGCGTTTTTCAGGATGTCATCCCAGTTGAACCACTCCGGCTGCAGGTTGGCAAAAGCCGAGTTGTACCGGTCGTACACGATGCGGCTGGCCCGCAGTGAGGCGCCTACTTCCAGGAAATACAGGCCCAGCCGCTCGCCCCGGAACACGCAGTGGCTCATATCCACGCCGTGGGCGCGGAACGCCTGCACCGCCGCGTGGCCTACCGCGTTATCGGGAAAGCAGCCTACGTGCGCGGCCGGCATGCCCAGGTGCACCAGCGCGGCGCCCACGTTGGCGTCGCCGCCGCCGTAGGTGATTTCCAGCGAGCTGGCCTGCGGAATGCGGTAGTTGAGCGGCGGGGAAAGCCGCATCATGATTTCACCAAAGGTGACAACTTGCTTCATGTTGGGGACTTGGGAACTTGGGAGCTTGGGGTCTTGGGAACGTCATTCCGAGCTTGCGAGGAATCTTGCGTGCTGAGGTTGCTATGGCAATCCTACGTCAGCACGCGAGATGCTTCGGCTGCGCCTCTGCATGACGCGCACTTTCACTCATACCGTGGCGGCTTCGGCGGGCTTTGCTACCGCCTCAAAACCGAAGTACTGCCTGGCGTTGCCGTAGCAGATGTTGCGGATGATCTGGCCCAGGCCTTCGAGGTCTTCCGGCAGCTCGCCGTTTTCCACGTCGTTGCCGAACAGGTTGCAGAGCACGCGGCGGAAATACTCGTGGCGCGGGTACGAGAGGAAGCTGCGCGAGTCGGTGAGCATGCCCACAAAGCGGCTCAGCAGGCCCATGTTGCTTAGGGCGTTGATCTGCTTTTCCATGCCGTCCTTCTGGTCCAGGAACCACCAGCCGGAACCGAACTGTACCTTGCCGGCCACCGAACCGTCGTTGAAGTTGCCAATCATGGTGGCAATCAGCTCGTTGTCGGCCGGATTCAGGTTGTAGATGATGGTTTTGGCCAGCTTGTCCTGCTCGTCGAGGCGGTTGAGAAACTTCGAGAGGGCACGGCCCTGCGGGAAGTCACCGATGGAGTCCCAGCCGGTATCGGGACCAAGCTGGCGCAGCATGCGGGCGTTGTTGTTGCGCAGCGCACCCAAATGGAACTGCTGGGTCCAGCCTTTCTCCCAGTCCATTTCGGCCAGCAGCACCAGCATCGCCGATTTGAAGCGCAGCACCTCATCGGCCGCCAGCTCCTCCCCGCTCCGAATCTTGGCGAAGATGTCGTTGCAGTCCGACTCGGTGTAGTCGGCGGCGTAAATCTGCTCCAGCCCATGGTCAGAGAGGCGGCAGCCGAGAGCGGCGAAGTAGTCGTGGCGCAGGCGCAGGGCCGTTTGCAGGTCGAAGAACGTGCGGATTTCCACGGCCGCAGCTTCGCCCAGCTTGTCGAGGTACTGGTTGTAGGAAGCGGCATCGTCCACGGCCATGGCCTTGTCGGGGCGGAACGTAGGCAGCACGCGCACCTCAAAGCCGCTGGCGGCCAGCGCGCGGTGATGTTCCAGCGAGTCGGCCGGGTCGTCGGTGGTGCAGAGCGTTTCCACCTTCATGCGGCGCAGCAGGTTCTGCACCGAGTACTCCGGCGTGCGCAGCTTCTCGTTGCACTGGTCGTAGATGCGGCGGGCGCTGCCGGCGTTCAGCAGCTCCGTGATGCCGAAGTAGCGCTGCAGCTCCAGGTGCGTCCAGTGATAGAGCGGGTTGCGCACCGTCTGGGGCACGGTTTCGGCCCATTTCTCGAACTTTTCCCAGTCGGAGGCGTCACCGGTGATGTAGCGCTCCGGCACGCCATTGGCCCGCATGGCGCGCCACTTGTAATGGTCGCCGTAGAGCCAGATCTGGGTGATAGTATCGAACTGCTTGTCCTGGGCAATCTGGTCGGGCAGCAGGTGATTGTGGTAGTCGATGATGGGCATGGCCGCCGCGTACTCGTGGTAGAGCGTCTGGGCCGTAGCGGTCTGCAGCAGGAAATCGTTATTCAGAAAAGGCTTCATAATCAGGGGGAATTATGATGGGCGGTGCTTGTACGCAGGCGGGGCAAGCGGGCTAAAGGTATTCAGATGCGGGCAGCTTCCGGCCAGATTTCGAGCCGTTTACGCGGATTAACCGCCGCAAACGATGCCGGTAGCTGACCACCACGCGTTGGGTTTTATACTACAGGCTCACGCCGCGTTTCCACGGAATGAAGTCGGTCTGGCCGTGGCGCACGGCGGCTACTTCCTCGCCGCTGGCCACCCGGATGACGTAGTCCAGAATCCGCTCCCCGGCCTGCTCAATGGTTTCTTCGCCGTCGATAACGGTGCCGGTGTTCAGGTCGATGATGTCGGGCATGCGCTTGGCCAGGGCCGTGTTGGTCGCAATTTTCACCACGGGCGCAATGGGGTTGCCGGTAGGCGTGCCGAGGCCGGTGGTGAACAGCACCACGTTAGCGCCCGAGCCTACTTCGGCCGTCGTTGATTCCACGTCGTTGCCGGGGGTGCAGAGCAGGTTGAGGCCGGGCTTCGTGACAGGCTCCGGGTAGTCGAGCACGGCTACCACGGGCGAGGAACCGCCTTTACGCGCCGCCCCGGCCGATTTCATGGCGTCCGTAATCAGGCCGTCGCGGATGTTGCCGGGCGAAGGGTTCATGTCGAAGCCCGAGCCCACGGCAATGGCGCTGTCGCCGTAAGCTTTCATCAGGGAGCTGAACCGCTCGGCCGTGGCCGAGTCGACGCTGCGGTCTACCAGCTCCTGCTCTACGCCGCACAGCTCCGGAAACTCCGCCAGAATCACGGAACCGCCCAGGGCCACCAGCATATCGGACACGTGGCCCACGGCGGGGTTGGCGGAGATGCCGGAGAAGCCGTCGGAGCCGCCGCACTCCAGCCCGATGCACAGCTTGCTGAGCGGGGCCGGCTGCCGGGTTTGCTGGTTGGCCTGCATCAGGCCCGCAAAAGTCTGGCGCAGGGCCATGCTGATGAGCGTTTCCTCGGTGCCCAGCTTCTGCTGCTCCAGTACAAACAGCGGCTTGCTGAAGTTGGGGCTGCGCTTGTTGATTTCGTCCTGCAGCATGCTCACCTGCGCGTTCTGGCAGCCGAGGCTGAGCACTGTGGCTCCTGCTACGTTGGGGTGCGTGATGTAGCCGGCCAGCAGGCCGCAGAGCGTCTGGGCATCCTGCCGGATGCCGCCGCAGCCGCCTTCGTGCTGCAGAAAGCGGATGCCGTCCACGTTCGGGAACAGCTTGGCTTTCTGGTGCCCGTCCTCCGCAGAATGCAGGTCGGTGGCCAGAATTTCTTCCACCGACTTGCCGGCCTGCAGAAGCGAAATCAGCTCCTGGGTCTGGGGCTGGTAGCTCTTGCGGCGGGCGTAGCCGAGGTCATTCACCAGGGCTTCTTCCAGTACCTGAATGTTGCGGTTTTCGCAGAACACCAGCGGAATCACCAGCCAGTAGTTGGCGGTGCCCACGCTGCCGTCGGCACGGTGGAAGCCCATGAAGGTGCGGTCCTGCCACTTTTCCACGCTGGGCGCCTGCCACTCGGCGCGGTGCTGGGCGTGCTCGTCGTAGCTGTCGGTGGCGTGGCGAATGTTGGCCGTGGTCAGCAGGCCGCCCACGCCAATAGCCGCGGCGGCTTTACCCACCAGCACCCCGTACATATGTACCGGGTCGCCGGGGGCCAGAAACTGCAGGGCCAGCTTGTGCTTGGCCGGAATCTTTTCGGTGGTCGTGACGGTGGTGCCCTCCCAGGTGACGGGCGTGCCGGCGGGCAGGTCAGTCAGCGCGACCAGTACGTTGTCCTGCGGATGGATTTTGGCTACCAGATGTTTCATTGGGTTGTTTTCTTCTTTCTTGACCGGAATGTAGCGGCGGGCGGCGGGCTTAGCTTCATGTACTCTCCGGTACGGCGTAAGCCCGGCCCGGTCCTTACACTGCCAGGGCTTTGTCCAGGGCCGTAGCCAGCGTGGCGCGTACACCGTGCTGCAGCATCTGGCTCAGGTAGTGGCTCACGCTGTCAGCGAAGCCGGGCAGCGCGGCCAGGTCGTGGCCCCAGATGTTCTGGTTGTGCAGCACCGTCCGGACCAGCGTGGCCGGTTCGAGACGCGCCCACAGGTCGGCGAAATAGGCGGCTTTTTCGTCCTGAATCAGGTAGTGCTGGCCGTGGGCCTCCCCGTACCAGTTGCCGGCCTGCTCGTGCGTGCCGCGCATGAACAGCAGATAGGCCGCGAAGCCCAGCGCCATGTAGTGCGGCACGGCCTGCTGCTGCTGGTAGAAGTGCAGCAGCGTAGCCACGTTGCGCATCTGCATCTTCATGGTGTAGTTCATGCTGATGGACAGCCAGCGGTGCTCAATAGCCGGATTGCGGAACCGGTCGAGTACCTGGCGGCCGAAACGCTGGCCTACTTTCTCTTCCACGGCGTACGGAATGCCGGTCAGCAGGTCCGTCAGCATCAGGTTCCGGATGAAGCCGGCCATCTGCTCGTCTTCCATCGCCTCACGCACCGTTGGGAAGCCGGCCAGAAACGCCAGCGCGCAGCTGAGCGTGTGCGTGCCGTTGAGCAGGCGCAGCTTCAGCTCCCGAAACAGGTTGATGTCGGGCTGCACGATGACGCCGGCATCGGCCTGCTCGAAGCTCAGAATGCGCTTCACCCGCTCGTCGCCTTCAATGGCCCAGAGCGTGTATACTTCCGAGATGGTCAGCAAGTTGTCGTGGTAGCCCAGCTGGGTGGCCAGTGCCTGCTGGGTGGCCTCGTCGGGGCGGCCGGGCACAATGCGGTCCACGAGCGAGTTGCAGACCTGGTTGGCGGTTTCCAGCCAGTCGATGAACTCGGCGTCGAGGCCGTTGCGGTGGGCCAGCTCCAGCAGAATGCCTTCCAGCTTGGTGCCATTGTCGGCAATCAGCTCGGTGGGCACTATCACCAAGCCCTTGTCTTTGTCGCCGCCGAAGGCCTGGTAGCGGGCCAGCAGAAACGCCAGCAGCTTGCCGGGGAAAGACTGCGGCGGGCTCTGCTGAATGTCGTCGGTGGTGAGCTGGATGCCGACTTCCGTGGTATTGGAAATCACCACCTGCAGCTCCGGATTGGCGGCGCAGGCCACAATTTCGGCCCACTGGCTTTTGGCCGACAGCACCCGGCTGATGGCCGAGCACACCACGTTTTCTTCTACTTCGCGGCCATCCTCAATACCCCGGATACCGAGCGTGTACAGCCCGTCCTGGCGGCGAAACGCGTCGATGTCGCCGCCGTCAGTGGATTTGACTACCACAATGCGGCCATTGAAGATACCCTGGCGGTTGGCTTTGTCGATGAGGTAGTCGGGCAGGCCGCGCAGCAGCACGCCGGTGCCGAACTGCAGAACCTTCTCCGGCAGCTGGAAATGCGCCGGCTGAGGCAGCGCTACGGCAGTGGTAGCGGCGGCCTGAGCTATCAGTTGTTGGGATAGATGCGACATAACAAGTCTTACTTTGTGCTGCCCGGCGCGGGGCTGGCGGTTGTGTTCCATTTCTGCTGCCAGCGCGGATACTCGCGGTTCAGCAGCTTTTCGGGCCAGACGCCGGCGTAGGCGTAGCCCGTGCGGCGCTCATACTCAATGTCGGCCAGCCTGGCCTGGGGCTTGGATTCGCGGCCCACGTAAATCGGCTGGTTGGTTTCCAGGTCGTAGAAGCGGGCCCAGATGGTGGAGCCGGCTTCCGGCACTATCACCCGGTCGAAGCCTTTGGGCTGGCGGGCGTCGGGCTGGTCTTTCACGGCGTAGCCGGTCAGCTTCACGGCATCGAGCCAGGCTACGGCGGCCTCCACGGCCTGCCGGATGGCGGGCGTCGGGTTTTCGGTATCCATCAGAAACCGCACGATGCCCACCGATTCCATGGCGCTGAGCGAGGCCAGCTCGAAAGCCCGGGCCTTGGCAGGCTGCAGGGTTACCTCGTCGTGCTGGGCGCACCAGGCCGTGAGCTTGCCGCGCTGCACGTATTGCGTTTTCAGGATGCAGTCGATGCCGCGTGCCACGGCCTGGGTGGCGGGCTCGGTCAGGCTGGCGTTCAGCGCGTCCAGGTCGTTGGTGCGGCGGCTCAGGTCCCGCAGTACCTGCAGCGCCTTCACCATGGCGTTGTCGTTGTAGGTTATCTGGTGGCGGTAGTTGCTCTTGTCGGGGTAGTACTGCGGAAAGCCGCCGTTGGCGTACTGCATCTGCAGCAGAAACCGGACTCCTTTCTCAGCCGCTGCCTTATACTCTGCTTTGCCGGTGGCTTTGAAGGCCTTGGCCAGGTAGCGGATTTCGCGGGTGGTAGCGTCGTTGTCGATGGTGGCGTCGTTGCGGCCGGCATCGGCCAGCGTGCTGGCCCGCACTGCTGCCGACAGCGGCTTGCTGTAGTCTACTTTGGCGCTGCCAACGGCTTTGGGCCAGCCTCCTACGCTGCGCTGATACACCAGCATCTTCTCGGCCACGCTGTCGGTGGAAGGCGCGGCAGCAGCAGATCCTGCCGGGGCAGTAGAAGCCGCCTGGGGCAATGCGGAGTACCGGTCTTTGGCTGTGGGGTCGTAAGCGGGCAACGCTACCGTGGCAGGCTTGCCCGATACCGGATACCAGCGGCCGCCAAACGTCCAGTCGGCCGTGATGTTGGAGGCTTTCAGGGCGCCGGGGGCGGTGCTCAGGTTGTCTTTGTGCCAGGCGTAGTCGCCCCCTTCGCGGCGGCAGTTCTGGTAATACACGCGGCGGCCCCACTGCTTCGCACCCGGACCCGAGCTGGCCTGGTAGATGTCGGCGTCGGCCATGTCGCGCGAGAACTTGCAGTTCACCAGGAAGAACTGCGCCTCGCGGTGAAAGCGGCCCAGCTTGAAGCCGGCATCGCCCTCAAACGAGCAGTTCTTGAGCACCGTTTTCGACTCCTGATTGCCGGAGCCGTCGTGCCAGATGGCGGCCGAGGTGTTGTGGCAGATGAAGCGGCAGTTTTCGGCGAAGGCCCAGCCGCGGGGGCAGTAGAAATCCACGCCGCCTTCCAGCGTGCAGTCCTTGAAGTAGTACATGCCGGCGTCCACATCCCAGGGGCTCACCGTGTCGCCGCCCAGCGCCCGCAGCGTGCAGTGCTTCACGGTGAGGCGGGTGGTGCCGGGCATGGTGCGCAGAGCCATCTGGTGGCCGTTTTTGCCGATGGTGCGCTTGCCGCCCGGAGCCGTGGCGCAGGGTATTTCCACGTCACCTTTGGCATCGAAGCCGTAGCTGTTGATGATGGTGAGGTTTTCGAGCGTGATATCCGGCGAGTTGCGCATGTTCAGCGTGGCCACACCCCAGTCGTCCTGGCCGGCCACCGGGTCGCAGCGCCACTCGTCGCGGGCCTGGGCGTAGGTGAGTACCACGCCCTTTTCGCTCTGGCCCTTGAGCGTGATGTTCTGCTTGCCATCGAGCATCACCTTTTCGCGGTAGGTGCCATTCTTGATGTACACCGTGCGCGGCCTGGCGGCCTCGTTGGGCAAGCTGTTGAGAGCAGCCTGGATGGTCCGGAACTGGCCCGAACCATCCGCTGCCACCGTCACCTGCTGGGCCCGGGCTGAAAAGATCCCCATCCCCCCTATCCCCGTCAGCAGGAGCAGTAGTTTCCTCAGTAGTCTCATAAATTCAAATGGCTCAGCCACTACACAAAATCTTCCCGCATCGGGCTGAAGGCATCAAGCAGCACGCCTGCTTCCACGCATACCACGCCGTGCACCACATTGGAGGGCGCATGAAACGTGTCGCCGGCCTGCAGCACCCGCATTTTTCCATCGACGGTCACGTTGAACCGGCCGCTGACGATGTGCGTCATCTGCGTGTGCACATGCCGGTGCGGCGGCCCGATGCTCCCCGCCTCAAACTCCACCCGCACCAGCATCAGCTGGCTGTCGTAGGTGAGCACCTTGCGGCGCACGCCTTCGCCCACGGTTTCCCAGGGCTGGGCATCGTCTTCGAGAAACAGGCGGTTGGAGGCGAGGAGCATAACGAAAACCGGAAAGGCGTTAGTAGCCGAAGTTCTGCACCAGCGCCGGGTCGGAGCTGAGCGTGCTTTGCGGAATCGGGAGCAGCTCTTTGCCGCGGTTGGGCACGTACTCGGCGGCCAGGCCGCTGGCCACACTCACATCAGCATTGCCACCCGGCGTCAGCACGTAGGAAGTGCCTACGGGCTTGGTGTTGGCAACGTAAGCGCCATTGATGGCCTGGCGCCAGTTCACGCGCACGGTACCGGCCGGCGCAGTGTTGGGCGTGGGTGAGGGACGGTAGAACGAGCGGGTCCACTGCACGGGGCCGGCGGCCGGCGTGCGGTAGTACATGTACAGCGGCACGTTCTGGTAAGGCGCTTCGCCCCGGGCCATCTTCTCGATGTTGGCTTTCACCTCGGCAATCTTGGTAGCGAACAGGTTCCAGCGGATCAGGTCGTACTTGCGGATGCCTTCGCTGCCGAACTCCAGATACCGCTCGTTTACCAGCGCATTGAAAAAGTTGTCTTTGCCGGCGAGGCTGAAACCAGCCGCGGTGAGAGTAGCCTGCGCCTTGGTCCGGTCGCCGCCGAAAGCACGGCCGCGCACTTCCAGCAGTGCACTTTGCGCCGAAGCAGTCGGGCCGTTCAGCTCGTTTTCAGCTTCGGCGTACATCAGCAGCACGTCGGCGAAGCGAATCAGGGGCCAGTTGTAGTCGAGGTAGTTGACGGAGCCGGTTACGGGCGGCACGTGCCAGTCTCGGCGGAATTTGCCGTCCGTGACGGAGTTCAGCGCCACACCCGACTGGAAGTTGGTACCCGTACCGATGCCGTAGGGCGTAATCGTAACGTCGCGGCGCGTGTCGGTGGAGTCGAACGCGTAGAAGTAAGGCGGCGCAATAGTAACGGCACCCTGCGTCGAGCCGTAGATGCCTGTAGTGTTCTGCAGGCGCGGGCCGTTGTAGTAGCCCAGCTTGCTGCCCGAGCCGGCCGTAGCCGTCGACATGCCCACCTGGAACAGGATTTCGTTGGCCGCTTCCGCGCGCTTCTCGTTGATGCTCTTGAACACCTCCAGGAAGCTGGGATTCAGGTTGTGCTCGCCCCGGTTAGCCATCAGCTCGGCGCACTCCTGGCGGGCAATGCGGTAATAGTCCTGGTAGTCGGGGGCGCGCTCCATCTGGCCGGTGCGGGCGTTGGCGTAGTAGCCACCCCGGAACAGCGCCAGACGAGCCCGCAGGGCTTTCACAGCGCCTTTGGTAATCCGCTCGTTGGCGGGGCCGGCGGCCGTGCGCCACGGCACCAGCTCCTCGGCCAGCAGCAGGTCCTCGATGAGCTTGGTCAGCGTGGCTTTGCGGTCGGCGTTCGGCAGGTTGAAGTCCTGGCCCGAAACCGACGGCGTGAACTGGGCCGGCACATCGCCCCAGTTGCGCACCAGCTCGAAGTAGTACTGGGCCCGCAGCGTCAGGGCCTCGCCGTGCAGGCGGCGCAGGGCGTCCTTATCGGCCGCCGAGCCGTTGGTGTAGAGGTCCATCTGCGGAATCTGCTGGATGCAGATGTTGGAGCGCTCCACGCCCTGGTACAGCTGGTTCCAGGGGTTGGTGATTTCGGTGTTGGTGGGCAGCATGGTGTAGCGCGCAATGCTGCGGCGGGCCCCGTCGGCCGGCCCCGCCGACCCGATCATCTCGTCGGAATCGTAGGGGAAGTACATGCTGATGCGGGTGCCGTACGCCTGGTCGCCGGACAGCGGGTCGTAGGCGCCGATGACGGCGGCGGTGGCCCCGGCTACGGTGCTGAAGGTATACGCCGTGGTGTTCAGGGCTACCGGCTCAATATCGAGGTAGTCTTTGCAGGAAGACACCAGTCCGGCACCACCCGCCAGGACTACCGCGGCTACCGCGGCTCGGAAAGGAATGAACGATTTCATAATCTGAGGCAAGAAGCGAGTGGGAATTACAGAGACAGGTTCACGCCGAACAGGAAGGCGCGGCTACGCGGATAGGCGGCGTAATCGACGCCCGGCGTCAGTGGGCTGGCGCGGCGGGTGCTCACCTCCGGGTCGTAGCCCGTGTATTTGGTGAAGGTGTAGAGGTTGTTGGCCGTCACGTAGAAGCGCAGGTTGTTGATTTTGGCGCGCTGCGTTACGGCTTTAGGCACCGTGTAGCCCAGGGTCAGGTTGTTGACGCGCAGGAACGAGCCATCTTCCACGGCCCACGAGTGCATGAAGTAGCCGCGGGTCGGCGTCCAGATGTTGGCGTTCTGGTTTACTTCGCGCAACCGGTCGAGCGTGGTAATCGGGCTGCCGTCGGCCTCCAGAATCCGGTACCGGTCGGCCATGATGTCGAGCACGTTGTTGAAGGCCGTGTTGGCCGTGTTCGTCGTAAACTCGATTTTGTTGGCGTTGTAAACCTTGTTGCCCAGCACGAAGTTCAGGAAGATGCTGGCGTCGAAGTTCTTGTAGGTGAACTGCTGGTTCAGGCCGCCCACCAGCTTGGGGTTGGTGTTGCCGATAACCGTCTGGTCCTGCGCATCAATCTTGCCGTCGCCGTTCAGGTCCTTGAGCTTGATCAGACCCGGCCGGAAGGCGGTTTCGCCAATCAGGCCCAGGTTGTTGAGCAGCGGCTGGTCGGTGCGGGGCGTCCAGGAGCCAATGCCGCCCGGCGTGGTAGCCGGTACGTAGCCCGTGAAGTCGTCGGCAGTGAGGTAGCCGTCCGTCACGTAGCCGTAGATCTGGCCGATTGGCTGGCCCACTTGTGCCACAAAGTCCTGGTTGAGGGCGGTACCGGCCCAGCCCGAGGCAATACCCGGAATTTCAGTCAGCCCTTCGCCCAGGCTTTCAATGCGGCCCCGGTTGATGGCGCCGTTGGCCGTGGCCGTCCAGGTGAAGTTTTCGTTCCGGACGATGGTGCCGATTACCTGCAGCTCGATACCACGGTTGGTGGTAGAGCCGATATTGCGCTGCTGCGAGGTGTAGCCTAGGAACGGCGGAATCGGGCGGTTGATGAGCAGGTCGTGGGTGGTGTTGTAGTAGGCATCCGCCGTTACCTGCACGCGGTTGTCCCACAGCGCGAGGTCAACCCCAATGTTACGCGACGTCGTGGATTCCCACTTCAGGTCCCGGTTGGGCAGCGTGGTAGCGGCCGAACCCAGCACGATGTTGTTGTTGAGCGAATACGGTGCGCTGCCCGCCTGGAACAGCTGGTCGTAGAGGAAGTCGTTGATGCGGTTGTTGCCGGCCTCACCGTAGCTCAGGCGCAGCTTCAGGTCCGATACAGCCGTAACCTCCTTAAAGAACTCCTCACGCGAAATGCGCCACGCCACCGAAGCGCCGGGGAAGAAGCCCCACTTGTTGCCGGTGTAGAACTTCGAGGAGCCATCGGCCCGGAACGTACCCGTAAACAGGTACTTATCGTCGTAAGAGTACGTCAGACGACCGAAGCCGGAAAGCAAGCGGTAAATCTGCGGAATGCTGGTCTGGGGCAGTACCGGCTGCGCGGTCTGGCCGGCGGGCAGCACGCCCTGGTTGATGTTGGCCAGCGCCCGCTCCGCCGTAATGTCCAGCGGCAGGAAGTTGGTCTGGATGTACTGCTGAACGTTTTTCTGCTGATAGATTTCGTGGCCCAGCAGCACGCCAAACGAGTGCAGCCCCGTTTTCTTGCTGTAGTCCAGCACGTTGGAGTTGTTCAGCGTTTCCTGCGTCTCGGTCGTGATGGTGGCGAAGGGCAGGTTGGCGTAGCCGCCCGAAGCCTGCCGGATGGTGGGCGAGTAGCGGCCGTTGAAGGTGCTCAGGTTGCGGTTGGTGATGTCGAAGCCCGCCGTGGAGCGGAACGTCAGGCCCTCCATAATCTGGAAGGCGGCATTGGCGCCGATGTTGAGCGTGCGGCGCTTGTCGTTGCGGTACTCGTTGTCGATGGCAATAACCGGGTTAACGAGCGTCGAAGTCTCGAAGAACTCGGGGTCAAACGCCGAAATGTCAATCACGCTGCCATCGGCGCGGGGCACCGACAGCGGCTGATACTGCACCGTGTTGCGCAGGCGCGAGGTGGTGTTGGAGCCGGTGGTAGAAGTGCCCGCGCCGTTGGTGCCCTGGTCGTTGAAGCGCACGTTCATGCCCACTTTCAGCCGCTCGCTGGCCTTGGTGTCGAAACGGAAGTTGATCAGGTTGCGCACGTAGTCGGAGCCGCGCTGAATGCCGTCCTCCTCGTTGCGGGTCAGGCTCAGCGAGTAGGTGGTGCCTTTCACGCCGCCCGCAATAGACACGTTGTGCGTCTGCTGGAAGGCGTCGCGGCCGAACACCTCATCCTGCCAGTTGAGGAAAGGAGAGTTGCGGGCCCGGCTGATGGTGTCGCTCTGGAAATTGGAGCTGCCGAACAGGTTCTTGAACGTCGTCAGGCCGCCCGAGCTGTTGCCAATCACGCTGGCGCGCTCAAACTGGTAGTCGAGGTACTGCGCAGGGTTCAGCACGTCCAGCTTGCTGCTGATGCGGCGGAAACCGGCAAAGCCGTTGTAGCTCACCACGGTGCGGCCTTCGATGCCTTTTTTGGTGGTGATGATAACTACGCCGTTGGCACCCCGGGCGCCGTAAATGGCCGTAGCGGAGGCGTCCTTCAGTACGTCAACCGAGGCAATATCCTGCGGCGCAATTACCGACAGGGCGTTTTCAATCTGGATACCGTCCACCACGTACAGCGGCGAGTTGTCCTGCGTGATGGAGCCCCCGCCCCGCACGCGCACCTGCACGTTCAGGTTGCCGGGCGTGCCTTCCGCCGAGGTCAGCTGCACACCTGCCAGACGGCCGGTCAGGGCCTCAGCGGCCGAGTTTACCGGAATGTCTTTGATCTGCTGCGCGCTCACCGACGAAACCGAGCCGGTTACGTCGCGGCGCGGCACGGCCTGGTAGCCGATTACCACCACGTCATCCAGCACCTTGCTGTCTTCCTTCAGCGAAATCTCGAAGTCGGTTTTGCTGCCCACCGGCACATCCTGCGACACGTAGCCGATGTAGCTGATGCTAAGCGTGGCGGCAGTGCCCTCGGGCAGCGAGAGGCTGAAGCGGCCGTCGCCGTCGGTAGAGGCGCCGTTAGTGGTGCCTTTCACTACCACCGTTACGCCGGGCAGAGCCTCACCTTTATCTGATTTCACGACCCCCTGCACGCGGCGCTGTTGCGCCCAGGCGGGGGCAGCTGCACACACCATGAGCGGCGCGAGCAACAGTAGTTTTCTTTTCATGATGTGTGGGAATTTTTGGATGAAGAAGCTTCAGGAAGTAGCTGGCTTAGCGCAGCTGGTCGATGGGAGCCGGGTCCATGTCGGTGTACTCGCGGTTTTCGCCGCCCATGCCCCAGATGAAGGTGTAGCCGGCCGTGCCGCAGCCCGAGTGGATAGACCACGGCGGCGACAGAATAGCCTGCCCCTCTCCTACCCACAGGTGGCGGGTTTCCTGGGGCTGGCCCATCAGGTGCAGCACGCGCTGGCCCTGAGGCATGTCGAAGTAGAGGTAGGCTTCCATGCGCCGGTCGTGGGTGTGGGCGGGCATGGTGTTCCACACGCTGCCGGCGTGCAGCTGCGTGAGGCCCATTACCAGCTGGCAGCTCTGAATGCCTTCGGCGTAGATGTACTTATAGATGGTGCGCTGATTGGCCGTTTCCAGCTCGCCCAGCGTTACGGGCGTGGCCTCGGCCTGGCTCAGGCGGGTGGTGGGGTGCGTGGCGTGGGCCGGCGTCGAAAGCAGATAGAACTTAGCGGGCTGCGTGGCATCGGTGCTGGCGAAGCGCACGTCTTTGGCGCCTTTGCCCACGTACAGGCAGTCCTGGCGGCCCAGCTCATACGTAGTGCCGTCCACCGTCACGGTGCCGGCGCTGCCGATGTTGAGAATGCCCAGCTCCCGGCGCTCCAGAAAGTACTCGGCCTTCAGGTTGCCGGGGTTGGGCAGGTCAATGGCCTCGGCCGTGGGCACCACGCCCCCCACCATCATCCGGTCGTAGTGCGTGTATACCAACTCGATTTCGCCGGGCACAAACAGAGTTTCAATCAGGAAATTCTCCCGCAGCTGCTCGGTGTTCATCGCCGCTGTCTCGCGCGGCCCGATGGCATATCGTTGGTTCATTCGGAGGGGTGGTTTACGTGGTGGTGAGAGGCCGCCGGTTCGGATAGAAGCGAGCAGACCACTCAGTTACTCAGCTTGTTCAGGTACTCTATCGTCCCATCCAGCCGCCATCGACGGTGAGGATGGTGCCGTGCACATAGTCGGAAGCCGAAGAGGCCAGGAACACAGTGGGGCCCTGGAAATCTTCGGGCTTGCCCCAGCGGCCGGCCGGAATGCGGCCCAGAATGCTCTGGCTGCGCTCCGGGTCCTGGCGCAGGGCCTCGGTGTTGTCGGTGGCGATGTAGCCGGGCGCAATGGCGTTGACGTTGACGCCGCGGCCGCCCCATTCATTGGCCAGCGCCTTCACTACGCTGCCAATAGCGCCCTTGCTGGCCGCGTAGCCCGGCACGTTGATGCCGCCCTGGAACGTGAGCAGCGAAGCCGTGAAGATGATTTTGCCCGAGCCCTGCGCCAGCATGCGCCCCCCGATGGCGCGCGCAATCCGGAACGGTGCGTCCAGGTTAATGGCCAGCACATTGTCCCAGAGCTCATCGGCGTGCTCGGCGGCGGGGGCCCGCTGAATGGTGCCGGCGTTGTTGATCAGAATATCGATGCGCGGGAAATCCTGCTGCACCTGCTGCAGAAAAGCATCCACGGAAGCCCGCTGGCTGAAATCGGCCTGGTAGGCGGTGAAGCGGCGGCCCAGGGCCTGCACTTTCTGCTCTGTCTCGGAGCCCTGCAGGGCCAGCGTGGCCGACACGCCGATGATGTCGGCGCCGGCAGCGGCCAGCCCCAGCGCCATACCCTGACCAATGCCTTTGTTGCAGCCCGTTACGAGGGCTACTTTACCGGTAAGGTCAAAGGCGGTGGGAATGCTCATGGAGGTGGGGTTATAAACTTTTCGAAGAATGGAGGTGTATCTTTCGTACACTGCCGTGCCAATCAGCTCTTATAAGGTTATGCGTTGTGCGAGCCAAATGGAAGAATAGCACAATGTTTATTCGTGCAAACGTTATCGGGAACGTTGCCAACGCCCGGATTTGCGTACCTTAAAAAGGGGGTTGCAGCGAAATCGGCCAGCTATTTCTATTTTCAGCCCCGGAAGCACTCCTGTCCCGCCGTGTGCGGTTCTTGCATTTTGGTAAGTCAGCCCTCACCCACCCGCTAAATCCCACCTATCCGTTGGAAACCTTCACCATAAAAGACATTGCCCGCGAGCTGAATATTTCCACCTCTACTGTATCGCGCGCATTGCGGGGCTCCTACGAAATTAACCCCGAAACCAAGCGCCTGGTGATGGAGTGTGCCGCCCGACTCAACTACCGGCCCAACCCCATTGCCCTCAGCCTGAAAGGCAGCGCCAGCCGCGCCATCGGCGTGATAGTGCCCCAGATTGCCAACTACTTCTTTTCGCAGGCCATCAACGGCATCGAGGCCATTGCTTATAACCGGGGCTACCACGTCATCATTTTCCAGAGCCAGGAGTCGTACGAGCGGGAGGTGGCCAACGTGCAGCAGGCTTCGTCGCGGAAGGTAGACGGGCTGCTGATTTCGCTTTCCAGCGAAACGTCCGACGTGTCGCACCTGAAGGATCTGCAGGAAAAAAACGTGCCGCTGGTGCTCTTCGACCGGGTTTCGCCGGAGCTGGAAGCCACCCAGATTGTGGCCGACAACTTCGGAGGGGCCTTTTCGGCCACCGAGCACCTGATTCAGTCGGGCCGGCGGCGCATTGCGCACCTCACCATTCAGCCCTGGCTGAGCATCACGCGGGAACGGCTGGCCGGCTACCGCGCGGCGCTGGAGAAATACGGCCTGGAATTCGACGATACGCTGGTGCGCTACGGCACCTTCGGGTCCGATGAAGTAGGCCCGATGGTAGACGAGCTGATGCGCCTGGAGTCGCCGCCGGATGCCTTCTTCACGGCTTCCGACCGGCTGGCCGTGGGCTGCCTGCAGGCGTTGCGCCAGCGGCAGCTGCAGATTCCGGAAGACGTGTCGCTGATTGGCTTCACCAACCTCAACGTGGCCGACCTGCTGGACCCGTCGCTGAGCACGGTGGTGCAGCCGGCCACTGAAATCGGGCAGGTAGCCGCCGAGCGCCTCATCGACCTGATTGAGCGCAAGCAGCGGGCACTGCCCATCGAAACCGTGAAGATTCCGACCGAGCTGATTGTGCGCTCCTCCACGCGGCTCAGCGGCCAGCAGCAGCCCCTGAGCGTAGCGCGCACCTAGCGGCACACGCTGGCCACCGGCCACAAAAAAACGCGCCCCGCGGCCCGGCCCATTCACTCTCTGGGCTTTGATGGCTGCGGGGCGCGTTTTGCGTAGCTAGCCGGCTATTGCAGCAACCAGGTAGCTATGTCTTTGGCTGCGTTGAAGTTCTCGAACGTAGCCGGAATCTTGCGGCCATCCACGTACTCGTTGTAGAGCCATGGGTCGCCGACGGCAAACACGGTGCCTTTGCCGACTTTGGCCGTCGCAATGACGGTGTGCTCACCCATCTTCACGAGCGGCGTGGCCGGCGCTTTCACATCCAGCGGCGCCAGTTCCTTGATGTAGGCTGATTTAGCGGTTTTGAACACGGCGTTGCCAGCCGGCAGATTCACGCGGCCCTGCTCAAACTCATTGCCCTTCACCATATTCAGGTTCAGCGGCTTGAACTGCATCCCGAAGGCGGCGGCCAGCGTGTTGAAGCGCGGAATTTCGCAGTTGCTCGTGTCGTTGGCCATCAGTACCAGCGTGCCGCCATCCTTCACCCATTTCGTGAGGGCCTGCACGTCGGCGGGCTGCACAAAGTTGGGTTTCGCGGTTTCCTTTTTGGTGTCGGGGTCCACGATGATGTAGACGTCCACGCCCTTCAGTGCGGCGGCAGTCGGAGCCGTGGCAATGGTGGTGGTTTTGGCGCCCAGGTCGCGGAACTGCTGGCCCCAGAAGTAGAAGCCGCCGTGCGTGCGGTCGTCCCAGGTGTAGTGCCAGGTTTCCTGCTGGCCGCTGAGCTTGCTCTGGCGCAGCTCGTGGTTGAAGTAGTTATCGACGGCCACGGTTTTGCCTTTGCCGAGGCGGCTTTCGGCGGCTATTTCCATCTCAATGCTGGCCAGAATGAATGGCCCCACCCCTTTCAGGTCGTTTTTGCGCAGGGGTTCGGACAGGTAGTACTCGTAGCTACCGTTGCGGTAGGGCTTGCCGCCCAGGCCGCCCACGCTCACCGTGCCATTGAAGGCCAGCGCGCCGCTCGTTTCAGCCACGAAGGTTTTCAGCAGGCCATCGTAGCCTTTGCGGGCCGCGTCGGCGTACTTCTTATCGAGGTAGCCCATGCGCACGCCCTTCTGCAGGAAGTACACAAACATGCTGCTGCCCGACGCCTCGGCGTAGTTGCCTTTGCGCGCAGCCTGGTCCACAACCAACGACCAGGTGCCGGTTTTGGCGTCCTGATACTTGGCCAGCACCGGCGCCAGGCGCTGCGCGGCTTTCACCAGCATGGGGCGCTGGGGGTGGTTCTGCGGGAAATAGTCGAGCACGTCTACCAGCGCCATGGCGTACCAGCCCATGCCCCGGTCCCAGAAGTTGGGGCTCTGGCCGGTGGTTTTGTTGGCCCACTGCTGCTCCCGGCTTTCGTCGTAGCCGTGGTACATCAGGCCGGTTTTCGGGTCTACCAGGTTTTGCTCAATCAGGGCAAACTGCTTGGCAATGTCGTCGAAGCCGGCCGGCTGATTGAACACCTGGCTGTACTCGGCATAGAACGGCTCGGCCATGTACAGGCCGTCGAGCCACATCTGGTTGGGGTAGATTTTCTTGTGCCAGAAGCCGCCGGCCTTGGTGCGCGGCTGCCCGTCCAGCTGCTTGCGCAACAGCTGCGCGGCTTTCTGGTACTTCTCGGCCTGCGGCACCGACATCTGGCCCAGCGTGAGCAGCACGTGGCCGGTGGTCAGGTTGTCGAGGTTGTAGTCTTCGAGCTTGTAGGTGCGGATGGTGCCATCGGGTCGCACGAACTGGTCGAGGTCTTTCTGGATGTAGGTGAAGTAGCGGGCGTCGCCGGTGCGCTGCCACACCCGTTCCATGGCCTTCAGCATCAGGCCCTGCTCATAGTCCCAGCGGGCGGTTTTGCGGTTGCCAATCAGGATGGAATCCGGGTGCCAGCTGATAAACGCATCGGTCATGCGCTGCGACATGGGCCGGGCAGCGGCCGGCGCGGTTTGCGCCTGCACGGTAGCAGCAGCAGTAGTCAGCAGCAGGCCGGAAAGCAGGAAAGGGCGGAAGGTCATGGGCGGAATGAAAATAGACAAACGTGGTGGGCGGGCGCCGGTGGCAGAGTGCCGCTGAAGCGGGCAGTCGGCTTACATTTTCGAAACCGTCACGGCTTTCTTGGCCACTTTCTCACCGGTTTCCAGGCCCTTTTTGGCTGCTTTGGTGTCGGTATTCACCAGCTTCACGGCTTTGCTCCGGCTACCCGTCACGCGCAGCAGCAGGTCGGCGCCGGGCCGGTACTTGATGTTGTCGAGGGTGATGTTCTGGCTGTTCTGCACTTCCATCACGGGCTTGGTATCGGCAGAGAATAGTGCCACGTTTTTCAGGCGGATGCCGTTGCCTTCCTGGCACACGAGCCCGGCTTTGCTTTCCAGCACGGCATTTTCAATTTCGATGTCCTGAATGTTCATTTCGGGCAGGCCGCGCACCAGAATGCCGGTGGCCGCGCCTTTGCAGACCACGTTTTTGATGCGGAAGCTCTTGAACTGCGGGGTGCCTTCGTTCAGCGGCTCAGCCTTGATTTCGGGAATAGCAAACGCCTCGCCAGATGCCTGCACGGGGTCTTTGGCCGCGTAGTACATATCGAACAGGATGGCCTCGCCGGCAATGTCGGTCATGTCTACGCCATCCACGAAGATGTTCTCGACCACGCCGCCACGGCCGCGGGTCGTTTTGAAGCGCAGCCCCACATCCGTCCCGATGAAAGTGCAGTTGTTGACGAAGATGTTGCGCGCGCCGCCCGACATTTCGGAGCCAATCACGAAGCCGCCGTGGGCGTGGTACACTTTCGTGTCGCGGATGATGAAGTTCTCGGTGGGCACGCCGCGCTTGCGGCCTTCCTCGTCGCGGCCCGACTTGATGCAGATACCGTCGTCGCCCACGTCAAAGGTGCAGTTTTCCACCAGGCCGTTGCGGCACGATTCCAGGTCGAGGGCATCGGTGTTCTGGCCGTACCAGGGGTTGCGGGCCGTCACGTTGCGCACCGTAATGTTGTCGCAGAGCAGCGGATGAATAGTCCAGGCCGGGGAGTTCTGAATGGTGAAGCCTTCGAGCAGAATCTGCTTGCAGCGCTGCAGGCTGAGCATGTTGGGCCGCAGGAAATCCTTGAACTCGGCGTATTTGCTGAAGTCCGGCTCCTGCCCGGCCGTCAGGGTCCAGGGTTTGTTGAGGGTAGAGCCTTTCAGGGAGCCGGCGGTAGGGTACCACACGCTGCCCTTCGCATCGAGCACGCCACCCGATTTCACCAGCTTCTGCCACTGGCCGGAACTGAGCTTTTCCTTTTTCACCATGCGCCATGCGTCGCCGGCCCCATCGAAGGTGCCTTCGCCGGTAATGGCAATGTTTTCGAGGTCGAAGCCGTAGATGGGCGACTGGTTGCGCACGGCATCCTCGCCTTCCCAGTTGGTTTTGATAAGCTGATAATCGGAAAGCTTGCTGCTGAACTGCACCAGCGCGCCGCGCTGTACGTGCAGGTTCACGTTGCTTTTCAGCTGAATCGGGCCGGTGAGCCACAGACCGCGCGGCACCAGCACCACGCCGCCCTGCTGGCTGCAGGCCTCAATGGCTTTGCGGAAGGCGTCGGTGTTGAGCGTCTGGCCATCGGCCACGGCCCCGTACTTCACGATGTTGAAGGTGTCTTTGCGGAAAACCGGCTGCAATACCACCGGCAGGTCGAAAGCGTACTTGCCGGCGAAACCCAGCGGCTTGAGGTGGCTGGCGAGGCCGAGGTTGAGCTTTTTCACGTCCTGGGCCACCAGCTGCGCCACCCGTTCAGCACCGTAAGCCGAGAAGTGGGTGTTGTCGAGCTTGGTGTTGTTGGCGCCGTTCTGGTAGCTCCAGAACAGGGGCTTGGTGTCGGCGTCGCCGAGCTGGCTGTACAGGGCCCAGCTGGTTTCGTGCAGGTCAATCAGGGGCACTTTCTGGGCTTTGGCCACTTCCCGCACCACGCTAGGGTATTGGCCGTGGTCGTCTTTGCGCTTGCCGGCTTCGGTGAAGTAGCGGCGGCCCACCGGCGTCAGCAGCACCGGATTGGCACCTTTGGCGCGGGCTTCCTGCACGTAGCGGGTCAGGTTCTGGCGGTAGGCCGTCTGGGGCGCGGCGTAGCGGGCGGTATCTTCCTGCTTGGAGTCGTTGTGGCCGAACTGAATCAGCACCCAGTCGCCGGGCTTCACCTGCTCCAGCACCTTGGCCCAGCGGCCTTCGTGGCGGAAGTTGCGGGTGCTGCGGCCGTTCATGGCGTGGTTCTGCACGGCAACGCCCTCCTCGAAATACGACTTGAAATACATGCCCCAGCCACGCTCGGCCTTGTCCAGCGGCTTGTCCGACATGGTGGAGTCGCCAACCAGGAAAATGGTGGGTTTGCGGCTATCGGCGGCCGGGCGGAAGGCCAGCAGCAGCACGGCCAGGAATACAACGCAAAGCTGTTTCATACGAGGTGGGAATAGCGGAAGCGGCAGGATTATTCAGCCCGAAAAAGCAGTTTTCCGGGATGCCCGTGCCGCCGGGAGCAGGTGACTGGTTGTTAAGGTTAACCCAATTGTTGGCCAGGGCTGCACGAACCGGCGGCAATATCTGCGCAATCGTTATCGGGAACGTTGCCAGCGGCTCGCGCGCAGGGCGGCTCCGCTCAGATACTACGGGGTTTCGGCAGGCAAAATCACTTGTTTCAGGAGTACGCGCCGGCAGGGCTCCACCACTGGCATTGCATTTTTCCCGTATAGCCTTCGGCATTTCTGCCAGTCCTGCTCCATCTTTGCCGCTACTTCTGGCTTCTAACTCATCCCTGATATGAAAGCGCTGCTGCTGATTGATATTCAAAATGATTTTGTGCCCGGCGGGGCGCTGGCCGTGTCCGGTGGGGAGGCCATTATTCCGCTCGTGAATGCGCTGCAGCCCCGCTTCGAGCTGGTAGTGGCTACCCAGGACTGGCACCCGGCCGGGCACGGCAGCTTCGCCAGCAGCCACCCCGGCCGCCAGCCGTTCGAGCAGACCGAGCTGTACGGCTTGCCCCAGACCCTGTGGCCCGACCACTGCGTGCAGGGCACGCCCGGCGCCGACTTCCACCCTGCCCTCGACCAGCACCGCATTGAGGCCATTTTCCGCAAAGGCACCAACCCCGACATCGACTCGTACAGCGGCTTCTTCGACAACGGCCACCGCAAAAGCACCGGCCTGGCCGACTACCTGCGCGGCCGCGGCGTGACGCAGGTGTACCTGGCGGGCCTGGCGGCCGACTACTGCGTGTATTTCTCCGCCAAAGACGCGCTGCAGCAGGGTTTTGAGGTGTTCTTCGTGGAGGAAGCCACCCGCGCCATCAGTGCCGAAGGCTATCAGCAGGCCCGCGCCGAGCTACTGGAATTGGGTGCGCGCTTTGTGCCAGTGGCGGAAGTGTAGGCAACTACGGCCGCTTTATTTGCGGCGGGCCACCACCGAGTACACCATCGGCAGTTTGCCGGGCAGGTGCTTCAGGCGGTACTGCCGCTCGCCGGTTTGCTCCAGCTCCGCGAAACAGTTGTAGGGCGAATAGTCATACTCGTCGAAGTGCGTGACTTCCAGCCCCTGCCGGAGCAGGGCGCCCAGCACTTCGCTCAGGCTGTGGTTCCAGGAAACGGATGTGGTTTCGATGGGGGCGCCACCACCCATGCTCGGGCTTCTCTGGCAGCTAATTTCAGCGAATCAGCCGTCGAAGGTGATGATTGGGCGGCAGCAGGGAAAACAGCACCTTATTGCATTTTCACATGGCGCTGCTTTACTATTTTTCTCTTCTGTCAAAAACATAGGGCTTCCGCAAAAACGGCGAACTATTCTGGTCGGCCGGGGGCTTATCTTAGCCGACTTATCTGCCTGCCGCCTATGGGCGCGCAGCGGCTCCTTACTTCTTCCCTGCCTTCTGCATGATCAGACTGGAATACTTTACGCCTGCCGATTTCACGCAACTCATCAGCTGGATTACCGACCCCAAGCTGCTCATGAACTGGTCGGGTTCCCTGTTCAGCTTCCCGCTCACCGAGGACAAACTCGCCTGGTACCTCGCAGACACCAACGACCCCGCCACTTCCGACGCGCTGATTTACAAGGCCATCGAAACCAAAACCGGCGAGGTAGTGGGGCATATTTCGCTGGGCGGTATCAGCCGCAAAAACAGCGCGGCCCGCATCAGCCGCGTGCTGGTTGGCAACAGCACCGCCCGGCGCCGCGGCATCTGCCAGGGCATAATGAAGGCCGTGCTGCGCATCGGGTTCGAGGAGCTGGGCCTGCACCGCATCGATTTGGGCGTGTACGACTTCAACACGGCTGCTATCCGGTGCTACGGAAAGGCCGGAATGCAGCAGGAAGGCCTCTCGCGCGACATTCTCAAGTACGAAGACGAATACTGGAGCCTGATTGAAATGAGCATGCTCGACCACGAATGGCACGCTCTGCAAGGCACCTAGCCCCAACGCTTTCCGCACGTTGTCTACATCAAAAACGCCCCGCCTGGTTAGCCAGACGGGGCGTTTTTGCACCAGTAAGCGGGCTGTATCAGTGGCCGTTCATCAGCTTGAAGCGGGCATCCAGTTGCTCCCGTGAGGCGCGCCGGGCTTCCTCGGAGGTACCGTAGCCGACTTCCTCCTCCCCTGCTGCCAAGCGCTGCATTACGGAGTCGGCGAAGTCATGGACGGGCACGCCGAAGGTGTGCAGGCCGGGGCCGCCCAGGTCGGTATTGACGGCCGGCGGCACGATTTCCAGCACCCGCACCGGCGTAGCGGCCAGCTGCTGCCGCAACGACAGCGTAAACGAATGCAGCGCCGCCTTGGTGGCGCTATACACCGGAGCCGCCACCAGCGGCGCAAACGCCAGCCCCGACGTGACGTTGATAATGGCCGGCTGCCGCTGCTCCCGCAGATGCGGAACAAACAGCGTGCTCAGGTGAATAGGCGCTTCCAGGTTGATGGCCAGCTCCTGCTGCTGCGTTTCCCAGTCGCTGGGCTCGGTGAGCCGCACGCGGCGCTGAATGCCCGCATTGTTCACCAGCACATTCAGGCGCGGAAATTCCTGCTGCACCCAGGCTAGTAATGCCAGCCGCTCGGTAGCCCGGCCCACGTCGCAAACCCAGATGTGGAGGCCGGGCAGGTGGCGCTGCGCCTCGCGCAGCTTGTCTTCGCGCCGGCCTACCGCAATTACTTTGCTGCCGGCTTTCACAAACCGCTCGGCCAGTGCCAGGCCGATACCGGACGCGCCGCCCGTAATCAGTACCGTATTTCCTTCGAGTTTCATGGTGCGTGTGCGTGGTGTGGCAAGCCTATGTGTGCTGTACCGGCCAAGCGGTTTTTTGGTTGGCCTGCCCCCGTTACAGCCTGTTGGTGCGGTTGCAGAGCCAGGCAGCTGCAACCGCACCAACAGGCTGTAACGGGGGCAGCCAAAGTTTTGGGCGCGTATTTCTTGCTTCAGGAAGCTACCTTTTCAACTTTCCCGCGTACTGCCAAAGTCATTTTCTGAACTATCCATGAGCACGACCGACAGCGCAGCTCCCCTCACCACCGACGTGGTGCTGATTGGAGCCGGAATTATGAGTGCAACTCTGGGGCTGATGCTCAAAGAGTTGGACCCCAGCCTGACCATCACCATTTTCGAGCGGCTGGATGTGGCCGCCGCCGAAAGCTCCGACGCCTGGAACAACGCCGGCACCGGGCACTCGGCCTTCTGCGAGCTGAATTACACGCCCGAAAAGCCCGATGGCACCATCGACATCAGTAAGGCACTCAAAATAGCCGAGCAGTTTGAGGAGAGCAAGCAGTTCTGGGCCTACCTCACGGAACAGTACAACGTGAAGGAGATTCAGCGCTTCATCAACCACATTCCGCACATGAGCTTTGTGTGGGGCCCCGAGAACGTGGAATACCTGCGCAAGCGCCACGCCGCCCTCACCCAGTCGGCGCTGTTTGAGGGCATGGAATACAGCGAAGACCGCGCCCGCCTGCAGCAGTGGATGCCGCTGGTGATGGAAGGCCGCGACCCGCAGCAGCCCGTGGCCGCCACCCGCATGGACCTGGGCACCGACGTCAATTTCGGCTCCCTGACCCGCGGCATGTTCCGGCTGCTGCAGGAGAAGCCCGGCGTCACGTTCCACTTCCATCACGAAGTAGACAAGCTCCGCCACAAGTTCGATGGGACGTGGGGCGTGAAGGCCAAAGACCGGAACACCGGCCAGGATGTGAAGGTGCGGGCCCGGTTCGTTTTCATTGGGGCCGGCGGCGGCTCGTTGCCGCTACTGGAGAAATCCGGCATTCCGGAAGCCGATGGTTTCGGGGGCTTTCCGGTGAGCGGACAGTGGCTGAAATGCACCAACCCGGCCGTTATAGCGCGCCACGAGGCTAAAGTATATGGCAAGGCCGCAGTCGGCTCGCCCCCCATGTCGGTGCCGCACCTGGATACGCGCATGATTGATGGCCGCAAAGAGCTGCTGTTCGGGCCCTACGCGGGCTTCAGCACCAAGTTCCTCAAAACGGGCTCCTACCTCGATTTGCCGGCTTCCATTCAGCTTAACAACCTGCGGCCCATGATTATGGCCGGCCTCAAAAACCTGCCCCTCACCAAGTACCTGATTCAGCAGGTACGCCAGTCGCCGCAGGACCGGGTGGCGGCGCTGCGGGAGTATATGCCCGAGGCACAGCCGCAAGACTGGGAGCTGGCCGTGGCCGGGCAGCGCGTGCAGGTCATCAAAAAAGACGAAAAGCAGGGCGGCGTACTGGAGTTCGGGACGGAGATGGTAACGGCCTCCGATGGCTCCATTGCGGCGCTGCTGGGCGCTTCGCCGGGTGCTTCCACGGCCGTCAGTATTATGCTGAGCCTCATTCAGAAGTGCTTTCCGCAGCAGGCAGCTTCGCCAGCCTGGCAAGCCAAGTTCCACGAGATGATTCCATCGTTCGGCCAGTCGTTGGCAACCAAGCCCGGGTTGGTGGCAGAGGTACGGGCGCGCACTTCTGCGGTGCTGGGCCTCGTGAAGGAAGTGGAATAAGCCGCCATGCTCCGGCACTAGCTGCTTACATATCGGCAGAAAACAAAAACGTCAGGCTGCGCGCAGCCTGGCGTTTTTACTTGCCCAGGCACTCCGTCACGGCTACTTTTTCGGCAGAAACACCTCGGCCAGCATACACCGGACACTGCCGCCCCCAATAGTTTCGATGGTCGGGATGGATAGCGGCAATAGGTCGGCGTAGCAACTCAGCACGTGGCGCTGCTCCGGCGTCAGGGCGTCGTGGGCGCTCTGCGATAGGGCCAGCAGTGTGGGGCTGCCAGTCGGCTGCAGCTCCAGCATGTTGCCGGCAAACCGCGCTACCTGCGCCAGCGAAACAGTCACTATTTCGTGCCCGCTGCGCTCCAATGAGTCCTGTACCAGAGCGCGCTCCGAGGCATCGGCAATACTTTCGAGGCACACTACTGCAAACCGCGTCCCGACGCACAGCATCACGTTGGTGTGGTAGATGGCGTGCCCCTGTGCATCCTGCGCCCGAAACGCCACGGGCCGGTACTGCAGCTGCGCGCACACTTCTTCAAGCAGCCCGGCATCGGTGCGGGCGGAGAGGCAGGCGTAGGCTACGCGGTGCACATGGTCGAAAACGATGCTGCCGGTTCCTTCCAGATACCGCCCGTGCTGCTCGCTGCCGGAAATATCCAGCACCTGCGAGATGCGGAAGTCGTGCGCAAGAGCTTCCAGAATATCGGGCCGGCGCTCGGCCCGGCGGCTGGGGGCGCACATCGGGTATAGCAGCACGCGCCCATCAGCATGAAACGTCACCCAGTTATTAGGAAACACAGCATCGGGCTTGGCGGGCGTTGGCGTGTCAGCCACTACCAGCACCTGCACGCCCCGGCTGCGCAGGCGCACGGCCAGGGCATCGAACTCGGCAAACGCCTGCGCCTGCACGCTGGCAGCATCCAGCCCCTGTATGTGCTGCTGAAAGGAGTTGGACGCGGCCGTTTCCGGGTTGAAGGCAAACCGGGCGGGGCGAACCAGAAGAACTGTGCTGGCAGATTGCATGGCAAAGGTGAGAATGTGCCGGCAAAGAAACAACCTGGCCGGCAGTTGGAATGAGTTGCGGGCCAACTAAGCGCCATGCCTGCCGTAAAGTTGACTTCCGCCTCCATCCTACTGTAGTGTATCACCCTCTTCCTGCCTGGGACTATCTGGACCTGAGCTCCCGCGACGACGTCTACTTTATCATCAACCGCATTCTGCGGCCACTGGCTTCCACGGAAGCGCAGAAAGCCTATGCCCTGATGCTGGACGCGGCCAAAGACCACGGCTGCCAGTACTGGCTTATTGATTTGCGCCGCGACATCAGCTTCCGGCCCGAGCTGCTCACTACGTTTTTTCCGCAGCCCGGCGACCAGCCCGGCAAGCTCACGTACCTGGCCTATCTGGTGTCGCCGATGCTGCTGGCAGAGCTGGAAAACCAGGGCAATCTGCCGGTTCCGGGCGACTACGACAAGCTGCCTTTCCGGGCAGAATTGTTTGTAGACGAGCTGGCGGCCCAGGAATGGCTGCTGGCCCATAACTAATCCGGCGCATCTTGCGGCAACTTACCCAGTAGCTCGTTCCTTTGCATCCGTATGGACATCCGCCCCCCTGGCTCCGCCTCTGGCTGGCGCCGCACTGCCTATAGCGTTATTTTTGAAGCCGACACCCCGGCCGGCCGCACATTCGATATTGCGGTGCTCGTCGCCATTGTGCTCAGCGTAGTGGCCGTGATGCTGGAGAGCGTGCAAAGCATCAACCTGCGGTACGGCACGGCTCTGCGGGCAATAGAGTGGTTTTTTACGGGCGTTTTCCTGCTCGAGTACATTGCCCGGCTGGTGGTGGTCCGGCGCCCTCTGGCTTACGCCTTCAGCCTGCTGGGCATCATCGATTTTATGGCCATTGTGCCTACGCTGGCCACGCTCATCTTCGCCGGAAGCCGCTACTTGCTTGTTATCCGGACGCTGCGCCTGCTGCGCGTGTTCCGCATCTTCAAGCTGGGCCGGTTCATGGGCGAAGGCGAGTTTATCGTGACGGCTCTGAAGGCCAGCCGCTTTAAGATAATGGTATTCCTGACGGCCGTGCTCACCCTGGTAACGGTAGTAGGCACGCTGCTGTACGTGGTAGAAGGCGGCAACAACGGCTTCACGAGCATTCCGAAGAGCATCTACTGGGCCGTAGTCACCGTCACCACGGTCGGCTACGGCGACATTTCGCCCGTGACGGTGCTGGGCCAGACGCTGGCTTCCATCCTGATGATTCTCGGCTACGCCATTATTGCGGTTCCCACCGGCATTGTATCGGCCCAGATGGCGGGCTCGCGGGTGAGTGCGCCGGCCTTCAAGCAGGTGGTATGCCACGTCTGCCAGGCCACCGACCACCGCCCCGATGCCGAGTATTGCTGGCACTGCGGCGAGAAGCTCTAGCGCGGCACACTCGTCAGAGCCGGGCGTCGCCATCCACCACAAACGACTTGAGCAGCACCAGCATACCTTCCTCTATCTCCGGCAAGGGCGCATTTAGAAACCGCGAGCGGTATGGGTCGATGTACCCGGCCAGGCGCATAAAATCGGGGCCCGACAGCTGCTGAAACCCCATAGACCAGTCGGCAAACACCTGCTTTTCAATCGGCCCATCGGCGAGCTTGAGCACCGCCGTGTGGCGCGGGTCCGCTACGATGCTGGCATACACCTGCTGCACCGGCTCCGCCTCCCCTTCCAGCACCTGCATAAAGCTTGCATTGCCATAAAGCAGCAGCCCCGTAATGCCCAGCCGCAGGTTGTTGGAGCGCGACTGCAGCAACAGGTACCGTAGCTCGGCCACCGTGGGCTGCCCTACTGCGGAGCTTTGATAAACAATGTGGTGCATAGCTACGCTACGGCATTGCGCGCTTGCAGTTGCTGCCGGCCCGCTATACTGGCCTGGCCACCGTGGCAGGCACAAAAAAAGGAGCATGCCGGCTGGCATGCTCCTTTGCTTCTTTCAGGAGAGAAAGGAGACTAAGCGCGACGTACTTTTACGGCGCTCAGGCCTTTACGGCCTTCTTCTACCTCGAACTCAACTTTATCGTTGTCGCGGATTTCGTCGATCAGACCGGTTACGTGAACGAATACGTCCTGGCCGGTGGCGCTGTTGTTGATGAAACCAAAGCCTTTGGTCTCATTGAAGAATTTTACGGTTCCTGTCTGCATGATTGCTAGGAAAAAGGGTGAATACGAAGCAACTGGCAGCGAAACTCTACTATTATTCAAAATGCGTGAATCAATGGTAGTGACACGAGGCAACTTGCCTTTAATGCTGTAAACGTACGTCTTATTTTCGGGATGCTCTGCTAGTAGAGCAACTTTAGAATAGTGAGCGGTCAGATTACGAGCTGCCAACGGGCCAACCGGCTGAAAGGTTCAGTTCTGCCGAAAACAACGGACCGTGGTGCCGGCCGGCCGCTCAGGGGTGCCAGCGTTTCAGCAGGCGCCGCAGGTTGTGCTGCAGGGCACTCGGGCTGAAACCGTGGCGCTTGAAGTCGATAGCCGTGCGGTTGGGGCCAATGGCGGCCACCGTGTGCATACCAGCCGAATACTCGGGGTGCAACGACGTCAGCTCGGCGGCGGGGCGCTCCACGTAAGTGGTCGGGGTCAGCTCCACTATTTCGTTGATGACCAGACTGCTGCCGTAGCCGCGGGAGTAGTTCTGGGCGGGGCGGTACAGGCGGCCCTCGTGCCGGAACGGCGTACCGCCGGGCCGGGCACAGCGCACATCCGTCAGCACCGGATTCTGGGCGTGCTCCTGCCAGGGGCCCTCCGGCTGGTCGGCGTAGGCAATGAACAGATTGAGGTTGGGGTCCCGGTCGAGGCGGGTGTACATCATCCAGTAGCGGCCTTCGTGCTCAAACAGCGTCGAATCGACGCCCGGTACGCCCGGCAGCAGCGGCTGGGCCGGCGGGGCCGGCTGCTGGCGCAGGTCGTAGCGCGCCACCTGCTCCGCCTCCGACGATTCCGGGATACAGTACGGCCCGTACAGGTACGGATACGACAGATGATACGGCAGGTCGAAGACCGGGGCGGGCTGCTCGTCGGGCTGCCACGGGTAGCTGAGCCGCGCAATGGTTCCCTGCCCGGTCCGGTAGTCGTAGCGCTCAAAATAAATCTGGGTCTGGCCGTTCTCCTCCCGGCCAAAGCAGTCGGCGTAGAAGACGTGGCGGTTGCGCAGCGGCGCCGTATTGATGGCCACTCCCTGCAGCAGCTGGGGCTGCAGAAACGCCTGAATCGGTTGCTCGATAACGCCGATATTCCAGAACTCGGCCTGCAGAAACAAGGCGCCATAAACCCGCTGCATGTTGCTAGACATCATTTTCCAGCCGAACACCAGCAACTGCCACGGCGCGGGCAGCTGCGGCTCCGCAACGCCTGCCCTGGCGGCACCGGCTGGCGGGTATTTCAACTGCCCGGCATCCAGGCGCAGCTGCTGGCACAGGGCAGCCGGCCAGTAGGCACTTTCGCCATACACCATATCGATGTTGCCGCGGTAGCTATGAAACTTGGTGCGGAAGTAGCCCTTTTTCAGTGGCACTGCCCGTTCCGGGCCGTTGGTAAGCCGCTGCAGGGCGGCTCCGGTGACCGGCTCGCGGTGGTAGATTTCCCAGAAACCCGACGGCGCCTCCCGCAGCCGGCTCACATCGGTGTGGTGGAAGGCCCAGATACCGTAGCGAGGCGTATCGAGGATGCGGCCCCGCACCCCTTTGAAGGCGAATTGCAGCACAAAGTCGAGTTCGTAGGCCGCAATGGCCCGCACGTCCTGCTCGGCTAGGTGCAGGTCTGCGGCCGACCAGCCCCGCTGCGGGGCACACGTAAAGCACGGAACCTGGCTGGCCCAGTCGCCGATGCAAACCCGGCGGGTAGCGGCGGGTTTGCGCAGCATCCGGCGGTAGCTGCTCCATAGCACCTGCTGCAGCGGTAGCCGCGGCTGCCCCTTCCCTTTTGCTCCGGCATCTTCCAGAATAAGCAGGGCCAGCGTCACGTTGGGTAGCGCCAGCAGCATTTCTACTGCCTGCCGCTGCCAGGCAGCCAGCGTTCTGCCCCGGCACATAATGCCAAAGCGGAGAGGAATGGGCGTTGCGTCCATAGAAGGTGAGGGGGCCGGTGGTGGCGGTGGCAGACAGAGGCACCAGACAAGGAATGCTTCTGCAGCGGAGCAGAGGAGGTGCGGGCAGCGTTTTCAGTTGAGCAAGTGCCGGCAGGCACTACCTGAAAAAGAACAGGAAGATACCGTTATCAGACATCATTGTCAATCGCAATTGTCTTTTATTTATAATTTATTGAAACATATACCACTATATCCCCCATTTGACTGACACTAGTGAGGCAGCGCCTACAGCGTCTTCGCCGCGCCGCGGAGTAGCTGGAAACTGACAAGCTGGGGTGGTGACAACATTCGGGCGCTGTTGCCGGTACTACTGCCATCCGCCGGCAATCCTTCCCCTCTGCAAGGCGCACCGGAACTACGTACACCCTCTTCGCTGATGTCGATAGAACCCCATAGCCAGCCCACGGGCACCATACATTCTGCACCCGCTACTATTGTACTGGCCGGCGCCACCGGCGCGCTCGGCCTGTTGATTGCGCACCACCTGCGCCTGCGCGGAGCCGCCGTGCGGGCTCTGGTGCGCCCCGGCGCCCGCGGCAAGGCCGAAGCCGCTTCGCTGCAGCTGCAGGGCGTGGAGGTAGTGGAAGTGGAGTACGACAACAAAGCCCAGCTAACCCAGGCCTGCACCGGCGCCAGCTGCGTGGTTTCGGCGCTGTCGGGGTTGCGGGCGGTGATTGTGGACGCCCAGACCCAGCTGCTGGAAGCGGCCGTGGCAGCAGGCGTGCCCCGCTTCATTCCGTCAGACTTCTCCGCCGACTTCACCCGCCTGCCCGAAGGCGCCAACCGCAACTTCGATTTGCGCCGCGAGTTTCACCGGCGGCTCGATCAGGCTCCGATTCAGGCTACTTCCATCCTGAACGGCATGTTTATGGAGCTGCTGAAAGGCCAGGCGCCGCTGGTGCAGCCCGGAATCGGGCGCATCGTGTACTGGGGCGACGCCGACCAGCTGCTCGACTTCACCACCATGGTAGATACGGCCGCCTTCACTGCCGCCGCCGCCCTCGACCCGACCACGCCCCGCTACCTGCGCGTGGCCGGTGATGTGCAAAGTATCCGGGGCCTGCAGGCCAGCGTTTCGGCAGCTACCGGGCAGCCGTTTAAATTGCTGCGGGTCGGCAGCCTGGGCTTTTTGGGCACCATGATCAAGCTGACCAAAACCCTGGCCCCCTCCCCTACGGAGGTGTTTCCGCCGTGGCAGGGCATGCAGTACCTGCACAATATGCTCAGCGGGCAGGCCAAGCTGGAAGCCCTGGACAACGCGCGCTACCCGGATATTCGCTACACCACGGTGCGGGAGCTGCTGGCCGAAAAGCGCGGACTATAGCCTACGAGCCGGGCTGCGGCGGCACGGGCTCCAGGGAAGCCAGTGCCGCCCGCAGCCGCTTGCTGCTGAAGCGGAAACTGACAGTAACAGTCCCGCAGCGAATGGCGGTGGTGTAGGGAGTAGACCACAGAAACGTGTGCTCCTGCACCGGCCCAAATGCCGACCACGGCAGCAACAGCGGCGGGTGCCCCACAAAGAATATCGCCCAGGTAGTCAGGTACAGACCCTGCGGGGTAATCCCGGCCCGGGCGGCGTTTTTGTAGTTCGCCGTACCAATCAGCAGGTAAGTAAGGGTTTCCCGGTCTACGGTGGCGGGCACTCCGGCCACGGCATACATACTGGCCAGGCGGCTCCAGCCCATGCGGGAAATCAGGAAGACGACCAAACACCAGAACGCCCCGAAAGCAGGTACAAACAACAGCGGAAGCCAGGGTACAATAGGATGCATAGCCCGGCATACGTGCTAGCGGCCGCTAAGGTGCCGCCAGCACGTATGGGCCCAGGCCGTTATTCCGCTTCGGAACGCCGCAGAGCAGCCGGAAGCAGCTCTGCCACGAATACCGCCGCCACACGTTGTACCAGTGCCTGTTGGCAGAATAGCTGCGGGTGGCGGTGATGTTGCTGAAGACCAGCACCACGGCCAGCAGTAGCAGCACGCCCAGCAGCACCGACGAGGCCCCGAACGAGCCGACGAGCAGCCTGGTATCGGAGGGACCGAACACATAGCGGTTCAGCAACCCAATCAGCCCGATATGCAGGATACGCCAAGGCTGCCGGCCTCGGTTCAGGATTAACTGGCGGGATATCGGGAAACGTTGTTACGACATCAGCCCGGCACGCATGCAACAGGCCTTGTCAGGTGCGCAATAGGCATTGCCACCTGTGCCATGTGCATTGTCACCCCTGCCATGCTCATTGTCACCTCTGCCATGTGCATTGTCAGGCCTACCGTACGCATTGCCACCTCTGCAAAACGCTTTGCCACCAAGGCAATACGCTTTGCCACTTGTACAATGAGCATTGCCACCAGCGCAACAGGCAATGTCAGGTGCACAACGGCCATTGCCAGATGCGCAATAGGGTTTGCCGCCTGCGCTATGGCCGTTGACACTCCCGCGACAGGCAATGACGGGTGCGCTACAGCTTCGGCCGAGGCTGTTTGAGGCTGGGGCTTTGGGGCAGCTGCCTGAAACGAAAGCGCCGCCCTGGTTTCCCGGGGCGGCGCAGTATCGGGTTGCCGCTGGTGCGGCAGTGGCGGACCAACAAAGGCCGTCATGCTGAACTTGTCGAAGCGTCTCTACCGCTTCGGAGCTGTGCCAGGCCTGTTGATTAGCCAGAGGTAGAGATGCTTCGGCAAGCTCGGCATGACGGCCTTTACTATTGCCGGTCTTTCCGGCTGGCAGCTGCTACAGCTTGATGCCCTGCGCGGCCATGGCCTGCTCCTGCTTGGCCTGGTTAGCCAGGAACCCGGCGTGCTGCTCCGGCGTGCGCTCGGTGCCGAGGCTGGCCAGCTGCTCACGCAGCTTGTCGGCGGGCAAATCGTTGCAGTAGATGGGGCCACCGGGCTGCTGCCGCCACGATTCGCGCAACGTGCCCGCGTCGATGGCGTCGTAGCCCAGCTCCTCTACCAGCTGCATTACCTTTCGCTTGGCGGCGGCATCATCCGAGGCCACGGGCAGGGCAACGCGGCCGGGCGTGCCGGCGGGCTTCCCGGGCTGGGCAAGGTGGTCGGCGAGGATGTTGTTGAACACCTTCACGACGGGGCGGCCCAGGTGCTGCTGCACCCAGCCGCTTTCGGTCAGGTCGCCGGTTTCCAGCTCCGGCAGCTGGCCGTCGCGCAGCATGGGGTAGTAGTTGCTGGTATCGATGATGGGCGTCTCGGCCGGCACATCTTTGAAGAGGTCTTTAGGCAGGTCGGGAATTTTCTTGAGCGGGATGGTCACCACGATAAGGTCGGTGCCGCGCTGGGCCGCTTCCTCAGTCGTGACGGGCGTAGCGCCCGTTTTCCGGGCCAGGTCCTGCAGCGTCTCGGGGCCGCGGGAATTGGCAATGTAAACCGAATGGCCGAGGCTGGTGAGCCGCCCGGCGAGGGCGCTGCCGATGTGGCCGGCGCCGATGATTCCGATGTTCATAAGTTGCGTTGTTTGGTTCGCGCGCCGGTGATGTGCCGGTGCAGGGTGATAAACAACGGAAGTGGGGGTTTTGCTTTTTTGTTGTTGGGGGGTTAGAACGAGCAACGCCACCGGAGCGGGGCTCGGGCGGCGTTGTATTAGTTTGTTGAGTAAGATGCAATGGGGTAACAAGGGCAAGAGCAACAGACTCGCACCAGTTGAGATGTCAATTATCCAACAATGTCTTCAGCTCTTTTACTATATCGTCTAAACTATGTATAGATGAATTTAATGCGACTTTGTCTGCAAGAGTTGGGCTTTGTGCTACAACTTCGTCTCTAGTGACTTTATGCCAGATTGGAAGAATCACCTTTGTCCCACGCATTTCTCTTGCAACAAGCCCATCTAGTTCGTGCTGAGGCCAATTTTTCTTAAAAAAATTAGACGACAAGATAACTAGGCCAAACCTAGAGCTTTTCAGCCCTTCATCTATTTTTCTGCGCAAACTATCACCAATCCTCATAGAATATTCGTCGTACCAGACTTCAATTCCTGATGCAGTTAGCTTTTCAGCCAGTGGTCTTACAAACTCTTCTTTATCTTCTGAAGCATGAGATATAAACAAGTCGTACTGTTTAACCTCATCATTTAATGAAATAAAACTATCATTAGGAGTGTAACTGGCTTCTACAAGTTGATTCAGCAACCTCTTCTGCTCATCAATATCAAATTGCAAACTCCTTCTATAATCATCTTGTTCTCTTTTTAACTTCTCCCGCTCTGATTGTTGTATTTTGCTTTGCTTATCAATCTCCCTCTTTTCGGCATCCTGTTGCTTTTTACGTTCTGCTTGCTGTTCCTTTATAGCTAGCTGTCTATTAGTTGCAATAGCGGCAGACTTCTCAGCAAGCTTCCTATGATGATCAGCAATTCTTGTCCTTATACTTACTAGATCATTTTGCTTACTACGTATTTGACTCTGCTTACTTTGTAAAGTTGAAATAGAAGTGGTTGATGTAATAGATCTATTTATTGACTCTATTTCCTTTTGTTTATCAATATCTCTCTTGGTTTCGTCTGCAATCTTCTTCTGCAACTCAGCACTTTCTTTTTCCAGTTTTGCTACTTGCGAGTAGTAGTATGTTGAAGTCATGACCTTAGTTTATGCAGTTTTAATGATGTTATTTCCCATCCTTTTTGTTCGCAACCAATTTTGCCACTTCTAAAAATGACTCTAAAACTTTAGGATCAAAGCTAGATGTATCTAGCGAACTAAACGAAGAACTTCGATCTATATTCCAATGCTGAAAAGCTTCCTTTAGGTCAGGCCATGTTGCTTTTGCTCCATATACCTGTAGAAAAAATTTACCGAATGAAATAGCATGAAGTCTATCCGAACATTTCAATTCTTCAGAAACATAAGATCTACCTAAAGTAAAAGCATATTTTGCACAAGCACCTAAAAGACCTATTACAATAATATTTTTCAATGTCAGCAATGCAAATCTAACCCATTCTATACTCGCCATAGAACTAACTTCAGCTATAGTAAAAAATGCTGCAACTGCACCACCAACCAGAGATATAAAACCAACAACATACCAGCCTATTCCCAAATTACGATTTCTACTTTCTGCCGATTTCAATGTACTTATAGCTTCATCTATATATTTTGGAGCATTATATTCTATCTTCTGAGCAACTTCGCTCTCATTCTGTTCGACAGCAGCTCTTGCGCCAGTAAATGCAGTAATTGCTCTTTCAATTTCAAAAATAGTATGATCTACATTCCTATCGTCAGATCTAGCCACCATGATATCACGTAATACTGGCGGAATATCAATATTATCAAGTAAAATAGGAATTACTAACATTTTACCATTTAATTGAGCAAAAGCTCTGGCAGCACCGATTTCACTTAATACATATGAGGAGTTAACCGCACTTTTTGATATGAGAGCAACAAATGCATCAGCCATCTTAAGGCCATCTGAAAGAATTTTTCTCCAATCCTGGCCTGGCGCTAAGCTCTCTACATCAAAAGTGATATCATGCCCGTTATTTTTTAGTCGGTCAGCAATTTCACGAGCAAATTCAGCATCCTCATGGTTATAAGATATGTAGATGTTCATCATGTTTACTTTTTAAGTACCAAGCGTAATCTTTACACTATTTTTTATTACGCCCGTCCCGGAATCTTCGCTCCGCGCTCCTGGGCTACCTGCTGGGCCAGCTCGTAGCCGGCGTCGGCGTGGCGGAAGACCCCCATGCCGGGGTCGGTGGTGAGCACGCGGCGCAGGCGCTCGGCCTTTTGGCTACATACTAGCTATTTCTTTTGTCAGGCTTCGATGTACACCACGCAGTTTATGCATGTTAGTTTTATGGCCGTCCTCGTAATAGATTATATGCTGCATAAGAGCAGATAACGCATTTTGTAGCTTATCAGCACCGAAATCAGCTGATATTCCCTCTAGAAAATAATTTGTAGCATATACACTGAGGCCTCTCTTGTACACTTGTCCACTCATCATTTTAAGGAATGCATAAACGAATGCATATGCAGTTGACTCTTTTAGCTTATAGTGGTTAGCTAAGTATTTCGCTGCCTCAGAAGCTGACATTTCATTGGCATATGTTTTTTTAGCGTACTCAAACGCTTTGTGAATTTGCTCGGGCGATACAGACATTGAGGTGAGTAAAATTAAATGAACAGTAAACCTTATTCGGACAGTTTGGGGAATTTATCGGGCGCGTAGAGGCGCAGGGGACTGCGCACGCGTAGGTTGTGCAGCCCGCAGGCGACCACGATGACCGTGTCGCGCCGCCACTGGCCGCGCAAGCGCAGCGTGTCCTGTACCATGCGCAAGCGCTTCATTCCGGTGGGCATGCTCGATGACCACGCGTAAGGGGCTCAGCAAGTGGTTGTACAGCTGCTGAGCGAAGGTCAACTCCCGCTTCGGCGGCTTCTTGTGGGGCATCTCCACCACCACGCCGGCCGGGGTATGGCCCACCAGACCCAGGTCCTGACGCAGTACACTGCCTGGCGGCAGGCAGAGCGGGT
>NZ_FRAS01000050.1 GCF_900142395.1 Hymenobacter psychrotolerans DSM 18569 | reverse complement strand
GTTGATTTCCCGCCACTGCTTGGTCGAGTCGAGCGTGGTGGGGTTCAGGGCCCGCAGCTGGTTGTAGTTGAAGTCGCCGGCGCTGCCGCCCATGCTGCCCATCCCGGCCATGCCCCCCATGTCCATGCCCGACATGCCGCCCATATCCTGCATGCTGCCCATGCTCTTGCCGGCTTTTTCCTGGGCATTCTCGGGCCGGTTTTGCGGCGAGGGGGCTGTGGCAGCCGGCGGTGCCCCGTGCTGCATGTCCATGCCTGGCATCGGTGAGCCACTAGCAGGCTTCTGGCCCGACATGTCCATGCCTTTCATTTCCCCACCGCCCTGCTCCTTGGTCATGCCGGCGCCGCCCATGTCCATGCCGCTCATGCCCTCCATGCTGTTCATCTCGCGCATCATCTGGAAGTAGTTGATGCGGGGCAGGTCCGGCGCTTTCATCGGTTCGCCCTGCCCGATGTAGGTAGAGGTGTAGCCCGTGATGTCGTTGGCCGTGGCCCGGAACTCGGCCGCGCCCATCGCGGGCACCGTGACCAGCAGGTCGTAGGTTTCGGCCGTGGCAATTTCGAGCTTGTTGACCGGGAAGGGCTCCACGTTGATGCCGTCGGCGGCGATGACCTGCATGGGGCCGCCGGCGTACTGCAGAAAAAAGTACGAGGAGGCGCTGCCGTTAATGACGCGCAGGCGCACCACCTCCCCGGGCTTGGCGTCCTTGAAATAGCCCTTTTCCTGCCCGTTGGTCAGAAACTTGTTGTAGTAGATGTCGGTCAGGTCCATGGCCGGCATGCGGCCCCACTCCTGCTTGAGCTTGTCCTTGAAGTAGCCGGCGGCCAGGGCCTCGCCGTAGCTCTGGGTAGCCCCTTTCTGCACGGCAAACCACTCGCCGGTGCGCTTGAGGTAGCGCAGCACTTCCTTGGATTTGTGGTCGGTCCAGTCGGAGAGCACCAGCACGTACTCCTTCATCTCGTAGGGAATGCGCTTGGGGTGGATGACGATGGAGCCGTACACGCCGTCCTGCTCCTGCAGCATGGTGTGGGAGTGGTACCAGTAGGTGCCGCTCTGAATCAGCGGGAAAACGAACGTGTGGGTGCCGCCGGGCTCGACCGGGGCCGTGTTAAGGTAGGGCACGCCGTCCTGCTCGTTGGGCAGCAGGATGCCGTGCCAGTGAATGGAGGTTTCCATGTGCATCTGGTTGTGCACCCGAATCACGGCGGTGTCGCCCTCGTTGAAAGTGAGCGTAGGAGCCGGAATCTGGCCGTTGATGCCGATGGCGCGGCGGGTGCGGCCGGTGAAGTTGACCAGGCGCTCGTCGACGTACAGGTCGTACTCCACCCGCTTGCCCACGTAGCTCGTGCGGGGCGTGACGACTTTGCCCTGCAGTTGGGCGGCCGGCGGCGCGGACTGGGTCAGGTGGGGCTCGGTACCCTTGGCCATGCGCATGCCGGACATGCTCTGGGCCCAGGCGGGCAAGGTGGCCAGCAGCGCCGCCAGTAGAAAAATTACTCGCATCGTCACTTAATTATTGCGTTTAGGTTGGGTGCGCGCCGGGTTGTTGTCCTCGAAGCGGTACTTGTCCATAGGGCTGGGCATGGCCATGCCGGGCATGGTCCCCGCACCCTTCATATCCATGCCCTTGCCATCCTTTCCTTTCATGTCCATCCCCTTCATATCGCCCATGCCGGGCATGGATTCGCCCTTTTTCATGCCTGGCATTCCCGACATATCGTTCGCAGGTTGGCGGGTCGTGCCGGGTTTTTGACCGCCGGCGGGCTGCATGCCGGGCATGTTCTCCATGCCCTTCATCGTGCCCATGTTGCCCATAGCAGGCTGGTTCCGGGGCCTGTTTTTCGGGCGGGCGGGCCCCATGTCCATGCCCGGCATAGTGCCCATGTCCATAGTGGCGGGCTGCGCTTGGCGGCTGGGGGCTGGGGCAGAGGGGCGCGGCGTGCCCATGCCGGGCATGTTCATCCCCGGCATATCAGCCATGGTCCCTGGCCGCGCGGCCCTGCCGGCCGGTGCTGGCTGCGGTTGGCCTCCCCGCGGTTGGTTGGGCATTGTCATGCCTTCCATCTGCTCCTGGGGTTGACTGCGCTGGCCTGGCTGAGCGGCCTCGGGGTCCATGTTCATGCCCTCCATTCCGGGTCGGGCGTTGCCCGGCGTCGTGCCCGCTGGTTGGCGAGTCTCGTCGGTTGCGCCGGGCTCCTCGTTGTGGGCGTCTGCCCCGGCAGCCGGCATGTCCATGCCGGGCATTTCTTCCTCCCCGCCGCCGTGGCCGTGGCTTTTGTCGAGCAGGTTGCCCTTGGGACCCACGCCCTCCACGTACACCAGCTGCGCGCCCCGATGCCCGGCCACGGAAAGCGCGCCGGCCGCCGCCACCGCCGCCACGAGCACCAGCACCTCGTAGGCCCGGCGCTGCACCTTAAAGTAAAACCCGATGCCGGCCAACAGCAGCGTGATGCCCGAGAGCCAGGTGGTGTAGCCGGCAAACTGTTCGTGGGCTGCGTATACCGCGGCTGCCCGGGGCGATAGGCCCATGGGCAGCGCATGAAACACAGTGCTGGCCGCCACTGCCCCGGCAAAGCCCCCAGCCATTACCGCCAGCGCAATCCAGCGCACCTGGGGCCAGTCCTTGAATACCAGCAGGGCCTGCAATGCCGCGGCCAGCAGTATCAGGACAATGGGTAAGTGCACCACCAAGGGGTGCAGATTGGGGAAATCTGAAAACATAGAGCCGATTAAGCTAAGGCCGGTACACGGAAAAACCCCGGCTCACCGCAAGCAGCAGCGCCGGGGCATTTCCCGATGGATGAGGGAGAGACCGCGCGGACCACTGGCCCGCGCCGGCTGGTCGTTGCTGTTCTCTGTCGTGTACCATACGTAGTCGGGCCGGGACAATGTTTACACTCAAAGGGCCACCCGGTTGCATAATTTCAAGCACCACGGTAGCTGAATAGTTGCCTCAGTCCTGGCTGCAGGCCGCTCAAGGGGGGCAAAACGAAAAACGCCCGGCCACAGGGCCAGGCGTTTTATAGGAGCATCGGGTAGCTTACTTAGCGGCGCAGCAGCTAGGGGCTCCCGCCGTGCAGGCCGGAGTGCCGGCCTGGGCGCAGTTTTGCACCAGCGGGCAATCGGGGGTGCCCTTCAGCGGGCAGTCAGCCGCGGTGGGTGTGGGGCTGGTGAAGCCAAACAGAGCACCGCCGGAGAGCAGCGCCGCGGCGCCGAACATCATCATCTTGCGTTTCATCGGTTCTGGGAGTAAAGATGGGCCCGCCGGTACGGCCGCGGGGTAGTAGTAGATAGCCACGGTCCGTACGTCGTGGGAGCACTTAAAAGAGAGGTTAGGCCTTGGTAGCCTTGAAACCGGCATCTTCCACGAGAGCCAAAACCTGCTCTTCGGTAACGTCGCCGGTCACGGTCAGCACTTTGTTGGGATTGGCCGTGTCCACCTGCCAGGAGGCAATGGCCTTCTCGCCGTTGAGGGTGGGCGTTACGGCTTTGATGCAGCCGCCGCAGTTGATGTTGGTGTTGAATTGGAGGGTTTTCATGGGAGGAAATGCGTGACGTCCTTGGTGGGCGGGTTCGGGATTAAAACAACCAAAAGTAGCCGCACGTGCCCGGGATGGGGTACAGAATTAGGCTTCAGGCTTGCATGATTTGTAGCCGCTATTCCACCAATAGCCCACCTGTCACGGCGCAGACCGGGCTTTAATGGTGGCTCATGCCCCCGCTTAGCAGGTGCTTGCCCACCACAAAGAGCAGCAATAGCACCAGCCCGGCGATAAGCACATAGTGGCCCCAAGGCGTCGGCAGGACAGTTGCGTGGCCGGCGGCCACGGCCTGGGCATGCGCCTGCTTTTGTTGCCGCCACTGGCCGATGCGCCCCCAGGGTTTGTAGACCGAAATGGCCGTAGCTGCCAGCAAGACCACCAGCGCGGCGGCCGCATCGGCCAGCAGTTGCAGGCGCAGCCCGCGCAGGTCAGTCGCGGATAGGTCAGCCTTGGCGGCTACTTCGGCCAGGTAGGTAACGGGCTGCATGTGCAACAGCAACAGCAGCGTGGCACCTACCGTGAGCACCAGCTTGACCAGCACCCAGTAGTGCTTGAACAAGCCCCAGGGCGTGCCCAGCGCCTGCACCACGCCGGTGGCTAGTGAGCCCAGGCTGGAGGGCACAATAACAAACCAGCCGCTCAGGCCCATGGCGAGGTAGGCCGTGCGCACCAGCAAGGCATTAGAACTGGTCAGGCCGGTGATGGCCAGGGCCAGGAACACGGCCACTGCGCCCAGCCAGCCCACTGAAAACGTGATGTGGGCGGTGAGCATGAATTTGCGCAGTGCGGGAGTCAGGGTCATCAGCGGGGTAATTGGAGCGGGAATACGACTCCGTAAAATTAGGGTCGCCGCCCAGGCCGGGCGTACAGAATTAAGCCGCGAACGAGCAAAATTACCACGTCGGAGCCCACGAAAAAGCCAGCCCGTACGCGACGGGCTGGCTTCACACGGTATTGTAACAATTAAGCGGCAATGCCCTGGCGGCAAGCCTGCTCGCAGCGGCGGCAGGCCTCGGCGCACTGGCGGCAGTGCTCGGAGTGGGCACCGTGCTTCTCGCACTCGTCGGCGCAGGCCTTGCAGATTTCAGCGCACTCCTTCAGCAGATGGGCGGCGTGCTCCGAGCCGCGGGCCACGAGGCGGGCGGTGAGGGCACACACGTCGGCGCAGTCGCGGTCCAACAGGACGCAGCGGGCCATCATCTTCACGTTGTCTTCCTGCAGGCAGGCCGTGGCACAATGCTCGCAGGCGGCGATACAGGCATTCAGGGCGTCGAGCAGGCTTTGGTTTTGGGTATGCATGGGAAAGGGGGGGGTAAGTGAACGAACAAGGCAACCCGACCGGGTCGCTGCCTAAGTTATACCTGAGCCGTAGCCCATGGTTTTACATATTAGCCACCTTCCCTTGCATAATTTGGGGCCTCCTTCCCCACAACCGGAGCCATTTCGGCGCGTAGCAGGCGGCGATACGTGGAAGGTGAACAGCGGGCCAGGCGCCGGAACTGGCCGGAGAAGTGCGCCAGGCTGCTGTAGCCCAGCTGCCGGGCAATGCGGCCGATGCCCAGTGTCGAGCCGGCCAGCAGCTCCTGGGCGTAAGCCAGGCGCTGGTCGAGGATGTACCCCGCTAAGGTCTTGCCCACCCCGAGCCGGGCAAAGGCGGCACCGAGCTGCCCGTACGACATGCCCAGCTCGTGGGCCACCGCCACCGCAAAGGCCCGGTGCCGCAGGCTTTCGCCCGGCTGACGCAGCAGGCGATGGACCGTTACCCTGACCCGTTCCGCCAGGGTCTGGTGGATGGTTTCAAGCAGGGCAAACCCGGCGCCGTCCAGCGTGGCCCGCAGCCGGGGCCAGTCCAGCTCTTCGGCGGTGCCCGCGACCGTGGCCGCGCCCAGGCGCACGGTCAGCACCCGCAGGCCCAGCCCTTCCAGCTCCTGCCGCACCACCCGGATGCCGCGCGCGCACACCATGTGCTTGATGTAAAGCACGGTGGTGGGCGCAGCGGCAGGGGAGCGATTAGGCATCAGCAGGAAGGGTTAAGGCAGGTAAATGCCACGCTGCCAGCACTCGGTGTAGTCGAGTCCCATGTGCAGCAGAAAGCCCACGGCCCAGACCCGGGTGCGGGCGGGCAGTAGCAGCAGCACGTAGCCGGCCATGGCCCAGTAGGTGTGGAAGGTGTGGAAGGTGTGGAAGTTGATACTGCAGCGGTCCGGGTCGTAGAAGGGCATGGCCCACAGGTGGTCCAGGTCCAGCAGCAGCGCGGCGGCCAGCACCAGCCAGACGCGGCGCCAGTGCGGCCGGTAGAAAGCCAGGGCCACGAGGCCGGGCACGGTGATGTGCAAGAAGGCGTGCAGCATCGCCTAGCGGGTGGGCAGCACCGGGCTCAGGTCCGACGGCGGGGTAAACGGGGGCGCATCCAACTCCTGCGGGCCATCGTCCAGGCCCGCTTCCCGGTGCGAGGCGAAGTACTGGGCGAGCGCCTTTTCGCCCACCAGCCAAAACACCACCGGCGTGACGATGATGTCGAGGAACGTGGAAGAGAGCAGGCCGCCGAGAATCACGGTAGCTACGGGGTAAAGGATTTCCTTGCCCGGCGCATCCTTGGCCAGCGTGAGCGGTACCAGCGCCAGCGCGGCTACCAAAGCCGTCATCAGCACCGGTACGAGCCGCTCCAGCGAGCCGCGGATAATCATGGGGATGCCGAACCGCTCGCCTTCGTGCTCGACGAGGTGGATGTAGTGTGAAATCATCATGATGCCGTTGCGCGAGGCAATGCCGGTGAGCGTGATGAAGCCCACCAGCGAGGCAATGCTGAACGTGCCGCCCGTGAGCAGCACCGCCACCACCGAGCCGATGAGCGCCAGCGGAATGTTGAGCATAATCTGCAGCACCATGTAGCTCGACTTGAAGTGCGAGAACAGCACCAGGAAGATGCCGGCCAGCGAAAACAGGCTCAACCAGAGAATCTTCTGCGAGGCCGACTGCTGGCTTTCAAACTGGCCGCCGTAGGTGAGGTAATACCCGGGGGGCAGCTTCACCTGCGAATTCACCTTCGCTTGAATCTCCTTGACCGTCGAGCCCAAATCACGCTCGGCTACGTTCAGGGAGATGGTGATGCGGCGTTGGGTATTCTCGTGGTTCACGGTGTTGGGGCCCGGCTCGTAGAGCACTTCTGCCACCTGGCTTAGGGGAACCATGGCGCCCGAGGGCGTTTCGACGCGGGTCTGGCCGATGGCGGCGATGTCGTTGCGCTCGGCTTCGGGCAGCTTCACCACCAAGTCAAAGCGCTTCTGCCCGTCGAGCATCTGCGAGACGACGGCGCCCTGGAAGAGCGTTTCCAAATCGCGCACCACCTCGCCGCGCTCCATGCCGTAGGCGCGCAGGGCCTCGTCGCGGGGCCGGATAAGCAGCTGGGGAATCTGCACCTGCTTTTCTACCTGCAAATCGACCACACCGGGCACCGTGCTGGCGGCAGCGCGCACCTCATTGGCGTAGCGGCGCAACTCCAGCAAATCGTTGCCGAAAACCTTGATGGCCACTTGGGCGCGCACCCCGCTCAGCAAGTGGTCGAGGCGGTGGGAGATGGGCTGGCCGATGTTGACGTTCACGCCCGTAATCAGGCTGAGCTTCTCCCGCATGTCGGCCAGGATTTCGTCGCGGCTGCGCATGGTTTTGCCCTCCTTCTCCAGCTCCTCCTCCGTTTTAAAGGCTACCTCGATTTCCGAGTTGTTCACCGACTCGGCGTGCTCGTCCAATTCGGCGCGGCCGGTGCGGCGGGCGGTGTAGGCTACTTCCGGAATCTTGAGCATCTGCTGCTCGCCCAGCGTGCCCAGGCGGTTGGACTCGGCGAGCGAGGTGCCGGCCGGGGCGGAGAAGTTGACCGTCAGGGAGCCCTCGTTGAAAGCCGGTAGAAACTCGGTGCCGAAGAAGGGCACCATCGCCGCGGCCATCACGAAAAGCAGGGCGGTAGACGTGAGAATCAGCTTCGGATGCTGCAAGCCCCAGCTGAGCAGGCGCGTGTCCTTTTTCTTCAGCCAGCGCACTAGCCCGCCGTCGGTTTCGGGGTGGTCCATCTGCTTCATCTTGGGCAAGAGGTAGTAGCAGAGTACCGGCGTGATGGTGAGCGACACGAACAGCGAGGCCACGATGCTGGTGATGTAGGCAATGCCCAAGGGCGCAAAAATGCGGCCCTCCATGCCTTCCAGGGCAAACAGTGGCAGGAACACCAGCACCACGATGATGGTGGCGTACACAATGGAGTTACGGACTTCCGACGAGGCGGCGTAAATCACCTTGAGCACCGGCCGGGGCTGGGCCAGCTGCTTGTTTTCGCGTAGGCGCCGGTACACGTTTTCCACGTCTACGATGGCATCGTCGACCAGCTCGCCGATGGCAATAGCCAGGCCGCCCAGCGTCATGGTGTTGATGCTGATACCCGCCGCGCGAAATACCAAGGCCGTCACCAGCAGCGACAGCGGAATGGCCACCAGCGAGATGAACGTGGTGCGCACGTTCAGCAGGAAGGCAAACAGGATGATGACCACCAGAATGGCGCCGTCGCGCAGGGCTTCCTCCACGTTGGAAATCGACGACTCGATAAACTCCGACTGCTTGAACAGGCGGG
>NZ_FRAS01000055.1 GCF_900142395.1 Hymenobacter psychrotolerans DSM 18569 | reverse complement strand
AACCCACTAAAAGTCTTTTTTAACCCACTAAAAGTCTTTTTTAGACAGCCTAAATTCTTGCAAATCAATTAGTTACAAGCCTCTCAAATAGAACAAAGATTTACAAATACACCAATTGTTGTTTCGCGCGAGAAAAAAAATGAGCTTTTAGGGCATGGTCGGGGGTACAACGGCGCGAGCAAAACAAAGACAGCAAAGCCCTAGAAGCCAGTGATTTGCGCGCATTCAATAAAGTGTATATTACTGGTAATCAATGGTTTATAACCCATATTGTTGAGCTTGTGTGCTGCTTTGGACGGCTATGTGCTTTCTGCCTGATTCGCGTCTTCTCCTCGTACTTTGTCCCATGGCCGACCACATCTTCCGTTTGAAAGACACGCCAATGGGTACGCTGCTGGTCAAGTTCTACCAGGTGGAGCCCTACAGCAACGAGGCTTTCACCCGGGCCCAGGCACTGGACTTCCTGCAGGCAACTGTCGGTTCAGGCAATAGCTGGAGCCTCTCGCTCTATCAGGGCAGCATTGCCGCCAACCCGGTACTACCCGAGGCCATTGCCCAGCTGCACGCACGATGCCCTAGCTGTACCGCTGTGCGCATCGAACAGACCAGGTGATAGGCAGACCAGGGACAGCAGCTACGGGTGCCGTAAAGGGCCTCTATCTGGGGTTGTTATTGCAACGGGGCGGATTTACAGCCTTAGCGTGTAAATCCGCCCCGTTGCAATAACAACCCCAGATAGAGGCCAGGAGTTATTAGATAATCCCTACATTGGGGTATGTTCCGCCTTTAACTACTTCACTATGAGCAAGCTTTATTACCTCCCGTTAGCCCTTCTCGTGTTGGGCTGTGAGCAGAAAAGCGTAACCGATATGGTTCCGCAAGTCCAGCAGTCCAGCCAGCTCTCGGTGGAAACATACGCACACGCCTGGTCAAAAGACAGACGTTGCTTGCGAGGTGAGGGAGATTGTGCCATTGGTGAGGAGCCAACTATCAGCAAGGGCGTGTTGAGTAATCGTACTCCTCGGGTATCGGTTTCTGTAGTGAACGGCCAACTGGAAATGCGCTACCTAACGGAGCTTGACCCAGCGATGAAAACGGTTACCATCAATCCCACGGAGGAGTTTTACGTGATGAATCACGTGGCCAAGGGGTTAGGTTACCACGCCATCAAAATTAAGCAGGGGGTCTACCCAGTGGACCGCACGCAGGGGGAGCACGGACTAGTACGATTCGCTATCGAGACGGAATAGCCCTACTTGTTTGGTTATGAAGGGCCTTCTCGCTTGCCTGGGCTTTGGACTGATAGCAACGGCCTGCCAACGAATGCCGCCCAGTAACTATGCCTCGCTTACTCCATCTGCACGCGACCGGGTGCAGCCGTTTGCCCTGCGGCCAGACAGAGATTCACTCCTACAGGAAGTAACCGCTCAGGACATCCGCACACTCAGCCAAGCACACGCTTACACCTGGGTGGTAGTCTGGGCCCCGTGGTGTGACCCCTGGAAGCCCTCTGTGGTGCAATACAACCAGTTTGAGCAGCAGCTGCGCGAACGAGACTTGCATTTGGTGCTAGTTGATATCCAGTACAGCAACAAGTCAGCAGAGGGCAAACGGTGGGGGGTTCGTGGTAAGCGGCCCGGTTACGTGCTCGATTGGCGACGTTACGGAAAAATGGCTCCCAGGCGCTTTACGCAAGATATGCTCGGCAAACGCTGGTTGTCAGAGAAGGAGAAAAACGCGGTTCATTACGTGCTGGACCGCTCCGGGAAGGTCATCTACTGGACGGACGAGTTTGACGTACCGCTACCAACACTGGAGAAGTTAACTCTCAGCCCGCAGGCATCCACGAAGTAGCTGGTATGCCGCTGATTTTTGCCACTGGGCGCTTTACAGGTGTGTGAGCACCCGACAAGAGTGCACGCCTATTGCCACTCTCTTATAAGCATGGTTGCACATCCATGCTTGTTTTTTTAACCCTTACCTAGTGGTTTTCCCCTATTTGTTTAACAACCCCCTTCTTTGCACGTTTACCCATCTTCGTTCGGGAGTAAGGGTGCTGAATCCACCCACTTCCTGAAGCCCCGGTTGTTACAGCAGCCGGGGCTTCGTCTTTTCAGACGTCGCGTTGGCGGGGTGACAACCGTGCAAGTGGGCCAAAGATATCCGGCCTATTCCAGACGAGCAGCTCGTAACGGGGCCATAGGAAAAGAGTGGGCCAGGGGTTGCGCGTGCGTGTGGGGAGCCGTACCTTGTGGGCCTATCCCGAATCGTTCAACGTGTTTCGCAAGATGTGTTTCCTGAATCGCGCTTCGCGCAATTCCCAAAACCCGTTCGCCCGTTGGGCTCACTACACTTGCCCCTTCGGGGACCCACCTATGGCAGACCTAGCAGCCACTGAATCCACTCCCCACCGCCCCCGAAAAGGCGGCCGGAAGGCCGGCCCGCTGGCCGAAAAACAGCGCCACGTCGTGAGCGTCCGGCTGACCGACGCCGAGCACGAGCGCCTGACCCAGGAGGCCGAGCGGTACAAGTTGAGCCAGGGCGAAGTGCTGCGGTCGGTATGGCGCAAGCAGAACACGGCCACGAAACTGCAGGCCCCGCCGACCCCAGAGGAAGCGCGGCAGCTGGCGCAGCTGGCCGGCATGGCGGCGAACCTAAACCAGCTCACCAAGCTGGCCCACTTGGGCCAGGACCAGCGGACCGGAGCCACAACGGTACTCGGGCAGATGCACCACTTGTTGAAGCGGCTTGCGGGCGAAGCGTCATGATTGGCAAGGTGAAGGTGAACCAGTCGTTCGGGGCCATGTGCCGGTACGTGCTACAGGAGCAGGCCCCCGGCAAAGGGGCCGAGGTGCTGGCCGCGCACGGGGTGCGCACCGACAGCGCCGACCACATGGCGGCGGACTTCGACGCGGTGCGGGCCATGCGCCCAGGGCTAGGCAAGGCGGTGCTGCATGTCGCGCTGGCCTTTCCGGTCGAGGAAAAGGAGAAGCTGACCAACGAGGTGATGGGCCGCATTGCCCAGGACTACCTAAAGGGGCTGAACATAGACCCGGAGAACACGCAATGGGCCGTGGTGCGGCACCAGGACAAGACCCACCCGCATATGCACCTGGTGGTAAACCGGGTGGATTTGGACGGGCAGACGGTGAGCGACCAATTTATCCGCTCTCGGAGCGTGGACGTGTGCAAGGGCATCGAGCAGGAGTACGGGCTAATCGTAGCCGACCAGGTGGGCCGGAAGCAGGCCCGCGAAATCGGCCCCACCCCGGCCCAGGTGAAAGCCACGACCCCGAAGGAGGAACAGTCGGCCGAGTGGAGCCGCGCCCGGCAGGATATCGGCCGCGCCCTGAGCTATACGGCGGGCCAGGCCCGCAGCTTTGACGAGCTGCGCGAAGCCCTACGGCCCCGAGGCATCGAACTGGAGCTGACGCGGCGCAAGGACGGGAGCCCGGCCGGGGTGGTGTTCGCGCAGGACGGGCACCGGGTGAAGGGCAGCCAGGTGGGCCGCGAGTACAGCGCCGGCAATTTGGAAACGGGCTTTGCCAAGGCCCGCGAGCTAGGCCAGGACCCGGCCCAGGCGTGGCAGCAGGTGGGCCAGGACTACGCGCTGGCTAAGCTGGCGGCCGAGTACGCCCAGGCCAAAGAGCGGCAGGCCCAGCAGCAGCCGAGCAAGCAGCAGTCCCGAGGCTTTGAAATGGGGGATTAACTTTTCAGCAACGACGTATGCAAGAGCTACTTCAAGACATCAACGCGCTACGGCGGGGCATCGAGGCGCTGAACAAGCGCAGCTTAGAGCAGGGCAAGCCGGTGAGCCGGGCCGAGCTGGACGAGGTGCTGGCCAAGGTGAAGCAGGAGGTGCGGTTTACCATCAATTACCAGGGCATTGCCGAGGCCATCCAGCCGCACCTGGCCACGCCCGCGAAGGTGGAAAATACGCTCACCACGGGCACGGCGCAGCTGCAGCAGGTGATTGACCGGATTCCGCGCAGCGTGCCCGTGGTGGGCCAGGTATGGGGCTTTACCAGTGGCCGGCTAGGGTTGGGGGTGATTGCGTTGGTGCTGGCCCTGGTCAGCCTGAGCACTTACCTATGGCAGAAGAAAGCAGCAGCTGAGGCGCAGGTAGTGGTATTGCAGCAGGAGCAGGCCAAGAAAAAGGCGGCGCTGGATTGGCTGACGAAGGGCTATTGGGACCTGAAACGGGACAATCCGAAGGTGGTCCAAAAGTATTTCCCACAGTAGGGCGTTTAAGCCCTGAAAACGGCCTTAAACGGGGCAAATACGGGGTTTGGAGGCTTTTTGCAAAGGGGTGGATGTAAACTTTCATGTAAGCCCGCCCCCTTGTAAGAATACCACCTTGTAGAGTGGGCTAGCTGAGCATTTATTGCCTTGGCTACACATTACTTACGTACCCTAAGCAGTCTCATCTATTCCTCGTCCCATGTCAGATTTTCGTTTTTCTCGTCGTGATTGGCTCAAAACCACGGCGCTGGCCACCACGCCGCTGCTGCTAGGCCCCTTGCCTTCCTTCGCCGGAGCCCCGGCTCCCGGCAAA
>NZ_FRAS01000003.1 GCF_900142395.1 Hymenobacter psychrotolerans DSM 18569 | reverse complement strand
TGCCGGAAGGCAGCGTCTTGTATGCCGATGCCGCCTACACCGACTACGCGCTGGAAGAGGCCTGGTTCGAAGCCGAGCAGGTGGCGCTAACGGTAGACCGTCGCAAGAACAGCAAACGAGCCCATGAGCCGTGGCAAAACTTTCTGATTCAGCACTTTCGCAAAGGCATCGAAACGACCATCCGCCAGATTACCGAGCAGTTCCCCAAGTCTATTCATGCCGTGACAGCGCAGGGATTCGCCCTCAAACTGCTGCTGTTCATCTTCACCCACACCCTCGCTCAACTAGGCGCATAGACCGCAACTTGGGTTATGTAGAGCTGGATTGGATGCAAAGCCCAGTCCTGACGGCGGGCCAGCCCCACGAATACCTGCTGACACCTGGCAAAAACGATAAAACGCTGACTTTTTCCTGTCGCTTTTCGCCTCGGCCGCGCGGCAACATGCCCACCTTCGCCGAAACGCAGAAAAACAGCCGCCAGCAGTGGGAAGCCTTCTGGAAAAGCGGCGGTGCTGTAGACTTCGGGGGCACCCCGGACCCGCGGGCCAAGGAGCTGGAGCGCCGCGTGGTGCTGTCGCAGTACCTGACCAAGCTGCAGGGCGCCGGCTCGCAGCCGCCCCAGGAAACCGGCCTCGTGCTGAACAGCTGGTACGGCCGGCCCCACCTCGAAATGCACTGGTGGCACTCGGCGCACTTTGCGCTGTGGGGCCGCACGCCGCTGCTGGAAAAGAGCCTCACCTGGTACGCCCGCCCCGATGTACGCGCCGAGGCCCGCAAGATTGCCCAGCGCCAGGGCTACGACGGCGTGCGCTGGCAGAAGATGACCGACCCCTGGGGACAGGAAGGGCCGTCGTCGGTGGGAGCGTTCCTGATCTGGCAGCAGCCCCACTTCATCTATTTCGCCGAGCAGGCCTACCGCGCCCACCCCGACGCGGCCACGCTCCAGCTTTACCAGGACCGCGTCGCGGCCACCGCCGACTTCATGGCTTCCTTCCCGTTCTATGAGAAAGACAAGGGCCGCTACATCCTGGGGCCGGGCGTGATTCCGGCGCAGGAGCGGTTCAAGGCCGAGCAGACCTTCAACCCCACCTTCGAGCTGGTGTACTGGCACTGGGCCCTGAGCACGGCCCAGCAGTGGCGCGTGCGCCAAGGCCAGCCCCGCAGCCCCAAGTACGACGACGTGCTGGCCAAGCTCTCCAAGCTGCCCCAGGAGGGCGGCGTGTACCTGGCCACCGAGTCGGCCCCCGATTCCTACACCAACCCCGAGTTCAAAACCGACCACCCTTCGGTGCTGGGCGCGCTGGGCATCATGCCTGCCACCGGCCAGCAGGACGCGGCCACCATGCGCCGCACCTTCGACCTGGTGTGGAAAGACTGGAGCTGGGACAAAACCTGGGGCTGGGACTTCCCTATGACGTCCATGACGGCCAACCGCACGGGTTTGCCCGACAAGGCCGTGGACGCCCTGCTGATGCCCGTGCGCACCAACACCTACCTGCCCAGCGGCCATAACTACCAGGAAGGCCGCCTGCCCATCTACCTGCCCGGCAACGGGGGGCTGCTGGCGGCCGTGGCCCTCATGTGCGCCGGCTACGATGGCGCCCCCACCGCCAACCCCGGCATCCCGAAGGGCTGGACGGTGAAGTGGGAGGGCCTGAGCAAGATGCCGTAAGCTGCCTTTCGCCACGCTAAAGCTGTTTTGAGCGCCAGCCATTTCAGCCGTGGTTTCAGCCCGGCTGAAGTGTGAGGCGGTTCTGAAGATAGTCGCCGCGTGGTCGGCACCGCTCATTTCTACATTCTTCCTTTCTCTATGAACTACCTGCTTGCCCTAGCCTTGCTGGCGCTACCTGCGCTGGCTTCTGCTCAATCCTTCGCGCCTACTTTGCCGCCGGTCAAGACCACCAGCTTCCCCCAGGACACCGTCCGCATCACCCAGTTCGGGGCCGTGCCCGATGGCCTCACGGCCAACACCAAGGCCTTCACCGACGCTATGGAGGCCTGCAGCCGCAAGGGTGGGGGCGTGGTGCTGGTGCCGCGCTGCCACTGGCGCACCGGCCCGCTCACGCTGCGCTCCAACGTCAACCTGCACCTGGCGGCGGGTGCCTTCGTGCAGTTCAGCGACAACCGCGCCGACTACCAGCTCATCAAAACCAACTGGGAAGGCCTCGACGCGGTGCGCAACCAGCCCCTGCTCTACGGCAAAAACCTGGAGATGGTGCAGAAGGGCCGCACGCCCGAAGGCGAGTGGAAGAAGCTGGTGGCCTCGGGCGGCTTCCTCAACGAAAAGCAGGACCGCTGGTATCCGTCTGAGCAGAGCCTGAAGGGCACCACCGTGAAGGAAGCCGGCGTGCTGACACCGGAGAAGTCGGAAATCAAGGACTTCGAAGACCTGAAAGACTACGTGCGGCCCGATTTCCTGGTGCTCGACGGCTGCCAGCGGCTGCTGATTGAGGGCGTGACGTTCCAGAACTCGCCGGCCTGGACGGTGCACCCCATGCGCAGCCAGGACGTGACCGTGCGCGACATAACGGTGCGCAGCGGCCCCTACACCCCAACACCGACGCCCTGGACCTCGAATCCATCAACCGGGCCCTGGTGGAAGGCTGCACCTTCGACGTAGGCGACGACGCCATCTGCATCAAGAGCGGGCGCAACGAGCAGGGGCGGGCTCGGGCCATGCCTACCGAGAACGTGCTCATCCGCAACTGCACCGTGTACCGGGCCCACGGCGGCTTCGTCATCGGGTCGGAAATGTCGGGCGGGGCGCGCAACATCTACGCCCACAACCTCACCTTCATCGGCACCGACATCGGTATCCGGTTCAAGACCACGCGCGGCCGGGGCGGCATCGTGGAGAACATTTTTATTGAGAACGTGGACATGAAGAGCATTCCCGGCGAGGCCATCCTCTTCGATATGTACTACATGATCAAGGACCCCACGCCGCAGGTGGCGGGCTCCAAAGAGCGGCCCGTGTCGCCGGCCAAGCCCGTGGACGAGGGCACGCCGCAGTTCCGCAAGATTGCCATCCGCAACGTGACCTGCAACGGCGCCCGCACGGGCATCCTGGTGCGCGGCCTGCCCGAAATGTCCATCAAGGACATCAGCATCGAAAACGCCGTGCTGCAAGCCGACAAGGGCCTGGTGTGCATCGAAGCCGACGGCATCAAGCTGAAGAACGTGACGCTGCTGCCCACCAGCACCGACCCGGTGATGGAGGTGCACAACAGCCGCAACTGGTGCCGGAGCCCACCGGCCTGCTGACCCTGAACGGCACCGTGTGCGTGGGCGGCCTGGGCGGCACGCCCTACCGCGACGGCAGCTACGAGTACTACCTTTCCGAGCCCCTGCAGCCCAATGACTTCAAGGGTGTGGGCCCGTTCATTATGGCTGGTCTGGAGCTGGACCTGGTCAAGTAAGTTTCCGCCGGGCCGCCCGGCACCAGGCCGCTGCCGGCTCTGCTGCGGATTCGTTTCGTGCTGCGCTAGGCGCTTTCCCTCCCTTGTTTTGCCATGACCCCATCTGTACTATCCGTCTGGGCGGCCGCGGCCGGCCTGCTGCTGCTCACCACCGGCGCTACCCGGTCGGGGCCGCCCCGGCCCCTGGCTTTTCCTACGGCCGAAGGCTTCGGCCGCTATGCCACCGGGGCCCGGGGCGGCGCCGTGTACCACGTCACGACGCTGGCCGATGCCGGGCCCGGCTCCCTGCGCGACGCCGTCAGCCAGCCGGGCCGCACGGTGGTGTTTGACGTAGGCGGGCTGGTCCGGCTGCAGAGCCCGCTACTGGTGTCGGCCAACCTGTACCTGGCCGGCCAGACGGCCCCCGGCGACGGTATCACCGTCTATGGCGACGCCGTGTCGTTTACCAACGCCAGCAATACGGTGGTTCGCTTCCTGCGCTTCCGGATGGGGCACTCCGGCAGCCCTGGCAAAGACGCCGTACCCATTGCCAGCGGCCACGACCTCATTTTCGACCATGTGTCGGTGTCGTGGGGGCGGGATGAGAACTTCTCCGTCACGGAAGCGGCCACCAACGTGACGCTGCAAAACTCTCTTGTGGCACAGGGGCTGCACCCGCACTCAGCCGGCGGCCTCATCCAGCCGCTCTAGGGCGGGGTCAGCATTCTGCGCACGCTCTACATCGACACCCACACGCGCAACGTGAAGGCCAAGGGCGTAAACCAGTTCGTCAATAACGTGGTCTACAACTGGGAGGCCGGGGCCTATATCCTGGGTGGCTCGGAGCGCGCTTCGGCGGCCAACATCAGCGGCAACTACTTTATTAGCGGGCCAGGCAACGCGAAGCCGGCTTTCACGCGCGGCAACCAGAACTTCAGCCTCTTCGCGGAGGATAATTTCCAGGACAGCACCCGCAACGGCCGCCTCGACGGCACCCTGATTCCGACGGCAAACTATGGTCCCGTGCGCTGGCAGTCCCGTCCCTATGCCTATCCTGGCGTAACGCCGCGCACGGCGGCGCAGGCCTACGCCTACGTGGTGGCGCACGCCGGGGCGTCCCTGCGCCGCGACGCCGTAGACCGGCGCCTGCTACAGGAACTGACGTCGCTGGGCAAGCTCGGCCAGATCATCCAGACCGAAAACGACACGCCCATGCACGGCCCCGGCCCCCTGGCCAGCGGCCCCGCCCCACCCGACACCGACCAGGACGGCATGCCGGACGCCTGGGAGCAGCGCCACGGCCTGAACCCCCGCCACCCCGCAGACCGCCACCAGGACCGCAACCACGACGGCTACTCCAATCTGGAGGAATACCTGCAGGAGCCAACACAGGAAGCGGCTCCCGCGCGCCTATCTAAATAAGACAAAACCTAGCCGGCCTCCCCGTAACCAAAACAAAGGCCCTTCCAATTGCTTGGAAGGGCCTTTGCTTGTAGGGTTGCGCTGGCCTACTTGGCTTTAGCAGCCGGCTTGCGGGTAGTGGTGCCGGTGGCTTTCTTGGCGGCTGGCTTTTTAGCGGCTGGCTTCTTGGCCGCGGCTTTTTTGGCGGGCTTGTCGGCGGCGTCTTCCTTCTCGGCGGCCGGGGCCTTCTTGGCGAAGCGGCCGCCTTTGGCCGGCTTGTCGGGCGTGGCTTCGGCCAGCTCCAGGCAGCGTTCCAGCGTGAGGTCGGCGGGCTCTTCGCCCTTCGGAATCTTCACGTTCTTCTTGCCCACCACGATGTAGGGCCCGAACCGCCCGTTGAGCACTTGCACGTCGTCGCGGCCTTCGAAGGTCTTGATGAGGCGCTCGGCGTCGGTTTTGCGCTTGTTCTCAATCAGGGCCACGGCCTCGTCGGCGGTGATGGTGTGCGGGTCCTGCTCCTTGGTGAGCGAGTAGAACTTGCTGTCGTGGCGGATGTATGGCCCGAACCGGCCCAGGGCTGCCGTCATCGACTTGTCTTCGAACTCGCCTACCACGCGCGGCAGCTTGAACAGCTCCAGCGCTTCCTCCAGCGTGATGTTCTCGATGAACTGGCCTTTGCGCAGGCTGGCGTATACGGCCTTTTCGTCTTCGGGCGCGCCTTCTTTGGGCTCAATCTGCACGTAGGGGCCAAAGCGGCCGAGACGGGCCGTCAGCTTCTGCCCGGTTTCCGGGTGCAGCCCGATTTCGCGGTTGCTGCCCAGCGTGTTGCGCTCAATGTCTTTGCCGCGCTCCACCGTCTCGTGAAAGGTGCCGTAGAAGCCGGCCAGCATGTCGGTCCAGATTTCCTCGCCGTCCGCAATCCGGTCGAATTCGCCTTCCACCTTAGCCGTAAACTGATAGTCGACGATGACGGGGAAATGCTCCACCAGAAAGTCGTTGACCACCATAGCCGTATCGGTCGGGAACAGCTTGGCTTTGTCGGCGCCGTAGGTTTCAGTTTTTACCTCGGTTTTCACGGCGTCACCGTCCAGCGTCAGCACATGAAACTTGCGCTCCTTGCCTTCGCGGGAGTCCTTCTCCACGTAGCCCCGCTTCTGAATGGTGCTGATAGTAGGAGCGTAGGTAGACGGCCGGCCGATGCCCATTTCCTCCAGCTTTTTCACCAGCGAGGCCTCCGTGTAGCGGGCGGCCGGGGCGGCGTAGCGCTCTACGGTGCGCAACAGCTGCAGCGGTAGCTGCTGGCCCACCGTAAGCGGCGGCAGCCCCCGCGAAAACGACGACTCCTGGTTGGCGTCGTCCTGCTCGTCCTCATCCTTCGACTCGCTGTAGGCTTTCAGGAACCCCTCAAAGGTGATAACCTCGCCGGTAGCCGTGAGCATGGTGCCGGGCTGCGTGCTGATGCCGATGGTAGCCACCGTGCGCTCAATCTGGGCGTCAGCCATCTGCGAGGCCATGGCCCGCTTGCGGATCAGGTCGTAGAGGCGCTGCTCCTGCGAGTCGGAGCCGGCTTTCACCAGCGCGAAGTCGGTGGGGCGGATGGCTTCGTGGGCCTCCTGCGCCGAAGCGGATTTGGTTTTGTAGACGCGGGTCTGGGCGTACTCCGGTCCGTATGCGCGGCTGATTTCCTCCTGCGCCGCCGCCAGGGCGTCCTGCGAGAGGTTCACCGAGTCGGTACGCATGTAGGAGATTTTACCAGCTTCGTAGAGCTTCTGGGCCACGCTCATGGTCTGCGCTACCGAGAAGCCCAGCTTGCGCGAGGCTTCCTGCTGCAGCGTAGAAGTAGTGAAGGGCGGCGCGGGGCTGCGCTTGCCCGGCTTCTTCTCCAGGTTCTCGATGCGGTAGTCGGCGCCCACGCAGCGGGCCAGGAAAGCCTCAGCCTCTTCGCGGGTCTTGTAGCGCGTCGGCAGGTCGGCCTCCAGCACGGCACCTTTGCCGGCATCGAAGCGCGCCGTCACACGGTACGCCGACGACACCTTGAACTGGTTGATTTCCCGCTCGCGCTCCACCACCAGGCGCACTGCCACGCTCTGCACGCGGCCGGCGGAAAGGCCGGTTTTCACCTTCTTCCACAGCACCGGGCTCAGCTCGAAGCCTACCAGCCGGTCGAGCACGCGGCGGGCCTGCTGGGCATTCACCAGGTTGAGGTCTATTTCGCGCGGGTTGTCAATGGCATTCAGAATGGCACTCTTCGTGATTTCGCGGAACACGATGCGGCGCGTCTTGTCGCCGCCGCTCAGGTTCAGCGTCTCGGCCAGGTGCCAGGAAATAGCTTCGCCCTCCCGGTCATCGTCACTCGCGAGCCATACGGTTTCGGCTTCCTTGGCCAGTTTCTTGAGCTGGCTGATGATTTCGCGTTTGTCGGCCGATACAACATACGTGGGCTTAAAGCCATTGGCAATATCGATGGCATTGTTATCCTTCGGCAGGTCACGGACGTGCCCGAAGGACGACTTAACGACGAAATCCTTCCCCAGATAGCCTTCTATGGTTTTGGCTTTCGCGGGCGATTCGACGATGACTAGATTTTTGACCATGGGTGGAATGTAGAGTCAGGAAAGGGGGCTGCGAACAGGCGCTTTCAGTAGAAAACGCGGCAGCGGGCAAGAAGTTGAATTTTGCCGCAAAGATGCTGCAATAATCCGTTATCCGATGCAGTAGCGGCAAGGATAGGGGCTGGCCGGTGGCCTCGGCCGTGAGCAGGCAACAGCTAAAGCGCCGCAACTGGTTCATGGCAAGTCAATTCTGCTTTACTATTGCTTCCCGAATAATCATTGGCGGCAGATTGAGGCTATTCGCTACCTTTGCCTAGTTGGGCACAGGCTGATTTGCGCCTTGCGCGCCACCTTTGCTCCCCTCGAACGCCCGTCCCGCTATTCCTTGCTTTTATGGCATCAGGTAAGACTTCCTCAACCACTCGTCGCTCAGCCGTCACCACTCCGGCTGATACCAGCTCAGCCGGCACTTCCCCCGAGATGGCCGGGAATGCCCGGGGCCGATCCTCGAACGTAGGCGATACCCGGGGCGACACAACCCGCCGCAGCGGCAGTGCCAAAGGCTCCAACGCCCGGGACAGCGGCGCGCTGGAAAACTCCGACTATATAAATGAGCAGCTCAACCGGGTGCTCTACGCCCTCGACGCCTTTAAGAAAGGCGACGTATCGGTGCGCCTGACCAAGCAGAACAACGACATCTTCGCCGAAATAGCCGAAGCCTACAATTCCATGGTGGAAATGATTGGCGGGGTAGGCGGCGAGGTGTCGCGCATCTCGAAAGTGGCCGGGGTGGAAGGCAACCTGAAAGCCCGCGCCTCCGCCGACAATGCCGCCGGTTTCTGGCGCGACATGATCAATAACATCAACGGGCTGGTAGACAGCATTGCCGTGCCGGTGTTGGAGGTAGGCAAAGTGCTCAAGAACATCAGCAAAGGCAATCTGGACGAAACCTTCCAGATTCCGGTGTCGGGCGACTTCAAGGTGATGGCCGAAACCATCAACAAAACGATTGACAACCTCAACCTGTTTGCCGGCGAAGTGACCCGCGTGGCGCAGGAAGTAGGTACTGAAGGCAAGCTTGGCGGCCAGGCCAGCGTTCCGAACGTAGGCGGCATCTGGAAAGACCTGACGGACAACGTAAACTACATGGCCTCGAACCTGACTTCGCAGGTGCGGGACATTGCCAACGTGGCTACGGCGGTTGCTAAGGGCGACCTGACCCAGAAAATCACCGTGGACGTGAAGGGCGAGCTGCTGCAGTTGAAGCAGAACCTGAACCAGATGGTGGACTCGCTCAACCTGTTTGCCGGCGAAGTAACCCGTGTGGCGCAGGAAGTGGGCACCGAAGGTAAACTGGGTGGCCAGGCGCTGGTGCCCAACGTATCGGGCATCTGGAAGGACCTGACCGACAACGTAAATAACATGGCCTCGAACCTGACACTTCAGGTACGGGACATTGCTAACGTAGCTACGGCGGTTGCCAAGGGCGACTTGTCGCAGAAGATTACGGTGGACGTGAAAGGGGAGCTGCTGCAGTTGAAGCAGAACCTGAACCAGATGGTGGACTCGCTCAACCTGTTTGCCGGCGAAGTAACCCGCGTGGCGCAGGAAGTAGGTACCGAAGGCCGCTTGGGCGGGCAGGCCAGCGTGCCGAACGTGGCCGGTGTGTGGAAGGAGCTCACCGACAACGTAAATAACATGGCCTCGAACCTGACGCTTCAGGTGCGGGACATTGCCAACGTAGCCACGGCCGTAGCTAAAGGCGACTTGTCGCAGAAAATCACCGTCGATGTGAAAGGGGAGCTGCTGCAATTGAAGCAGAACCTGAACCAGATGGTGGACTCGCTCAACCTGTTTGCCGGCGAAGTAACCCGCGTGGCATTGGAAGTGGGTACCGAGGGTAAGCTCGGCGGCCAGGCGGATGTACCGAACGTGGCCGGTGTGTGGAAGGAGCTCACCGACAACGTAAATAACATGGCCTCGAACCTGACGCTTCAGGTACGCGACATTGCCAACGTGGCCACGGCCGTAGCGCGCGGCGACTTGTCGCAGAAGATGACCGTAGATGTGAAAGGAGAAATCCTGGAGCTGAAGAACATCCTCAACCAGATGGTGGACTCGCTCAACATCTTCGGCGACGAAGTAACCCGCGTAGCCCGCGAAGTAGGCACCGAAGGCAAACTCGGCGGCCAGGCCAGCGTGCCGCGCGTGTCGGGTACCTGGAAGGACCTGACCGACAACGTAAACTACATGGCCTCGAACCTGACCTCTCAGGTGCGCGACATTGCCAACGTAGCCAGCGCCGTAGCCAAAGGCGACCTAACCCAGAAGATGACGGTAGATGTGAAAGGCGAGATTCTCGACCTCAAAAACATCCTCAATCAGATGGTGGACTCGCTCAACATCTTCGCCGGGGAAGTAACCCGCGTAGCCCGCGAAGTAGGTACCGAAGGTATCCTGGGTGGCCAGGCCTCGGTGCCAAACGTGAGCGGCACCTGGAAAGACCTGACCGACAACGTAAACACGATGGCGTCCAACCTGACTTCTCAGGTGCGCGACATTGCCAACGTGGCTACTGCCGTAGCCAAGGGCGACCTGAGCCAGAAGGTGACGGTAAACGTGCGCGGAGAGCTGTTGCAGCTGAAAGAAAACCTGAACCAGATGGTGGACTCGCTCAACACCTTCGGCGACGAAGTAACCCGCGTGGCCCGCGAAGTAGGCACCGAAGGCAAGCTCGGCGGTCAGGCCGACGTACCGAACGTGCGCGGCACCTGGAAAGACCTGACTGACAACGTAAACTTCATGGCTGCCTCGCTCACCAGCCAGGTGCGGGACATTGCCAACGTAACCACCGCCGTAGCCCGCGGCGACCTGAGCCAGAAGGTATCGGTAGATGTAAAAGGCGAGCTGCTCGACCTGAAGGACAACATCAACCGGATGGTGGACTCACTCAACATCTTCGCCGGCGAAGTAACCCGCGTGGCGCAGGAAGTGGGCACCGAAGGTAAGCTCGGCGGCCAGGCCGAAGTGCCCAACGTAACCGGCGTATGGAAGGACCTGACTGACAACGTAAATACGCTGGCGGCCAACCTCACCACGCAGGTACGCGGTATTGTGAAGGTAGTAACCGGCGTATCGCAGGGCGACCTGACGCAGAAGCTGACCCTGGACGCCAAAGGCGAAGTGGCCGAGCTGGCTGACACCATCAACCGCATGGTGGACGACCTGAACCGCTTGGCGCAGGAAGTGAGCCGCGTGGCCAAAGTAGCCGGTGTGGAAGGCAAGCTGACCGAACGCGCCACCGTAGGCGGCGTGAGCGGCTCGTGGAAGGAAATCGTGGATACGCTCAACGACCTGCTCGAATCCATTGCCTCGCCGGTACTGGAAGTGAGCCGCGTGGTGCGGGCTATTTCCGAAGGTGACCTCACGCAACAGGTGGAAATCCAGACGGCCGGCGACATCAAGTCGATGGCTGACGCGCTTAACCTCGCCGTAGATACCCTGAACGACCTGCTGGCGGAAATCAACGATTCGTCGCAGGTAGTGGGCACGTCGTCGGAAGAAATGGCGGCGAAAGGGCAGGAGATGAGCCGGGTAACCGTTGACGTGGCCCTGGCCATGCAGCAGATGGCCGAAGGTGCTCAGAACCAGGCTCTCAAGACCGACCAGGCCTTCAAGCTGATTGAAGAAATCATGCAGGCCACCAAGGAAACCGCCGGCAAAGCCGATATCGGTATCAAGGCGGCTATCCTGGGTGAGCAGACTTCGCAGCTTGGTCTGAAGACCGTGGCGGAAGTGGTAAAGAACATGGAGGAAATTTCGGCGGCAGCGGCCCAGACGGCCAAAACCATCGAAGTGCTGTCGGTCCGCTCACAGGACATCAGCAAGTCGCTGGGCGTGATTACCGACATTGCCTCGCAGACCAACCTGCTGGCTCTGAACGCCGCCATCGAAGCCGCCCGCGCCGGGGAAGCTGGTCGTGGTTTCGCGGTAGTAGCCGAAGAAATCCGGAAACTGGCCGAAGGCTCCCGCCGCTCGGCTTCGGAAATCGGGACGCTGGTAGACGACGTAAAGAAAGATACCACGTCGGCCGCCACCGCAATCAGCACCATGGAGGGCCGGGTACTGAAAGGCAAGAACGCCACCTTCGAGGCCAGCTCGGCCTTTAAGAACATTGCCACCAGCTCCGGCGAAACGCTCCGCACCTCCCGCGACATTCTGACGGCCACCGAGGTCCAGAAAACGTCCATCGGCGACGTGGTGAAATACGTGGAAGAAGTAGTAGCCATTGCCGAGCAGACGGCTTCCGGCACGCAGCAGGTGGCCGGCACGGCCAAGCAGCTCTCCACTTCCATGCACGAGCTGACTGTTTCGAGCCAGCGCCTCACCGACATTGCCGACGACCTGCAGCTGGGCCTCTCCAACTTCCAGCTGATTGAATATGTGGAGCCTGAGCCCGAGCCGCTGCCGTTGCGCCGCTCTGTGCGCAGCCAGCCGGCTACGGCGCCTGCAACAGCACCAGTCCGGGCCCCGCGGCGTGCTACGCCCCCTGCCGAAACCACTGCTGAAAGTGATACGGCCGCAAGCACCAGCCGCACTACTGCCCCTTCGGGCAGCGGCCAAAAGGCTGCTTCCGGCCGCAAAGTCGCCCGTTCTGCGGCTGCGGCAGCACCCGAAGCCCCGAGCACTACGTCGGTGCGGGAGCGTCGGCCGGCGTCGGCGGCCAGCAATGGCAAAGCTGGCACACCAGCCGACACAGCGGCGGACAAACCGGCCAAGAAAGTCCGTGCCAAAGCCAAAACCAGCAAATAACTCCAGCAGCACACCTTCGAGCCGGGGCAGGTTTTCACTTCTAGCCTGCCTCGCCCCAAATTTATTTCCGCCGAATGGCTGACGCAGAACCGACCGTTGACAAAAAAAACAAGCCGGATACCATCATTCAGTTGATCGTATTTCGGCTGGGCGAGGAGGAGTACGGCCTGCGCATTGAGCAGGTAAAAGAGGTAACCGTGACGCCCGAAATTGCGCGCATGCCCAAAACGCCGCCCTTTGTGAAAGGTATTGCCAACCTGCGCGGCGACATAATTGCCATCATCGACCTGGAAGAGCGTTTTCGGCTCCGGCCCGCCAATGAGGAACTACCGGCGCTGTCGTATACGCTGGCCATTGAGGCAAAAGACTACACCATCGGAATTGTGGTGCGCGAGGTGCCCCAGCCGTTGTCGGTGCCGGTTTCCATTATCGAAAAAGCCCCGGAATTCATCCAGGACATCAACATCAACGACAAATACATTGAGGGAATTGCCAAAATAGATGGCCGCATCATCATCGTACTGGACATGCTGAAGCTGCTTACTCCTACGGAGATAATGCAGCTCCAGCCCCGCTAACATCTTTGCCCGCTACCACGCGTACAAGGCTCAGCTTTCAGTTCAGTATCCCTTCTTTTTCATTTCCCCTCGATTTTTGAACCGCTTACTATGAAAAACCGCATCCTCATCGTGGACGACTCCTTCTACATGCGCACGATGCTCAAGAATATGCTCACCGATGCCGGCTACGAAGTAGTGGGTGAAGCTGCCAACGGCCAGCAGGCCCTCGAAATGGCTGCTTCGGCTAAGCCTGACCTCATCACGCTCGACGTAATCCTGCCCGACAACACGGGCCTGGACGTGCTGAAGGGTATTCGCCAGAACGACCCGGAGGTGAAAGTAGTGATGTGCAGTGCCGTAGGGCAGGAAGTAATTGTGAATGAAGCCCTCGAAAGTGGGGCCTCGGCTTATATCGTGAAGCCTTTTTCGGAAGAGAAGGTCCTGGAAATCGTGAGCAGCGCCCTGCAGACCGCAGAGTAGCCGCTTTCTCAGCGTACCAACTCAGCGCAACGGCTTGGTTATCACCTTACCGGCTGTTGCCCGCCCGCTTCTTTTCCCTTTCTCGTGCCTGATCGTTCCCTTTCTTTCACTATTCTGCTTGGTAACCTGTCCACGGCTTTGCGGCTGGGCCTGATGCGCCTGCTCCAAAGCCAGCCGGATCTGCATGTGGTATGCGCCGGGGCGGGTTCGTCGGAGCTGTTGTCATTGGCCCGGCAGCTGCGTCCGGGGCTGGTGATAGTGGGGGAAGGGCAGCTGCGGGACGTTGAGCAGCTCAGCCGCTATAACACAGTGCCGGCGTTGCTTTACTGCGAAGGGCATCCGCTGCCCGGCATGCTGCGCGAAGCCTCCCGCTGGGGCGTATTCGACACCATCCGGCCCAATTTGACAACCACAGAATGGGGCGCGGAAGTGCTACGGAAAGTCCGGCGGGTGCTGCCGCAGGTGAAAGCCCGGCCTACGGTTTTCCGTGCGCCGGTAGCTACCATTCCCGGTCTTTCCACGGGGCTCGTTATACTAGGCGGTTCTACGGGCGGCACTGCCGCCGTGGAGCAGTTGGTGCGCGGCCTGCCTGCTACGCTTGCCTATTCGGTGCTTGTAGCTGTGCACTTGCCGGCGGCCTTCCTCAACTCCTTTATAGAGCGTTTGCGCCGGGCTACCACGCTGCCGGTAGTAGCCGGGTGGCCGGGCACTGTTCTTGAGCCTGGCTGCATTGTGGTGGCCCCCGGCGGGCGCAATCTGCTGGTGAAGCCGGCCGCCAATAGCCCCTGGCAGGCCTGGCAGACGGAATTCACACCTGAGTCCGGCGCCTCCGGCGACGAGCCTTCGGTTGATTTGCTGATGCGCTCAGCCGCCCTGACTGTAGGTCGCAATGTAGTGGGCGTAGTCCTCAGTGGGTTGGGGCGCGACGGTACGCTGGGAGCGGAAGCCATCCGGCAGCATGGTGGTACTGTGTTGGTGCAGGATGAAGCTTCTTCGGCGGTGTTTTCTATGCCTAGTTCCGTGATTCAGCATGGCTGGGCCAACGCCGTACTGCCGCTGGAACAGCTGCCGGCGGCCATCACCAAGCAGGCTGCCTTCTTCGACAGACTCTCACCGGAGAAACGGTTGAGCCGTTCCTTTTCAGCCCGTGCCCTGCAGCTATGAAATCACGCGAGCAGGAATACCGGGAAATCTACATGGCCGAGGCGCTGGAAGCCTACGACGCCATGAGCCGCCACATCAGCGAGCTGGAACGCAATCCGCAAGACCAAGATGCGCTGAATGAGCTTTTCCGGCTCATGCACAACCTCAAGTCCAACTCCCGGGCTATGGGCTTCAACTCCATTGGAGAGGTGGCCCACCACATGGAAACCATTTTCGGGCTGATCCGCAGCAAGGAAAAGGAATTCAGCGGCAGCCTGGCTACGGTGCTCTTCACCGGCGTAGACACGATTGGGGCCATGATTCGGGCCGTCGGCGACGACCAGGACCTGCCCGAAAGCACTGCGTTGCTCGACAACCTGGACCGGCTGGTACGAGGCGAAGAGCCGGTGCTGGATGGTGAAACCGCCGACGAGGACGCCAACCGCAAGCTGGAACTATCGGATCTGGTCTATATCCAGATCAAGAAGCTCGACCACCTGCTCAATCTGGTAGGCGAGCTGATAATTGACCGGGACCGGATTCTGACGCTAAGTCAGGAAATCGGCAACTCTGCCCTGCAAAGCGCAGCGGCCCACCTGTTCCGCATCACCGACGAGCTGCAGTATTCCGTGATGGATGCCCGGTTGGTGAACGTGGGAACCCTGCTGAACAAGTTTCCGCGGGTAGTGCGCGACGTGGCCAGTGCCGAGCAGAAACAGGTGGAACTGACCCTGAGCGGCCAGGATATCCAGATTGACCGCAACATTCTGCAGATCATCACCGATGCCCTGCTGCATCTGGTGCGCAATGCCGTAAGCCACGGGTTCGAAACGCCGGCCGAACGGGAAAAAGCCGGCAAACCCGTCCAGGGCCAGCTGGTGCTTTCGGCCCAGACGGAGCGCGACGACGTGCTGATTCAGGTGACAGATGATGGCCGGGGTATCGACGTGGAAAGTGTGCGCCGTAAGGCCGTGGAGCGGGGGCTGGTAAGCAAAGAAGCCGCCCGCCTGCTCGACGACAGCGCCGTTCGGGCTTTCCTGTTTGAGCCCGGCTTTTCCATGGCCAAGGAAGTGACCGAAATATCGGGCCGGGGCGTGGGCCTCGACGTGGTAAAACTGGCCATCGACTCGTTGGGCGGCCAGCTGCGCGTCGAGTCGGTGCTAGGCGAAGGCACCACGTTTACGCTCGTGCTGCCCACCTCCATTGCCGTGAAAGGCGCGCTGCTCTTCGAGCTCGACGAGCGTAGCTACGCCATTCCGCTCATGCACACCGACTCGGTTGTGTCGTTGTGGCCCGACGACCTGCACGTAGTGGGTGGGCTGCTGATGGCCGAGGTGCAGGGCGAGAATGTGCCGGTGGTGAGCCTGCGCCGCCTGCTGCACAACGGCGACGGCCCGCTGCCGCCCGCCACCCGCGCAGAAGTGGTAGGGCGCCAGGACATCATCATCGTCAACTACAACAACCGCAAACTGGGCCTGATAGTCGACCGGTTTCTGCGCCAGCAGAACATCGTCATCAAGCCCATGAGCAAGCCGCTTGACATCATCGAACTTTTCGGTGGCGTCACGTTGCTTGGCAGCGGCCAGGTGTGTCTGGTTCTGGACGTGCCTGCTTTAACTCGACTGTTTCTAGCCCGTCGGCTCTGAAAATACGTAATGCTGATTCCGAACCAGCTGCTCGTCAGTGAAATTCGGCCAACTGATTGAAATATATGGACTTGCACATGACAGAACTGGAGCGCGACGTCGTCCGTGAAATTCTGAACATAGGACTGGCCCGCGCTGCCGATTCATTTGCGGCAATTGCCCAGGAAAAAGTATTGCTGGAAGTTCCCAGCCTCGACCTGATGCCCGGCAACGGTATTCTGGAGATGGTGCGCGAAATTCAGCAGGCGAACGTAGCTATTCAGTCCGACATCCGGGGCGACTTCAATGGCACGACGCTGATGTTTTTTTCGGGGCAGCATATTCAGCGTCTTTCCCGCGTGTGCCTCCGAATGAGTGTGCCGGCCTCCATTGCCATTGATGAAATGCAGGAGTCGCTGCTGCTGGAAATCAGCAATATCATCACTGGAGCACTCGTGACGCAGCTGGCCAATATTCTCAAGGCCAAAATCTACGGTGCGCCGCCTACCGCCCCCCGCGGCGACATTGCCGACTCGCTGCACAATCTGCTGGAAGGCCATACGCAGGTGCAGCCCCTCATTTTCAGCGTCATCACGCAGTTCTCCGACAAGGAAAACTCGGTGGAGCTGCCGCTGATGCTGTTTTTCGACCGGCCTACGTTCGAGAAGATTCTCGATATCATCCGCACCTACGATTTCCTGAGCGGGCCTGCCACGTAGCTGCGCCGGCCACTACTGCTCGCCTTCATAGCCACTCCTGAGTCCGGTTCGCCGACCTTACGGAGTGGTTATTTATTTTTGCACGTTTCTTTTCCTGTTTTCCTCTTTTATGGCGACTCCCGTTCCCTCCGCTCTGGAGAAAAAACTAGCTTCTTTCGACCCCAACGCCCTCGGCGACTCGCAGGGCGGCGTATACGGCCTGCCCTTCACGGTAGAGGAGGCGCAGGTTGTAATTGTGCCCGTGCCCTGGGAAGTCACCGTATCGTACCGGGGCGGCACCGCCGATGGGCCCGCGGCTATCCGCGACGCCTCGCTGCAAGTAGACCTCTATGACCCGGACCTGCCTGAGGCGTGGCGCATGGGCCTGGCCATGGAAGAGCCCGACGAGAAAACGGCCACCGAAAGCCGCGACCTGCGCCCGCTGGCCGAAAGCTATATTGGCTGGCTGGAAGAAGGCGAGCCGGAAGCCGGGCACGCCAAGTTCTCGCCGGTGCCTGTGCGCCTCAACCAGCGTGGCGAAGCGCTGCTGCAGTACCTGAAAGAGAAGACCGGGGCCTACCTCGACGCCGGCAAGGGCGTGGTGCTGCTCGGCGGCGACCATAGCACACCACTGGGCTATATGCACGCCCTGGCTGAGCGCCACGAGGAGTTTGGCATTCTGCAGATTGATGCGCACTGCGACTTGCGCCCGGCTTACGAAGGCTTCGAGTTTTCGCACGCTTCCATCATGTACAATGCCCTCAAGCTGCCGCAGGTGAAAAAGCTGGTGCAGGTGGGCATCCGCGACCTGTGCCAGCAGGAAGCCGAAATGGTGGAGCACAGCAAAGGGCGCATCACCATGTTCCACAACCGGTTTCTGAGCGACGAGCGGTTTGCCAAGAAGTCGTGGAAGAAGGTATGCGGCAAAATCATTGCCCAACTGCCGCAGAAGGTGTATCTAAGCTTCGATATCGACGGACTGGACCCCAAGCTGTGCCCGGGCACCGGCACGCCCGTGCCCGGCGGCCTAGAGTTCGAAGAAGCCCTGTACCTGATTCGGGCGGTGGTGCGCTCGGGCCGTACCATCATCGGCTGCGACCTGAACGAGGTAGCCCCCGGCGACACCGAATGGAACGCCATTGTGGGCGCCCGCCTGCTCTACAGCATGGCCAACTGGATGGGCGTATCGCAGGGCCGCCTGCAGGACCGGGGCGCGGAAAAATAGGGGCTGCCCTGGATGCGCGTAGAGCCGAGTATACTGGAAGCTCTATCCTTTTCGCGGCGCGACGCGTACACCGGGCAGTTTTACTCTCTTTTCCCGTTCTCTCACCTTAGCTACCCGTGTCCATGGTTGGTTTCATTCTCAAATTCCTGCTCTCCGCCGTCATCACCTATGTGCTGGCGGCTTACCTGCCCGGCTCCCACATCGGCGGATTCGGCGACGCCATTCTACTGGTTATCGTGTTGGCTGTCCTCAATGCCATCCTGAAGCCCATCCTGAAGTTGTTCGGCTTCCCGATTACTGTGCTGACGCTGGGGCTGTTTCTGCTGGTTATCAACGCGGTAATTGTGATGATTGCGGATTACCTGATTCCCGGCTTCAAGCTGGATGGTTTCGTGTCGGCGCTGATTTTTAGTATTGTGCTGTCGGTGGTTACGGCCATTGTGGACATGGTAGTGGACTAGAATAGAATTGAAATACAAAAGCAAAAAGCCCTGCCTTCACGAGAGGCGGGGCTTTTTCATGCATGAGCAGCGCGTCGCTATGGCAAGGCTGGCCGTCAGGCCGGTGGTCTGGTAGTAGTAGGCGTAGCACAGATCCAAGGGCGTGAACTGCGCCACGCGCCTCTTGAACGGCGTTTTGAAGCGCCCGATGCCGTACACCGGCGAGTAGCGCAGCCCTAGTCCCGCCTTGTGTGCCGCGAAGGCCGTCAGGTCGTAGTCGGAAGTGAAGTAGGTGTCCACCCACCCCCACAATAGTGCGCTCGTCGGCCGGCTGGCGCGAGAGGCCCAGGTCCAGGTGAAACAGGGTGTCGCGGGAGGAGGGCGAGGACAGCACCTGGTCGATGCGGTCAGCTGGAGGCGCTCAGATAATCAGGTAAGATGGTTCCGGATTTCAGTCGTCTCCGTAGACCTTTTATCACCTACCAACTTGCTTGCCATGCCTGCCATCAACCATTCCCTGCCTGCTACCATCAACCACCTACTCGAGCAGGTAGGGGAGCATCTGCAGGCGGACCGGTGCTTCCTTTATGTCCGGAATCCGGCGGCCGGCAAGGGCCGCATTGCCTTCTGCTGGCGCAAAAACGACGCGGTGCCCAACCCCATCCACGACTGGCAGACCGATACTACTGACCTACCTGAAAAAGACCCGCTGTTTCGGGCGGCGCTGGCTTGCCGGCCGTCGGTGTTTGTGGAGGATGTGGAAACGGCCACGCCGGATGTGCTCAACCGCAGCTTCGAGCACGAAACCTTCGGCCATCGGGCCCTGATTCACGCCCATATCACCGAAAATGAACACCTCTGGGGCATTCTGCAGCCCTGCACCTTCGGTCGGCCGCGCCACTGGATTCCGCAGGAGCACGCCTGGATAGAAGCCATGCTCCCCCGGTTTCTGCCCCTGATTAAGCAATACATCAGCAGCGTAGAAATTCCCGGAAAATAAAGGAGCCCCGGACTTAGAAACATGACTAAGTTCGGGGCTCTTTTGGTTAGGCTCGCTTGAGCCAGCTACTTACAGCCGGCGAATCTGGGCGCCCAGGGCGTTCAGGCGCTTGTCGATGTACTGATAGCCACGGTCAATCTGCTCCACGTTCTCAATCACGCTGCGGCCTTCAGCTGAGAGGGCGGCAATGAGCAATGCCACGCCCGCCCGGATATCTGGCGAGGTCATGGTGATGCCGTGCAGCTGCTTCTGCTGGTCGAGGCCGATAACGGTAGCGCGGTGCGGGTCGCAGAGAATCACCTGCGCGCCCATGTCGATGAGCTTGTCCACGAAGAACAGGCGCGACTCGAACATTTTCTGGTGAATCAACACCGTGCCCTTGGCCTGGGTGGCCACCACCAGCACAATGCTGAGCAGGTCGGGCGTGAAGCCGGGCCACGTGTGGTCGGATACGGTCAGGATGGAGCCGTCGAGGTAGGTGGCAATTTCGTAGTGCGGCTGGGCCGGAATGTGGATGTCGTCGCCACGGAATTCCAGCTGAATGCCCAGCTTGCGGAACGTGTCAGGAATGATGCCCAACTCCGGAATCTGGCAGTCCTTGATGGTGATTTCTGAGCCCGTCATGGCCGCCAAGCCAATGAATGACCCGATTTCAATCATGTCGGGGAGCATACGGTGCTCGGTGCCGCCCAGGCTTTCCACGCCTTCAATGGTCAGCAGGTTGGAGCCGATACCGTTGATTTTAGCGCCCATGCGCACCAGCATCTTGCACAGCTGCTGCAGGTAAGGCTCACAGGCCGCGTTGTAGATGGTGGTGGTGCCTTTGGCCAGCACGGCCGCCATCACAATATTGGCGGTGCCCGTCACGGAGGCTTCGTCCAGCATCATGTAGGCGCCCGTCAGGCCATTTTCGGCCTTGATGCGGTAGAAGTCCAGGCCTTCCAGCGTGAGCTTACCGCCTAGTTTCTCCAGACCTAAAAAGTGCGTGTCCATGGGACGCCGGCCAATTTTGTCGCCGCCGGGCTTGGGCAGCTGGCAGCGGCCGAAGCGCGCCAGCATAGGCCCCAGAATCATCACGGAGCCGCGCAGGGCCCGACCCTGCTCCACAAACTCCGGCGTGTCGAGGTAGTCCAGATTGACTGCATCCGCCTGAAAACGGTAGGTGTCGGAAGCCAGCTTGCCCACTTTCACGCCCATGTCGCGCAACAGCTCAATCAGCTTATTGACGTCGCGGATGTCGGGGATGTTGGAAATGGTGACGGGCTCTGCCGTCAGCAGCACGGCGCACAGAATCTGGAGAGCTTCGTTTTTGGCGCCCTGGGGCACAATTTCACCTTTCAGCGGATGCCCGCCAAGTACTTCGAATGAGGCCATGTATGGAAAAGTTAGAAGCGAGCAGCCGGTAAAAGGAAGCTGAAGCGCGCAGTGAACTGCTCAGATTCCTGCTCACCGGCTGCTGGTTTCCGGAAATAAAATTACTGCGGAGGCTGTTGAGGCTCCTGGCGGCCTTTCTTGCCACCCCGGCGCTGCTTGTCGCGCCGGTTGCCATTGCCACCACTGCCCCGGCGGCCCTCCCGTTCCCGTTCCTGGCGCGGCTGGGGCACAATAAATGCGGCCCGGCTCGCGCTGGTGCCGGAAGCCGGGGCTGCGGCCATCTCAAACAGGCTCTGCGCCTCTACCATGGCCGGATCAAGGGTGAGGCGGCCACCCGACAGGTCTTTCAGGTGCTTGAGAATGGTAGCGTCCTTGGCGTTTTCCTTGTTGTGGGAGCGGTACAGGAACTTCATCGTGCGGCCGATGGTGATGGTGGCCTGCTCGCGTTCCGTCTCGTCTTCCATCGTCAGGGCCTTCTCTACCATCAGCTCCACGCCGCGGCCGTAGGCGCGCAGCTTCAGGTTTTTCTCGGGGTAGGGAAGGGGCTTAGGGTTCTGGTGCAGGCCGCTAAGGCCTTTCAGCTCGAAGGGCGCATCTATGTCCAGGTCCTCATCAGCCATTTCGTAGAGGTGGTTCCAGACTTTCTCCTGCGAGTTGGGCTGGTCGCGCAGGCTGGGCTGCAGCCGGAAAATGAGCTGCACAATCTGGGTGGCGCGGCGCGTACGCTCGGCCTTGTCTTCTATGTCGCGCAGGCCCTGCACCAGCTGAAAGGTGCTTTGGCCATATTCGCGCTGTAGCAGCTCGTGTTTATGTAAGGTAGGAAGAGACATTCGGGAGTGGAGGTGGGCCGGCACAGGCCGGCACGGGTGCAATAATAACGATTGACGCTACAGCCGCCCGTCCTGACTTTTGCGAACCAGGATGGGCAGCTGTAGCTACCAGGGCAAGCTAAGCATTAGCCCAATACCCGCAATTTGGCGAAACTCAGCAACAACGTCTTCTCGCCGACTTCCTCGAAATTGATAATAGCCTTGGTGGAGCCCGAAACGGTTTCCAGTTTCGTGACCTGGCCGAAGCCAAACTTGGGGTGCTCCACGCGCTGCCCGGTCTGCAGGTTGCTGGTATCGGAAGGCTTGAAGTCGGCGGGGGCTACGTACTTGGTGGCTACCGTCTTACGAGGCGGGGTGGGCACCAGGTTGCTGCGCCGCTCAAACACGTGCCCAAACGGCGACTCACCCGGCCCCGCCCGGTCGGGGCCAGGCCCTGCCGAGTACTTGAAATCCACGAATTGCGGGTCAATTTCGTCGAGGAAGCGGCTTTTTTCGCAGCTGCGCAGGTTGCCCCATTGGTAGCGGGAGGTGGCGTAGCTGAGCGTGAGCTTTTTCTCGGCCCGCGTGATGGCCACATAGAACAGGCGCCGCTCTTCCTCCAGGTCAGCGCGCGAGGTAATCATCATCTGGCTCGGAAACAGGTTTTCCTCCATGCCCACGATGTAGACGTTGCGGAATTCCAGCCCCTTGGCCGAGTGAATGGTCATCATGGTCACCTGCTCGCCTTCGGCCTGCGCGTCCTTGGTGTCGGCGTCCGTCACGAGGGCAATGTCCTGCAGGAAAGCGCCGAGGCTCTTTTCCTCCCGCTCCGGGTCTTCCACGAAGGCCTTGATGCCGTTGAGTAGTTCCTGAATATTTTCGTAGCGCGAGAGGCCCTCAATGCTCTTATCCGCATACAGCTCCTCAATCATGCCCGAGTTCTTGGCAATGAACTTGGCCGCCTCAAACGCGTCATCCTTGGCTGCTATGGCCGTGTACGCCTTGATTTTCTCGGCGAAATCGACAATCGGGTTGGCGGCACGGGCCGGCAGAAACTGGTCGGCATTGGCTACCACTTCCCAGATGGTGTGGTTGGCTTCCTCGGCCGCACTCAGCAGCTTGGCAATGGTCGTGTCGCCGATGCCGCGCTTGGGGTAGTTGATGACGCGGCGCAGCGCCTGCTCGTCGTTCGGGTTCACCGTGAGGCGCAGGTAGGCCACCAGGTCCTTGATTTCCTTACGCTGGTAGAAGCTCAGGCCGCCGACAATCTTGTACTTGATGTTGAGCTTGCGCAACGACTCCTCGATGGCGCGGCTCTGGGCGTTGGTGCGGTACAGGATGGCAAAGTCGTCGTACGACAGATGCTGGTTCATCTTGTCCTCGTAGATGCTGTTGGCCACCAATTTGCCTTCCTCATTGTCGGAAGCGGCTTTCAGCACCTCAATCAGCGGGCCTTCCTCGTTGTCGGAGAAGACGTCTTTGCGCAGCTGGGCCTGGTTGTTTTTGATGACCGAGTTGGCCGCCTTCACAATGGTTTTAGTGGAGCGGTAGTTCTGCTCCAGCTTGAACACCTGCAGCTCCGGATAGTCCTTTTCGAAGTTCAGAATGTTCTGAATATCAGCGCCCCGGAAGGCGTAAATGCTCTGCGCATCGTCACCCACCACGCAGATGTTGCGCTCTTTGGCGGCCAGCTTGCGCGCAATCAGGTACTGCGAGTAGTTGGTGTCCTGGTACTCGTCCACCATCACGTACCGAAACATGTTCTGGTACTTGTTCAGCACGTCGGGGTGGTCCTTGAACAGCACGTTGGTCTGGTAGAGCAAATCGTCGAAGTCCATGGCGCCGGCCTTGAAGCAGCGGTTGGCGTACTGCTGGTAAATCACGCCCAGCTTGGGCCGCAGCGCCGCCTCATCGTCCTGCCGAATCACGGGGTCGTTGAGGTACTGCTGCACCGAAATCAGCTTGTTTTTCGCCGACGAAATCCGGCCCAGCACCATGTTCGGCTTGTAGAGCTTGTCGTCCAGCTCCAACTCCTTCAGAATCTGCCCGATGAGGGTTTTGGAGTCCTGCGTGTCGTAGATGGTGAAGGAGCGGGGAAAGCCGATTTTGTCGGCTTCGGAGCGCAGGATCCGGGCAAAAATGCTGTGGAAGGTGCCCATCCACAGGTTTTTGGCGTTCGGGCCTACTACCTTTTCAATCCGGGCGCGCATCTCGCGGGCCGCTTTGTTGGTGAAGGTGAGGGCCAGGATGTTGAACGGGTCGACGCCCTGCTCCAGCAGATTGGCTATGCGGTAGGTGAGCACCCGGGTTTTGCCCGAGCCCGCACCGGCTATAATCATGCAGGGGCCTTCGATTTGCATCACGGCGGCCGCCTGCGAGGGGTTCAATAAAGAATGATAATCCAGTCCCATTCGTCGTCAGTCAGAAACTAAGCTTTTTGGCTTGTTAGCAAAGGTACAGCATTCGGGGCGGGTGAGGAAACGGGGTTATCTTTGTAGCCACATTTCCCGCCGGCTGCTTGGTGGCCCTTCCAGCACTTGTTGAAGGTAGCAACCTGTTCAGCCGGCATACTTCCCCGCTCATCCGTATGATTCAGATACAGAACACCCTTATTTCCGACGACGTTCGGGACAACTTCTTCGTGTGCAACCTCGAAGCCTGCAAAGGTGCCTGTTGCGTGGAAGGTGACCTGGGCGCGCCGCTGGAAGAAGCCGAGCTCCAGATCCTCGAAACCGAATACGAGGCCATCAAGCCCTTCCTGACCGAAGCCGGCCGCGAGGCCATTGCGCAGCAGGGTATTTACATCAAGGACTGGGAGGGCGACTACAGCACCACCACCATCAACGACCGGGAGTGCGCCTACGCCCTCTACGACGAACGAGGCATCCTGAAATGCGGCATCGAGCAGGCCTATCTGGCGGGTGCCACCAGCTTCAAGAAGCCCATCAGCTGCCACCTATACCCCATCCGCATCACCAAATACGACGGCTTCGAGGCCCTGAACTACGACCGGTGGGGCATCTGCAACCCGGCCTGCGCCCACGGCGCCAACCTGGGCGTGCGGGTGTATCAGTTTCTGCGCGAGCCGCTCATCCGCAAGTACGGCGAAGAATGGTACGGCGAACTGGTGCACGAAATCGAGCACGGTGCCGCGCAGGTGTAACCAGCACCCCGGCCGCCAGCAAAGAAAAAGACCAGCCCTGAGGCTGGTCTTTTTACTTTAAAGCAAACCTGACGCCTACAGCGTCGAGAAGTCGAAGGACGATTCCAGGAACTTCGTGGTGAAGTTGCCGGCTTTAAAGTCCTCGTTGTCCATGAGGGCCAGATGGAAGGGAATCGTGGTTTTCACGCCTTCCACCACAAACTCGCTCAGGGCGCGCTTCATCTTCACGATGCACTCCTCGCGGGTTTGGGCTACGGTGATGAGCTTGGCAATCATCGAGTCGTAGTTCGACGGAATCTGGTAGCCGGCATATACGTGCGTGTCGACGCGCACGCCGTGGCCGCCGGGGATGTGCAGCGTCGTGATTTTGCCGGGGGAGGGGCGGAAGTCCTTGGTCGGGTCTTCGGCGTTGATGCGGCACTCCATGGCGTGCATTTTGGGGTAGTAGTTTGCCCCCGAAATCGGAATACCGGCCGCCACCTTAATCTGCTCCTTGATGAGGTCGTAGTTGATGATTTCCTCCGTCACGGGATGCTCCACCTGAATGCGGGTGTTCATCTCCATAAAGTAGAAGTCCCGGTTTTTATCGACCAGGAACTCAATGGTACCTACGCCTTCGTAGCCAATGGCCGAAGCGCCGGCAATGGCCGCCTTGCCCATCTTCTCGCGCAGCTCATCGGTCATGAAGGGCGACGGAGCTTCCTCCACCAGCTTCTGGTGGCGGCGCTGAATGGAGCAGTCACGCTCGGAGAGGTGGCACACATGGCCGAACTGGTCGCCGCACACCTGGATTTCAATGTGGCGGGGCTCCACCACAAATTTCTCCAGATACACGCCGTCGTTGCCGAAAGCGGCTTTGGCTTCGGTGCGGGCATCGTTCCAGGCTTTCTCAAACTCGTCTTCGGCGTTGATGATGCGCATGCCGCGCCCGCCGCCGCCGGCCGTAGCCTTCAGGATAACCGGATACTTGATTTTAGCCGCTACCTTCTTGCCCTGCTCCAGCGAGTCGAGCAGGCCCACGGAACCCGGAATGCAGGGCACGCCGGCCTTGATCATGGTGGCTTTGGCCGAAGCTTTGTCGCCCATCTGGTTGATCATCTCAGGCGAGGCCCCGATGAACTTGATGCCGTTTTCCTGGCACACGCGCGAGAATTCCGCGTTTTCGCTCAGGAAGCCGTAGCCCGGATGAATGGCGTCGGCGTTGGTGATTTCGGCGGCGGCAATCAGGGTCGGGATGCTCAGGTAGCTCTGCGCCGAGGGCGGCGGGCCGATGCACACGGCCTCATCGGCGAAGCGTACGTGCAGGCTTTCCTTGTCGGCGGTAGAGTACACGGCTACCGTTTTGATGCCCATTTCCTTGCAGGTGCGGATGATACGCAGCGCAATTTCGCCCCGGTTGGCAATCAGTATTTTCTTGAACACAGCTCTCAGGGTTAGATGTGAGAACTGAGAGCTTAGAACCTAGACCCGCGGCGGCGCTGGGCCGGCTCACAGATTCTAAGTTCTAAGCTCTCAACTCTAAGCTCTAAAATTACATTGGCTCAATCAGGAACAGCGGCTGGTCGTACTCCACGGGAGAGGCATTTTCGACCATAGCCTTCACCACACGGCCGCTCTGCTCAGCTTCAATTTCGTTGAAGAGCTTCATAGCTTCGATGATGCAGATTACCTGGCCTTTCTCCACCAGGTCGCCTACCTGCACGAAAGCCGGCGAATCGGGGCTGCTGCTGCGGTAGAACGTGCCAATCATCGGAGCTTTCAGCGGTACGTGGTTGCCACCTGCAGCGGCTTCCGTAGCGGCCGTGGCCGGTGCTGCGGCCGTAGCGGCTGGGGCTGCAACCGCAGCAGCCGCTACGGCCGGTGCCGCCATAGCGGCCGGGGCCGCCGCTAGGCCGCCACTCACCACTTTTGTGCTGGGCTCGCGCTGAACCGAAATTTTAAATTCTTCGGTTTCGATGTTGACTTTGTTCAGTCCCGACTTGGCAATGAAGTCGATGAGGTCCTGGAGTTCTTTGGCTTTCATGGCAGCGGGGGTGGGATGCTTACTTGACTCTTTCGACATAGGAGTAGTCACTGGTCTTGATGCGGATTTTGGTGTCGGTATCAATGAACAGTGGCACCTGAATCCGGGCGCCTGTTTCCACGATGGCCGGCTTGAGCGTGTTGGTGGCGGTGTCGCCTTTCAGGCCCGGCTCGGTGTAGGTTACCACCAGTTCCACCGTGGTGGGCAGCTCGGCCGTGAGGGGCTGCTCGGTTTCGGCATGGAACAGGATGGTGGCTACCTGGCCTTCCTTCATCAGGTCGGCGAAAGGCACCATGGCTTCCGGCAGCACCACCTGCTCAAACGACTCGTTATCCATGAACGTGTAGCCGTAGTCGTCTTTGTAGAGGTATTGGTGGGGGCGCTGCTCCACGCGGGCGGTTTCCACTTTCACGCCGGCATTGAACGTGTTGTCAATCACGCGGCCGGTTTTGATGTTGCGAAGCTTGGTGCGCACGAACGCCGGACCTTTGCCGGGTTTCACGTGCTGGAATTCGGTGATGACGTGCAACTCGCCGTTGTAGTTGAGAACAAGCCCGTTGCGAAAATCTGCGGTGGTGGCCATGGGTGGAGAATGAATAAGTAAGAATTAGGAACTGGGAATGGCAAGAGAGAAGCGTAGCGCATCACTTCTTAATTTCCTGACTCTTAATTCTGAGTTCAAAAAAGAAGTGCCGTCCCGGTAAGTTGGCGGGGCGGCACGACGGGAGTGCAAGTATAGAGGATTTCCGTTTTCGCGCCGCTATGCTAGGCGTTTTGCGGATCAGGTTTCGGGTCGTACGCCCACTTCAGGTACACCGAGCCCCAGGTGAAACCACCTCCGAAAGCGGCCAGCACCAGGTTGTCGCCCTTGCGCAGCTGCGACTCGTAGTCGGCCAGACACAGTGGGATGGTGCCGTTGGTGGTATTGCCGTAGCGCTGGATGTTGAGCATCACCTTCTCGGGGCCCACGCCCATACGGTTGGCAGTAGCATCAATGATGCGCTTATTGGCTTGGTGCGGTACCAGCCACGCCACGTCGTCGTGGGTGAGGTGGTTGCGCTCCATTACCTGAGCAGCTACGTTGGCCATATTCGTGACGGCAAACTTGAAAACGGTAGCGCCTTCCTGGTACACGTAATGTTCCCGGTTGGCTACAGTTTCGGCGGAAGGCGGCCGGCGGCTGCCGCCTGCTTTCTGATGCAGGTACTGCTCGCCGGTACCATCGGAGCGGAGCACCTGGTCGAGTACGCCGTAGCCGTCGGTGTTGGGTTCCAGCAGCACGGCGCCGGCTCCGTCACCGAAGATGATGCAGTTGGCGCGGTCCGTATAGTCGATGATGGACGACATCTTGTCGGCACCCACCACCACTACTTTGCGGTACGTGCCCGTCTGGATGTACTGAGCCCCGGTGGCCAGCGCGAACAGAAAGCCTGAGCAGGCCGCCTGCATATCGAAGCTGAAGGCCTTGGTGGTGCCCACCGCCGCCGATACGATGTTGGCCGTAGCCGGAAACACCAAGTCGGGCGTGGTCGTGGAACAGATCAGCAGGTCGATATCCTCGGCTTTGGTGCCGGTTTTCTCCAGCAGCTGCTGCACCGCTTTGATGGCCATCACCGAGGTGCCCTGGTTTTCGCCTTTCAGAATGCGACGCTCCTTGATGCCGGTGCGCGTCGTTATCCACTCATCGGTGGTATCTACCAGGGTTTCCAGCTCCTGGTTGGTGAGCACATATTCGGGCACGTAAGCGCCCACTCCGGTAACGGCGGCGGTTATTTTCATTGAAGAAAAAGCGGAAAACGCGGCAAGAAAAAGTCCGGCCGGAGCCGGACTTAGTCCTAGGACTTGAAGGTGTTTTTTATCTGGTCGGAAATACCAGACTGGGCCATTTGGTAGCCCTGCAACAGCATGTTACAGATGGCCAGCGGGGTGCTCACGCCATGCCCGATAATGGCATTATCGTTGATGCCCAGAATGGGCGAGCCACCAATGGCTTCGTAGTTGAATTTGTCGAAGAACGGGTCGTGGAACTGCTTTTCAGCAATGATGTCGTAAACCGACTCTGCCATTTTCAGCATTACATTGCCCGTGTAGCCGTCACAGACAATAACGTCGGCTTTCTCGTTGAACAGGTCGCGCCCTTCGATATTGCCGATGAAATGAATGTGCGGATTTACTTTGAGCAGCTGATGAGCAGCCTGCGTAATAGCGGTGCCTTTGCCTTCTTCCTCGCCCAGGTTCATCAGGCCCACTTTGGGGGTGGCAATGCCCAGCACGTGTTGCGCATACAACGAGCCCAACTCGCCGAATTGCTCCAGCATTTCGGGCTTGCATTCGGCATTGGCACCTACATCCAGCAGAATTCCCATGCCACCAGTCAGCTTCGGAACGAAGTTGGCAATGGCCGGGCGCATCACGCCGGGTACCGCCTTCACGCTGAACATAGCTCCCACAAGCATAGCGCCTGTGTTGCCGGCCGAGCAGAAGGCTTCTACCTCGCCCGCATGCAGCATGCGGTAGCCTACGGCAATACTGGAGTCCTGCTTCTGCTGGTACGCTTTAGCCGGGTGCTCACCCATTTCGATGATCTGCGAGGCCGCCACCAGTTCCAGGCTGGCAGCATCCGCGCCGTGCTGCTCGAGCAGCGGACGAACGGCAGCCTCCTGGCCGATGAGCACGATTTGCGCTTTGCCAGCAAGCTTAGCGGCCGCCAGAATGGCACCTTCCACTGCGGCCTGGGGCGCAAAATCGCCCCCCATAGCGTCCAGGGCTATTTTCATGTATGGGGTATCAAGGGAGAAACGAAGGAGAAAAGCCGGGCCGGATAGCGTAACCCCGGCTTCTCAGGCAAGAAAAGCCGGGGCACTTAATACTAACCGTAGACGAAAACTATTCTTCGTCGTTATCGGAAGCAGCCGGAGCCGCTACGGGAGCGTAGTTTTTGATAGCTACTTTACCGTGCAGGTACAGGTCGCCGTCTACTACGTACGCCTTATGACGGAGGTGCAGCTCGCCGGTAGTGGAGCAGATCGATACTGCTTTCGGGGTGAGCTTGTGGTGGGAGCGACGCTTGTCACGCGTGGCGGAGGAGGTCCGGCGCTTAGGATGTGCCATGGTTGAAAGGGGGTATTAAAAGCAAAGTGAAAAATTACAAAAGCAAGTCAGCTGCAGTCGGCGCTAGTTGAGGTTGCGCAGGGCGTTCCAGCGCGGATCCGTGTCGTCCTCGTCGTCTTCATCGTCGCCTTCCTGGCGGGTCGTGAAGATGAGCTTGGTGTCGGAGTCCGGGTTTTCGTCGGGCTCATTCTGGAAGCGCGGGTGCAGCTTCTTCATAGGCAGGGCCAGCCCGATATAATCGAACAGGTGCTGCGCCAGGGGCAGCGTCTGGGTGTCGGTCTTGATCTGGAGTACGTTGTCGTCCAGCTCCAGGTCCCGGTCGCCGTAGCGCACCAGCAGCTGCTCCCGGGTTTCTATTTCCTGGTCGTAGTCGTCCAGGCTCCGGTCGCAAACCTGGCGCACGGTGCCTTTCAGATGGAAGTCGAAAGTAAGCAGCCGGTCGGTTTTGTGCAGCGTCACGTCGGCGTGCACCTGGCCATCCGGAATCAGCTGCTGCTCAAACTGCTCGAAGAAAGCCCGATCCAACTCAAACGCGAAGTGGTGCGTTTTGTCGGCCAGCTTAGCAATGTTGATGTCGTATTGAGCGTCCTTCTTCACGGTCAGGTTTGTAGCAGGGGGCAAAAGTAGAAAGATTTCCCCGGTTTGTAAAAGCGAATGGCGGCGTAGCGCTTCGGATCAGGCGTTTTTCAGGATAAAGTCGGGCGGAATGCCCAGCCGCTCGTACAGCCGCTTTGCCAGGTCCAGCGTCACGCGGCGCTTGCCGCTCAGAATCTGGGAAAGGCGACCGGCCGGTACTTCCAGCAGTTGGGCCAGATCCTTTTGCTTGAGCCGCATCTGCTGCCGCTTCAGCTCAATCATGTCGGCCAACGACGTAGGCAGGTTCGGAATCGGGAGCAGGCCGAGCTTGCTTTCGTACAGGTCCAGCGCCCCGATCAGCTCCCGCAGCTCCGTTTCCAGCGCCTCGTTGCCCTCCACTCCGGCAGCCACCAGCGCGTCGAGGCGACGCAGAGCGGTGCGGTAGTCAGTAGGAGTTTGAAGCAGCATGCGGGAAGGGAGCGGAACCGAAGTTGGTGTAATAGGACTGCAAAGCTACAGACTGGTTTTGAATCCGCAAACAAAATTTCGTTTTTGGAAAGAATGTTTTCCTGTGCGTATAAAAAACGGTCAGCACTTTGCAGGTGCTGACCGTTTCGATAGTGCCGAAAGTGGCTCCAGTTCTTATTCGTGGCGGCCACCGCGCAGGGGCGGGCCCGGAACCAGCGGCTTAATACCGGCCAGCATCTGCCGCTGGCGCACCAGTTCACACGCCATATAAAGAGCCTCGCGGAACGAGGTTTCATCGGCTTTGTACTGGCCGGCCAGCCCGTAGGCGGTGCCGTGGTCGGGCGAAGTCCGGATGACGGGCAAGCCAGCGGTGAAGTTCACGCCCCGCTCAAACGCCAGCGTCTTGAACGGAATCAGGCCCTGGTCGTGGTAGAGGGAGAGGGTGGCGTCGAACTGCCGGTACTGACCGGTGCCGAAGTAGCCATCGGCGGGGTAGGGGCCATACACCAGATGGCCGTCGTGGAGCAGTTGCTGAACTACGGGCGTAACTATGCTGCCTTCCTCGGTGCCCAGCAGGCCGTTTTCGCCAGCGTGCGGATTGAGGCCCAGCACCGCCACGCGCGGCTTTTCAATGCCGAAATCCTGCTTCAGCGACTTGAGCAGAATGCGCAGCTTGGTATTCAGCAGTTCCTTCGTGACGCGGGTGGGCACGTCTTTCAGCGGAATATGGCCCGTGGCCGTGGCTACGCGCAGTTCGTCGCTGGCCAGCAGCATCAGGCTTTCCTTAGCCTCGAAAAAGCTGGTCAGGAACTCGGTGTGGCCGGGGAAGCGGAAGTCGTCGGCCTGGGTGTTTTCTTTGCTGATGGGGGCCGTAACGAGGGCATCGAGCAGGCCGGCCTTCAGGTCGCGGGCGGCGGCGAGCAGGCTCTGCCGGGCTGCCGTGCCGCTGGCCTGGCTGGGCTGGCCGGGCGTCAGATGAAAGTCGTCTTCCCAGCAGGTGACGGCGTTGTGCTTACCCGGCGCAATGTCGGCGGCTTCGCGCACCTGCCGGAACGTCAGCGGTTCACTGCCCTCGGAAACGGGAAAATCGTCGAAAAGCACGGTGGCCGTGCCGTACACTACCGGCGTGCAGAACTTGAGCAGGCGCGCATCGAGGAAGGTTTTATAGATGATTTCCGGGCCGATGCCGGCTAAGTCGCCAACGGAAATGCCAATGCGTGGGAGCATGATTTTAGGGCTTGAAAAGTAGAACCTAAGATTTAGGCAGGACGAGAGACACTATTTGCTAATCGGTATCTGAGTTGCCCCAAAATTCAGTTTGCCAAAAATTATACAATTCAGCAGTTTGTACAGGTAGCAGCTTATCTCCGTTTTGAGCTTCAAATTCGTCCAGCAACAAGTACATATAATGCCAAGTAGTATGCTCGTCATCCTCTTCGTTCGTATTCCAATCAGAGCCGTGTAGTACCTTTTGTACAATATTAATATCAGCTTGCCACCCCTCATGTAGTGCGAAGCAGAGGATGGTTTGAAATGCAGATAATTCTAGAACATCGTGCTCAGAATCATCGGTACGATGTTGAACGGCCAATTCACGGATGTAATCTTGACATTCTGAAAACGTCATGAAGCTGGGCCGAAAAGGTAGGTGAAAAGGTCGGTCATTGTCATGCCTTCTTTACCTTGAGAGACTTTAGGAACGAAGTGTTGCTTTCTCACTAATCGCATTGCCTTACGAACATTATAGTTACCGTCCTTGCTTGGCTTGGTGTGAGTGGCCTCTGGAAATTTAGGTTTCCCATCAGCCTCTATTTCAAGTAAACTCTGTAAGGGCTGACCAGGGCTGTTGCCAAAGAAGAGGTAGCTCAACTTGAAGCGTTTTGTGTCTGATTTATCTTCCTTTCTTTTAATCCAGACCACACATCCACTGGGCTTTGTACATAACGCTACTCCTACTTTTTGCCGGGAAGTGGCAGCATCCTGTCGAGAAGTTTTTAGCTGAACATGTCGAACTATACCCTGACATTCTAATACTAAATCGTAGCCATAAGCATCTACTTCAGAGCGCATTACCTCTACTACTCTATTGAAGCGTAGCCAAGCCTCTTGGAGCAACTCAGCAATGAAAAGGTGCTCTACTACTTGCTCGTGAAAAGTAGATTGTAAAGATTCAGCCGTGGATTGGTGGGCAGCTTGTTCGATAGCGGTCATATTGCGAAGCGTAATGTAGCTGGTAGATTCTAAGCCCTATTCACTAAGAACTCATATGTGAGACGCACGGCAGTGCCGGTGCCGCCTTTGCCGCGGTAAGAGTCCGGGGCGGTGAGGTAGGCGGGAGCGGCAATATCAAAGTGCACCCAGGGGTAGCCCTCGGTGAAACGCTCCAGAAACTTGCCGGCTGAAATGGCGCCGGCTTCCGCTTTGCCAATGTTGTTGATGTCGGCAATGTCGGACTTGATGTGGTCGGCATATTCGTCCCACAGCGGAAACTCAACCAGCCGCTCGTGGGTGCGGTTGCCAGCTTTTTTCAAGGCCAGAAGTGTTTCCTCCTCGGCTGTGCCCATGCACACAATGCCTTCCTTGCCGATGGCGCGGGCCGCCGCACCGGTGAGCGTAGCGAAGTCGAGAACCAGCTCCGGGTCGTATTTCCTGGCGAAGGCCAGCGCGTCGCCGAGCAGCAGGCGGCCTTCGGCATCGGTGTTCATCACTTCTACCGTCAGGCCGCTGTACATGGTGATGACGTCGCCGGGGGCAAAGGCGAGGCCGCCGGGGCGGTTGTCGGTGGCCGGCACCAACCCGATGACGTGCAGCGGCACCTGGTTTTTGGCCAGCGCGTAGAGCGTGCCTACTACGGCCGCGCCGCCGGCCATGTCGCACTTCATCATGTCCATGCTGGCGGGCGTGGGCTTCAGGCTCAGGCCGCCGGTGTCAAACACCACGCCTTTGCCCACCAGCACGTAGGGCTTGCTGTTGCGGGCGCCTTCGGGCTTGTACTCCATAATAGTGAACGTAGGCGGCTCGGGGCTACCCTGGTTCACGGCCAGCAGGCCGCCCATGCGCAGCGCCTCAATCCGGACCAGGTCCAGAATTTCGGTGGTGAAACCCGCTTTTTCGCCGGCTTCGGCCATGCGCTCGGCAAACTGGATGGCATTGAGCTTGTTCAGTGGCGCATTCACCAGGTCGCGGGCCAGGCAAACGCCTTCCAGCACGCCCGCCAGCTCCTGTACTTTATCGGCATCAAGGTCGGGGCCTACCAGCGTGAGGCGCTGCAGCTTGGGCGCTTCCCTGGATTTCTCGTCGGTTTTGTAGCCCTCAAACTGATAGGCCGTCAGTGCCAGTCCTTCGGCCAGCGCCAGCGCGCCGCCCGGGGTCGTCAGGTTGCACACGAACAGCTCCTCTACCTTATCAGCCTTGAGCAGGGCGTGGAGCTGGTGGCCGCTTTTGCGCAGGGCCTCAGCCGCGAGGTCGGGCGTTTTCTTGTCGGCCGCCACCACATAGTAATGCTGGTGCGAGTACTGGTTGACCCGAATCAGCTTGCTGTCGGCGGCCAATTGTTCGGCCACGTACTGGCGGGCCGGCGCGGGCAGGTCGGCGGAAGCCGTTACGGGCAGCTCAGTGGTACCGGCGGGCAGGATGAACACGGTGTTGGCCGTAGACGGGAAATCGGCGGCGTAGGCAAGGTGGAGCGACATAAAGAAAAATAACAGAGCCTGAACGAATCAAAAACCGACCCCTGCCGGATTCGGCAGGCAGGGCGTACCTTTGAGGTCGTGAAGGTAGGCCTTTTGGCAATGAAGAAAGAAGAATGAGAAACGAATCCATTGCCGCCTTCGGCTGGGGCCGTTGCTCATCCGGTTCTTCACTCTTCCTTCCTCACCTTACATTTTCCGTTGCCTTGGATTCCGTTAAAGCGAAAAAACACCTGGGCCAGCATTTTCTGGCCGATTCCAATATTGCCCGCAAAATAGTGGAGGCGCTGCGCCTGCCCGACGGCGTAACGGAAGTGCTGGAAATCGGGCCCGGTATGGGCGTACTCACCGAAACGCTGCTCCAGAATCCGCGCTACCAGACGTCGGTAGTGGAAATTGACCGCGAGTCGGTGGAATATCTGGGCAAGCACTTTCCGGCGCTGGCCGGCCGCATCTACTCGCAGGATTTCCTGAAGATGGACCTCGGCAAGCTCTACAGCGGGCAGCCCATCAGCATCATCGGCAACTTTCCCTACAACATCAGCAGCCAGATCTACTTTCAGGTGCTGGCCCACCGGCAGCAGGTGCGCGAGTGTGTGGGCATGATTCAGAAGGAAGTGGCCGACCGGCTGGCCGAGGGGCCGGGCTCGAAAACCTACGGTATTCTGAGCGTGCTGCTGCAGGCCTACTATACTATTGAGTACCTGTTCACGGTGCCGCCGCACGTGTTCAACCCGCCGCCCAAGGTGCAGTCGGCCGTGATTCGGCTCATGCGCAACGCCACCGAGAAGCTGGACTGCGACGAGGTGCTGTTTTTTAAGGTAGTGAAGCAGGCCTTCGCCACGCGCCGCAAAACCCTGCGCAACGCCCTCAAGCCCTTCGGCATGCCCCCCGAAGCCACCACCGACCCTATCTTCGATAAGCGCGCCGAGCAGCTTAGCGTGACTGATTTTGTGGGCCTGACGAAACTGGTGGAGCGGGAGCGGCTCGATAACAAGTAGCAACGACAAAGACAGTCTATCCGGATGTCCCTCTGCCTCGTCATCGACGAAATGCACCCCAGCCTCCCCGAGTACCTGGAGCCGCTGGGCGTGACGCTGCACTACCGCCCCGATCTGACGGCCGCCGAAGTGCCCGCCGCCCTGGCCGCGCATCCCTACGACGGGCTGATGGTGCGCTCCAAGCTGCGCATCACGGCCGAGCTGCTCGGCCACAGCCCGCGGCTACGCTACGTGGCTCGCGCCGGCGCCGGCGTCGATAACATTGATGAAGCGGCCATGGCGGCAGCCGGCGTCACGCTGCTGAACGCGCCCGAGGGCAACCGCGACGCGGTGGGTGAGTACGCCGTGGGCCTGCTGCTGGCGCTGCTGCGCAACATCGCGCGGGCCGACCAGCAGGTGCGGGCTGGGCAGTGGCACCGCGAAGCCAACCGGGGTGAGGAAATCGGGGGCAAAACCATTGGGCTGCTCGGCTACGGGCACATGGGCCGCGCGTTTGCCAAGCGGCTCAGCGCCTTTGGCTGCACCGTGCTGGCGCACGACCATGACCCCGCCGTGGCCGCCGACCAGTATGCTACTTTGGTGACGTTGCAGGAATTGCAGCAGCGGGCCGAGGTGCTGAGTTTGCACATTCCGTACTCGGCCGCCAATCATCATTTCGTGGACGAGGCGCTGCTGCTGGGTTTCCGCAACCCCATCTGGCTCCTGAACACGGCCCGGGGCGAGGTGCTCGATCATGCCGCGCTGGTGCGGGGCCTGCAAACCGGGCAGGTGCGCGGCGCCGCCCTGGATGTGCTGGAAAATGAAAAGCTGGCCGCGCTGACTCCTGAGCAGCAGGCGCGCTTTGCGTACCTGGCGGCAGCGCCTCAGGTGGTGCTTTCGCCCCACGTAGGCGGCTGGAGCTTTCAGTCGTATCAGCGCATCAATGAGGTACTGGCGTACAAAATCGGGGCTTTTCTGCGCTCCGTAGCCTAGGCGCTAACCCACAGGCAGCAGGTAGCTTGAAGCTGCCGGCTGCCTGGTTTGCGAGCCGGCCCATTCGTCGGGGGCTGGCATCATTCGGCACAGATTCGTATATTTGTCTTAAACCTGTGTTGGAGAACGGTCGGCGGCGCCGGCCGTTCTCCTTGTTTTTTAGCTTACCCCACCAACCCCCATGGCCACCATCAACTACTATACCGCCGAAGGCCTGCAAAAACTCAAGGACGAACTGCAGGATCTTAAAATCCGCGGCCGGGCCGAAGCAGCTGAAGCGCTGCGCGAAGCCCGCGACAAAGGCGACCTGAGCGAAAACGCGGAGTACGACGCGGCCAAGGAAGCGCAGGGCCTGCTGGAACTCAAAATCTCCAAGCTGGAAGAAGTTGTCGGCAATGCCCGCATCCTCGATGAATCCGGTCTGGACCTCACCAAGGTGCTCATTATGAGCAAGGTGAAGCTCAAGAACCTCAAAAATAACATGGTGCTCGACTACACGCTGGTGGCCGAGGAAGAAGCCAATCTGGCCGCCGGCAAAATCTCCGTGAAGTCGCCCATCGGCAAAGGCCTGCTGGGCAAATCGGCCGGTGATACGGCTGAAATTACGGTGCCAGCCGGCAAGCTGCAGTTTGAAATTCTGGAAATCAGCCGCTAGCGGCTGGTAGAGAAAGACGGGCGCTGCCACACAGCATTGCCGGTCAGTTTCTGAAAGGGCGAAGCCACCGGCTTCGCCCTTTTGCTTTTTGCCTCGTACTTTGGCCCCGCCACCACGGCGCTGCTGCAAGGCTCCGGCCGGGCTCAGCCTATCTGCTACTTCCTAACTTCACCAAGTATGCCCTCCATTTTCTCTCGCATTGTTTCGGGTGAGCTGCCTGCCTACAAAGTAGCCGAAGACGAGCACCACCTTGCTTTTCTCGACATCACGCCGCTGGTGGAAGGCCACACGCTGGTAATTCCGAAGCGCGAAGTAGACTACATTTTCGACCTGCCGGCGGAGGAGCTGGCCGCGCTGCACCAGTTTGCGCAGCGGGTAGCCAAAGGGGTGCTGGCGGCCGTACCGTGCCGCCGCATCGGGGTAGCTGTTATCGGGCTGGAAGTGCCGCACGCCCACATTCACCTCATCCCGATGAACAAGGTGGCGGACATGAACTTCGCCAACCCCAAAATCAAGGTGGCCGAAGACCGGATGAAGGAACTGGCCGCTGCCATCAGCGCCCGGGTGCCGGCTGATGCCGCCCACCGTGGCCTGCCCGCCGACCCGCTGGCCTCCAAAGGCGCCCGCGAAACCGAAGAAGCCAATGAGGCGGCTGCTCCGGGCACCTCTGGCGCAACCGCCGCACAGCTGCAGCAGCTTACCAACGGGCTGGTGTACAGGAGCGAATCGGAGGCGGCGCTGGAGCCGGTGCACTACGCCGCTCCCACGGGTGCGCTTACGGATGCTGCGCTGCTGCAGACTGTAGGGGCCGACGCCGGCAGCAAAGTGGAAACACAGGAGCTGACGCTGTTTCTGCGCAACCACACCGCCGACGACGGCGTGCTCGGCGACTCGGCCCAGGCCAACCGCTTCAAGGCGCTGCAGATGTATCTGAAGCAGGAGCTGCAGGACGTGAAAGTGTACCGCGTGGGCACCGGCCCGCAGGTGCAGGCCTACGCGCTGGGCCGCACCGAAACCGGCGAGCTGGCCGGCTTCAAAACCGTCCTGACCGAAACCTAGGAGCGAAGTTGGGGACGGCCGGGCGCAATGAGTTGGGCAGATGCCAGCCGAATCCACTTGTAAAGACGTTACTGCCGCATCTGCCAGGCCTTTGGAGCTGGAAGTGCCGCAGTGAACATAAGCAGTCAGGCCCCTTTGCTGTCGTTGGACAAGAGGGGCTGAGAAACGTACGTATATGCAGAAAGTAAACACGCCGACGATTGGTAGAGTAAGTAAGCTGTTGCTGCTGAGCGTGGTGGCGTATGGTCCGGTGGCGGCTCAGCCGACAGCTACCCTACCCAGGCCGCTCCGTAAGCCCATGAGCAGCATTAGCCCGGCTTCCTTCAAGGCGCACGTACAGTATCTCGCCGACGACAAGCTGCGCGGGCGGCAGCCGGGTACGCCGGGCTACCAACTGGCCGTAGACTATGTGGTGGCGCAGCTGCAGCAGCGCGGCGTGCAGCCAGCCGGCGAAAACGGCACCTTCCTGCAAACCGTGCGGCTGCGGCGGGCCTTCACTGAAAGCGGCTCCTCGCTACGCCTTACCCCAGCGGCCGGCCCGGCGGTGTCGCTCATCTACGGGCAGGATTTCACGTTTTATCCCAATCCCCAGCAAACGGAAACAACGGTGGACGCCGGGCTGGTATTCGCCGGATTCGGTATCAGCGCCCCCGAGCTGGGCTACGACGACTACGCCGGCCTCGACGTGAAAGGTAAGATTGTGGTGGTGACGCGGCAAGAGGCCCGGCAGTTTCCCGATGCCGTGCGCCTCTACAACACCGACCTGCTTACCGTGCTGCAAACGGCCCGGCGCCACGGCGCCGTAGGCGTGCTGCTGGCCGGCGTGAAGCCTACTGCCAAACCGCCCGAGCCACTCCGGGGCATGGTGAGCGTACTCGGGCCCGACGGCAAAGTGGCCGTATCCAGAAGCTACGTAAGCGGGGAACTGCCGCTGGCGGGCTCCATCAGCGCTGCCGCCTTGCACCGGCTGTTTGCGGGCGCCGCCCAGGATACGGGCCGCGTGCTGAGTGCGTTGCGCGCCGGCCGGCCGGCCTCGGTGGCTTTGCTGCCGCGCCTGCAGGCCACGCAGCGCAGCCGCCACCAGGATGTGGACAGCTACAACGTGGTGGGCAAGATAGAAGGCACCGATCCGCAGTTGCGCAACGAGTACGTGGTGCACACCGCGCACCTCGACCACCTCGGCGTGGGGGCTCCCATTGCCGGCGACTCTATTTATAACGGCGCCCACGACAACGCCACCGGCGTGGCTACACTGCTCGAAATTGGGGGCGTCTATCAGCAGCTGAAGGCCAAGCAAAAGCCGAAACGCTCGGTGCTGATTACGCTGGTAACGGGCGAGGAGCTGGGCCTGCTGGGCTCGGCGTATTTTGCCCGCAACCCCACTGTACCCCGGCAGCAGCTGGTGGCCAACGTCAATACCGATATGCCCACGATTATTGCGCCGTTGCTGTCGGTGGTGCCGCTCGGGGCCGAAAACTCCTCGTTGGCCGCACCCGTGGCCACGGCAGCCCAGGCGCTTGGCCTGACAGTGGAAGCTGACCCCGAACCGGCTCAGAACCGGTTTATCCGCTCCGACCAGTACAGCTTCGTGACGCAGGGTATTCCGGCGCTGCACATCAAATACGGCAACAAAACCGCCGACGGCCGCAACAACCTCAGCGAGCAGGTGCAGAAGTGGCGCGCCGTCACGTACCACAAGCCCCAGGACGACATCAACGGCGAGTTTGACTTTGAGGCCGGCCGGAAATATGCGCAGCTCAATTTCCTGATTGGCTACCTGGTGGCCAACGACGCCAAACGGCCCACCTGGAACCCGGGTAATTTCTTTGGGGAGCGGTTCGGGAAATAGGGCCCGAGCCGCTACGCCGCGGCCTGGTTCTGCCGGCCGCACCAGGCGACACGAGGCTATTCCGGTTTCTTGGGAGAGGCGTGCAGGCGGTTTTCGCGCTCAAATACCCGCATCAGTACAATGAAGTAGGAGAGCAGCAGCGGCCCGACGACCAGGCCCAGAATCCCGAAAATATCGACGCCCAGAATCACGCCGGCCAGCGTGATGAGCGGGTGAATGTCGCCGATGCGGCGGGCCAGCACGATGCGCAGCAGGTTGTCGATGTTCATGATGACGATGACGCCGATGAGCAGGATGCCCACGCCCTGGCCGGTGTGGTCCTGCGTAAGCTTGAGAATGGCGGCCGGGCCCCACACCAGCGGGGTGCCAAGCACCGGAATAAAGGCCATAAAAAACGCCACCATCCCCCAGAACAGCGCATCCGGCACCTGAAACACCCAGAGCGTAAGGCCCGTGAGCACCGCCTGCACCAGCGAAATGAGGGCCTGGCCCAGCACGTTGGCATTCACGTTGTTTTTCAGCGAGTCGCCCAGCTCGTGCAGGGTGTCGGGGCGGAAGGGCAGGTAGCGGCGCAACCCGCGCAGAAAGGCTTCCTCCTGCACGTACATGAAGTAGAGCGTGAACAGCATCAGCCCTATAACGACGGTGAAGTGCAGCAGGCTGCTGGCCAGGGAAGGTAGCCGCTGACTGAGCCAGCCCACGCCCTGCCGCACCAACGACTGTACGTTCTGCTCGGCCGTGAACGTGACACCGATTTTGCGCTCAATGACGTGCAGCACCGCCATGATCTGGCTGATGTCGGTGTTGGTGGCGTAGTAGCGGATGCGGTTGAACAGCATCAGGCTAAGCGCTGTGAAGGGCAAAATGATGACGACCAGCGCAAAAACCAGCAGCCCCACCGTCACGACCTGCCGATTCCAGCGGCGCCGGTGCACCAGCGCCGTAAACCACGGGCGCAGCACCACATACAGAATGCCGGCCCCCAGAAACCCGGTGATGTAGCTGCCCAGCCCAAACAGCACCATGCCGGCCAGCACCAGCAGGCATACCACCAGAAGCACCCGCTGCTGACGGGGCGTGTATATGGAGTCGGGCATGGCGGCAGGCTACGTGAGGAGAAGGATAGAGCCACAAAGATATTGTTATCCGGCGCTCCTGCCGGCGCTCAGGTAACCCGAAAGTGCACCGGCTGCAGTCCCACGCCATTCAGCCAGGCTTTTCGACTGCTCTTCGGTTCTGTTCGCCGGCGCTCCTCCCATCGGTTGCGCTAAAGCTTGGCGCGGCGGGCCAGCAGGGTGATGCACAGCCCCAGCACGGCAATAATCGAAAACGACACCCGCAGGCTGGTGAAGCCGGCCACGATGCCAATCAGGGGCGGGCCGAACAGGAAGCCCAGAAACCCGACCGTAGACACGGCGGCCAGCGCCAGGCTGGGCGGCATCTGGGTGGAGCGGCCCGCGGCGCCATACACCAGCGGCACCACCGACGACACCCCGAACCCCACCAGCAGAAACCCCAGAATAGCAGTAGGCAGCGCCGGCAGCAATACGGCCAGCAGCAGCCCCGCCGCCGTGAGCAATCCACTGATTTCCAATGTGCGGCGCAGCCCGAAGCGGTGCGCAAACCAGTCGGCAATGAAGCGGCCGCCGGCCATGGTGCACATGAAGGCTGTGTAGCCGGCCCCAATCCACGCTTTTTCCGCGTGCACTACTTTGCGGAAATACACCCCGCTCCAGTCGAACATGGCGCCCTCGCAAATCATGGAGCAGAACGCCAGTACCCCCAGCAACAGCAACGACTTGTCGGGCAGCACGAACAAGGGCGCGTCGGAGGTGCCGGTACCCGCGTCGCGGGGGCGGATGGAGGTGCTGCTCAGGGCCACCCCGACTATTACCACGGCGCCAACAAACACGAAATGCAGCAGCGGTGTCACGCCGTTGCCAATCATGAACGTGCCCAGCGCCGCCCCCGCAAAGCCGGCCAGACTCCAGAGGCCGTGAAAGGACGCCATAATGGACTTGCGGTGCAGCATTTCCACGCCCACGGCCTGCGTGTTCACGGCAATGTTGGAAAGGTTGGAAATGAAGCCGAACAGCACCAGTCCGGCTACCAGCGGCACCACCGACGGAGCCAGCCCCAGCGCCACCAGCCCCAGTGCGTAGCCTACAATGCCGCCCAGCACCACCCGGCGGCTGCCCAACCGCGCCACCAGCCAGCCGGCCACCGGCAACGACGCCAGGGAGCCCAGTGGTGCGGCCAGCAGCAACAGCCCCAGCCGCGCCTCCGAAATGCCCAGCTGCTGCTGAATGGTTGGAATGCGGGAAGCCCAGGTGGCGAAAGTCAGGCCCATCAGGAAAAACAACACCCCCACGGCCGCGCGGTATACCTGGCGGGGTGGGCGGGAAACAACGAGCGGAAGGCGCAGCGTGAGCATAGAGCGGCAGAAAAATCAGGCAAGGAAAACGCGGCACCCGGCCACAAAAAAGCCCACGACACCCGTTGGCGGGCATGATGGGCGGGAGAGGAGTGAGGGAGCAGCAAGGCCGAAGCCGGAACAAAGATACCCCGGAATCGGGGAGTGCGCGTGAAGTTGAGCAGCGGCGGCCAGCACTAAGACGGAGCCAATGGCCGCCACCCAGGCAGAACTACCGCAAATGCTGTTTCTTGCGCCAATAGTTCCGGCAGTGGCGGAGCGTTTCTACACAATCTTTTTATTCTGTTGGCCGATTCACCTCTATGAAACACTGCCTGCTTGTTCTGTTGTTCGTTCTGGGCACGCTGCCGGCGTGGGCGCTACGGCCCAGCCGCGACTATGCCTACACGCCTGACTCGCTGGGCCTGCCGTACCGTACGGTTACCATCGAAACGCCCGACCATGCCCGGCTGCATAGCTGGGTGATTGAGCCGCAGCAGGGCCCCGACCAGCACACTACCATTGTGGTGGCCGAAGGCGACGCCGGCAACATGGGGCAGTTGCTGTATCATGCCCGGATGCTGGCCAACGTGGGGTATCGGGTGGTGCTGTTCGACTACCGTGGCTTCGGGCACAGCTCCGACTTCGCCATCGATGAGCAGCGGCTGTACTACCCGGAGTTTGCCACCGACCTGCGCGCCGTGCTGCGCTATGCCCGGCAGCAGTTCCCGAAGGAGCATACCGGCATTTTCGGCTTCTCAATGGGCACGCTCATGGCGACGCACGTAGCGGCCACCGACAAGCCCGATTTCCTGATCGGGGAAGGCTATGTAACCGCCCCGGCGGCATTGGTAGCGGGCATCAGGCAGGCGAAAAACAAAACCGTGACTCTGCCGGCCGAGGCCGCTACCTATCCGCAGCTGCTTCCCAGAATCAAGTGCCCGATGCTGCTGGTGGCCGGCACCCAGGACCGCAACACCCCGCTGGCCGATTCCGCCCGTCTGGTACAGGCGGCGCGCCGCCGCCAGCGCCGCGAGCTGCTGCCGTTCGAGGGTGGGCACGGCGGCGGGCTGATGGCTCTCACCTCCACGCCCGGCGACTACGGCAACCTGTATGCGGCAGCCGTGCGGCGGTTCCTGAACCAGTAAAGCACCCGCAGGAACCGCCGCCGTGGCTGCGCTAGCGCACCGGGCCGGCGTCGGCGGTTTTCTGCAGGCGGGTTTGGGCGGCGAGGGGCAGCTTGCTGAGCAGGTCGAGGCCGGTGGCGGCTTCCAGGGCATCCACGCTCACGCGGTAGCGGCTCCAGTCGGGGCTCACGGTCTGGTCGTTGGGCGTGTCGATGGCGATGATGCGGGCCTGGCCGGCGGCAATGCGCTGCAGGTCGTTGGTGCCTTCGGGCAGTAGCACAAGCAGCTTCCACACGCGGGCCGGCACCGTCACGCGGCCCTGGTCGATGGTGGTTTTGAGGCCGTTGAGGCCGGTGCCGCCTTTGCCGTAGCAGCCCATCACCACGTACACTTCCTGGCCGCGCTGCACCTGCCCGCGGGTCCATTCTTCGAGGCTGCTCCAGGTGCGCTGGTTGTTGTTGGCGGCCTGCGGAATCATGTTGGTCATCAGGAAGGTGGCCGAGTTGTCGTCGAGGTCGGTGGTGCGGTCGGCGCTGGGGCAATTGTGGCCTTTGTCGAAGCCGGAGCCGGTGTAGCTGTTGCGGTTGACCTGGTAAAACTGGCGGGGCAGGGCCGGGTCGGGGCGGAAATCGTCCTGACGCGGGGCCGAGCCCATCCAGGCGCGGTTGAGGTGCCAGCTTACCCAGGTGGGCGTGCCGCGCTGGGCGTTGTAGCCGATGGTGAACTGAGGCTTAACCAGCAGGTAGTTGGTGGGGTTGTTGACGTCGGCGGTGGCGCCGCTGGGGTTGCCGAGGGCCATGTTGTCGTCGCGGCTGGTTACCACGGCGTCGGCCTGGGCAGTGGTGGCAGGTGGCAGCGAGGTGCCGGGCTGCGGACTGGCGGGGGCAGTGGGTGTAGTAGCCGAACTGCCGCCGGCTACGGCTGCGCCGTTGGCGGCTTCCAGGGCAATATCATCGATGTTGAGGCGGGTACTGCCGCCGTCGGTTTTGCGGATTTCGAGGCGCAGAGGCGTGGTGGTGGCGCCGGCCTGGAAGGTGGTGCTGAGCAGACGCGGCCCCTGCACGCGCACCGGCTGCCCGATGCGGCGGTAGCTGCGGCCGCCATCTATGCTGCCCCACAGCTCCCAGGTGCCGGCGGCATCCTGCCCGTACATGGCGCTGCTCACCCGAATAGTGCGCACCCCGGCCGGGGCATCAAACTGCATGCGCAGCCGGCCCTGGCCCCGCAGGCGCGCGGCTCGTGCCCCGTTCTTGTGGTCCTGTTCCGAAGAGCCGATCAGGGCATCTTCGAGCAGCCAGCGGCCGGAGGCCAGGGGCTCTTCGGCGGTGGTATAGGCGCCTTTGCTGCCCGTTTCGAAGGTTTCGGGGAAGGTGCCGGCCGGGGCCTGCGCCACGCCGCGGCTGCCGGCAGCGGACTCTACCGGAATGGCGGGCGGCCCATCGGGCAGGGGGGCACGGGTGGTTTCGGGGGCTTGCTGGGAGCAGGCCAGCAGCGGGAGCAGGAGCAGCGGGAAGAAGCGCATAGCAGGCAGAAAAATATGTGCGAATGTACCACTGTACCACGAAGCGGCGCTTCGTGCGGCGGGCAGTATCGTAGTGGCGGCGCGCAACGGACGAAGCGCCGCTTCGTGGTACAGTGGTACATTCGCTATTGGTGCTCAGCCGCCCAATACGTGTAAGGCCAGTCCTGCCAGTTGTCGGTCAGACCTGCCTTCACTGGGTTTTCCAGTACGTAGGCCACTATGCGTTGCAGCTCCTTACCGTCACGCACGATGTGGTCGTAGCTTTCCCGCTGCCAGAACTGGCCTTCTCTTTCCAGTATTTTGTTGGCCTTCAGTGCGGTATTCATCTTCAGCGACTGCAGCGTGCGCATAAAGTCCGGCGCATCGTCCGGGAGTTGTACTACTATATGCACGTGGTTGGGCATCAGGCAAAAGCAGATGAGCTCGTACGCTTTGCCATGACGGAAATGCAGCGCTTCGCTCACCACGGCCGCTACTGCCGGTTCTGCCAGCCACCGGGGGCCGTGCGCGGCTTGGTCTAACTGCGCATCAAAACGAGCGAAAAACTGCTTTTGCTCCCGGTAGCGCTCGGCAGCGGATAGCCTGGTAGCAGGGGCCTGGCGCAGTAGTTCTCGCTTCTCCAGCAGTTGAGCAATAACCCGCCGCGGCAACGAGCCATTCAGCCGAAAGGTCACAAACAAAGTTTCGCCGGGCGGCAGCCAGTGCGGCAAGAACCGCTCATAATGCGTTTTCATCTCCACAATGTGCCACGAAGCGGCGCTTCGTCCGTTGCACGGGCCCGTTGTAGCGGCGCGGCAGGACGAAGCGCCGCTTCGTGGTACTTGCTATTTCTGCTTCACTTTCAGCTTGGTGGTGCCGGTGGGGGCTTTGGCCTGCTGCATCTGCAGGGCCAGGGGCCGGCTGCTCATGGCCAGAATGGCCTGGTCGTCGGAGAGGGAGGCGCAGGAGAGGGCCACCAGCGCGCCCTGCCATTTGTAGTTGAAGCCTTCGGGGCGGCCGGGACCGTAGGCGGCCTCGAAGGTGGGGCGCACCTGCCGGGCGTGCTCGGCGCCTTTCACGATGATGGTGACGGCCGCGAACTGGCCCCGGTAGAACTTGTAGTGGATGCGGGCCGCCTTGAAGCCGCCCAGGCTCAATTGCTCATCGGTGCGCTCATAGATTTTCTCGTCGCCTTTGTCCTGCACCAGCTTCAGGCGCAGGGCCTCGGTGAGGGGCGAGCCAAACTGCAGGCCCCGGAAGCCGTTGCTGGCATCGAGGCGGGCAATGGACTGGGCGTGGGCGCCGAGGGTGAGCAGCAGGCAGAGCAGCGAGAGAAGTGGTTTCATTGAGGGGCGGGTTGGGGCCGGGCGGCACTTGCAAACGGTACGCCAGAGGCGGGTAGTATAGCCATTGAAAAAGCGGCTCCTTTCTCTGGCAGAAGAAGGAGCCGCTTTTTAATGGGTTGGATAGTGAGGCTGGCCTCCTGAGTCGGGGCTATTGGCCGGAGCCGTTGCTGGTGGCAGAGCCGGGGCGGTCTACGGTCTGGCGGGCGGCAATGATGCGGGCGTAGAACTCGGGGGCGCGGCGCTGGTACTTGCGCAGCAGGCGCATGAGCTGGTCCTGGAGCAGGGTGCCGAGCTCGGCGAATTCGGTGCGGAGACTGGCGCGGGCGGTTTTGCCGTCGATCTGGGCGGCGCGGGGGGCGGTTTTCTGGGTGTCGAAGGCGGTTAGGGCATCCTGCAGCTCCTGGAGGCGGGCTTTGCTCAGGTCGTAGTCGTCTTCGAGGGTGGCTTTGTGCGTGGGCAGCTCAGCGAGCAGGGCCGTTACGACGTCGGAGAGGCGGGAGCCGCGCAGCTTCAGCAACTCGCTTTCGTTGTAGTCGGCGAGGGCCTGCAGGGTGGGCAGCTTCTGGGCGGTGGCGTAGGCGAAAACGTCGCCGGCCACTTCGGAGGCTACCCGGGCCAGCTGCTCGCGGGCGGCCTGCTTTTCGGTGCCGGCCCCGCCGCCGCCGCTGCGCTGGGCTTGCTGGCGCAGGGGCAGCATGCCGGCGATTATCTCATCGAGACGGGTAACGACGCGCTGCAGGGCTTTGTCCTGGGCGTAGGGGGTGGGGTCTTGCCGGAGGGCGGCCAGCAGCGTTTCGGCGGCGGCGAGGCGGTTGTCTTGTTTGGCGGTAAGCATAAATGAAGTGATGAAGTGAATGGTGATGAAGTGACAGGTGATGGGGAAATAGCAATAGGAGCGCGCAGACGTGGGGCAGGGGAGCGGGGAGGTGCGGCGAGGCCGCGAAGAGGTGCGGCGGGGCCGCGAACTATCGGGGCGGGGCCGCGGAAAGCCGGGGCGAGGGCGCGGGAACTTGTGGCGGGGCCGCGAAGAGGTGTGGCGAGGGCGCGGACGGTTGGGGCGGGGCAGCGGAGACCTGCGGCGAGGGCGCGGACGAGTGCGGCATAAGCGCGGACGATTGGGGCGGGGCAGCGGAAAACAGCGAAGCTAGATAGTGGAAATCAGTGCAAAAACAATCCGCCAAACGCGGCCTTCACGAGCTTAAGCACTTCGCCGGCCTGGGTGGGGTTGAGGGCCAACGCCGTGATGCTGCTGATGAAGCCGCCGATAATCCAGTTCTGCCAGTCCTTTTTGGTCAGGCTTTCGGCTTTTACGGCGGCAGTTTGGGTTAACTCAATCAATTTCTGCCGGGCGGCCTCGGGGAGGGCAGCGGCGGCGAAGCTCTGCTGCAACTGGCGTAACTGGCCTTGCACTTCGGCCAGTTCGGTGCGGGTGAATTTATCGTCGGGAGCGTCGGTGGTGCCGGCGAAGAGCTGGGCGGTTTTGGCGGCTTCGGCCCAGAGGTCGGGGGCGGCTAGTTCTTCCTGTAGACTTGATGCCCAGATTTCAACGTAATGTAGAACGTCATTCCATGAACCTACATAGAATCCACTACTAGCCGCCCCGCTTTTGCCAGGCCTCATTGATATTTCAAACATGTTTGATTTAGGCTCTAGCATGAAGTAATACTCATCGTCATCTGTGCTTAATGACAACTGATAGTATTCTTCCCCTCTAGTTTCTTCTAACTCTGTTGGGACTAGTCCATTCTTGGAAAGGATTGAGTGAAAATCGTTGCGTTGTTTTTTAAGAAGCATTGTAATCTGGTAAGCTGTTTTTATTGATTTCGTTCAAGCGTGATAAGGTCCTTCGCTCCGCTCAGGATGACAGTGCGGTGTACTATGCGTCTCGTTCGTGCATCACTAGCTCAATAATAGATTTCTGCACTGGAACAAAAAAGTATGGCAGGAAGATAAGCGGATGCAATCCGGAATACCAAACCCCGTCCTTGCCCGCTACCTTGCCCCCTCATACCTGCCTTACTATATGCCCCAGCACTACTCCGCGAAAACCTTACTGGCCGTGGCTTCGCTGGCCCTGGCGGCCGGCCTCACCGGCTGCGGCGACTCCAAGAGCCGCACACTAGCCGATGCCGACGCCCAGCCCGACGCCGCGTTTGAGCGGTACAAAACCCGCTTTATCGACTCGCTGTGGTACTACAACCCCGAGTGGGCCAGTGGCGCCGGCTACCACCGCTACGACTCGCTGCTGGTGGTGCCCACCGAGGGGCGGCGCCGCACGGAAGCCAAGATGCTGAAACGGCGCGGCACCGAGCTGGCCGATTTCAAGGTGGAAGAACTGTCGGTGAACAACCAGACCGACTGGCGGCTACTGCAGAACTACGTGCAAAGCAGCCGCTTCTACGCCGATACGCTGCGCGACTGGCAGTGGAACCCGGCCAGCTACAACGTGGGGGCCTCGGTGGGCGAAATCCTGAACGGCCGCTACTGGCCCCTCGACCGGCGCCTGCGGGCCATCAGCCACAAGATTTCCCACGCCCCCGACTTCTACGCCGCCGCCGAAGCCAACATCAACACCCCGACCAAAGAACACACCGAGCTGGCCATCCGACAGAACGAGGGCGGGCTGGAAGTGCTGGGCAAGGCGCTGCAGGATTCCATTGCGCGCTCGGGCCTGACGGCGCGGGAAAAGGAAGAGCTGGCTACCCGGCTGGCCACCACGCGCCTGAGCATCGGCAACTACATCCGGTTCCTGAAAACCCAGGTGCTGCCGGCCGGCAAGTTCCGCAGCTTCCGGTTGGGCGAAGACCTGTTCAGCCGCAAGTTTGCCTATGATATCCAGTCGACGTACAGCGCCGGGCAGGTGTATGAGAAGGCGCTGGCCCACAAGCAGGAGCTGCTGCAGGACATGAAGCGGCGCACGGCGCGGCTGTGGCCCAAGTATTTTCCGGCCCAGCCGATGCCCGCTGATTCGCTGGCGGCCGTGCAGCAGATGATCAGCAAACTGTCGGAGCAGCACGCCACGCAGGCGGGTTTCGTGGAGGCCGTGAAAGCGCAGATTCCGACGCTGGTGCAGTTCGTCAACGACAAGAAGCTGCTCACGCAGGACCCCACCAAGCCGCTGGTGGTGCGCGAAACGCCGCTCTACATGCGCGGCAGCGGGGCAGGCGCCAGCATTTCGGCCCCCGGCCCCTACGACAAGGCCGCCAACACCTACTACAACGTGGAGCCCCTCACGGGCCAGCCCGCCGCCCAGGCCGAAAGCTACCTGCGCGAGTACAACCAGTACACGCTCCAGATTCTGAACATCCACGAGGCTATTCCGGGGCACTACACGCAGCTGGTGTACGCCAACCGCAGCCCCTCGCTCGTCAAGTCCATCTTTGGCAACGGGGCCATGATTGAGGGCTGGGCCGTGTATGCCGAGCGCATGATGCTGGAAAGCGGCTACGGCGGCAACTCCGACGAGTTTTGGGTCATGTGGGATAAATGGAACATGCGCGTGACGCTCAACGCCATTCTCGACCACGAGGTGCACGTGAAAAATGCCCCCGAAGCCGCCGTGGTAGCCATGCTCCGCCGCGACGGATTTCAGGAAGAGGCCGAGGCCCGCAACAAGTGGCGCCGCGCTACGCTCAGCCAGGTGCAGCTCAGCAGCTACTTCACGGGCTACACCGAAATCTACGACCTGCGCCAGGAGCTGAAAAAGCAGCAGGGCCAGAGCTTCGACCTGAAGTCGTTCAACGAGCAGTTTCTGAGCTACGGCAGCGCCCCGGTGAAGTATATCCGGGAGATGATGCTGAAGAAAGAATAGCCCCGCGGCACCACTGGAAAAGCCTGCCGGGAATGGAATTTCCCGGCAGGCTTTTTTGTCTGCCAGTCAACCACCGGCCGCGCTTTGGCACATTTCTAATTTGTAGTTTTATGAAAGTAGCTGAACGCCAGCATGTGCACGATGTAAATGATGCGGCGCTTCGTCAGCTCACGCGCGAGCATCTGAAGGTGTTTGCCAAGTTCACGTCAGAGAACTGTGAAACCTGCGAGCTGCTGGCCGCTCCGTTCACCGAATTTGCCACGGCTGAAGAATTTCAGCATATCTTGTTTGTGCGGCTGGATTCCGGGGAGAATCCGGTGGCCAAAAAGATGATGCAGGAAAAGACAGCGCCGTTCTTCGTGTCGTATTGCCAGGGCCGCCTGCTGGAGTGCGACATGCTCACGCAGGAAACGGAAATGCGGGACATGGTGCGGCGGCTGGGCGAGTTTGCGCCGCTCAGCTCATGAACCGGGCGCGCCTACATAAGGATGTGTGGGCGCTGCTGGCCCTGCTGATTTCGCTGCTGCTGCTGCTGCTGTTTCGGTAGCAGCCGGCGGTTTAGCCCGTATTGCTTCACAAAAAAGCCTGTCTTTCGCAGCACTGCTGCCGAAGACGGGCTTTTTTGATTCTGGGGCCCGAACTTGCCGGGCAGTCTGGGGCGAAGTTGCTGCCGGCTGCTTTACCTCAATTCAGGCTTTCTGTGTTTTTTCTGCTTTCTAAGCTCCTTGATTTTCTGTTGCTGCCGGTGCTGTGGCTGATGGTGCTGCTACTCGCGGCCTGGCTCACGCGGCGCCCGGCCCGCCGGCGTGCCTGGCTGCTGGCGGCGCTGGCACTGCTGGTGGTAAGCACCAATACTGCGCTGGTAAACGAGGCGCTGCTGGCCTGGGAACTGCCTCCGGTCCGGTTGCGCGAGCTGCCGGCCCGCGCCGATGCGGCCGTGCTGCTCACCGGCATCACCAGCGTCAGCAAGTCGCCGCACGATAGAGTGTACCTGCACGAGGGCGCCGACCGGCTCACGAATGCGCTGTGGCTGTGGCGGGCGGGCCGGGTGCGGCATATTCTGGTGTCGGGTGGCTCGGGGGCTATGCTGCAGAAGGCACACACCGAAGCCGCCGACCTTATCACGCTGCTGCACCTGGCCGGCGTCCCCGATTCGGTAATCATCAAGGAAGACCAGAGCCGCAACACCCGCGAAAATGCCCTGTTCACGCAGCGCATCGTGCAGGCCCGCCCCGAGCTGGACACGCTGATTCTGGTGACATCGGCGTTTCATCAGCGCCGCGCCCTGGGCTGCTTTACTAAAGCCGGTCTGCAGCCGCACCCTTTTCCCGCCGGCTTCCTCACTTCCGACCGCGCCGCCACGCCCGACTACTGGCTGGTGCCCAGCGCCGAGGCCCTGAGCCGCTGGAGCCTGCTGCTACACGAAATGAGCGGCTACGTGGTGTATAAGGTGCTGGGGTATTTGTGAGAAAGGGGTAGTGGAGTGGCTGTCATCCTGAGCCCGCGAAGGATCTTATAACGCTAGCGCCAAATGCCAGGAAGCTAGTTGTTCCAGCCAGAAAAGGGCCTTCGCAAGCTTAGGATGACAGTCAAAAAACACCACTCCGCCAATCCACAATCCCACTATTACTCCACCTTCTTCCTGGCGGCGGGCTTTTCTTCTTGGGCTATCCAGATGGACTTCTGATTCACGAATTCCCGGATGCCCAGGTACGACAGCTCACGCCCATAGCCCGACTTCTTGACGCCCCCGAACGGCATCTCCGGCGACGACTTCACCATGCTGTTCACGAACACGGCGCCGGCCTCTACGCGGCGCGCCAGCTCCTCCCCGCGCCGCACGTCGTGGGTCCAGACGGAGCCGCCCAGCCCGAAACGCGAGTCGTTGGCGAGGCGCACGGCATCGTCGGCGTCTTTGGCTTCCAGAATCAGCGCCACCGGCCCGAACAGCTCCTCGGAGTAGGCGCGCTGGCCGGGCTTGATGTTGCTCAGAATCATGGGGCGGAACAGCGCGGTGCCGGGCTTGCTCTGGCCGCCGTGCAGCTCCACTTTGGCGCCCTGCTTCACCGAGTCGTTCACCTGCTCAGTCAGCTCGTCGGCCAGGTCGGGGCGGGCCAGGGGGCCGTACTGCGTGTCCTCGGAGAGCGGGTCGCCGGGCCGGAAAGCCAGCAGGTGCGTCTTCATCTTCGAGATGAACTCTTTCAGCACAGGCTTCTCCACGATGAAGCGCTTGGCCGCAATGCAGCTTTGTCCGGCATTGATCATGCGGGCCTGCGCGGCGGTTTTGGCGGCCACCTCCAGGTCGGCGTCGGCCAGCACGATAAAGGCATCGGAGCCGCCCAGCTCCAGCACGGTTTTCTTGATGTAGCGGCCGGCCGTGGCGGCTACCTGCGCGCCGGCCGGCTCCGAGCCGGTCAGCGTAACGGCCCGCACCCGGTCGTCGGCAATGAGCTGCTCCACCATATCCGAGCCGATGAGCAGCGCCCGGAACGTGGCGGGCGGAAAGCCCGCATCGTGGAAAATCTTCTCCAGCGCCAGCGCGCACTGCGGCACGTTGGAGGCATGCTTAAGCAGGCCTACGTTGCCGGCCATCAGGGCCGGGGCCGCGAAGCGCACTACCTGCCAGAACGGGAAATTCCAGGGCATCACGGCCAGCACTACTCCAATGGGCTCGTGGCTGATGAAGCTGCGCCGGGCCTCGGTCTTGATTTCATCATCGGCCAGAAATTCCTCGGCATGGTCGGCGTAGTAGTCGCAGCACAGGGCGCATTTTACGGCTTCGGCGCGGCCATCGGCTATGGGCTTGCCCATTTCCAGGGCCATCAGGCGGGCCAGTTCTTCCTGCCGCTCGCGCAGCAGGTCGGCGGCGCGGTGCATGAGGCGCGCCCGCTCCGGAAAAGTGGTCGTGCGCCACGTAGCGGCCGCCCGGTGGCTCTGGCTCAGGATCTGCTCGGTCTTGGCCCGGGAGAAGGCCCGGAAGCGGCGCTCCACCCGGCCGGTATAGGGATTGAAAGATTCGATGGGCATAGGAAGAAGAAAAGAAAAGAAAAGTACCTGGCAGCACAGCAATGGCTGTTGTGGTTGGCTGCATGCGGCTTTATGATACAGGTCCCAGTTGCATAGGGCAACTTAGGGCAAAACGCAACCCTAGCACCCGGGTTACACCTTGTATTTCTGGAGTAGGCAGAATTTAATACAGGCCGGGGCACGAACAATTGCGCCGGTAATGTACTTTCGCTTGTCGGCGAACTCTGCTTCTGGGTTCACTCGTACCATATCCCGTTGCCCGTGACTATAGTTCTCCCTGAAGCAATGCCTCCCGTACCCGATGCAGAAGACCAGCTGGTGCAGCGTCTGCGCGACCGGGACGAGGCTGCCATGACCCTGTTTTACGACCGATACTCGGCGGCGCTGTACGGCGTTATCATGCGTATCGTGCAGAAAGAGGAAGAGGCTGAAGACGTGCTCCAGGAGGGCATGATCAAAATCTGGAACTCCTTTGCCTCTTATGATGCCAGCAAGGGGCGTCTGTTTACGTGGGTGATGAATGTGTGCCGAAATTTGGCCATCGACAGAATCCGCTCCCGACAGTACCGCGTAGGTACTCGTACCCAGCCGCTTGAGGACAGCGCCGCGGTACGTGAGCCAGCTTCGCTTACGTTCCGGCCCGAGCACATCGGCTTGCAGGAAATGACCAAGAAACTATCCCCAGACCAGCAGCAGGTTGTTGATATGCTGTATTTCGGCGGTTACACGCAGAGCGAAGTGGCTGAAGAACTGGACTTGCCCCTTGGCACGGTAAAAACCCGCGCCCGGGCGGCTATCAAAGTACTTTCCAAACTGATTCGATAGCCGTGGACATTCAGCAATATATCGAATCTGGCATCCTGGAAGAATACGCCCTGGGCGTGCTTCCGGCCGCCAACCGGGCCGAAGTAGAGCGCCTGGTTGCGGCTCATCCTGAACTGCAGCACGAGCTAAACGCCATCATCAGTGGCCTGGACACCTATGCCGAAGCGCATGCCCTGACCCCGCCGCCCGGCATGCGGGAGCGGGTGCTGGCCGGCTGGCAGCAAGCCATCAGGGCCGAAGCGCCGGGCACTACCCAGGCCTCAGCAACCGCCGAACCTCCTTACGTAGCACCGCAGCCGGCCGCCGCACCAGCGCCGGAGCCAGTAGTGCGCCCAATCAGCAGTGCTCCTGAGCCAGCTATCCGGGAAGAGGCACCGCGCCGCGGCTTTGGCTGGCTGATGGCCGCCTCGGTGGCGCTCCTGCTGAGCATGGCGGGCAACTATGTGCTCTACAACCGCTGGCAGAACACTGAAACGGCGCTGTTTGCGGCTCAGAACGACCAGGCCCGCTTTGCGGCAACCCAGCAGGCCGCTGAAAAGCAGCTTAGCAGCCAGGGCCGCGAATTGGCCGTGCTGCGCGACGTGCAGTTTCAGAGCGTGACGCTGGCCGGTACGCCGGCTGCGCCATCAGCTAAAGCCCGGGTGCTTTACAACCCTGCCACCAAGGCGGTGTATGTAGATGTGCACAGCCTGCCGGCCCCTCCGGCAGGCAAGCAGTACCAGCTCTGGGCCCTCGATAATGGCCAGCCGGTAGATGCGGGCGTTCTGGCTGCTTCCACCGCCGCCGGCGACAGTCTGCAGCAGATGAAGAACATTGTCAGTGCGCAGGCCTTTGCCATGACGGTGGAGAACGAAGGCGGCAGTGCCTCGCCCACGCTGGCTACCATGACCGTGCTGGGCAAGCTGCTTTAGCCAGCCCGACGAACTACAGGGGCGGGGAGAAGCACACTCTTCCTGCCCCTGGTTTTTCATGCGGCCCTATGTTCAGTTCCGCCCCGCGTTTGCTTGTTGCGCTGTTCCGGCGAGCTGCCGGGCACCGGCAGCAGCAACCGGCAGCGCCGAGCGTTTGCCTCTGGTTTATAGTGTAGCGCCTACGTGAGGCGCGCTTCCTCATTCTGTTCCGCATGGAAAAGTCAACCTACTACAACCCCGCCGACCTGGCCAAATTCGGCAACATCACGGAATGGCAGGCCGAAATGGGCAGCAAGTTCTTCGCCTACTATGGCGAAGTATTCAAGGAAGGTGCCCTCTCGGAGCGCGAAAAAGCCCTGATTGCGCTGGCCGTGGCCCATGCCGTGCAGTGCCCGTATTGCATCGACGCCTACACCACCGACTCGCTGCAGAAAGGTGCCGACGAAGCCCAGATGATGGAAGCCGTGCACGTGGCGGCGGCCATTAAGGGTGGCGCCGTGCTGGTGCACGGAGTACAGATGATGAACAAGGCCAAGGACCTGTCGATGTAAAGTGTGGGGTGCTGGCCTGCAGAAAAACGGGCGCCTGGCCTGCTAGCAGCGCCCGGCCCGTCAACTTTTCCTGAAGCAGCGCGGTTAGTCTACCTATGAAATCATTGCAAGCCCGCCACGCGCCGCTGGCCGACACCGGCTATCAGCTCACGGTTCTTTCGCAGGCTGAGGTGGCCGGCGCGCACTGGCCGCTATTTGCGCACAAGCTGCGCGAAACCGGGCTGCTGCCGCTCCGGCCCACAAGCCTGGAGGTGATGCAGATCAATGTGGGCAAGATGTGCAACCAGACCTGCCGCCACTGTCACGTGGATGCCGGCCCGGACCGCACCGAAATCATGACCCGCGCCACCATGCAGCTTTGCCTGGATGCGCTGGCGCAGACCAATATTCCGGTAGTAGACCTGACGGGTGGCGCGCCGGAGATGAACCCCGACTTCCGGTGGCTGGTAGAGCAGATTTCGGCGCTGGGCCGGCAGGTTATCGTGCGCTGCAACCTCACCATCATCGTGGCCAACCCCAAATACCACGACCTGCCGACGTTTTTTGCCTGGCACGGCGTGCGGGTGGTGTCATCGTTGCCGCACTTCTCGGCCTCGCGCACCGATGCCCAGCGGGGCGAAGGGGTGTTCGGACGCTCTATCCGGGCCTTGCAGATGCTCAACGAGGCGGGCTACGGTGTGGCAGGTTCCGGGCTGGTGCTCGATTTGGTGTTTAACCCGTCGGGGGCATTTCTGCCGGGCAGCCAGGTAGGGCTGGAGCGCGACTTCAAGCAGCGGCTGCTGCGCGAGCATGGCGTCGTATTCAACAGCTTGCTTACCATCACCAACCTGCCCGTCAGCCGGTTTCTGGAGTATCTGCTGGAGAGCGGCAACTACGACGGCTACATGCAGAAGCTGGTGGACGCCTACAACCCCGCCGCCGCCGCAAACGTGATGTGCCGCAGTACGCTCAGCATCGGTTGGGACGGACTGCTCTACGACTGCGACTTCAACCAGATGCTGGACCTGCCGGTGGAGGCCCGCGCCCCGCAGCACATCCGCGACTTCAACGAAGCGGCCCTGACAGACCGGGCAATTGTGGTCAACCAGCACTGCTACGGCTGCACGGCAGGGGCCGGCTCCAGCTGTGGTGGTGCTACCACGTAAGCATCCCGAATGGAAGTGACTACACCTGCTTTTTTAAAACGATTGGGACTAACGTTTTCGACGTGCTGGCTGCTGGCCCTGAGTGCCTGTGGCCGCTCTGCCAACGATACGGCCTATGACCAGCTGCTGCGTACGCTCTACCGGGGCACGGTGCCGGTAGTGCGGCCGGCGCAGCTGGCGGCAACCCTGCGCAGCAAGCCAGCATCTGTGGTGCTACTCGACACCCGCACACCCGCCGAGTACCGCGTCAGCCATCTGGCGGGGGCGCAGTTCGTGAATTTCGACACGTTTGAAAAAGCGGAATTTCAGGACGTGCCCCGCGACCGGACCGTGGTGGTATACTGCTCAGTAGGCTACCGCAGTGAGCGGGTAGGGGAGCGGCTGAAAGCGCTGGGCTTCCGGAATGTGCGCAACCTGTACGGCGGTATTTTTCAGTGGGTGAATGAGGGCCAGCCCGTGTATAATGCGCAGGGCCTCACCCAGGACGTGCACCCGTATTCTGCCCTGTGGAGCACCTGGCTGACGCAGGGCCGGAAGGTATATCAATAGCGCCACATCGGGCTACCTTCGTCGGTGAGGCTGCGGGCTGCACTGCTGGCCTGGCGTTGGCTCTCATGATTATTTCCTGACTATGGCTTTATCTGCTGAAAACCCGGCGGCTCATCTGCTCATTTTCGCCCGCTACCCGGAACTGGGACGAGTGAAGTCGCGGCTGGCGGCCGGCATTGGGCCGGAGGCGGCACTGGCGGTCTACCGGGAGCTGCTGGCCCACACCCGCGCCGCCACCGACAACCTGCCGGTGCACAAAACGGTGTGGCTTGCCGAACGCCCGCAGCAGCCCGATGCAGAGCCTGAGCTTTGGCCCGGCTACCAGCACCTGCTGCAGCACCCCGGCGAGCTGGGCGCAAAAATGATGACCGCCTTTTCGCATGCTTTTGCCGCCGGAGCGCAGTCCGCCGTTATCATCGGCACCGATTGCCCGGGCATTACGCAGGCGCTGCTGGAGCAGGCGTTTGAGGCCCTGCATACCCATGAGCTGGTTATAGGGCCGGCTGAAGACGGAGGGTATTATCTCCTGGGTATGAAGGAAGTATATGCGGATTTGTTTGCCGGAAAAAGCTGGAGCACCAACGCCGTACTACCGCACACGCTGGCCGATGCGGACCGGCTGAACCTGCGGGTGCAGCTGCTGCCCATGCTGCGCGACGTAGACGATGCTGCCGATCTGGCGGCCTGGCGTGCCGCGTTGCGCGGGTAGGCGCCGTGGGTGGTTGCTGGTTTGGGCGTATTATTGGCGCCCCCAACTACTCTCTTCCACCATGCCTGCCCCCGTTGTACGCCTGCTGCTAGGCGGCTGCCTGACCGCACTGCTAACGGCCTGCTCAACTCCCGGTTCTGACCAGAAGAAGCCAGCCGGTGTAGTGCCCGTATCTAAGGCGCTGCACCGGCTGGAGCCGCACTTCAACCCGCACTGGGCCATGGACAAGCTGTGGGAAGACGGACTGGCGGAAGTAGCCGTGTATGACGCCGAGCGGGTGATATACAGCCAGGCGCGGCGCTTCGAGTATGTGCAGTTGACGGTGAAGGAAGAGTTCAACCAGCAGTATCAGGTCAAGACCGATGACTACCAGCGGCCGGATCTGTTTTCGGTGATGAAAGTGAATCAGTTCTGCCGGATTCCTACTGAGCAGTACCCGTATCATTTCCTGACTTCCCTGTTTTTCCGGCGCGAAAGCCCCCTCAGGCTGCACAAGCTCACCACTTCGTCGCAGGAATGGTGCGGCACCACGTTCAAGGCGTTTCTGGACGACGGGCAGCAGTATACGGAAACCTACAACTCGTATTGGGACGGGCAGGGGGCCGGCCAGCGCCACCTGCGCCGCGACCTGCTGTTTGAGGACGCGCTGCCCTACACGCTCCGCAGCCTCCGCTTCCACGATGGGCTAACTTTTCAGGTGGCCGTGTGTGAGCTGCAGCAGACCAGCAAAGCGGCCGCGCCTGCCATATACCACGCCACAGTGAGTGTCGGGCCCGCTGCTGCAGCCGACACGGCGGAGGCTGCCTGGCAAGTGCGCGTGCGTCTGGGGGAAGGCAAGGAAAGCACCTACTGGTTTGCCCGGAAATACCCGAATGTGCTGCTGCGGCAGGCGACCTGGGACGGCCGGAATCTGCGTCTGCGCAAGCTCAGCCGCTACGCCTACTGGAGCCACCCCGCGCCGGCTGCCACGCCGGCACAGCCCTGAGCGTCAGGTGGCAGCGTCAGGAAGACGGCTGGCGCGGCGGCGCCAGTCCCACACCAACGCCAGCAGTACGCCGCCGTATTCCAGCGCCAGCAGCCATGGGTTTTCGGTGTAGGCTGTGGTTTGGTAGGCGGCGTAGGAGAGCACCGCCAGCCCCGACCAAACCAGCAGGTAGCGGTAGCGGGTGAACACGCTCAGCGCCAGCAGCGGCGTCAGGTACCACGGATGCACCACGGTAGCCAGCAAGTAGTACGCCGTGAGCAGCAGCAGCAAAGTGCGGGGCAGAGACACCCAGCTCGGGCGCTTTTCACCCAGCAGTAGCCCACCAATAACCACTATAAACGTCAGGGCCAGCGCCGGCCCGATGCGGGCAATCTGGTTGTAGCCCGTAAGCCAGTAGCCGGCCGCCCGCAGCAGATAGTAGAGGCTGGCGTTGAATTCGAAGCTGCGGAAATACAGGTCGAGGCTGCGCCCGATGTTGCGCGCCAGCTCCGCCGACACCAAGGGCAGGAACAGCAGCACGACTACCATACCGGTAAGCGCCGAAACCGCCAGAAACCGCCGCCAGCTAAGCCGCCGAAGCAGCAGCGGCAGCACCAGCAGCGGCAGCAGCTTCGTGCCGATAGCCAGGGCCAGCCCCCCCGCGGCCCCTGGCCAGCGGCCACGCACCAGCAGCCACAGCGCCAGCAGCAGAAATGTCACCACCAGCGCCTCGAAGTGCAGATTGCCGGTCAGCTCCACAACCACGAGCGGATTGAGCAGATACCACAGGGCGCGGTGCGGCGGCAGCTCAAACCGGCGCAGCAGGGCCAGCAGCAGCCCGGCAGTAGCCGCTTCGGCCAGCAGCAGCACCAGCCGCATCAGCAGCACCGCGCACTGCTCCGAAGCCGGAAACAGCCCCGATGCCAACCCGAATACCGCCTGGCACACCGGCGGATACACAGAGTAGTAATGCGGGGAGTTGAGCTTGGGGTAGAGCGTTTCCAGCTGCTGCCGCTGAGGCGCAAGCTGCCGGGCTGCCGTTTCTGCGGAGGCGCCGCGGAGTTCTTTCGCTACGGCTGCCAGCTCATCGGGCCGGTACTGGTAGGGGTTGACGCCTGCGGCCACGAGCAGCCCGTCCCAGCGGAAACGGTGGTAATCGTCGGAGAGGGCGGGGAGGGCCGGCAGCCACAGCAGCCGCAGCAGCAGCGCTGCCAGCAGCCCCGTGCGTAGCGGCAGCTTCGTTTGCAGCAGCAGCCAATACAGCCCAAACGCCACCCCAAACAGCCCGGCCAGCTGCCCAAACTCTGCCCGCGGAGTGCAGTATGCCAGCCCAATATACGCCGCCCCCGAGAGCAGCAGGGCCGGCAGGTGCACAAGTCGCCATGAGGAAACGGGCTGAGGCATAGGAGTAGCGTTACTTCCGGTGCCGGACCGAATACATGAAAATCAGGCCATAGCCGACAGTCAGCATCAGGTGGAACGGAATCAGGCCCCAGTCGCCGAAATACAGGCCCGCCCCGATACCAAATGCGAAGTACAGCGCCAGCAGCCCCTCCGTGAGCGTGAGGCCGTCGAGCAGGTCGCCGGTACGGTAGCGGCGGCCCTGCCAGCGGCCCTGGCGCCGCACCAGTCCCAGCTTGGGCGTCCGGATAAAGGCCGACTGCCGTCCGCTATAGCCCAGCAGCACGGCCCGTGCGTTGTGCAGCGTCAGCCCCATAGATACCGATAGAAACAGCAGAAACTGCGGCACGAAACGCCAGACCGGGGCCGTGGGCTTGTCGAGGCGCCACGCTGTGAAATAGTAGTAGATGAGCGGCACGAAAGCCAGCAGAAACACCGAGGCCACCCGGAGCACTGGCTTCAGCTCCGGCAAATCGGCGCGCACGAACACCAGGGGCACACTCACCAGCGCCATCAGCAGAATGGCCACGAACACCGTGCTGTTGAGCAGATGAAACGTGGCGTGCAGCTTGGTGGCCAGGCTTTCGGAGGAGCGCAGCACGGTGCGCAGGTGCTTGCGGGCGGTTTCGGCCGCGCCCTTGGTCCAGCGAAACTGCTGCGACTTCAGGGCATCAAGGGTGGCGGGCAGCTCGGCGGGCGCCACCACGTGCGGCAGGTAATGGAAGCGCCAGCCCCGCAGCTGGGCGCGGTAGCTCAGGTCCAGGTCTTCGGTAAGCGTGTCGGTGTGCCAGCCGCCGGCGTCCTCGATGCAGGTGCGCCGCCACACGCCGCCCGTCCCGTTGAAATTAATGAAATGCCCGCCGGCCGTGCGTCCTACCTGCTCCACGTGAAAGTGCGCGTTCAGCCCAAAGGCCTGCAGCTCAGTCAGCAGCGAGTACTCCTCGTTTAGATGGCCCCAGCGCGTCTGTACCACGCCCAGCCCAGCGTCTTGGAAATACGGCACCGTCCGCAACAGAAAGTCCGGCTCCGGCACAAAATCGGCGTCGAAAATGGCAATCAACTCCCCATCTGTGTGCTCCAATCCGTAGCGCAGCGCCCCGGCTTTATAGCCCTGCCGGTCGGGCCGGCGCACCTGGTCGATGTGCACGCCCAGGGCGCGGTAGTGCGCCACGCGGGCCGCCACCAGGGCCACGGTTTCATCGGTAGAGTCGTCCAGCACCTGCACGTGTAGCAGGTTCAGGGGGTAGTTGAGAGCAGCGCAGGCATCTATCAGTCGTTCAGCTACAAATACTTCGTTGTAAAGTGGCAGTTGCACGGTCACGCGGGGCCAGAAAGCCGGGGGCGCAGGCTCGGGCGGCAGGCCGCGCCGGTAAGCCTGCCGGGCCAGCCGCGTCAGCTGAAACTGGGTCAGACTGAAGCCCAGCACAAAGGCCAGGCATAGCCCGTAAAGTGCCAGCAGCGTGATTTCGAGGAAGAGCATTCAGGGAGCGTGAGAAGATGCTGGGCCCGCGTAGGGGGCGTAGTGAGCGTGCGAATCAGGAGAAAGTGAGCAGGCAAAAATAAGGGCTGCGCCGGTGCCCGCTCTCTGATCAAGGCGCCTCTACAGATAGCGGAAAATGGTCCACAGAATCTTGTAGCCCGCGCCCAGTGTGCCGCGCACCGTGCCCGATACCTTGCTGGTTCCGATGCGGCGGCGGTAGCGCACCGGCACCTCAGTATTGCGCAGTTTCAGCTTAGCGGCTTTGAGTTGCATTTCCACCGTCCAGCCGTACGTGGTGTCGGCCATGCCAATACGTTGCAGGGCTTCCCGCCGGATTGCCCGGAACGGGCCCAGGTCGGTGAAGTGCGCACCGTAGAGGCGCCGCAGCAGGGTAGTAGCCAGCCAGTTGCCGAAAATCTGCTGGGGCATCATGGAGCCGGCTTCGCGCTGGCCCAGGGCCCGCGAGCCAATAACCATGTCGGCCTCGCCGCGCAGAATGGGTGACAGCAGCAGCGGCATTTCCTCGGGGTAGTCGGAATAGTCGCCGTCCAGAAACACGATGATATCAGCCTGCTCGGCGGCGGGCCGGGCGAAGCTATGCGCCATACCGGCTAGGCAGGCGTGGCCGTAGCCGGGGCGGGGCTCGCGCAGCACCGTGGCGCCGGCCGCCCGCGCTACTTCGCCGGTGCGGTCCGTGGAGTTGTTGTCCACCACAATGACTTCGCGCACCAGTCCGGCCGGAATTTCAGCCAGCACTTTGGCAATAGACTGCTCCTCGTTGAAGGCAGGGATAATAACGTCAATCAGCATGGCAGGTGCGGCACGCAGCCGCCTGCGTTGGAGGGCAAAGAAGAACCATTAGCTACAAAGATGCACGGTTGTGTCGGGTTGCCGATGCCACGTTCATCTGCATTAGGGTTTTCTAACAACTTATAGGCGTTGGTTTCCTGTTGCGTGTACATAGGCAGCTACAGAAGCTAGTACGAGAAGTTTCAATGCGGAACGGTGTGGACTGTTTCCATGCTGGCTGCGTTCTGCTTAACGGCTATCTTTGGGCATTCATTAGACGAGTTACGGGAGCATTATTGGCAGATATGCTGCAGCGTGCCCAGCGCAGCCGGCGCATTGTGGCGCTTCAGTCGGGCAGCTCTATGTTTTTGGGGTATGTGCTCAGCTTCAACCCGGAGTTGCTGCTGCTGCGCACCATCACGCGGCAAGGACTGCTAACCGGAGTGCGCACCATCAGCCTCGATTCTGTTTCGAAGGTGCACTTCGACGACAAATACATGCGGCTGATAGAGTTCAAAGAACATAACCCCGAAACGGTGTATGGTTTGCCAGCCGCCCCCGATGGGCTTGATGCACAGTATCTGACGGTGCCGGTGCTCCTGCAAAAGGCACAGGATGTACGGCAACTGGTGCTGCTTGAAACCCACGGCGAGCATGACATATATGGCTATATCGTGCGTCTGACGGAGGATGAGCTGCTGGTAGAAGTGTATACCCAGTATGGTGAGGCCGACGGGCATACGGTGTTGGGCCTCGATGAAGTGCGAACTGTCGTCTGGAGCGACGAAGATACGCGCACGATTGAACTGCTGCTCAAGCAGAATGCAGACCGCAAAGGCGGCTGAGCTTACGGTGCCAGGATTCCGCTTGTAGCTACAAATATCCTGTTTTCCGTACAGGTTTATTCCTCAACCTATCTTCTATGTCCCGCTTGCTTCTGCTGCTGAGCCTAGTGCTGCTCATGCATCCCGGCTTCGCCCAAACCGCGCCCAACTCGCTGAACGCCACTCTCGACGGCTACAACTACCCATTTCCGGTGCGGCAGCTGCCTTTGAAGCTGGAAGACCAGGAGCTGCGCATGGCGTACATGGACGTGCCGGCCGCTGCCAGGGCCAACGGCCGCACCGTGGTGCTGCTGCACGGCAAAAACTTCTTCGGGGCGTACTGGCGTGAGACCATCAAAGCCCTTACGGCGGCCGGTTTCCGGGTAGTGGTGCCCGACCAGATTGGCTTCGGCAAGTCCGATAAGCCGGATCTGCATTATTCCTTTCACCAACTGGCCCGCAACACCAAACGCCTGCTCGATACGCTGGACGTAAAACAGGCTACCATCGTGGGGCATAGCATGGGCGGCATGCTGGCCACCCGCTTCGCGCTGCTCTACCCCGAAGCCACCGAGAAGCTGGTACTCGAAAACCCCATCGGGCTGGAGGATTACCGCGTGGGCGTGCCGTTTCAGAGCGTAGACCAGGCCGAAGCGACGGAGCGCAAAAGCACCGAGGCCAGCATCCGGAAATACCACGCCACCTATTACCCGCACGGCTACCCCAAGGCCCATGATGAATGGCTGCTGCCCTTGGCCGCCCAGACCCGCCACCCCGATTTCCCGAAAGTGGCCCGCGCCAATGCCCTCACCTTCGACATGATTTATCAGCAGCCCGTGAGTTACGAGTTCAGCCGGGTGCAGGCGCCCACGCTGCTCATCATCGGGCAGGACGACCGCACGGTAGTGGGCAAAGGCCTCATCAAAGACCCGAAAGTGCTGGCCTCTATGGGCCAGTATCCGGAGCTGGGGCGCCGCACCGCCGCGCAGATAAAAGGAGCCAAACTGGTTCCGCTGGCCGGCGTGGGGCACATACCGCACCTAGAGGCGCCGGCCGAGTTCCGGAAGGCGCTGCTGGCCTTCCTGCAGTAGAGCCGGGGCGGCGTGGCAGCAGGCCTGCGCAGTGCGCGAATGAAAACTCAGCCGTAAGTTTGCGGGCCTTTTCCGTTGTTTCGTATGCGTGCCCTTTCCCTGCGCTGGCTGCTGCCGGTGCTTCTTCTGAGTTCTATTACCGTGCACGCACAGCGCCCGGCGCCTGCCAAAGCAGCTCCCCGCAAGGCTGCGGCGCGGCCCAAGCCGGCCAAGGCTAAAGCTACAGTTCCGGCCGTTACGCAGGCCACCATCCTGAGCGTAGGTGACACGCTGGAAGGGCGCTTCACGGTGCCGCAGGTGCAGCTGCCCGATGCAGCAGTGGCGGCCCGCATCAACACCGAACTGGTGGATGCAGCCCTGGGCGAAGACCTGCAGGTGGTGCCGCTGCCCCTGACAGCCCTCACCGGCATTCAGCAGGCGCTGGCCGAGTACGCCGAGCGGGACCGGAAGGGCTTTATCGGGTGCCGCTACGAGGTGCTCTACAACGAACGGGGCCTGCTGTCGGTGGAGCTGACCTCAAACTTCCTGGGAAACTATGCTTCTTCCGTGACGCGCCATGCCACGTTTGAGCTGCGGACCGGCCGCCTGCTGGAAGTGCGCGACCTGCTGGCCGATACGCTGGCGCTGCGCCAGCGCTGGCAGGAGTCCATTAACCGCCGCGTGGCCGACCACATCAGCAAGCTGCCCGCCGAATACGCGCAGCTAGACGCGCCTATGCTGGCCGAAGTGAAGCGCCGCCTCCACTGGAACGACAGCACCCGCACGGCCCAGCTCGACGGCGACGACCCGCGCTTCTACGACTTCGCCCTCACGTCCTTCGGCCTCACGCTCTACTACGATTTTGGCTTCCCGCACGTGCTGGAGGCGCTGCAGCCGGAAACCGACTACCTGTTCAGCTACGCAACGCTCACACCGTGGCTGGAGCCTAAAGGCCTGCTCGACTTCAAGCGGTAGTTGTAGTAGATATTCAGGGAATTATACTGATAAAATAAGAGCGTCACTGACTAGTTCAGAATCCGTAGCGAGTCGGCGTGAATCAGCTGACTGACCTGGTAGCGGCCTTCGCGCGGACCATTTTCGAGGTTGAGCACGCCGCGCGGGCAGGCCGTGGAGCACAGCCCGCAGCCCACGCAGGAAGCCCGGATGATGGGCTCACCGCGCTGCGCGTATTGCTTTACGTCGATGCCCATTTCGCAGACGTTGGAGCAGTTGCCGCAGCTAATGCACTGCCCGCCGTTGGTGCTGATGCGGAACCGCGAAAAGTGTTTCTGCAGCAGCCCCAGATAGGCCGCCATCGGGCACCCGAAGCGGCACCACACCCGGTTACCCATCAGCGGGTAGAAGCCCACCCCAACTACGCCCGAAAACACCGCCCCGATAGCAAAGCCATAGGCCTTCGCCAATGGCTCTGTGATGGGCTGCAGGGCCGGCACGGCCCCCGAAGCCCCCAGCCACAGCAGCGCCGTGAGCAGCACAATGAAAGCCAGAATGGGGTAGATGATGCGCACTTCCCAGCGCCAGGCCGTGCGGCTTTTGTCGGAGAGGTGGCGGTATGGGTCGCCTGCGGTTTCGGCCAGGCCACCGCAGCCGCACACCCACGAGCAGTACCAGCGCTTTCCGAAGAAGTAAGTGAGTACCGGCGTGGCTACCAGCGACATAACGGCGCTCCAGAACACCAGAAACACACCCAGGCCCGGCCCGCCGTCCTTCAATAGGTAGTCTACGGTGCCCGGAAACAGGTACTCGTATTTTAGCGGCCAGAAGTAGGAGAAGTAGTATTCGGGCTTCTGAAACGCCAGCAGCAGCCCCGGTAGCAAAAACGCAACCCCGAGCTGAAAGAACATTACCGACACCGTGCGGATGCGCTGATACGGCGAGTGGCGATACTTCCACAGCGCCCGGCCGCCCATCACCAGCACGGCCAGCGTGTAGAACGTGCCATAGAGAAACCACTGGTCGGAGGGGCGGTGGCGCAGGGCCTGGCTGGCCGGTTCGAGGGCGTGCACCAGCTGATTGAGCGGGCCGAAATTGCCCTGCCCATCGTCGTTGCTGAACCAGTAGAGCACCACGTAGAACCCGGTGAGGACCACAGCCGTCAGCCAGGCCACGGACCCGCGGCTGGTGCTGCCGCGCAGCCACAGGTTGTTGTGCTGCACCCCGGCCGGCTGGCGCCCAAACTTGTACCAGGCCCAGCCCAGCGTGCCGCCACTTAGCAGCAGCAGCCCCAGCCAGAAGCTCAGGCGGGCCCGGCCGGCGTCGGCGTCGAAGGCCACGGTCAGCAGCGCCAGCAGCCCTAGCCCCACGGCCGTAAGCAGTGTCTTTTCGGTGGCCGAGGTTTCGGGAACCGGTGGGCGGGACAGGGTCAGGTCGGAGGAAAAATCCATAGGTTGTGTAACAGCAACTGCCCAAAACTGCTTTTTCTACGGTTTGATCAGGAACCGCAGCAGGCACTGGAGAAAACGCGGCAAGCCGGATTAATGATGGTGGTGATGGTGGCCTTCATCCGGCTTTCCGAACAGGTTCATCAGAGAGCCAACCACGTACAGCGCCGCCCAGCACACATAAAGCCAGTTGTAGCCCGGCAGTGTGCGGTTGGCAAAGAAGTGCAGAATCAGGTGGGCGCCGGCACTCATAATCAGGCCCGTCACGGCAATGAACTGGAAGCTGTTGAGGGCGCTGGGGCGGTAGAGTTTGGAGAAATCCACGGGAGTAGGAATGATGAAGTACGAAGGAATCGGCAGAAAGGCAGCGGGCCGCAACAGCCGGTTAGCTGCCTGTAATGCAGCGCAGAGGCGCCAAGGGTTTCAGTGCGTTGTGCGGAGGGCCGCGAGCTGCTGCGTGAAGGAGCGGATAATATCGGCCTCGTGGCGGCGGAAAAATTCGGGGTCGAAGTTGGCTTTGCCCAGCTGGCGCAACACTTCCTGCACCGGGGTGCCGGTCCGCAGCCAGCCTTCCCATACCTCGTGGCGCTGCCGGATGCCCATGGCATTCACACCCGTCACGGCGTGGTTCTGCGCGGGCCGGAAATTGATGCGCAGGGCCTGCCGGGCATTGGGGTGCTGCCAGTAGCACGACTCCTCCCCAAGCTCCAGTATGGCGGGCACGCGGCCGTAGGTCTGGTACTCAAGCTGAAAGAACTTGGCCGAGTTGAACCACGGCCCGCGGCGGTAGCGGGTGGGCTGCCCGCAGATGGTATGGGCCACCGTTTCGCCCTGCATCCGGCCCGTGTACCAGAGCTGCTCGATGGGCACTTCGCCAGCGGCTGGCTGCCGGAGTTGGGCACAGTCGCCGGCGGCATACACGTCGGGCGCGCTGGTTTGCAGGTACTCGTCTACCAGAATGCCCCGGTCGGTTGCAAGGGCAGGGCAGGTGGCGGCCAGGCCCAGGTTGGGCGCGACGCCGGTAGCCAGCCCCACCCACTGGCACTCGATTTCCTCGCCGGTGCTGGTGCGTACGGCCCGCACGCGGCCATCAGCGTCGCCTACTATTTCGGCCAGGCCGGTGCGGTAACGTACCTCAATCTGGTGCTGCCGCAGCTGCAGATCTACTAGTTCGGCTTCTGCCGGCGGTAGCACGGCGCCCCAGTAGTGGGCGTCGCGCACGAGCATCGTTACGGCAATGCCACGGGAGTGCAGCATTTCGGCCAGCTCAATCCCAATCAGGCCGCCGCCCACCACTACGGCGTGCCTAATACCGTGCGTATGGCGGTGCATCTGCTCCAGGTCGGGGAGGGAATACAGGCTTTGCACGCCGGTCAGGTGCTGGCCGGGCCAGTCGAAAGTGCGGCTGACGGAGCCGGTAGCCAGCAGCAGCTGGTCGTAGGCGAGGTGCGGGCCGTTGCTCAGAGCTACTGTTTTGCGGGCCGTGTCGAGGGCCGTGGCGGTAGCGTGCACCAGCTCCAGGCGGTTTTCGGGCCAGAACCAGTCGCCATAGGGCTTGATGTCCTGGGGGCGCAGGTGGCCCATGTACACGTACATCAGGGCCGTGCGGGAATAGTGGTGCGGCGTCTCGTCGGATACCAGCGTGATGCGGGCCTTGGGGCGCAGGCGGCGCACGGCCAGCGCGCAGCTGACGCCCGTAATACCATTGCCGATAATAACCAGATGCATAGCAGAGAGAAGCAGAGCAGACAAAACCCGGCCGGCGGGCAAACGTTGCAAAGGTGAGCAGAAAATGCCGCGCCGGTTCGGGCACTGCCTGGCGGCCTCCTCATACGCCGGCAGCCGGGCGGCAGGTTAGGGCAGGTGGCCGGGCAAGGCGCCCCGAAGGCGTGGCACAACCCCGCTTCGGTCTGACCGTAAGCAGAAAGGCAACCTGCATCACCTTTAATTCTCACGGCCATGATACTTGATAACCTGTTCGGTAAAGACGACCTCAACGATAAAGACAAGGAAAACAGCAAGGTCCTCGACGACAAACCGGCTGCCTACAACGAGCAGCTGGAGAAAGAGAAGGACTTCAAAGCAGACCAGAGCAACGGGAAAAGCTCCGACGATGCCACCGCCCACCGCAACCAGGGCCCCGGCGGCTACACCCAGCGCAGCGACCAGAAAGACCAGCTCGAAAACCTGCACATCGGGGGCAGCGACACCGAACCTTACGGTGCCAACGAGCACCACGACGCCGGCGAGCAGTCGCAGGGCCCGGGCTTCGAGACGGAGGGCAGCGTAGAGCTGGACCACCAGCTCCGCACCCGGGAGCAGAAATTCGGCGAAGATGCCCCCAGTGGCCCCGCCCGCCCGGTGCAGGACTAGTGCCGCACCCGCACCCGCATTGCCAGCCCCGCTTCAGCTGAAGCGGGGCTTTTTGTTTGTTGAGGGGCCGGAGAAGGGCCCGTAGTTGATGCAAAACTCAACCAGCAGCAACAGATGAGGTTAGAGGCTGGATAATTAGGATGGAATGGGACTAATCCTATATCTTTAGCAACCCATATTGAGCCTGGCTGCTGCCGGACGTGCATATTGTCCAATCCTGCTGCTCACTCCGGGGTCGTTCCACTCATTCTCCCACCTCTTCTTTTTACCGCATGCCTTCAAAATATACTCACCCTGAACCCGAAGCAAACGACAACGAGGCGTTGTTGCACGAAGAGGATTCACTCTCGTCCGGCAATAGCCGGCTGGCTATTGTAGTAGGAGCCCTGCTGCTACTGGCTATTGTGGGCTATATGTTTCTGCCGGGCTCGGGCGGGCGGCGCGTTATCACGTACGTAATGCCTTCCGTTATGCTGGGCGAGGCCAGCGTGACGGGCAGCCGCCCCGTCGAGGAAGCTGCCGCTGCCGCGCCGGTGGCCACTACCGAGAAAAAAACCGCCAAGCCCACCGCTGAAAAGGCCAGCAAGCCGGTTGTTCGTGCGTCCGTCGATGGCAAGCTGGCCACCCGCAGCGCCATCGAGTCACTTACGGCATCGGCAGAGCCGGTAGTAGAGGAGGCTGCTGCCGCGGCTCCGGAAGCTCCGGCGGCCCCGGCCAACATCACGCTTTCGGGCCGGATTCTGGACGAAAACGGCCGGCCGCTGGCGGGTGCTACCGTGCTGGTGAAAGGCTCGCGCAAAGGCACCGGCACCGATGCCAACGGCAATTACACGCTGGAAGTCCCGACCGGCGAAAACGCGCTGGTGTACGGCTACGGCGGCTACCAGGACCAGGAAGTACGCACGCGTGGCTCGCAGCCCGTTAATGTTACGCTGCTGCCCGCCGAGGGCGGCAAGCGCCGCCGCCGCTAGCAAGCAGCACAGCAGTTTTACAAAAAAGGCGGCTCCGGATACCCGGAGCCGCCTTTTTCATTAAGCCCTGACTGAGCCTTAGCCGCTTATTCCTGCTTGCTGCCGAAACGCTTGCCGAACAGGTAGTACACCGGCACGCCCAGCGCTACCAGCCCCAGGCCCAGACCAGCGTCGCGGGCCGTGGCCGGCGACACGAGCAGGATGATGCAGAAAGCCGAGGCCAGCACCACGTAGAGCAGCGGAATCACGGGGTAGCCCAGCGCCCGGTACGGCCGGGGCGCGTCGGGCCGGGTGCGGCGCAGCACGAAAATGCCGATGATGGTGATGACGTAGAACAGAATCACCGAGAACATGACGTAGTTCAGCAGCTGCCCGTAGGAGCCCGACAAGCACAGCCCGCAGGCCCAGATGCACTGCGCCCACAGTGCCACGCCCGGTACCCCAAACTTGTTGAGGCGCGCCATGCGGGGGAAAAACAGGCCGTCTTTGGCCATGGCGTAGTACGCGCGGGCGCCGCTCAGAATGATACTGTTATTGGCACCGAACGTGCTGATCATAATCAGCACGGCCATCAGGCCTGCCCCGACGCTGCCCAGGATACTGCCGGCTACGGCCGTCCCTACCCGCTCGTCGGCGGCGTACATAATGCCGCGGCTCATTACGTCGGAAGCGGCGGCGGCCGGGTCGCCGTGCAGGGGCAGCACCAGCAGATATACCAGGTTGATAAGCAGGTACAGGCCCGTTACGATACCCGTGCCAATGGCCATGCTGAGCACGATGGTGCGTTCCGGCCGCACAATTTCGTCGCCGGAGAAGCCGATGTTGTTCCAAGCGTCGGAGCTGAACAGGGAGCCGGTCATGGCCAGCCCGATGGCCCCAATCAGGCCCCAGGTGGTGAGCGGCGTGCCCTGGCCGGCGGCATCGTAGCTCACGGCATTCCACATAGCATGGAAGTTGAGACTCACGGCCTGGTCGTTGATGCCCAGCGCCAGCCCGAACAGGATGAGCAGCGCCAGCGCCACCAGCTTGGTGCTGCCGAAGATGTTGGAAATCAGCTTGCCGCCGCGTACCCCGCGCGAGTTCACCCACGTCAGCCCCACCAGCATAACGATGGCCAGGAGCATGACGGTGGAGAATTTCAGCGGCCCGATTTCGAACAGTACGTTGGCCTCCGAAAACCACGGCACCAGCACGCCCACAAACCGCGCAAACGCCACCGCCACGGCCGCAATTACGCCGGTCTGAATCACGAGAAACAACGACCAGCCGTAGAGGAAGGCCACCAGCTTGTTGTAGGCCTCGCGCAGATACACGTACTGTCCGCCTACTTTCGGGAACATGGCGGCCAGCTCGCCGTAGCTCACGGCTCCGGCCAGCGTAATAAAACCGGTTATCAGCCACACCACCAGCAGCCACCCTGCCGAGCCAACCTGCCGCGCAATGCCGGCCGACACAATAAAAATACCGGAGCCAATCATGCTGCCGGTTACAATCATGATGGCGTCAAACAGCGTAATGGCCCGCTGAAAATGGCCTTGCTTTTCGGACATAAAAGAGAAAGAAACAGGATTAGGGCCGGGAAGATAGGAGTTTGCTTTCACTGCGCCGGGCACCCATGCAACGACGTGTGGCTGCGGCATATCTTCTCCGGGTATACCCAGAACCCTGTGCGCCACCTCCGCTCCACCATTCGCCGGGCGCTGCCAGTGCCCGACGCTGACACGGTGCCGGCCACTTTTGGGCTGCTGTGAGGGCGAGGCCGGCCGTCTGATCGGGCGAAAGCGCCTACTTTTGCGACTGGCCGCCGGGTGCCCAACGGAACTAAGCGGCCAGAACCGTCCTTTCTGCTCGGTAAGACGAGAGCGGCCGGCCACCAGGCAGCAAGGCAGCTCCCGTCCTGATTTACCTGACTTTTCCTTTCTTCTATGGTGTTTCGATTCTCTTCCCCGGTGCTTGCTTCTGCATCCCGTAAAGCCGGAAGCGCACTGCTTCTGCTGGCTCCCCTGTTTTTTGCGGCCTGCAACGGCTCCGACATTGATATCGACGAGCTGAACGCGCAGGCCCTGAAGCGGCAGAAGCAGGTGCGCCAGGCCGATTCGCTGGCCATCACCAAATACATTGCCGATAGCAGCTTCATGGCCAGCCGCCAGCCCTCGGGCCTGTACATCGTGCGCAAAGTGGCCGGCACCGGCGACCAGCCCCGCCCCAACCAAGTGGTGTCGGTGGTGTACCGGGGCACGCTGCTCAACAATGTGCAGTTCGATAAATCCAGCATCGGGCCCGATGGAAACCCGGTTCCCATCAGCTTCGCCATTGGTACGGGCCGCGTAATTGCGGGCTGGGAAGAAGGCATTGGCCTGATGCGCAAGGGCGAAAAAGCCATTCTGCTGATTCCGTCGGAGCTGGCGTACGGCCCCAAAGGAGCGGGCAACGTCATTCCGCCCGATGCTCCGCTGCGCTTCGACGTAGAGCTGACCAACATCCAGTAACAGCTCATAGGAAAAGCCCGGCGAGGCAGTTCAGGGAATGCCTGAACTGCTGCGCCGGGCTTTTGTGTGCCTTTCAGGAAAGGAAGCCTGCTGAGTGTTCTGCTGCTGGCTGAGAGGAAGAGCGTTGCGGCGGCAGTGGTTTCAGTTGGCTGCGCGAGTTACTGGAAACGGAGCCGGCCGCGCGCCGGGCTAGAATTCGCTCCGGTCGTACCAGCTGCGCATGCGCCACGGGTCACCTTTTTGCTTGCGCACCAGCACCAGCCGCGCCGAGCCTGCCCCCTGAAACAGCTGGTTGTCGCGCTGCTCAATGGTGAGTTGAAACGACCGTTCCACGTACACCAGCGTATCGGAGTACAGCGTATCGGTGGTGGGCAGGTACTGCGTCCATTGCAGATTGGCCGTGCGCGCGGCCCGGAACAGCTTGTAGGTGGTAGATATTTCCACGTCGCGGTTCCAGGTGCGGTCCAAGTTGGCCGCAAAGTCCCGGTACGTGAACGTAAAGCGCCGGTCGAGGAGCTGGCCATACAGGGTGGAGTCGCGCAGCTGGTAGGCACTGCGGAACCGGTCGAAGAAGCCGCGCACAGTCACGGGGTTGCCCAGCAGCTGGTTGGGGTCGGCGGGCATATCGTCGAGGCCCGGCGCAAATGGGTTGCAGCCCGCCAGTACGGCCCCAACAGCCAGGCCGCCACCTACAATGCGGGCACGGCGACGAGCAAGCGGTGCAGAAGGCAGCAGATCGGGCATGGCAGAAGTAGAGCGGCGGAGGGCAGCTTGGCGGCGTAGCGGCGTTAATTGCGAATAAAGTACTTTTTCAGGTCGGTCCAGCTCATGGTGCCGGAAGTGCGCTGGTCGCGCCAGCTGGCTATTTTCCACTCGTTGTTGCGGCGGCGCACCAGCAGCCGGATGTTGCCTTCCAGCACCGTAGCCCGAAATGCTGTGTCCGACTGCACAATCCGAAGCTGATACAGCGCTGACACTTCCGCCGAATCAGCCGTGAAAAACTGGTCGCGGCGGCTGCTGAGCGTGAGCTGGTTCTGGCCGGTGGCAGACGAGCGGCGGCGCAGCCCGCTGAGGTAGTCGCGCTCCTCGTTCACGCTCCAGTTGGCAAATAGGGTAGTGGCGGTGCCGGCGGAGGAGGGGTCGGGGATGAAGCGGTACTGCGGCCCCGTAAACGTGCGCTCGTAGTTCACCACGTTCAGCGTTTGCACGGCCGTCGTGAAGTTGGCGAGCAGAATATCAATCTGGGTAGGCGGCAGCCAGTCGCTGGCGGCGGCGGCGGGTTCCGGGTCGCGCAGCTCGAAGCAGCCCGTCAGGAGCAGGAGTGGAGCGCAGGCCAGGCTTCCGGCCCGGGCTACGCTTCGGCTCAGGTGGCGCGCAAAGCCCTTTTGCAAACGTTCGGAGCAGCGCGTCGCCAACGGTTTCCATCGTAAAGCCATGCCCTGAAGGTAAGCAGTTTCGCGCGGAGCTGTACTGCGGGTGCTGGCCTTTTTGGTTTGGATTTCAAGCTGGACCTGGCGGGAAACTTCTACTTCTGCCAGCCAAAAGCAGCCTTTTGGCCGCTGCCAGCCGTATTACGGTCGGGGTTTCCGTTGCCTGCCTGCGAATAGCTATTTTTGCCGCCCGCCCTCCGGCACCTCTGCATGTCCAAAAAGCTACTGGTATTTCTTACGGGTTTGTTTCTGCTGGCGTCGCTGGCGTCGTACGTGTACTACCGTCGCACCGTGGCGGCCGTGCCCGTTGACCCCTGGGAGCTGGTGCCCGACGATGCCGTGCTGGTAGCGGCCACCCGCGACCATCCTACGCTGGTGCGCCACCTCAAGGAAACCCAGGTCTGGGACAACCTGACGGCGGTACGCTACTTTCAGGGGCTGGAAAACACCGTGGTGCTGATTGACAGCCTCACCGGCTCGCGCAACGTGGTGATGCGCTTTCTGGGCCGCAAAAACGTGCTGACTTCGGTGCACGTTACGGGAAAAGGCCATTTTGATGTGTTGCTGCAGCTGCCCATCGGGAGCGTGCGCGAGTACCGGCAGGTGCGTAGCCTGGTAGATGCGCTGAGCCGCGACCCGCAGTTCCGGGTCCGAAGGCGTGACTATGAGGGCCGGCTGCTCATCGAAATAAGCGAGGTGGGAACCGGCCGGGGCGTCACGTTCCTCAACTACCGCAACCACTTGGTGATGAGCCCCAACCCGGGGCTGGTGGAGGCCGTGGTGCGCCGCCTGGCCGGGCCCGGGCAGCCCAGCGTGGCGGCCGATTTTCAGAACACCGACTTCTTTCGCCTGCGCGACGTAGATGCCACGCTGCTGGTCAATTATCGGCGTCTGCCGCAGTTGCTGGGCGTTTTCTTCCGCCCCGACATCGTACCCGGAATCGGGAGCGTGACCAGCCTGGCCGGCAATGGGCAGCTGGAAATGAAGCTGGCCGGCAACAAGGTCGTTTTCAATGGGTTTGCTAATCCGGAAACGGCCGGTGGCAGCCTGCACGAGCGGCTGCGCGGCCAGCCCGCCCGGCGCCTGCGCATGGCCGATGTGCTGAGCCTGCGCACGGCGCTGCTGGTGCATCTGGGCATCGGGGAGGCCCGTGTGCTGCGCGGCGCCCGCCCCGCTACCCCCGCCGATTCGCTGAGTCCGGCCCTGGCGCCGCTGCTCGACAGCCTGACGGCCGGCATGAGTGCCGAGGCGGCGCTGGCCTATATGGCGCCGGCTTCGGCCCGCGTGAGTCCGGGGCGGCTGGCCCTGGTCTGGTGCGCCCGGCCGGGGCAGCAGGCGGTGCTGCTGGGCCAGCTGCGGCGGGCGGTGGGTGCCAGCCCTTCGTTTGAGCGGGTGGGCGCTTATCAGATGCATCAAATGGGTGTACCGGAGCTGCCGGCGCGCCTGCTGGGGCCGCTGTTTGCCGGCTTCCGGCAGCCGGTGGCGGCAGTGGTCGGCAACTACGTGGTGTTCGGCGATGATGCGGCGGCGTTGCGGGGCTGGCTGCAGGACGTAGGAGCGGGGCAGGTGTGGGCCCGCTCGCCCACGCAGGTATCTTTCCTGCAGGAAACGCAGCCGCTGGCCCGCCTGAGCGTGGTACTGGACACGCGCAACGCCTGGAACCTGCTGCTGCGGGGCCTGGTGGAAGAGCGCCGGGCCGGACTGCTGCGCAATGAGTCGTTGTTTAAGCGCTTTCCGCAGGTGGCCCTGCAATTTGTGCCCGCCGCCAACGAAGCCGAGGCCGGGGCTCAGTACTTCACCCAGCTGCTGCTGCGCCACCCGCTGGTAGGGCCGGCCGTAGCCCGCCCGCAGGGCAGCATTGGCACCGGCAGCGTGCTGTCGTTCAAGACGCCGCTGGCCGGCTCTCCGACGCTGGTATCGGTAACCGGGGCGGCCCGGCCCGGTGTGCTGGTGCAGGATGCGGCCCAGGTGCTGCACTACGTCACCCCCGAAAACGTGGTGGCCTGGTCGGATACGTTGCCCGGCCCGCTCGTGGGGCGGGTGCAGCGCCAGACGGTAGGCGGGCGCCTGGGCTACTTGCTGGCCACGGCTACCCAGCTTCATTTTCTGGATGAGCAGGGCCGCTCCACGCCAACCTTCCCGCTCAATCTGCCCGACTCGGTGCGGGCCAGCGGCCTGAGCGTGTCGCCGGTGGGGGCATCCGGGGTGCCGCGCCTGCTGGTAGCGGGCGGCGGCGGCAACCTGTTTCTCTACGACACCAAAGGCAACACCTACCCCAACTGGCTGCCCAAGCGCCTCGATTTCAACCTGGCCGCGCCGCCGCTCTATCTGGTGGTAGGGGGCCGCGACGTGCTGGTGGTGCTGCTCGAAAACGGCTACGTGTATGCCTTCGACCAGCAGGGCGGCGTGTATCCGGGCTTCCCGATTAGCCTGGGGGCACGGCTGCAGAGCGAGGCGCTGGCCGAAACCGTAGGCCCGACGCTCAACCGCACCCGTATTACGGTGGTGAACCAGCACGGTGAGCGGGTGACGTTTTCGCTGGCCGGCGACGTGGTGACCCGCAGCCGGGTAGCCACTTGGAGCCGGAACTCGGTGTTCCGGCTCATCCCCGACCAGCGGCGGCGCTCCTACGTGGTGGCCCGCGAAGAGGGCGGGCAACTGGATCTGTTTGACCCCACCGGCCGGCGGCTGCTGAGCCAGAAATTCCTGACTTCCGGCCAAAAGCCCGTGCAGTTTTTCGATTTCGGGGCGGAGCAGCGGGTGTATGTGCTGACGGAGCCCGGCCCCGGCAAGGCCTACGTATACGACCGGCTGGGCCGGCTGCTGGGGGGCCAGCCCTTCGACAGCAGCGCCCCGGAAATCGGGCTCGATTACGAAGCCGCTACCAAAACCTACCACCTCTACCGCACCACCGGCACTGAGCTGCGCCGTACGGCCCTGGAGCTCAAGTAGGCGCGCTGCCCGAAGTGTTGGCAAACCGCTTACCTTCGGCCCGGCATCGGAACCTCGGGTGCTGCCCGGCTGCCGCACCCCTGGCCGCCGCCAACTGCTTTTTCGCTTGAATCCTTCTGCTACTTCCGCGTTCCGCTGGCCTATTGGCCTGATTGTGGGCAAGTTTCTGCCTTTTCATAAAGGCCATCAGCTGCTGCTGGAGCAGGCGGCTGCGCAGGTCCAGGACCTGTATGTGCTGGTGTATTCCAACCCCGATCCGGCCACCATGGATTCGGAAACCCGGGCGGGCTGGATCCGGCAGATTTACACGGCCGCCGGGGCTGAGCCGGGCACGCCGCCGCGCATCGGGGAAACCGTGCTGCATGTAGTGGCGCTGCCCGTGGGCCAGCTGCCTGTGCCGCCTAACGACGCCGCCGACTATACCCAGCGGGAGTTTGTGCGGCGCTGGCTCCGGCAGCAGCCCCTGCAGCCCGATGTAGTGTTTGCCTCCGAGCAGTACGGGCCCGGCTTTGCCGCCCATATCGGGGCCGCGTATGTGGCCGTCGACCCGCCCCGGACTCGGGTGCCCATATCCGGTACCCGAATTCGGGAGGACCTGTACGGGCACGCGGAGTTTCTGCATCCGGTGGTGCAGGCGCACTTTCACTCGGCGCAGTTTATCCGCAAGATTGTGTTGATGGGAGCCGAAAGCACCGGCAAATCGACCCTGAGCAAGGCGCTGGCTTCGGCCTACAGCACCGTGTGGGTGCATGAGTACGGCCGCACCCTGCACGAGGAAAAAAACGGCGCCACCGACTTCGACGACCTGCTCTACATTGCGCATCGCCACCGCGAGCTGGAAGACGAGGCCGTGCCGTATGCGCGCCATTTCCTGTTCGTGGACACCAATGCCGCGACTACCGCGCAGTTTTCTTACTTCTACTACGCCCGGTGCGCCCCCGAACTGCTGGCGCTGGCCGCCGAGTGCCGGCAACGCTACTTCCACACCTTCCTCTGCGCCCCCGATATTCCGTATGAAGACGACGGCTGGCGCGACCCGGAAGCCCTGCGCGACTTCCACCACGGCATGGTGGCCATGCAGCTCGACATGCTCCAGATTCCGTACACGCTGCTGACGGGCACCGTGGAGGAGCGCCTGGAGCAGGTATACGCCGTGCTGGGCCAGCCCCACCACGCTGCCAGCGCAACCGCCGCCGACCCGCGCAAATGGGGCTAAAGCTGGAGTGGCGGGGTTGGAGGATTGCAAGATTTGCTAATACACCAACCCCCGCCACTCCACCACTCCACCAACTCACCGGTTCGTCAGCCAGCCTTTGCGGTAGAAGTAAACAAGCTGTACGACCACAATGCCAGCCAGAATTCCCAGCAGAACTGGGTAGCCCCAGGGGCTGTAGAGCTCGGGCATATTGAGGTAGTTGATGCCGCCGTGCGGGTTTTCGCGCTGAAAATTCATGCCGTACAAACCCACCACGAAGCTGAGCGGAATGAAGATGGAGCTGATGATGGTCAGCACCTTCATAACCTCGTTCATGCGGTTGTTCTGGTTCGACATAAACAGGTCCACGAGGCTGCTGACCGATTCGCGGTAGCTTTCGGCCAGGTCCAGGGCCTGAATAGCGTGGTCGTAACAGTCGCGGAAGTACACTTTCATGTCGTCGGGCACGATGTCTTCGGGCATGCGCAGAATTTCGGCAATCTTCTCGCGCTCCGGGTACACAAACCGGCGGAAGCGGATAATATCCTTTTTCATGCGCAGAATGCGGCCCAGCACCCGCCGGTCGGGGCGGTCCTGCAAGATCCGGTCTTCCAGCCGCTCAATATAGTCGCCGATGGCGGCCATGGTAGGGTAGTACTGGTCGAGCACCACGTCGGTGAGGGCGTAGGCCAGGTACAGCGGCGGCTTGCGCTTGATCTGGCTGTAGCCCGAGCGAAGCCGGTTGCGTACCGGGTCGAGGCAATCCTCGTAGTCGTCCTGGAACGTGAGCACGTAGTTAGTGCCGGTGAAGATGGAAAACTGGTCGTCGTCGATTTCGAACAGCTTCGAAAACTCCGTCATGCGCGACACCAGAAACAGCCGGTTGTCGCCGAATACGTCCACTTTCGCCCGCTGGTAGTCGCCGAGTACGTCTTCCATTTGCAGCGGATGCAGCTCAAAATCCCGCATAAACTGCTCCATCAGAGGCAGGTCGTCGTAGCCGCGCACGTCTATCCAGTGGCGCAGCTCCGGATGAGCGGAGAAAAACGTCCAGAGCTCCTGGTAGTCCGCATACTCACGCTCGGTGTGCGAGTCCTCGTCGTATGACATCATGAACAGGCGCGGCCGCAAAGAGCCGGGCCGGATGGTGAGCGTGCCGGGGCGCTGGCCCACATGGGCCTCCCGGGCCAGCTGCGTATCGGCGTGGTCGGCAATAGAGCTGTGTTTCTCGTCGTCGGGATGCACCGGAGCCGGTTCAACAGCCGGCTCGGCGAGGGGAAGGGCAGAAGAGTCCATAGAAAAGGGGAAAGCCGGGCCAATGTACGGCAGAAGCCGCCCCGGGGCTACACAACTCCACGGCGGATTGGCTTCTGCGGGTCTGCCGCGCCAGCCCAGGCTAGTAGGCTCGGGGCGGCACTGCCGCAGCTTCCGCTACTTTTGCAGCCATGCGCCCCACCGAAATGCCAGCCGCCCCGGAAACTGCCGCCTCGCCGGGAGTAGGCCGTTTCGTACGCGGCTCCCTGGGGTCGGGGGCAGCGGTAGTGGCCCGGGCGGCCGGGGCGGTGCTGCTCAATAAGCTGCTGGCCGTGTACGGCGGGCCGGGCGGCCTCACGCTGCTGGCGCACTTCCAGAATCTGATGGCCCTGTTCACGACGCTGCCCAACGATGGCACGCACGTAGGGCTGGTGAAGTATCTGGCGCCGCTGCGGCCGGGGGCGGGCCGCTACCGTGCCTGGCTGGGAGCCGCCATTGTCCTGAACGGTGCTTCGCTGTTGCTGGGGCTGCTGGCGCTGCTGCTGGCGCCCGGGCCGCTGGTAGGGGTGTTCGGGCCCACGCTGGGTTGGGTTGCTATGTTCGGTTTGGGTATTGCGCTGCTCACGGCCTATGCGCTGCTGGGGGCCGTGCTGCTGGCCGCGGGCCGCCTGCGCGCCTACATCGGCCTGACCGTGACGCTGAGCCTGCTGGGGCTGGCAGCCGTGGGGGCCGTGCTGGCAGCGGGCGGCGCTGCTACTACGGCGCTGCTGGCGTATCTGCTGGCGCAGGGCGCTACCGTGCTGCCCGCCGGCGTGCTGGCCGGGCGGGCCGGCCTGCTGCCGGTGCTCCGGGGGAAAATCAGTCCGGCGGCGCTAGGGGGCCTGGGCCGGTTTCTGCTGATGGCGGTGGGGCTGCTGCTGTTTGGGAAGGCCGTGGATTTTGCGGTGCGGGAGTTGCTCATCCGGCAGTTCAGCCTTGCCCAAACCGACCTCTGGCAGGCGGTAGCCAAGCTTTCCGACAACTATACTATGGTGATGACGGCCGTCATGAGCAGCGTGTATTATCCGAGGCTGGCGGCTTTGGCGGCGCGGCCCGCCGAGCAGCGGGCCTGGGTGCGGACGGTGCTGCGCCTGCTGGTGCCGCTGCTGGCGGCCGGGCTGGCGCTGCTGTACGTGCTGCGCCATTGGCTGCTGCCGCTGCTTTTCGAGGCTCGGTTTGGGGCCGCTGAGAGTCTGCTGGGTCCGCAGCTGCTCGCCGACTGGCTGCGGTTTGTGGCCTGGCCGCTGGTGATGGTGCTGACGGCGCAGGCCCGGGTGGGGCGCTACGTGCTGCTGCAGGCGGTTTCGGCGGTGCTGTATGCCGGGGCGCTGGCGCTGCTGCTGCCGCGGCTGGGGCTGCTGGGCGCCGTGTGGGCGTCGGCGCTGCGCCATGCGTTGCTGCTGCTCTGGTGCGGCTGGTATTTCCGGCGATACTGGCGCTGAGGCGCGGGCGACTACCCTGTGGCTGTGTTGCCAACTGCCGCCGTGTACTTTTACGTTCTCAACCTGCCCTTTCTGTATGCCCGCTCCCGATTCGCTGCCGCTGGTGACCATAGTAGCCCTGTGCCACAACCACGCCCGCTTTCTGCGTCCTGCCCTCGATTCTATTCTGGCCCAGACGTATCCGAACTTGGAGGTGTTTCTGGTGGATGATGGCAGCTCCGATGATAGTGTGGCGGTGCTGCGGGAGTACGCAGCGGCGCATCCGGCGTGGCACACCGTGTTTCTGCCCGAAAACATCGGCAATTGCGCGGCTTTCAACCGGGCTTTCTTCCAGAGCCGGGGCGAGTTCGTCATCGACTTTGCCACCGACGATATTCTGCTGCCCACGCGCGTAGCCCGGCAGGTAGCGTACTTTCAGGAACTCGATGCCAGCTACGGCATGCTCTACGGCAACCTGGAGCTGCTCAGCGAAGACGGCCGGTTTCAGCGCCTGCACCACCGGCCCGATGCGAAAGGCCGGCTGCAGCCTTTTCCGGCCGCGGGCTGGGTGTTTGAGGAGGTGCTGCGGCGCTTCTTCATCAGTGCGCCTTCCATGATGATGCGCCGGGCCACGCTGCTGGAGCTGGGCGGCTACGACGAAACCCTGACGTATGAGGATTTCGACTTCTGGGTGCGGGCGTCCCGCAACTGGCAGTTTGCCTATCAGGATGAGGTGCTGACGCAGAAACGGCTGCACCCGCGTTCCAAATCGGCCCAGAGCTACCGCCCCCACGACCCTTTCATCGAGTCTACTATGCAGATCTGCCGGAAGGCGGCGGCGCTGTGCCGCACTGCTTCCGAGTGGGAGGCGCTCCGGGTGCGCCTGCGCTGGGAGATGCGCCAGGCCGCCCGGTTCGGCAGTATTCCGCAGGCCCGGCAGCTGTATGCGCTGCTGCGCGAAATTGGGGGCGCCGGCTGGGTAGAGCATGGTATTGCGGCCTGGCTGCGGGTCCGCCACCCACGAGCGTAGCCTGCACCCAACAGCTTTGTTCCCTGCTTGCCGGCTAAGCCGGTAGGATTGCCCCTGAACGTCTCCGCTTTCCTCACTCTATTAAGTGCGTATGTCCGGTAAGTTGTTTCGCCGTGTGCTGCTGCCCGCGCTGCTGTTGCTGGCGGTGGGCTATGGGCTGGGCGGCTACTTCGAAACCAACGACGACGCGGCTATTATACTGCTGCTGCGCGGTACGGCTGCTGCCGCGCCGGTCACCAACCTGCACCTCTATTTTCACGGGCTGAGCGCAGTGCTGGCCTGGCTCTACGAAGCCGCTCCGGCCTGGCCCTGGTACGCCTTGCTGCTGTATGGGCTGCTGTACGTGGCCACGGCCGGCGCCTTCACCGTGCTGGACCGGCTGCTGACGCCCCGGCTGCCCGCCGGCTTGGGCACAGCGCTGCTCGTGCTGTTTTTCCTTACGGCCTGGCTGGAACATGGCTTCTGGTTCAACTACGTGCGGGTTGCTATTCTGCTGGCCGGGGTAGGAGTGCTGCTGGCCGCGCAGCGGCCCGCCAGCCGGTTGGCGCTGGTGCTGGGGCTGCTGGCGTTCGGCGTAGGCTGGCTGATCAGGCCCAGTGCGGCCGTGCTGGGGCTGCTGGCCGTTGTGCCGGGGGCATGGTGGCTGAGCGGCCGGCGCAGCCTGCCGGCGCTGGCCGGTGCGGCCGGCCTGGCCCTGCTGGGCGCGGCCCTGCTCAGTGGCACGCGCAGCCCGCAGTCTGCCGCCTACCGCCAGCTCGACGTGCTCAAGTCCAACCTCAACGACTACCAGCTCTACCGCCCCTTGCCCCGCACCGCAGCGGATAGCCTGGGCATTGCGGCCGTGCAGAACTGGCTGCTCTCCGACTCCACGCTCACCAACGAAGCGCTGTTCCAACGGGCCGGTACCCTGCACCTGCCGTTCTTTCTGCAGCATACGGCCCCGGCCAAACTCGCCCAGGTGCTGCGGCAACTCCCCCGCGACTATTTTCCGGTGCTACTGCTGCAGGGGGCGCTGCTGGTGCTGGCAGCAGGGCAGGGGCACCACCGCAGCTTCTGGCTGGTGCAGTTTGCCTACATCGTGGCGCTGCTGGCGTTGGGAGCCGTGCTGAAGCTGCCGCCCCGCCTGGCGCTGCCGCTGCTGAACTGCTGGGCGTTGAGCAGTCTGGTGTATGTATTCCGGGCGGACGGCGTGCCGGATGCCCGCCGGGCTGCCCTGGTGGTGCTGGCCGTGTTGGTGGTGGCTGCCGTGCCGTATATGCTCAAAACCCTGCACCGCCGCCAGGTGCTGCTGGCCGAGCAGCAAACCAACAACAGGTTGCGCCGGGAGCAGGCCCAATCTGCCGGCCTGCTCGTGACGGACTTTTTGCCCTACAAATCCGCCAACGCATTCCACAACCCCGATTCGCAGCCCGCGCGCATGCTGCTGCTGGCCGGTTGGACCTCGGCCGATCCGTCGCAGACCCGGTGGCGCCAAGCGCTGACCGGCACCCGCTTCTTTCCCGAAAGTCTGCAGCGGCTGGGGCCGCGTGGCGCGGCCGTGCGGTGGTTCCTGACGCCGGCCGGAGCCGCGGTGCTGAACCGGCAGCTCCGGGCGCAATTGCCCGGCTCCACCTGGCAGTTGGTGGCCGCCGATAGTACCCAGACGGAAGCTCAGGCGTACATTTTGCGTAAATAAGAGGCGCTACGGCCGAAAAGGCCAAAATTTTATAAGCCCACTATAGGACTTATTCAACTTCATACGGGGTAGTAAGTATATACCTTTGGAGTTAAGTTCTCCCTCTAATACCTACTGCCATGATTGCATCTACCACTTCCCGCGCCGAGGTTCTGCAGCACCTCGAACCGTTTCTGCGTGAAAACCTGGGTACCTTCCTCAAAAGCGTGGAAAGCAGCTGGCAGCCTTCTGATTTTCTGCCCGACCCCCGGATGGACACCTTTTTCGATGAGGTAAAGCTGTTGCGTGAGCGCGCCCGGGAGTTGAGCTACGACCTGCTGGCCGTCCTCATCGGGGACACCATTACGGAAGAAGCGTTGCCTAACTACGAAGCCTGGTTTCACCAGCTCGATGACCTGGGCCGCGACCCCAACAACGGCTGGGCGCAGTGGATACGGGGGTGGACGGCCGAGGAAAACCGCCACGGCGACCTGCTTAACCGCTACCTCTACTTGTCGGGCCGCGTGAACATGCGCGAATTCGAGGTCAGCACGCAGTATCTCATTGCCGATGGCTTCGACTTGGGCACAGCCCACGACCCGTACCGCGCTTTCGTGTACACGAGCTACCAGGAAACGGCCACCAACATCTCGCACCGCCGCGTGGGGCAGCTGGCCCGCAAAGCCGGCGACGACCAGCTGTCTAAGCTCTGCGGCATGATTGCCGGCGACGAAACCCGCCACGCCCGCGTCTACAAAACCTTCGTCGACAAAATCTTTGAGATAGACCCTTCGGAGATGATGCTGGCCTTTGAGGACATGATGCGCAAAAAGATTGTGATGCCGGCCCACTACATGCGCGAAATGGGCATCGAGATGGGCAAAACCTTCGGCCACTTCACCGACGCCGCCCAGCGCCTGGGCGTCTACACCAGCCAGGACTACACCGATATCCTCGAAACCCTCATCACCGACTGGAAAATTGCGGAGATGCCCGGCCTCAATGGTGCCGCCGAAAAAGCCCGCGACTATGTGATGGCCCTGCCCAACCGCCTGCGCCGCGTAGCCGACCGTATGGCAGTGCCCAAGCTGGAGTACCGCTTCAAATGGATCGACTAACAGGCTGACCTGTTGTTCAGCATAAAAAAAGCCTCCGCAAGTTCTTGCGGAGGCTTTTTTGTGGAGGGTATAACCGATTACGGCTGGCCGTCCATTACTTGGCCCATCGTCCATTTGCCGTCGGCGCCGAGGCGGTAGGTGATGGTGCGGCTGCTGGCGGCAGCCGGGGTAGTGGCGTTGGCATCGGCAGTAGTGGTAGTCACCGGGAACGAGCGGGTCAGGCTGCCGTTGCTCACTACGTAGGAGTCTTTGCCGGAGTAGCCCACGCCCGCCGTGCCGGTAATCATGCCGGGGCTGCTGATGGGGGTGTAGCCGCGCTCCGCAAACTCGTAGCCGTAGAAACCACCGTTGGCAGCTGCATTATCGGTGAAGATGTAGAGCTCCGGCTTGCCGTTGCCGTTCAGGTCAGCCGTTACGGCGTCGCGCACGGCACCGTTGATGTCGAGCCGGATCGGGTCAGACGTGAGAGCCGCACCCCGGTACGAGCGTACCGTGAGCTGGCGCTGGGCCGATGAGCCGGTGGTGCGTACTTCGAAGCGGGCGTCGCCCTGGGTCAGCTCACGCGTGAAGCTTACCGGCTCGGTAGAAGCCGTGTTTTCTACGGTATTGGCGGCCGTTGATGTATTCTCAACAGCGGTACGCGAAGAGTCACAGGCAGTAGCCACGACGAGCGAGGTACCAAGCAGCGCTAAAGCAGAAGCTTTCATATGATATGGTGGTTTAAAAGGAGAGAAACAAGGACGACCCGAAGTGGGTAGCCGATACGCCGCGAAGCAGTATCAGCAGAAAAGAACCGAAAACAGCCTGTCACGACAAGGCACAGAGCTGGCATGAGAGCGGTAATATCTACGCAAGGTATTGCGTTCTAGGTGTAATCCAAATAAAAAGTAAACCCGTACCAGCTGAAAAGTGCTTGTTTGTAGCAGTATCGGCACTGGTTCAGGTGTTTACGTGAGTTTTGTAAAAAAGCTCAGCTTCAGCCCTGCTATGCTACTTCACCTGATTGCTGAACGACACCTGGCGGAACGTGACGGCCTCGGGCGGAAGCTCATACTGGATGGTGCGCTGCCCACCCGTGGGGCAGCAGTTGGGGTCTGCATCAAGGTAGATGGGGAAGCTGCGCAGCACGCGCCCGTCCTGCACCCGGAACTCGTCGTGGCCCTGGTAGCCTTGGGCCGCCGGTCCGGTCAGCTCTGGCAGCGTCAGGTTGCGGCGGCCCTGGTTGAGAAACTCGTAGCCGATAAGCTGGCCGTAGGAGCCGCTGCCGGCATCAGTCACGAAAATGAGCAGCTCCGGAAACTTGTTGTCGTTGAGGTTGGCTGCTACGGCATCCGCTACCATACCTTCCACTACCTGGGTGGTGGTGGTCAGCTCGCGGCCGTTTTTCTCCACGCGCAGCTGCAGCTGGCGCTGGTTGCCTTCGCCGGTGGTTTGCAGCACAAACCGGTGGTCGTTCTGGCTCAGCTCGCGGCGGAAGCTAACGGTAGCGGCTGGTGCAGCCGCCGAGCTGGTGGCGCGCAGCGTGGCCGGGTCGGCGGTTTCGGTGGCCGAGCGGGGCGCGTCGCAGGCTACAAGCAGGGCCAGCACCGCTGGCAGAAAGGGAAGCACACGTCTCATAGGCAGGACAGAGCAGCCGGCTGCCAACCGGCGCCGGCTGCTCTGTCCTGCATACCGCCTCACGCGGCTTCGGGTTACACGGCGGGCCGGGTCAGGGCTGAATCTGCACGCCTTTCCAGAACGCCACGCGGCCCCGGATCTGCTCGGCGGCTGCTTTCGGCTCCGGATAGAACCAGGCCGCGTCTTTGTTCAGCTCGCCATTTACGCGCAGCGAGTAGTAGCTGGCGCGGCCTTTCCAGGGGCAGGACGTGTGCGCAATGCTGTCCTCGAAATACTCGCGCTTGATGGCGTCGGCGGGGAAATAGTGGTTGTTCTCTACTACCACCGTATCGTTGCTTTCCGCAACCACCGTGTTGTTCCAGATGGCTTTCATAGGTATTGGGTACTTGTTGGTTGATACTTGTTGATTGCCGGCTGGTGCTGGAACTGGTGCGCGTAACCTCCCGAATTGCTGACAATCAACAACCAACAAGTAACAAACAACCACCGCCGATCAACGCGCAACCAGCAACTGCACCACCCGACAACTAAAAACCGGCTTCCGTTGTTCTACCGGCTCATCCCACACTACTATGTCAGCAGGCTTTCGTTTCCGGGACTACGTGCCCGAGGAGTCGACCGATAAAGGCTTCGACTCGCTGTTTAAGATATTCATGCAGCTCATCACCATCACCAGCGGCGACGTGGGCGAAACCCTCTCGTGGCTGAACGAGCTGGACAAGCAGTACGGCCTCACCAACGATGAGTACGGCATGGGCGACTTCATCGAAGACCTGAAAAAGAAGGGCTACATCGACGAGGACGAGCAGCAAAAAGGCGAGTTCAACATCACGGCCAAAAGCGAGCAGCAGATCCGCAAAAGCTCGCTGGAGGAAATCTTCGGCAAGCTCAAGAAGTCGGGGCAGGGCAACCACCGCACGCCCCACACCGGCCAGGGCGACGAGCAGAGCACCGACATGCGCGAATTCCGGTTCGGCGATTCGCTTGACCAGATTTCCATGACCGAGAGCATCCGCAACGCCCAGCTCAACCACGGCCTGGGCACCGGCGAGTTCATGCTGACCGAAGGCGACCTGGAAGTGCGCGAAAACGAGCACAAGAGCCAGACCAGCACGGTGCTGATGATTGACATTTCGCACTCCATGATTCTGTACGGCGAAGACCGCATCACGCCGGCCAAGAAGGTAGCCATGGCGCTGGCCGAGCTGGTGAAGCAGAAGTACCCCAAGGATTTCCTGGACGTGCTGGTGTTCGGCAACGACGCCTGGCAGATTGAGGTGAAGGATTTGCCGTATCTGCAGGTGGGGCCCTACCACACCAACACCGTGGCCGGCCTGGAGCTGGCCCTGGACCTGCTGCGCAAGCGCAAAACACCCAACAAGCAGATTTTCATGATTACGGACGGCAAGCCTACCTGCCTGAAAGAAGGCAACGGCTACTACAAAAACAGCTTCGGCCTCGACCGCAAGGTGGTGAACAAGACGCTGAACCTAGCCGCCGCCGCCCGCCGCCTCAAGGTGCCCATCACCACGTTCATGATTGCCTCCGACGCGTATCTGCAGCAGTTCGTCAACGAATTCACGGAAGTCAACCAGGGCAAGGCGTACTACAGCTCGCTCAAAGGCCTGGGCCACCTGATTTTCGAGGACTACAAGCGCAACCGCCGCAAAAACGTGTAGTAATGCACTTTGTCTAGTGTCATCCTGAGCCTGCGAAGGACCTTATAGTACCAGAACAAGGTTGTTCACGCGTGATGAGGTCCTTCGCAAGCTCAGTATGACAGGCAACCACACATTCCGTTTCATCCTATTCTCCCTTCATGCCTTCGTATTCCTCTCTCTCCGCCGACCAGCTCCAGCAACTTACTACCCTCGGCGCCCTCAAAAAGTCCGGCTACCAGCCCCGCTCCGTGAAAACTGAGCTGCGCGACAACCTGATTAAGAAGCTGCAAAGCAAAGACGACGTGTTTCCCGGCATCTTCGGCTACGAGGAAACCGTGATACCCGAGCTGCAGCGCGCCATTCTGGCCGGGCACCACATCAACCTGCTGGGCCTGCGCGGCCAGGCCAAAACCCGCATTGCCCGCCTGCTGGTAGGCCTGCTCGACGAGTATATGCCCGTGGTGGCCGGCTCCGAGCTCAACGACGACCCGCTGCAGCCGCTGAGCGTATTCGCCAAAAACCTGATTGCCGAACACGGCGACAACACGCCCGTGGCCTGGGTGCACCGCAATGAGCGGTACACCGAGAAGCTGGCCACCCCCGATGTATCGGTAGCCGACCTTATCGGCGACGCCGACCCCATCAAGGCGGCCACCCTCAAGCTGCCCTACTCCGATGAGCGGGTGATTCACTTCGGCCTGATTCCGCGGGCGCACCGGGGCATTTTCGTGATAAACGAGCTGCCCGACCTGCAGGCCCGCATCCAGGTGTCGCTGTTCAATATCCTGCAGGAGGGCGACATCCAGATCCGGGGCTTCAAGGTGCGGCTGCCGCTCGATATCCAGTTTGTGTTCACGGCCAACCCCGAGGACTACACCAACCGCGGCTCCATCGTGACGCCGCTCAAAGACCGGATTGACGCCCAGATTATCACGCACTACCCCAAGAGCATCGAAATCGGCAAGCGCATCACCAAGCAGGAAGCCCGCATCAAGGACGTACAGAAGGGCATGGTGACCAGCAACGAAGTCATCCATGACCTGGTGGAGCAGGTGGCCGTGGAGGCCCGCGCCTCGGAGTTCGTGGATGCCAAGAGCGGCGTATCGGCCCGCCTCACCATCTCGGCCTACGAGCAGGTGGTGGCCGGGGCCGAGCGGCGCGCCCTCATCAACGGCGAGAAAACCACCTACGTACGCGTCGGCGACTTCATTTCGGCGGTGCCGGCCGTGACGGGCAAGGTGGAGCTGGTGTACGAGGGCGAGCAGGAGGGAGCCGGCATCGTGGCCGAGAAGCTGATGGGCAAAGCCATCCGCACGCTGTTTCTGCAGTACTTCCCCGACCCCGACAAAGCCAAGAAGCTGAAAGGCCGCCCCTCGCCCTACAAAACCGTGCAGGAGTGGTTCGGCACGGGCCACACCGTGGATCTGCTGCACGACGCCAGCACCCAGGACTACCGCGCCGTGCTCGACCAGGTGCCCGGCCTGCGCGACATCGTGACGGAGCTGCACCCCACCGAAACGCCCGAGCACACCTACTTCCTGATGGAGTTCCTGCTCCACGGCCTGGCCGAGTACAGCCTGATTTCGCGCAACCGCCTCACGGCCGGCGCCCAGTTCAAGGACCTGCTCAGCAGCATGTTCACCATGCCCAGCTTCGGTGAGGATGACGACGAGGACGACGACGAGGACGAAAAGCCCCAGCGCGGCCGTCGTCGGTAGGTGTACTATGTATGCTGCCAACCGCTTCGGCAACTACCAGTGCCCATGCTGTAGGTACTTCACTTTATCAGAGGGGGACGCCGGTAGCTATGACATCTGCCATGTTTGTTTTTGGGAGGATGACGGCCTACAGTTTCAGGACCCTGATTATGTGGGCGGGGCTAATAACTCGCTCAGTCTGAATGAAGCCCGAAGAAACTTTCAGCAGTTTGGCGTCTGCAAGGAAGAATTTCGGCGTTATGTGCGGGCGCCTAAGCCCGATGAAATGCCAGACCAGCAGTAACCCACAACGCCCCGCGTACCGAAAGGTGCGCGGGGCGTTGTGGCATTATAACCAGACAAGGACCCGAACCGGCTATAACGAAAGCCAGAAACTGTAGCACGAACTTTGTAGCGTTGACCTTAGCACCAAGCTGCCGGATGGGTGCTCAAGTCGACTTTTTACTTGCTTATTATCAGACGCATGAAAATATTCCTACGCTTTCTGGTTACGATACTGACTATTGGATGGGGCCTGGACGGGCCGCAAGCAGCGGCAGGAGCAGACATTATGAGCGGTTCGCTTACGTACACGACCCTCGGCAATAACCGGTATAGCGTCAGCCTCCACTTGATTCAGGACTGCAGTGGCCAGGCAGTCGGGTCTTGGCAGGTGTTGGAAATCCGCAATGGCAACTGTATTGCGTCGGTCACGGACACAGTGTACGCCCGGGCCACCAGAACTACGATAGGCGCCCCATATTGCGCTGTTGCCCCGGGAGGCAGCAGTCCGTGCGGCTCTGGTTTGCCGCCCAACTATCAAGAAACCTATTACGTTTGGGGTGTAACGCTGCCTCCATCATCCCTGTGGACGTTGTCGGTTACGGTAGCTGGGGCCAGCAGGGCCGTGCAGGGCAATATTGGGGGCGGGACCAGCGCATATTACGCCGCTACTATCCGCAATATGGTGGGAAACACGACTATTCAGAATAACTCACCGCAGTTTGAGGCATATACTGCCCCGATACATATGGTGTGTTGGAAGCAGCAGAGAGAGTTGAGCTTTGCGGCGCTTGATGCAGATGGCGACGAACTGGAATACGCGCTGGATACGCCAATGAGCGGTTGCAACAGTCCGGTGAGTTATCTGGGCCTAGGCACCGGCAACCTGATTCCAATTGGCTCTCCGGCCAATCCGTGCTCGGCCCAAATACCGGGTACCCTTACTAGCTATTCGCCCTCATTTCCTGTTCCTTCTTTCGACCTCTCAGGATCCGCCTGCCCAGCGGTGCGTACGGCCTCGCCTTCTTTCCGGTTTAATGCCCAATTCGGTAGCTTTCAGTTCACGCCGGTACTATACAACCAGCAGAGCCCAGCGCTGAACCGCTATACCGTAGCGTGTAACGTATTGGAATACCGGCGCATCAATGGCATCCGCACCCTGATTGGGTCAGTTCGTCAGGAGATGATGGTAGTCGTGGTGGACTTCTGCACCAACCGGCCGCCCGATCTGCCGGTAGCTGTAGCAGGGAACGCCAACTCGGGTGTCGAAATCGTGAACAATGCCGATTCTACCTTCGTCTATGTGTCTTCCTGCAACTACACCCGGGTGTTGATACGGTTTTCGGACGACAACTCCGGCGACCTGCTGACGGTGACTAATCCATTCTCTGATCCTGTCATGCAGACATCTACTCCGTATGCATGGTATTCTTCCATACCATTCGATGTCGCAGCCTTTCGAATTGTCGGGAATGGTACCAGTCAGCCAGTAGGCATATTGGATGTGTATGCGGATGTGGCTTTCATAGGCCGTGTTTTTAATATTCCGCTACAAATTGTTGATAACGCCTGCCCGGTTCGTGGACGGCGGAACCGGACGATACGCTTCATTATCCGGCCCCGTAATGCCGCCCGGATTGAGCCTGTTGGCACCAGTGTAGCTACTGTCTGCGCCGGATCTTCGCTGCAGTTGAAAGCTATGTCGGGGCGCCCTGATACGATTGGGCTGTGGGACCCTCGCCTGGCCCGGCCGGCTGCTTATTCCTACCGCTGGGCTCCGGCCAATGGACTGTCACCTGCCGACCAGAGCAACCAGACAATTACCGTGGCGCCAACGCAAACCACCCGCTACCATCTGCAGGTGACGGCCCTCGACTTCCGTATGCTTCCTTTGCCTACCTGTGTGGATACCGCCTCGCTGCTGATACGGGTACTGCCAAAACCACCCCAGCCGGTCATTTCTCAGGTCGGTACTTCCTTGGTAAGCAGTGCAGCTACTGGTAATCAATGGTACCTCAATGGCCAGCCGATAGCCGGAGCCACGGCAGTCCGATATAGACCTAATCAGGCAGGCACGTATACCGTAGTAGCTACCATGTACAATGCGCAGCCTTCCTGCAGTTCGCTGCCCTCAGACCCTATCGAGTTTCTGCTGCGGAGCGCAGTGCAGATTGTTCCTAACCCTATCAACGATGGTCGCCTGGTAGTCCAACTTACCGGCTATCAGCAGCCTGTTGTACTCACCGTATTTGATGCCTTGGGTCGGCCGGTTGTCACTGCCACAGTTCCGGCGCCCAACCCAGCAGGATTCACTCAAGTCTTGAATATGGTCCACACCACGGCGGGAGTCTACCTACTGCACATTGCTGCCAGTGGTGGGGTAGAAGTGCAACGTGTTGTTGTGCGAGAGTAAGCTTTTATTCGGCCTCAGAGCAAAAAAAACAACGCCCCGCGTACCGAAAGGTATGCAGGGCGTTGTGCGTCAGGTAGCGGGCAATTACGCCTGCTCCGTCACCACGATTTTCTGGATTTCGTCGTTGGCCTGAATCTGGTCGATGACGTCGAGGCCTTCCACTACTTTACCGAACACGGTGTGGTTGCGGTCGAGGTGGGCCGTGTTCTGGCGGTCGTGCACGATGAAGAACTGGCTGCCGCCGGTGTTGCGGCCGGCGTGGGCCATGCTCAGGGCGCCGCGCTCATGGTACTGATGGTCGCCGCTCAGCTCGCAGTCGATTTTGTAGCCGGGGCCACCGGTGCCGGCCATGCCTTTGGCGCCGTCGCGCGAGTTGGGGCAGCCGCCCTGAATCACGAAGTTGGGAATCACGCGGTGAAACTTCAGGCCGTCGTAGAAGCCTTTCTGGGCCAGGTCGGTGAAGTTTTTCACGGTGTTGGGAGCGTCTTTCTCGTAGAACTCCACTTTCATGACACCTTTAGCGGTGTGGATTTCGGCAGTTTTCATGTTGGATGGCAAACGGATGAAACGGGTACTTGTACGGTAAGCCGGCGCCGGCAGATGCGGCGCCGGCCCAAAGGTAGCCAATTTGTGTGCGGCCAAACATCCGGCTACCGGTTGGGTTTCGTACAGAACCTACTGCCGCCCGGCCGCCTGTGGCGGGGTAGAGGCCATATCTCTCACCACCACAACCAACCCATTCCTCCTTCACATGAAGAAAACGCTTCGTTCTGCTTCTTTCAGCCTGCTTTCGGCGGGTGTACTGGCCTTTGGGCTGGCCAGCTGCGGCGACTCGGCCAGCACCACCGAAACCTCCACCGCTACCACCGACATGGCCACTACCGTTGACTCGACGGCCATGATGAGCGACTCGGCCCGCATGGGCAAATCGGAGGGCGTGCTGGTAGATGGCGTGCCCATGACGCCCGACAAAACCATCGTGCAGAACGCCGTGATGGCGCCCAGCGTGACCACGCTGGTGAAAGCCGTACAGGCCGCCGGCCTTGATGGTACGCTCAGCGGCCCCGGTCCGTTCACGGTATTCGCGCCCACCAATGCTGCCTTCGATAAGCTGCCCAACGGGGCCCTCGCCGGCCTGATGAAGCCCGAAAGCAAAGACAAGCTGAAAGGCGTGCTCACCTACCACGTCATTGCGGGCCGCCTGCTGGCCCAGGATCTGCAGGACGGCCAGCAGCTGACGACCGTGAACGGCCAGAAAATCACGGTGTCGGTGAAAGACGGCAAAGTGATGATCAGCAACGGCAAGGATGCCCCCGTTTCGGTGCAGACACCCGACGTGGTATCCAGCAACGGCGTTACGCACGTCATTGATGGCGTGCTGCTGCCCTCGGCCGAATAGCCGGGATTGATTTCCTGATTGGCTGAAAAGCCCGGCTGCTTCAGTCGGGCTTTTTTGCGCCGCAGTAGCCACCGGCTGCGCCTTCCGGTCCCGGCAGGCTGCCCCGGCTCCGGGCCGAAGTGAAGTAATTCTGGTTACTTTACTATTCCGTAGCACCACGCTACCCTTTTCCTTAATGAAGCATATCGTATACCTGAGCCGGGCCGTGCGCCCCATGACCGATACCGATTTGCAGGCGCTGCTGGACCAAAGCCGGCACGACAACGTCCGCCACGGCATCACGGGCGTACTGTTTTATAGCCACGGCAACATCGCGCAACTATTTGAAGGGCCTGCCGAGATGGTAGACCCGCTCTTCGACCGTATTTCCCGCGACGGCCGCCACTCGCACGTGCGCAAGCTCGTGGACACGCCCATTGCTGCCCGCAGCTTCCCGACCTGGTCGATGGCATTTCACCCGCTGGAGCCGAGTGGGTTCACGGCGCTGGAGAATTTTCTGCTGCCCCATCAGCTGCCGCCGCTGCCGCCTTCGCTCACCATTGCCGACGCGCTGCTGGTGGAGCTGGTGCAGCTGGCCGTTTTCGGGCCCGACCCTACGCAGCCGTTCGAGCACCGCCACTCCGACCCGCCCCGGACACTGGATGCTTAGGCCCCGGGCTGCCCGCTTTTTTCGTTTTTATATTCGTGGCCGCTCCGCGTAAGCGTGCCCTTTTAGGCCCGCTTCGGGTCGAGCGTTTTATTGCCTTACAGTAGATATGCCAGCACCCCGGTTTGAGCAATTACTGCGTCGGCTTCAGGCTGGAGTAGCTACTCTGGAAGGCCCGGAACTGCGCTATGGATTCGTAAACGAGCAGATGCAGGTCCTGGTCGGGGCCAATGCCGAAGGCCGTACCCTAACTGAGCAGCCCGGCCTGCTGCCCACCGCCCTGCTGGAAGTGCTGCCCAAAGTATATGAGGCCGGCACTCCCTACACTGCCCGGGCCTGCGCGTGCGGCCCGGCCGCCGACGGCCCGGACCGGCGCTACTTCGATGTGATGGTGGACCCCTACGCCGACGAAGCCGGGGAGCCGGCCGGGCTGCTGCTGCTGGCCGTAGATGTGAGCGAGCAGGAAGCCACCCGCCAGCGTGCCCACGAGCTGGCCCTCACCACGCGGCAGCTGGACGCGCGCCTGCGGGTACTGACCGAAACCGCCCCGCTGTTTACCTACACCATGTCGCCGGAGGGAGAGGTGACGTATGTGAGCCCGCAGTGGTACCGCTTCACGGGCCAGCCCGAAACGGCCGACCTGACGGCTATCTGGCCGCTGCTGGTGCACCCCGATGACCGGCTGCGGGTGCTCTTCGAGTCGGACACTGCCCGCCGCACCGGCACCGGCTGGAACTACGAATACCGCCTGCGCCGCTACGACGGGCAATACCGCTGGATGCTGAGCCGGGCCTTGCCCGAGGTGCATCCGCCCGACCAGCCGGTGGCCTGGCACGGCGCCCTGACCGAAGTGCACCTGCAGCGGGAGCTAAGCGAAGCCCGCCGCCGGGGCGAGGCCGAGCTGCGCTTCCTGGCCGATAGTATTCCGGAGTTGGTATGGACCACTTCGGCCGAGGGCCTGGTGGAGTATTACAACCACTACACCAAGAGCTACAGCGGCCTGACCACCGAAGAGCTGGGCCCCACGGGCTGGGTGGGGCTGCTGTACCCCGAGGAGCAGGCCGCCGCCGCCCGGCGCTGGGTGCAGAGTGTGGCCAGCGGCGAAGATTTTGAGGGCGAATACCGGCTGCGGCGGGCCGATGGAGTGTACCGCTGGCATACCATCCGGGCACGGCGCCTCAACGACGGCAGCGGCCCCCGCTGGTTTGGGGCCGGCTCCGATGTGGAAGAGCAGCATCGCCTGCGCCAGGTGCTCCAGACCCAGTACGACGAGCTGGCCCGCGCCCACCACAACCTCGATACATTCGTGTACGCAGCCTCCCACGACCTGCGCCAGCCCACGCTCAACCTGCGGGGGCTGTTCGAGGAGTTGAGCCGCTCCGTTCGGTTCACCGACCCCGAGCAGGCGCTGATGCTGCGTATGGTAGACACGGCCCTGACCCACCTGGACGGTACGCTGGCCGATCTGGCGGCTACCGTGCAAACCCAGCGCCAGCAGCAGGAGCCCGTGGAAGTGCTGGACTTGGCCCTGGGGCTGGAGGAAATCCTGCTTGGCCTGCGCCCGCAGATTGTGCTGCAGGGAGCAAGCGTGGAAATAGACGTGCAGGAGGCACCCGGGCTACTTTACAGCCGGGCCAACTTCCGCTCCGTGGTGCACAACTTGGTGAGCAATGCGCTGAAGTTTGCCCACCCGATGCGCCCGCCGCAGGTGCTGCTGCGCAGCTACCTGACCGCCCAGGGCCAGCCCGTGCTGGAAGTGCGCGACAATGGCCTCGGCATGCACGTCGACGACCCGCACAACCCGGCCTTCCGGCTGTTTTCGCGCCAGCACACAGAAGTAGAAGGCACCGGGGTAGGGCTGTATCTGGTGCAGCGCATCGTCACGAGCCAGGGCGGGCACGTGGAAGCAGACAGCACGCCCGGAGTGGGAACCACTTTCCGCGTATTCTGGGCGGCCCCAACCGGCTTGGAATAGTCAGCACCGGTCCGGCCGCTTTGCACCTCCAAGGGCGCCGGCCTGGTTACTTGCGGTTGTCGTCGGCCTGCTGCATGCTCACGTAGCTGTCGTAGCGGGGGAGGGCAATGCGGCCTTTGTCTACGGCTTCGCGTACGGCACAGCCCGGCTCGTGCAGGTGCTGACAGTTGTGGTAGCGGCACTGGTTAAGCAGAGCCCGCATTTCGGGGAAGAAGTGGGCCAGCTCCCCGGGTTTCATGTCCACGAGGCCCAACTCCTTGATGCCGGGCGTGTCAATCAGGAAAGTACCGGGGCGCACCTCCAGCATTTCGGCGAAGGTGGTAGTATGCACGCCCTTATCCGAAAACGCGCTGATTTCAGCCGTTTTCAGGTCCAGGTCGGGCACCAGCGCGTTGATGAGCGTGCTCTTGCCCACCCCCGAATGGCCCGAAAGCAGCGTGGTCTTGTTGTGGAGCTGCGCGTCGATGTCGGCTACGCCTTCGCCCGTGTGGGCCGAGCAGCGCATGCCGGGGTAGCCAATCCGCTCGTACATCTTCTGAATCTGGAACTGGTAGTCGGCCAGATCTTCGTCGTAGAGGTCGGTTTTGTTGAAGAGCAGCGTTACGGGAATACTGTAGGCCTCGGCCGTTACCAGAAACCGGTCGATGAAGCCGAAGGAGGTGGCCGGAGAGGCCAGCGTAACTACCAGCATGGCCTGGTCGAGGTTGGCGGCCACAATGTGAGCATGCTCGCTCTTGTGCACCGAGCGGCGGATGATGTAGTTGCGGCGCGGCTCGATGTGATGAATCACGCCCGCGCCCTCCGTCTGTTCTTCTACCGTAAAATCTACCTGGTCGCCAACGGCCAGCGGGTTGCTCACCTTCAGGCCCTTCATCTTGAACTTGCCCCGCAGCCGGCAGCGGTGCAGGAGTCCCGTGCCGGCTTCGCGCACCACATACCACGAGCCCGTAGATTTAACAATGGTTCCGGTCATGAGGGAGAGTAACTGAGTAACGGAGTAGGGAAAAGCAGCCGCACTGGCCAGGGCAATTACTCCGCCACCCGCGAAGCCACCCAGTGCATGATGCGGCCGGTGGCGCCGCTGTGGTCGTGTACGTAATCGAGGCTGCGGTCCTGCACTGCCAGGCGGGCTTCTTCCTGGTAAAACAGCCGCCCAAACACCGCCAGCAGCTCCTCCGCCGACTCCACGGGAAAAGCGCAGTCGATATCAACCAGGTCCTTGGCTTCCTGAAACTTGTAGTACGTAGGCCCGAAGAACAGCGGCAACCCGAAAGCGGCAGCCTCCAGCGTATTGTGCAGGCCCTTGCCAAACGCCCCGCCGATGTAGGCAAAGTGCCCGAAACGGTAGAGTTGGCTGAGCAGGCCCACATTGTCGATGAGCAGTACGCGGGCCTCGGCTACGGTAGCCGCCTCGGCGCGGGAGTAGCGCACTACCTGGCCCGGCATGGCTTCTTCCACCAGCCGCAGATTGGTTTCGCTGATTTCGTGGGGCGCGACTATGAAGCGCAGCTGGGCGGCGTACTGGCGCAACAGCGGAGTCAGCACGGGCATATCCTCGGGCCAGCTGCTGCCCACAATAAACACCGGCACCCAGTCTTCGGTGAAGGCATCAACCAGCGGCAACAGCCGGGGCGGAGCTGCCGCCGTACGCACCACGGTATCGAAGCGGGTGTCGCCGGCCACGCTGGCCTGCGCAATGCCCGCCTGCCGCAGTAGCGCCACCGAGCTGTCGTTCTGGGTGAAGATGTGGGTGAACCGGTTCAGAATCCGGCGGAAAAAACCACCCCACGGCTGAAAAAACACCTGCTCCGGCCGGAAAATAGCCGACACGCAGATGGTCGGGACCTGCCGCCGCTGCAGCTCCGTGAGGAAATGATACCAGAACTCATACTTCACGAACACCGCCAGCCGGGGCCGCACCGCCGCCAGAAAGGCCTGCGCGTTGGCCGCTGTGTCGAGCGGCAGGTAGAAGACGTAGGCCGCGCCCGGCCAGTCCTTGCGCACCTCGTAGCCGGAGGGCGAGAAAAACGTCAGCACGATTTTGTGGCCGGGGTAATGCGCCGCGTAGGCTTCCATGAGCGGCCGGCCCTGCTCGAACTCGCCCAGCGAGGCACAATGAAACCACACCAGCGGCGCGGTTTCGTGCTGCAACGCGGCTTGTATGCGGGGCAGCAGCCCTTGCCGGCCCGCCACCCACTGCGCCGCCTTCGGCACAAAAGGCGCGACCAGCTGCAGCAGCAGGGCGTAGAAGCGCAGGGCTATGGAATATAAGAAAGGCAAAAGGGCAGAGGGGTTGCAGGTGATGGTGCCGCAGGTGCTTTGCTTGGTGAGAACCGAAACAGCCGGAACCCGGGCAGGCAGATACCATAGCAAAAGTACAGTCTTCCCAGACTATTATAAAAAAGGCCTCTGCCACACAGGCAGAGGCCTTTTCTGAAGAACAAGCCGCCCGGAGGCAGGCCGCTCGGGCTTAGTGGTGCTTGCCGAGGTAGTCGGCTACACCTTCGCGGGTAGCAGCCATACCTTCTTTGCCTTCTTCCCAGTTGGCGGGGCACACTTCACCTTTCACCTCGAAGTATTGCAGGGCGTCCACCATGCGCATGGCTTCGTCGATGCTGCGGCCCAGCGGACCGTCGTTTACTACCTGGTGGCGCACGATGCCATCCTTGTCGATGAGGAACAGGCCGCGGTAGGCGAGGGGCGAGCCTACGAAAGTCATTTCGCCGGCTTCGTTGTAGTCGTAGTGGCCGCCGAGCACGTCGTAGTTGGCCGCAATGGTTTTGGTGGCATCCGCTACCAGCGGATACGTTACGCCCGCAATGCCGCCGTTGTCGCGCGGCGTCTGCAGCCAGGCAAAGTGCGAGAAGTGCGTGTCCGTAGAGCAGCCAACGATAGCCACGCCTTTAGCCTCAAAATCGGCCAGACGCTCCTGGAAGGAAATGATTTCGGTGGGACAAACGAACGTGAAGTCGGCGGGGTAGAAGTAGAAGATGACGTGCTTCTTGCCCAGGTACCGGTCGAGGGAGAAATCCTCTTCGAATTCGCCGTCGATAACGGCGGTAGCTTTGAACGAGGGGGCACGCTTACCTACGAGAACTGCCATGGTACTGTATTAAATGAAAATGAAAAAAGGGATGAACAGATGAAATGTGCCGCCTGCGGGCAGAGTGACGCAGAACCGCCGGCGCGCCTTACTTGATGATCTTCTCGCCCGCGAGCTTGCTGCCGGTGATGTGCAGCGAAAAGCTATGGGCCTGGAAATTCTGCAGCCCGCGGGCCTCAAAGAAGCCCTGAATCAGGGTGTCCAGCTCCGGGTCGCGGAAGTCGATGATTTCCTGCGTATCCGTGCAGAACAGGTGATGGTGGGCCGAGCAGTCGGCATCGTAGCGGCGGCAGGAGCCTTCGGCGGAGGCCACCCGGCGCGTGAGGCCAGCGGCCACAAACGAATCCAGCGCCTTATATACCGTGCCCAGCGACAGGCTGGGTTCCTGGCTGGCCACGCGGCGGTGCACATCGTCGGCGGTGGGGTGGCCGGGCAGCAGCAGCAGGCTTTCCAGAATCAGGAGGCGCTGCCGCGTAGCCCGCAGCCCGGCTTGTGCCAGGCGGGTACGCAAGTGGCCCGGTTCGGGCAGCGAATGGTCGTGAAAGTGGCTCACCAGCTAAGAATGATTCTCCGCAAAGATATGGCTATAAGACCGAGCGGGGCAAAATTGTTCTGCTCTTCCCGGGAATTTCGGCGGGCGCTGTCCCAAACTGGCTGCCACTCAGGCGCTGATGAAACCAGAAAAAAGCGGCTTGCGGAGCTTCTGCGGCTATTGTGCGGCCTCCTGGTGGCTACTGCGGCACACAAACTGAAACGTCTGGCGGCTGCGCTGCTCCAGCAGCAGCTCCCGGCCGGCCGTCAGGCGCTGAATGCTTTCCGCATCATAGTTCTTAATGGTGTACAGCTCCAGCCCTGTGTTGTAGTGAATCGTGAACTGCTCGCGCAGCACGGCCAGCAGCTTTTCGAGGCGGTAGCTTGAGAAGTCGGTACATACCGAGAAGCTGATGGCCGAGTTCTGCATCAGATGAATCTTGAGCCGCGCCTGCGCCAGCGCTCCGAAAATCACCTCCAGGTTTTCCTCCGAAATAAAGGTCAGGTCCTTGCTCTCAAACGAAATCAGGCACTGCCCGTCTTTGCGGATGAAGGCCGGCACCAGCAGCCCGTGGCGGCAGTCGTGGATGACGGTGCCCTCGGCGCCAGGGTCCAGAAACGACTTCACCAGCAGCGGAATCCGGCGCACGGCCAGCGGCTTAATGGTTTTGGGGTGAATGACGCTGGCCCCGTAGTACGCCATTTCGATGGTTTCCTGGTAGCTGATTTCCGGGTAGCGCACCGTGTCCGGGAAAAACTTGGGGTCGGCGTTCAGCAGCCCGGCCACGTCTTTCCAGATCGTTACCGACTCAGCGTTCAGGCAGTAAGCCAGAATGGCGGCCGTGTAGTCGGAGCCTTCGCGGCCCAGCGTGGTGGTCTGGCCGCTGGCCGTGCCGCCCAGAAAGCCCTGCGTCACGACTATGCCCGTTTCCTGCAGCAGCGGCGGCAGCTCGGCCCGCAGCTTCTCCGCCGTCAGGTCCCAGTCGACACGGGCCTCCCGCCAGTTTTCATCGGTTCTGATAAGCGTCCGGCAGTCAGCCCAGCGGGCGGGCTGCTGGTCGTTGAGCACGGCCGCCACGAAGCGCGACGACAACAGCTCCCCGAAGCTCACAATCTGGTCGTACTGCTCGTCGTACTCGCGGGCCGCGCTGACGGTGCTCAACTGGTGGCGCAGCGCGCTGAAGGTCTCATCAAAGCCTTGCTCAATGGCTGCCGCCGTGGTGCTGCCGAAATCCGGGGCCAGCTCCCGGGCCGTTTCGCGGTGGAAGGCTTCCAGGCGCTCCAGTTGCGGGGTATACTCTTCCTGCTCGTAGGCGCGCCGGAAAATATCTTCCAGCGCATTGGTGGTTTTGCCCATGGCCGAAACCACGATGAGCAACGGGCCATGGCCGCCGTGCTGCTGCACAATATGGCGCAGGTTACGGATGGCCGCCGCGTCTTTCACCGACGCGCCGCCGAACTTGTATACTTTCAAAGGAGCCGATTCTTGCATGGCCCCAAATGTAGCGCCGAACGTATACTCGTGCCACTACGCCCGAAAAAGGTTAATTTTGGGCTCTGACCCCCACCCGCATTTTCTCTCATTCCTCTTTATGAATCACCACGACAAGCTGGCGCTGCCCGTAGGCACAACTCTGGACCGTTTTATCATGCGCAAGCAGGAGGACTTTCCGTATGCCACCGGGGAGCTTTCCCAACTGCTGCGCGACATTGCGCTGGCCGCCAAAATCGTGAACCGCGAAATCAACCGCTCCGGCCTCATTGATATTGCCGGCGCCTATGGCAACCGCAACGTGCAGGGCGAAGACCAGCAGAAGCTTGATGTCATTGCCAACATCCGCTTTATCCGGGCCCTGCGCAACGGCGGCGAGGTATGTACCATCATCAGCGAAGAAGACGAAGAAGTTATCCAGACCGGCAATGTGCAGGGCAAGTACATCGTGGCTATTGATCCGCTCGACGGCTCCAGCAACATCGATGTGAACGTGTCCATCGGCACCATCTTCAGCATCTACCGCCGCGTATCGCCGACCGGCAGTGAGGGCACCATGGCCGATTGCCTGCAGTCGGGCACGCATCAGGTGGCAGCCGGCTACGTTATCTATGGCTCCAGCACTATGCTGGTGTACACGACCGGCAACGGCGTAAACGGCTTCACCTACGAGCCCAGCCTGGGCGAGTTCTTCCTGTCGCACCCCAACATCCAGTCGCCCAAATCCGGCACCGTGTACTCACTGAACGAGGGCAGCTCGGCGTCCTTCTCGCCCGGTGTTACGGACTACGTGGCGTATTGCAAGGAGCAGGGCTACTCAGCCCGCTACATCGGCTCCCTCGTCGCCGATTTTCACCGCAACCTGCTCAAAGGCGGCATCTATATCTATCCGCCCACGCAGAAGTCGCCGAAGGGCAAGCTGCGCCTGATGTACGAATGCAACCCACTGGCATTCATTGTAGAGCAGGCCGGCGGCAAAGCCAGCAACGGCCGCATGCGCACGATGGAAATTGAGCCGAAAGACATGCACGACCGTTGCCCGCTATTTATCGGCTCCGTAGATCTGGTAAATAAGGCCGAAGAATTCCTGGCTAAGGAATTTGCCGAAGCGAAATAAGTGTGCAATAAAATCAGCGGAATCAGCCCTGATTTTATTTCGGCCAGACAAGTATAAATGCATAAAAAAAGCCCGGAAGCTGCAGTAGCATCCGGGCTTTTTTTATGCACTGAAAAAAGAAAGCTACTCTTTCTTTTTAGCGGCTTTCTTGGCCGGCTTTTCGGTAGCAGTTTCTTCCTCGCTGCTGGCCGAAGTCGTCTTCTTTTTAGCCTTGGGCTTTTCTTCGGTGGCTTCGTCGGCTACCGTGTCGGCAGCTTTTTTGGCAGGCTTGGCGTCGGTGGCCGGTGCTTCCGCTTCTGCCTCTTCCGTGGCAGGAGCCTGGTACTCCAGGCTGCCGCTTACCACGTGGTACCACTGCACCAGCTTCTTGATGTCGGACATGTATACCCGGTCACGGTCGTAGTCCGGAATAATTTCGCCCATGAAGGCCGTCAGGTCCCGGTCGTCCGATTTGTGCGTGAGGGCCAGGGAAGCACCGTGTTTCTGATGAATCCGGTCGAATACTTCCGTCAGCGGTACCGTTTGGTCGTAGTCCTGGGTGTAGATGGAGATTTCCTGCAGCAGCGACACTTTGTTGCGGGCCGAGGCCACGGAGCGGGTGCCGCGCGCATCCAGGGATTCCACGATAACGCCGGCGCGGGTGGGCTTTACGAGGCGGAACAGACCGGGCATTCCGCTGATTGCGGCAATTTCCTTCAGGTCGTAGGGCATAAGGTAAGGGGTGTTGTTTGAGGGGGCAAAGTTACTCAGTTGCGGCGGCTTGGCCGGGGGCACCCAGCTTAAACACGATGGGCAGGCTGGTGAGAATGGCGTAATCGGGCTTCTTGAACTTGAGCAGGCGCACTACCCGCAGCGCTTCTTCACCGCAGCCGCCCCCAATGTTCTTCACCAGCTTGATGCCTTCCAGCGTGCCTTCGGTCGTGAGCGTGAAGCTCACAATGCAGGTGCCCTGAATCCGGTTGCGACGCGCCAGAATCGGATATTTCTTCTCCTGCTCAATGAAGGTGTACATGGCTTCCTGGCCGCCTTCGTAGTACTCGGCTACCGGAATAGACTTGGCTACGTTGCCGGCGGCCGGTGCCTGGGCCGGCACGGCTTCGGCCGGAGCCGCTGTTTCGGGCGCCGGGCCGTCGGTTTTTACCTTGACCTTGGTTTTCTGCGCCAGAGCCGGTACCGAGCAGGCCAGCAGGCCCAGAGCCAGTGCGAAAGTGAGTTTTTTCATGAGGATGGAAACGGAAAAAAGAGGAGTGAAGCGAGCCTGAACGGCTCCGGGTGGCGCCATGACAATTACGGGGCCAATCTACACATTCTCCTGCGTTTGGGCCAGTTGCTGGTTGATGTCGGCAATGAAGCTGAGCAACTCCTCGCGGCCCGTCTTTTCCTCTGCCGACGTAATGAAATGCCGGGGCACTTCGTCCCAGCTCTGGCTCATCTTCTGCATGTAGTCCACCACGTTCTGGTGCGTCCGGCTCCCCGACTGTTTGTCGGCTTTGGTGAACACCATCACGAAGGGAATGCCTTCGGTGCCGAGCATTTCCATAAACTCCAGATCGACGGCCTGCGCCGTGTGGCGCGAGTCTATCAGAACGAAGACGCAGGCCAGGTTTTCGCGCTGGCGCAGGTAGAAGTTGATCATGCGGCCCCACTGCACGCGGCTCTCCTTGCTTACTTTGGCGTAGCCGTAGCCAGGCAAGTCGACCAGATACCACTCCTTGTTTATAAGGAAGTGGTTGATAAGCTGGGTTTTGCCCGGCAGCGAAGACGTTTTGGCCAGTCCGCGCCGCTCCGTCAGCATATTAATAAGGGAAGACTTACCCACGTTGGAGCGCCCAATGAAAGCATATTCAGGGAGCGTCGGCGGGGGGCATTGGTCGACCCGCGAATTGCTCATCAGAAAAGTGGCGTCACGGATTTGCATAGGTCAGATACTAAAGAGTGCTGCTGCAAAGGTAAAAGGTTTGCGGGCGGCAGCTGAAATAGGGATATGGGAATATAAATTTTTGATTGAAATTCTTGTAGTATACAAAGCACCTCTATATTTGCGTGCTTCGAAATAATTGCTGCGGTACCTTAAGCGGTTGACAATTATGCCATCAAACTCCTTTTTTAGTAAAGTTTCAGGCCGATTGGATAGGATTGAGGTGGTATTATAAAATTTCTATCTTTGCCCGCAAATTGCCGCATTACGCACCAGTAGGAAGCTTATGTGAAGTAGCGTAGAAAGGCTGGTAAAAGCTTTTATGCCGCGAAAAAAATAGTTCCCTGCTTAACCCTGGAACGTGTTTTCAGTATAAGAGGCATCTTACTCAAAACACAGCAACCACTAAGTTGCCTTCCGCTTTCGGGAAAATCCACTGCAACTCCTTATTCCTCAAACCCCTCCTCAAATGGACAACTTAGTCAGAAGGTTATTGAAAGCCTCTTGCGCCTTCGCTCTTACCGCGGCCGTGGCCCAGCCCGCGCTGGCCCAGAGCGTGCGTAAGCAGCTGAAGACTGCAAATAAGTTCTTTGAACAAGAGAACTACCGGGCATCCATCCCTTTCTACGAGCAAGTGTTGGCCAAGGAGCCGAACAACGCCTTAGCCCTGTTCCGCGCCGGTATCTCCTATATGTCGTTCGACAAAGAGAAAGCCAGCGACTACATCTATAAGGCGCAAAAGCTGAAGCCGAAAGTTTCGAAAGACGTGGAATACTGGCTGGGCCGCGTAGATCACCTCAACTACAACTTTGATGAGGCCATCTCGCACTACCAGGCTTACAACGCCACACTGAAGCAGAAAGACACCCGCAAGTCGGAGCTGGCTCAACTGATTCAGCACTCGAAGAACGCTAAGGTGCAGTTCAACAGCCCCAAGGATATCTTCGTGAAAAACCTGGGCCCGACCATCAACACGCCGTATTCGGAGCACAGCCCGGTTATCTCGCAGGACGACAAGCTGCTGCTGTTCACGTCGCGCTCCGACAACATGAGCAACATTCCGGTTGCGGATGATGCCAAAGGGAAGAAGAAAGACAAGAACCTCGCTGCCGACGGCCAGTACTACGAAAACATCTACGAGGCTACCCGCATCGATGATGAAAACTGGGAAAAGCCCCGCTCGCTGAGCACCGTGCTCAACGGCAAAGGCCACGATGCGTCTATCCAGGTGTTCGACAACGACACGAAGCTGCTGATGTACCGTAACGACGAGAACGGCGACATCATGTACGCCGAAAAGTCGGGTGCTGACTGGACGGAGCCCAAGAAGCTCAACGACAATATCAACTCGAAAGCCTTCGAGTCGGATGCCTATATCACGCCGGACGGCCGCACCATTTACTTCTCTACGGGTAAGTATTCGGAAGACGGTACGCTGGACATTTACTACTCGACCCGCCAGCAGGGCGGCGACTGGGGCCCGGCCAAGTCGGTAGGCAATGCCATCAACACGAAATACGACGACGACAGCCCGTTCCTGAGCAAAGACGGCAAGACGCTGTACTTCGCCTCGCGCGGCCACAACACCATGGGCGGCTACGACATCTTCAAGTCGGAGTTTGACTCGGTGGGCAACAAATGGGGCCGTCCCGAGAACATGGGCTACCCTGTGAACACGCCCGATGATGACACCTACTACCGCCTGAGCCCCGATGGATCGTACGCGTACCTGTCGTCGTACCGCATTGGCGGCTACGGTGAGAAGGACATCTACACCATCAACTACATCAAGAATGCCATCATTCGTGGTAAGGTGTACACCCGCCGCGACAGCACCATAATTCCGGGTGTGGAACTGGTGTTCAGCGGCACGCAGGCCGACAAAACGGCCCTGAGCTACCGCGACATCACCAAGCCTGAGACGGGCGACTACCAAGTGAGCGTGCTTTCGGGCCGTACCTACCAGGTAGCGCTGTCGAAGGATGGCCAGAACGTAGGGACGGAAGAATTTGCCATTCCTGTTTCGACCAACGACTCGACCGTAATCAACAAAGACTTTTATGTTGATTATGTGGACACGACCGGGGCCGGCATGTTTGCCTTCAAGAAGATTTACTTCGATACCGACAAGTATAAGCTGCGTCCGGAGTCTATCAAGGAGTTGAGCAACATCACCTCTATTCTGAAGGCTAACCCCGGGGTGAACATCTCCATTGAGGGCCATTGCGACTCGCGCAACACCGACGAGTACAACATGGTACTTGGCCAGAACCGCGCAGATGCTGCCTACAACTACCTGAAGAAGCAGGGTATCGGCGAAACGCGTATGGTAACGGTTAGCTACGGTGAGCGTCGTCCGGATGCCGCCAACGATTCGCCGGAGAACATGCAGCTGAACCGTCGTGTAGAATTCCGCGTGATTCTGAAAGAGGGTGAAGCTATGCCAACTATGACCACGCCCGCCCCGACGTCGGCTGCACCGGCTCCGGCCCGCACCACACCGCTGCAACCCGGCAAGAGCAAGGTGAAGATGGCCGACGGCACGAAGGTGAAAACCAAAGTGGACGAGGACAGCGACAAAGTAAAAGTGAAAACCAAAGGCGCTGCCGGCGAGGAATCGAAGACCAAAACCAAGGATGGTACTATCGACGCCAAAACCAAAGATGCCAACGGCGAGAAAACCAAAGTGAAGACGGACAACGACTAAGCCGTTTTCAACCGCTAGAAAACGGGCCGGGCAATTTGCCCGGCCCGTTTTTTTTCAACATAATGGCTCAACCCACGTTATGTTTGGGCAATTTCGCCTCTGAATTCTCGTTGTTCGCCCCAGAACCATGGCCGTAGTACCCTACAAAGAAGACACCGCCGGCAAAAAGTCGCAGGTGGCGCAGATGTTCAACAGCATCGCCGGGAAGTATGACTTCCTGAACCACTTTCTCAGCGCCGGCACCGATATTTATTGGCGCCGCAAGGCGGTGAGTGAGCTCAAGGAACTGAGGCCAGCCCGCATCCTCGACATAGCCACCGGCACCGCTGATTTTGCCATTGAAACACTGCGGGCCGCCTCGAAGGACGCGCAGGTGACGGGCGTGGACATTTCGGAAGGTATGCTGGAGGTGGGCCGCCGCAAGCTGCAGGCCAAGGGCCTCACCAACCGGATTCAGCTGGAACTGGGCGACTCCGAGAACCTGCCGTTCCCCGACAACCACTTCGACGCCGTAACGGCTTCGTTCGGGGTGCGCAACTTCGAAAACCTGGCTATTGGCCTGGCCGAAATGCGGCGGGTACTGCGGCCGGGTGGCAAGCTCGTGATACTGGAGTTTTCCAAACCCACGGCCTTTCCCATGAAGCAGGCCTACAACTTCTATTTCCGGCACATCCTGCCGGTATTCGGTAAACTGATTTCCAAAGACCGCGCCGCCTATACCTACCTGCCCGAATCGGTGCAGGCTTTCCCGGACGGCCCCGACTTCCTGGCTATTCTCCGGCAGGTTGGCTTTACTTCTCCCGCATGGCAACCCCTCACGTTCGGCATCAGCTCCATCTACACCGCTCACAAATAGGCCGCCTGGCGCTGCTTGGGCTGCTGGCTCTGGCCGTGCCGCTGGGTGCCCAGGCTCAGAAGAAAAGCCGCGCCACGGCCAGCCGCGGCAAAGGCGGCCAGGTAAAGTCCATCACGGTAGAAAATCTGCCCGGCTACGACGACAAGTGGTTTCACCCGGGCTTCTACATTGCGCCCCATTTCTCGCGCTTCAACCTGGAGCAGTCGCCGGCTTACATCGCCAACCAGGGCACCAGCCGGGGCGTCACGGCCAACGCCATCAGTAGCCCGGGCTTCTCGGTGGGCTTTGTGGGCGACGCGCGCCTGGGCGACTATTTCAACTTGCGCTTTGCGCCGGGGGTGAGCTTTATCACGCGCGAAATAGAGTTCAAGCCGGCTGGCTACGTCGCGGATCCGGCCAATGCGGAAGATCCGGCTGAAATTGTGACGCAGGAAATAGGGGCTACGCAGGTAGATTTTCCAGTGCTGCTCAAGTTTCACTCGGAGCGGCGGCGCAATACGCGCGTGTATGTGGTAGGGGGCCTCAAGCCCAGCGTGAGCGTAGGCAACCGCCGCAAAGACCCGCTGAAGAACAAGATTACCACGGCCCGCAGCGACATGGCCATTGAATATGGCGTGGGGCTGGATCTGTTCTACCCGTTCTTCAAGTTTGCGCCGGAGCTGCGCTTCTCGCACGGCCTGAATAACCTCTACCAGGCCGAGAACAACGTGTATAGCCAAAGCCTGCAGAGCCTGAAAAGCAATACCGTGACGTTGTACCTGACCTTCGAATAGCACCTTGATTTACCGAGAGGACCGTCTCGTGAGACGGTCTTTTTGCAGCCATTTACCTGAAAACATGCAGACTGCTTTCATTACCGGCGCTTCGTCGGGAATTGGCCGGGCCACGGCCGTAGCGCTGGCAAAGTCCGGATTTCAACTGGTGATTACGGGGCGCCGCCGGGAGCGACTGGAAGAGCTGGCGCAGCAGCTGAGCGGCACATCGGTGCATATTCTGACGTTTGATGTGCGCGACCGGGCGGCGGTGGAAGAAGCCGTGGCGAGCCTGCCCGCGCAGTTTGCCGATATCGACGTACTCATCAACAACGCCGGCAACGCCCACGGGCTGGCGCCGGTGCAGGACGGCGACCCCGCCGACTGGGATGCCATGCTCGATGGCAACGTGAAGGGCCTGCTCTACGTCAGTCGTGCCGTGCTGCCGGCCATGACGCGCCGCCAGGTGGGCCATATCGTCAACATCGGCTCGGTGGCAGGCTCAGAGGCATACGCCAACGGCAACGTGTACTGCGCCTCCAAAGCGGCCGTTTCCATGCTCACCAAAACCATGCGCCTGGACCTGCTGCCGCACAACATCCGGGTGGCGGAAGTGAACCCCGGGGCCGTGGAAACCGAGTTTTCCAAAGTGCGCTTCAAAGGCGACGAAGCGCGGGCCGGGCAGGTCTATAAAGGCTTCGAGCCGTTGCGCCCCGAGGATGTAGCCGACGTAATTCAGTTTATGGTGACGCGCCCGCCGCACGTAAATGTGGCCGAAGTGCTGCTGTTTCCAGCGGCGCAGGGGGCCGCCGCTACCATCCACAGACGGTAAAAAACAGCACGCAGGAAAAGAGCCGGCTCTTGATGGACCGGCTCTTTTCTATTCTGCCCGCGCCTACTCAGGATGCAGCCAGCTGCTGCAGCACCCCAGGATGGAGCGTGTGCCTGCCGGCAAAGCCGATGACCTGCGGCTCAACACCCAACTGCTGCAGGAATTGGCGCTGCTTTTCCACGTCTTCGGGCTTGATAAACTCGTCCTCATCCCCGCAGACCAGCGTAACCGGCAGGTCCTGCAGCAAGTGTGAGGCTACCGAGAAGTCAATATCGGGAGGGAAGGCGCCCGCCCAGAGCACGAGCCGGGCCGGCCGGAAAGCGGCCCGGGCCAGCCAGCGGCTGACGGTGGCAGCGCCCTGTGAGAAGCCCAGCACCGTGACGCGTACATCGGCCGGCACCGCCGCCAGTACTGATGCGGCCAGCTGGTTGAGGTAGCCTACGTAGTCGTCGATTTCCGTGAGCCGGTCTTCGCGCGTCATCCAGGAAGCGCCCACGCGGCCACCGGTACCCTGCAGGTAAAAGCGCGACAACCCTTCGGGCGCAATAACGACCAGCGCAGGGTTGGCGGCGGTGAGAGCGGCAAAGTGGCGGATGAAGTACTGCGCCAACTGGCCGTAGCCGTGGCACACAAACCACACCTGCCGGGTGTCGGCCGACAACTCGCCTGACTGGAAATAGCGGGCCGTACGCGTGACGGAAAGGTGGTGTTCCTGCGCCACGCGTTCTAGGATTTCTGCGGCAAATCGTCGGCGGTGAAGCCGAACGGCAGCAACTCGGAGAGGCTGCGGAAACGGTAGATGCTGCCGTTGGGGCCGGGCAACAGCAGCGGAATAGCCTGTTGCTGGCGGTGCTCGTACTCGGCCATCACCTGCCGGCAGGCCCCGCATGATGTCACGGCCACAAAGTCGCCGGTGGCAGGGCGGGCGGCCACGGCCATTCCCACAATGCGCCGCTCCGGCTGCGTGGATGCCAGGCCAAACAAGGCCGTACGCTCAGCACACAGGCCCGACGGGAAGGCCGCGTTTTCCTGGTTAGTGCCCCGAAACAGGGTGCCGTCATCGAGCAGCAGCGACGCGCCGACGTGGAAATGGGAGTAGGGGGCGTAGGCGTGGTCGGTGGCGGCACGGGCGGCCTGCCAGGTAGCCAGTTCGGCTGGTGTAAGTTCGGCTTCGGTAAGAACCTCGACGTTGATGGTGAGGTGGAGCGGATGGGCCATTGGATAGGCAGGAAAAGGAAAGCCCGGTACCGCTGGCGGCCCCGGTTGGATAAGGGGCGGTGAATGTACTACAATTTCCTTTAGCGACTACCGCCTGCCTGGCCAGCGCCCTAGGCAAGCCGCAACCGGAAGAGGAGCAGAAACACGAATAAAGCTGCTTCTACGGCCCGCTGCCTTCCGCAATGCCCGGAATTCGCTAGAATTGGGCCTGATTTGGCAGCTGATCCGGGGCCTGGCGCTCCGCAAATCGGCTGCTGCTCCTGGTTGTTTTCCCACCCAATTCCCCCCGATGACCCGTATTACCCTGCTCGGTGCCGGCCGCTCGGCCTCTTCGCTCATTCAGTACCTGCTTCGCTACGCACCTCTGGAAAACTGGCAGCTCACGGTAGCTGATGTAAATCCGGCTCATCTGGCGCCGGTGCTGGCCGCGCACAGCGAGTACGCCCGCGCCGTGCCTTTTGATATGCAGGATGAAGCCCGGCTGGAGAACCTGGTAGCCAGCTCCGATATTGTTATTTCGATGCTGCCCGCGCTGTTTCATGGGCCCGTGGCGCAGGCCTGCGTACGGCTGGGGCGGCACCTGGCCACCGCAAGCTACGTAAGCGAGGAAATCCGGGACCTGGGTACGGCCGCCGAAGAAGCGGGCATCACGCTGCTCATGGAGTGCGGCCTCGATCCGGGCCTCGACCACATGTCGGCTATGGCCGTTATTGAAGACATTCGGGCGCGGGGCGGGCGCATTACGTCGTTCAAATCGTATTGTGGGGGCCTGCTGGCTCCCGATTCGGAGGGTAACAATCCGTGGAAATACAAGTTTACCTGGAACCCGCGCAATGTGGTGCTGGCCGGCCAGAGCACGGCTAAATACCTCGAAAACGGCCACGCACGCTACATTCCCTACCAGCACCTGTTCGCGCGTACCGAGCCGATTGAGGTGCCCGGCTACGGCAGCTTCGATGGCTACGCTAACCGCGACTCACTCAGCTACCGCGCCCCCTACGGCCTCGACGACATTCCCACGATTCTGCGCGGCACGTTGCGCCGGGCCGGCTACTGCGCTGCCTGGCACGCGCTGGTGCGCCTGGGCCTCACCGATGACTCCGTGCACCTCGGCAATACTGCGAGCCTGACCTGGCGGGAATTGGTAGAGTCGTATTTGCCGGTGGCGGTGCCGCGGGCAACTTCCGAAACCGAGCTGGCCGTGCAGTGTGCCGACTACCTGGGCCTGGCACTGGCTGGCCCCGAAATGCAGCGCCTGCAATGGCTGGGCCTCTTCACCGCTAAGCCGGTGGGCCTGGCCGATGCGACGCCCGCGCAGCTGCTGGAGCGCCTGCTCACCGAGAAGTGGCAGCTGCAGCCCCACGACCACGACATGATTGTGATGCAGCACCTATTTGAGTTTGAGCTGGCTGGCGTGCGTCACCGCAGCACGTCGTCGTTGGTCGTGCTCGGCGACGATGCCACGCACACCGCCATGGCCAAAACGGTGGGCCTGCCGCTGGGCATGGCCGTGCGGCGGCTGGCGCGCGGCGAAGTCTCGCAGCGGGGCGTCGTTATGCCGACCAGCGCCGCCCTGTACCAGCCCATTCTGGCTGAGCTGGCTGCTGACTATGGCATCCGTTTCGAGGAAACCGAGCACGCCGCCCCGCTCAGCCCATCAGTTCACTAAGCCAGACGAAAAAGCGCGTTTCGTCGTTGTGGGGCCACGGCTTTTTCCTGATTCCTTATGAACGCCTATTTGCGGCTGCGGCTGCGTGTGTCGGGCCGGCTGCTGGCCGAGCTGGGCTGGTGGCGTATGGCGCTGCTGGGGCCGGTGCTGGGGCTGGGAGGCGTGCGGACGGTAGTGATGCTGGCCCCGCACCCGGCCGGGCAATGGCTGCTGCCGGCCGTTGTGCTGCTGCTGCTCACTGGCCAGCACCGTCGCCGCGCCGATATAGACTTTCTGCACCTGGCTGCCCCGGGTTTCCGGTGGTGGCTGGCTACTGAGTATGCGTTGTGGAGCTTGCCGGTGGCCGGGGCGCTGCTGGCGTTTGGCCAGGTAGGAGCGAGCCTGCTGACCGTGGGCCTGGCGCCTTTCTGTGCCTGGCTTACTACGGCAGAAAACCGCACTTCATCGAGGGCCCGGCGGAGCCTGCTGCGGAGCGAAGCGCTGGAACTGGTCAGCGGCTTCCGGCAGACCGGCGCGTGGCTATGGTGGCTGGCGCTGCTGGGAGCGGCGCTGTGGTGGCAGCAGCACTCAATAGCGCCGGCAGCGGCGTTAGGAGTCTGGGCATTTTTGTTTGCCTCGCACTACGGAGCCCCGGAGCCCTGGACGCTGCTGCTGCCCGTGCTTCGTCAGCCAAGCGTCTGGCTGCGGCGGCGGGTAGGGCTGGGGCTGCTGTATTTCGGACTGACAGCGGCACCCTTTGCCTGGCTGCTGGGCAGCGGACCGGCCGGCGTCGGTGGGGCGGGGCTGGTGCTGTTGTGGGGGTTTGCGCTGCTCACGATGGTCGTGCTGGCCCGCTACGCTTTCTACCCGAGTGCGCTGCTCGTGCGCCTCACGCAGGGCGCTGTACTGGCACTATCAGTGCTGGCGGCCGGCCACCCGGTGTATCCGGCCCTGCTGGCAGTGGCTTTCTTCGGACTTATCTGGAAAAGCCGGCAGCGGCTTTCCACCTTTCGCCATGATTGAAGTGAGCGGCCTGCGCAAGGCTTTCGGAACGCACGAAGTGCTGCATGATGTCGGCCTGAGCCTGCGGCCCGGGACGCTGCACGGCCTGGTAGGCGCCAACGGCGCCGGCAAAACCACGCTGCTGCACTGCCTCTACGGCCTGCACCACGACTACCAGGGCACCGTGCGCGAAACCACCGGCCTCCCGATTCGCCCCAGCACCGGCCTGCTGCCCTACGAGCCGTATTTCTACCCCCGCCTGACCGGCCGCGAATACCTGGAGTTTACGCTGCAGGCCCGCGGCCGGGCGGTGGTCGATTTCGAGGGCTGGAACCAGTTGCTAGAGCTGCCGCTCGACCAGTACGCGGAGCAGTATTCGGCGGGCATGAAGAAAAAGCTGGCCCTGCTGGCGCTGCTCGTGCAGCCTTTCCGCTATTTCATTCTTGATGAGCCCTTCAACGGACTCGACCTCAACACCAATCTGCTGCTGATGGAAATTCTGCGGCGGCTGCGCGGGCAGGGAGCCGGTATTCTGCTGACTTCGCATTTGCTGGGCTCCCTCACCGAGCTCTGCGACGAACTCACAGTGCTGGCCGATGGCACAGTGCGGCGTCATTACCTGGCGCATGAGTTCGAACAGGTGCACAACGATTTGATCGACGGCTTCTATCAGGATAAGCTGGCGCAGGTGCGCCGCCTGCTGCCCCTGGAGTAACTGGCAGGTTGCTAAAACGCAAGATAGAAATCCTGCAGCAGTGCCTGGAATGCGGATGTGTATTGTTCAGCAGTGTCCTTTATCAGCAATTCCTGCTCCTGCAACTGGCCCGTGTGGCGCGCAAATGCGGTGATGTGGCGCAACGGCTTGCTGCCGGCCCGGTGCCGCAACACCAGCCGGGAAGCCGGATAGAGCCCGGCCAGTACGGCCTGCCGCTCAAAATGCTGCATTTCGGGCGGCGGCAGCAGCACGGTGAGCTGGCCGGCGGGCGCCAGAAAATCAGCCGCGAAGTTCGCCAGCTCGGGAAAGGAAAGCGTATCGGGGGCGGTGTGGCGGGCCGTGGTGCGGCGGGCGTCTGGTGAGCGGAGCGAGTCGCGGAAAAAGGGCGGGTTGCAGATGATATGGTCGAAAGGAGCGGGGCGGGCCGCGGCAAAGGCCGCCAGTGGCATGCGGTGCACCGTCAGGCGTGTCGCCCACGGGCTCGTGGCAAAATTGGCCTCGGCCTGAGCTGCCGCCGCCGGATCCAGCTCTACGGCCTCCACATGGGCCGCCGGGTTGCGCTGGGCTGCCATCAGGGCCAGCAGGCCGGTGCCGGTGCCCACGTCCAGGATGCGCCGGGCGCCGGCAATAGCGGCAGCCGCGCCCAGCACGCAGGCGTCGGTGCTCACCTTCATGGCGCACTCACCCTGCTCGATGCGGAACTGCTTAAACTGAAAATAGGAGTTGGCCACGTGCAGCGGAAATCAAAAATCGGAAGGCAAAGGTCCGGATTTTGCGCCCGAAATGCCCTGGGGTGCTTTGCACACACAAAAAAGCCCCGGCTTGCGGGGCCAGGGCTTTTCGGATTGGGCCTTGGTTTGCCGGCTCACGACCCGCCGGCGCGGCGCTGCTCTTCCTCGGCTCCGCCCGAGCGACGTTTGCTGGGCGCTACTTTGTCGTTGCCGAGGCGGTAGCTGAAGGAAAGCGTAGCCACCCGCGAATCCTGGCGCTGGTAGAAGCGCTCCACGTAGTTGTCGTAGGTAGACGTGGCGCGCACTTTGTTGGTAAAAAAGATGTCGGTGACGTGCAGCTTGAAGGTGCCCTTCCGGTCCCAGGCGGTTTTCTGCACACCGGCCGTGAGCTGGCCCAACGGGTGCACCTGGAAGAAGCCGTACACTTCCGGCGACTGATAAAACGCGGTGACGTCGGCGCTCCAGCCCTTGCCGATGGTGAAAGAGCTGGTGCTGTTGATGTTGTAGGCGGCTTTGCCCGAGTTCAGGCTGGTGCCTGCCAGATTGCCGGTGAAGTGGTTGTAGTACAGCACGGCGTTGTTGGTCATCGTCCACCAGTCGGCTAGTTCCAGCGGCGCGTTCAGCGTGAGAGCTGCGTACTGCTGCCGGCCCAGGTTCTGGCTCGTCGAAACCACCGCCCGGCCACCTTCCGGCGCCGGCTGCACCGTCCCGATGATGGGGTCCCGCGTGACGCTGTAGCTCAGCCCGATGCTGTATTTCTGGCGAAACGTGTGGTTCAGCTCGAAGTTGTAGCTGGTCTGAGGCAGCAGATCTGGATTGCCGGCGCCGTACGTGGTAGCATCAATGTAGGATTTGAACGGATTGAGCTGCCCGTAGGAAGGCCGGTCGATGCGGCGGCTCAACGACAAAGCTACCTCGTGGTTTTTGCTGATTTCCCGCTTCACAGATGCACTCGGAAACAGCTGGAAGTAGTTTCGGTCGAAGCCCTGCTCCGCTATTTCCGGTACGCCGGTGGCTTTGGTCTGCTCGCCGCGCAGGCCGCCCTGCAGCGTCCAGCCGGGCCGGCTGTAGTTGAAGTTCACGTAGCCGGCATTGATGTTCTCATCATACAGGAAACGGTTGGAGCGGCGCGGGTCGCGCACCAGCCCGGCCCCATCCGGCCCCGGAATCCGGAACAGCAAATCGTTGTCTGACTGCACCCAACTCATTTTACCGCCTGCTTCCATGGTCAGGCGCTTGCTCCAGACGTGCGTGTAGTCGGCCTTCACCGACCAGATATCAAGCTGCCCGTGCTGGTTGCTGTCCAGGTAATCGAGCGAGTCGGTGGGAAACGTGTACCTCGTGTTCAGCTGCTGCAGGCGGCGGGCATCGTAGCGGGCCACGTCGGCGTCGGCGGTCAGCTCGCGCGGCCCCACCGAATCGGCTGTGAAGGTGTGCCGCAGGTTCAGGTTGCCCGACACGTTGGGCGCGTCAATGCTGCGCGTGTTCAGCGACTGGTAGCGGCGCTGCAGGGCGGTGCTGGCCGCCAGTTGGTCGGAGTTGTTGGTGCCCGTTTGGTTGAAGCCGAAGTTTACGCCGTTGGCCATAACCCCCAGCACCGTCTGCTCACTCAGGTTGTAGTCGAGGCCGGCTTTCCAGGTGTGGGAGCGGCTGCGGCCCCGGCTGAAGTTATCCTGGTTGGTGCTGCCCGTGAAGGTGCGCTGCCCGTCCGGATACGTGAAAAAGTCCCGGTGAATCGTCAATGCCCCGAAGTTCTCCCGGTCGGCGTAGGTGTAGCTGCCGAACAGGTTCAGGCCTTTGCGGCGGTGGTTGAGCGAGAGGCCCGTCGTGTATTTATCATTGCCGTAGCGCCCCAGGCCGTAGCTGGCATTGAGGGTGCCGTTGGTGCCGAGGCGCTGGTCCTTTTTGAGGTTGATGGCAATGATGCCCGCGCTGCCCTGCGCTTCATACTTGGCCGGCGGGTTCGTGATTAGCTCGATATTCTTCACCTGGTCAGCCGGCAAGGCGCGCAGGTAATCAGCCAGCTCGGCGCCGGTCATGGGCTGGCGCTTGCCATCGATAAGCACCAGCACACCCTGCCGGCCGCGCAAGCTCAGGTTGTCGTTTCCATCCACGGTTACGCCCGGCGAGCGGCCCAGCACCTCCAGCGACGATGCTCCCGCCGCCAGCGTGCTGCCTTCCACATTCACGACCGTGCGGTCGGAGAGCCGCTCAAACAGAGGCTTCTGGCCTACCACCGTCACTTCCTTCAACTGCGTAGAGACGCTGGCCGGCAGCTTCAGCACGGGCAACTGTACTTCTTCGCTGCCAGCTACTTCTACCGGCTCGCTCCAGCGGCGCACAAACCCCACCTGCGAGGCCAGCACCAGGTAGCGGCCCGCCACCACCGGCCCCAGCCGGTAGATGCCCTGCTCGTTGCTGAACTCCGATTTTACCACCACCGAGTCGGTAGCGCGGTGCAGCGTGAGCGTGGCAAATTCCAGGGGCTTGCCTGCCGCGTCCTGCACTACGCCGCTGACTGTGCCAGTGGCCTGGGCCGCCGCTTTTTGGGTGAGCTGGGCCCCGGCCAAAAAGGCAATAGCTAGGAAGGCCGGCCGCCGGAGCAGCCGAGTGAAAATGGGTTTCATGAGCAAAACAGAGTGTCGCTGGTGAAGAAGGAAGTGAAAAGCAGATTGCCTGAGAAAGGCAGGCCCGAAGCAATGGGAGCGACCCGGAGCACGGTAGGCCGCCCGCTCTGCCACCGCCGACAGCAGAGGAAGGTGCTAACTGAAGAGTGTCTACGAATTATTTCGTACAATTATATACGAACGATTTCGTAGAAGCAAATTTTGGTTTCACTATTTATTCAGGGGTGCCCGCCGCAGTGCAGAAAAGTGCGGCAGCGGGCTAAAAAAGGCAGCTACGTCAGGCGGGAGGCGCACTGCAATTGCTATAGATGCGCTCCAGCATCCCGCGCAGTACGCCCAGGTCGTCTTCGGAAAGGCCCTGTAGCGCCTGGGTCCGGTTGCTGAGCACCACGGGCTGCACAGCATCCAGCACCCGTTCCCCCTCATCCGTTACACGCAACTGGTTGCGGCGTCCGTCGGAGGGCAGCGGAACGGCTGCCAGCAGGCCGCGCCCCACCAGCAGGTTGATCATGCGAGCCACCGAAGCCTGGTCTTTGAAAACCCGCTCGGCAATGTCGGTCTGCGTGAGGTCGTCGTGCTCCTGAATCACGCGCAGCACCAGCCACTGGTCGATGGTAATGGCAATACCGGCCCGGTCAATGTTGGCCTGGGCCAGCTTTCGGTACTGGCGGATAGCCTTATCGAGCGAGTAAAAAATGATGCTGGAAAGCATAGGCGTGCTGCATATAGTGTGTTACATATAAATGTATGATATATCATTGAAGTTGCCTGGTACAGTAAAAAAATATGCGTTCCGGCCTTGGGAGCACTAAGCCAGGCTTCCTTGGCAGCGCCAGACGTAAAAAAAGCCCGTCCCCGGAAAACCAGGGACGGGCTTCGGGCCGCTCAGGCCAGAGGCTATTGGCTGACAGCGCGGCGCTTTTCTTCCTCGGCTCCGGTGGCACGCTTGCGGGCGGGTGCCACCTGGCTGCTGCCGAAGCGGTAGGTGAAGCCCAGGGTAGCTACGCGGGTGTCCTGCGTGGAACGGAAGGTTTCCTCAAACACGGCGTAGCGGGAAGTGGCCCGCACCGGGGCAGTGTATAGCAGGTCGGTGGCGTTGGCGCGCAACGTGGCGCGGCCATCGAAGAGGCTTTTCTGCACACCTATTCCTAGCTGCCCAAAGGCCCCGACCACCTGAAAAGCATATCGTTCCCGCGAATGGTAGCTGCCACTCAGGTCCGCCGTCCAGCCTTTGCCTAGGGTAAATGTGCTGTTGGCATTCAGGATGGCCCCCGGCTGGCCGGGCGGCGGAGCGGTGTCGCCGAGTACGCCTTCGAAGTAAATGAAAAACAGTTCGGCATCGGCGTAGAGCTGCCACCATTTGGTGGGCGCCAGCGGGGCCGTGAGTGTGAAGGCGTAGTAGTGGCGGGCGCGCAGGTTAACGTCGGTGGCAGCTACCAGCAGGCTGGGCTGGGCCAGGTACACGCTCACAATAGGCTGGCGGGCATAGGCGTAGCTCAGGCCGGTAACATACTTCTGGCGCCACGTATGGGTCAGCTCAGCGCTGTAGTTGGTTTGGGGCAGCAGATACGGGTTGCCGGCGCGGTAGGAGGTGGCATCCACGAACGAGCGGAAGGGGTTGAGCTGGTTGTAGGTGGGCCGGTCGAGGCGGCGGCTCAGCGAAAACCCTACCGAATGTTTTTCCGAGAGCGTCCGGGTCAGGCTCAGGTTCGGAAACAGCTGGAAATAGTGCCGGTCAAAGTTTTCGCTGCCGATAACCTGCCGCCCGGTGGCGTTGGTTTGCTCGGCGCGCAGGCCGGCCGTCAGTGTCAGAGTAGGGCGGATCCGGGTCAGGCTCAGGTACGCCGCGTTGATATTTTCGTCGTAGTGAAACTCGTTTGATTGGTTGGGGTCGAGGAAGGTCGCGCCGTTTTCGGTGCGGTAGAATACCACGCTGTTCTTTGACTGCACCCAGCTGGCCTTGGCCCCGGCTTCCAGGCGCAGCCCCCGCGGCAGCGGCCGCACGTAGTCGGCCTTCACCGACTGAATGGTGAGGGTGCCGTCGTGCGTGCCGAGGAGGGAGCTGGGCGTGCGGACCGGCAGCGTGTAGGAGGTGGCCAGGTCCAGCAGCCGCGTGATGCCGTAGCGGGCCACGTCGGCGTCGGCGGTCAGCTCGGGCGTGCCCGCCGAATCGGGCCGGAAGGTGTGGCGGAATGTGAGGTTGCCGGCGAGGTTGGGCGTGCGCAGGTTGCGTAGGTTCCAGGAGCTGTAGCGGGCAGTCGACATGCCCTGGGCATTGAAAAACTCCGACGCATTGGTGCCTTCCCAGGGCGAGTTGCTGGCCAGCCCACTAAGCATAGCGCCCAGCGTCGTGCGTTTGCCGGCCGTGTAGTCCAGACCGGCCTTCCAGGTGTGCGACTGCAGGTGGTTGCGCATCTCGTTGAGCTGCTGGCTGCTGATCTGCAGCTGCCGGTCCTGCAGATAGCGGCGGTCGAAGGTCAGGTTCTGGAAATTGCGGCGGTCGGTGTAGGCATAGGTGCCGTAGAGGTTGAGGCTGGCACTCCGGTGGTTCAGTGAAAGCCCGGAAGTGTGCTTGCCGTAGCGGCCCCGGCCGTAGCTGGCATTCACGCTGCCATTGGTACCGAGGCGCTGGTCTTTCTTGAGGTTGATGGCAATAATGCCGGCGCTGCCCTGGGCCTCATACTTGGCCGGCGGGTTCGTGATTAGCTCAATGTTCTTCACTTGCTCGGCTGGCAGCGCGCGCAACATGGCAGCCAGCTCGGCACCGGTCATGGGCTGGCGCTTGCCATCGATAAGCACCAGCACGCCCTGCTTGCCGCGCAAACTCAGGTTATCGTTGCCACCTACCGTTACGCCCGGCGCCCGGCTCAGCACCTCCAGCACCGTATTGCCGGCGGCCAGCGTGCTGCCCTCTACATTTACCAGCGTGCGGTCAGCCAGCCGCTCAAAAGCGGGTTTCTGGCCCGTTACGGTCACACCCCGCAGCTGCTGGGCGGCGCTGGGCGTGAGCGTAATCACCAGCACCGGCCCTACGGCAGCGCTGGTTTCCAGCGGGCCCGCCCACGCCTGCCGGTAGCCGATATGCAGCACCGACAGCAGGTAGCGCCCCGCGGCCGGTGGCATGAGCAGAAATTTGCCTTCCGAGTCGCTGAATTCCGTCTTGACAGCCACCGAATCGGTAGCGCGGTGCAGCACCACGGTGGCATAGTCCAGCGGTGCGCCGGCCGCCGAGCGCACTACTCCCGGAATCGGGGCTAGCGGGGCCTGAGCTGCTGCGGCAAACGGTAAGAGCAGCGTTAATGAAAAGCGACATATGCAACCTGAGAGGCTGGCAAAAAAACGTGTGTGCACAGTCCGGTGGTAAAAAGCGTGGAGCGTGCAATAGGTGTAGCAAGGCGAAATACCGCGGTTCCGTAGCCGGAACAAAGCACTGCCAGGGAGAATATAGAGCGGTTGGCTAAGCTATGGCAGGCGCGTGGAGCGCCTGTTGCTTGATTAGTGAAAGGAAAGATAGAAAGAAACACGGAATTAACCGCTGAATTTCTGGCTGCTCACGGCGCAACCTGCAAGCCGGAACGTGCCCTCAGCGAAGCAGGCCATTGCAAAAGCCACCCCGGCCACAACGGGCCAGGGTGGCTTGAACCCAGCGCTGCAACCAAGACGGCTTATTTCAGAGCATCCAGCGCGGCCCGCAGCCGGGGCAGGGCCGCCTCAACAGACGCCAACGACGCGCCCCCCACCGACATGCGGAACCAGGGCGCCGTATCGGAAGTGCCAAAGGCGCTGAAAGGCACCAGCGCCAGCCGGGCCTCGCTGATGAGGTAGGAAGTCAGCTCCTTTGTGGTGCTCAATACCTGGCCGGCTGGAGTCGTCTTACCCAGTACATCCAGTTTGGCCGTGAGGTAGATAGCGCCCATCGGTACAATAGAATCGACAGGGTAGCCGGCGGCTTTCAGCTCCTGCAGACCGGAGTGCAGGGTTTCGAGGCTGCGCTGGATATTGTGTTTGAACGCAGTGATAAACCCATCTACGGCCGGCGTATTGGGTAAAAATTCCGCTGTGGCCACCTGCTCAGCCTTCGGGGCCCAGGCCCCCACATGGCCCAGAATGGCCTTCATCTTGTCGATGACCACGGCCGGTCCGAAGGCGTAGCCTACCCGCACGCCGGTCGCGGCCAGGCACTTCGAAATGCCGTCGATGTAGACGACGTAGTCGCGCAGCTCGGGGCGCAGGTTTACCGGGTCGAAGTGTACGGTCTGGCCAAAGGTAAGCATCCAGTAAATCTGGTCGTAGAGCACGTAGAGCGGCTTCTCATCCGGCTGACGGCGCTGGTTCTCGGCTATTACCAGGTCGCAGATGGCCTCCAGGTTTTCTTTCGTGAACACCGTGCCCGTGGGGTTGAGCGGCGAGCAGAGGGCCAGCAGCGTGGCGCCGGCCAGGTGCGGGGCCAGTTCCTCGGCGGTGGGCATGAAGTTGTTTTCGGGCGAGGTTTCTATCATCACGGCCTCGGCGCCCGAAAGGTGGCAGTAGTGGTTGTTGTTCCAGCTCGGCACCGGAAACACCACTCTGTCGCCGGGGTCGACGAGGGCCAGATAGGTGGCGTAGATGAGCGGCCGGGAGCCACCCGCCACCAGCACGTCGGCAGGGGAGTAGGCCAGGCCCAGCCGCTCTTTGGTGAAGGCCGTAGCCGCTTCGCGGAGCGCGGCCATGCCGTTGGCGGGCGGATAATTGGTGTGCCCGGCCTGATATGCCGCCGTAATTTCGTGCTGCAGCTCCGCCGGAATCGGGAAGATAGCCGGGTCGAAGTCGCCGATGGTGAGGTTGCAGATTTGCTCCCCCTTGCGGATCATGTCGTTTACTTCATTGCCGATTTTGATGATTTCGGAGCCAATCAGGCTGCCGGCCATTCGCGAAACTTGCATGAGGAAGGAGTTTGTGGTCGGCCAAAAGTAAGCGGTGCGCCGGCAAATGCTACGGCAGCAGCACCCAGGCAGCGCGGATTTTGCTCCGCGCTCTGCCTACCTTGCACTCTATGCTGACTTTTGAACTTCCGACGCTGGCGGCGCTGCCCGCCGTGGCGGCTCAGGTGCGCGAGGCGCTGCAGGGCCATTCCATTGTGTGTTTTGAGGGCGAAATGGGCGCGGGCAAAACCACCTTCATCAAGGCGCTGTGCCAGAGCATGGGCGTGCAGGACGAGGTAAGCAGCCCCACTTTCGCGCTGGTAAACGAGTACCGCAACGCCCAGAACCAGCCCATCTACCACTTCGACTTCTACCGCCTCAACGAGCCCGCCGAAGCAGTGGGCATTGGGGCGTTGGAGTACTTCGATTCCGGCTATCTTTGCCTGATAGAATGGCCCAGCCGCATTGAGGCGCTGTTGCCAGCAGAGCGGCTGCTCATTACCCTTCACGTCACCGGCGAAGAGTCCCGTACTCTTCAATTAGAAATTGAGAAATAAGAAATTCAGATTTGTACAACGCATGATAAACGAAACGTTGGTAAATATCTGTATTTCAGAGCGTATCATTTCTAATTCATAACTCTCAGAGATGCCCGAAGCAGTACCCCCCGGATTCGAGTCGCTGGCTACGAGCCGCGCCTACTTCACGCAGGAATCCATGCTGGCCGTGGAAACGCGGAAGCGCAAGCTGTTTATCGGGCTGCCGCGCGAAACCTCGCTGCAGGAAAACCGCATCTGCCTGACGCCCGAGGCGGTGAAGCATCTGGTGGAGGAGGGACACGAAATTGTGATGGAAAGCGGGGCCGGGGAGCCCAGCAAGTACTCTGACCACGACTATTCCGAGGCCGGTGCTACCATTGCCTACTCGCCCAAGGAAGTCTACGAGGCCAACCTGATTCTGAAAGTGGCGCCGCCCACCCACGACGAAATCGAGTTTCTGCGCTCCAACCAGACGCTGATATCGGCGCTGCAGTTCGGTACGCTCACCTCCGAGTACGTCACGGCCCTCACGCGCAAGAAAATCAGCGCCATCAGCTTCGAGCTGATTAAGGACCCGAGCGGGGCGCGGCCGGTAGTGCGGGCCATGAGCGAAATAGCCGGCTCCACCGTCATGCTGATTGCGGCCGAGTACCTGGCGCGCTCCAATGAAGGCAAGGGTATCATTCTGGGCGGCATCACGGGCGTGCCTCCTTCCCAGGTAGTAATTCTGGGGGCGGGCACGGTAGCTGAGTACGCGGCCCGCGCCGCTACCGGGCTGGGAGCGGAGGTAAAAGTATTTGATAATCATCTGTATAAGCTGCGGCGCTTAAAGCAGAATCTGGGCACCCAGCTCTACACCAGCACCCTCGACACGTTTGCGCTCAGCCAGCAGATCCGGCGCGCCGACGTGGTGATTGGGGCCCTGAATGCCGAAGACGGCCGGGTGCCGTTTATGGTGCCCGAAAGCATGGTCTCCAGCATGGCGCCCGGCTCCGTCATCATCGATGTGAGCATCGACCAGGGCGGCTGCTTCGAGACCAGCGAAATGACCAGCCACAGCAAGCCCGTCTTCCGCAAGTACGACGTGATTCACTACTGCGTGCCCAACATTGCCAGCCGCGTGCCGCGCACCGCCACCAATGCTCTGAGCAACATCTTCACGCCCATTCTGCAGGAAATCAGCCAGCACGGCGGCATCAATGAGGTGCTGTTTACGAATGAGCATTTCCGTAGCGGCGTCTACATCTACAAAGGCTCCCTCACCAACGCCACCATTGCCAAGCGCTTCAATATGCGCTACAAAGAGCTGGGGCTGATGATTGCCGTGCGGAACTAGAAACGCGGGTTTAGCACGGATTTTAGCGGATTGCACGGATTTTGTGGACGATGTGGTAGTGGCAAATGCACTATATGCTTGGTAGCCAGTGGTGGGGGTGGGCCGAAGGGGCAATTGTGCTGCTTATCTGGCTTGGTTTTGGTAGTCGCATGTTGGCCGAGGGCGACTACCGCTACGTGGGCCAGCTGCCGGCTGGGCCGGAGGGCTGGGTGTTCACGCTGTATCAGTCAAACAAGTTCGACTGGGTGACGGCCGTGGACTACGAACTGAGCTACCGGGGGCAGTTGCGGGCAGGGCCTTACCTGCTGGAAGGGCGCATGGAGCAGGCGGTACTCGCTGACTACCAGGCCGGACGCTGCGGCCCTATCCTTTACCTGGTTTCTGCCAGCGCTGAAGATGCTGCCCGCCCCGGAGCCCTGTATAATACCCGCTGGCGCCCCGGCTACTACGATTCGCTGCGCTTCTACGGCCCGGATTCTTTGATTCGGCAGCTCAATTCGGTGCTGCTGAAGCAAGTGCGGCAGTGCCAGCCGGAACAGCAGTCTGAGTAACTCTTCCTGTTCCCTTCGTCTGCTTGCCGCAACCGGCTCGAATCTTGTATAGAACATGGCACCTCATATCTGTTCTGCTTATGCCCCGATCTGTACTTCTGATTACCGCGGCGCTGTGCCTGACCACCGCAGTTGCCGCTCAGGCGCAAACCGCGCCGCCCACTGACCTGAACGCCGCCCGCTACGACCGGTCGGATACGCTGCGGGCCGTGCAGCACCTGTTTATGCAGCGCTCCAAAGCCACCCGCGCCTGGCTGGAAACCGGGGTGAGCTTTATGGCTTCGGCCGCTGTGGAAAAAACCGTGCTGGCGACATCAGGCATCAAAAAGGTCGACAAAGGCTACTATCGGACCCGCCAGCAGGAAGCCGACCAGGACCTGGTGTTCGGAACGCTGATGACGAGCTACGGCCTGTTCCGACTCAGCCGTTTCGGGCCGCAGCAGTACCAGCGGGTGATGGACGCTTATGCCCAGGGCAGCGCGCTGCCGCACTACCTCACGCGCCGCCTGAAGCCCCGGTTTTTCCGGCTGCTGCCGCTGTAAGCCGCCGCATTTGGCCTTTTATTCCGCCAGCAGCAGCGTTTTCCAGGCGTCCAGCAGGCGGCCTTCCTCCAGCAGCTTCTTGCCCAGCACCACCAGTTCGTGGCGTTGTGCAGCCGGATTGGCGGCGTGCTTGCTGAGCGTGTAGCTCACCAGCGGGTCGTGCCGGAACTCCTGCACCTGTGCGGGCGTGGGCAGGGCCTGCTGCCCAATATTGGCAAGGCGGCCCAGATTGTTGCCGGTGAGCAGGTCGGAGGTGCGGATGTGCTCGGGGAGCTGGTCGATGCCGATGCCTTTGTTGCGGTTGGGCTTGGGCACGATGAACAGGCTTTCGGGCACCACGCGGCTGTACCAGTCGCCGGCGAGGCGGGCCACGGCGTCGAACTTGTGCGGATCAACGCCGGCGCTGTACGGCAGCAGGATGTCTTCCCGGAAATGAGCCTGCACTACGCGGCAAATCACGAGGTTGCCGCCGCCATTGGAGTCACCGATGGCAATAATCTGCTCCACTACGCACTCCAGCGACACGGGGCACTCGGCCACGCGGGGCGGGCGCACTTTGTCGGAGGGTAGCTCCGTGAGGCCGGCTTTCACGAACTCATTCACGCCCCGCTCATACTCCGTGCTGGCCAGTGACATCTGCTCCACTACGGCATAGTCGCAGATATTCACCACGCACTCGGCTACTTCGCGCACATTAAAGAGCGTGTGCTTCTGCGTATTGTCACGGACGCGGTTGGCGGGGGAGAAGATGAGGGTGGACGGGTTGGAGCTGAACACGTTGAAGAAGGAAAACGGGCTCAGATTCACCTCGCCATCGGTGGAAATGGTGCTGACAAAGGCAATGGGGCGGGGAGCCACGGCGCCCAGCAGAAACTGGTGCCACTCGGGGCCGGGCAGCGTGCCGGGCGTGATGGTGCGGAAAGACATGCGGGTGGAAAGACGGGCGGAAAAAGTTGGGACAGGGCCCAAAGGTAATGGACTGGCGGAGCCGGCACCGTTGCCAGGCCGGCTATTTCAGCAGTAGGTACGCGTTGGCTGTTGCACCAGGGGTAGGAGCGCACCGGCCGGCAACCATAGACTTGGCCGCCCCTTATTCGGTCCGGGTCCATTCGGGAGGCACGCTGGGCTTGCCTTGTAGCGGCAGCCGCACGATAAACTCCGTGAACTCGCCCTCCTGGCTTTCCACGCGTAGGGTACCGCCGTGGCCCCGCGTAATAATATCGTAGCTGACGGCCAGGCCCAGGCTGGAACCGTCGCCGGAGGGTTTGCTGGTGAAAAAGCGCTGGAAAATACTGGCCCGGGCCGCCTCCGAAATGCCCAGACCGTTGTAACGAATCCGGATTTCGGCGTGGTCCTGGTCGCGCCGCGTGGTGAGCGTGACCTGGGGCACATAGTCTTCCTCGCCGAGACGCTGGCGCTGCTGCACGGCGTAAAAGGCCGTGGTAAACAAGCTCACCAGCGCCCGCCCGATGTCCTGGCGCACAACCAGTACATCGGGCAGGGCGGCATCAAAATCGGGGAGCAGCGCGGCGTTGAAGCGGGTATTTTTGAGGCGCAGATCCTGGTAGGTCAGGCGCATATACTCATTGGCCAGCATGCTCAGGCTGGTGGGCTGGCGCTGGGCCGGGCTGCTGCTGGAGTACTCCAGCATGCCCGCCACAATACCCTCGGCCCGCTGGCTAAACTTCACGATGCTGGTCTGGTACTGGCTCAGATTCTGAAACATCTCATCAATAATCTGCTGGTCGTCGATGGGCAGCAGCACCCTGGCCAGCTCCTCCCTGATTTCCTGGCACAGGTTTGCGCTGATAGCCGCGAAGTTGCGGACGTTGCTCATGGGGTTCTGAATCTCATGCGCCACGCCGGCCATCAGCTCGCCCAGTGAAGCCATTTTTTCGCGCAGCAGCAGCTGGCCCTGGGCCGAGCGCAACTCCTGCAGCATCTTGGCCAGCCGGTCGCGCTGCTGCGTCAGCTCGGTTTTCTGCTGCACTATCTGGGCGTTCAGGCTTTGCAGCTGCCGGTGAGCCTGTTGCTGCTGCCGGATGTGGCGGGCCAGCAGCAACGCCAGCACCAGCAATGCCCCAAGCGTGCCCCATAGCGCATACGTGCGCACTTCGGTTGAGAGGCGGGAAGCTTCCTCTTCCAGCTGCCGCAGCCGCTGCTGCTCGGCAAACCCAATAGCGTCGATTTGTTTGATACGCTGTGGGTTATAGAGGCTGTCCTGCGCCGTGAGCATAATGCGCAGATATTTCAGTGTGCTGTCGTGCTGGCCCAGTTGCTCATAGGCATCGGAAAGCAGGCGGCTGGTGTGCAAGACGCCCAGCGTGAACGGCAGCGTCTGGCCCACGGCCAGCGCCTTGCGCGCGTAGTAGCGGCTGGAATCGGGCTGGCCGCTGGTGTGGTACAGCTCGGCCAGATACTGAAACGCCCGGGCGCTGCTGCGTCGGTCGTTTTCAAGGGCGGCGGCCCGGGCGCTGCGGTGGTAGTAGCGTACGCCTGCCGCTGAGTTTCCCTGTACGGCCTGCAGCAGCCCCAGCTCGCGCAGCACATACGGAAGCGGGTTGCCCCAGCAGCTCCAGTCGCGGGAGCGGGGGGCGGTGGTGAGCGTGTAAGCCCGGTTCAGGTAGTGCGCCGCCGAGTCCAGCCGCTGCATGCCTTCGTAGCTGGCCCCGATGTTGGTAAGCACACTAATCAGCTGCGAATTATCCTGGATGCCGCCCTGCTCGTAGAGCTGCAGCGCCCGGAAATAGTAGCTGAGCGAAGGCCGGAAGTCGTCGAGGGCGTAGTAGAGCAGGCCGGTTTGGTTGAGCGTGCGGGCCGTGCCTTCCGTGTCGTGGCTGTCCTCGTGGAGCTGCAGGGCCTGCAGGTTGGTGCGCAGCGCGGCGGGCAGGTTGCCCCGCTCCCCAATCAGGATACCGATGCGCGACAAACAGCGGCCCTCACCTTTGGTATAGCCGATGCGCCGGGCCAGCCGCAGCCCCTGCAAGGCATAGTAGCGCACCGAGTCGAAGCGGGAGTAGCGGTAGGAAGCACTCAGGTCGGCGAGCAGCAGCACGCGGCTGGTATCGGACGTGGCCTGCGCCAGCGCCTGCCGCAACGGAGCCGACTGCGGACTCTGGGCAGTGGCCCGGGCAGCAGCAAGCAGCACACCTATACACACTGCCAGGGAGCGTAACATCATGCGTGAAGGTAGAAAGGATGCCGGCATGCGCCAATCCTGCTGTTTACTGCGTGCGTAGCGCAGGGTTGGGGCTGATCCGGTATCTTTCCCGCTCTACGGCCCCAACTCCTACATTCTGTTATGCTACGCGCTTGTTTACTGCCTGTTGTCATGCTGCTTAGTGGCGCGGTGGCCGCGCAATCTGTGGCCGATACCGCCCGCCTGCACCGGCACCTCGTGGCCCTCACCACTACGCCCGAGCCGCGCAACTATCTGCACCTGGCCAGCCTCAACCAGGCCGCCGATTATATCAGGGCGGAACTCACCGCAGCCGGCGCCCGGGCTACCGAGCAACCGTACGAGGTGCAGGGCAATGTCTACCGCAACATCGTCGGCAGCTTCGGTCCCGAGACTGGTCCGCGGCTCATCATTGGGGCGCATTATGATGTGTGCGGCGAGCAGCCCGGCGCCGACGACAACGGTACCGGCGTGGCGGCGCTGCTGGAGCTGGCGCGCCTGCTGGGCCAGCAAAAGCAGCTGGCCTTCCGCATTGATCTGGTGGCGTATACGCTGGAAGAACCACCGTTTTTCCGGACCCGGCAGATGGGCAGCTACGTGCATGCCAACTCGTTGCACGAGGCCGGGGTGCCGGTGCGGGGCATGGTGGCGCTGGAAATGCTGGGCTACTACGATGACCGGAAGGGCAGCCAGGACTACCCACTGGGTCCGCTGAAATGGATCTACGGCAGCCGCGGCAACTACGTGACGGTGGCGCAGAAATTCGGCAACGGCCGCTTCGGACGGCAGTTTGCGCGCCGCTACAAGGCGGCGGCAGCGCTGCCCGTGAAGCGGTTCAAAGCGCCGGCCTGGCTGCCCGGCATCGACTTCTCCGACCACCTCAACTACTGGCAGTTCGACTACTCCGCCGTGCTCCTCACCGATACCGCCTTCTACCGCAATAAGCACTACCACGAGCCCACCGACACGCTGGCCCGCCTGGATATGCGCCGCCTGGGCCTGGCCGTGGATGCCGTGCTGGCCGTGGTGCTGGCTATGTGAGAGCAAGTTTGTCCTGTTGGACTTGAGTAGAGCAGCACTGCAACGCGTATTGAACGTAATACTTGCTGAAATGCTATATCTTTACTAAATAGCTATAGTTGTTTAGTAAATACTTACTCACCAGGCTTATGGCCCAGCTTAGCTGCCCCAAGTGCGAATCGAAGGAAGCCACCAAAAGCGGTATTGTGGGCGGCCGGCAGCGCTATAAGTGCAAAAACTGCGGCTACCACTACTCGGTGGCCAAGACGGGCAAGGAAACCAATCCGTACTACGTCATCAAAGCCTTGCAGCTGTATGTGGAAGGCGTGAGCTACCGCGAGATTGAGCGGCTGCTGGGCGTCAGCCACGTGTCGGTGATGAACTGGGTGAAGAAGTACGGCGTGAAGGCGCCCCGCCAGACGGAATATCATCCGACGTACAAAATCCTCAATCAGAAAGAGCTGGCTGAGTTTTTTGCCAGGCCGGAGAACCTGAAGGGCGCCGGCATGATGGTGACTGAACTGGGCGACAAGTATATGATGATCCGCTGGGAACGGTTCCGGCAGGGGTAGGGTGGCTATAGGCATTAGCAGAAGTATAGCACAAAAGTGACTTCTGTGGTGGGATTCTTATACTTGGCGGAGTAGTCCGGCACCGGAAAGGAGCGGGCTACCTGCTCTGAGCTCATCCAATCCCCATTCCCACCACGTCCATGCAAAACGCCCGTTATGCGCTGGCAATGAGCGCGCTTCTTGCGGCCGTCTCGGCTGCGGCCCAGGTCACCCCGACTCCGCCGCCCGCTACCACTCCACCGGCTCCGGCCCCCGCCGCTCCAGCAGCACCGGTGGTTGCCGCCACACCCGCACTGCCTACTGAGTCGGTGCCCTACGGGCCGGGCATGAAAGTGAATATTTCGCCCGATGGCTCGAAGTACATTCGGTTCATCACCTGGCACCAGGTGTGGGCCCGCTACACCGAAAACAATACCGGCACTCTGCGCGCCCCCGGCAAGCCGCAGTCTGATCAGCTGGATTTTGCCCTGCGCCGCTCCCGCCTCATCATCCTGTCGCAGCTGAACCCCCGGTTTCTGGTGTACACCCACATCGGGGTCAACAACCAGACGGCCGTTAGTGGCGGCGTGGCACCGGCCACCGACGGCAAAAAGCCCCAGCTGTTCGTGCACGAGGCCGTGGTGGAGTACAAGGTGAACAAGTACCTGAACCTGGGCGCCGGCATGCACTACCAGAACGGCCTTTCGCGCATGACCCGCTCCAGCACCATCAACTACCTGACGCTGGATGCGCCGCTCACCAACTGGCCCGTCATTGAGGCCATCGACCAGTTTGTGCGCGGTATCGGCGTGTACGGCAAGGGCCGCGTGGGCAAGTTCGATTACGTGCTGTCGGTGAACGAGTCGTTCCTGACCAACCAAAGCGGCGCGTTCAGCACGCCGCTGGGCCTGGGCACCACCACCGGCACCGGCACGGCGCGCGTGAATACGGGCTCCAACACGGCGCAGTACAATCCGCAGGGCACCAACCACGTCTACCAGGGGTATTTCAGCTACGGGTTTCTGGAGTCGGAAGCCAACCTGCTGCCCTTCAACGTGGGCACGTACCTGGGCTCGAAGCGGGTGCTCAACATCGGGGCCGGCTTCTTCTACAACAAAGACGGCATGTATTCCCGCAGCAGCAGCAGCGTGCTGGATGCCACCGCCATTGATGCCGCCACGGCCGCCGGCCTGAACTCGCTGAACACCGTGGCGACCACCAAGCACGACATTGCCCTGTTCTCGGCCGACGTGTTCTTCGATACGCCCATCAATAAGGAGTCAGGCACGGCCTTCACGCTCTATGGCGTGTACTACAACTACAACATGGGCCCCAACCACACGCGCTTTATCGGGGCCGCCAACCCCGGCTACGGCACCGATGCCCGCCGCGGCAATGCCGTGCCGCACTCCGGCACCGGCAACGTGGGCTACGTGCAGGCCGGCTTCCTGCTGCCCAAAAACCTGCTGGGCCCCAAGCTGCGCGTGCAGCCCTACGCCTCGCATCTGCTGGCCGGCTACGAAGGCCTGCGCACCAGTAACGGCGAGCAGAAAAACGTGAACATCTTCGACGCCGGGGCCAACTTCTACATCGACGGGCACAACGCCAAATTCACGCTCAACTACCGCGCCCGGCCCGATTTCACGGATATAAACAACGTGGACTACAAGCCGGAAATCACGCTGCAGACGCAGGTGGCGCTGTAGCCGCTGCAGGTGCCTCACGCTGCCTTTCACCACTATTCCAACACCCCACCAATCAGTCATGAAAGACAACCTTCCTCAGCGCGACGCTGCCGCATATGCCGGAGCCGCGCCCCTGGCCGGCGGCAGTGGTGCCGACGATGCCATAGCGCACGACAACAACGCGGTTTCGACCAGTAAGATCTGGCAGGTAATTACGGCCTCGTCCGTCGGAACCGTTATTGAGTGGTACGACTTCTACATTTTCGGCTCGTTGGCGGCCATTATCGGGCCGGTGCTGTTCGGGTCTACGGGCAAGATTGAGGACACCATCCTCGGGACGCTGGCCGTGTTCGGGGCCGGCTTTGTGGTGCGGCCGTTCGGGGCGCTGTTCTTCGGGCGCATCGGCGACATGATCGGGCGCAAGTACACGTTTCTGCTCACGCTGCTTATTATGGGCGGGGCTACGTTCGTGACGGGCCTGATTCCGAGCTACGACAAGATTGGCATTGCCGCGCCCGTCATCGTGACCATTCTGCGCCTGCTACAGGGCCTGGCGCTGGGCGGCGAGTACGGCGGGGCCACCACCTACGTGGCCGAGCACTCGCCGGACAACAAGCGCGGCTACTACACCAGCTTCATCCAGATAACGGCGACGGCCGGCCTGCTGCTGAGCATTCTCGTGATTATCATCACGCGCAAAACCATGGGCGAAGTGGCCTTCAAGGAGTGGGGCTGGCGCATTCCGTTCCTGCTCTCGGGCCTGCTCGTTATTGCCTCCTACTACATCCGCCGCAAGCTGCACGAGTCGCCGCTGTTTGCCAAAGCCAAGTCGGAGGGCAAAACCAGCGCCAACCCGCTGCGCGAGTCGTTCGTGAACCCCGTAAACCGCCGCCTGGTGCTGATTTCGCTGTTCGGCGCTACCATGGGCCAGGGCGTGGTGTGGTACACCGGCCAGTTCTACGCCTACTCCTTTATGCAGAATACGCTCAAGCTGGACCTGGTAGACGCCAGCCTCGTGCTGTGTATTGCGCTGGTGCTGGCCACGCCGTTCTTCGTGTATTTCGGCTCGCTTTCTGACCGGATTGGTCGCAAGAAAATCATTATGATGGGCCTGCTGTGCGGGGCGCTGTTTACGTTCCCGATTTTCTACGGCCTCAAGCAGTTTGCCGGCCCGCTCACGGAAGTTACCGCCGCCACCGTGGATGCTACCGGCAAAGCCGTGCCCGCCGTGATGAAGGCCCTCGACCCCAACCTGTTTGCCATGACGGCCCTCACGTTCTGCCTGGTGCTTTTCGTAACAATGGCCTACGGCCCGATTGCGGCCTACCTAGTAGAGCTGTTCCCGACCAAAGTGCGCTATACCTCGTTGTCGTTGCCCTACCACATCGGCAACGGCGTATTCGGGGGCTTCGTGCCGCTGATTGCCACGGCCCTCACGCTGCGCGCCGCCGCCTCCGATACGCCGTTCATCAAGGAGCACAGCACCCTGGCGGGCCTCGTGTATCCGGTGGGTATTGCCTTGCTCTGCTGGTTTATCGGGCAGGCGATGATGAAGGACGTGCGCAACGTGAAGCTGATGGATGAGACTTCCGGCGACACGAAATAGCCCGCAGGCTGCTTTGTCCATAAAGTCCGCCGGGCCGTTGGTTCGGCGGACTTTATTATGTTGCCGGGGCGCTATTGCCCACCCTCAGATTTCTACCAACTACTTATATGGCCCCGATTCCCACCCAGGAGCGTCCGGAGCAGCGGCGCGGCCAGCGCCTGCTGTTCGTGTCCTTGCTGTTTGGCGTGCTGCTCAACTTCCCGCTGCTGGCCGTCTTCGACCACGACGGCCGGGTAGGAGGGGTGCCCGTGCTCTACCTGTATGTGCTGCTGGCCTGGTGCGCGCTGGTGCTGCTGACGGGGCTGCTGGTGCGGCCCAAATGAGCGCTCCGGCTACTCCCGCTGGCGCGTAGCCCGGGACAGTAGGCCCGGTTGTTTTCTATTGCTTCTTCACTCATTCCCTTCTGCTTCCGTGTTCACTCTGCTTGTCATCGGCTTTTCGTTCGGCTACCTGGCTTTGCTGTTTGGGGTGGCGTATGCGGCGGAGCGGCGGGCCGGTTCGGGGCAGCGGAGCCTCGTGAGCAACCCCTATGTATACGCCCTCAGCATGGCCGTATACTGCACCGCCTGGACGTACTACGGCTCGGTGGGGCGGGCCGCGCATTTCGGGCTGGAGTTCGTGGGTATTTATCTGGGACCTACGCTCATGGCGCCCGCCGCGTGGCTGGTACTGCGCAAAATCATCCGCATCTGCCGGCTGCAGCGCCTCACGTCCATTGCCGACTTCATTTCGGCGCGCTACGGCAAAAGTGCCTGGCTCGGGGCCCTCGTGACGGTGGTGTGCGTGCTGGGCATCGTGCCCTACATTTCGCTGCAGATCAAAGCCATTGCGGTTTCCTTCGACATCCTGACCAAGCCCGTGAATGCGCTGAGCCTGCCCGTGGCAGACGCCGCGGCGGCCGGCTCGGCGTTCTACACCACCGTGGCGCTGGCCTTTTTCACCATCATCTTCGGGGTGCGCTCCGTGGAAGCTACCGAGCGGCACGAGGGCATGGTGCTGGCTGTGGCCCTGGAAAGCCTGGTGAAGCTGGTAGCGTTTCTGGCGGCGGGCCTGTTCGTCACCTACGGGCTGTTCGATGGGTTTACGGACGTGTTTGAGCGGGCTGCCGCCGTGCCTGACCTGAGCCGCCTGTTCACGCTGCACGGGGCCGGCACCAGCGGCGCGCAGTGGTTCACGCTCCTGATTCTGAGCATGGCCGCCATTCTGCTGCTGCCCCGCCAGTTTCAGGTGTCCGTGGTCGAGAATGTGAATGAGGACCACCTGCGCAAGGCCATGTGGCTGTTTCCGCTCTACCTCATCGTCATCAACCTGTTTGTGCTGCCGCTGGCCTTTGGCGGGCGGCTGCTGGAAGGCACCGGCCGCCTCGACGCCGACACGTTTGTGCTGGCGCTGCCGCTGCAGGCCGGGCATCCGTGGCTGGCGCTGCTCATCTACCTGGGCGGGCTCTCAGCCGCGTCGTCCATGATTATCGTCGAAACCATTGCCCTGAGCGTGATGATGAGCAACCACCTGCTGATGCCCCTGCTGGTCCGGATTCCGACGGCGCGGGCGGAAGGCGCCCGTTGGTTTGCCTACCTCAGCCAGGTGGCCCTGCAGAGCCGCCGGCTGGCCGTGGTGCTGGTGCTGCTGCTGGCCTACGGCTACTACGCGGCCGTGGGGCACCTGCTGCCGCTGGTCAATATCGGGCTGGTGTCGTTTGCGGCGGTGGCGCAGTTTGTGCCGGTGGTGCTGGGCGGCCTCTACTGGAAGGGCGGCACCCGGCAGGGCGCTACGGCCGGCATGCTGGCGGGCTTCGTGGTGTGGTTTTTCACGCTGGTGCTGCCCACCATGGTGGGGCCCGATCTGCTGCCCGAAACGGTGCTGAATGAGGGGCTGTTCGGGTGGAGCTGGCTGCGGCCGTTTGCGCTGTTCGGCCTCGAAGGCCTCGACTACCTCTCGCACGGGCTGTTCTGGAGCTGGTTTTTCAACCTGGGCCTCTACGTGGGCGTGTCGCTGCTGCGCGAGCCCTCGGCGCTGGAGCAGCACCAGGCCCATGTGTTCGTGGACGTGTTCCGCAGCGGCACGGGTTTCGAGGGGCCGGCCGGCTGGCAGAGCGCCGCCCCGCTGCCCGACGTGCGGGCCCTGCTGACCGGGTTTCTGGGGAAAAAGCGCACCAACCAAGCCCTGCGTGCCTTCCAGGACCGGTTTCCGGAGGCCCACGCCACCGACGACCTCACGCCGCCCCAGGCCGACCCGCGCCTGCTGGCCTACGCCGAAAAGCTGCTGGCCGGCTCCATCGGGCCCGCTTCGGCGCGGCTGCTGCTGCGCACCTCCGTCGCGGCCGAAGACATCAGCTTCGACAACGTAGTGGGCATTCTCAAGGAAAGCCAGCAGTTGCTGGAGGCCAACCGCCAGCTGCAGAAGCAGCAGCGCCAGCTCCAGCGCCTCACCCAGGAGCTGCAGGCCGCCTACGACCAGCTCCAGGAACTGGACCAGCACAAAGACGAATTCCTCTACACCGTCACGCACGAGCTGCGCACCCCGCTCACCAGCATCCGGGCCCTGTCCGAAATCCTGTCCGACAACCCCGACCTGGAAGACGAGGAGCGGCAACGCTTCCTGCTCACCATCACCAGGGAATCGGAGCGGCTGAGCCGGCTGATTACGCTGGTGCTGGACCTGGAGAAATTTGAGTCGGGGAAGGCGACGCTGGAAAAGAGCCCCGTTGACGTAGCCGATGTGATAACCGATGCCCTGGAAGCCGTGGGCCAGCTGCTGCGCGACAAGCAGATTCAGCTGGATCTGGCCGTGCCGCCCGGCCTGCCCCGCCTGCCCGGCGACCGGGACCGGCTGATGCAGGTGCTCGTCAACCTGCTTTCCAACGCCATCAAGTCGTGCCGCGCCGATGGCAGCGGGCGCATTGGGGTGGTGGCCCTGGCCGATGCCGCCAGCCTGCGCATCTGGGTGCAGGACAACGGCAAGGGCATTGCGCCCGAGTTTCACCAGCTCATCTTCGACAAGTTTTTCCAGGCCCGCAACCAGACCACGCGCAAGCCCGAAGGCTCCGGCCTGGGCCTGGCCATCACCCGCAAAATAGTAGAGCTGCACGCCGGCCGCATCTGGGTCGAGAGCCAGCCTGAGCAGGGTGCCCGCTTCTCCATCGAGCTGCCCGTGCAAGAATAACCGACCTGCTCTACTCGCCCCACCCGTACCGCCCAACCCGCTCCAATCCTGCCCGTCCACCCGAAAACAAACCATTTGCTCATGCCGACGCCCCACATTCTCATTGTCGATGACGAGCCCAACATTGTGATGTCGCTCGAATTTCTGATGCGCAAAAACGGCTACCAGGTCAGTATTGCGCGCAACGGTACCGAGGCCCTGGAAGCCGTAGACCACAGCGCCTTCGACGTGGTGCTGCTCGATATTATGATGCCCGACGTAGATGGCTACCAGGTGTGCCGCCACATCCGGCAGCACCCCGGCCGCGCCGGTACCCGCGTCATTTTCCTGTCGGCCAAGAGCAAGGAGGCCGATATTCAGAAAGGCTACGAAGTGGGGGCCGACCTCTACATTCCCAAGCCCTTCAGCACCCGCCAGCTCATGGAAAAAGTGAAAGAGCTGCTCGCTACGCCCGTCTGATCCTCGTTTCCTGTCTGCCTCACCCCAATTCCCACGCCGCCATGAAACCTGCCACTTCCTACGCTGCCGCGCACGCCGCCAGCCTCGCCGACCCCGATGCCTTCTGGGCCGGCGAGGCCCGGCAGCTGACCTGGTTCCGGGAGCCGCCCCGCCCCGTCCTGAGCCAGGACCCCGCCACCGGCTTCTACCGCTGGTTTCGGGGCGGGCAGCTCAACACCGCCTGGCTCTGCCTCGACTACCACGTGCAGAACGGCCGCGCCGAGCAGCCCGCCCTGCTCTACGACTCGCCCGTGACCGGCACCAGGCGCGCCTACACCTACCGCGAGCTGCTCGACCTCACGGCCCGGTGCGCGGGCGGCCTGCGCGAGCTGGGCGTAGCGAAAGGCGACCGGGTCATTGTGTATATGCCCAACATGCCCGAGGCCGTGGTGGCCATGCTGGCCTGCGCCCGGCTGGGGGCGGTGCATTCGGTGGTGTTTGGGGGCTTTGCGCCGCCCGAGCTGGCTATCCGCATTGATGATGCCCGGCCCCGCGTGCTCATCTGCGCCTCCGCCGGCATGGAGTTCGACAAGCCCGTGCCCTACAAGCCCCTCGTGGAGGCCGCCGTGGCGCAGGCCACCCACAAACCCGACTACGTGGTAGTGGCGCAGCGCGACTTTTGCCTTGCCGACCTGCGCCCGCACCCCACCAACGACCATCGGTTGTCCTCCGAGGACAACCGGATAGGTTCAGAGGACAACCGGATAGGTTCAGAGGACAACCAGATAGGTTCGGAGGACAACCGGATAGGTTCGGAGGACAACCAGACGTCCTCGAAGGACAACCGGATATGTTCAGAGGACCATCCGACCACTTCGGAGGACCAACCGTTGTCCTCGGAGGACCAACCGTTGTCCTCCGAGGACAACCGGACCGGTACCCGCGACGTGGATTTTCGGGAGCTGCTGCAGGCCGCGCCCGTGGAGGCCGTGCCGCTCGATGCCACCGACCCGCTCTACATTCTCTATACCTCCGGCACCACCGGCAAGCCCAAGGGCGTGGTGCGCGACAACGGCGGCCACGCCGTGGCCCTGAAGTACAGCATGTCGGCCATTTATGGGCTGGAGCCCGGCGAAACCCTCTTCACCGGCTCCGATATTGGCTGGGCTGTGGGCCACAGCTACATCGTGTACGGGCCGCTGCTGCACGGCTGCACCACTATTCTGTTTGAGGGCAAGCCCGTGCGCACGCCCGATGCCGGCACGTTCTGGCGCCTGCTCGCCGAGTACAAGGCCCGCGTGATGTTCACGGCGCCCACCGCCATCCGGGCCATCAAGAAGGAAGACCCCGACGGGGAGCTGGTGCGCCGCTACGACCTTCGCCACCTGCGCTGCCTGTTTCTGGCCGGCGAGCGGTGCGACCCCGCCACCTACGAGTGGGCCGGCCACACGCTGGGCGTGCCCGTGATTGACCATTGGTGGCAGACCGAATCGGGCTGGCCCATGCTGGCGACCCTCACGGGCCTCGCGGATATGCCCGCGCCCCTGGCCGGCAGCGCCGGCTTCCCCGTGCCCGGCTACGACGTGCAGATTCTGGACGAAGCCGGCCAGCCCGTGCCGGCCGGCACCACCGGCCTGGTAGCGGTGCGCCTGCCGCTGCCGCCCGGCTGCCTGCCCACGCTCTGGCAGGACGATGCCCGCTTTCAGCGCGGCTACCTCGACACGTTTCCGGGCTACTACCTCTCCGGCGACGGGGGCTACCGCGCCCCCAGCGGCCACCTGTTCATCATGGGCCGCGTTGATGACGTTATCAACGTGGCCGGGCACCGCTTCAGCACCGGCGAAATGGAGGAAATTCTGGCGGCCCATCCGGCCGTGGCCGAGTGCGCCGTGCTGGGTATAGCCTGCGAGCTGCGGGGCCAGCGCCCGGTGGGCCTCGTGGTGCTCAAAGATGGCCAGAAGGTGGGAGAGGAGCAGCTGGAGCAGGAGCTGATCGGCCAGATTCGCAGCCATATTGGGGCGGTGGCCAGCTTCCGGCAGGCGGCCGTAGTGAAGCGGCTGCCCAAAACCCGCTCCGGCAAAATCCTGCGCAAAACCCTGCGCCAGCTCGCTGATGGCGAGCAGTTCACCGTACCTTCCACCATCGATGACCCCGCCATACTGACGGAAATCGGGGCTGTGTTCGGCCGCCGGGGCATCGGCCAGGCCTTCGAGCAGCCGAACCTGTCCTCCTGAGCATTCCGCGCATCAAGCGGCGACGAAGGACCTTACCACGCCGGAACGATTCCATCCGGTGATTACTCAAACGTAATAAGGCCCTTCGCTCTGCTCAGGATGACAGCCCCCAGCACCCCAGCACCATTTACCTGTCACCTGTCACGATTCACCTCATCACCCCTTCACCCATCACCTTTCTCCCATGCCCGAAACTCCAGCCCGCCACCCCCGCATCCGTAGCATCGAAGGCTACCACGAAGCCTACCACCTCAGCATTCACCACCCCGAAGAGTTCTGGGCCTCGGTGGCCGCGCCCTTCACGTGGCGGCGCAAGTGGAACAAGGTGATGACCTCCGACATGGCCAGCGGCCAGAACACCTGGTTTGAGGGCGCCCGCCTCAACATCACCGAAAACTGCCTCGACCGGCACCTGGCCTCGCGCGGCAACAAGCTGGCCCTCATCTACGAGCCCAACGACCCCAAAACCCGCCATCTGCGCCTCACCTACCGCGAGCTGCACCAGGAAGTCTGCAAATTCGCCAACGTGCTGCATAACAACGGCGTAGAAAAAGGCGACCGGGTGTGCCTGTACATGCCCATGATTCCGCAGCTGGCCATTGCGGTGCTGGCCTGCGCCCGCATCGGGGCGGTGCACTCGGTCATCTTCGCCGGCTTCTCGGCCACGGCCATTGCCGACCGGGTGAACGATGCCCAGGCTACCGTGGTACTCACCGCCGACGGCCTGAACCGCGGCGCCAAGCAGATTCCGGTGAAGCGCGTGGTAGATGAAGCCCTCGAAACCTGCTCCAGCGTCCGCCGCGTGATTGTGGTAGAGCATCTGGGCTGGCCCGTGCACATGGAGGAAGGCCGCGACGTGTGGTACCACGAAGAAGCCGCCGACGTGCCCAAAACCTGCCCCGCCGAAGAAATGGACGCCGAAGACCCGCTGTTCATCCTCTACACCTCGGGCAGCACAGGCAAGCCCAAAGGCGTGGTGCACTCCACCGCCGGCTACATGGTCTGGGCCGACTACACGTTCCGCAACGTGTTTCAGGTAGAAGAAAACGACGTGTACTGGTGCACCGCCGACGTGGGCTGGGTAACGGGCCACTCGTACCTGCTCTACGGCCCGCTGCTGGCTGGCAGCACCTCGCTCATGTTCGAGGGTATTCCCACGTATCCGGATGCCGGCCGCTTCTGGGAGGTTATCGACAAGCACTCGGTCAGCGTGTTCTACACCGCCCCCACCGCTATCCGCAGCCTCATGGCCGCCCCGCTCGACAACGTGCTCAGCTACTCGCTCGATTCGCTGCGGGTGCTGGGCTCAGTGGGCGAACCAATCAATGAAGAGGCCTGGTATTGGTACCACACCCACGTAGGCAAGGAGCGCTGCCCAATTGTGGACACGTGGTGGCAGACCGAAACCGGCGGCATCATGATATCGGCCATGGCGGGCATTACGCCCTCGGTACCGGCCCGCGCCGGCCTGCCGCTGCCCGGCGTGTGGCCCGTGCTGCTCACGCAGGAAGGCCAGGAAATTGAAGGCAACGACCAGGAAGGCTACCTCGCCATCAAGCAAAGCTGGCCCGGCATCATCCGCACCACCTGGGGCGACCATGAGCGCGCCGTGCAAACTTACTTCTCGCCTTATCCGGGCTACTACTTCACCGGCGACGGTGCCCGCCGCGACGAGCAGGGCCTGTACCGCATCATCGGCCGCGTCGATGACGTCATCAACGTGTCGGGCCACCGCTTCGGCACCGCTGAAATCGAAAACGCCATCAACCAGAACTCGCACGTGGTGGAAAGCGCCGTGGTGGGCTTCCCGCACGATGTGAAAGGCCAGGGCATCTACGCCTACGTCATCTGCCACGAAGGCGCGGTTGGCAAAGAAGCTGACAAGGTGCAGATTGAAGCCAGCATCATCGAAACCATCGTGGCCGAAATCGGCAAGATTGCCAAGCCCGACAAGATTCAGATTGTGACGGGCCTGCCCAAAACCCGCTCGGGCAAAATCATGCGCCGCATTCTGCGCAAAGTAGCGGAAGGCGAAACCAGCAGCCTCGGCGACACCTCCACGCTGCTCGACCCGGCCGTGGTAGATGAGATTATAGCCGGCAAGAAGTAAGTCCGCACCCCACCATGAAACAAAAGAGCCCTCCGCTAGCAGCGGAGGGCTCTTTTGTATGCAGTTAGAGTTAGTAGCTACAGAGTGGCTAGTAGCGGCTGAGGTAGTCTTTTTTCTTAGACTTCTTCTCGCTTTTGCCCGAACTGAGGATGGCAATTACGCCCGCCGTGACCAGCCCAATGGTGGCCATTTTGGCAATAAACGCCGTGCGGTTGTGCTTCCACTCCACAGGATAGCCTTTCTCGGCGTAGATGTTTGGCACGTGGCCGTGCACCAGATCATCCAGGATGCCTTCTACCACGCTTACCCGGTCGGCAACAATGAGGGGGAGCCAGTGGCGGTAGCGGTTTTCGCTGTACTTGAAGGCTAGCCGCCGGATCATGCCGCTCAGGCCTTGTGGCGGGACAGTAGTGCCGTACACCGCTGATATGTTGGGGCGCTCAATCGAGCGGAGCTTTTCCACCTGGTGGGTAGGCTGCTGCGTGGGCCGGTGCTTGTTGTCGGGGTCTTCGCCCACGTTCATCCGGTCCCGCATGGGGTAGGTAGGGTCGTTCTTCGGGTCGGCATCTATGCCCCAGCCCTTGATCTGCTTGGGGTCAATCGTTTTATTTTCCATGGTGGGGCGGCGTTACTGGTTAGCGGTGGGAGGAAGCAGCACGGTCTTGATGTTGTTATCCAGCTTGGCGGAGAACATGCGGTAGCCGTCGGCTACTTCTTCCAGGGGCAGGCGGTGCGTAATCAGGCCTTTGGGGTTGATGATGCCGTTCTGCACGTGGTCAATCAGGCGCGGGAGCAGGCGCTTCACCGAGGCCTGATTGGCCCGGATAGTAAGGCCCTTGTTCAGCACGTTGCCAATCGGGATAAGGTTGTCGGTAGGCCCGTATACGCCCACGATGCTCACCACGCCACCTTTCTTCACCGAGTTGATGGCCCAGTGCAGCGCCGTGGCTGAACCGGCCTGCAGCAGCAGCTTGCGGCCTGTAACGGTTTGCATGGTGTTGCCGGCGGCTTCGGCGCCTACGGCGTCAATTACGCAGTCGGCTCCCATCCAGTCCGTGATTTTCTTGATGAACACCACCGGGTCGTTCATTTCCCTGAAGTTGTAAGCCTCGCAGTACGAGTAGTTGCGGGCAAACTCCAGCCGGTAGTCTTCCTGGTCGATGATGATGACGCGGCCCGCTCCGAAAAGCCAGGCGCAGCGCGCGGCCATGATACCAATGGGGCCGGCCCCGAACACCACTACCGTGTCGCCGGTCTGGATGCCGGCCATTTCGGCGGCCTGGTAGCCGGTCGGCACTACGTCGGTGAGCAGTACGGCATCATCCAGGTCCATGTCGGCCGGAATGATGGTTGGGCCGACGTTGGCATACGGCACGCGGGCATATTCTGCCTGGCCGCCATCGAAGCCGCCCGCCGTGTGCGAGTAGCCGAAAATGGCGCCTACGGCCGTCGCCTCAGTATTCGATTCGTGGCAGTTGCCGAACATGCCCTGGCGGCAGAAGTGGCACTCGCCGCAGGCAATATTGAAGGGCACAATCACCCGGTCACCGGTTTTTACCTTCGTGACTTCAGAGCCTACTTCCACTACTTCGCCTATAAACTCGTGGCCAAATGTGGAGCCTACGCGGGTATCGGGCACATTGCCGTTGTACAAATGCAGGTCAGACCCACAGATACACGTGCGCAACACCCGCACAATGGCATCCTGCGGATGCTTTATTTCGGGCATGGGTTTCTGAATGGCTCGGACCCGTTTGGGGCCACGGTATTCCATTGCTAGCATAAGGTTGGGCTTTAGATTCGGGTGGTAGGAATCGGCTGGGGTGGCTTTTCTGGAGTGCCAGCCGAAGCCAGTCGTTACGGGAAGCTTTTTCGCCACCGTGTCAAATTGTACTGTTCCTCCCAATTCAAGGTTGCGCAAACAGCTATATGAACTTCTAAATACGTGTTTGCACTAGATGTTACGTATAAATACGTAGTAAATGATTTGCCTAGCCCATACTGCCGCAAACGCAAACAGCCCCGCTTCCTCTCCGGAAGCGGGGCTGTTTGCGGTACTTAGCCAGGCAGTTAGAGCACCGGCGCCGGCAGAATTTTGCCCGTTACCTCCCCAAAGCCGATGCGCAGGCCGTTTCGCTCGCAATAGCCGCGCATGGTCACGGTGTCACCGTCGAGCAGGAACTTGCGCTCCGAGCCGTCGGCGAGAGGCAGCGGGCGGGTGCCACGCCAGGACAGTTCCAGCATCGAGCCCAGCGAGTCGGGTGTGGGGCCCGAGATGGTGCCGGAAGCATACAGGTCGCCGACCTCCATATTGCAGCCGTTGGAGGCATGGTGAGTAAGCTGCTGGGCCATGCTCCAGTACATGAGCCCGAAATTGGAGCGCGAAATGGTCGTAGCAGGCCCGTTTTCAGGCTGCAGATCTACTTCCAGCTGCACATCGAAGTTGTGGCTGTCGAGCTGCCGCAGGTAGAGCAATGGCTCGGGTTCCTGCACCGGCCCGGCCACCCGGAACGGCTCCAGCGCATCCAGCGTCACGACCCACGGCGACACGCTGCTGCCGAAGCTCTTGCCCAGAAACGGCCCTAGTGGCACGTATTCCCAACTCTGGATGTCGCGCGCGCTCCAGTCGTTGAACAGCACCAGCCCAAAAATGTGGTCTTCGGCATTCTGAATCGGTATTGTGTCGCCGAGCTGCGTGCCTTTGCCCACGATGAAGCCCACTTCCAGCTCAAAATCCAGCTGCTGCGACGGGCCGAACGTAGGCACGGCGGCATCAGGAGCCTTGCGCTGCCCGTTGGGCCGGCGGATATCGGTGCCGCTCACCACGATGCTGCTGGCCCGGCCGTGGTAGCCAATCGGGATGTGGCGCCAGTTGGGCAGCAGGGCGTTGGCCGGGTCGCGGAACATGATGCCCACGTTGGTGGCGTGCTCGATGCTGCTATAGAAATCGGTGTAGTTATGGGGTTTCACGGGGCGCAGCATCTGCACCTCGCTCTGGCGCAGCAGGCACTCGCGCATCACCTCATCGGCGCGCAGAGCGGCGTTGTCGTGGCGCAGCAGCTCCGAGACGCGCTGGCGCACGGCCCGCCACGCCGGCCGGCCCAAGGCAATAAACTGGTTGAGCGAGCGGCGCCGGAACACCTTGGGCATCTTCGGGCCCAGCTCCAGATCCTCAAAAAAGCCGAACTGCGACACGGCGTACAAATCCAGCACGTACTCGCCAATGGCTACGCCCAGCCGTGGGCCCCGCTCCTCCGTCTCGAACACGCCAAACGGCAGGTTCTGAATGGGAAAGTCGCTGCCGGGGGCAATATCAATCCAGGAGTGCAGGGCGGGGTCATTGGGGTTAGCCATTCGGGGTGGAAGGTTGATGGTAGAAGCGGCAAAGGTAGCGGCAGCGGGCGGAATGCGGGTAAACGAGGCAGAATACTACAAAGCCACTATCTTGCGGCTGTACCTCCCGCCACGTATTGCCGCAACCGGTTCGGAAGAATATGTATTAACTATGGTGTTAATGGCAATCAATGCTTCTGGAAAACAGGTGGTATAAGTTAAATCTTAATAAGTGTAATAAAAATGCAGGTGTTTTTTGGGGTTGTAACAAAATATTTTTCCGAGAGGGGATTTGGATTTATTGTTAATCCTTTTCCTATTGGTTATGGCAAGGAAGTGTTTTTTCATATCGTGAAAATTGATAAATCAAATAAGGAAGTTTATGATAAGTTATTAAATTATGATAAAAATAGAAGTATATGCTTTTGGTGTGAATTAGAAATGACGGCAAAAGGGATGCAATTAAAACAAGTTATAAAGCCTGAAGATGCGTTTAAACTTGAAAAAGATAATATAATTAAATATATCAATTCAATATATTTAATGTATTTAGATATAGATGCATTAATTTCGTTTTGGTTGGGTGAATTTGCGGTTGGCCTTGTTGGTACGAAGGGAAAAGCGGAGCTAGAACAGGAGAGAAAATTTCTAATACAAAATAGAAATGATGAAATTGAGCTATTATGGTTGGAATCTCAAATGTTAAAAAAAGTTGAAGAGGAGGAGTTAGAGAAAGAGAGGGCGAAAAATGAAGAAGAAAGGCTACGAAACAAAGTAAGCGAAGAGCAGCGAAGTATTGTCGAAGAGGAAGAATTTGAGCAGCTTGTAGCTGAAATGAATGTTATGGGGTTCACAATGAGTCACCAAGTTTCAAGTTATATAGTGAACAATAGATTGGGTGATAAATATAAGCATATATCGGGTGTATTGGAAATGGAGAATCAGGGCGTGTTATGGAAATTCAATGGTGGATTTCCTCCGAAAATATATGCAAAATTGTGTGAAAGACTACAGCTTGTAAACAAGAAAACAGCATCTAGGGTAATTGGATTTACTTCATTTAATGATTTAAAGTGATGTTAATATGTGTTCGGTTATCTGTCTGTATATATTATTGGTTTTAATTAGGTATATTACATAGTGGTAGTATAACCAAATGATGGATGTGTTACACAGTGTTACAACGCAAACGCAAAGCCACAAAACCCACAGCGCCCCGCCCCAACCGGAAAACCGGCAGGAGCGGGGCACTGCTGTGTGTAACCTCAGAAACTTAGAACTGCGGGGTAGGTACCGGGGCGGGCGACTGGGGGTGGCCGGTCTGGCCAGCAGGTTGCTCCGACATAGGCGTGAGGTTGATGGCCTCCACGGCCCGGATTTCGGGTACCGCCTTCTTCACCGATTCCTCTACACCCGCTTTCAGCGTCATCGGCGACATGGGGCAGGTGCCGCAGGCACCGAGTAGCTCCAATTGGAGCACCATGTCGTCGGAAATGCCCAGCACGCGCACGTTGCCGCCATCGGCAGCCAGATACGGCCGGATGGTGTCCAGGGCCTGCTCAATGCGGGGCAGAAGCGGATGATCTTCTACAGCAGCGGAATGCGTCATGAAAGAATAAGTAACGCTGAAGGTATTGATTTGGCGGTGCTGCCACGGCAGACCGTATGCGAAGGTACTGCTTTTGGCAGGGATACACGAAACACGAATCGTTTCGGGAAAGTTGCCGGCGGCAGCGCCGAGCTTGCGGTTGCGCTCAGATACTGCTGCCGGCTACTGCCTTACGGCTGCATCTGCACTACCTGGGTGCGCGGTGCCACGGCGTTACGGATGCTGACCTGGCGGGCCAGCTCCTCAGCCAGCTGCCCGAAGACGGCAGCGGCCGGCGTGTTTTCCTGCAGAATAACCGGGGTGCCCAGGTCGCCGTTTTCGCGGATGCTTTGTACCAGCGGAATCTGGCCCAGCAGCGGCACCTGGTGCTTTTCGGCCAGGCCCACGCCGCCACCTTCGCCGAAGATGAAGTACTTGTTGTCGGGTAGCTCAGCCGGCGTAAACCAGGCCATGTTCTCCACGATGCCCAGCACCGGCACGTTGATCTGGGGCAGCTTGAACATCTGCAAACCTTTCTCCGCATCGGCCAGGGCTACTTTCTGGGGCGTGGTCACGATGAGCGAGCCGGTGACGGGCACCGTCTGCACCATGGTCAGGTGAATGTCGGAGGTTCCGGGAGGCATGTCGAGGAGCAGGTAGTCCAGCTCGCCCCAGTCCACTTCCGTGATGAACTGCTTGAGCGCCGACGACGCCATGGGGCCGCGCCACACAATAGCCGACTCGGCCGGGGCCAGGAAGCCGATGCTCATCAGCTTCACGCCGTGCGCTTCCACCGGCTGAATCAGGTTTTTGCCGTCGGGTCCCTGGAATACGTGCGGGCGGGCGTCCATCACGCCGAACATCAGCGGCATGCTGGGACCCGAAATATCGGCGTCCACGAGGCCTACTTTGGCACCGGTCTGGGCTAGGGCAATGGCCAGGTTGGCCGTCACGGTGCTTTTGCCCACGCCGCCTTTGCCCGAGGCAATGGCAATGATGTTCTTGACGCCGGGCAGAAGGTCGCGGTTCTGGCGCATGGTAGTCACGCGCGAGGTCATGACAATCACAACCTCCGCATCCTTATCTACCATGGTATGAATGGCCCGCTCGCAGGCATCGTGGATGAGCTGCTTGAGCGGACAGGCGGGCGTGGTGAGCACGACCGTAAATGACACGCGGTTGCCGTCAATTGCCACATCCTCAATCATGTTGAGCGTGACGAGGTCTTTGCCCAGGTCGGGCTCTTCCACGTAGCTCAGGGCCTTGAGAACGGCTTCTTTGGTGATGGTTGCCATAGGATAGTCAGTCGGGAAAATGCGGATGCAATCCGCAAAGATAACCCGGAAACCGGGGCGACGGTTGGCCCCGCCGGGAATCTGGCACAAAGCAGGGGAATACGCCTCGTAGGCACGGTGGCATACGGAGCAGTGCCCTTGTAAAAGGGCGAACAGCGGGCCTGCTGTTCGCCTGGAGCAGGTTACGGCCCGGGCGGGCGGCTCATTGGGGCGGGCAGGTACCTGGCAAAGGAATTTTCCGCGGCTTCATACAACCAATCGGCCACCGGACCTCTCTACCCGGAAGTTTGCCGCCGGGCTGTTGCCTCAACAGTGCGGAGCGCTATTTTGCAGCCTTCATCCTGGTTTTCCTATCACTGCTTATGTTCGTTTCTGCTCACTTACGAAGCTGCCTGTCGCGCAGGGCGGGTGCCCTACTGCTTACGGCCTCGGCGTTTTCGGCGGCGCTGGCCCAGGCACCGGCCGACACCACCTTTCAGCGTCTGCTGAAGAAAAACCAGCTCACTCTTACCCAAACCGGCCCCCAACTCAGCGGCGCGGGCTGGGACAAGCTGCAGCAGGATATTCAGAAAAGTACGCTGGTACTCATCGGCGAAGACCACGGCATGGCTCAGATTCCGGCCTTTGCGCAAGCTGTGGCGCAGGTGCTGAAACCCAAGGTGTACATAGCCGAAATCGACCGGTATCAGGCCCGCGACCTGAGCCGCCTGGCCGCGCAACCGGGCCTGCCCAGCGCGTTTCTGCAGCAGTATCCCATGGATCTGTCGTTTTATAGCTGGGCCGAGGAGTTTGAGCTGGCTCGCTTTCTGCGCAGCCAGAACACGGCGCTGGTGGGCATCGAGCAGCTGGGCTTTGCGGCAACCGGGCGCACGCTGGCGCTGATGGCCGAGCAAACCAGAAACCGGCAGACGCAGGCCTTCCTGCGCCAGCAGTCCGCCGCCATCCAGGCCCACGACCGGGCCGCGCTGGTGGCGGGCAACTACGGCAGCGTCACGATTACTACCATGCGCGCCTCGTTGCTCGACAGCCTGCGCGCCCTGACCCGCACCGAGCGGCCCGAAGTACGCCAGCTGCTGCAGGACCTGGAGGCCAGCGTAAACATCTTCAAAACCAATGCGGCCGGCAAGCCCGGCGGCCACTAGACGCGCATCAACCTGATGAAGCGCAACCTGCTGCAGGAACTGGCGCCGTACCAGCAGGCCGGGCAGCCGCTGCCGCCCATGTTGTTTAAGTTCGGGGCTTACCACGTGGGGCGGGGCCGCAGCATCTGGGGCGACATCTACGACGTGGGCAACGTGGCCGTGAACCTGGCCGACGCCCACGACCAGAAAACGCTGCACATCTTCGTGATAGGCAAGCAGGGCACTAAAGTAACCGGCCAGAACCCGGTGGATTTCAGCAAAAACGCCACCAGCTACTCCGCCGCTGATGAGGCCATGCTGAAGCCCTTTATGGCCGCCACGCCCGCCGGCCACGCCTGGCAGGTGTTTGATGTGCGGCCGCTGCGGCGGGCCATGCTCTACCGCGGCATGCCCGTGCCCGAACAGGAGCTGCAGGCCACCATTCTGGGCTACGACTACATCGTCATCATCCCCGAAACCACCGCCAGCCGAAATTTTTAACCCCCGTAAAGTAAAGCCCGTCATGCGGAGCCTGCCGAAGCAGCTGTACCGCTTCGTTGAAATGCTAGTGGTTAGTCAGCAGTAGAGCTACTTCGACAAGCTCCGTATGACGCGGGCTAACTGCTTGGGCAGTTGTTCCCGCGCTACCACAGAAACTTCGCCACACTTCCTGCCTACCTTTGCCGGCAGTATGGCCCGCATTCCCAAAGAACTAGTTGATCAGATAATTCACCACGCCGACATTGTGGAGGTGGTGGGCGACTTCGTGAGTCTGAAGCGCAAAGGCCAGAATATGTGGGCCTGCTGCCCGTTTCACCACGAAAAGTCGCCGAGCTTCTCGGTGGCGCCGGCCAAGGGGCTGTATAAGTGCTTTGGCTGCGGCAAGGCGGGCGGGGTGGTGCAGTTCATCATGGACATTGAGGGCACCAGCTATGTGGAGGCCCTGAAGTACCTGGCCAAAAAGTACGGCATCGAGGTCCAGGAAGAGGAAAAAACGCCGGAGCAGCAGCTCGCCCAAAACGAAAAGGATTCCCAGTTCATCGTGTCGAACTGGGCCAAGGACCACTACCACCGCCTGCTGCTGAGCACCGACGAGGGCCAGAGCATCGGGCTGAGCTACCTGCGCCAGCGCGGCCTCAACCAGGCCACCATCAAGACCTTCGAGCTGGGCTACTCGCTGGATCAGTGGGACGATCTGCTGAAATCAGCCACGGCAGCGGGCTACGAGCAGAAGTACCTGGAAAAAACCGGCCTCATCATCCGGCGCGAAGACGACCAGGGCCAGGACACCGGCCGCCGCTACGACCGGTTCCGGGGCCGCGTGATGTTCCCGATTCATAACGTGTCGGGCCGCGTGATTGGGTTTGGGGCGCGCACGCTCAAGCCCAACGACAAAACGGCCAAGTACCTGAACTCGCCGGAGTCGGAAATCTACCACAAGTCGGATGTGCTGTACGGGCTCTACCAGGGCCGGCAGGCTATCCGGACGGAGGAGCTGTGCTATTTGGTAGAAGGCTACCTCGATGTGCTTAGCCTGCACCAGGGCGACATCAGGAACGTGGTGGCTTCGTCGGGGACTTCGCTCACCGACGGGCAGATCCGTCTCATCAAGCGCTACACCGACAACGTAACGGTGCTCTACGATGGCGACGCGGCCGGCATCCGGGCCTCGCTGCGCGGCATCGATATGCTGCTGGAAGGCGGCCTGAACGTGCGCGTGGTACTGTTTCCGGACGGCGACGACCCCGACAGCTACATCCGCAAAGTCGGCGACCAGAAGTTCAAGGAGCATCTGGAAGGTGCCAGCCAGGACTTCATTCAGTTCAAAACCGAGCTGGTAAGCCGCGAAGCCGCCCAGGACCCGGTCAAGAAGGCCGAAGCCATCCGGGAAGTGCTGCAAAGCATTGCCAAAGTGCCCGACCCGATTAAGCGGCAGGTGTTTCTGCAGCAGACTTCGCAGGCCTTCGGGATTGATGAGCAGGTGCTTATCACGGAGTACAACAAGCTGGTTCGCAACGCTTCCGGCAAGGCGGCCGGCGGCAACAGCGGCGGTGGGAGCGGAGGCGGCACCTCGGCGGGCAGCAGCAACGTAAGCAGCGGCAGCGCCGGCGCAAGCCCCACGACGCGCCCGGCCCCGCGGCCCATGAGCCCCGAAGAGGAGGCCGAAGCCCTGATGTACGGGGCTTCGCCGGAAGACCTGATGGGCGGGGGCGGCGACCTGCAAACCCTCACCCGCGAAGACCTGGAGCCCGTGCCCGACGTGCTGGAGCAGTGCGAGCGGGAAGTGGTGCGGCTGCTGCTGCTGTACTCGGCGCAGCCGCTGGCCCCGGAAGTGGCCGTGGCGCAGTATCTGTTGCAGCAGCTGGATGATACGCCCTTTAAAACCGGTATCTACGCCGACCTGCTGCACCTGTGCCGGCAGGAGCTGGAGCAGGGCCGCTGGCCCGAAGTGCGCACCCTCATCCAGCACACCCGCTCCGATATCCGGAGCATGGTGGCGGAGCTGGCCACGGAAAAGTACGAGCTGAGCCCCAACTGGACCACCCACCAGATTCATGTGCCCCGGGAGCTGGACCTGCTGCAAACCGCCTGCGACAACGCCATTCTGCGCCTCAACAAGGTGAATGTGGAGCGCGAGCTGGCCGTCCGGCTGGAGGCGCTGCGCCACCCCCTCGACGATGATACCATGATGGAACACCTGCAAACCATCCGGCTGCTCAAGCAGATGGACAACCAGCTGGCCAGTCTGCTAGGCACGGTCATCCCTCGCGGCGCATAACCGGCTTGTTTTTGGCGGTTTGTTTGTGATTTTTGACTTATAAAACCCGAACTGCCCGACTGCCGCCCTACGCCCAACCGACTACCCAATTCCCCTTCAGTGCACATTCTGCAAATCTGTCCGCGCGTACCGTATCCGCCCACTGATGGCGGGGCCATTGCCATGTACGACGTGGCGGCGGGCCTCGTGCGGGCCGGCCACCGCGTCACGGTGCTGGCCCTCAACACGCCCAAGCACCACCAGCCCGCCACCGCCCTCGACCATCTGGGTCCCAACCTGCGTCTGGTAGCCGTAGATGTGGACACGCGGCTCTCCCCAGTGAAGGCGCTGCGTAATTTGGTGAACAGCAGCCTTCCTTACAACGTGGAGCGGTTTGTGAGCGAAGAAGCCGCCGCCCAGCTTACCGAGATTCTGCGCACGCAGGCTATTGATGTGGTACAGATGGAAGGCTCGTTCGTGGCCTGGTACGTGGATGTGGTGCGGCGTGTGGCTCCCAGGGTGCCGGTGGTGCTGCGGGCGCACAACGTGGAATACACCATCTGGCAGATGCTGGCCAGTCGCGAAAGAAACCCGCTGAAGCGCTTCTACCTGCGCCATCTGGCCGGCCGTGTGCAGCAGTTCGAGCACGACTACCTGCCGCGCTTCGATGCCGTAGCGGCCATCACGGAGCCCGACCAGCAGCGCCTGCGCCACATGGGCTGCAAAGAGCCGGTGGTGTTTGTGCCGGCCGGCGTGAACCTGGAGCGTTTCCAGCCCGATCCGGCTATCCGGCCCAAGCCCCGCACGCTGTTCATGATTGGCTCCTTCGACTGGCTGCCGAATCAGGAAGGGCTCGACTGGTTTCTGGCCGAAGTATGGCCGAAGTCGCACGCGCTGTATCCGGAGCTGGAGCTGCATCTGGCCGGCAAGCAGATGCCGGCCCGGTTCCGGGAGCTGCGGCAGCCCGGCATCACGGTGCACGGGTTCGTGGAGTCGGCGGCGGCCTTTATGCAGCAATACGATATCATGCTGGTGCCGCTGCTGAGCGGGGGCGGCATGCGCATCAAGATTATTGAGGGCATGGCCCTGGGCAAGTGTATCCTGAGCACCTCGCTCGGCGCCGAAGGCATCCATGTGCGCGACGGCCACGACATTGTGCTACGCGACGAGCCCGCCGCCTGGCTGGAAGTGCTGGGCCGCTACCACCAGGGCCATCTGCCCACCGCCCTCATCGGCCAGGAAGCCGCCCACACCATCCGCCGCCTCTACGACAACCGCCGCATCGTGGAAAGCCTGCTGGACCTGTATACCATCCTGACGCCCGTACGCGTATGACACTGACCGCGGCCCTTGCGGCCGGCGTCCTCTGGGGCAGTCTGCTGCTGGTGGCCCACACTTACGTGCTGTTTCCGCTGCTGCTGGCCCGGCTGGCCCGGTCGCGCCGCCAGAACCAGCAGGTGTTTGCGCCCGATGCCCCGGACCTGCCCGCCGTGGATATTCTGCTGGCCGTCTACAATGAGGAGCAGGTGATGGAGGAGAAAATCCGCTCCACTTTCGCCACCAGCTACCCGCTCCACAAGCTCACCTTCTACATCGGCTCCGACAACTCCCAGGACCGCACCAACGCGCTGGTAGCACGGCTGGCCGCCGAACACCCGCAGCTACAGTTTCGCCCGTTCGGGCAGCGGACCGGCAAGCCCGGCGTAATTGAGGCGCTGGCCCGCGAGGCTACCGCGCCGGTGCTGGTGCTCACAGATGCCAATGTGTTTTTCGCCCCCGATACGCTGTATCAGCTGGTGAAGCACTTTCGCAATCCGGCCATCGGGCAGGTGGGCGGCAACATCCTCAACCCTGACCACCGGCAGGAAGGCATATCGGGCCAGGAGAAGGCGTATCTGGAGCGCGAAAACCTCATCAAGTACCAAGAAGGCGTGGTGTGGGGCGCCATGATTGGCGCTTTCGGGGGCTGTTTCGCGGTGCGCCGCGCCTGCTACCATCCGGCCCCGGCTTCGTTTTTGGTCGATGACTTCTTTATTTCCATGGCCGTGCTGCAGGATGGTTACCAGGCCATCAACGAGCTGGACGCCGTGTGCTACGAGGATGTGTCGGATAGGCTGCCGGAGGAGTTCCGGCGCAAGGCGCGCATCTCGGCTGGCAACTTCCAGAACCTACTGGCTTTCCGGCGCCTGCTGTGGCCACCATGGCGCGGCGTGAGTTTTGCGTTCTGGTCGCATAAGGTGCTGCGCTGGCTTACGCCGCTGCTGCTGCTGCTCATGATGCTGGCCAACATAGTGCTGGTGCTGGCCGGAGGCGGCTGGTTCTACCAGCTGATGCTGGCCGGGCAAATAGGCGTGCCGCTGCTGCTGCTGCTCGATGCCGGTCTGCGCCGCCGGGGAACCCACTCACGGCTGCTGCGCTTTATCACGCATTTCTACAGCATGAATGCCGCGCTGCTGCTGGGACTGTGGCGTTTCCTGCGGGGTGTGCGCACCACCGTCTGGGAGCCCACGCAGCGGTTTCAGCAGAGCCGGTAGCGGCAGCGGCTGTTGTGGCAGCTTACATTACTGGGGCACTCAAGCGCATTATCGGTTATAGCAACTAAGCTCTTCTTGTACGATGACCTCCAACCTCCGAATTGCCATTCTGGGCTGCGGCAACATGGGAATGGCTTTTGCCAAATCCTTCCTGCACTATAACCTGGTAGAACGTGCTGATTTGCTACTGATTAGCCGTGGTGAAGCGCAGCGCCAGCAGTTGGCCGCCGCCTACCCGGGCCTGCCCGCAGGGCTGCTCAATACCCGCATCCGAACCTATGATGTAGTGATGCTGGCCGTGAAGCCACAGGATTTCAGTCAGATAGCTACTGGGCTACGTGCCCTGCTGGGAGCGGAGCAAGTGGTGGTTTCTATTATGGCGGGTATCCCGATAGCGCGGCTGCAGCGGGAGCTGGCTCACCAGCAGGTGATGCGCGCTATGCCCAACACACCGGCACTACTGGGCATGGGCATTACGGGGTTTTCGGCGGCGGTGGAAGTAGAGCGCACGCGCCTGCACCAGGTAGAAAACCTGCTGAATGCTACCGGACGCTCCATTTTTCTGGAAGACGAAAGCCTGCTGGATGCCGTAACGGCTGTGAGTGGCAGCGGCCCGGCTTATTTCTACTACATCGTGCAGGCCATGATGCAGGCCGGTAAGGAGTTAGGCTTCACCGACTCAGTAGCGGGTCTACTCGTGAAGCAAACCATGCTGGGCGCCTATCATCTGCTCAATTCCTCCGACAAAACTCCCGACGAGCTGATTGCCGCTGTAGCCTCTAAGGGTGGCACCACGGAAGCCGCTCTGCGCGAGTTTGGGGCTGGCGGCCTGGCCGAAACTCTCAAGGCCGGCATCAAGGCGGCCCAGCAGCGTGCCACCGAACTGGCCCAAGAATAAGCACGACAGAAGAAACGCCTAGCGGCCCCTGCCGCAAACTTGGAAACGGAGCCCTGCGCCAATCTGCCGTTGCGTAACTTCGCGGCACTGTTGCTGGTTGTAGCAGCAGCTTCGCGCCGGTTCCCGCCGGAACACTCAACTCCGCGAAGTCCCATTCATCTGTTTTAATCCGCTATGCTGGATTCAATTGAAGAGGCCATTGCCGATATCCGCGCCGGCAAGGTAGTGGTGGTCGTGGACGACGAAGACCGTGAAAACGAAGGCGACTTCATCTGCGCCGCCCGGTGCGCCACGCCCGAAGTCATCAACTTTATGGCCACGCACGGCCGCGGGCTGGTATGCGCGCCACTCATCGAGGACCGTTGCGAAGCGCTGGGTCTGGAGCTGATGGTGGGCCGCAACACGGCCCTGCACGCCACGCCGTTCACCGTCAGCATCGATTTGCTGAAAAACGGCGTAACCACCGGCATTTCGGCTTCCGACCGCAGCAAAACCATTCTGGCCCTCATCGACCCCGACACCAAGCCGGAGGAGCTGGGCAAGCCAGGCCACATTTTCCCGCTCAAAGCCCGCAAGGAAGGCGTACTGCGCCGCGCCGGCCACACCGAAGCCGCCATCGACCTGTCGCGCCTCGCGGGGTTCGAGCCGGCTGGGGTGCTGGTTGAGATTCTCAGGGAAGACGGCGAAATGGCCCGCCTGCCGGAGCTGCGCGAAATTGCCACGAAATGGGGCCTGAAGCTGATTTCGGTGCAGGACCTCATCAAATACCGTCTCGAAAAGGAAAGCCTCATCACCCGGGATATTTCGGTGCAGATGCCCACCCAGTGGGGTGATTTTGAGTTGTTTGCCTACACGCAGCGCACCAATGGCGCCCAGCACCTGGCCCTGGTAAAAGGCGACATCAGCGGATCTGAGCCGGTGCTGGCCCGCGTGCACAGCTCCTGCGTTACGGGCGACATTTTCGGGAGCTGCCGCTGCGACTGTGGCCCGCAGCTGCACCGCGCCATGGCGCAGATTGAGCGTGAAGGTCGCGGCGTTATCGTGTACATGAACCAGGAAGGCCGCGGCATTGGGCTGCTCAACAAGCTGCGTGCCTACAAGCTGCAGGAGCAGGGCCGCGACACCGTGGAAGCCAACCTGGAGCTGGGCTTTGGCATGGATGAGCGCGACTACGGCGTGGGCGCGCAGATTTTGCGCGACCTGGGCGTTTCGAAGATGCGCCTGCTCACCAACAACCCCCGCAAGCGCACCGGACTCATCGGCTACGGCCTCGAAATCGTGGACACCGTGCCCATCGAAATTGAGCCCAACCGGCACAACGAAACCTACCTGACCACCAAGCGCGACAAGCTGGGCCACACCATTCTGAGCAAAGACCGGGGCCCGCATCCGGCCCAGGCCGCTGCCGAAATGCTGCCCACACCGTAGCGCCGGCCGCACTGCCAACATCCTCAAGGAATGCCCGCCCCCAGCTTTGGGGGCGGGCATTTTGATGTTCCAGGATGCAGTAAGGCCGGTTTTGGCAGCAGTTGTCGTCTGAACGGGAAATGCAGCAGCGTGGCCGCTCAACTGCCTGAACTCAGCGGCTTTTTTCCAGGTTTGCGCATAGCAGGCCCTTAAGTTGGCCGGCCACAACGCACAGAAGCCGCTTTGCCGCCACTTTTGGTTACTTTTCCCTCGCTATGATTTCAATCCGCTTTCTGTTCCCGGCTTTTCTGGCGGCCCAGCTGCTGTCTGTTTCTGTAGCCAACGGCCAAAGCAAGCGCCCGTTGGTGCAGGAGTTTGCCGGCAGCACCATTCTGCTCACCAGCGGCGACACGCTGCGTGGCCCCGTGACGCTGCGCCGCGACCAGGATGTGCTGCTTATGGCCCAGCCCGACGGCACTATTACCACCCTGTCGGCCGTGTCCATCAATAGTTTTGCGGTGAAAGGGGAGGAAGTAGACAGCCGCCGCGGCAGCGGCTACTACGACAATTTCTACGACGCCCGCAACGGATACTTCTACGGCAACCCCATGTACGGCATGCCCCGCCAGCGGCCGGAAACCGAAGACCGGAACCGGGTGCGGGTGTTTCGCACGTTCCGCTGGAACCGCGGCAACGACTACAGCGACTTTAAGTCGCCGGCGTTTTTTGAGCAGCTCAGCAACGGCCCCCGGATGCTGCTGCGCCGCGAGTCTTTGGTGGAGCGCACCATGAACACCGGCCCGTATGGCTACGGCTACGGGGCCGGGCGCTACCTCAGCACCTACACGCAGGTGAAAGACGATTTCTATCTGGCCACGCCGGCCGGCGATATTATCCCGCTCCGCAACCCCAAAAAGGATTTGCTGGCCGTGTTTCAGGGCCAGTCGCGGCAGATTGAGCAATACGTCCGCGACAACAAGCTCAGTTTCACGGTGGCGCGGGAGCTGGCCTTCATCGTGAACTACGCCAACTCCCTGGTGAAGCAGTAAGCCGCAGTGGTGGAGTAGTGGGGTGGTGGATTCAGTATGCGCTAATCCGCCACCCCACCACCCCACTACTCCACCTACAAGTCCCGGCTGCGCAGCAGCAGGTAGCTCAGGGCCCAGAACAGGGCCATGTAAGCCAGCGCCAATGGCAGCGCCTGAGTGGGCAGTAGGGCCAGCGAAGGGCCGGCTACCGTGTCCAGCAGCTCCTGGCCAGGCATGGGGGTGAGGCTGTTGAATATTTTGGCGGGCAGGTAGCGGTCCAACTCATCGGGCAGCGAAAGGCGCAGCAGCGGCTCGGCCACCCACAGATACAGCAGAAACACCAGAATGGCGGCCCCGCTGCGGCGTACCAGCACGGCTACCAGTGCTGCCAGCGCCAGCAGCCCCAGCACCTGCGCGCCGTAGAACAGCACGGCCGGCAAGCCGGCTGCCGCTTGGTCAACGGTAGCCGCGGCGCGCGTCAGGCCAAAGTAGAACCCCACGCCCAGCACCACCAGCATCCCAAAACCGGCCAGCACCCCCGATGCGGCCAGCTTCCCCTGCACCAGCTCGCCCACGGAAGCTCCATCAATAACCTGCTGGCGAAAAGTGCGGAACTGAAATTCGTCGGTAATCAGAATGATGAGCAGTACGCCCAGCAGCATGGTGAAGTAGCTGGCTACGTAGGCCAGCTTGCTCCACAGCGCCGGAAACACATACAACGACTGCCCCAGCTGCTGCCCGTTCAAGGTTACGTTGCCGCCGGCTCCCACAAACAGCATGAGCAGCACCGCATACGCCAGCAGAATAATCCAGACGGTGCGATAAGGCAGGATCTTACGGAGTTCAGGACGGAAAAGCATGTACTTGAATCGAGGAGAAAAAGGGTAGGAAGGTTGCTCAGCAACCAGGGAGACTTTGGGGTTCCGGGTGCCTGGCGCTGGCTACTTGGTGAGCTCCAGGAACTGCGCTTCTAGGCTGCGGTGGCGGATTTCGAGGCCAGCCAGCACCAGGCCCTGCTCAAACAGCGCCCGGTTCACATCGGCGGGGCCGTGGCTGGCGGCAAGGGCCGCACTGAGGATGCCGCCGGTTTCTGCGCGCACATCCGTCACCCAGGGCAACACGGTGAGAGCCTGCTGTACCAGCGCGGCCGGAGTGTCGGGAGCCGGCCGGAGCAGCACCCGGTCGGCGGTGGCCAGAATGTTGCCGACCGGCCCGGCGGCCCGCAGCTCGCCGCGCTGCAGCACGGCTACGTGCGTGCACACTTTCTCAATCTCATCCAGCAGGTGGCTGGCCAGGATGATGGTTTTGCCCTCGGCGGCGAGGCGCTGCACCAGGCTGCGCACCTCGGCAATGCCCTGCGGGTCGAGGCCGTTGGTGGGCTCATCGAGCACCAGCACTTCGGGGTTGCCGAGCAGGGTAGAGGCCAGGGCCAGCCGCTGTTTCATGCCCAGCGAAAAGCCCCGAAATGCGTCGTGCTGGCGCGTGCCCAGCCCCACACTGTCCAGTGCCTGATCTACGCTGCGCGGGTCGGCCTGCTTGATGTCGGCGGCCAGCAGCAGGTTCTGGCGGGCCGAGAGGTAGGGGAAAAAGTTGGGCGTTTCGAGCAGCGCCCCGATGCGGCGGCGGTTGGCGGCCGTCGGTTCCTGCCCAAACCAGCGCACCGTGCCACCCGAAGCCCGCAACACGCCCAGCGCAATGCCCAGCGTAGTGGTTTTGCCGCTGCCATTGGGGCCCAGCAGGCCATATACGCTGCCCGGTTCCACCTGCAGCGTCAGGCCCTTGAGCGCCGTGGTGCCACCGTAGGTTTTGGAAAGATTATCGAGTTCGAGAATAGCCATGCGGGCAAGCTAGGGAAGGAAAAGGAGGCTGCAATATCAGCATGTCATTTCAGCACTTTAGAACGTCATTCCGAGCGGAGCGCAGCGGAGTCGAGTCGAGGAATCTCGCGTGCTACGGTTGGGGTAGTAATTATTACCACACTAGCGAGATTCCTCGGCTGCGGCTCCGCCTTCGCTCGGAATGACGGTCTACTACTCGGGATGACGTTCTGCGAGCCTTACTCCACCGTCGGCAGAGCGCCGCCCAGCCAGCGGGCCACGGGGTAGCGCAGGTGGGTCTGCTCGTAGTGCGGCGACTGGCGGTAGATCCAGTCGAGCTGGGCCGCGCCGCTGGCCGCGAAGGCCGGGTTCTGCTGCTTCAGCTTCTCCAGCCGCTCCCGCAACGCCGGGTCCTGGCGGAGCAGGGTGGCGGCCACATCCTCAAACACATAATCGGAGAAGTACTCCTTCTGCTGCAGAATACCGTCGAAAAAGCCCCAGGCAAAAAACGAGTCGGTGGCCTGCGGCTCCAGCGTTTCGATGAGGTAGCGGGCCGCGGGCTGGTCGAGCAGCGCTACGTAGTCGCCCTGGCGGAAGGCCAGCGGCTGCTGGGTGGGGCGCAGCTCCACAGCGCTGTGCAGGTAATGGCCTTCGTAGGGCCGCTGGCCGGTTTTGTAGTCCTGGATGTAGTAGACTTCAGCGGTGAGCGTGGTGTCGCGGCGCAGGCGGCGCAGCTGCACGCCCGACAGGCGCAGGCGGTCCACAACTTCGCCCCAGGCCTGCGGAATAAGGTAGGCCACCGGCCGCTGCACCTGCACGGTGGGCCGGAACGTGTTGTAATAGGGTATCTGCCGCGAGAAAGGCGCCTTCCGGTCGTAGTAGAGGCGGGGCTGGCCGCTCACGTCGCTGGGTTTCAGGCGGCCTTCGTAGCCCAGAAACGCGGTTTTTTCGGCGGCGGTAGTATCCAGCTTCCAGGCCAGCGGGAAGGTGGTCTGGGTCTGGAGCTGCTGCTGCGCCTCGGTGCGGGCCTGGGCCAGCGCGTCTTTCTGCTGCCCCACGGCCTGCACCAGCAGCTCCAGAAAGTCGTACTGCGCCTTCACGCGGGGCGCATAGGCCTTCAGCATATGCGTTTCCGTCACGAAGCCGATGGTATTGAACAGCGTGGTGTAGCCGGTGGAGTAGCGGGGCGTTTCCAGGAAGCCCCTGAGCCCGCGCGCATCGGGCGTGCGGCCCTCGAAGTCCACGTAGGGCGTCATTGGGGTGTTGCGCTTGGCCATACCGCTATACAAAGCCGGCAGCAGCTGGCGCTGCATGTACTGGCTCAGGGCCGGATGCAGCTTGTCCTTCTGCGTAGCAATCAGCGTCATGACGTGTTGGTAGTCGGCGCCGTTGGAGGTGTGCGTGTCCACGAACACATCGGGCTGCCAGCGCTGAAACAGCTGCGCAAACGAGCGGGCATTGCGCGAATCCTGCTTGATGTAGTCCCGGTTCAGGTCGAGGTTGCGGGGGTTGCCGCGGAAGCCATACGATTCGGGGCCGTTCTGGTTGGTGCGGGTCGTGGAGTTGCGGTTCAGCGAGCCATCCACGTTATACACCGGAATAATGACCAGTGTAACGTGCGTGAGCTGCTGCCGGAGCTTTTTCTGCTGCACATAGTCGCGGGCCAGCATCATGGCGGCGTCAATGCCTTCCGGCTCGCCGGGATGAATGCCGTTCTGGATGAACACCACGCGGCGGCCCTTGGCCCGCACCGAGGCCGGGTCGGCGTCGCCATCGAGGCTGACCACTACTTCATGCAGCGGCAGGCCGTTGTCGGAGAAGCCGGCCGCGCGCATCGTTATTTCGGGGTAGGCCGCATCCAGCTGCTGATAGTAGCGGATGCACTCGGCGTAGGTGGTCGTGGTGTTGCCGTTGCCTCGCTCGTAGGGCGTGCGCCAGTCGGTTTTGGGGGGCGCGGAAGTCAGCAGCAGGGTGGAAAGCAGGAAAGAAAGCATGCGGCAAAGGAAGGAAAACCAAACGGCTTCCCGGCTATGCCGCTACCGGCCCCGCCAAAACCCGCGCCGCCTAATACAACCGCCGCAGCGTACGGGTCGGAAACAGCATCTGGTCGAGGCTGTAGCGGCCGGGACCGGTGAAGAGCAGCCCCAGAAACAGAAAAGCCGCTTCCAACGCGTGCGAATACGCCCCGAAAGCGTCGCCGCTGCTGATATGCATCACCGTAGCCATTACCATCGTGCCCAGCAGCAGGGCGCAGGCAATCCGGAAAAACAACCCCAGCGCCAGCAGCTGCCCGCCCACGGCTTCGGCCACGGCCGCCATGAATCCCCAAAACACCGGCGCGAAATCCAGGCCCACTACCTTCATTGCCCCGCCCACCTGTGCCCACATTTCGGGGCCGCCTGTCAGCTTCGGATACCCATGAATCGTGAACATGACCCCGATACCAACACGCAGCAGCAACAAACCCAAATCGTGGGTACGGTAGCGGTTTTCAAACAGAACCATAACGAAAAGCAGAAGGCCGGGATAGAGGGTAGGGCAGCGCCCCGGCTCCCGGAGCGGCTTGCGTTGCCAAAGTACAATATTTACCAAGCACTACAAGCCCTATCCTGCCTTTCTACTGGTAAAGTAATACCCCTGTGATGCGCGCGGCCGGCGGAATATCGGCCGAACTCATCTCGGCCGGATGCTTGTCCGGCAAGGAGTTCGGGTCAATCACCCAGGCTATTTTTACTTCGCCCGAAACCGCCGCAAAACCGGCCGGCGTGTCGCGCACCTTGGTCAGGCCCAGGTTCTGGCGCGCCGCCCCAAACGGCGAACCCACCCCAATGCCCTCGGCCGTGCGGTATTGCGGATCATAGATGCGAATGCGCCGCAGCCGGTAGCCACTGGCCGCATCCCCGATGAGGTGCAGCACGCTGGGCGGCGCACTGGGCTGCTGGGCATCGCGCAGCTCGTAGGCGGGCAGCTCCCGGCCCTTGTCCAGGTAGGTAGTAGGGCGGAGCAAACCCGGCGAAATCAGCCGCTTGATCTGGTCTTCGCGCATGCCCAGGCGCAGACGCCCCGCCTGGCCCGGACTAATCAGATGCAGCGAGTCGGGCAGGCGCGCCCCGGCCGAGGTGGCCGCGCCCGGCTGCGCCGCCACAGACGTAGAACCCGGCTCCAGCGTGGCCGGATCGGTGGCCCCGGCGGCGGGCACGAAGGGCGGCCCGGCCGGGTCGGTAGCCTGCCGCGACTCACAGGCCCCCAGGCCCGCCGACAGCACAGCCGAAGCCAGCGCCGTAATCAAAAAAGAAAAACAAGTTGCCATAGCCTGCATACGCTCCCCGCAAAGCACTTGTTGAGCTGTTCTGGCCGCCCGGGCAGCGCCCAGTGCGGCGCGCGGGCCCACCGCCGCCGCCCGGGCTGCGTACCTTTACCTTCCTTTCCGTTCACTACATCGTTTTTGCCCGTGACTGCCCCCGACCCAAAGCCCCTGATTCTGATTTCCAACGACGACGGCATCACCGCGCCCGGCATTGCCGCGCTGGTACGCGTTATGCGCCGCATCGGCGAGGTAGTGGTAGTGGCGCCCAACTCCCCGCAGTCGGGCATGGGCCACGCCATCACCATCGGCACCTCCCTGCGCCTCGACCCCAGCACCATTTTCGAGGGCATTGAGGCCTATGAGTGCAGCGGCACCCCCGCCGACTGCGTGAAACTCGCCAAGCACCACGTCCTGAAAGACCGTCAGCCCGATTTAGTGGTTTCGGGCATCAATCATGGCTCCAATTCGTCGGTGAATGTGCTGTATTCCGGCACCATGTCGGCCGCCATTGAGGCGGCTATCGAAGGGCTGCCCGCCATCGGCTTCTCGCTCTGCGAATACGGCCACAACGCCCATTTCGAGCACACCGAAGCCTGGATTGAGCACATTGTGCGGCAGGCGCTGCAACACGGCATCCCGGCCGGCACCGCCCTGAACGTGAACATCCCCAAAAAGTCCGACGAGCCGATTGCCGGTATCCGGGTGTGCCGCCAGGCCCGCGCCCGCTGGCAGGAAGAGTTCGACCTGCGCCACGACCCGCACAACCGTCCTTACTACTGGCTGATCGGGGAGTTCGTGAACCTCGACCAGGGCACCGACACCGACGAATGGGCCCTCGCCAACAATTTCATCTCGCTCGTGCCCTGTCAGTTTGATTTGACGGCGCATCATGCCATCAGCGGCCTGAATGCAAGCTGGCACTTAGGCCCCAGCTTCCCCACCGAAGAGAAGCCGGCCCCGCACGTAGGCAGCGCCACCCCCGCCCCCGGCGAATCGGCCGAAGGCCTGGGCTAACACACCCACAAGCCAGCCACAGCCCGCCTGATCTAGCGTCAGGCGGGCTGTTTCGTGTAGAACGCACCCTGTTATTCCGCCGGTCCGACGCCACCAGGCGTCCGACCGGTCTGCTTCATGCTGACACCCGTGCGGCCAGAACCCGGCCCAACCGCTCACAAGCACGCAGGCGTGCAGTTGGCACCGGTCGGACGCCTGGTGGCGTCGGACCGGAACCAGTTCTAGCAGCCTTCATACTGCTTCTACCACTCTTCTCACCGCTTCTAGCACCTTTCACATCGGTTCTAGCAGTTCTCACACCGCTTCTAGCACCTTTCACATCGGTTCTAGCAGTTCTCACACCGCTTCTAGCACCTTTCACACCTCTTCTAGCACTCTTCACATCGGTTCTAGCAGTTCTCACACCTCTTCTAGCAGTCTTCACACCGCTTCTAGCACTTTTCACACCGCTGCGACGCGTGGTAGAAGCGTAGAGGGGCGTGGCCGGGGCGGGTGGCTCAGGCGTCGGCAGGAGTGGAGCGGGCCGGCCCGAACTCCAGCACGAAGCAGCTGCCCTTGCCGATTTCCGAGGTGGCCGTGAGTGTGGCTTCGTGGAAGGCCGCAATGGTGCGGGCAATGGGCAGGCCCAGCCCGTAGCCCTCTGGGGCCGCCGCCCCGCCCGCATGAAACCGCCGAAACCGGTCGAAGAGGTGGGGCAGGTGCTCGGGCGCGATGCCGGGGCCGGTATCGGCCACGCGGAGGCGGTAGCCGCCCCCGGGCAGGGGCTGGCCGCTCACGACGATGTCGCCGCCCGGGCGGTTGTATTTGATGGCGTTGCTGAGCAGGTTGAGCAGCAGCGTGAAAAGCAGCGAGTGGTTGGCGCGGGTCACCAGGTAGTCGGGGGCCAGCTGCATGCGCAGGTGCAGCTCACGCTGGGCCAGCCGGTCGTCGAGCTCGTTCAGCACCTCGGCCAGCACCGCCAGCAGGCTCACGGTTTCCTCGCGCAAAAACTGCTCGTTTTCGATGTTGGCGATGAGCAGCAGCGTGCGCACGGTGTTGCGCAGGCGGTAGAGCGTCTTCTGCGACTCCACAATCTGGAGCGAGTGGGCGTGGCTGAGGTCGGGGTCCTGGAGCAGGTTTTCGAACCGGGATTGTAGGATGCTCACCGGCGTCAGGAGCTCGTGTGACACGTTGCTCATAAACTCGCGCTCCTTCTCAAAGGCCGACTGCATCTGGTGCATCATTTCGTTGAGGCTGTCGTCGAGGCGGCGGAAATCAGTGGTAGACGTGGGAATGGGGGCGAAGGGGAAAGCCGAGGGGTGGCGCACGTTGCGCAGCTTGCGCGTAATCAGCTCGCCCAGGGGCCGGAGCAGAAAGCGGGCAAAAGCCGCATCGGTGAGAATGGTCAGCAGCGCGCCCACTACCAGCACCCACAGCGCCAGCCGCCGCAGCGTGGCTTCCAGCAGTTCCACCGTCGCCAAGGACGACCCGATTTCGAGGTGATAGGGCCGTTGCTGCGCCTGGAAGTGGTAGCTCAGAATCCGGAAGTCTTCGGTGGCCTGCTCCAGCTGCCGGGGCTCATTGAAGAGCGTTTCGCGGGGCAAGACTCGGGGCGGGCCGGGGTCGGGGGTGAGCGTAATGAACTCCTGCCGCAGAATGTTGTAGTCGGCGTAGGCCTGGTTTTGCTCCTGCCGGATAAAGGCCGCCAACCCGTCGCGGGCAATCAGGTCCAGCACTTGCTGCTTTTTCTCGTGCAGGCGCTGGTCGGTGTGGTCGACGGCTATGCGGCTCACCACCGGCGGAATCACGACGACGCCCAGCAGCACCAGCAGCAGCTTGGAAAGGGCATTGAACAGGGCCAGCTTGGTTTCTAAGCGCATGCCTCGGGGGGAGAGTAACTGAGTAGCGGAGTAACTGAGTAAAAGCAGGTGTGGAGGTATAGCGTAGCGGAGTGAAGATGGTATCTTCCCTGCGGGTTATACTGTAATGATGCATGATGGATATAGACGATAAGGCGGCGCGGAACGAGGCGTTTCGGAACCGGACCAAGGTGGCGGCCCTGCGCATTATTCAGGTAGTAGAACAGCTGCCGCGCACCCCGGCCGCCGATGTGCTGGGTAAACAAATTCTGCGCTCGGCTACCTCCGTTGCCGCTAACTACCGGGCCGCTTGCCGTGGCCGCTCCGCCGCCGAGTTCTTTGCCAAGCTCAGTATCTGCGTGGAAGAAGCCGACGAAACTCAACTGTGGCTGGAGCTGCTCGGCGACGCAAACCTGGTGCCCAAAGCCCGGCTGTCGGCCCTGGAACTGGAATACGCCCAAATCACCGCCATTCTCACCAAAGCCCGAAAAACAGCCTCGGGAGAGTAGCGGAGTAACTGAGTAGGTTGGGGAGGATGGGGGGCAAGTAGCAGCTTTACTCAGTTACTCCGCTACTCCGCTACTCTCTACTCAGTTACTCGATAGCCAATGCCGCGCACGGTTTCCAGGAAGTCGGCGGGGGCGAAGAGGGTGAGTTTTTTGCGGATGTTCTTGATGTGGACGTCGATGTAGTTGGAGTCGGAGTCGTCTTCGAGGATGTTGCCCCACAGATGCTCGCCCAGCTGCAGGCGCGTGAGCACGCGGTTTTTGTGGAGCACGAGGTAGTGCAGCAAGTCGAACTCCTTTTTGGTGAGCGGCACTTCCTGCTCGCCGTGGCGCAGCACGCGGCTCGTCACGTCCATCTGAAAGCCACTTCCAAAGCTGATTTCCTGGCGCTTCAGCCCAAACTTGCGCCGCGTAATGGCCTGCATCCGGCTCTGCAGCTCCAGCAGCGAAAAAGGTTTGGGCAGGTAGTCGTCGGCGCCCAGGTCGAGGCCTTTGATTCGGTCGTGCAGGTCGCCGCGGGCCGTCAGGATGATGAAGGAAGCCTCCTGCCGATCGTTCTGGTGGCTTTCGCGCAGCAGATTCAGGCCGTCGCCGTCGGGCAGGCCCAGGTCCAGCAGCACAAAATCGTAGCTGTTGACAAAGAGCTTTTCCGAGGCTTCGGCAAACGTGAAGGCCGAATCGACGAGATACTGGGAGTGCAGCAGAAACTGCCGGATTTCCTGCTGCAGGCTTTTTTCGTCTTCAACAATCAGAACGTGCATGAGAAAAGGCTTGATGAGGCTGCAACATACGCGCTGCCGCCGTGAAGAACGTATGAAGCCGCTCCTTTGGCTGCGGCGCCGCCCGGCATGAGGCGCCGGACGCCTATCTTTCGCGCCGAAACCGGCCGGTAGTGGCCGGCCGGCCATTGTTTAAGCACTTGCCCTATGACTTTCGCTGTTCTGCGTCGTTCTGCTTTTTTGTTTCTGCTGCCGGGAGTATGGCTGCTGGCCGGCAGCTGCAGCCAACCGGCCCAGCGGGCAGGCCTGGGGCAAACGGTTGTATACGTAGTGCGCCACGGCGAAAAAGACCTCACGCCCGGCCTCACCGACCCGCCCCTGACCCCGGCCGGACAGCAGCGGGCCATAGCATTGCGCACCAAAATTCTGGCTCAGGCGCGGCCTACGGTTATTTTCAGCACCGCCACCACGCGCACCCGCGCCACCGTGCAGCCCCTCGCCGATGAGCGCAAGCTGCCCCTGCAGACCTACGACGCCAAGCAGCCGGCCGCGCTGGCCGCCCGTATCCGCCGCGACTACCAGGGGCAGACGGCGGTGGTAGTGGGGCACTCCAATACCATTCTGGAAGCCGTGGAAGCGCTAGGCGCCAAGCGCCCGGTAGCTACCGTGCCGGATGAGCAGTATGGCTACCTGTTCCGGGTGACGCTCCCGCAGGATTCCACGCAGGCGGCCACCGTCGAGACGCAGATGTACTAAGCCCGGCCGGCGGCGCTCTGCTGCAACCTGCCGCTTTTTTCGGCTACTTTACCCGGCCGCCGCTCCTGCAAAAGGGCTTGCGGCTCGTTTTCTCCCTGATTCTTCCTTATGCGCACTTCTTTCCGCTCTCTGGCGCTGGCCGGCCTGCTACTAGCCGGCGCCGGCTCTGCCACCGCTCAGTCTACGGCTGCTTCCGCGACCAAAACCGACTCGCTCAACATCCGCAAAATCTATGATGAGGCGCTGCTGCGGGGCCGGAGCTACGAGGCGCTACGCGACCTGTGCACCCGCATCGGGGGGCGCCTGAGTGGCTCGCCGCAGGCAGAGCAGGCCGTGCAGTGGGGCAAGATGGAAATGGAAAAGATGGGCCTGGACCGGGTGTATCTGCAGGAAGTGATGGTGCCGCACTGGGTGCGGGGCGCGCAGGAAAAGGCCCGCGCTACCGGCGCCAAAGGCCGTGGCATCGACTTCAACGTGTGCGCGCTCGGAGGCTCAGTGGGCACCAAAGGCAAGCTGAAAGCGCAGGTAGTAGAAGTGAAAAGCATGGCCGAACTGGCGGCGCTACCCGCTGAGAAAGTGCGCGGCAAGTTCGTGTTCTTCAACCGGCCTATGAACCCGACCTACATGGAAACCGGCCATGCCTACGGCGAGGCTGGCGACCAGCGCCGCATTGGGGCAGTGGAGGCGGCCAAGCGCGGGGCCATCGGTGCTTTGGTGCGCAGCCTCACCCTCGCCCACGACGACTTCCCGCACACGGGCACCATGCGCTACGAAGACGGCGTGGCGCAGGTGCCGGCCGCGGCCCTCAGCACCAACGGCGCCGACCAGCTCAGCCAGCTCCTGAAAGCCGACCCCGACCTGAACTTCGAGCTGGAAATGGCCTGCCAGACCCTGCCTGAAGCGAAGAGCTACAACGTCATCGGCGAAATCAAGGGCTCGAAATACCCCGATGAAATCATTACGGTGGGCGGCCACCTCGACTCCTGGGACCTGGGCCAGGGCGCCCACGACGACGGCACCGGCTGCGTGCAAAGCATGGAAGTGCTGCGCCTGCTGAAAGCCACCGGCCTCAAACCGGAGCGCACCGTGCGGGCCGTGCTCTTCATGAATGAGGAAAACGGCGTGCGGGGCGGCAACAAGTACGCCGAAGTAGCCAAGGCGTCGCAGGAGAAGCATCTGGCGGCTATGGAGTCGGATGGGGGAGGCTTTACGCCGCGCGGCTTCAATCTGGAGGCTGATGCGGCCACCGTGCGCAAGGTGCAGCGCTGGCAGCCCTTGCTGCGCCCCTACGGTAGCGCTGAGTTCAACCCGGGCCATTCCGGCACCGACATTGGCCCGCTGAAAGGCCAAGCCAAGCTCCTCATCGGCTTCGACTGCGACTCGCAACGCTACTTCGACATCCACCACACCGCTGCCGATACCTTCGATAAGGTAAACCGCCGGGAACTGGAGCTGGGTGGTGCCAGCATGGCCGCATTGGTGTATCTGCTGAGCAAGTATGGGTTGTAGGCTGGTGATTCTAGCTTCCTAAGCGAATGAATCTTTACCTCGTGGCGCTGCTGCCGCCGGAGCCGGTGCGGCAGCAGGTCTGGGAACTGAAACAGGAGGTGCACCACCGCACCGGCAGCCGCAACGCCGTCCGGCTGCCGCCGCATATCACGCTGGTGCCGCCCACGCGCCAGCCGGCAGCATTTGCCGCCGAAGCCGGGGTTGTACTGCGGGATTTCGCGGCGACGCAGCCGCCGTTTTCCGTTGGGTTGCAGGATTTCAACTGGTTCGGGAACCGCACGTTGTTTGTGGAGGTGGTGCAGACGGAGGCGCTCCAGGCTTTTCACACAGAACTGACAGCGTGGTGCGCCCGGCAGTTACCAGCCGTGCCCCGGGAGGCGCGGCCCTTCCGGCCCCACATGACCCTGGCCACCCGCGACCTGCCCGCCGCTCAGGTACCGGAGTTACGCCAGGACTTTGCCGCCCGCCGCTACGAGGCCACATTTGCCGTGACGGCCTTTGAGCTGTTCCGCCACGATGGACAGCGTTGGGTGGGAATAGAGACGTTTCATCTCGTTGGGTAGCTATAAAAAAGCGGCTGCCTCCTCAGGAAGCAGCCGCTTTTTTATGGAAAACTATTGATCAGGCCGAAGGGCTAGTTGGCTTCCAGAATCTGGAAAAGCTCATCAAGCTTGGGCGTGAGGATGATTTCGGTGCGGCGGTTCAGGGCCTTGTTGGCGGGCGAGTCGTTTTGAGCGACGGGTACATACATAGCTCGGCCCGAGGGCGTCACCTGGCCCGCCGGCAAGCCCGCTTCGGTCAGGATACGCGTGATTTCGGTGGCGCGCAGCACGCTCAGGTCCCAGTTGTCTTTGGCGCCGCTCACCACACCTTTCAGCGGTACGTTGTCGGTGTGGCCTTCCACCAGCACGTTCACGTCCTGGTTGCCTTTCAGGGCCGTGGCCAGCTTTTTCAGCGCGTCCTGGCCTTTGGGGTCTACTTTCGTGGAGCCCGACTTGAACAGCAGCTGCTCCGACAGCGACACATAAACTTTGCCGTTTTTCACGTTTACCTGCAGGTCCTGGGCATTGAAGCCCAGCAGCGCGTCGCCTACTTTCTGGCGCAGGGCCTTCACGGCGGCATCTTTCTGCTCCAGAATCCGCTGCATTTCGGCAATGCGCTGTTCTTTGGAGCGCAGGTCGGCGGAGAGGGCCGAGTTGGCCTGCTGCGCGCCGCTGAGGTTGTCGTTGAGCTGATTTACCTGCTGGCTCTTGTTGAGCAGGCTGGAGCGCATGGCCTCTTCGTTGCGGGATTTTTCCTGCTCCAGGGCCGTTTTCTGGGCCTGAAGCTGGTCGCGGGAAGAAGTGAGGGCGGAATTTTGCTGCTGCAGGGCCGCAATTTCTTTGGCGTTGCAGCCGCCAAGCAGCAGCGAGCCAACACCACATAACATGACCAATGAAGCACGCATGGGGAACCTATTCATGAGCATAAAGCGGAAAAGTGAAACGTAGCGCGGAGAGTGCGCTGTCGGGCTTCAAACGGACGGGCCAGGGCCGGAGTTGCCATTCGGAGCAGACTGTCGGGTTTCTGGCTATCTTGCCCTTCTCCCCAGGCTGCCGGGCAGAAGTAGTCTGCTGCGCCTGGCAGGCTACCCGCTATTTACGTACTACCTCTCCCAGGCCCGGGCCGCTGCTCACGTAACCGGAAGCCGGCCCGCTCCACGAGTTGTTCTTATCTATTGCTCTCCTTTGCCCGCTATTTCCGTGCTGCGTCGGTTTCCTGTTTTCCTGTTTTTGCTGCTGAGCTGGCCCGCTCTAAGTCAGGCTGCTATTCCGCCGCCGGCTGCGGCCCGCTACTGGGTAGAGCTGCGCGACAAAAAGGGCGTCCGGTTTGATGCCGGCACGTATTTCGTGCCGGCTGCGCAAGTCCGGCGCCTGCGCCAGCACCTGCCCGCCGCCGACAGTACCGACTTTCCTGTGCGCCCCGACTATCTGTGCGCCGTGCGCCTGCATTCCGATTCGGTTTTGCTGGTCAGCCGCTGGTTTAATGCCGTAGCCTGCCGCGCCACGCCGGCCCAGGCCGCAGAGCTGGCGCAGTTGCCCGGTGTGCGCCGCGTGCTGCCCCTTCCCGAAACGCCGCTGCTGCCTGCAGCCCGGCCTGCTGCTTCGGCGTGGAAAGGAGAGGGGCGCAAAACCATCAGTGCCGCCGACCGGCTGCTGGCCCGCCGCCAGGTGCGCACGCTGGGTGCCGACGAATTCCGTAAAGCTGCCCTGGACGGCAAAGGCCTGCGCATCGCCGTATTCGATGTGGGCTTCAACGGGGCCGACCAGCATCCGGCCTTTCAGGAACTGTTTGCCCGCAAGCAGATAGTGGCCACCTACGACTTTGCCCGCCGCAGTGCGCACGTGTTTCACGGCGGCAGCCACGGCACGGAGGTGCTGGCCTGCCTGGCTGGCCGCATGCCCGACGGCACGCCGCTGGGGCTGGCTACCGGCGCCGAGTTTCTGCTGGCCCGCACCGAACGGATGCACCGCGAGATATACGCCGAAGAACTGGACTGGCTGGCCGCCGTGGAGTGGGCCGACCGCAACGGTGCCGACATCATCAATTCCTCGCTGGGCTACACGGCCCGCCGCTACTTTCCGGAAGAAATGAACGGGCGCCTGAGCCTAGTGGCCCGCGCCGCCAATTTGGCCGCCCGCAAAGGGATATTGGTCGTAAACGCCGCCGGCAACGATGGCGACAATGAGGACTGGCGCACCGTAGGCACCCCTGCCGACGCCGATTCTGTGCTGGCCGTCGGGGGCATCGATCCGGAAACCGGCCTGCACCTCAACTTCAGCGCCTATGGTCCCACCGCCGACCGCCGCCTCAAGCCCAACGTGTCGGCCTTCGGTACCGTGCTGACGGCTGCGCCCGGCGGCTATTCCCACGTCGATGGTACGTCCTTCGCCAGCCCGCTGGTGGCGGGGTTTGCAGCTTGCGTGTGGCAGCACGAGCGCAGCCTCACGGCCATGCAGCTGTTTGAGAAGATGCAGCAATCTGCGTCTCTTTACCCATACTACGACTACGCCCACGGCTACGGCCTGCCGCAGGCCGGTTTCTTTCTGGCAAACAAGGCTCCTGAGCAGCTTCCCAAGCTGGATTTTGTGGTAGAAGACAGCCTGCTGGCCGTGAATATCCGGCCTGAGGCCAGCCGCCCGGTTGTGCGCGCCCTGCCTTTCTACGCCGACTCCGCCGTCAGCTTTCCTGATGCCAGGCGGGTGCCGCGGGTAGGACGCGAAGAGCCCCGACCAGCCACCCAGGGCCAGGCGGTAGCGCCGGACTCCGGGCCCCCGGCCTTGCCGGCTGCCAATTACCTGTACTGGCACGTGGCGGATGCGCGAGGCGTGCTGCGCCGCTACGAGGTGGTGGAGGTCAGCCAGCGGGCCATACTGCGCATTCCGCGCCGCACCCTCCGTCCCGGCGACGTGGTGCGGGTTTTCTATCTGGGCACCACGCACAGCTACCCTGTTTTATGAGGCGCTTTCTTTATTCATTGAGCCTGCTGCTGGGAGCGGGGCTGCTGGGGCCGGCCGAGGGGCTGGCACAGCGGGTTCTGCTGCAGTCGGCTGTGGGCCAGGACACGGTATACGGCCAGTTCGGGCCGAATCGTACGTTTTTCAACCATCTCTATGTGGGGTATCTGCCGGTGGTGGGGCGGGCCGCCGGAGCCGGGGCCAAGCTGCGCTACGGCAGTTCGGCCGAGTTTATGGTGGGGGTGCGCAATAAGTTCCGGCTGAGTGAGCCGCTCAGTACCGGCTTCGACCTGCGCTTCGTGCGGCTAACCTATGATCTGGCGCAGGAGGCTGGCAAAGTGCTGCCGACGCCGGAACTGCACCACCGCGAGTCGCTGGCTATGTCGCAGCTGCAGCTGGAGGCTTTCGTGCGCCTGAATGTGGGCCAGCGCGGCAACGCCATCGGGCGCTACCTCGACCTGACCGGCTGGGGCGGCTGGGCCCTGAGCACCGCGCACCGCTTCGAAGACCGGCCGAGCACTGGCCCTAAAAAGGTGCACCTCACCGAAAACGGGTTGCCGTATCTGCGCCGCTGGCCTTATGGGATAGGCGCGCGCCTGGGGTCGAGCCGCTACGCTGCCGTAGCCCGCTACCGCCTTTCCGATACGTTTACTTCGGCTGCCAGCCAGCTGTATCCGGAGCTGCCCCGCTGGACGGTAGGCGTGGAGCTGAGCTGGCTCTGAAACGAGGCACAGAAAGCTGGCGGAATGGCTTTTCTGCCACCTGAACAGCTGGTCTGGCCGGCCGTTTTGCAGAGGCGTGGGGCGCTGTTCGAAAAAGAAAAAAGTAAACAACCCCAACCCTGTGCTAATTTTTTGGTAGATGGAGGGAGAGCCGTAGCTTTGACCAAAATTAGCTCTGCGGCTTTTCTGTTCCTCTCCGATGTCGGGAGGTTTTGTGTATAGCCGAACTGACTTGACAATGGTTGCTCACCACCGAATGAAAAAAATTCTCCTGGCCGCTGCCTGTACCGGGCTACTGTTCCAGACTACCTCCTGCCTGAATACCGAGAAGGAAATGGGTACTTCCCGCAATCCGGACCGGCCCTTCACGCCCACGCCGGAAGGTGCCCGGGGCCGCGTAACCGAGCGTACCATTCTGCGGACGGTGAATGCAACCCACTACTTCTCCAACACGAAAGCCAAAGACAACTTCATTCTGCAGCTGCAGGGGACCAAAATCCTCAGCTCACGGGCCCGGCTCATCATCCTGAGCAGCACCGGCGACACCCTGCGCAAAGAAGTAATGCCTGCTACGGCGCTCCTCGATGAGCGCGAAGCCGACCCGCAGGCTACCACCGCCCGCGACAAGGAAATTGCCATTCTGCAGGGGATGAACGCCTTCTTCCGCGAAGACCGTTTCACGCAGCCAGCCGTGCCGCGCAATGCCACCCAGCCCGCCGAAGTAGACGCGCAGGCGTGGCAGGCAGTGAAAGCCGACCCCAAAGCCGTAGGCTTCGACTACATAACCAATGGCAAGGAGCGCCGCCTGGCCTACGCCAAAAAGCTGCAGAAAGCTGTGATTGTGGCTGAATAGCAGCTACTCGCAACAGAATGCCTTCTACACGAAAAAGCCCCGCACGAACCGTGCGGGGCTTTTTTCTTTCCGTAGATAAATGGGTTGTTGCAGAACGCGAAAACGTGGCATGGTTTCCCAGAGAAAATCGTGCCGCGCTGTTTTCCAATCACCGTGGTAAACATAAGGGTGGGTACATGAGCGTCAGGTGAAGAGGCGCCGAAGCTTGCCTCAGGACCCAACGGCCGGGGCCAGCCACCCCAGCTGGCCCGCCGCGCTGCGCACCAGCCGGTACGTGCCAAATTCGCCCAGTACCGCCACCAGGCTGCGGGCCGGCAGCAACTCAAACGACGAGGCGCCGGTCTGCGGTAGCGTGTAGAGCGGGGTGGCGGCGGTTAGTGCCAGCCGCTGCAACGGTGCGGCGGCTGGCACCACGGCGCGGGCTGGCACGTAGCCTAGCTGCCCGTTGGGGTGTTGCACGCGGTACCAGGTATGCTGGCTGCCCAGCACCAGCAGCGGCGTATGGCGGCCCGCACCAGCCACCGCGGCCGCCTTGGCCCCCGGACTGCATTTGAGTTCAGTGTGCTTGTCCTGCACCCGCACCCACTGGCCCAGCCGCTCAGGCGCAGTACGTGGCGCCGTCGGAGCCGTGTCGGGCCGGCGCACAAACGGGAAAGGGTCGACGGCACCACGGCCGCTGCGGTACACGCCAAAATGCAGGTGCGGCGGCGTGGAGCGGGCGTTGCCGGTATTGCCCACCAGCCCCAGCGTATCGCCGATGCGCACCTGCTGGCCGGGCTGCACCAGCTGCTTGTCGAGGTGGGCGTAGTAGAGGTGCTGGCCCTGCTCGGTGTCCATCAGCCACACTACGCGGCCCCCGAGCGGCGTTTCGTTTACGCGGGTGATGTAGCCGTTGGCCGCTGCCACGGCCGGTGTGCCGCGTTTGGCAAAGATGTCGATGCCTTCGTGGCGGCGGGCACCTCCGTCGCGGTCCATGCCCCAGAAGCTGCCCACGGCTACATCATTTTTACCGTGTACCGGAAAGCTCAGGCTGGGGGCCCGCTGGATGCGCAGCGTGAAACGACCCGTACGCAGCAGCTCCGGCTGCACCCGCAGCAGATGCTGCCGGTCGTCGGCGGCCACGTAGCTGAACGATAGGGCCGTAGTATCAGCCGAAGCCAGCGGGCGTGGGGCGCGGCGTTCCGGATCCAGCTCAAACGCGTCCAGAAACACCCGGGCATCGGTGCCTTTGCCAAGGGTGAGACTGATACGGACGGTTTCGCCGGCCCGTACCTGGTAGCGGAAAGAAGCGGCTGCTGCCCGCTCAGCCGCGAAATAGCCCGTTTCTTCAAAGGGAAGCGTTACGAGCAGAGAGTCGCGCAGTGCTTGGTCGGCGGCGGCCAGCCAGTCGCGGCCCAGCGCCGTTTGGTCGAGGCCGGTTTGGCGTAGCTGGCGGGCGTAGGCTTCATGTGGAGTCGATTTCTGAAATATACCCTGCAGCGTTTGCTGTTTGCCGCAGGCGGTGAGAAGCAGGAACAGGAGAAGGTATAGAGGGGCGCGGAGGCGAAGGGGCATAAGCGAATATTTCCTTCTCAACGCCCCAGGGGCCCGGGTAGTTCGCGGCCGCGGCCAGCAGGCAGAAGTAAGGCTGGGCCGCTGCTGATATAACCCGCCTGCCGCCATACTACCGAGCCAGTGGCCGAAACTGGCCGCCGGGTGCCGGGGTTTCCTGGGCAATAAACCCTTCGCCAGCCACCCGGTTGTGCCGGAGGTACGGGGCAGCCGGTTTGGGCTGGTGCGGCCTTAAGCCGGTGCGTCTGGCCGAATGGAGTTATGGCGCCGGCTTCTACCTTTACAGTGTTCCCACCACCTTTTCCTTCGGCTATGAAGCTCATCGACTGCCCCCGCGACGCCATGCAGGGCTGGCCTACGTTCATCCCCACTGCTCAGAAAATAGCTTACCTCAACACGCTCCTGCGCGTCGGGTTCGATACGCTGGACTTCGGCTCGTTCGTGTCGGCGAAGGCCATTCCGCAGCTGGCCGACACGGCCGAGGCGCTGGCCGGGCTGGATCTGGCGCAGTCGCACACGCGGCTGCTGGCTATTGTGGCCAACCTGCGCGGGGCCGAAACGGCCGCTCAGCACCCCCAGATTCGCTACATCGGCTTCCCGCTGTCAGTGTCCGAAACGTTTCAGCTGCGCAACACCAACAAAACCATTGCGGAGGCCCTGATTGACGTAACGCGCATTCAGGAGCTGTGCGCCCGCACTGGGCAGCAGCAGGTGGTGTACCTGAGCATGGGCTTCGGCAACCCCTACAACGACCCCTGGAGCCCTGATATTCTGGGCGAATTCACGCAGCAGCTCGATGAGTTGGGCGTGCGTATCGTGGCCCTGTCGGACACCATCGGGGCCTCCACGCCCGCCACCATTGCGCCGCCTTTCCGGGAGCTGACGGCCGCCTTCCCGCACATCGAGTTTGGGGCCCACCTGCACACCACGCCGGCCAGCTGGCGCGAGAAGGTGCAGGCCGCCTACCAGGCCGGTTGCCGCCGCTTCGATGGGGCGCTGGGTGGCTACGGCGGCTGCCCTATGGCCGCCGACCAGCTTACCGGCAACATGCCCACCGAGCGGCTTATCGAATTTTCTGCTGAAAAAGGTGAGCAGCTGGGCCTAAACCCGGAAGCACTGGCCGAAGCCATGCACCTGAATCAGCAGATATTTGCGGGTGGGCACTAATGCCGGAGCAGGGGCGTCCGGTTCCTGCACACCGGCAGCTGCGGACGACAATCAAGTCGTACTTTCGTGGCTCCGCCGCCTGACTCTTGCCACACGCCATGCCAACTGCCGTCGATATATTCATTCCCTGCTTCGTAGACCAGCTTTTTCCGCAAACCGCCATGAACATGGTGAAGGTGCTGGAAGCCGTGGGCTGCGAAGTGCACTACAACAACAACCAGACCTGCTGCGGGCAGCCCGCCTACAACGCCGGCTATAAGGCCGAGAGCCGCGAAGTGGCCTGCAAGTTTCTTGACGACTTCCCCAACGAGCCGGGGCGCTACATCGTGAGCCCCTCAGCCTCGTGTGTGGGCATGGTGCGCAACTCCTACGCCGAGCTGTTCGACGGCAGCCCGGAGCAGGGCCGCTACCACGGCACGCAGCGCCGCATCTTCGAGCTGACCGAGTTCCTGGTGGATGTGCTGGGCGTGACATCCATTCCGCAGGCCCGCCTCTCCGGCACCTACACCTACCACGACTCCTGCTCGGCGCTGCGGGAGTGCGGCATCAAGGAAGCCCCGCGCCGCCTGCTGGATGCTGTACCGGGCCTGGAGCGCCTGGAAATGGCCGAAAACGAAACCTGCTGCGGCTTCGGCGGCACGTTTGCGGTAAAGTTCGAGGCTATTTCGGTGGCTATGGCCGAGCAGAAGGTGGAACACGCCCTGGCCACCGGCGCCAACTACATCGTCAGCACCGATACCAGCTGCCTGATGCACCTCGACGCCTACATCCGCCGCGAAAAAAAGCCCATCCAGACCCTGCACGTCGCCGACGTGCTGGCTAGTGGGTGGTAGCTTGGGTTGTGCTTAACCAATTGATTTAAAAACCCTAACGAAACATGAACGAGCTTTGCTCGTCATCTAAAGTCTACGGTTACTATTGGGGCCTTTTAGGGTTGCTACTTGTCCCATTACTGTATCTGGTGATATGGAGGGTATGGCAACCAAGTATATAGAAGAGCCTAGCTGTTATAGCTGGGCTCTTCTATATACTTGGTTGCCAAAGCATAAACTTGCTATATGTTTGTGGGTGGGCTACTCAGACAGCAGTATCAATTAGGTTGGTGCGATACATAATATCTGAGCGGAGCACATATTTAACTCCCTGTAATACCTCACTGCCTTCGTGGTAGAGACTATGCTGGAAAAGCAGCGCCATACCTTGCTTTGGCTGTATACGAAGGTCTTTGAAAGCCGTGTCGCCACCCTGAAAATTATCGTTGAGGTAAATCATAAAGGTGAAATAGCTGGCCTCAGAACTGTTTCGAATAAAGCTTTCATCGTAATGGCCGCGAAACTGGTGGCCACGTTGGTAACGATAGAAACGAAATAATTCGTTGAGGCCGATGGCCGTGCTGTTGCCGAAGTGCGCTGGTGTAAATGGCTGAATTTTATGCCACAGAGTTTCTGCCAGCGCCTCATTGTTGTAAAACGCCCGGCTGTTATTGCGTACATCCGTGCGGACGCGGCTCCCTCCGGCGGTATTCACTTTCGCCAACTCATAGCCAATATTTTCGCTGAGAACAATGTTGTCCAAGCATTCCTTACGAGTAAGGAAGTCCTCAACTATAAAGATAGATTCTGCTAACTGGTGATACTTCATACATGGCAAGCGTGTAGTTTGTGCTTCAAATCATCGGAGGCGGCCACCAGCGGCAGGCGCACTTCGCCGGAGCACACGCCCAGAGCCTGCAGCGCGGCTTTCACGCCCACGGGGTTGCTTTCCTCATACATCAGCGGGTTCAGGTCCACGAACTTGAACAGCAGCTTGGAGGCTTCCTGAAACTTGCCATCTAGGGCGTGGCGTACCATGTTGGAGAAGGGGCGGGGGAAGGCGTTGGCCAGCACCGAAATAACGCCCACGGCCCCGAAGCTCACCAGCGAAGTCGTCATCATGTCGTCGCCGGAGATGAGCAGGAAGTCGGCGGGCTTGGCGGCGGCTATCTGCTGGCACTGCTCCAGGTTGCCGCTGGCCTCCTTGATACCGATGACGTTGGGGTGCTGGGCCAAGTGCAGCGTAGTAGCCGCCGTGAGGTTGGAAGCCGTGCGGCCGGGCACGTTGTACAGAATAATCGGCACCGGCGAGGCATCGGCCAGCCGCTCGTAGTGGGCAATGATACCGCGCTGGCTGGGCTTGTTGTAGTAGGGGCTGGCCGATAGAATGGCCGTAATGCCGCTCAGGTCGGTGTTGCGGATGGTGGCTTCGGTGCCGACGGTGTCGTTGCCGCCGATGCCGTACACCAGCGGCACGCGGCCGGCCACATGCTCCTTCACCACGCGCAGAATCTCCGCCTTTTCCGCCGGCGTGATGGTCGGCGACTCGGCCGTGGTGCCGTTGATGACGAGGTATTCCACCCCGCCGTCAAGTACGAAATCGAGGAGGCGGCGCAGGGCGGCGTAGTCTACGGCGTGGCCGGAAGCGGAAGTAAAGGGCGTTACGAGGGCGACGCCGGTGCCACGGAGTTTGTCCATGCGGGGAATTAGCTGTTGCTTTGTGAGATGGAAGGCCAGAGTGCCGGTTTACGGCCGCCCGGGCAGACTACTTCGACAAAAATACAGCATTTCCTTTGCGGCCCGGCCGTGTTTTCCTTTTTCATGAAGCGTACCTACTCCACGCTGCTTGCCGCAGCAACCCTGGCCTCGGCCCTCGTCCTGCCTTCCTGCAATGATTCCAAGTCGGCCGTAACGGCTGAGGCCGGCTCGCCCACCAGCGAAGCCATGAGCGGCACGGCCGCCACGGCTGCCGCCGAAGATTCAGCTGCTGCGGCGGGCGCCACTGCCCCCAGCCCCGGCAGCATTCCGGCCGGCAGCATTGCCGATGCCGCCACCATCACGGCCCGCCCGCAGGTACCGATTCTGTGCTACCACCAGATCCGGGACTGGCGCGCCAAGGACTCGAAAGGCGCCAAAGACTATATCGTGCCGGTAGACGCGTTCAAAAAGCAGATGCAGATGCTGGCCGACTCCGGCTACCACACCATCCTGCCCGACCAGCTGTACGCCTACCTCACCACCGGCGCCAAGCTGCCCAGCAAGCCCGTAATGCTGACCTTCGACGACACCGACCTCGACCAGTTCACGGTGGCCAAGCCCGAGATGGACAAACATGGTTTCAAGGGCGTATTCTTCGTGATGACCGTGAGCCTGGGCCGGCCGCGCTACATGAGCAAGGCGCAGGTCAAGCAACTCTCGGACGAAGGCCACGTTATCGGCTCGCACACCTGGGACCACCACAACGTGAAGAAGTATCAGGGCGAGGACTGGGTGACGCAGATCGAGAAGCCTACCAAAACGCTGCAGGAAATTACCGGCAAGGACATCAAGTACTTCGCGTATCCCTTCGGCCTCTGGAACCCCGAGGCCATTCCGGAGCTGAAGAAGCGTGGTATGGTGGCCGCCTTCGTGCTGGCTGAGAAGCGCGACCCGCAGGACCCGCTGTTCACTATTCGCCGCATTATTGCCAGCGGCTACTGGAGCGCCCGTACGCTGCACAACAGCATGGTAAACAGCTTCTAACAGGGCTTTAGAGTAAGTAATAGTTGCAGGGGTTCCAGCCCTTCAGTGGAAGCCCATACCCAAAGCACAACAACGCCCCGCCTGACTACTCGGGCGGGGCGTTGTTGTGCTTTGGCGGTAGCAGGCGAAGCTTATTCGGCTTTCAGTCCGGCCGCTTTCAGGTCCTTGAAGGCCCCGGCATTTACAAGATTGCCGAAGCCGAGCTGCCGCATCAGCGTCATGCTCTGGCCGCTGCGGTTGCCGGAAGCGCAGTACAGCACGTAGGTTTTGCTTTTATCAAGCTGGCGCACCTGCTCGCTGAAGCCGGGGGCGCGGAAGTCGAGGTTGCGGGCTCCTTTCAGGTGGCCGGTGGCAAATTCTTCAGGTGTGCGCACATCCAGCATTACCACGTTAGGCTTCCGGACCAGCTCCGCCGCTACGGCCGGCGCCACGGCCTGAGGGGCTGTTTGGGCCTGCGTGGGCTGGGAGCTGAGCAGGGCGGCGAAGGAGGCGAGCAGCAAAAAACGGGTCATGGTGCAGAAATAAAGTAGTGGGGCAACTGCCTCTTAAAACAAGGAGCTTTGCTGGCCGGGGCTGGCGGATGAGGGCGAAGGTGCTGCTGGCGTAACAGCAGCGGCCGGCAGTAGTTCCGTGGTGACGGCCATATCCGCCTCGGAAGGGCCGGTGGCTTCCAGCTCCGATGGGAGCATAGCCAGCAGGTCAGTTTCAGAAATGATGGGCACTTTCAGCTCGGTGGCTTTTTCGCGCTTGGCCGGGCCCATCTTGTCGCCGGCCACCAGGTAGCTGAGCTTCTTGCTGATGCTGCCCGTGACTTTGCCGCCGTGGGCCTGAATCAGGGCCTGCAGCTCGTCGCGGGAGTGCTGCTCAAACACGCCCGACAGCACAAAGGTCTGGCCTTCGAGGCGGCTGCTCATAGCTTTGGGGGCCTCGCCGGTCAGGGCCAGCTGCACACCGGCCGTGCGCAGCCGCTCAATCATGGCGCGGTTGTCGGGTTCCTGAAACCACGCCGCCGCCGACTCCGCAATAACGCCGCCCACTTCCGGCACGGCCGCCAGCTCGGTGGCGGTGGCCGCCATCAGCGCATCCATGGTGCGGTAGTGGTTGGCCAGTTTTTCAGCCACCGTTTCGCCTACGTACCGGATGCCGAGCCCGAACAGCACCCGGTCGAAGGGCACCTGCTTGCTCTGCTCCAGTCCGGCCAGCAGCCGCTGCACCGATTTCTCGCCCATGCGGTCCAACTGGGCCAGCTCTTCGGCTTTGGCCGGCAGCTCGTAGAGGCTGGCGGCGTCCGTCACCAGGCCCAGGTCGAAGAACCGGCCTACCGTTTCGGCCCCGAGCCCATCAATATTGAGCGCCTTGCGCGACACGTAGTGCTCCAGCTTGGCCTTGCGCTGCGGCGGGCAGCCGCGCTCATTGGGGCAGCGGAAATGGGCTTCGCCTTCGGGCCGGATGAGGGGGGTGCCACAGGCCGGGCACTCGGTAGGGTAGCGGATAGGCTCACTGCCACCGGGGCGGGCCGTGAAGTCGACGCCCGTGATTTTAGGAATGATTTCACCGCCTTTTTCCACGAACACCATGTCGCCGAGGCGCAGGTCGAGGGCGGCAATCTGGTTGGCGTTGTGCACCGACGCCCGCTTTACCACGGTGCCGGCCAGCGGTACCGGATCCAGCAGCGCCACGGGCGTAACGGCACCGGTGCGGCCCACCTGGTACTGAATTGCGTTCAGGCGGGTGCGGGCGGCTTCGGCCGGGTACTTGTAGGCAATGGCCCAGCGCGGGCTCTTGGACGTGTAGCCCAGCAGCTCCTGCTGCCGGAAATCGTCCACCTTAATCACAATGCCATCGGTGGCTACCGGCAGCGTGAAGCGCTTTTTATCCCACTCGTGCACGAAGTCGAGCACCTCGGCAATGGAGCCGCACAGCCGCCACGTGTCCGACACGGGCAGGCCCCAGGCGCTGAGAGCAGCCAGCGAGGCGCTGTGCGTAGGGAAAATGCTGCGGCCCGGCATCAGGAACGAATAGGCGTAGAAACGCAGGCGCCGGGCCGCTACGAGGGCGGAGTCCTGGAGCTTGAGGGCGCCGCTGGCCGCGTTGCGCGGGTTGGCCAGCAGGGCTTCCCCGTTGGCTTCGCGCTCCTGGTTGAGCTCGGAAAACACGGGCAGCGGCATGAAAATCTCGCCGCGCACCTCAAATTCGGGTGGCTGCGGCGAGCCTGCGCGCAGGTGCAGCGGCAGATTCTTGATGGTGCGCACGTTGCTGGTTACCACGTCGCCGCGCGTACCGTCGCCGCGCGTGACGCCCTGCGTGAGCTGGCCGTTTTCGTAGGTCAGGCTCATGGCCACACCGTCAAACTTCAGCTCGCACACATAGGCATAGTCGGCGCCCTCCAGGCCTTTGCGGACCCGCTCGTCGAACTCGCGCAGGTCGGCTTCGGAATAGGTGTTGCCGAGGCTGAGCATGGGGTAGCGGTGCGCGGCAGTCGGGAACTGCTTGGTGATGGTGCCGCCCACCCGTTGGGTAGGCGAGTTGGGGTGCGCCAGCTCGGGGTACTGCTTTTCCAGCTGCGCCAGCTCGGCCAGCAGCTGGTCGAACTCCTGATCCGGAATTTCGCTGATGTCGCGCTGGTAGTACTGGTAGTTGAGGTGGTGCAGCCGCTCGGTGAGGGCCGTAATACGCTGCTGAATATCGGAGGTCATGGGGAGCGAAGATGGAGCCGGACAGGAAGTAACAATACGCGCCAACGGCTCCGCAAGCTACTACGCAGGGGTGGTTTCTTATAACGGGCCCGCGCCTCCCACAAAAAAAGCCCTGCCGGTAGGCAAGGCTTTCTTACAAGAGTGGCGGGTAAGCCCGGCGCTAAAGTTTCTCGGCGACAAGGATGCCGTCGGCTTCGAAGTTGAGCTGCTCCTCCGGCTTGGTAATGGCGGCTATTTCCTTTTCTGACTTGCCGGCGTCTTTGGCGTAGTGCTGCAAATCCGAAACGGGCACTTCCTCGCGGTGGGCCCAGCCGTTTATCACCACCGTTCTGCCGGCAATGTCTTTGGGCACGAAGAACGCATAGTCCTTGAAGCGCACCCGCATTTCCTGGCCTTCGGGCGTTTTCATCGTCAGCCAGCAGCCTTTCGCCTGGCACACGGCATCTGCCTGCCCGATGAGCTTGACCTGCACCGAATCCTGGGTGCCGAGCACCTGCTTGAGCTCCGACAGCGGCTTGGCGCCAGCTGAGCTTACGGCCGCGCCGTAGGTTTTGCCGGTGAGAGCCGTGGGCGTTTCGCTGGCCGGCGGCTGCGTCGTGGCCGACTCGGTGGCAGGAGAAGATTGGCAGGCGGCCAGTGACAGCAGGGCCGAAGCGAAGAAAACGCGCTGAAAAGACATGAAAAGGTGGGTGAGGCCTGAAAAATGTTTTGGCCCGGAATCTACGATTTTTTCGTCTTGTATTTCACTTTCTGCATAGACGACGGTGGCTCCGTATTGCGAATGGTAAGCTCCTGTACCTGGCTGAGCTTGCCGCTTTTCGTATACTGCTCGGTCCGGACAATGCCTACGCCGGGGGCGTAGAAGTCTACTTGCTTAGAGGTGTTGCGCATGGCCATGTCGGGGCGAGGCACGGTGGCTTCCTCCCGCACCGATTCTACCTTATAGCAGGCAAACGTGCCGGCCGGGGTAGTGAGAGGCGTGGGCCCGCTCACTACGCGCCGCTTGCGCAGCGTGGTGCTGACGGTGGCAATATCCACCACCGAGCTGCTGACGTTCACCGTAACGCCACCGTCCGGCAGCTCTGTGCCCACCGTCGGCTGGTCGGGCCAGGCCACGGGCACGGGGGTGTACACTATTTTCCGGTCGCGGAAGGAGCGCATGGCATCGTGGTTGAGGTAGGCCATGCCATCCGTGAAGCTGGTGTCGCGGCGGGCCCGAAAGGTGAGGTCCTGCAGGCGGATCAGCACGTTTTTACGGTCATAGAGGCCACTTTTCAGCAGGGCCGTCTGCTCCGGGACCATCTGTTTCTTACTTTCTTCCCGCTCGCCCTGCTGCAGGTGCACCACCCGCTGGTTTATCTCGCCCACGGTCTTGCCCTTGGCGTCCAGCAGGCGGTAGCCGAGCTGCATTTTGTCGGTGAGGCCGAAAAGCTGGTTGGTTGCCGCCTGGGCCGGCGTGGCAGGCGGCACAGACGAGTTGGTTTGGGCATAGCCGGCAACCAGCACCAGAGCCAGGGCCGGAGTCAGCACAGAAGAGTAGGAGAGGAAAAGAGGCATGAGCAAGGATGTGAGCAAAAAAGAGGGCACTCGGCCAACATACGCAGGCCGGCTTATTTGGATTAGCACCGCTGAGCTTGCATAGGCAAATTCATTGCCAGGCTGGGCCGCCCCCAAGCCGCCGGCCAGGGCGGCTAATTCGCCGGGACACGTAACTTGCGCGCTTCGCCTCCGTTTTCACTTCTTCACCAGTACCTGCGAAATTATGCCTGACTCTTCCCAAGCCACTTCCTGGGCCGAAACCGCCGCCTCGCTGCTCTCCAAGCTTTCGGGCGGCGTAGAACTGGCCCTGACCTTCGACCAGATGGAGCTGCAGATGCCTTCCTCGCAAAGCACCGGGGGCCCGGCTCCCACGTTTCGCCTGAACGGCTCCCTGCGCATCCGCACCCGCGGCGAAAACCCGCCAGCTTCCCCGGCTGCCGCGCTGCCGTCCACAACTCCCTCCTCCCTTGGCTAGCGGCCTCGACATCGAGGCGCAGCTGGTAGTTACGATTGATGGCGACGATATTCAGGTGGCCGCTTCGGGGGGATATCTTATCCTGAACGTGCCCAGCCAGCGCGTGCTCGACAAGCTCACCAGCGGCCCGCCGAAAGACCCGAATGCGCCCCCCAAGCCCAAAGGCCCCGACCCGCTGCAGCAACTCAACGACTTGGCGCTGCGGCTGGGGCTGGTGCTCGACCTGCGGGTGGGCGGCAAAACCTACGTCACGTTCGGGGTGGGCCGCAGCCCCAAGATCACGCTCAATGCGGTGCTGGGCAAGCTGGGGTCCTTTTTCCGCAGCCGTTAAACGGCCACAAGCGTCAGAAGCCGTTTTTCTGCCCCGGTGGAAGAACGGCTTTTATGCTGCAAAAAAGCCCGGAATCCTGCTCGTCGGAGCGGGGTGGTTTTGCGTATCTTGCTCAGTGGCCCTGGTGCCGGCCAGTGGAAGCTGCGCGGAACCAAAGCCTTCCGGATTGGTTTGCACAAGACCGTCGCCTACTTCCGCTGCCGCCCATGAATTCCGACAAAGAACATAAAGACAAGGTCGGGGCTAACCGGCCCGCTTCCGCCTTCCAGCGTATGGAGCGGGTGCCGCCGCTGCTCATGATGCTGTACCTGGGCCTGTCGGGGGTGGTGGTACTGTTTCTGTTTCTGCTGGGCGCCTACGCCTACACGCGCCACGCCGCCGACGCGCCCACCGGGCTACAGTCGTTCCCGAAGTTTTTCTCCATCAGCACCATTGTGCTGCTGTTGAGCAGCTACGTGCTCAATCAGGTGCCACGCCTATACAGCAATGACGACCTGGCCGGCATGGGGCGGTGCCTGAGTGCCGTGTTGCTGCTGGGGAGCATCTTTGCCGGGCTGCAGGTGCTGGGCTGGCGCGAGCTGCAGCTGCACGGCGTGCCGTTTGGGGGCCGGGCCAGCGGCACTTTTCTCTACCTGATTTCGGCCCTGCACGTGGTGCACCTGCTGGGCGGGATGCTGTTTCTGCTGGTGCTGCTGGTACGCACCCTGCACGCCTCCCGCGACGCCGTACGGACGCTGGTGTTCATCCGCAACCCCTACCGCCGCCTGCAGCTTCGGATGCTCAGCATTTACTGGCACTTTATTGATGTGCTCTGGCTCGTGCTGTTCGTGGTGTTCGTATTTCTGTATTAGAAAGGCAGCGGCCCGATACGCACAACGCCCCGGCTCCTGAACAGGGGCCGGGGCGTTGCGTTGGTGGTAGGCTGGAGCAGTGGGCAAAGTAGTGCTTTTCGGCTCGCGCTGTACTGAGGCGGGCTTCGCTGGCCTACCTTTCCAGCGTGATGGGGCCTTTGTACTTGCGGCCATCCGTGAATTCGATGAGGTAGAAATACACGCCCGCCGGCTGCTGCCCGCCGTTCCAGCGGAAGTTGCGGAGCTTGCTCTCGTATACCTGGTTGCCCCAGCGCGAGAAAACCTTGATGCCGGCAAAGCGGGAGTCGCAGAAATCAGGCGGCAGATTCGGGATGGTGAAGAACTCGTTGCGCTGGTTGGGGTCGTTGTTGGGAGTGAAGATGTTGGGCGGCGTGAAGGCCAGCGTATCCGGATTAATCAGCTCGAAGCGCACGACCCGGGTCTGGGGCTCCGGCCGGCAGGTGGTTTCCTGCAGCTGAAACGTTACTTCCAGCGCCCCTTCGGGCAGCTTGAGCCCGGCGCAGTTGGCTTCCCAGCGGAACAGCGCAGAAGCTGTGCCGGAGCCATTGGTCGCCCGGAAGCTCATACCGGCCGCCGCCAGCTCGAAGCCGTTGCCGGTGGCAGATAGCACGAGCGGGTTGTTGTCGGCATCGGTGCCCGTGAAGGTGGCCTCGTATACTCCGCCCACTACCCGCCGGATCCGGATTGGGGGTTCGGTGGGGGCGGGTGTCGGCGGCAGGTTGCTGCTCAGTACCGGCGGCGAGTTGCTGTACTCTATCTGAATGGGTACGCGCAGGCGGACTGTCTGCGCTTCGGCGCAAAGCGTGGAGCTGACGAGAAAATCCAGCTCGTACAGCGGCCGGCCTACCGCCCGGCAGTCTACCCGCCAGGAAACGCGGCCCCGAATCTGGTTGCCGCTGACGCCCGGCGTAAACGTGATGCCCTGATCTGTCGGTGTAAAGCCCACCCCGGTCATGGTCAGCGTGAGCGGGTCGTTGTCAGCGTCAGCCCCTGTCACATCAAACGTTATCAGTTCCCCGACCCGGGCCCGTAGCGGCTGCACGGCGGTAGTGGTGATGGTAGGCGGGGAGTTTGGGTCCGGAATTGCCGTGAAAGCCACCCGCACGGTGTCGCGCTTGGGTAGGCTGCAGCCGTCGTCGGCCACGATTACGTCCAGCAGGTACACCTGGCCCTTGGAGTCGAAGCAGGCCGGAAAGCACAGCTGCGACACCAGCGTATCGGGGGCGCCGGGCGTCTTCACCATGCCCTGCGTGAGCGTGAAGGACGGCAGCAGCGTGGCCGGAAAGTTGACGGGCCGCACCGACAACGACAGGCGCGACGGCGAATCGGCATCGGTGAAGCGCAGCGAGATGCAGCGGCTGAAACCGGGCCGCAGCCGCAGCGTGTCGCGGCCGGGCAGGTAGCTGCGGCTGGTGCCGGGCAGCTGCACGTTCATCACCGGGGCCGTGTTGCGCGGGCACGACACCACTTTGAGTTGAAAGTCGCGGCGCGTTTCGCCAATCTTGACCCCATCCCGAAATTCCGAGCATTTAATACCGAACACAAACAGCCCAACATCGGTCGGGCGCACTTCCAGCCGGCCCGTGAGTGAGTTGATGCTCAGGGTGGGCGCCCCCGGAATCTGGTTCTGCTCGCTCAGGCCAGCCAGCCAGCGGACTTCCGGGTAGGGCTGCGGGCGGGCCTCCGTGGGTTTCGGTACGCCGGTAGTGGAGTAGCCGTTGAAGGGGGTGGCCAGCTCGTACACTAGCGAGTCGCCGTCGGAATCCAGGCCCCCGAAGTCATAGTAAAACAACTCACCCAGGCAGGCATAGTCGCTAAGCGGCGGGAAGATGCGCGGAGTAGAGTCGCGGAAGGGCAGGCCGTTGCGCACCACCGGCGGAAACTCCAGGTAGAACGTCTGGCCCGCATCGGCCGGCGACACGATGTTGTTGATACCGTTGTTGCGGCAGCAGCGCTCCACGGCCGCATAGTAGCCGGCGCCATTGCTGTAGATGCTGGCCGGCAGCTCTACCCGCGCCGCATACACAATGCGGCGCGTTACCAGCTCGGCCCGGGTGCAGGCCGGATTGGTATAATTAACCAGGGTGTTGGTGGTCAGCGGCAGCGAGAGGTTCAGCATGCGGCGGTTCGAGCCTTTTTCGAAAATGCTGACCGTTAGGTCGTTGTCGAGGGCGCCGGGGTTGCCGTTTACCGCATCAAAATACAGATTGAGCGTAAACTGGTAGCTGTTGCCCTGCAGGTACTGCAGGTCCATTTCGCCGCCTACGAGGTGGGTGGCGCGGGCCGCGGATGAGAGGCCCAGCACCAGTGCCAGGGCGAGGAATAGGGGTGCCCAGCGGCCGGGTATCCGCGTAGGGAGAAGGGTAGAAACGGGCATAAGGCAAGCAGATAAATACAGGTCAGATTTACTCCCGAAATATACAACCCGGACGGGGCAACCCGGTTCTGCTTCTACAACGGTTTGTGCAGAGCGCTGCGTATCTTGTGCAGCAGCTTTTACTGCCCGCGTTTCCGCTCTCCTTTTCCGTTTTTCTCATCTATATGCAACATTTCTACTCCCTGCTGGCGGGCTTGCTGCTGGCATCTTCCGGGCTGCAGGCTCAGGTACCTGCCACGCGCCCGGCGCCGCTCAGCCTCCCGCACGACGGGGCCGCCAGCTGCGTGCGCGCTCACACCCAGACCGGCCAGCGCGGCCCCGCCACCACGGTGCGGCACCGCCAGAAAATGGACCGCTACGATGTGAAGTACTACAAGCTCGATATTGCCCTCGAAAACAACTCGCGCAACGTGCGGGGCAATGTGCGCATGGTAGCCAGCAGCCTGGTCCAGCCGCTCGACTCGGTGGCGTTTGAGCTGTACCAGACCTTCACCATCGACTCAGTGGTAGTGAACGGGCGCCGCTCGCCGGGCCTGCGCCGGGCCGGCTCCGATGTGACGGCGGCGCTCCCGCAAAGCGTGCCGGCCAGCACGCAGTTCAGCACGGTAGTGTACTACCGTGGCACGGCGCCCAACGGCAACACGGCCGCCATCGGCAATGCCCTGAACACCCAGTCGTCGGTGCGCATCAATGGCGTCAGCTACCCCTACAACGTCACCTGGAGCCTGTCCGAGCCGTTTTCGGCGCATGAGTGGTGGCCCTGCAAGCAGGTGCTCACCGACAAAGCCGACTCACTGGATGTGTGGGTGACTACCACCAGCACCAACAAAGTGGGCTCGAACGGCGTGCTGGAGCGCGTGACGCCTCTGGCCGGCGGCAAGAGCCGCTACGAGTGGAAGCACCGCGCCAAACCCATCGACTACTACTTAGTGTCGGTGGCCGTGGCACCGTATGTGGAGTATGTCAACTACGCCAACCCAGTCGGCGGGCCCCGCATTCCTATCGTCAACTACGTCTACAACCAGACGGCGCTGAACTTCTTTCAAACCGAAATAGACCGGACGCCCGGCTTTATTGAGCACTTCTCCAGTCTGGTGGGGCTTTATCCGTTTGCCAGCGAGAAATACGGCCACAGCATGGCTCCCATTGGGGGCGGCATGGAGCACCAGACCATGACCACGCAGGACGGCTTCAATTTCACGCTCACGGCGCACGAGCTGTTTCACCAGTGGTTCGGCGACAATGTAACCTGCGCCTCGTGGGAAGATATCTGGCTGAATGAGAGCTTTGCCTCCTACGGCGAGTATCTGGCCCTCACGCGCTTCGCCACGCCCTCCGATGCTATTCAGTGGCTCGATGATGCGCAGTTCTATGCCAAAAACCGCTACGTTTCGGGCCAGTGGGTGCCCGCACCCGGCGGCAGCCTGCGCGTGCCCGATACCACCAACGTGGGGCGCATCTTCGACTATAACTTGAGCTACAAGAAGGGCGCGACAGTGGTGCACATGCTGCGCTACCTGCTCAACGACGATACCAAATTCTTCCGGGCCCTGCGCACCTACCAGAGCACCTACAGCGGCCGCACGGCCCGTACCCGCGACCTGCAGGCGGTTTTTGAGGCGGAAGCCGGCCGTTCCCTGCAGTATTTCTTCGACCAGTGGTACCGTGGCCAGGGCTATCCTACGTTCAACGTGCGCTGGAACCAGGTAGGGCAGAACTTCTACCTCCGCACCACCGAAACCGTATCCATGCCATCCGTCACGCCGTTTTTCGATACGGACGTGAGCTATACCCTCGAATTTACGGATGGCACCACGCAGGTAGTACGGCTGCGGCAGGGGCAGCCTGTGTCGTCGTTTGTGGTGCCGGTGAGCAAGACGGTAGCCTTCGTGGATGTGGATGTCGACAACTGGCTGCTCAAGGGCACCGGCACCATAGTGCGCGACAACCTGCTGATTCTGGGCACGGAGGCTGCGGCCCGTGCGTCCCGCCTCACCGTGTACCCGAACCCGTGCCGCGAAACGCTGCGCCTCCAGGACCTTACCTCCCGCGCTACGGCCGAAGTAACGGATGCCACCGGCCGGGTGCTGCTGCGCCAGGCCGTGGAGCCGCTGCGTGCGCAGCTTGACACGCGCGGCCTGGCCGCCGGCCTCTATCATCTGCGCCTGACCTCTGCCAGCGGCGCGGTGTCCTTGGCCCGCTTCGTACGGGAATAGGCAGGCTTTTCGTTAAGCGCCCTCCAGCAAAAAGCCCCTGACGATACCAGTCGTCAGGGGCTTTTTGCTGCATGATAATGGTAACGAGGCTAAGGGTACAATCAGCCTTTGGCGTAGCGCGGAATGAGGGCCTGCACGTGGGCGGGGGCGGGGGGCAGGTCCAGGACTGCGGCCAGCAATTCCTCGAAAGAATGGGGCGGCGTAAAGATGGCGTCGTGGTAGGGGTTGCTGAAGAAGCGGATAAAGCCCGGCTGCCCATTCACCCGCACCAGGTCCAGCACCACGTTGCCGTAGCGCTGGTTGCAGCGGCCGGTTGCCGTGCAGTCGTTGGGCCGAGGCTTAAGCAGGTGCTTGTCAATGGTTTCCGTGTATTGCTCGTGGTGGAGCGTGCGCTGGTCGGAGGTGGAGAGGTTGTAACCCAGCGCCAGCACCCGGTCGCGCAGCAAATCGAAGAAGTGCCGGAAGTTGCCGGGCCCGATGCTGGGGTCGTACAGCATGACCACGCCCCGGCGGCCGGGCTCATCGAGCAGCTGCGCCCGTAGTCCCTGGCCCTGAATGCCGGCCTTGGAGAAATGATAGGCCTTGAAGTAAGGCCCGGCCCAGTTTAGATATACCTGTTGCTCAACCCAGCGCGCATGCGCCTGCTCCTCCGCCGCCGTACGCCGCAGAGGCTGCCATTCTGCCGCCTGGGAGGGAGAGTGGGAAGAAAGAAACCGTTTCAAAAAGGATAGCAAGGTGGAAAGTCTGTATGGGGAGAGAACACTGCCTACGGCAAATGGTTTAGCGCCACAGGCTAAACCGCTGCCGCCGGCCCGGGTGTAAGCCGGGAAAAAACAAAAGGCAAGCCCCGCGAAAGGCTTGCCTCAAAAAGAAAAAAGTGTGCCGGTTTCTACTTTACCCGGCTCCAGTAGTGAGAGCGGCCAATGAGAGAAAACCCGATGTAGCCCTTCACCTCCAGCTTGTCTTTGCCGGCGGCGGCCACATAGCAGGAATACGTGCGGCCATTTTCCGGGTCGTAGAGCGAGCCGTCTTCCCACCGGTCGTTTTGCGGGTTGTAGCGCAGATTCTGGAGCACGGTCAGGTTTTGCAGCGGCTGGCTGCGTTTGGCCGGGTCGGGGTGGTGCTCGTCGAGGAGGGGTTTGCCGTTGGCATCGGCGGGCGTGCGCAGCCACACCAGCCGCCCGCACAGCTGCTCGCCGCAGCGGTAGAGCTCAATATGCGTGTCGCCGGTATCATCGGCCCAGATGCCCAGTGGTAGTGGAGTTTGCGCCGAAGCCGGCACCAGGGCCTGTAGGCACAGCAACAAAGGCAGTAGCAGGTATTTCAAAGCGAAGGGTAGCTATTCAGTCTGGGGCAACGATGGGCCGCAAGCCGGCCGCAATAGAGGGAAGATAACAAAAAGCGACGCCCCCGCGGTTGCGGAAGCGTCGCCAAGTATACGCCTGAAAAGCGAATCAAGCTTATTTAACCCGGGTCCAGGTCTGCGATTTGCCAATCATGGAGAAGCCGATGTAGCCTTTCACTTCCATGGTATTGGCATTGATCATCTTCATGTAGCACGAGTAGGTTTTGCCGCTTTCCGGGTCGTAGATCTTGCCGTCGTCCCACTTGTTGGCGTCGTCGTACTCAAAGCCCTGCATGAACACCAGGCCCAGGCGCGGGCGGGTGCGCAGCTTGGGGTCGGGGTTTTGCGAGTCGGTTTTGGGCTTGCCGGTGGCCGGGTCGTTGGGCACGGCCAGCGTCACGATTTTGCCGCACAGCTTGTTGCCGCACTTATAAATCTCGAAGGTGGCCTTCTTTTCTTCGTTCTGCCAGATGCCCAGCGGAGAGAGAGTCTGAGCCGAGGCCAGGCCCACGATACCCAGCAGGAAGGTGAGGGAGAGGAACAGGAATTTTTTCATGGTGTGAAGAGAGAGGTAAAAGATTGGTGGGAAAAGATAGGAGAAAACTCCTGAATGTCAGCAAACCTCAACCAATGGCCCGCTGGCCGGCGATGTGCAAGTTTGAGGCCAAGCGCGCCAGCCTGAAATGAATGAAAAAACAAACCGGCTGATGGTCAGTGTGGTGGCTGCTAATATGGGGCTAGGGGCTAAAAAAAGCGGTTTTTATTTTGAACCATCCCGCAGGCTTTTAACTTTACCAACCGTAGTGAGTGCTACAGCCCCGCCCAAGCAGCCCTAAGGTATTGGGAGACGCGGCCGGGGTTATGTCGAACGTAAAGAAAGGAGGTACAAAATGTCTAGTAGTCCCAAACAAATCCTGCCAAGCCTGTCGAATGTAGTCCGCTTCACCGCCGGACGCGCTTAACAAAAGGTTTCGCGCGGAATCCGCTTCCATTTGAGCAATTCCCGCATTACGGCAAGGTCTTACCTGATAAGGAGATGCCGGGTCTGCACCCCAGACTCGTCGCTTGGTAAGATTTGAAGGATTAGATGCCCGGCCCGCCCAGCAGCCTCATTCAGGAGGATCTGCATAGGCGGCCGGGCATCGCTCTTTTATAGAGTAGCGGAGTAATCGTTCTGAAATACAGCACAATTACTCCGTTACTCCGCTACTCAGTTACTCTCTACAGCACCCGGCGCACCTGCATGAAGCGCCGCGCATAGTCGGTGCCTTCTACCTGGCTGATTTTCACGCCGGATTCGCGGCGAGCTGAAGAAGAGTGGATAAAACGCAGCGGCTCACCCGGCCCGGAAATGACGATGCCGGCGTGGCCAGGCGTGGTAGAGGTAGCGGCCGTACCCGTGAATACTACAATATCGCCGCGGCGGGCCTGCTCGCGCGCTATGGGGCGGCCCACGCTAATAAGCAGAGCCGTAGAGTGCGGCACCGGCAGGTTGAAGTTGCTGAACACGTACTGCACGAAACCGGAGCAGTCGAAGCCGGTGGCGGGGGTGTTGCCGGCGTAGCAGTAGTTGGTGCCCAGCTGCCGCATCGCAAAGGTGACCACACTATCGGCGCGGGGAGTAGGGCGGGTGCTGGTAACCCAGGCCGTGCGCTGCACCGGCAGCGGCTCCTCCGCGGTAGAGACGGCGCGCTCTGCCGGGCGGCTCGGCCACAAGAACACGCCTAGTAATAAGGCGGCCAAGGCAATAAAGGCTATCCAGACAAAGCGCATAGAAGGAGGCAACCCGGAAAGCGGCGGGCTGTTGCCTCCCTAACGGCGGAGCTACGGCCCGGGTTCCGGCCTGCCAGCAGGTGGTGGGGCCCGCCGGAAACCAGGGAACAGCCCGCGCGACTTTGCCGGCCGGCTTGCAGCCCTGCTGGTTTTTACCCGTTCTTTGCCCTGGCCTGCAAGGCGGCACTTCGGTGGCAACCGGCAGGCTTCTCTCTTCTCACCTAATTCCCTTTTCATGACCCATTCCCGTACCCGCCTGCTTGTGGCGGCGGTGCTGGTGCTGCTGCTGAGCCAGTTCAGCGCGGCGCTGGCGGCTCCGGTGCTGCGCTACACGCTGGCTATGCCGGCTCCGCAGACGCACTATTTCGAAGTCGAAACCTCGCTCAGCGGCTTCAGTAAGCAGTACACCGACCTGAAAATGCCGGTGTGGGCGCCGGGCTCGTATCTGGTGCGGGAGTTTTCGCGGCACGTAGAAGGCTTCACGGCCCAGGCCGGGAGCGAGGCCCTGCGAGTAGAGAAAACCGCCAAAAACACCTGGCGCGTCTACCACCCCAAAAACAAGGACTTTACAGTGCGCTACCGCGTGTACGCCTACGAGCTGAGCGTGCGTACCAGCTTCCTGGATGCCGCTCACGGCTACGTAAACGGCACCAGCGTCTTCATGTACCCCGCCGAAAACCAGGCGCTGCCCAGCACGCTGGAAGTAAAGCCCGCGCCGGGCTGGACGCAGGTGAGCACCAGCCTCAAGCCGGCCGGCGGCCAGTTCACCTTCCGTTCTTCCAGCTACGATGAGCTGGCCGATTCGCCTATCGAAATCGGGACGCACAAGGTGCTGAGCTTTGAGGCGGCCGGCACGCCGCACACCATTGCCATGTTCGGGCAGGGCGTAAAGTACGACGAAGCCAAGCTCCTCACCGACATTAAAAAGGTGTGCGAGGAAGCGCACCGCGTGGTAGGCAAAAATCCGCTGGACCGCTACCTGTTCATCATCCACAACATCGACCGGGGCACGGGCGGGCTGGAGCACCTGTTCTCCACCACGCTGTCGGTGTCGCGCAATGCCTACAGCACCGAGGGCGGCTACAAGGGCTTCCTGGGGCTGGTGGCGCACGAATATTTTCACCTCTGGAACGTGAAGCGCATCCGCCCGGTGGCGCTGGGGCCCTTCAACTACGACCAGGAAAACTACACCCGCATGCTGTGGGTGAGCGAAGGCGGCACCGAGTATTTCTCGAACCTGATTGTGCAGCGCGCTGGTTTCGTGACGCCGGACGGCTATCTGGCCGACCTGAGCAACGGCATCGGGCGGGTAGAAAACACACCCGGCAACAAGCAGCAGTCGGCCGCCGAAAGCAGCTACGACGCCTGGATCAAGTACTACCGCCCCAACGAAAACTCGGCTAACACCGGCATCAGCTACTACGATAAGGGCGAGTTGATCGGGGCCGTGCTGGACCTGATGGTCATCAACGAAACGAAAGGCCAGAAAAGCCTCGACGACGTGATGCGCTACCTCTACGACGAATACTACACGAAAAAGCAGCGCGGCTTCACGGACGAGGAGTACCAGGCGGCCGTGGCCAAAGTGGCTGGCCGCCGCTTCGATGAGTTCTTCCGCCGCCACGTCTACGGCACCGAAACGCTGCCCTACGAAACAGCATTCGGGTACGCGGGCCTCACGCTGAAAGCTACGCCGGTAGCCGAAGGCGCGGCGCTGGGCGCCACCGTAAGCAGCGCCGGCGGCCGCAACGTAGTAACGAGCACCGCACGCGGCGGCAGCGCCTGGCAGGGCGGCCTGAACGTGAACGACGAAATCCTGGCCCTCGATGGCGCCCGCCTCACCGGCGACCTGAATCAGGCGCTGGCCGGCCGGGCTACTGGCTCGGAGGTGCAACTGCTGGTATCGCGCGACGGGCAGGTGCAGGAGCTGCGGTTTCCGCTGCTGGCTGGCACGGCCCAGCGCTACCGCATCGAGCGGGTAGCCAGCCCCACGGCCGCCCAGCAGGCGGTGCTGGCCAAGTGGCTGCCGGTGCGCTAAGCTGTTGGTGATTTTCGATAAAGAAAAAGCCCCCGTCCGGATTCCGGACGGGGGCTTTTTGATGTTACAGGCTGGCCCTTTTGAGCAGGTGCTCTGGCCATGCTCCATCAAGGCCATGTGGCTACAGGGCTGCGGCCGCACGCAGTTCAGGGGGCTAAGCAGAATGGGCTACTTGCTTAGCAGCCTGCGCGGGGAGCAACTCGTTGGGGGCAGGATGCCCGGAGAGCCAGCAGCCCAGGGTTTCGATAGAAGTAGTGGCAATGCTGCTCAGAGCGTCGCGGGTGAGGAAGCCCTGATGGCCCGTCACGAGCACATTGGGGTGGGCCAGGAGTTGTTCCAGCAGCTCATCCTGTAGCGGCTGCTGCGAATGGTCATTGAAGAACAGGCCCTTCTCGAATTCGTACACATCAAGGCCCAGGTAGCCCAGCTGCCCCGAGTCCAGCGCGGCCAGAGCCGCAGCGGTGTCCAGCAGGGCGCCGCGGCCAGTGTTGATGAGCATAGCCCCGTGCTTGAGCTTGGCCAGCTGTCCGGCACCCAGCATATGGCGGGTAGCGGGCGTGAGCGGCGCATGAATCGACACAACATCAGAAAGCGCACAGAGCGTATCCAGCGGCACGTATTCGAGGTCGTAGCGCCGGGTGAGTTCCGCGTCAGGCTGCACGTCGTAGCCGAGCAGGCGGCAGCCGAAGCCGTGCAGGAGCCGCGCCAGCGTGCCCCCGATGGTGCCGCAGCCAATGATGCCTACCGTTTTGCCGTGCAGGTCGAAGCCCACGAGGTTATCCAACCGGAAATCGGCGCGGCGGATCTGGGCATCGGCCTGGCGCAGGTGGCGGTTGAGGGCCAGCATCAGGGCCAGGGCGTGCTCGGCAATGGCGAAGGGCGAGTAGTGGGGCACGGTAGCCACGCGCAGCCCCAGGCGGTGGGCCGTGGGCAAATCTACGTTGTCGTGGCCGGTAGAGCGCACCAGCAGGTAGCGCACGCCCAGCGTCCAGAGCCGCTCCAGCACCGGCGCCGAAGCGTCGTCGTTGACGAAAACGGCCACGGCCATGCTACCGGCGGCCTGCCTGGCTGTTTCCAGATTCAGCGCTTTATCGATGAACTGCAAGGTATACTGCTCTTGTGCAGCCTCCAGAAGGTAAGGGCGCTCAAAAGGATAGGAGCTGAAAACGGTGATATTCATGGCAACAGGAAAAACTGGGTGCACTTCAAATGAATCGATTTTGCCGGGCAAATGGGGCCCTGCTATGGCGTTACAAGGTTACGCTGTTGCCCGGCCCGGCCGCTTGATGAAGGTCATACGGATAAGGTGATTTTTCGCAGGCTGTCATCCTGAAACCTCCCGCACTGTGCCTGCAGTGGCGCCCCCCTAATCAACCAAAAGCCCATCCGTAAACACGGATGGGCTTTTGGTTGATTAGGGGGGCTGGCCGCCTATTTCTTGTTCTTGTTTCTCATGCGGCGCCAGCCATAGGCAGCACCGGCGGCCAGCAGCAGCGAGGCGCCGCCATCAATAGGCACGGCGGTGGGCTGCTGCGGGTCCTGTGGCTCGGGGCCGCCGGAGCCCGGGCCTTGGGCCAGCGCAGCGGAAGTAGTGAGGAAAAACAGAAAAGCGGCGGTAACGGGGATAAGAACCTTTTTCATGGCGAGTCGAGTAAGGGTGCAGAGAAAAAGCGGCAGGCTAGTTAATCACCACCTGCTTGGTGATGGTAGCAGCGCCTGCCTTTACACGCAGCGTATACACGCCCAGCGCCAGGCCCTGCACCGTCATGGTGGTCTGGGCACCGGCGGCCGGCAAAGCCAGCGTCAGTTCCCGTACGGGCTGCCCCAGCACGTTGTAAAGTACGGCGGTAGCCTGGGTGGCACCGCTAACGGCGGGCACCAGCAGCGTGAAGCTGTTGTGGGCCGGGTTCGGATAGACGCTTACGCTGGCGGCCGTGAAGCCGTTTTTGGTAGCCAGGGCCCGCTGCGGGCTGAAGTGCAGTGAGAAGCGGCCCGTAATGAGGGCGGTGTTGCCGGCCGAGAAGCTGTAGCTCGGCTGCTGCTGCAGATTCACCCGCTGACCGGTCAGGGCATCCTGCAGATATACATCGGTAGTGCCCAGGTTAAGCAGGGAAGTGGCATGCAGCGAATACAAGCCCGTTGCGGGGATACCTACGCTTAAAGGAACGATGGTTGCAGCCGTGAGCAGCGGCAGACCATTCACGGCCAGATTGGTGCCGGCGGCTACCGAGGCCAGGTTGAGGCCCGTAGTGTTGGGTAGTTTCTCGGCGTCGTAGTGGTCATCAATACCGGCAGTTGCTCCGGCTTCGAAGTACACATAAGCCGGCTCGTGCGTGCCCTGAGCCGACACCAGGTCCAGCTGAACGGCGGGCCGGGTTTCGGCTGTAGTGCGGTTGAAGGTTGCCTCTTCGGAGGTTTCCGAGCGCCAGGCATCCACGAAGTTGAATGACGCTACGGGCTGGCTAACACGCAGGAAGAAGCCCTGCATAGAGCCTATCCGGAGCTGGTGCGGGTGGCGTTTGTGGTGCCGGCCCGCATCGAGCCAGGCGGCGACGTACTAGCGCTGGGTGATACGCTGTGGCTGGACCTAGACGCTTCGGACTCGGTGCTGTTTGAGCCGGTGTACGACGCGGGACGGCAGCGGCACCGGGCGCGGGTGGGCATGGTAGCGCGGGAATGGGGAGGCTTGGTTGTGAGATAAGCGGTTGTGAGGCATTGCTGGGCTTTCAGGGCCGGCGTTTGGGTAGGGTCGCCAGAACGTGCTGATAGGTATCCTTGTCGAAGGGCAAGAATTCCACGGCTTGGCCGTCGCGGGTACGCACGAGGCCGGTGAGGGAGTGAAAGGGCAGGGAAATCCGGTCCAGCGTGTTGTCAGCAACCCGAAACGTGTCGGCCAGTAGCTGCACGTGGCGGGCCAAGCTAGTTTGCTCGGCTTTGGAAAGGTCGCGCAGGAGTCCGGAGGTGACGACTGTGACAGTGGGCGCCCAGGCCGTACCGGCGAGGTAGCGTAGCTCAGCATGAGCACAGCCCAGGCACCCAACAGCCGGAATAACGACATACCAGTGCTCACCCGAGGAAGGAATCGTATGGCTGAACGTATCGTGCAGGTAGGTAGCGAAAAGCTGGTTGGGCATGGGGGAAGTAGCGCTGGCTGCAGGAACCGGACTGCTTTCGGTAGCTGGGGTGCCTGTGGGAGAGGAGCAGCTGCTGCTGCTAATTACGCCAGCGATACACATCAGAAACGATAGTGGAAAGAAATAGCGCATTAGGAGGAAGGAGCTTGAAGAGGCTGGTAAGTGAAAAGCAGAAAGCTAAGCTGCTGCGGATTATAGCCGGCATGTTCGGGGCGATGGTTGCCGATGAGCACGCCGCGGCGCGTGACCAGAATCAGGTCCGGGTCGTAGGTCGGAGCAAACGGCACTTCGCCTACCACGTTCAACCCGGCATCCAGAATCAACAGACTCCAGGGTATATCGGCGTAGGAGGGGCGCACGGGCTGGTTGAGGGCAGCGGGAAGGCCGTGGCGGTACACGCGCAGATAGCGGCGGCGGTACGGATCAGAGAGTAGCGGGCCGTATTCGGGCTCCGTGAGCTTGTAGCCAATCAGATCCTGATGGTTTTTCAACGAGGAAAAGGGTAGGCCCCGGGCCGGCCGGTGGTAGCGGCTGGGGGCGTCTGTTACCTGCTTATGGCCGGAAAGCGCGTAGCGGTATATCTGGCTGAAGGAGCCGTAGGTGAAAAGGTAGTCGCCCTCGGGCGTAACGCAGCTTTGCGGAGCCACAATGTTGAAGTTGTTCTTCGCGCTCAGAAAACCGGGAAATTCGCCGGTGAAGTTGTTGGCAAAAAGCGTGTCGCGCACGTCCAGCACCAGACCGGTCTTGTAGGTGAGCAGCCGGTGAAACGCCATCGTATCGGCCGTGATGTTGCCGACATCGTCGGGTCCGGCGTGCAGGTAGAGCCGGGACCCTTTGGTATAAACAGGCTGGAAGCCGGTGGTAATGAAGTAGGGGGTGCGCCCATAGATGGGGGCGCGGGGCTGCCACTGCTGCCGCACCTGGCCCTGGGCGTTGGTCAGGCAGATACTGTGCACGCCGCCATCCACGAACACCAGCGAATCAGGGGCGAAAACGCCCATTGCCTCCAGGGGATAAGGTGTGTGGTGAAACAGGTGCGCGAGGCTGGTTCGCTGAAGCGCGAAAACGGAATCCGCCGGAGGAGCCGCTGCCAGCCGGGTATGCAGCAGCGTGTTGCTGGCGCGGTCGAGAAAGTAGAAGTACTCCTGCCCACGCAGGCTGTCATCGTAGTAGGCCAAGATGCAACGGGCCTGTGGGTAGTAGCTGGCTGGTTTGCGGAAGCGTATTTCCGTGGTGGCTGTTAAACCGATTCGCTCAGGGGTACGGTTGCAGGCAGATAACAGGATGCCGGCCAGCACAAGCCAGCCGGCCGGCTGTAGCAGGAGCAAACGGAAAGATGACAGGTGTCGATTCAAGAGGATAGGTGCGTCGTGGCCATAAGATAGTAGTTCTGCTGCTACCTGAATCACCACGCACAAGGCCCCGCCCGGATTCCGGACGGGGCCTTGTGCTCACCGGCAGAATTACGGCGGCAAACCTACAGCGGCAGCGCGCCAACGGCGGCGGCCACATTCACGCGGCCCCAGCCAAAGCTGCTGCTGCGGGCATTGCGGTTGGAGCTGGCCGCCACGAGGCGGCTCATAATCTGGGCGCGGGTTTCGGAGGGGTACTTGGCCCACACCACGGCCGTCATGCCGGCCATGCTGGCCGTGGCCACGCTGGAGCCGCCCACGGTACTCGGCGCGTCGCCGGACATAGCCAGCGTGAGGGGCCGCCGGTCTACGCTGGTGCGCTGCATCACCACAATAAACTCCACGTCCGAGCCGGTGTGGCACTCGTCGCAGCGGGTTGTGAGGTTGTCTTTCACGCCCGTCACGGCCACGGCTTCGGGCAGCGAAGCGGGGTAGATGACGCCCACAATACCGGCCGACCAGTCGAAGGAAGTGCCGGCGGCGCAGAAGATAAGCTTGCCGCGGCCATAAGCGTAGCGGATGGCGTCGAGCATTTGCGACGAACTGGTGAGGCGGCCCATGCTCATGCTGATAATGCGCACATCGGCGCGGTTGCCGGCCAGAATGTAGGCATCCGACACGCCCTTCACTTCGCGGCTGGCATCCAGAAACACGTCTTCGGCAGCCCGCACCGTAATCAGGTTGGCGTTGTAGGCAATGCCCACCGAAGCGCCATCGGTGCCACGCGGGGCTGCGGCGGCGCCGGCCATGCTGGTGCCGTGGCCGCAGCCGTCGTTGGGCGTTTCGGCGTCGCCGTACGAAATGCCGAAAACGCTGCTGCGGGGCAGGGTCACGAGGCGCTCAATGGTACGCCCGGTGCTCTGGCCCTGGTTGAAAGCGGCGCCCAGGTTCTCCTGGGTGTCGGAGCTGCCCGAGTCGATGATGAGGATTTTCACGCCGCGGCCGGTGCTCTGGTTCCAGGCCGAGCGGATGCCGTGATACTGGTCGGCCTGGTTCCACGACGACTTGCTGCCGCCGCTGAGCACTGTGTAGTCGGCGCCGGCTACGAGGCCGGCGGTGGCCGTGTTGCTGCCGCAGCCGCTGCTGCTCAGAGCGGCTGCGCCTTTGTAGGCATCGGGGCGGTTGGGCTCGTAGCCCATCGGCTCGGCGTAGCGCACCAGCCCGGACGCCCGCAGCGCCTTGATGGTGCTCAGCTCCCGCACCGTCACATCCAGCACGGGCAGCACGTTTTCTTCGTAGGCCACCAGCTTTTCGGCCGTCAGCTCGGGGTGGGCTTTCTGCTCTTCGGCCAGAATGAGGGCCAGCACCTGGGCGCGGGCCTGCTGCCAGGCCGGGTTGGTGGCCGCATCATCAGGCAGGGCGCCGCGGTGGCCGGCGGGTTGGTAGCCCACCGACAGCACATAATCGGAGCGGGTGAGGGCACTCCAGACGACGTGGGCTGTGGCCTGGTTCCAGTCATACTTACCGGTTTCGCGCAGGCGGCTCATAATCTGCTCGTCGAGCTGCTGGCTGGTGAGGGCTGTAGCGGGGTCGGCTTCGGGCTGGGGCGTGAGCTGCTCATCGGCCTGGTGCTGGCAGCCGGCCAGCAATACCGCCAGCAAAGCGGCAGGAAGGGTAGAAGTACGCATACTGTTGGGGAGTTTGGGTTGTGGAAAAAGTGCAGTGCTTCAAGGGAAGAAAATTCCTGCCCAAATCCAAGTATTCGGCTTGCCTAATTCCTTGGGTGCCAGCAGCTGATAAGCGCCAAAAAGCAAAAAAGCCCTGCTGACCGACAGCAGGGCTTTTATCAGATGGGCAACTGCCCGCGAAGCACATAATTTTACATCACCCGCTTCAGGGCCACGTCGCGCACCGGCGTGATGACGAGTGGTACTTTTTCCACTTTCACGGAGCTGGTGTCGAGGCCGAAATACTTGTCTTCGGAGGCAATGAACTGCTTGATGTAGAAGTAGGCCTGCATCACCAGCTTCTCGGCCCACGGAAACTCGTTTTCGACGGAAAGGAATTTTTCCAGCACCACGAAGCGGAAGTCGCCGGTTACGTGCTGCTTGCTCAGGGACTCGTAGCGCGACGTAATGTCCACCTCTTTATTGCGCACTAGGTCTTCCACCACCTTGCGGAAGTACAGGTTGATGCGCTGCTCCACCCGGAAGCCCAGCCGGAACGTGATGCGGAAGGCATCATCGTGGGCCAGTTCGTGCACTTTGTACTCCATCGTATACGGCTCGTCGGTGGTGTCTACGTGCACAAACCAGTAGATGTCAGCGCGTTTGGGGCGTTTCTGGAAGATGGAGTAGATTATTTTCGACTCGATTTCCGAGGCCCGCTCCGCCGAGGTCATAAACACGAGGTGGGTGGCGTATTTCGGTACCGTTTCGTCGTCGGAAAGCTCCTTGAGGGCTTCCATGTAGGGGTCAATCTTGACGAACTCCGTAAGGCGGCGCTTGATGTAGAAGGCCCGCAGCCACACGTACATCACGCTTACCAGCGTAGCCCCGATGGCCAGCGACACCCAGCCGCCGTGCGGAAACTTGATGAGGTTGGCAATCAGAAACGACACTTCGATGGCGCCGTACACCAGCACAAACAGCGCAATAGCGGCCAGCGGTACCTTCTTGGAGTGCAGCCACATCGTGAGCAGCACCGTGGTCATGAGCATGGTGAGCGTGATGGCCAGGCCGTAGGCGGCTTCCATGTTTTCGGAGCGCTGGAAGTACAGCACCACCACAATGCAGCCCAGCAGCAGCAGCCGGTTCATGCTGGGCACGTAGAGCTGGCCCTTCACGTCGGTGGGGTAGTTAAGCTTCACTTTGGGCCACATATTCAGGCGGATAGCCTCGGCTACCAGCGTAAACGAGCCCGTGATAAGGGCCTGCGAGGCAATAATGGCCGCAATGGTGGCAATACCGATGCCGATGAGCAGAAACCACTCGGGCATCAGCTCATAGAACGGGTTGCGCTTGTTGAGCATTTCGCCCTGGTGGGCAATCAGCCAGCCGCCCTGGCCCATGTAGTTGAGGACCAGGCAGGACTTCACGAAAATCCAGCTGATGCGGATGTTGCCCTTGCCGCAGTGGCCCAGGTCAGAATACAGCGCCTCGGCCCCGGTGGTGCACAGAAACACCGCACCCAGCAGCCAGAAGCCACCGGGGTAGTTCACCAGCAGGTCGTAGGCGTAGTAGGGGTTCAGGGCCTTGAGAATCTCGGGGTGCAGCAGCACGCCATGGACGCCCAGCACGCCCAGCATCGTAAACCAGATGAGCATGATGGGCCCGAACGCCTTGCCCACAATCTGGGTGCCGAAGCTCTGCAGCAGAAACAGCCCCGTGATAATGCCAATGACGATGGGCACCGTCGGGATGCCCGGGTACACGGCCTCCAGCCCCTCAATGGCCGACGAGACGGAAATAGGCGGTGTAATTACGCCATCGGCCAGCAGGGCCGAGCCGCCGAGGATGGCCACGGCCGACAGCCAGCCGCCGCGCCGCCGTACCAGCGTGTAGAGCGAGAAAATGCCGCCTTCCCCGTTGTTGTCGGCGTTGAGCGTCAGCAGCACGTATTTGATGGTCGTCTGGAGCGTGAGGGTCCAGAAAACGCAGGAAATACCGCCGTACACCAGCAACGGCGTGATACGCTCCGGCACCACCGCCTTCATCACGTAGAGCGGCGACGTCCCGATGTCCCCGTAAATAATGCCCAGGGCAATGAGCAGGCCTGCCGTTGATATAGCCGTGTGGGGGTGTTTGGCGTCCATGAAGAAGATGGAAAGGGGAGTAGGTGCCGTAAAAATCGCCCAAAGGTAGGAGCCGCAGCCGAATCATTGTGCCCTGTCGTTGTGATTCGGAAAGAGGAAGAAGTTTATTCGGTCGTCGGGGGCTCGGGCGGCAGTGCCGCGGCTTCGGCGGCCAGCAGCGCTGCCGCGGCGGCTTCGGCCGCTTCATCGTGGCGGCGGCGGATGCGGCGGTTGGTTTCGGCCGCCAGTTTTTGCCACTGCGTGGTTTCGCCGGGCAAAGCAACATACAGGGCTTCGCGGCCCAGGCGGTGCAGACGCAGGCGGTTGGTGCCGCGCTGCCCCCAGGCCAGCAGCAGTGCGCCCGCCACAATGCCCAGCGCCGCCGGCATGGTGCGCACCCAGTTCTGCAGCAGCCCCAGCAGGAAGCCGGCCAGCGTGAAGCCGCCCAGCAGAAACCACAGCAGCCAGCGCACATGATGCACTTCCACGGCCTCCAGCTCCAGCAGGGCAAACCGCTGCCCGTTCACCTGCAGCGCATCCTCACTCAGCACCAGGCGGCCATCGTCGCTGCTGAGCGTGGGCAGTGGCGCGCGGGGCGACGGGGGCGGGGCCGGCAGTTCGGCGGACGGCAACTGCTCTTCGGAAGAAGGATGGTCGGACACGGCAGGGGCAGAAGAAGCCCGCCCGGCTGCCGTGCTGCTGCGCACCCATTGTGGGGCAGCAGCAACCAAAGCAGCCGGGCGGACGACCGGGTTTCCTCAGTTATTTACTTTCAGCAGCTCCACATCGAAGATGAGTGCCGAGTCGGGGCCGATGTCGCGGCCGGCGCCCCGCTTGCCATAGGCTAGGTCCGAGGGGATGTAGAGGCGCCACTTCGAGCCTTCGGGCATCAGCTGCAGGGCTTCTGTCCAGCCGGCAATTACCTGGTTTACGCCAAACGTAGCGGGCTGGCCGCGCTGGTAGGAGCTGTCGAATACGTTGCCGTTGAGCAGCGTGCCGTGGTAGTGGGTGGTTACCTGCGAGGTCGGGCCGGGCTTCTTGCCCGAGCCTTCGGTCAGGATTTCGTACTGCAGGCCGCTGGGCAGCGTCTGGATGCCGGGCTTGTTCTTGTTCTCGGCCAGGAAAGCTTCGCCTTCCGCTTTGTTGTTGTTCATGGCATTGGGGTCTTGGGTGTCGTCGTCTTCGGGGCCGCCCATCTGCTGCTGCAGCTGCATCATGGCGTCCTGTACTTGCTCCTGGCTCAGGCGGCTGGGCTCGCCGCTGATGCCTTCCTTCATGCTGGCCGCCAGGATGTCTACATCCAGGTCGAGGCCCTGCTGGGCGAAGTTGCGGGCCAGGTCGCGGCCGATAATGTAGCTGATCTGCTCTTTCAGGCCAGTTAAGTTCATAGTGCTCTGGGTTGTGCTGCGTGGCCCGGCTTCCTGCGCAAAGGCAGGCGCCGGACAAGGCAGCGGGTGAGAGAAGAGTAAAGCAGCCCGTTGCGAGCTGCCGAACTGTGAAGTACCGAAAACAGCCGGGAATGGATGTGGTTTTTTTCGGGCCGGGTTTCTAATTGCCTGATTGTGAATCCGGGTTTGTTTGGGCCCAAAACAAAAGAACCCTGCCGCAGGGCAGGGTTCCGGGAAAACAAGCCCGCAGGCCGGTCTTAGAAATGCAGCTCTTCGCCGTCGCGGAGGTCAAAATGCAGGCTAAAATCCCGAACCTGGGCAGCGAGGTAGCTCAAGGACCCCAGCCCACCCAGAACCAGCAATGAAGAGAAAGCGGCAGTGGTCTTTTTCATGATAAAGTATGTATGTGTGCGAAAGTCAGCTTGTTGGATACAAAGATAATACGTAGGAGAAGATAAATTGTTATGCAAGCAGCATTAATTCCTCGGTGAAGCAGTTGCGCAGGCGGGCCGCTGCAAGCATGCCGGCCGTAGAAAAGGGAGCCTACAGAGCTATGGTACAGAGTTTGCGCGAGTGGGAGCGGCCTACAGTTACTTTATTGAACGTATGAAAGCATTCTTACTTGCCGCGTTGCTCTCAGGCAGCGCCCTGGCTGGCCAGGCCCAGCAGCCGGTTGCCGTTGCCGCTCCGGCCCGCACCGAAGAATATTGCCAGCTGAACGCGTAGCAGAAGCTCAATGGCAAAGTGAATATCTCCATCGACTACGGCCAGCAGCAGAAGTTCTTTTCGCGCAACCTGTTCCGCGACTCGGAGGGCAGGCCGGTAGAGTTCAACTCGGTGATAGATGCGCTGAACTGGCTCAACAGCCAGGGCTGGGAGTTCATCAATGCCTATGTGCAGGTGGAAGACGGCAGCAGCGTGTCGCACTACGTGCTGCGCCGCCGGCTGGCTTCCTGAATGCCTTGCTGTGTTACGCGCTTATCGTTGGGGCAGCACTTTGTGCAGGAAATCCACCGTGTAGTTCAGCGTAGGCTCAAACCAGGGGTTGAACAGCGGAAACGGGTGCGGCGCTTCCGGGAAGCTGTGCACTTCGGTATAGATGCCCAGCGCGGTCAGCTGGCGCATCATATCGTCGCGGCCGGCGTGCATACGGTCTACGCCGCTGTTGAGGAATAGAATGGGCGGCGTAGCGGCACCCGCGTAGGTCAGGGCCGAGGCTTGCTGCCAGAGGTCGGGGCGCGTGAGCTTGTTGCTGCCGAACCAATAGGTAGCGGCCGAAGTGCTCTTGCTGTCGTTGCCTTCGCCCGATTCCGGATGGATGAAGGCCAGAATCCCATCGACATCTACAATGGCCTGCGCGCTGCTGGAAAAGCTGCGGTTGCAGGGGCCGGCCTCGAACAGCGGGTTGCCGTTGGTGCTGCCAACCAGGGCGGCCAGCTGCCCGCCGGCCGAAAAGCCCCACACGGCAATGCGGCTGGTATCAATGGCGTAATGGCTGGCGTTGGCGCGCATCCAGCGAATGGCGGCTTTCAGATCCTGCACGGCGGCCGGGTAGGCCGCTTCCGTGGAAAGCCGGTATTCGGCCGTAACGGCCACAAAGCCGCGCCCGGCCAGCTGCTGCGCCATCGGTACGTGCTGGCTTCGGTCGCCGGAGCGCCAGCCGCCGCCATGAATGAGCAGCACGGCCGGCAGCTGCTGCCGGCGTTTGGTCTTTGGCTGAAACACGTCCAGCTGCAGGCTGCGGCTGCCTGGGGTGCAGTACGTAAGGTTGGTGTGGGCCCGAACTCCGCGGGGCACCGGCGGCCGTGCAATACTAATAGTGGGGTGCTGCTTTTTGGCCTTCTGGTAGGCGCTGTGCGCGGTGAAGGAGGTGTCGCGGGGGGCGGCAGTGTGCTGGGCCCGTGCCGGCAGCGCCAGCAAAGGCAGCAGCCCGAAAAAGAGCAGTTTGCGAAACCCGAACGGTCGGGCCTGAGAGCTGGAAGCGGGGCAGGCGGGCATCGGCAACGGAATAGAAGGCGCCTCTAAACTACAAGCCGGAACGCAATGGTGCGTGGGCAGTAGGGGCCGAGGCGTTACTTTGCAGCGGCTTTTGCAGCAGTAACGCCCCGTATGACGAAATTCTGGTTGCTTCTGATTGGAATAGGGCTGAGCGCCAGCGCCGCTGCCCAGCGCCTGCACTGGCTCATGGAAAGCACCTCAGGCAAGCCGCGCCGGCGCACGTACGAGCTGGTGCAGGGTGCTCCGGCTGCTGCGGCGGCCACAAGCCAGGCCCGGCATGCAAACGGGGCGCTGCTGCTGCTGGCCGGCAACCGGAAACTGCTGCAGTACAACTACAAAACGGCCTATCCGCCGGCCGGAGTGGACACGGCTTTCAGGCGCAGCGGCTTTATTCACCCCCTTTGGTCGCCAAAGGGTCAGGAGCTGACCCGCATCCAGCCGCCCGACCATTACCACCACTACGGCCTCTGGAACCCGTGGACGCACGTGCTGTTCGAAGGCGACACAGTGGACTTCTGGAACCTCCGTAAGCGTACCGGCACTGTGCGGTTTGCCAGCCTGGCGGCGGCCACCAGTGGGCCGGTGTTCAGTGGCTACCAGGTAGTGCAGGAGCACGTGGCCTTCCGCAAAAACGGGCAGGAGCAGGTAGCCCTGAACGAGCTGCAGTCGGTGAGAGTGTACCAGCCTTCTGACCCGGACTATTATCTGGTAGATATAAGAGCGTGTTTGGGAATTATAAAAGAACGTCATGCTGAGCTTGTCGAAGCATCTCTACCGCTTCGTATGAGGCTTTTCAACCAAGCGGTAGAGATGCTTCGACAAGCTCAGCATGACAGAAACGGCGTTTTCGCAAATTTCCAAACACGCTCTTACCATCAGCCTGAGCTGCGCCAGTGCCAGCCCGGTGCGGCTGCTCAGGTACCGATATGGCGGCCTGAGCTGGCGGGCAACCGAAAAGTGGAACCGCGACAACAGCGAAATCCTGACCTCAGAGGGCCGCAGCCGCAAGGAAGCCGACGGCTCGGTGGCCCGCTGGTGTCTGGCGCAGGGCCAGCTGGATCAGGATTCCGCGGGCATCCTCCTCATGTCGAGCCCCACCAACTACAACCACCCCGAGCCGCTGCGCGTGTGGCCCGAAACGCAGAACAAACGGGGCGACGTATTCATCAACTTCTCGCCCACCAAAGACCGGGACTGGCTGCTGCTGCCGGGCCAGACCTACACGCTGCGCTACCGGCTGCTCGTGTATGCCGGCCGCCGCACCAGGGAGCAGGCCGAAAGCCACTGGCAGCATTTCGGCAACCCGCCGCGTGTTTCCGTGCGGCTGAAATAAACCGGCGGCTCTTCTGCACTGTAGGGCCGGCTTACTTGTCCTGCGAAACTTCAACGCGGCGGTTGCGGGCATCGGGCGAGGGGTACAGCGGGCGGGAGTCGCCGTAGCCGGTGGTGCTGATGCGGGCAGCCGGAATGCCGGCCTTCACCAGATACGCCTTCACCGCCCCGGCCCGCTGCTCCGACAGAACCTGGTTTTTCTGCGGCTCCCCGATTTTGTCGGTGTGGCCCGCTACGCGCAGCCGAAGGTCGGGCCGGGCCTTCAATTCGGTAGCCAACTGCTCCAGCGCGGGCAGGCCTTCCGGAAGCAGCTCGGCCGTACCCAGCCGGAACAGCACGGTAGGCAGCACCACGGGCGTGGCGGCTAGCAGCGGAGCCGGGCGTACGGTATCCGGTGCTGCCGGAGCAGCGGGCTTAGGAGCGGCGCCGGTCACCTGAATCGTGATGGGCACCGCCGTGCTCTGGCGGGTGGGGTAGTAGGCCTGCGTGAGGTAGAACGTAGTGGTTTTGCTGAGCGTGGTGCGGTAGGTGTTGCCGGTTGCCACCGGCTGCTTGAGGGCCGCATCGGCGTACCAGACCACGTTGCGCCCCGACACGCGCAGGGTGCTTTCGGTGCCCGCCGCCACAGTGCCCGCCGATTTCAGCCTGATGCGGTACAGCGTGAAGGTGCCCACCCCGCAGGTGCCCACCGGGCGGTAGGTAGCGCGGCCGGTCAGCTTTTCCAGCTTGGGGTCGTAGGTGAAGGTGATAGAGCCTTCACACCAGTAAGTTGAAAGCGTGCTGCCCGTTTCGCTGAGCTTGCGCACATGGTCGAGGCGCAGGCCGGTGGCGGTGCGCGGGCCCTGCACCTGGAACGTAACCGAGCGGCTGGCTTCGTCGCCTACTTCCTGGTACAGCACCCCAAACAGGTTGGTGCCGCTGCTTTTCTGCAGGCGCAGCACAGCCGGCCACACCGCGCCCGGCTCGCCGGTATCGGTTTCCACGCCCTGCCACACGCCCGACAAGGACTGGGCCGAGGCGGTGAAGGACGCAAGCAAGACCACCAGAGTCAACCAAAGCCGCTGCTGTTTCATGCCGTGTTCAATAGCTGGAGAGAGACGGAAAGAAAGCTTGAAAATACGGGCTGCCGCAATACGTAGCCAGCCTCCCCGGCGTTTACTCCCGGTTAGCCGAAAACGAAGACACCGCCCGAATACGTCCGGGCGGTGCTGCATGGGAGGCCGGCGGCCCGGCGCGGAACGGTTAGTCGTCGGAGCCGGCTGGCTGAGGGCCACCGCCCATCATCAGGGCCAGCGTCTTCATAGCCACCTGCATTTCGTCCTTGGCATAGTCGAGCACCGGGGCCGTGGTCTTGATTTTCAGGTCCTGGTCGGTAATGGCTTTGGGCTGCACGCTGGCAAACTCGTACACCAGCTGCTGCTTGCGCTCCTTATCGAAGTATACTACCAGCCGGGTGATGCCGTGGGCTTCGGCCACGTACACGGGGTGCGCAAAGTTGAGGCTTTGCGGAATCTGGGCCGAAGTCCAGACGTCGAGGGCAACGGGCTTGTCGGATATCTGGCCGGGCTCGGTAGTGGTGGCAGCGGCGCCCGGCTTGAGGGTGTATACCGTTTTTTTGCTGAGGTAGCCGGCTACCAGGGCCGTTTCGGGGCCGGTTTTCGAGGTGTAGTCCTGGGCCGTTACCACAATGGTCTGCCAGGTTTTCTTCACCGAGGCCGCGTCGTAGGTGTAGTTCACGGTCTGGGGCGTCGACTGGGAAGACAGCAGCAGCAGGCCCTTGTTGGTGGCGTTGTTGAAGTAGTTTTCCAGGTGATAGGTCAGCGCGTCGGTGGTGGCGCGGGCTTCCTGGCCCCGGCAGTAAATGGTGCCCTTGCGCGGCAGCATCAGCGCCCCGATGGTCATGGCCGGGCTGAGCTTGGCGGCTTCCGCCTGAAACTTCTGCTGCTCGGCCGGCGTGAGGCCGGCGGCCAGCTGCTGCATTTGGGCCTGGAGGTTGCCCTTGGCCGGGTCGAGCTTGCTGAGGTATTTGTCGTAGGGGTTGCCGGGCAGCGAAACCTTGGTGGTGATGATGCCCTGCGTGAAAGCGGCCACAGCGGGCGCAGGAGCAGTAGGCGAATAGCCGGCCGCTACCAGCAGCGCCGCAAAAGGAAGAAAAGACCAGGCAAACGAACGGGCGAAGCGCATACGTAGGAAAGAGTGTGGGGAGAGCGGCAAGTTATGGCTTAGCACGAAATATCAGCCCCCATACTCAGCTAAGGCCGCCTGCTGCCCACATGCTACGGCGCATAAGTGTAGAACTGCCGGCCAAACGAAAATGGCAGAAGCGGTGCTGCGCGGCGGAAACTTCGTGGTGGGCAAGGAAGGGCCGCCACGTCGCTGAAGCTGCTGCCGGATTCCGGGTGTCATAGGTGCGGGGTATGGCGCACAGCGCTTACGAGAAAGGCGGCCCGGGATAGGAAGGAGAGTGGGCCGTAAGCCTGGGCGTTTTACGCAGCGCTTCAGGCAGGCCGTATACCTATTGCTACCCCACCTGTGCCAGCTTCCTAATACCCACTCTTCGCCCGGTTTTGGATACGCTTCTCCCAGCGCTTGCGCTTGGGCGCGATGTAGCCGCGCAAGTGCTTTTCCATCACCATCACGGCGCAGGGTGCGGCGGCCGTGGCCCCGAAACCGCCGTTTTCGAGGTACACGGCCACGGCTATCTTGGGGTTGTCGGCCGGGGCAAAGCCGACGAAGGCGGCGTGGTCGTCGCCCTCATCGTTTTGCACCGTGCCGGTTTTGCCCGCCACCGTAATGCCCACATCGGCGAGGCTGGAGGCGTCGGCGGTGCCGCCGCGCTGCATCACGGCCACCATGCCGGGTATCAGGGCCGCGAAGTGGGCGCTGTCGATGAGGGTGCGGCGCTTCTCGGTGAAGCGGTGTAACGGCCCGCCCTGGCCGATGCCGCGCACCAGGTGGGGCGCGTAGTACCAGCCACGGTTGGCAATGATGGCGGCCATGTTGGCCATCTGCAGGCCCGTCAGGTTGATTTCGCCCTGCCCCACGCTAAGCGAGTAGATGGAGCGGTAGGTCCAGTTGCGGGTGCGGCGGGCCTTGTCGTAGTAGGCGGGGGTGGGCAGGAAACCGGGAGCTTCGCGCGGCAGATCCACGCCCAGCACCGAATCGAGCCCGAAGGAGCGTACGTAGCGCCGCCACTCGGCCAGGTTGGCGTGGCGGGCGCCCACCGTATCCTGCACCAGGCTGTCGGGCACGCGGCTGATGAGGTTCTGCATCACCTGGTAGAAATAGGGGTTGCAGCTGTACTTGAGGCCGGTGGTCAGGGATTTGGCGGTGGGGTGGTGATGCACGCAGCTGATCAGCGACTGGTCGCAGCGGAAGGCGGTGGTGGGCGTGATGGCGCCCAGCTGCAGGGCCACGGCGGCATTCACCAGCTTAAACACCGAGCCGGGCGGGTTGGCCAGCATGGCGGGCCGGTTCAGCAGCGGCATGTTCTCGTGCTCCAGCAGCTCGGCGCGCACCCCGGCCCGGTCGGGAGCCGTGATGGTGGCCGCGTCGTACACCGGCCCCGACACGTAGGCCAGGATTTCGCCGGTGCGCGGGTCGAGGGCCACGAGGTAGCCTTTGCGGTTGCCCATCAGCTTCTCGGCGTAGGCCTGCAGCTTCACATCGAGGGTGAGGTGCAGGTCCTGGCCCTGTTGGAAGGTGGTGTCCTGGGCCCAGGTGCCATGCTGCCGGCCTTTGGCATCAAGCAGCGGGTGCAGGTAGCCGTGGCGGCCGGTGAGCAGGCCGTTGTAGTAGGTTTCTACGCCGCCGTTGCGCAGGCGGTAAAACCGGCCGCGCCGGTAGCGCTTGGCCTGGTTGAAGAAGGCCTGGGCCTCGGTGCTTCGGTAGCCCAGCACGGCGGCGCCCGCTGTGCTGGTGTATGCGCGCTGCTGCCGCCGCCCCAGCGTGAGCGTGGGCCAGGCGGCACTGTCGCGGCGCACGCGCTGCAGCTCTTTGGCCGTAAGGCGGAGCTGCACCCCGGAGGCCGGCCGCGCGCCGGGGTAGGGCAGCGCCTCCGCAATGCGCCGCCGGACGGTGGTGGAGTCCCAGCCCAGCAGCTGGCCCAGGGCAAGCGTATCGAGCGGAGGGCGGCGCGGGAGCTTCAGCACGAAGTAGGCGCGGGTATCTACCAGCACCGAGTCGTTGCGGTCGAGGATGCGGCCGCGGATCAGGGAGTCGGCCACGACCACGCGGCGGCGGGTGTACTCCTCACCGGTTTCGGGGTCCTGGGTGGGTACGCTGGTTTGCTGGTCGGGCGAGGAGCAGGCGGTTAGCACCGCCAGAACTGCCAGCAGAATATTTCCCAACTTTGTGAAAGCCGTGCGCATGGGGCAAAGCTAGGCAATTGCCGGGCTTCGGCTGCCTTACCCCTCCGGCCCCCTCACCTAAGGGAGAGGGGGAGCCAGACGTGGTTGCGAGGGGGGATTGGCACACTCCCCGGCGGGTGTTTTGCTTTGGACGGGAGGTGTTTTTGGGTAGTCGGAAGGTGTTTTTGATTTCCTGGGAGGTGTTTCAGGCTGGTCGGGAGGTGTTTTGCTTTGCTCGGAAGGTGTTTTCAATCAGACGGAGAGTGTTTCATCTCGGTCGGATGGTGTTTTGTGTTAGTCGGGACGTGTTTCGTGTTGGTGGGGAGGTGTTTTGCTTTAGTCGGAGGGTGTTTTGTGTTGGTCGGAGGGTATGCGGGATGGGTTGGTATTGTTGGGTAATTCGGATATTTTGGATGCGGTAAGCAGGGGCTTATCACGCCGGGCGGAGCGGTTCTGCTATGTATACTAGTTGTATGGATAAGGACAGAGAAGACCAGTTAGTGATGTGTGGGCAGGTGGTGGAGTATCTGACGGAAAACAAAGACGCGCTGGCGGTCAGTGAAGCCGCCGCCGAGCAGGCCGACGAGGTGACGGCGCACTATGCCCAGGTAGACGGCGCCCGGGCGGGCACGGCGCGGCGCACCAAAAACCTGACGGAGGACGCCAAGACGGCCAAAAAGACGCTGCTGGAGCTGCTGCCGGCCCTGCTGGGCCCGCTGAGCCGCATTGCCACCCGCCTCCAGGACAACGACCTGCTGGCTTCGGCCACGCTCAGCGGCAAGCAGCTGCGGAAGCTGCGGCCCCTGGCCTTCGCGGCGGTAGTAGAGGCGGTGCTGGCCAGTGCCGCCCGCCCCGAGGTGGTGCCGGAGCTGGCCAAGCAGGGCCTCACGGCCAAAGCCCTGCAGCCGCTGCGCGACGCGCTGGCTGCCTTCAAAACGGCCCAGCCCGCCACGCGCAAAACCATCAACGAGCGGGTGGTGGCCGGGGCCGCGCTGGAAGAGCTGGTGGATGCCCTGATGGACGAGGTGCGCCAGCTGGACGCCGATATGAAAGCCTTCAAGCTGCTGGACCGGAGCCTGTACAACGGCTACACCCAGGCCCGCAAGCTGGTAACGACGGGCGGGAGAGGTGGTGCAGCAGTGTAGGGGTTGGGTGAAATGAGAACCGGCCCGCTCGTGTGAGTGGGCCGGTTTGCGTTTTGGGGGTGCTGGTACGATACAAATAAGCCGCGCCACTTGGATTGCTCTAGGCGACGCGGTTCTGGATTTGCCGCTGGTGAGGTAGCAGTACAACCTCCAACTCAAGGCAGATCACGAGTTATGGCTACGCCTGAACTCGCGCCAGTTCGGGGATAAACTAATATTTCTGGCCTGCCACAAATTTATGAAGCTGCTCAAAGGATTGACATTTGCTCTTCATAAGGTCTATAGATAGTTTTTCTGCAAGTACCTTATTATGCTTAGTGTTTAAGTATATCGTATTGTTTTCAGACTGCAATCGGACCATTTTTTCTAATGTTTCTTTCGGTGAAGTAACGCTTTCAGGACTTCCCTTGATTTTGGGTTTTGTTTTTAGATTAAAAATTTCTGCAATTCCGTCAGGGTCGCTAAGGAACCATCCTTCAATTTCTTCAATTGGAATGCAAATTAGTTGAGTGCAAATGGGGCTTTTTTCTAGCTTTTTTTCTAATTCGATGCGCAGATCGGTTAAATTATTTCTATCTAGGTCGTGTATAAGGATTAACATATCGCAGCCTCTTTTTTTTAGGTCAACAGCATATGCTGCTGCTTTTCGTTTCATTTTTCCACAACCATTTCCTATAGCTTTCTTAAAAGGGATGTTTTTATTGATTATTCTTTTGATTATTATTTTAGAACATTCAAAATCACTGTCGTCTTCAGCGATGATTCCTATGCACTTAATCTTACTCATTTTCAAAACCTCCTTCTTTCCAATATTCACCCAAATTTCCTGATTCTTCCAGATATTCTTTAAGTGCCTTGAAATCGTTTTTTGACAATGATTTTGTTAATGTCTCTGCAGTTGTTCCAGTTTCTCTTGTTTTTTTTACAAGTACGATATTTTCAGGAAGTAACTTATCTAATATATAATCAGAATGAGTGCTGACAAATATTTGCTTATTTTTCGACTGTATTTTTATTAATTCAATCACGCTGCTCAATAAGCCGTGATGCACGCAAACTTCGGGCTCTTCTATCAGAAGTAAGTCGCTGTCATCATTCATGATATAAAATATAAGGGCTAATGTTTTGAAAGTTCCCTCAGATAATTGGTTTGGAGATAAGCTTAAATTGTCTACTGTTATTGAGGGAACTACAATATTTTTAGTTTTTTCTATTTTTTGCATCTGTCCACCAGTTCTTACTTTATAAGAACTGCTAGGAACAGAATAGTCTAGGAAGGTTATGTCGTCTATTAATCCGATGCCATTTTTGTTGATAGTATTCAAATATCTTAGAAAAGCTTTCTTGTTGGTTTTAAATGATTTATAAAGATCATAAATAAAAAGATCATGTACTCCATTTTTGCGATATGGTCTTATTAATTTTGAATCTTCCAACTCAAGTGATATAGGGCACTTAGTAGGATCAGAAAACTGAGTTGCGCTATAATAACTTATTTTAGTGAGGTATTGAATTAGTTTAATGGCAAAAATATTATTTATATTATTGTCGGATCTTCGAGGTAAAAAATGTTCAATCTCCAGTTTTGAGAGATTTTTGTTTGTTTTATTTGCATAATCAACGAGTTCGTATAGTTCGTCGTCAATGCCGAGCCATTTATTGCCTGCAGTAGAAATATTTTTAATCTTTATTTCTGAAGAATAAATATCTTCAGTATTATTCTCGTTTGTTTCATAATATATGTCTGATTGTAAATTATACATTTCACCATCTATTTCAAGCTGCAGGGTTAATTTTGTATGAGATTGAGAGTCGGCCAGTTCTTTTCTGTGAAAATATCTATTTCTATTATTTTTCTTCAATAATTGCAGGCTATTCAAGATATTTGTTTTGCCTACACTATTGGCTCCAATGAGTGTTGTTAGATTAGTGTTAATATCAAATTTTGTTTTTATGCAAGACTTGTAATTGTTGATTTCAACTTTTTTTATTTTGATCATAAAAGAAAAATTAAGGAAGTGATGTTTAGCTGCAATATGTCATTATGCGGCTCAGTGAGGTAAACGGCTTAAGTTACATATTCCGGCGGTACTGCCCGCCCACCTCAAACAGGGCATTCGTAATCTGCCCGAGGGAGCAGAACTTCACGGTTTCCATGAGTTCCTCGAAGAGGTTGCCGTTGGCAATGGCTACTTGTTGCAGCTGCTTCAGGCGTTGCTCGGCGGTGCCTTCGTTGCGGGCGTGCAGGTTCTGAAGCATCGTGATTTGATACTGCTTTTCCTCTTCCGTGGCGCGGATAACCTCGGCGGGAACGATAGTAGGCGAGCCTTTCGAGGAAAGGAAGGTGTTCACGCCGATGATGGGATACTCGCCCGTGTGCTTGAGCATCTCGTAGTGCATGCTTTCCTCCTGAATTTTGCCGCGCTGGTACATGGTTTCCATGGCGCCCAGCACGCCGCCCCGCTCGGTGATGCGGTCGAATTCGGTGAGTACGGCTTCCTCTACCAGGTCGGTCAGCTCCTCAATGATGAAGGAGCCCTGCAGCGGGTTTTCGTTTTTGGCCAGGCCTAGCTCCCGGTTGATGATGAGCTGGATGGCCATGGCCCGGCGCACCGATTCCTCGGTGGGCGTGGTAATGGCCTCATCGTAGGCGTTGGTGTGCAGGGAGTTGCAGTTGTCGTAGATGGCGTAGAGGGCCTGCAACGTGGTGCGGATATCGTTGAAGTCGATTTCCTGGGCGTGTAGGCTCCGGCCGCTGGTCTGGATGTGGTACTTCAACATCTGCGAGCGGGCATTGGCGCCGTACTTCAGCTTCATGGCCTTGGCCCAGATGCGGCGCGCCACGCGGCCTATCACGGCGTACTCCGGGTCGATGCCGTTGGAGAAGAAGAACGAGAGGTTGGGGGCGAAGTCGTTCACGTCCATGCCCCGGCTCACGTAGTACTCCACGAAGGTGAAGCCGTTGCTGAGGGTGAGGGCCAGCTGGGTAATGGGGTTGGCCCCGGCCTCGGCAATGTGGTAGCCGGAAATCGACACCGAGTAGAAGTTGCGAACCTTCTCCTTGATGAAGTACTCCTGCACGTCGCCCATGAGGCGCAGGGCAAACTCCGTGGAGAAGATGCAGGTGTTCTGGGCCTGGTCTTCCTTGAGGATGTCGGCCTGCACGGTGCCGCGCACCTGGCTGAGCGTGCGCGCCTTGATGGTGGCGTACACGTCGGCGGGCAGCACCTGGTCGCCGGTTACGCCGAGCAGCATGAGGCCCAGGCCATCGTTGCCGGCGGGCAGCTCGCCCTGGTAGCAGGGGCGCGCCAGCCCTTTCTCCTGGTAGATTTGGTTGATCTTGGCGTCAACCTCCGCTTCGAGGCCCTGCTCTTTAATGTACAGCTCGCACTGTTGGTCGATGGCCGCGTTCATGAAGAAGGCCGCCAGCGTAGCCGCCGGACCGTTAATGGTCATCGATACCGACGTGGTGGGGTTGGCCAGGTTGAAGCCCGAGTAGAGCTTCTTGGCGTCGTCGAGGCAGGCAATGCTTACGCCGGCGTTGCCGATTTTGCCGTAGATGTCGGGCCGCAGGTCGGGGTCTTCGCCGTAGAGCGTTACGGAGTCGAAAGCTGTGCTCAGGCGCTTGGCCGGCAGGCCCGCCGATACGTAGTGGAAGCGGCGGTTGGTACGCTCGGGGCCACCTTCACCGGCAAACATACGGGTAGGGTCTTCGCCTTCGCGCTTGAAGGGGAATACGCCGGCGGTATAAGGGAATTCGCCGGGTACGTTTTCCTGCAGCTGCCAGCGCAGCAGGTCGCCCCACGCGGTGTAGCGGGGGAGGCTCACCTTCGGAATCTGCTGATTGCTGAGGCTGGTGGTGTGCGTCTGGATGCGGATTTCCTTGTCGCGCACCTTAAAGATGAACTCGGGGGCTTTGTAGGCGGCTACCTTCTGCGGCCAGGTCTCCAGGAGCTTCCAATTTTGCCCGTCCAGACGGAGCTTGATTTCCTGGAAGGTGCTCTCCAGGCCGGCCACGAGGCTTCCTGCTCCGGGTGCGTGGCTGCCGTGCCCGCTGCCAGGTTCGCCAGCGGCGTTTCCGAGGCTTTCGACGGCTCCGATGGCTTGCTTGATTCCATAGAGCTGCTGAGCAGTGTCAGCTTGTTTTTGAACCCACTGGTCATACTGGCGGTTGGTTTCGGCTATTTCAGAAAGGTAACGCGTGCGGTGCGGCGGAATGATATACACTTTCTCCGACTGCTCGGCGGAGGTTTCGAGGTGGGAGGCAAAGGCCGCGCCCGTCTTGGCTTCTACGGTGGCCAGTACGGTCCGGTACAGGCGGTTCATGCCGGGGTCGTTGAACTGCGAGGCGATGGTACCGAACACGGGCATCTCGTCCAGGGGCTTGTCCCAGAGCTGGTGGTTGCGCTGGTACTGCTTGCGCACGTCGCGCAGGGCGTCCAGGGCGCCGCGCTTGTCGAACTTGTTGAGGGCAATGACGTCGGCGAAATCGAGCATGTCGATTTTCTCCAGCTGGGTGGCCGCGCCGTACTCGGGCGTCATTACATAGAGGCTGGCGTCGGAGTGCTCAATGATTTCGGTGTCTGACTGGCCGATACCCGAGGTTTCGAGGATGATCAGGTCGAAGTCGGCGGCGCGCACCACGTCCACGGCGTCCTGCACGTACTTGCTCAGGGCCAGGTTGCTCTGGCGCGTGGCCAGGCTGCGCATGTACACCCGCGGCGAGTTGATGGCGTTCATCCGGATTCGGTCGCCGAGCAGGGCACCGCCGGTTTTGCGCTTGCTGGGGTCTACGGAAATGATGGCAATGGTCTTCTCCGGAAAATCGAGCAGAAAACGGCGCACCAGCTCATCTACCAATGACGACTTACCCGCACCGCCCGTGCCCGTGATACCCAGAATAGGCGCTTTCTTGGGTTCCGAGGAAGCAGCATTTATACGCTGGTCAGAGCCAAACTCAGCTTGCTGGAAGCTAGCAATTAGTTGGCCTTTTACGCGCTCAAACTCCTCGGGGAAGTTCTCAGCGGCGGAAATCAGGCGGCCGATGCTGCGGGCGTCTTTCTCCTTTACGTGACCAGCCTCCCCATTCAGGTTCTGGCCGGTGGGGAAGTCTGACTTCTGGAGCAGGTCGTTGATCATGCCCTGCAGGCCCATGGCGCGGCCGTGGTCGGGGGAGTAGATGCGGGTGATGCCGTAGGCTTCCAGGTCTTCGATTTCGGTGGGCAGAATGACGCCGCCGCCGCCGCCGAAAATTTTCACGTGGCCGGCGCCGCGCTCCTTCAGCAGGTCAAACATGTACTTGAAGTACTCGTTGTGGCCGCCCTGGTAGGAGGTAATGGCAATGGCCTGGGCATCTTCCTGAATAGCGCAGTCCACGATTTCCTGCACCGAGCGGTTGTGGCCCAGGTGAATAACTTCGGCGCCGCTGCTCTGGATGATGCGGCGCATGATATTGATGGCGGCGTCGTGCCCGTCAAACAGGGCGGCCGCCGTCACGATGCGGATATGGTTCTGGGGCTTATAGGGAGCTGCAGGAGCTACTGACATAGCGCGGAAATTTGGTGGGATTTGGGGTAGCGAAGGTACGAAAAAAGCCCCGGCGGGCGAGCCGAGGGATATTTAGGTCGGCGCAAGGCAGAACAGCCGGTAATGCTTTCCGGCCCGATAGGCGCTGACTCTACAGATAGCTATTGAGCGGCACATCGAGTTGGGAAGCCATATTTTGGGCAAATGCTGCTGCTTTTTGCGCCTCCTGTGCCGGGAAGGTTTTCAGCACCACACCTGTCCGGGAGCCGGCCACCGACAGCAGCGTGACAATTTCCCTTGTTGGCGGGCGACTGTCGTTCCACATTCCCCAGCTGGTGTCGGAGGGTGAGGGGTTGTTGGCGTAAGAAAAGGGTTTGATTGTGAGGCCTACAATGGCAGGAAGAGGTTTCCAGCGCCCGACAGCGTAGCCCAGCAGACTATAATATGTGCGGTAGGCTCTGCGGGTCGGGTGTAGTTCGATACCTGAGTACACCATTCTGGCCACCACAAGGCCGGGAACAGCCAGGCAGGCGGCTGTGACAGGGGAGGAGCCCGCCAGTACTGCCACCACAAACACGGTGGAGGGAAGCACGAATTTGAGCGGGGCCAGTGGCGTTTTGGTGAGCTGCATGGGCGTGGAGTAGCAGGTATGGCGCCGGAAAGCCACCAGTGCTTTAAGCTGCTTAGCGGCCGAAGTGCTAACCTACGTGCCGGCCGCAAATCCGAAGGTAAGGCTCAGGCGGCGGCCAGTGAAAAGCCAGGCGAGGCTACCCGAAGGAAACACCGCCGGCCAGCCCCAGCCGCCAGACCAGCAAGGCCCCGCCCACTAGCAGCAGCAGGCCAGTAGCCAGGCGTGTGCGGCTGGGACTTTCGATGGTATGCTCAAACGACTCGTTGATGCAGGCCATGTAGAGCGGCCCCAGCAAGAGCAGCATGGCCACATAGCGCAACTGCTCGGTAAGGGTTTGGGTAGGCCAGTGCAGCAGCAGCAGTAGCGCGCTGCCCGCCAGCCACGGCACCAGCACCGCCGACACCAGCAGCTGCCGCCGGTTGTGGTACTGCATCATCGTGATGGAGTCGTGGCTCTGTAGAAATAGCATGGCGGCCAGGTAGCCCAGCACCATCTGCAGCATAGCGGCCAGCAGCGCCACCACCACGTTCAGGGCATTGCCGGCCCTGAACAGCCAGCTGGGCACGTACCAGGTGCCGGTTTGCGTGAGCGTGTCGGCGGCCAGCGCGCCCAGGGAGAGGTTGCAGGCATGCAGCATCACCCAAAACAGAAACAGCTTCAGCAGGCCCCGGCGTAGGCGGGCCCATTTCCAGAACAGCCACAGTGCCCCGATACCCAGCCCCAGGCAGACCACCGGCCCGGCGCCGTATACGGCCAGCACCGCCGCCTGCCACCATTCCGAGTCGGCCATGCGGAACTGCAGACGGCCCAGCTGCCACGTGCCCCGAATCCCGAGCTGCGCGGCCACGCTCAGCGTAGATACCTGAAAAACGGCCTGCACAAGCAGATACGCCAGCAGGTAAAGAGCCGTAGCATTCACGGCCACAACGGAGGCTTTGCCAGATTCTGAGGAGAAGAGGAGGGAGGCGCGGGTAGAGTTTGATTCCATAGATGCAAGCTGGGATGGCCGAAAGTAGTGATTGGCAAGCACAACCCCCAGCCCGGCACCACCCCCCGAACACGCCACCGCCGGACTACCCGTGGGCGGTCCGGCGGTGGGTTCCCGAAATTCGCGGCGTTGCTAGGCCGGAATCAGGTTGTGCGGATTGATGACGAACTTCTTGGCCACCCCACTGTCAAACTCAGCGTAGCCTTCCGGGGCCTGGTCGAGGGTGATAATCTCGACGTTGACAGCTTTGGCAATCTGCACCTTATCGTACAGAATGGCCTGCATCAGCTGGCGGTTGTAGCTCATCACGGGCGTCTGGCCGGTATGGAAGGAGTGGCTTTTGGCCCAGCCCAACCCAAAGCGAATAGACAGATTGCCGGTTTTGGCCGCTTTTTCTTTGGCGCCGGGGTCATCGGTCACGTACAGGCCCGGAATGCCAATGGAGCCCCCCGCCCGCGTGATTTCCATCAGCGAGTTGAGCACCGCGGCGGGTACTTCGGTTTTGGCCTGCGTGCCGTGTCCGCTGGCCTCAAAGCCCACGCAGTCGATGGCGCAGTCGATTTCGGGTACCCCCAGGATGTTGGCAATCTGGTCAGACAGGGTAGCGTCTTCGTTCAAATCCACGGTTTCGCAGCCGAACGAGCGGGCGTGCGCCAGCCGGGCTTTGTTCATGTCCCCCACAATCACCACGGCCGCGCCCAGCAGCAGCGCCGAGGCTGCCGCTGCCAGGCCTACGGGGCCGGCTCCGGCCACGTACACCGTAGTGCCGGGGCCCACGCCAGCCTTCACGGCCCCATGAAAGCCCGTCGGGAAAATGTCGCTCAGCATCGTCAGGTCCCGGATTTTCTCCATCGCCTGGTCTTTGTTCGGGAACTTGAGCAGGTTGAAATCGGCGTAGGGCACCATCACATACTCCGCCTGGCCGCCGACCCAGCCTCCCATGTCCACGTAGCCATAGGCCCCGCCAGCGCGGCCTTCGTTCACGGTCAGGCAAATGCCGGTTTTCATCTCCTTGCAGGTGCGGCACCGCCCGCAGGCAACGTTAAACGGCACCGATACCAGGTCACCTTTTTTGAGAAACTCCACGTCGGCCCCGGTGTCAATGACTTCCCCGGTTATCTCGTGGCCCAGCACCAGGCCGGCCGGCGCCGTGGTCCGGCCGCGCACCATGTGCTGGTCGGAGCCGCAGATGTTGGTGGAAACCACCTTCAGAATTACACCGTGGGTTATTTTCTTGCCCTTGGGGTTTTTCAGCTCCGGAAAGTCGATGCTTTGCACCTCCACCTTGCCGGGGCCCAGGTACACTACGCCTCTGTTGCTAGCCATACTATTTTGAGGGTTATGGGTGAATACAATGAGTAGAAGCCGGGCTCCGGCTGGCTACCGGCCGGCCAGGGCCTGCACGCCGGCTTCGGCCACGGTATGGTCGTCTTCCACAGTGCTGCCCGACACGCCGATGGCCCCGATGATCCGGCCCTGCGCATCTTTAATCGGGATGCCGCCCGGAAACGTGATGAGCCCGCCATTGGAATGCTCGATGTTGTAGAGCGAGCCGCCCGGCTGCGAGAGGCCCCCGATAGCGCCGGTCGGCATGTCGAAGAAGCGCGCCGTTTTAGCCTTCTTGATGGAAATGTCCAAAGAGCCCAGCCAGGCGTCATCCATGCGTATAAACGCCGTAAGGTTTGCCCCGGCGTCTACCACGGCAATGTTCATTTTCACGCCCATTTCAATGGACTTCTGCTGCGCGGCCTGCACGGCAGCCTGGGCTTGTTCGAGGGTGATGCTCATGGTAGGGTTGGGGGTTAGAAAGCACAAAAGGATACTCTCAACAACGCAAAACACCGCTTCGCAGCCAACCCTAGCTGCACAGTTGCGACAATACATGCCGTATTTGCGACGATAGTGTGGGTGCTTCTCACTCAGTGCCAACGCGCTTAGCCAACAGGGCCTGCTCTGTGTCGCGCAGCAGGTACGCGCGGCCCGGCAGCAGCGGGGGAGAGGGCGCTGGAGATGCGGCGGGAACGGGCATTCCATTGGCAGGTGCTGCCGGGCTTCGTTAGCTTTTCCGGCCCTCGTTTCGTACCTTCGCCCTCGGAAAAAACCGCCTCTAGTGAAGAACATCCGCAATTTCTGCATCATTGCTCACATCGACCACGGCAAGAGCACCTTGGCCGACCGCCTGCTGGAATTTACCAGCACCGTGGCCAAGCGCGACATGCAAGCCCAGCTGCTCGACAACATGGACCTGGAGCGGGAGCGGGGCATCACCATCAAGAGCCACGCCATCCAGATGCAGTATCAGTACAAGGGCGAGCAGTACACGCTCAACCTGATTGATACGCCCGGCCACGTCGATTTCAGCTACGAGGTATCCCGCTCCATTGCCGCCTGCGAAGGCGCGCTGCTGATTGTGGACTCGTCGCAGGGAATTGAAGCCCAGACGATTTCCAACCTCTACCTGGCCATCGGCTCCGACCTGACCATCATTCCGGTACTCAACAAAATTGACCTGCCCCACTCCATGCCGGAGGAGGTTTCGGACGAAATTGTGGACCTTATTGGCTGCGAACGGGACGAAATCATTCCGGCTTCCGGCAAATCAGGTATCGGTATTGAAGCCATTCTGAATGCCATCTGTGAGCGGATTCCCGCGCCCCAGGGCGACCCGGAAGCCCCGCTGCAGGCCCTCATCTTCGACTCCGTATTCAACTCTTACCGCGGTATCGAAGTGCTGTTCCGCATCAAGAACGGCACCATGCGCAAAGGCGACAAGCTGCGCTTTATGGCCACGGGCAAGGAGTACGGCGCCGACGAAATCGGTATTCTGGGCCTCAACCAGGAGCCGCGCCCCGAAATCGGGGCCGGCAACGTAGGCTACCTTATTTCCGGTATCAAGGAAGCGCGCGAAGTGAAAGTAGGCGACACTATCACGCACGTGGCGCGGCCTACTACCGAAGCCATTCAGGGTTTCGAGGACGTGAAGCCGATGGTATTCGCCGGTATCTACCCCGTTGATACCACTGAGTACGAGGAATTGCGCTCCTGCATGGAGAAGCTGCAGTTGAACGATGCCTCTTTGGTGTGGGAGCCCGAAACGTCGGTGGCGCTGGGCTTCGGCTTCCGCTGCGGTTTCCTGGGCATGCTGCACATGGAAATTGTGCAGGAACGCCTGGAGCGGGAGTTCAACATGACGGTGATTACCACCGTACCCTCGGTGCAGTTCCACGCTACCGGCACCAAAGACCAACTGCTGACCATCAACGCCCCGAGCGAAATGCCGGAGCCGAACCTGATCAAGCACATCGAAGAACCCTACATCAAGGCCCAGATTATCACGGCGGCCGACTACGTAGGGCCCATCATCACGCTGTGCATGGACAAGCGCGGCATCATCAAGGGCCAGAGCTACCTGACCAGTGAGCGGGTGGAGCTGACGTTTGAGCTGCCGCTGTCGGAAATCGTGTTCGACTTCTTCGATAAGCTCAAAACCATCAGCCGCGGCTACGCTTCGCTGGACTACGAGCTGATCGGCTTCCGCGAGTCGGACATGGTGAAGCTGGACGTGATGCTGAACGGGGAGAAGGTGGACGCTTTGTCGGCCATCGTGCACCGCTCCAAGAGCTACGACTGGGGCCGCCGCCTCTGCGAAAAGCTCCGGGAGCTGCTGCCCCGCCAGCAGTTCGAAATTGCCATTCAGGCCTCCATCGGTCAGAAAATCATTGCCCGCGAGACCGTAAAGGCCCTGCGCAAAAACGTAATTGCCAAGTGCTACGGCGGCGACATCAGCCGCAAGCGCAAGCTGCTCGAAAAGCAGAAGGAAGGCAAAAAACGGATGCGTCAGGTGGGCTCCGTAGAGATACCACAAGAGGCCTTCCTGGCCGTATTGAAAATCGACTGATGCGTGAAACGCGGCTCCGAAAGAGCCGCGTTTTTTTTTGCCCTATTCCTGCTTTTTTCACCTCATACACTTCTTGACACGGCGTGATATGATCATTCATCAACCCAATGCCAGATAACCTCACCAAGAACTGCACGAGCCACGAACAGCTGGAAAAAATCATCAAAGGACAGGAGCGTAAGTTCCGGTGGCGCGACGACTGGCCCACGATGGAAGCCGCCCTGCAGGCCGCGGGTGCCGCCGCTATTGCTGCTCATGCCGCAAAGAAAACCTCAGACCAAGCCTAAACCCATTCTCCTTATGACCACTGCCCCCGACGCCACTACCTACCGCCTCATCGACGGCAAGCAAACCGCCGAGGCCATTAAAGAGGAAATTGCTGCTGAAGTAGCCGAGCGCAAAGCTGCCGGCCAGAAGGTGCCTCATTTGGCGGCCATACTGGTGGGGCACGACGGGGGCTCGGAAACATACGTGCGCAACAAAGTGCTGGCTTGTGAGCGGGTAGGATTTGAAAGCACCATGCTGCGCTATGAAGACACCATTACGGAGGCCGAACTGCTGGCCAAAGTGGCGGAGCTGAACCAGGACGACAACATCGACGGTTTCATTGTGCAGCTCCCGCTGCCGCGCCACATCGATACCAATAAGGTGATAGAAGCGCTGCGCCCGGAGAAAGACGTAGACGGTTTCCACCCCATGAATATCGGCCGGATGGTGGCCGGGCTGCCTGCCTTGCTGCCTGCCACGCCCTCGGGTATAGTGGAGCTACTGCGCCGCTATGAGCTGACTACTGACGGGAAGCATTGCGTGGTTATCGGGCGCAGCAACATTGTGGGTACGCCGGTTAGCATTCTGCTTGCTAAGAACTTAGAGCCCGGCAACTGTACGGTTACTTTATGTCATTCCCGTACCCAGGACCTGGCCGACATTACCCGTACGGCCGACATTCTGGTAGCGGCGCTGGGCCGGCCGGGCTTCGTAACGGCCGACATGGTGAAGCCTGGGGCTGTGGTGATTGACGTAGGCACTACCCGGGTAGACGACCCGGCCAAGAAATCGGGCTGGGCGCTGAAAGGCGACGTAAGCTTCGAGGAAGTAGCGCCGAAAGCATCGTACATCACACCGGTGCCGGGTGGGGTAGGCCCCATGACCATTGCCATGCTGCTGCTGAACACATTGCGGACCGCAAAAGGCGAAGTGTATCCGCGCTAGAATCCAATAAAAACCCCCTCAGGCTTTTGAATTTCGGGGCGTTGTACTAATTTTAAAGTCGGGCCGATGGATAAGAAGCTGCAAATCTGAGAATTTGCAGTGCCTGCCATCAGCCCGGCTTTACCTGTTTTAATACCGTTTTGCTGCACTCACTTCCTCTTGTGTCGGCCGCCTCTGCTGCTGCTGAGGTACCGGCCCCCGCGCTGCCCCTGATGGAGCACTTTTACACCATTCAGGGCGAGGGATACAACACAGGCCGCGCTGCCTATTTCATTCGCCTGGGCGGCTGCGACGTAGGCTGCGTATGGTGCGACGTGAAGGAATCCTGGGACGCCGAAAAGCACCCCCGCGTCGCTGTTTCCGACCTCGTGGCACTGGCCACGGCTCATATCGGCCGCAATGTGGTAATTACCGGCGGCGAGCCGCTCATGTACAACCTCGGGCCCCTCACGCAGGCGCTGCACGCGGCCGGCTGCCAGAACTGGATAGAAACGTCCGGGGCCTATCCGCTTACTGGCGGGTGGGACTGGATCTGCGTATCGCCCAAGAAGTTTAAGGCACCGCTGCCCGAAACCCTGCGCCATGCCCACGAGCTGAAGATTGTGGTATTCAACAAGTCGGATTTTGCCTGGGCCGAGGAGCATGCAGCGCAGGTAGGGCCGGAGTGCCGCTTGTATCTGCAGCCCGAGTGGAGCAAGGCCCCGCAGATGATGCCGCTGATTGTTGAGTATGTGAAAAACAATCCGAAGTGGCAGGTGTCGTTACAGACTCACAAATTCCTTGATATTCCGTAGGATTCCGCTCTATGCGCCGATTACTGTCTGTTGTACCGCTGCTGGCCTGTGTGCTGCTGCCCCTGAGCGGAACCGCTCAGACCACGCTGGCTACGGCCAACACCAAAGCCCGCAGCTTATGGGAAAAAGCCCAGACGCAGGCAAAAGAGCGCAACTTCGACAAGGCCATTGAAACCCTGACGGTTCTTAACCAGAAGTTTCCTTCGCTGGGGGAGCCGCACGTGCTGCGCGGCTCTCTGCTGAAGGCAATGGGCGAAAACCGGGCGGCGTTTGAAGCATACCGCGCCGGCCTGGCCAAACTCCCTGCCGACCCCAACCGCGCCACCGACTACTACACGCTCGGCGAGCTGGCCATGAGCTTTGGCGAATACCAGACGGCCACCGACAGCTACAAGCGCCTCTTGAAATCCGGCGGACCCAAAGCACAGCGCTTTGCTCCTCGGGCGCAGCGCCAGCTGCTCAACTGTGAGTTTGCCCTAAAGGCAATGGCCGCACCCATCGGCGTGCAGCCCGAGCGAATGAGCGCGCCGCTGAACACCTTCCGGTTCCAGTACTTCCCGGCTCTCACCGCTGACAACCGCTTCCTGTTGTTCACCGGGCGTCCCAGCTCAGAAAGCGGGGAGGACCTGTTCGTGTCGAAAATGAACAAGGACGGCACCGTCGGCGACCCGGCTTCCATCTCGCCGTTTATCAACACGCCGTACAACGAAGGGGCCGGCACGATTTCCGGTGATGGCAAAACGCTGGTGTTTGCTTCCTGCGACCGGCCCAATTCGGTGGGCAACTGCGACCTGTACATTTCGCGCCGGACCGGCAACAACTGGAGCAAGCCCCAGAACCTGGGCCGGGCCGTTAACTCGGTAGAGTGGGATTCGCAGCCGACTCTTTCCGCCGATGGACGCACACTGTACTTCACGTCTACGCGGCGGGGCGGGCAGGGGCAGGAAGACATCTACGTGACAACGCTCGATGCCAACGGCAACTGGACGCCCGCCCGCAACCTGGGCCGCCCCGTCAACACCCCCGGCAAAGACATGGCGCCCTTCATTCATGCCAGCGGCACCACGCTCTACTACGTCACGGATGGCTTGGTAGGCATGGGCGGGCTCGATGTGTACCGCTGCGAGATGCAGAGCGCTACTGCCTGGACGGAACCGCAAAATCTGGGATATCCGCTTAATACACACGAGAATGAGGCCTCGCTCTTCATCTCCTCCGATAACCGCCGCGGCTTCTGTTCCCGCTCCCGGGCCGCCGAGCCGGGCGTACGCAAAGAGCAGGACCGGCCCGTGGAGCTATTCACATTCGAGGTGCCCCAGCAGGTTCGTTCGCGCGAAACCAGCACCTACACGCAGGGGCGGGTATTCGATGCCGTAACCAAAAAGCCCATCAAGGCCGAGGTGCAGATCTACGACCTCAACACCGATGAACTGACGCAGTCCGTGACATCTGACTCGGAGAACGGCGACTATACGATAGTGCTGAACGAAGGCCGCCAGTACGCCATGTACGCTGCCGCCGACAAGTACCTGATGAAGAGTCTGAGCTTCGACTACAGCGACAAACGGACCTTCGACCCGCTCACGCTCGATATCTATCTGGAGCCTGTGCGCTCCGGCCGGAGCATCGTGCTCAACAACCTGTTTTTCGATACCAAGGAGTACGAGCTAAAGCCAAAGTCGCGCACTGAGCTAAACCGGTTGGTTGGCTTCATGAAGCAGTATCCGGATGTGCAGGTCGAAATCAGCGGCCACACCGATGATGTCGGCTCCGATGACGACAATCTGGCCTTGTCGCAGAACCGGGCCAAATCGGTCTACACCTATCTGGTGAGCCAGAGGGTGCCGGCTACCCGCTTGCGCTTCAGAGGCTACGGCGAAAACAAGCCCCTCGTGCCGAATGATACCGACGCCCACCGGCAGCAAAACCGGCGCATTGAGTTGCGCATTTTGTAGCGGTATAGCAGGGGAGGAGCACCTCATACCAGACCCGGCAGCGCAAGCTGCCGGGTTTTTATTTGCCCAATTTCTGGTTTTTTAGAAGAGTGCAACAGGTTGAAAAAGAGTGTGATAAAGAGAATAAGAAAAATATATTATTAAAATAATTATAAAATTTATTTGTTTTATTAAATTATATAATTTACATTTGATTATCCGGAAGGAAGATGCTCACCCCCCTCCCACTGGCTTCGCTGAATTCCAACTTTCATTTTTCACTCTCCAACCTTTCCCTGTTATGAAGAAAGTTCTTCTCCTCGCTGGTTTGGCCCTGGCCGTAGTTTCTGCTGCTCACGCCAAGTCAGGCGGTGCTGGTACCGCTCAGGCCCGGGCTACCGCTCTTACCCGCATCCAGGCTACCAAAGCCCGCCTCGACGAGGGTCAGTATCTGAAAGTGAAGCAGCTCAACATCCGCATGTTCTCGGAAATGGAGGACCTCAAGGTTCGGTTTGCTGCTGACCCGGCTATCCTCGACGAGCGTCTGGCCGTAGCCCAGGTACGCTACGAAATCGAGTTGACGGCCATCATGCGCCCCGCACAGCTGGCTATGTTCCAGGAGTCGCGCAACTCCATGACGGCCCTGAGCGCTCCGGCTCATTAAAGGACCCACGCACAAGCGCACAAAAAAAGCCTGCACTCTGCAGGCTTTTTTTGTGCGCTTGTGCGTGGGTCCACAGATTATGGAAACAAGGATATAATGCGCGTTTAGTACAGGTATTTGCAATATATATTGATAGATTATGAATATATGCTATATTGATGATGGTAATAGTGCCAACCTGATAATCCAGGATGGGATGTGCGGGTTGGTGAATGGCTTTTCCAAAGCCTTTAAAATTCCCGCTTTATGAAAAACGTCTCCGCTTTCTTCTTTTTCCTGGTAATGCTGGCCGGCTATGTGGCTACGGCCGATTCCGGCGACCAGAACGAGCTATCCGCTCGGTCCACGCAGCTCACGCGCCGGATGGCCCTCAGAACGCCCCTAAACGAAGGCCAGTACATGAAGGTGCGCCAGCTCAATATGCGGCTGCTCGCCGAAGTGCCGGCAGCGCAAGCGCAGTTTTCCGGTGATGCGGCGGCTCTGGACAAGCAGCTGGCCGAAGTGCAGGCCCGCTACGAATGGGACCTGGCTACTATACTCTGGCCGCGTCAAATGCAGGCTTACACCCAGGCCAAGGCAGATCTGATGGCCTTCGGCAACCGCTAGGAGGTAGCTCGTTGGTAAAACAAAAAGCCCGCTCTAGGCAGAGCGGGCTTTTTGTTTGCCTGATGCAGGAAGACTACTTGCGGTTTTCGATGCTTACGTAGTCGCGCTCCAGTTCGCCGGTGTAGATCTGGCGCGGACGGCCAATCGGCTCTTTGTTTTCGCGCATCTCTTTCCACTGGGCAATCCAGCCGGGCAGACGGCCCAGCGCAAACATCACCGTGAACATTTCGGTTGGGATGCCGATAGCGCGGTAGATGATGCCGGAGTAGAAGTCAACGTTCGGATACAGCTTGCGCTCAACGAAATACTGGTCGGTGAGAGCGGCCTGCTCCAGCTCCTGCGCGATTTTCAGCAGCGGGTCATCAATGCCGAGTGCGGCCAGCACTTCGTCGGCTGCCTTCTTGATGATTTTCGCGCGCGGGTCGAAGTTCTTGTACACGCGGTGGCCGAAGCCCATGAGACGGAACGAGTCGTTCTTGTCTTTGGCTTTGGCAATGAACTTGCTGGTGTCGCCACCATCGGCCTGGATGGCCTGCAGCATCTCCAGGACCTCCTGGTTGGCACCACCGTGCAGCGGGCCCCACAGTGCATTGATACCAGCCGAAACCGAGCCATAGAGCGACGCATTGGCCGAGCCTACCAGACGCACAGTAGAGGTAGAGCAGTTCTGCTCGTGGTCGGCGTGCAGAATCAGCAGCTTGTTGAGGGCGCTGACAATCCGGGGGTCAATGTCATACTTCTCCGTGGGGAAGCTGAACATCATGTACAGGAAGTTCGAGCAGAAGTCGAGGTCGTTGCGCGGATAGTTCAGCGGGTGACCCATGTTGTTCTTGTACGTCCAGGCCGCGATGGTTGGCATCTTGGCCATCAGACGAATCACATTCAGGTCGATTTCTTCCTTGCTCAGGTCCGGCGACACGCTCTCGGGGTAGAAAGCCGTGAGCGAGCAGATCAGGCTGCTCAGAATGGCCATGGGGTGAGCTGCCGACGGGAAACCGTCGAAAATCTTGCGCACATCCTCGTGTACCAGCGTGTGCTTGGTAATCTGGTGGCTGAAGTTTTCGAGTTGCTCCTGCGTGGGCAGAGCGCCATAAATCAGCAGGTAAGCTACTTCCAGGAAGCTGGACTTCTCGGCGAGTTGCTCAATTGGATAGCCGCGGTAGCGCAGAATACCTTCTTCGCCGTCGAGGAACGTGATGGCGCTTTTGGTGGCACCCGTGTTCTTGTAGCCCGAGTCGAGGGTTACGTAGCCCGTCTGGTCGCGCAACTTTCCGATATCGAAGGCTTTTTCGTGCTCGGTGCCTTCAACGACGGGCAGGGTGTAGGATTTCCCGTCGAGGATCAATTCAGCAGACTCTGCCATATGAGAGAATTAGAGGGTGGTTCGGAGGCGAAGCTAAAGAATTACCGGCAAGCCGGAAAGCCTCTGGCTGGTTTGTGTACTGCTACTACAAACCGCCCCCAAGGGTTGTTTGAGAAAGAATGTAGCTACAAAGAAAAGCAGTCCGGCAAAAAACGCGGCACGCATCGGCGGATTTAATCTGTAATTAATTCCGGTGCCAGCGAAAATTCGCGCTCAAGCGCTGCTGCAGCGCTTATTTACCGATGCAGAACTGAGTGAAGATGCTGGTCAGCAAATCATCGGAAGAAATTTCACCGGTGATTTCGCCCAATGCCGCCAGAGCGTGCCGTAAGTCGGCGGCCAGCAGCTCGGTACCGGCTCCGGTAGCCAGCCCGGTCAGCACCGCATTGAGGGCGAGTGTGGCTGCTTCCAGGCTGCGTGCGTGCCGCAGGTTGGTCACGACGGTGCTGCTGCCGAGGCGGTCGAGGCCTTCGCCGCGGACGCGAAGCAGCAGGGCTTCCTGTAGTTCGTCGAGGCCGTCGCCGCGGCTGGCGGCTATCAGCACGGTGTCGGGCCGGGTGCGGAACGCGTCGAGTTCCTGGTCGGAAGCGGTGTCGAGCTTGTTGCCGACAGCCAGCACCGGCACCTGCGCGGGTAGCTGTAGGGCTTGAATTTCTTCTTCAAGTAGAGTAGGGGTAGTGCTCGTAATATCAAACAGATATACGACCAAAGCCGCCTGCTGTACGCGCTTCATGGTACGCTCTACGCCAATGGATTCTACCACGTCGGTGGTTTCGCGCAGGCCGGCCGTGTCCACAAACCGGAAGCGGATACCGTCAAGGCTGACTTCATCCTCAATCAGGTCGCGGGTGGTGCCGGCCACCGCCGATACGATGGCGCGCTCCTCATTGAGCAGCGCGTTGAGCAGCGTACTCTTGCCCGCGTTGGGCCGACCGGCAATAACCGTCGTGACGCCGTTCTTGATGACATTGCCCAGCTCGAAGGAGCGGAGCAGACGGCGTACCAGCGCCTGTACTTCCTGCAGCAGGGCCACCAGCCCGGTCCGGTCGGCAAATTCCACGTCTTCCTCGCCGAAGTCCAGCTCCAGCTCCAGGAGCGCCGCAAACTGTACCAGCCGTCCCCGCAGGTCCTTCAGCTCCCGTGAAAAGCCGCCGCGCATCTGCTGCATGGCTACCTGGTGCGAAAGCTGCGAGTCGGCGGCAATCAGGTCGGCTACAGCTTCGGCCTGGGCCAGGTCGAAGGCGCCGTGCAGGAAGGCGCGCTTGGTAAACTCGCCGGCTTCCGCCAGCCGGGCGCCGCGCCGCGTGAACAGCAGCAGCAGCTCCTGCACAATGTAGTCGGAGCCGTGGCAGCTGATTTCCACCACATCCTCGCGGGTGTAGGAGTGCGGCCCACGAAACAGGGAAACGACTACCTCGTCCAGAATCCGGTTGTCGTCGCGGATGGTGCCGTAGTGCAGCGTGTGGCCCGGCTGGTCGCGTAGCTGCTTGCCGGCAAATACGGCATCGGCCAGGGCAATGGCTTCGGGACCCGAGAGGCGCAGTACCGCAATGGCACCCGCGCCGGGCGGGGTCGACAGCGCCACAATGGTGTCGGAAAGAGCGGGAGGAAAGGCGAGGGCCACAGGCGAGGAAACAGATTGAGAATAGAAAAGTACGGGTTGCAGACTTGCTGCCGCTCCCTCCGGCTACGGGTCGGGAAACGCCCGTCAGCCATTGGCCGGCAGCTACCCCGCTACAAACAGGTTGCGGCTGGCTTCCGCAGAAAGCATGGTAGTTGTCTGCTGATTTATCCTGATTTCAAGGGAATTATCGAACTCAATCTTATCCAGAACTTCAATGTGGGAGCCTAGCTTGAGGCCAGCCTTGTCGAGGTACTGCAGAAACGTGACGGACGTGTTCTTGACGGCAACAACCGGCCCTTTGTCGCCGGGCTGCAGGTCGGCGACCAGCCGGTTCTGGGGGCGCAGCATAGCCCCATCCTCGGTCGGAATAGGGTCGCCGTGCGGGTCGAGGCGTGGGAAACCCAGGAACTCGTCGAGGCGCCGCACGAGCAGCGGCGAGTCGATGTGTTCCATCTGCTCGGCCACATCATGCACCTCGTCCCACTTAAAGCCGAGCTTCTGCACCAGAAACACTTCCCACAGGCGGTGCTTGCGGATGGTGAGCAGGGCCAGCTGCCGGCCTTCCAGCGTGAGCGACACCCCCCGGTAGCGCTGGTAATGCAGCAACCCTTTTTCGCCGAGGCGGCGCAGCATATCCGTGACGGAGGCCGGCCGCGTCTGCAGGGCTTCCGCAATGCTGTTGGTGCTTACCTCTGAGCCCGGCGCGGCTTCCGCCAGCTTGTACACGGCTTTCAGATAATTCTCCTCGGTGAAACTCGGCATTTGGTAGGGTTAGGGCCCAAAATTAGGAATTCTGAATTGCCAGAACGCAGACCCGGCGTCTGTAGCCAGGGGCGTAAAAAAAGAGACCAGCCTTGCCGGCCGGCCTCTTTTTCAGTTGTCTGACAGACGAAGGGCAGAATAACTACCACTTAATCAGGGCGGAGGCCCAGGTGAAGCCGGAGCCGAAAGCGGCCAGGCATACCAGGTCGCCGCGCTTGATGCGGCCTTCCTGCAGCGCCTCGCTCAGCGCAATGGGCACGCTGGCGGCTGTGGTATTGCCGTAGCGCTGAATATTGCTGTACACTTTGTCGTCGCTGAGGCCCATTTTCTGCTGCACAAACTGCGTGATGCGCAGGTTGGCCTGGTGCGGAATCAGCATGTTGAGGTCCTGGGGCTGGTAGCCGTTCTGGTCCAGCGCTTCTTTGATGACCTGCGGGAAACGCACTACGGCGTGCTTGAACACGTTCTGGCCGTTCATGATGGGGTACATGTCCAGCTCGTTGGCCACCACGTATTCCACGCGTTTGTTGCGGTTCGAGCCGGGCTCCTTCACGATAAGCTCCTCGGCGTGCTCGCCCTGCGCGTGCAGGTGCGTGCTCAGAATGCCGTGGCCTTCGCGGGTGCTGGGCCGGAGCACTACCGCGCCCGCGCCATCCCCGAAGATAACCGACACGTTCCGGCCGCGAGTACTGATGTCGAGGCCGGACGAGTGGATTTCGGAGCCAACTACCAGCACCGTATCGTACATGCCCGTCTTCACGAACTGGTCAGCCATCGACAGCGCATACACGAAGCCGGAGCACTGGTTTCGCACGTCGAAGGCCGGAATAGGGGCTGTAATACCCAGCTCGCGCTGCAGCAGCACGCCGGAACCCGGGAAAAAGTAGTCCGGCGACAACGTGGCAAACACAATCATCTGCACGTCGTCGGGCGTGAGGCCGGCCATTTCCAGGGCCTTGCGGGCCGCATTGGCGCCCATGTTGGCGGTAGTGTCTTTGCCTTCCTCAAACCAACGCCGCTCCCGGATGCCGGTGCGCTCCTGAATCCACTCGTCGGTGGTTTCCATTAGTTTGGTGAGGTCTTCGTTGGTTACGACCCGCTCGGGGACGTAGTGGCCGACGCCGGCAATTTCAGAATGTCGGAGAGTAGACATGAGGAGAAGGGAATTAGGCAGAGAAACGGCGCAAAAGGTGCTGAAAGTACTAAAAAGTAGGCTGCTGACTCTCTAACGGCCGGCAAAGGTCGGCAGTTACCGGATAGAATCCACTACGGCCTCCAATTTTATGGCTTCCGACTGCCAGAGGGCCTCCGCTGGAATACCGCGTGGGTAGTATAGCCGCTGGCTGAGCGTAGCAAGCGCCGCGGCAGGCGGATACTCAGGCTGCGCAAAATCGAAGGCGAAACCGGCCTCATGAAGCAGGACCCGCTGCTGCCACCGAGGATTGGGGGAAAACAGCAGGGGCAGGCCGTGCGCCAGGTATTCAAATAGCTTGGTAGGAATGCAATGCGCTGAGCTGGGGTGCGGGCGGTAGGGCAGCAGCCCTAAGTCGCTACGCTGAATTTCAGCCACAATTTCGGCGTGCGGAACCAGTTGGGCGCCGCCGCGCAGCGTCACGGCGCCGGCCGCCTGGGCCACAGCGGCCTGCAGGCGCTCCAGCAGGCCGGGTTGCTGGCAGGTGCCGATAATGGTGAGGTGGGCCAGAGGCCAAGCTGTGCGCAGGTGCTGCACGAAGCGGATAGCCTCCCACACGCCGTTCAGCTCCGAAATGGTGCCGGAGTATAGCAGCCGTAGCGGCTCATTGGGGGCAGGCAGTTGCCGGGGCTTTGCCGGCAGCACCTCACCGGGCTGGGGCTGATACTTGTTTTCCAGCACCACCGTGTGCGCCGGCTGCGCGAAGGGCAACTCGTCGGCGTAGCTGCGCTCGGCCAGCAGCACCTTGCTGGCGCGCCGCGCGGCCAGCGTTTCGAGGGCCCGCACTGCGCCAGCCAGCAAACCGCGCAGCCAGGCGGGGTACACCTGCTGCGTCCGGATATTGAGGGCGTAGTTTTCGCGCACATCATACAGAAAGCGCCGGCCGGGCCGCAGGGCCTGCCACAGCAGCGTGAGCGGCAGCAGCTCCGGCGCGTGTACGACCACCAATTGTGGCTGCAGCCGGCCCAGCAATGCCCAGTAGCGGGCCTGGGCCTGCAGCCGCGCCCAGCTTAGGCGGCTGCCGTGCAGCAGCGCATGCGTGTGCAGGTTAGCGGGAGCCCCATGTGGGGGCGGGGCCAGCCGGCCCGCTACGTGCACCGTCGTGTCCGGCCGCCCGGACAGGGTGCGCCCGAACTTCCCGAACATGCGGGTATCGTCGAGGGGCTTGAGCACCGAGGCGAGTAAAATGACGGTTGGGGACGGCAGATGCGGCATTGTGGCAGCGAAGATGGTAAGTTTGTGCTTGCTCTGCGGCTTCCCGCGCTTCGGCCGGAGGCAATGAAGAGCCTGCACACCTTTACTCATAGAACATGACCGACCTGCAACAAACCATCGAAGCGGCCTGGAACGACCGGAGCCTGCTGCAGCAAGCTGCTACCACTGAGGCTATTCAGTACGTAATTGAGGAACTGGACAAAGGCCGCCTGCGTGTGGCTCAGCCCGCCACCGACCGGGAAGGCGGCTGGCTGGTGAATGACTGGGTGAAAAAAGCTGTCATCCTGTATTTCCCCATCCGCCAGATGGAAACCATTGAGGTCGGCCCCTTCGAGTTCCGCGACAAAATGCGCCTCAAAACCGACTACGAGCAGCAGGGCGTGCGGGTAGTGCCGCCGGCCGTGGCCCGCTACGGCGCCTATCTGGCTCCCGGCGTCATCATGATGCCGAGCTACGTGAACATCGGAGCCTGGGTGGGCGAAGGCACGATGGTTGATACCTGGGCCACGGTAGGCTCCTGCGCCCAGATTGGGGCGGGCGTGCACCTGAGCGGCGGCGTAGGTATTGGAGGCGTGCTCGAGCCGGTGCAGGCCGCGCCGGTTATCATCGAAGATGGGGCCTTTGTGGGTTCGCGCAGCATTCTGGTGGAGGGCTGCTTTGTAGGCAAAGAAGCCGTTATCGGGGCGGGCGTGACCATCACGGGCAGCACCAAAATCATTGATGTGACGGGCAGCCAGCCGGTGGAGTACAAAGGCACGGTGCCGGCCCGCTCGGTGGTAATTCCGGGCTCCTATACCAAGCAGTTTGCGGCCGGCGAGTACCAGGTGCCCTGCGCCCTCATCATTGGGCAGCGCAAACCCAGCACCGACCTCAAAACCAGCCTCAACGACGCCCTGCGCGAGCATAGCGTGGCAGTATAATTTCTTGGGTAACACGTGACAGGTGAGTAGTGACAGGTCGATGATGCCTCCTACGTGTCCCTGTCCTCATTGCTTTCCTTACCCAGTATCCAGTCTTTGTTACCTGTCACCCTTTACCTGTCATCCAAACAAGCATGAACACGAAATCTGGTCCGGTATCGGCAGCGGAAGCCCGCGACGAAATCCGGAATTATATGGCCGCCGAGCTGGAGTGCTCCGTCAACGATGTGCAGGCCAAAGTAATCTTCAACATGGACCTGCCCTGGGTGGATGGGCGGGTGCAGCCCTGCTTTCTGGTAGAGTGGTTTGCCGGCCTCCACAACGGCGTGGCCGTGACGGGGCCCTACACCTACAACATGCCCGAGCTGAACGTAGGAGAGGCCCGGCAACTGGGCAACATCAACGAGTGGCGCCAGCAACTGCTGAACCTGTACGCGGGCTGCGAAATAGCCACCACGGCCCGGCTTATGCTGCCCTTCTCGGATGTGCCGGACCCGGCCCGTACCAAAACCATTCTGGAGAATCTGCAGAACCGGCGGTACCCGCGCGTAGCCATCAACTGCTCGATGCGGGAGTTTCTGCGCGTCAATACCGACGAATACTACATCTTCAACGGCGACTGGGTGCACAATCCGCACTACTCGTACTCGTCTACTTTCGGTTTCAAGCCCCGGCAGGAAGACACCACGCTGGCGCTGCCCGAAGACGAAAGCACCATCCGGATTGCCCCGCACAAGTACCTGACGCCTGTGCCGGCCGTGGAAGCCGACGGCGCTTTCCCGGGCGAGCAAACCGGGTTTATCATGATGAAAAACGGCAACATCGTGGACTATAACGCCATTTCCGCCACCCGATCCGTCATCGATAAAGTAGCCATGTTCTACCTGCTGGGCCAGGAAAACGGACCATTTGCCATCAGCCGCAACGCGTAGCTCTAACTAGGATTGACATAAAAAAAGGCCCTTCCCGCAACCGGGAAGGGCCTTTTTTTGCTTCTGACTTAGAAACTAGCCAAGAGCGGCTTTTCTCAGCTTGTCGCCGAATACGGCCCGCACCTTGTCTACTTTGGGGCGTACCACAAACTGGCAGTATGGCTCGCGCCCGTTCTGCTTGTAGTAGTTCTGGTGGTAGGCTTCGGCCGGATAAAAGCTCTTCAGGGGCTCAATTTCCGTCACGATGGGGCTTTCGAAGGCGTGGGCCTCGTTGAGCTTCTGCTTGTACTCTTCAGCCAGGCGGCGCTGCTCGTCGTTGTGGTAGTACACACCCGAGCGGTACTGCGTGCCGGTGTCGGCGCCCTGGCGGTTGAGGGTGGTGGGGTCGTGGGTTTTCCAGAACACCTCCAGCAGCTCCTCGAAGCTGATAACGGCCGGATCGTAGGTGAGCTGAATTACTTCGGCGTGCCCGGTCAGGCCGCTGCACACTTCGCGGTAAGTAGGGTTGGCGATACGGCCGTTGGAATAGCCGGAAACCACCTGCGCCACGCCTTCGAGGTCCTGAAATACGGCCTCAACACACCAGAAGCAGCCGGCGCCAAAAGTTGCCTTTTCCATTTTAGATATAATCGTGGTTGGGAGAGAAAATGTAGGCGCAGCTACTACAAACCTACCCATGCAGGGCAGGCAGCAGATCAGCGCATAAGATTGTCGATACGACCGGACTATAAGGATTTGAGGAGCAAAAAAGTTTGAATCTTCCGCGCTGCCGTCCGCAAAACGGCGTCCTGCACGGTGCCGGTCCGCAGGCGCGGGGCCAACAACGTGCAGGACGCCGTTCGGTATTCAGGCAGAGCAGAAGCCTACTTCCGGAACCGCTCCGCTACTACCAGCTCCTTCGAGCCGGCCGTGTACTGGTAGAACCCTTCGCCTGATTTTACGCCCAGGCGGCCGGCCATTACCATGTTCACCAGCAGCGGGCAGGGAGCATATTTGGGGTTTCCCAGGCCGTCGTGCAGCACGCGCAGGATAGCCAGGCACACGTCCAGCCCGATGAAGTCGGCGAGCTGCAGCGGGCCCATGGGGTGCGCCATGCCCAGCTTCATCACCGTATCAATTTCCTCGACGCCCGCTACGCCCTCGTGCAGGCTGATGATGGCTTCGTTGATCATCGGCATCAGGATGCGGTTGGCCACGAAACCGGGGTAGTCGTTCACCTCGGTCGGGGTCTTGTTCAGCTGCCGCGACAGGTCCATGATGTGCGTCGTTACCTCGTCGGAGGTAGCGTAGCCGCGGATTACTTCCACGAGCTTCATCACCGGCACCGGGTTCATGAAGTGCATGCCAATCACCTTGTCGGGACGTTTGGTAACGGCCGCAATCTTGGTGATGGAGATGGAAGAGGTATTGGAGGCGAGAATAGCGTCCTGAGGAGCGTGCAGGTCCAGCTCGCGAAAGATATTGAGTTTCAGATCCACGTTTTCGGTGGCGGCTTCCACTACCAGCTGCACGTTGTGCACGCCTTCGGCAATGCTGGTATAGGTCTGGATGCGGCCGAGGGTGGCGGTTTTGTCTTCTTCGGACAAGCTGCCCTTGGCTACCTGGCGGTCCAGGTTTTTGCCAATGGTGCCCAGTGCTTTGTCCAGTGCCGGCTGGCTGATGTCGATGAGAGCAACCGGGAAGCCATGCTGAGCAAACACGTGAGCAATGCCATTGCCCATGGTGCCCGAGCCAATAACGGCGACGTTAATCATGCAGTAGAGAGGAGAGGAAGGTGGGAATAAAGAACAAGAAGGCCAGCGGAGCCAGCCACGGCAAAGCTACCCCGAAAACCAAAACAGAGCCACATGCGCCTCATTTCGCCGGCCGCCGATCTGACGGAAACAAGTGAAAGCCGCAAAAGTTGGCTTCTTTGAAAAGTGCTTCTGTAGCTCAGAAAGCTGGTTTTTGGGATGAATTCTTTTTAAAAGCCAAAATTTTTTCATCGGAATATATCCTTTTGATACCCCCCGCGTACAAAACCGCAAATCAGCTCTTAAACGCAGCCACGCTGCCGCAAAGGCTGAATCCTTTCCATCTCTCTCCACCACCACCTCAACTTAAACACCATGGGAAATCTACTGTACATCATCGCCGTCATCCTGATTCTGATCTGGGCACTGGGCTTCTTCGGCATTCTGGGTGCAGGCATGCAGGGCAACAATCTGATCCACATTCTGCTGGTAATTGCCATCATTGCCATCCTGCTGCGCGTGATTCGTGGCGGCCGCGTAGTCTAGCTGCGCTGTAGTCTGCCTGAGTACGGTAGGTCTGCAAAAATGAGTCTGAAAAAACCTAAAAAGGCCCCTCCGGATTTCCGGAGGGGCCTTTTTAGGTTTTGCTGTATGGCTGAACTCGGTTATTTCAGATCGTACAGGAAGCTGAAACGGATGACGGGCTGGCCGTAGGGGGAAAGCGGATAGCCCTGCGCATCGTAGCCGTTGTTGAAGTTGTAGAGCAGCACAATATCCGCGGCAAAACGGTCGCCGAGCTGGCTGCGGTAGCCCGCGCCGGCCAGCGGCGTGTTCATGGTGCGGTTCGTTTTCACGGCCTGCAGCCGTTGTGGCCCTACCTGGTAGATATCGTAGCTCTGGGCCTTGGTCACCTCGTACTCGGCATGCACAAAGAACTGGTCGAAGACGATGTACTGCAGGAATGCCTTCACCCCGATGCTATGCAGACTCAGGCTGCTGGGCAGCCCTACCGCCTGGTAGTCGCGGGGAAACGAGATGTTGTTGTAGGCGTAGCTGATGCCGGGCCCAACAGCCAGCCGCTCCGAAACACGGTAGCCAATAGACGGACTCAGGCTGGCGCTAAACTGCCCGCCGCTGTAGGGGTTGCTGCTGTAGCCGAGGCCAAAGTTGGAGTACAGGAAGTACTTGCGCAACGGCTTCGGCTGCTCGCTGGCGCGGCTGCCCACCGGAAAATCCAGGCCCGAAGGCTTGTCGCTGGACGGCGCGGTAGGCATCGGCTCATATACTGGCGTGGGGGCCGGTACGGGCGTCTGCTGCTGGTTCTGCTGCGGCCGTGGTGCCGGAGTAGCCGGCCGCGGTGCGGTACCGGGAGGCGCCGTATTCAGCTGCGGCTTTACCGTGGAGGTGCTATCGGTGCGCTGGGCATGCGCCGCCGGAGTCAGGGCCAGCCCGCCCAGCGAGAAGGCGGCCGCGAGCAGGAAACGAGAAGGAACGTTCATACCGGAAGGTAACGCAGTTAAGATACGAGTTGGTATTTGCGCTGCCGCAGGGTCTTGATCTGCTCATCGGCCAGATACTCCTCGTAGGTCATGCGGCGGTCGATGATACCGTCGGGCGTGAGCTCGATGATGCGGTTGGCAATGGTTTCGATGAACTGCAAGTCGTGCGACACGAACAGCAGCGTGCCCTGGAATTCCTGCAGGCTGTTGTTGAGAGCAGTGATGCTTTCCAGGTCCAGATGGTTGGTCGGGTCGTCCATCACCAGCACATTGCCCGATTCCATCATCATTTTTGAGAGCATGCAGCGCACTTTCTCGCCCCCGCTCAGCACGTTGCTTTTCTTTTGCGACTCCTCGCCCGAAAACAGCATCCGGCCCAGGAAACCGCGGATAAACGACTCGTCCTTCTCGGTGCTGTACTGGCGCAGCCAGTCCACAAGGTTCAGGTCGGTATCGAAGAACTCGGAGTTTTCCTTGGGGAAATAGCTCGGCGTGATGGTGGTGCCCCATTTGAAGGAGCCGGTATCGGGCCGGGTTTGCTCGAACAGGATGTCGAACAGGAGGGAAGGGGCCCGGTCGTCGCGGCTGATGATGGCCACTTTGTCCTTTTTATCGAGCGAGAAGCTCACGTTGCGGAATACCACCTGCCCGTCCACGGACTTGCTCAGGTCTTCCACAGTCAGCAGCTGGTTGCCGGCTTCGCGCTCGGGCTTGAAGGCAATGTAGGGATACTTGCGCGACGAAGGCTTGATTTCCTCGAGCGTGAGCTTCTGGAGCAGCTTCTGACGCGAAGTAGCCTGCTTGGATTTGGAGGCGTTGGCCGAGAACCGTCGCACAAATTCCTCCAGCTCCTTGCGCTTGTCTTCGGTCTTCTTGTTCACATCCTGGCGCTGGCGCAGAGCCAGCTGGCTGCTCTCGTACCAGAACGAGTAGTTGCCGGGATACATCGTAATCTTCGAGAAGTCGAGGTCGGCCATGTAGTTACATACGGCGTCCAGGAAGTGACGGTCGTGGCTCACCACAATCACCGTGTTCTGGAACGAGTCGAGGAAGTTCTCCAGCCACAGCACGGTTTCAGCGTCGAGGCCGTTGGTTGGTTCGTCGAGCAGCAGTACGTCGGGGTTGCCGAACAGCGCCTGGGCCAGCAGCACGCGCACTTTGTCGGAACCGCCCAGGTCGCCCATCATGGTGTGGTGCTTGTCTTCACCGATGCCCAGACCGGAGAGCAGCTCGGCGGCTTCGTACTCGGCATTCCAGCCTTCGAGGTCCGCAAACTCGCCTTCCAGTTGCGCAGCCCGTTCGCCATCGGCATCCGAGAAGTCCGGCTTGGCGTACAGCGCGTCCTTTTCTTCCATCACCTTCCAGAGGCGCGTATGGCCCATAATCACGGTCTGGAGCACCGGAAACTGGTCGTAGGCAAACTGGTCCTGGCGCAGCACCGAGAGGCGCGAGCCGGCAGGCATGGTCACGGAACCGGTGTTGGCTTCGATGTCGCCGGCCAGAATCTTCAGGAACGTGGACTTGCCGGCTCCGTTGGCCCCGATAAGGCCATACACGTTGCCAGGCATGAATTTGATGGTAACGTCTTCAAACAACACGCGCTTACCGTAGCGCAGGCTGACGTTGGAGGTGCTAATCATATAGGGAGAAAAGGCGAAAAAATCAGAAAAGGGTACCCTGGCCGGAGCGGGCTCACAAAAATACGCAAAATGCCCCGCGTACCGGATAGCAAAAAAAACGGCCAATTATAAAACTCATGCGCGGCATCAGGGTATAAGAGTAGGAGGCGGCACGAAGAGCCAAGGCTCTGAGCAACAGCGCAAGCCGGGTTGGAGTTCCGCCGTTTTGGTTTCCCTATCATCTTTAAGCAGCACCCGCATATGAATGAGTCGCGCACCACTCCGGAAGGAATCGGCATTCGGTATGGCCTACTGACGGCGGCCGGCATGATGGTCTACTTTGTAGTAGCCGCCCTGCTGGGTCTGGCCGACCGAATAGAGTTCAGTTTCCTCAATTTTGCCATCATGATAGTGGGTATCTGCCTGGCTATCCGCTATTTCAAGCACACCCGCCACGGGCATATGCCCTACCTGCAAGGCTTCGGCACGGGCATCATGACGGCCATTGTGTCGTCGGTGACGTTTGGGTTCTTCTTCATCCTCTTCGCTCTGCTGCGGCCCGATGTGATGGACCAGATTCACGCGCAGGACTTTTTTGGCTTCGACTTGTCGGTTACCATTGCTTTTCTGGCCATCATGCTGCAGGGAGTTATGGCTGGTGCCATCATCTCGCTGATTGCCATGCAGTACTTCAAAAGCCCCGACCATAAGCCTGTGGAGGGTGTTGAGTAGGTTTTGCCTGTACAGAATTGAGAACGAAAACGGCCTCTTCCTGTCGAAGATGGCCGTTTTTTATTGTGGTATGGGCACTTTCTATTTCTAGGAAGCGTTGTCCCGAAGTCAGAAATAAAAAAATTCTACGAATCGTTGTTGTTGTTGTAACTTTGGCAACATATATTTGTATTAAATATAGTGAATTAGAGGGGCAAGCTATTTAGGTTTTACCCGCTACGCTCACTGCTTTCTGAACACTCTTTTTTCCCAGTTGCTCATTCTTTTTTCCATCCTATATGAAATCCGCAGTCTTTACTCTGTTGTTGATGGTCGGCCTAGCGGGCTCTGCCGCTGCGCAGAAGCAGGACCGCCATGCCGAGCTTCCTGGTACCGGTGAGCCCACCCAGGCTCGCGTAGATGAGCTTACCCGCCAGATGTGCAATTCACTGCGCCTGAACGAGGCACAGTATATACGCCTTCGCTCGGCCAACCAAATCAAACTGGCTCGCCAGGAGGAGATTAGCTGGCAGTACAAAGACAATATTGCCGAGCAGCGTGCCAAGCTCAGCGAGTTGGAGTCGCAGTACGAGGCTGAGTGCGGCCGTATCCTGACTCCGTCGCAGCTGAGCCTGTTCCATGCTGAGCAGCAGCGGGACATGCCTCTTACTACTGATCCGCTGGAAGGCGGCCTGGGATAAGGCATAGCTTCTTCCGCTTCACAACGCCAACGGGGCATTTCCTTCATGAAGGAAATGCCCCGTTGGCGTTGTAGTAACTATACAAAAGAGCGGAGGAGCCGCTACCGACTGCTACATACAGTAAAGTTTATATTATCTGCTGAGGGGCTTGTCCGTCAGGATTTCGGTAACAGTGCCGAGTGAGCCGAACCGGATGCTGATTTTGTTGGCGCCGGAGCGCTGATGCGCGGGCTCACACTGCAGGCCGGGCTCCAGGTAGTAGTAGTAGATTTTCTCCGTCTGCTCAGCCAGCTCTTCCTCATCCGGGCGGCCCAGCATCTTGTCGATAGTGGCCGTCCGGAGGCCATACAGCTGCTCTTTGCCGGCCAGAAGCGCTTTCGCCTGGTTCGAGCGCACACTCTTGCAGCCGTACGGGTCACTTCGCCAGGCACTCGTATCGAAGCCAGGCAGCTGTGGCTGAGAGCCGCCGCAGGAGGCAAGCAGGGAGGCTGCACACAGCAGCAGAAGGAAACGGCGAAGCAACATAAGTGGTAAGGCTGGGAACTGACTATCAGTGAAAAGCAGTTAGGACAACCAGAATAGGTTGCGCTAAAATACTATTTTTGTTGTCGAGGCGCCCTCTTCTGCCCACCCACTTGCCATTTCAGACCTGCCCCGCCTAATCAGCCGATGAAGTTTGCACCGACTGCCCTAGCTACCCTGTTTGTAGCCGTTTCGCTCTTTTCTCCTTCTCCCGGGGCCAGCTCGCGGGCAGCCGTACCAGCCGCGGCATCCCCGGCCGCCATGGTGCGGGCCCAGCACCTGGCCGCCTTCGAGCAGCACGTACTGGCCAGCTATGCCAATGCCCGGCTCACGTCCTATGGCCTTTCGCCCTCAGTATACCGGGAGGCGCTGATGGGCTACTATACCCTTACCAAGAAAGGGGCTGCCGCCGCCGGCCGGCAGGTGCTCACCGTCATCGACTATGCGCGCCCCAGCACGCAGAAGCGCATGTGGGTAATAGACCTGCGCCAGCAGAAGGTGCTGTTCCATACGTTGGTAGCGCACGGCAAAAACACCGGCAATAACATTGCCCAGACGTTTTCGAACGTGGAAGGCTCCGAAATGAGCAGCCTTGGCTTCTACGTTACGGGCCAGCCGTACCAGGGCAAGCACGGCCTGTCGCTGAAGCTGCACGGCCAGGATGCCCGCTTCAATACCAATGCCGCCACCCGCGCCGTAGTGGTGCACGGCGCCGACTACGTGAGCGAAGCCTTTGTGCGCCAGCATGGCCGCCTGGGCCGCAGCCAGGGGTGCCCGGCGCTGCCCGTGCAGCAGGCTTCTCAGGTTATCCGCACGATTCAGAAAGGCACCGTTATGTATGCGCATGGTCCCAGCACCGTGAGCTTTTCCTCGTCGTGGCTGAAGCTTGATCCGGCGCTAAACGCTTTTGCGCAGCTCAGCGGCCTCTCCGACAGCTAGCCTGCCTGTCCCAGAAACGCAAAAGGCCTCCCGATACTGCATCGGGAGGCCTTTTTGTTGTCTAAGCTAGGTCAGGCCCGGTCACTGGTGGTCTTGACCAGATTGATGCCGGCGAAAAAGAAAATCAGGCCCACGGCAAACGGAACCAGCGAATTGAGCTTACTCAGCCCAATACCACCGATTTGCAGGAATCCCAGCGCACCCACGATAATGCCTATGATACCGAGGATAGTGAGGATGGAGCCAAAAGTGCGTTTCTGATTCATAGGAAGGGAAATGTGAAGTGAGAGCCAGGGAGAGAAAGCCTGGGCAGGCTGGTATGGCACTGATACGGAAAAGAGGAGAATTTGGGTACCGTAATCCGCCGACAACCCTACTGTCCAGCCCGGCGTTACAAGCCCGAAAGCCACCAGAGTGGTTTTTTTCCGTCCCGCTCCCTTTTCAACCAACCCAATCATGAGAGGAAATCTTCGATACCTGATTGCCTTGCTGATGGCAGGCATCACGCTGGTTACGTACTACTGCAAACGCTCCGTAAACGAAGTAACGGGCGAAGTACAGCACGTGGATATGACGGCCGAGCAGGAAATAGCCCTTGGCCTGCAGGCAGCCCCCGAAATGGCCCAGCAATACGGTGGGCTGCACCCAGACCGCCAGGCGGCGGCCCGGGTCGAGCAGATCGGGCAGGAAATAGTCGGCAAGACCAAGGCCAGCCAAAGCCCCTACAAGTTTCAGTTTCACCTGCTGGCCGACGAAAACACGATTAACGCCTTTGCGCTGCCCGGCGGGCAGGTGTTCATTACGGCGGGCCTGCTAAAGAACATGCGCACCGAAGGCCAGGTAGCCGGAGTGCTGGCCCACGAGGTAGGCCACGTGGTAGGGCGCCATTCGGCGGAGCAGATTGCCAAGTCCAAGCTGACGCAGGGCCTGAGCGGGGCCGCTGCTATTGGCATGTACGACCCCGACCGGCCCGGCACCGCTGCCGGCGCCGCCGCTGCTGCCATGGTAGGCAAGCTGCTGACGCTGCGGTTTGGGCGAGAAGATGAGCTCGAGTCTGACCGGCTGGCGGTGGAATACACGGCCCAAGCCGGCTACGACCCCCGCGCCATGATTCAGGTGATGCAGGTGCTGGAGCAGAGTGCCGGCGGCAGTCGCCAGCCGGAATTCCTGAGCACCCACCCCAACCCCGGCAACCGCATTGGCGAGCTGGAACGGGCCATTACGGCTGAGTTTCCGCAAGGGGTGCCGGCTGGGCTGAAGCCGTAGCCGCTACGCTATAGTAAACCTCAGAAAGGCCCGCCGTCAGGTGGGCCTTTTTAGAACCCGGATACCGTACCTTACCATTCTTTCCACCTGTTCGCTTTCCTATGACTGCTCCCGAACCAGCAATGCTTCGTCACTTGCTGTTTGTGCTGAACCCTGTTTCCGGCGACATCAGCAAGACGGACCTAGAGGACACCATTGCGGCATATTGCCAGCAGCGCGGCCGTACGGCACACTTTCACCACACTTCCGGGCAAGATGATCTGGCGCAGCTACAGGCGCGGCTGCTCCGCCACGCCTACGATGCCGTGTTTGCAGCCGGAGGCGACGGCACCGTCAATCTGGTGGCGCAGGCCCTGCTGGGCACACCGCTCCCGCTGGGAATACTGCCGCTGGGTTCCGGCAATGGCCTTTCCAAAGACCTGGGCATTCCGCAGGACATCGACGAGGCGCTGCCGCTCATCTGGCAACACCGGCTGCGCACCATCGACACGTTGCGGGTGGGTGGGCATTTCGCGGCTCATCTCGCCGATTTGGGCTTCAATGCCCTTGTAGTGGAGCGCTTCGACAAGGGAGATACGCGCGGGCCGGGCGCCTACGTGCGCATTGCCACGCAGGAGTATATCGGCTACGAGCCCGCTACCTACATCATCGAAACCGACCGGGAAACCTGGCAGGGCAAAGCCTTTATGCTGACCATCGCCAACGCCAACACGTTCGGTAGCAACGTCATCATCAACCCAAACGGCCAGCTCGACGACGGAGAATTTGAACTCTGTCTGATTGAGCCGTTTCCGGGAGCTGCCGCCCCGAGTATTCTCTATCATCTCTACACTTCCGCCTTCGACGCCTCGAACTACACGCGCCGCCTGCGCTGCCGGAAGGCCCGCATCCAGGTGCCCGGCGAAACGCAGGTGCTGGTGCAGGTGGACGGGGAGCCGCACCGCCTGCCCACGCCCATTGCCGTGGACATACAGCCCGGTAGTCTGCGGGTACTAGTCCCGGTACCGGCCAATTGAGGCCTACTCAGCGGCGGCTGGTACCTGCAACACCGGGGCCGCTACCAGGGGCGGCGCCACTACGGGGCCGGGGTGGAGGCGCTGCCGGAATACCTCCGGTTGGCGGCTGCCGTCCGGGGCGGGCTCAAAGGTGCGGAGCCAGGTTTCCCCATTGGCGTAGAAATCGAGGCTGAAGAAGCCTTTGTGCTCGTGCACAAACGTGGCGCGGCCTCCTTTCTGCACAAAAGCCGTTTTGCTGCCGGCGCCGCTCACCAGAAAGTGGCTGCCCTGCCGCTCAAAGAACTGCAGATTGTGGTCGTGGCCGGCGGCGTAAACGAGGTTAGGATACTGATGCAGCACCCGCAAGAGCCGGCGGCGCATTTTGCGGTAGCGCGGGTGAGCCATATCCTCGGCGGCGCCTACCAGCTTGCGGTAAAGCGGCAGCAGGGAGCCGATGAACGGCAGGGGAAGGTAGGCCTGCTTATGAACGGTGGTGAGCGGAAAGACGTGCTGCTTGGCCGTGAACTTGCCGCCGTGCACAGCATTGGAATAGAGCGGATGGTGGCCCGCTACCACAATACGCTGGTGCCGATTGGCCTCCAGCAACTGCTGCAGCTGCCGAAACGGCTCCTTAACGTCGGAGGCGGGCCGGTCGCCCTGCTGCACCCACCACTGCGTGTTCAGCACCAGCAGCAACAGGCCCTCGGCCAGCTGAACGGCTACCGGGCCAGGAGTGCCGTTGGCCGGCAGGTAGTGAGCCGCCGGCAGGTGCTCGGCCACATACGCTTCCTGGCGCCGCAGGTACTCGTAGCCATCGGGCCGGCCTTTGTTCCAGTCGTGGTTGCCGCTGAGCAGAATCAGGTTGCCTTTGAATGGGCGCAACGCCTCCAGAAGGGCGTTCAGGCGCAATTCGGCGGCGGCCCGGCCTGGCTGCCCGGGCGCCGGCAGGCCCGTCGGATATACATTGTCGCCGAGGAGGATGATGGTGCCCGCCGCCTGCGTTTCCTGCTGCCAGTCGGCCAGCAGGCGCAGCACCGCATCCGAGCCGTCGGTAGCTACCGCGCCCGGGTCGCCGAGCAGGGCAATTCGGTGGAGGGGAGCGGCTGCCAGTGCCGGCGCATGCCGGGCCCAGTCGTTGCGGGCCGGCGCCACATAGGGCCGGCGGCGGTAGTGCCGCTCCTGGTAGTAGCGCACCAGCAGCCAGCCCGTGAGCATAGTCGCCAGCGCAGCCAGCATATACGGAAACAGAGAGTAGAGAAAGGCCACGGCTGAGATACGGGAGTACACGTTGCTATACGTGCAAAGCAGTCCGGTTCGTTCTGGGAGCAGTCCGTCGCCGCCAAAAAGTGGCTGCCATTGCTCCCTGGCCCTGCTGCAACCCTCAGAAGTTGGGCGGAGTCAGGTTTTTGAAGTGGCCGTTGAGCCGCACCCGCTCCTTGAGCCGCTCGGTTTCCAGCAGCACCGGCAAGATGCGCTCCAGATGATCCAGCACGATTTCCTGCCGCCGGGCTTCGGTTTCGGCCTCCAGCAGCTGATATTCCTGCTCCGTGCTCAGGCCCAGGTGGTGGGCAATATCATAGACGCGGTACTCAGCGGGCAATTCCTGCAGCAGCTTGCGCAGGCCCAGCACATCGTAGAGCTGCTCCATATAGGTCATGATGCGCGTCCGCAGCAGGGCGTCCTGCGTGTTGTCGTCGTCCAGGTCTTCTACCAGGCCGCCGGCATAAAGCTTGTCCGGCAGCTGCCGATAAAATTCCTCGATGCGCACCACGCCCACAGCCCGGGTACGAATGTCCATTTCGCCGCTGTCGTAGGTTTTCTCAATTCCAATGAGCTGCATTTCAGTGCCCAGCGTACTCACCGCTTCGTGGCGGTAGGGAGGAATGCCGAACGTAATGCCTTCCTTGAGGCAGTCGTGCACAAGCTGGCGGTAGCGGGGCTCGAAGATGTGCAGGTTGAGCTTTTCGCCGGGAAATACGACGAGGTTCAGCGGAAACAGGGCAAGTGTACGCATAGTCACCAAAAATGCGGGTTTCTGTTAAGTATTTCAACGGTAGCCGGCGGGGCGGGCCTGGCTGCCGGCAAGCAGGAGAGGCCCCGGCCGATTAAGGTACGCTGCCAGCAGGCAGGAGCGCCGCATACATAGCGGCAGATGCTCTTAAAACAGCTACTTTTGGCGCTGCTTGGCCGGTACCGGCCCGGCAGAACCCTCAGACTGTTTCAATCGGCTTTGGCAACGGATTATAAAAAAATAGGGCGGCAGGCCCGGCAGGTAGCGCTGCAGGTGGTGGCCGCCTTGTTCCTGACCTCGGTGGCCTGGGTGCTGATTTACCGGTGGGTGTCGCCGCCCGCCACCTGGCTGATGCTCGACCGCCGCGCCCATGCTCCGGTAGGCCTCGGCTACCATGGCATTCAGGAAGACAACCGCCGCATCAACTATTATTTCCGCGGCCTCGACGAGGTTTCGGCGGAGGTGCCGCTGGCGCTGATTGCCGCCGAGGACCAACGGTTTCTGCTGCATCACGGCTTCGATGGCGACGCGCTGTGGAAGGCGGCCAAATACAACTTCAGCGGCGGCAAAAAGCTGCGTGGGGGCAGCACCATTTCGCAGCAGGTAGCCAAAAACGTGTTTCTCTGGCAGGGCCGCAGCTATGTGCGCAAGGCGGCCGAGGCCTATTTCACGGTGCTCATCGAGCTGCTCTGGGACAAGCGCCGCATCATGGAAATGTATTTGAGCGTGGCGGAAATGGGCGACTGTACCTTCGGGGTGGAGGCCGCCTCGCAGCGCTACTTCCGCAAGCCCGCCGATAAGCTAACCCGCAGCGAAGCGGCTCTGCTGGCCGGCGTGCTACCCAATCCGCTACGCTTTCGGGCCAGTAACCCCGGCCCGCAGGCCCGCGCCAAGCAGCAGCGCGTGATGCGCAACATGCGCCGCCTGGGCGGCACCACCTACGTGCAGGACCTGCTGAAGTAAGCCCGCCGCTTCGCCCCGAGCGGGCGAAAGCACCCCCTTTCTGCACTCCGCAGCCGGCCGGACCGCTAAAAGGGCCGCTTTTGCTTCTCCCGGCCCGGCCTGAGCCCTGAAAAATGCACATTCCGTCACTCCGGCGTAGGCCGGACCGCTGAAAGGAGAATCTTTCGGGCGCCCGGGCGTAGCCGGACCCTTTAAAAATGCGCATGAAAGAGCCCGGGTCCCGGCCGGGCTGAAAAAAGGAACAGATTCAGCCGGCAAAGTACAAAACAAGCAGCCGCGACACCGTAAGCGTTAGGTCCAGTCTATCGGTCCGACTGGTCGAAACGCGCGCCACATCGTGCCGTACCGGGCCACACGAAGCAACGGCGGGGCAACGGCGACGGGTCGGAATGCCGTAGGCGGCCGGGCCGGGCCGGTGGGCTGGGCGGCTTGCTCCGGAAACCACTATACTTACCGTTATGAAACTAGCTGCCTTTCTTCCTGCGCTCCTGCTGTTGCTGCCTGCCTGCTCCTCCGACTACACGCCGGTAGCAGAATCTCCCGCCGAAACGCGCCGTGCCATCAGTAGCTTACTGAGCACGCAGACTGCTGCCTGGAACCGCGGCGACGTGCAGGGCTTTATGCAGGGGTATTGGCAGCACGACTCGCTGGTGTTCATCGGCAAGAGCGGCCTCACCTACGGCTGGCAGCGCACCCTCGACAACTACCGCCGCAGCTACCCCGATGCCGCCGCCATGGGCCAGCTGCGTTTTGAAGGCCTGCGCATCACCCCCGATGGGCCCGATGCGGCGCACGTGGTAGGCCGCTGGCACCTCACGCGCCCGGCCGCCGGCGACCTGCAGGGGCATTATTTGCTGGTGCTGCGCCGCATAGAAGGCCGTTGGGTTATCGTAGCCGACCATTCCAGCTGAGGTGATGAGGTGATGAGGCTATAAGCAAGTGGTCTTGGTCTACCTGTTACCTGTTCCCATTCACCTCATTACCATTTACCCCATCACCATTCACCCTATCACCCCATAACTGGCTCGCCGGTGCCTTCGCCGTCCGTATCGTCTTCGTTGTCGGCGGCTTCTTCGTCTTTCTGCTTTTCTTTGGCCACGGCCGGTATGGCCTCCTGGAAGATGAAACCGGCCTGGGCAGCGTGCTCGGCGGCCTGTACCGTGTCTTTCACGAGCAGCATCTCCACTTTTTCGGCGCGTAGCTCTTCTGTCACGCGTTCCACCAGCGCGGCGCGTTCGGGCAGGTTCACGTCGCGGATGTAGATGGCCAGGATGCGGCCGGGGTGGCGCCGCACCACTTCGCGGTAGATGTTGGCGTCTTCCTGCCCCGAGTCGCCGATAAGTACGAATGGGAGCTTGGGGTAGGTGAGCAGCAGGTTGTCGATTTCCTTGAGCTTGTGGCCGTGGTGGGCCGTGGCATCACCGGACTTCTTACCGGCTAGCGCCATGTCGCGGAGCAGCAGCGGGCCGGGCGGAATGTCGTTGAGGTGCAGGAAATCTTCCAGCAGATCATAGAGGTTCCAGGGCGAGCTGCTGACGTAGAAAAACGGGTTGTTGCGCTTGCCGTTACGGCCCAGCTGCAGCTGCCGGTAAAACTCGGCCACGCCCTTGAACGGCAGGCGGGAGCGGGCATTGCGAATCAGCACCGTGCGGGCCATCCGCAGCAGGTTGGTGGCTGAGGTCTGGATAACGGTGTCGTCGAGGTCGGAGATGACGCCATACTCGGCGTCGGCGGGCGGAATAAGCACCGGCGCGGCGGCCCGCAGCCCGGAAGCCGTAAACGGGTGCGGCACGTGCTGCAGCAGCACTTCCACCGGATACCATAGAAAATCTACCGGCTCGGGCAGGCTCTGCGGCTCCAGATTCAGCGTGAAATAGCCTTCTTCATCCGTCATTACGGGGTGCTCCGAGCCATCGGCGGGCCGCACGAGCAGCTGCGCGCCACCGATTTCGTTGCTGTCGAAGCGGCGGTACATGTTCAGCAGGTTGTGCAGCCGCGAGTCGGACGCGTCGGGTTCCGTAATACCTTTGTCGGTGAGCAGCCGGCCTTTCACGTAGAGGCGCGTGGGCGTGCCGTAGCTGCGGTAGGGCAGCAGCTGCAGCGGGTGCAGCAGGCCCAGTCGGGCGCGGGTGCGCGTCAGCAGGTCGTCGGCGCGTTCGGCTAAGTCGCCAAGTTTGTTGAGGAGAGACATGGTTGCAAGTACGGTCAAATCCTCAATTTGATGCCTTTTGCCTGTTCTGAGGACCGGCCAAGCACAAAAAAGCCAGCCGCAGAGGCGGCTGGCTTTGTAGCATTGTTCAGGCTGCGAGATACCCGAAGGCAGCACTAGATAATGCGCTTCAGCTCTTCGAAACCGGTGTTGGAAACGGTGCGGTTCTGGCAGTTCAGCTCGGCGGCTTTGGTCTGGATCTGCTGGATGCGGGAGGCAGGAGCGGGGTGCGTGCTCAAAAAAGCAGGTGGGTTGCCGCCCTGGTTCTGGGCCTCTGCTTTAATGAAAAAGCCGGCCGCGCCGTCGCAGGAATACTGCGTTTTGTTCAGATACACCACCGAGTATTGGTCGGCCTCATTCTCGTCGTTGCGGCTGAACTGCAGCTGGCCCAGGCCGGCGGCAATCTGTACCAGCTGATTGGGGTTGTCGCCGACCAGAATGCTCAGCAGCAGGCTGATGCCATACTGCTGCTGCAGCTGCTTGGAAGTGTGGCGGCGGTCGGCGTGGGCAATTTCGTGGCCCAGAATGCCGGCCAGCTCACTCTCGTTGTCGAGGAACTTAATCAGGCCCGAAAACACGTAGATGTGGCCGCCGGGCGTAGCAAAAGCGTTCTGCACGGCATCGTCCTTGATGATTTTGACATCCCACGGAAACTCAGTGCGGTATTTCACTTCGCCCGAGTTGAGCACTTTGTTTACCACGCCGTCGAGCAGCTGGTAGGCGCGGGCGTTGGCCGAGTTGCGGTCCAGCAACTGGCCCTTGGCGCGGTACGTGGAGTCGGTTTGGGCGGCTACCTGCTCGCCCAGGGCCTTGTCGTCTTCCACGGAAAACAGCAACACCCCGTCGCCATCGGAAGAGCAGGAGGCAGTACCGCCAAGCGTAGCGGCAAGGGTGAGCAGGAGCCAGGGTTTGAGTAGGAAGCGGCGCATGAAACGTAGAAAGGGAAGAAGGTGGAGGTGGTGGAATGAAGCGGCGGCAAGAAAAAACGGTGCCAGATTCATTGGAGCCGGTACGGCCCACGGCGCGCCGTAGTTGCCGGTGGCGCCCGTTCTGTGGTAAGCGCCCGGAAACCAGCCGGAAAAAAATGATGCCGGCCGGAAGCGCCACCTTTTCCGGGGCGCGGCCCGTACACCGGATGCCGCCATTCTGGCACCGTTTTATTGCACTTCCTTATGTCAGCCTCCGCTACCACCGTCCGACCCAAAACCCGCAAGAAACATCTCCTGCCGCTGGAAGAAGCGCATGAGCTCTACAAAGACCCCGCCCGGCAGGCCGAGCTGGCCGGCCTCCGCTACCTGACCGACGCCAAGCCCGGCATTACGCGCAAGGCCACCCGCTCGGGCAAATTCGCCTACTACACCACGAAAGGCGAAAAAATTACGGACGAGAAAGTGCTCAGCCGGATACAGAGCTTCGTGATTCCGCCGGCCTGGACCGACGTCTGGATTTCGCCTTCGGCCAGCAGCCACCTGCAGGTAACGGGCCGCGATGCCAAAGGCCGCAAGCAGTACCTGTACCACGCTGCCTGGGACCAGGCCCGCGCCCTCACCAAGTTCAGCCGCCTGCGTGCTTTCGGGGAGAAGCTGGCCGAGCTGCGGGCGCAGATGCAGAAAGATCTGGCCCGCCCGCAGCTGGACAAGCAGAAGGTGCTGGCACTCGTGCTCACGCTCATGGATAAATCATTTATACGCGTCGGCAACCGCGAATACGCCGAGAAAAACAAAACCTATGGCCTCACCACCCTCCGCGACAAGCACGTGCAGGTGAGTGGCGCCGATGTGCGCTTTGCCTTCGTGGGCAAGAAAGGCGTGGCTCACGACCTCACCATCCATGACCGGAAACTGGCCCGGCTGGTGCAGAAGTGCAAGGAAATTCCGGGCCAGCATCTGTTCCAGTACTACACCGCCGACGGGCAGCGGCAGGAGCTGGAATCGGGCGACGTAAACGAGTACCTGCAGCAGACAACCGGCCTGAAGCTGTCGGCCAAGGACTTCCGCACCTGGGGCGGCACCGTGAAGATGGTGGAGTGCCTGGAGCGGGTGCTGGATGAAGAGCCAGACTTTCCGAAGCCCAAAACCCTGAAGCGCGCCCTCAAAGACGTGGCCCACGACCTGGGCAACACGCCCACCGTGTGCTCAAAATACTACATCCACCCGCAGGTAGTAGAGCTTTTTAACTCCGATAAGCTCATCGACTACCTGCGCCGCCACGACGCCGACCCCACCGAAAACGACTGGCTGACGCCCACCGAGCACATGGTGCTGGACATGCTGGCCGAACTGGAAACCAGTAGTAAGTAACCCAAGTTGCGGAGAAGGTTGGGGCTAAAAAAAGTCTGTTCCGCACGGGAAAGACTAGGTTTGAAGTATTCGACCCCTTCAAGCCCCCTTCCTATGACAGAACAGACCGTGGCAATGTACTGCTTCATCGACGATTTTCTGCGCGC
>NZ_FRAS01000042.1 GCF_900142395.1 Hymenobacter psychrotolerans DSM 18569 | reverse complement strand
GCACTCCAGTATTGGCTACCAGACACCGTATCACGCTCATCAACAGTTTCTTCCACTTAACGCCCTAAACTGTCCAGCGTAATCGGACCACCTCATTCGAACAGTTCCATTAGGCTACGAGCCTGCATCAGGATAGCGAATGATACCCTGGAAATCCTTTTCTGTTTTTCTCATTTCTCACCGCCTACTCCTTGTTATAATGAGCACCTCCGCATCTGCTTCCGTTGTGGGTATTGATGTGAGCAAAGCCACGCTGGCTGTCTGCTATCAAGTGCAGGGACAGCTGCGCCACCTGGAAGTCAGCAACAGTAAAGTGGGCTTTGCGCAGCTACTGCAGGCAGCCGGTGCCGACAGCCTGTATGTACTGGAAGCTACGGGGACCTATTACCTGGCCCTGGCCTACTACCTGTACGAGCACGGCGCCCAGGTGACGGTACTCAACCCGCTCGTGGTCAAGCGCTTCATTCAAATGCACTTGGGCAAGGGCAAGAGTGACCGCAAGGATGCGCAGTGGCTCCTGCGCTATGGCCAGCAACAGCCCACTGTCTGCTGGCAGCCCGACGAAGCTGTCTTGGTCGAGTGCCGCCAGCTCGAGCAGGTCAGTGAGCACCTGCTGAAGCAGAAAACGATGGTGACCAATTCCCTGGAAGCGCTGGGGAAACAACCGCTCATCAATGCCGTGGCCTGGCAGCGGCTGCAGCAGACCCGGGACCTGCTCGACGAGCAGCTGCAGGCCGTCGAGACCGAATTGCTGGCCTTGCTGGAGGTCCGGTATGCGCCGGAAATGGACTTGCTACGTTCTATCCCCGGTATTGGCCGTAAAACGGCCGGCATGCTGTTGCTTTTCGCCGGCGGCTTTACCCACTGCGCCAACTACCGGCATTTGATTGCCAAAGCCGGTCTCTCGCCGCGCGAGCACAGTTCCGGTTCAAGCATTCGGGGCAAGGTGCGCATTACCAAAATGGGCGGCGGTTTGATACGCAGCAAGCTCTACCTCTGTAGCTTATCGGCCAAACGGGCCAATGCGGCCTGCAAAGCGCTTTATGACAGACTCGTTGCCAAGGGCAAGAATGGTAAACTGGCCTTGATTGCCGTGTGCAATAAGCTCCTCAAACAAGCCTTTGCCATTGTCAAATCCGGCGTACCCTACCAAGCAAATTTTTCTTCCACGTTGGCCTGTAAGGCTTGACTTTTAACACAGTTCATATAAGTGTCCCCGCGCTGGCCCAGCGACCCAAGCCCGCTGCGGTATCGCTCCCACCAGCCGATACGGTCTACTTCGACCGGGACTGGGAACGCACCGAAACGCTGGAGGAAGTGGCCTATGCCCGCGTTGCCCGCCACGATGCCGCCGGCAAAACCATTGGCACGGTGCGTGACTACTTCTATCCGTCCTGGAAAAAACAGTGGGAAGGCAAGATGGCCAGCGAAGCCCCCGACAAGCCCATGGGACTGTGTTGCGGCTGGCATGAAAACGGCCAGGTGAGCTTCAAGGGCACGTACGTCAACGGCGTGCAGCAATCCGACTTTCGCAGCTGGCGCGACGATGGCCGGGAAATCAAGTGCCAGTCGGTCATGCAGGAGGCGTTGCCGCTGAGCACCGCCTCGATTCACTGCAGCAACTGCATGCACATCAGCCGCAAAGTCTTCACCGTGGACATTCCCGAAGGCACGGTGGGCATCGTCTACAAGCTGGATGTGCGCGACGAAGGGCAGCCCCCGGTGTCTTGGTCCACGGCCCTGGCCCTGGCCGGCGTTGTTGGTACGGGCGGCATGTCCGCGCCCGCCCTGCTAACTACGGCGGCTACGGCCCTCACAAAGCAGGGCAACAATGCGCCGCCTACCGTGAGCACCAAATGCCATTGGTACATCACCCCCGACGAAGCAGCGGCGCAGCAGTTTCTGGACACGAAAGGCTACATCAAGGACGTGAAGAACTGCCTGCGCGTAGCCTCCAATACCCCCCAGGAAACCCGGCCCATCAGCCTGCCGCCCGGCATCCGCCGGCTCTATGTGTGCGTGAACAACGATAACTACACCACCGACGCCACCGCGACGTTGAGCGTGACGGCGCTGGTGCAAACCTGCAAGTAGGGAGCCGGTTGCTCTTTAATAGTGGAGGGTCAGGCCGGCGTCCCACTGGTAGTCGCTGTCGTAGTTGGTACTCAACGACATGTACTTGCTGACCATGTAAGGGAAAGCGACGTTGTACTCCCGGTCCGTGCGCTCCAGCTGCAGGCGCGCCTTGCCGTTGCTGTCCAGGCGCAGCTCCGAGCGCACGAGCAGCGGCAGCAGGTAGTACAGGCCCACATCGAACACCCGCCGGTTGATTTTTTGGCGTTTGTCGGAGGTGTGCTTCATGGGCAAGGAGGCGTCCTGGGCGTTGACGAGCCGGAAATAGTGCCCGTGCAGGTCTTTCAGGATTAGGCAAACGACCGGAGGCAGCTCCTGAGGGCTAACATAATTCTGCTCCACGCTTGCATAATTTCGAATCCAACGCGGCCAACAAAGGGTTCTGCGCTGCACCTATAGTGCCTTACAACGCAAAGGAGGCCAATTCCAGATGTTGGCCATCACTTCGGGCATGGTGATTAGGCTTGCCAAGCGGTGGCGGAGAACATGGTGCCTATGGGCGGAAGCTTTAATTTTGTAGCCAGTTCCTAGTCCTTTATGTTCCGCACCCTGCAGCCCTTCCACCGTTTATTGGCGACGACCTTTCTGGTCGTCTTCGTCAATATGTGGCTGGGGCAGTGCGTATGCGCGGCCAACATCTCGTCGCGATTCGGAACAGCCAACGCGACAACCTCGAAGCCGATGGCCCCGGGCTGCCCGCAGCACCGCACGGCCGCACCGTCCATCAGCAAAGGCATCCCGGCGCACGACCAGCAGTTGTCGGCCGACCAGGACTGCTGCCAGGGCAAGTCGGTGGCCAAGCAGACCCTCCTTGCCGCGGCAGCGGAGCAGCAGCTGCAAAGCCCGGCTCCGGCCCTGCTCCCCGAAGCCAGGCGCTTCTTCTTCCGGCCCGCGGCCGGCCAGTGGGACCCCACGGCGGCTGTCGTGCTGGTTTCCCGGCAGGTGCTGCCCCCTAAAATCCCAGACATCCGCATTTTCATTGGGTCGCTGACCATCTGATTGCTGCCCCTGCAAAGGCTCGCCCTGGCATAGCTCTGCTATGTCCCGGGGCGAGCCTTTGCGTTGGCGTGTCCGCCCGGCAGCGCTGCCTTTTCCTCCCGGACTTTCCCCGGCCAGGAGCAGCTGCTGCCCGCAGGCGGGTACGTCCCCACTGGGCCCCGACGCCGGCGTACGTTCCGGCCTGGGCAAGCAGCACTTCATTTCTTAACGCGGACCCTCCCGATGAAAAGCATCACTGGCTTCTTAATAGCCGCCGTCTCCCTAGTTGCCCTGGCCTGCTCGCCCCAGCAGGATTCCGCTCAGCAAGCGGCCACTTCCCCAATCGTGGTAGCCGCCGATTCCGTGGTTCCCACTGCCGGGAGCCCCAACGACCCGCCGCACACCGGCCACGCGACCACCCCAAACGCGGAAAAGCAAGAGCCGACCATGACCAAGGACGGCCTGGCCAAGGAGCTGGTGTGCATGGTCAACAACGCCTACATGGGCAAGAAGCAGGTGCCGGTGAGCTTTCAGGGCCGGCAGTACTATGGCTGCTGCGAGATGTGCGTGAAAACCATCAAAACCCAGCGTCAGGTGCGCGTCGCCCAGGACCCGTTGACCGGTAAGGAAGTCGATAAATCCCTTGCCTTTATTGCCCTGGATGCCGCGCAGCAAAACGGCGGCGTCCAGTACTTCGAGTCCGAGGACACTTACCAGCAATACCTGAAAAAGCGCACCCCCACTCAGTAGCGGTGCCTGCTTCCCTTCCGGTACCGGCCCCATAGACCGGGAGCTTACTGCCGGAGCTCCGGTTCCTACGGAATCCGCCTTCCTCACTTTTTAACTTCTATTTCGATGCGAATAACACGTGTCACGCTAGTGCTATGCCTTTTGCTGACCAGGGTGGGCTACGCCCAAACCCTGAGTCTGCCCGAGGCAATCAGCAAAGCGTCAAGTAACTACGGCTCCTTGCAAGCCAAGGAAAGCTACCGGCAGGCCGCCGAGGCCACCGTGCAGGAGCGCAAGCGGGACTACTTGCCCGACCTGCGCCTTTCCGCCCAGCAGGCCTACGGCACGGTCAATGGCCAGCACGGCCCCCTGTACGGCTTCGGCGGCCTGGGCGTGGCGTCTACGGCCCTGCCCTTGCCCCAACAAGACTGGAACGCCGGCTTCGGGGCCCTGTACCTGGCCAACGTCAACTGGGATGTGTTCACCTTTGGTCGTGTCCGCCAGCGAACTCGGGTAGCTGAATCAGAGGCCTTGCGCGCCCAGCACGAGCTGGAGCAGGCCCAGTTCGAGCACCAGGTCCGAGTCGCGGCCAACTACCTGAACCTGCTCACGGCCCAGCGCCTTCTCCGTACCCGCGAGGCGAATCTGGCGCGGGCCCGGGTGTTCAAATCCACCACCGTGGCCCGCACCAAAAGCGGCCTGGTGGCCGGGGTCGATTCTTCTCTGGCAGCCGCCGAAGTATCCAATGCCCGCACCGAGCTGCTCAAGACGCGGGACCTGGAGCTGGACAAAACCAAAGCATTGGCCGTGCTGCTGGGCGTGCCCTACGCGGCGTTTCAACTGGACTCGGCTTTCATTACCCGCACCCCCGGGGGTGCTGCCTCCCTGGCTGCGGTGGACCTGTCCCACCCGGTCCTGCGGCAGCAACAGTCCCGCATTGCCAAAAGCGAGCAGGAAACGCAGCTCCAGCGCCAGCTGCCCCACCCCACGGTGTCGCTGTTCGGCGTGGTGCAGGGCCGCGGCTCGGGGTTCGAGGCCAACTACCCGCAAGACCAAACCGCGTTTTCCCGGGGGTATGCCGACGGCGTGGGCATCGGGCGGGTGAACTACCTCACGGGCCTGGGCATGAGTTGGAACCTCACCTCCTACGCCCGCAACAGCCCCCGGGTAAAGGCCCAGCAGCTGCTAACCCAGGGCCTGCAGCAGGAGCTGGCCCTCACCCAGCAGGAGCTGCAGGCCCAGTCAGCGCTGGCCGATGAGCAACTAGCTAATGCTGTGGCCAACCAGCAGGAAGCCGCCGTGCAGGTGAAAGCCGCCGCAGCCGCCTACCGGCAAAAAACGGCCCTGTACAAGAACGGCCTGACCACCATCGTCGACGTCACGCAGACGCTCTACACCCTGAGCCGGGCCGAGTCCGAGCAGCAAATCGCCCACGCCAACGTGTGGCTGGCCCTGCTGCTGAAAGCGGCGGCCGTGGGCGACCTCTCCCTTTTGTTAAACCAGATTACTACCGCCCGCTAATGAACATGATTCGAAGCGCCTTACGCAAGCCCGTTTCTGTCCTCGTGATGGTCGTGGGCCTGCTCTTCTTCGGGGTGCAGGCCACCCGCGAAGTGAAAATTGACCTGCTGCCGGAAATGAAGCTGCCGGTGATTTACGTCGCGCACTCCTTTTACGGGTACACGCCCAAGCAGATGGAGTCGTACTTCACCAAGATGTACGTCAACATGCTGCTGTTCACTAACGGCATCAAGAACATCGAGTCCAAGAACTCGCAGGGCCTGACCCTGATGAAGGTGACCTTTCACGAGAACACCAACATGGCCTCGGCCATTGCCGAGATAAATGCCCTGTCCAACCGCTCGCAGGTGTTTTTGCCGCCCGGAGCCCCGCCACCCTTCATCATCCGCTTCGACGCTTCTTCGCAGCCGGTGGGCCAGCTGGTCTTCACCAGCCCGACCAAGAACAACAACCAGCTCCAGGACGTGGCCAACTTTGTGGCCCGCCCCTTTCTGATTTCCATTCCCGGCATCCAGACGGCCCCGCCCTTCGGGGGCAGCCCGCGCACGATTGAAGTCAACATCGACCCCGAGCTGATTCGCGCCCACAACCTGACGCCGGACCAGATTGTGGAAGCCATCAGCAACAACAACATCACGACCCCGGCGGGTAACGCCTCCATCGGCGACATCAACTACCTGACGCCCACGAACACGGTCCTCAAAACCCTGGACGAGTTTGGCGACATTCCCTTGTTCAAGGGCGGCGTGGACAACGTCTACCTGCGCGATGTGGCCACGGTCAAAGACGGGGCCGACATCACCACGGGCTACGCCTTGATTAACGGCAAGCGGTCGGTGTACATCAACATCGCCAAGGCCGGGGATGCCTCGACCTGGGACGTGGTCAAAACCCTCAAGGAAAAGCTGCCCACCATCCAGCAGAACCTGCCCGACGACGTTAAGATTTCCTATGAGTTTGACCAGTCGGTGTACGTTATCAACGCCGTCAAGAGCCTGGTGACCGAAGGCGCCCTGGGGGCCTTGCTGACCGGCCTGATGGTGCTCCTGTTTCTGGGGGACCGCCGCGCCGCGCTGATTGTCGTGCTGACCATTCCGATATCCATTATTTCCGGCGTGCTGCTGCTCAAGCTCTTCGGGCAGACCATCAACCTGATGACCCTGAGCGGCCTGGCCCTGGCCATCGGCGTGCTGGTGGACGAGAGCACGGTGACCATTGAAAACATCCACCGCCACCTAGCTATGGGCAAGCCCAAGGCCCTGGCCATCTGGGATGCCTGCCAGGAAATCGCCTTTCCCAAGCTGCTGATTCTGCTGGTCGTGCTGGCCGTGTTTGCGCCGGCCTTTATGATGAGCGGCATTCCCGGGGCGCTGTTTAAGCCCCTGGCGCTGGCCATCGGCTTTTCGATGATTGTCTCGTTTGTCCTCTCGCAGACCTTTGTGCCCGTAATGGCCAACTGGCTGCTCAAAGCAGAGCACCAGGCGGCCCCCGGCAAACGGTTTGAGCGGTTTCGCGCCAGCTTCAGCCGCCTGATACACCGCCTCATGCCGCAACGCCGGCTGGTGGTTTCCGCCTACCTTGTCGCGGCCCTGGGAGTCGCTGGACTGCTCTTCGTCAACATCGGGCGGGACGTGCTGCCCACAGTGAACTCCAGCCAGTTCCAGGTTCGGCTGCGGGCCCCGGACGGCACCCGCATCGACCGAACGGAGGACAAGGTAAAAACGCTGCTGGCCCAGATTGAAAGCCTGGTGGGCAAAGAGCACGTGGCCATCTCCTCGGTGTTCATCGGCCAGCACCCGTCCACCTTCGCCGTCAGCCCCATCTACCTCTACAACGCCGGCCCCCACGAGGCCCTGCTGCAGGTGGCCTTGAAAAACTACGACGGGGACGTGGCGGCCCTCAAAGACCAGCTCCGGCAGCGGGTCCGGCAGGTGATGCCCGGAGTAAAGCTCTCCTTTGAGCCCATTGAGCTCATCGACAAGGTGCTGAGCCAGGGCTCGCCCACGCCCATCGAAGTGCGCCTCTCGGGCATGAACAAGATGCAGAACGTGCAGTACGCCAAGCAGCTGCTGGGCAAGTTGAAGAAAATAGCCTACCTGCGCGACCAGCAGATTGCTCAGTCGCAGAAGTACCCGACGCTGAACATCGAAATCGACCGGCAGCGGGCCGCCCAGCTGGGGGTGGACGTGCGCGACATTTCCCGCTCCCTGATTGCCTCCACGGCCTCCTCGCGCTACACCAGCAAAAACCTGTGGATTGACAACGGCATGATGGGCATTGCCTACGACGTGCAGGTGCAAACCCCGCTCAACAAAATGAAGAGCCAGGCCGACCTGGCCAACATCCCGGTGCTGAAAAACGCCACCCGGCCGGTGCTCAGCGACGTGGCCACCATCACGCCGGACACCACCTACGGGGAAAGCGCCAACCTGGGCACCATGGGCTTTGTGACCGTGACGGCCAACCTGCACCGCCAGGACCTCGGCACGGCGACCAAAGACGTGCAGGCGGCCATCCACTCGCTGGGCGAACTCCCCAAAGGACTGACCGTCTCGCTCATTGGCACCGCGACGGTGCTCACGGAAACCGCCGACAGCCTGCAAAACGGGCTCCTGGTGGCCGTGGTGGTGGTCTTCCTGCTGCTGGCAGCCAACTTCCAGTCCGTGAAAGTGCCGCTGGTCATCCTGACCACAGTGCCCACCGTCATCGTCGGCGCGCTGGGCTTGCTGCTGGCCACGGGCTCCACCCTGAACCTGCAGTCCTACATGGGCCTCATCATGTCCATCGGGGTTTCGCTGGCCAATGCGCTGCTGCTGGTCAGCCACGCCGAAAGCGTGCGCAAAGCCAACGGCGGGGACGCCCTGGCCGCGGCGCAGGAAGCCGCCGCGCTGCGGCTGCGGCCCATCATCATGACTTCACTGGCTATGCTGGCGGGCATGCTGCCCATGGCCATCGGGCACGGCGAAGGCGGTGACCTGGTCGCCCCGCTGGGCCGGGCCGTGATTGGGGGGCTGCTGGCCAGCACGTTCGCGGTGCTGCTGCTGCTGCCCCTGGCCTTTGCCTGGGTGCAGGGCAAGTCCTCCATCGACTCCGTGTCGCTGGACCCACAGGACGCCGACAGCAAGCACTTCATTCCGGCTCACGCCTAATCCTCATTTCATAGAACCATCCTCGATGAAACCTCCTATTTTTCTAGTAACCAAATTGATGGCTGGTCTGGCAGCGGTAGTTGGGCTGAGTCAGTGCAGCCCATCGGAAACGCCGGCAGCTCCACCTGCCGCGGCCCCGATGGCAATGCCCATGGCAACCGTCTCGCTTGCCAAGGACCGGCTGCGGGACACGCTCTCGCTGCCGGGCGAGCTGCTGCCTTACCAGGAAGTGGACCTGTACGCCAAGGTCAGCAGCTTCGTCCAAGAGCTCAAGGTCGACGTGGGCTCCGAGGTGGTGGCGGGCCAGCTGCTGCTGGTGCTCGAAGCGCCCGAAATCAGCTCCCAACGGGCGGCGGCCCGCTCCCGGGTGCAGTCCCTGGAAGCCACCTACCTGGCCACCAAAGCCAGCTACGACCGCGTGCGCGAGGCCAGCCGCACGGAGGGCGCCATTGCCCCGGACGCGCTGGACCAGATTACGGCTCGTAAAAACGCCGACCTCGCGCAGCTGCAAGCCGCCAAAGCGGCCCTGCAGGAGGTAGGGGTGATGGAAAACTACCTGGAACTGCGGGCCCCGTTTAGTGGGGTCATCACGGCGCGCAACGTAGATAAGGGCGCCTACGTGGGCCCCGCTGGCAAGGGCTCCCAGCTGCCGCTGCTGACCCTGCAGGAGCAGAAAAAGCTGCGGCTGGTCGTGTCGGTTCCCGAATCCCACCGCCCGTACCTCAATGCCCTGAGCACGGTGAGCTTCACGGTACGCTCGCTGCCGCAGACCACCTTTACCGGCAAAATCATGCGGCAGGCCGGCGCCCTGGACCAGCGGCTGCGCTCGGAGCGCATCGAGCTGGACGTGCCCAACCCCGGCAAGCAGCTGCTGCCCCGCATGATTGCCGACATCCGCCTGCCGCTGGCGGCAAAAGACAGCACCTTTGTGGTGCCAACCACCGCCGTCATCGATTCCGACGAAGGAGTATATGTCCTCAAGAAGGCTCCCGGGGGCCCCGTTAAAGTACCGGTGCGGAAGGGGCGGCAACAAGGGGGCAAAGTGGAAATCTTTGGGCACCTCAGCGTCGGGGATAAGCTGATGGCCAAGGCTATGCCGCCGATGAAAGCGGGCATGGGAGCCATGAAGTAAGGGCTAATGCCCCAGGGAGCTAGCCAGGCCGCGCCCTAGCGCTAAAAGGCCCGACGGAGTCTAAGTGAGGCCGCCGACCCCAGTGTCGGCGGCCTTTTCTTTTGCCAGATATGCGCGGGTGAAATCGTTGATTTGTGCGGCATATGCCCTGTTTTAGGTTTTAATTCGGTCAGGGCCAGCCGGTACATTTGCCCGGCGGCCAGCCAGGGTGACGTGCTGGGTAAGTGCGCCTCACAAGTGCTGGTTGCCGCCGGTTTGTCTGTTCGCTTTTAACCCGCGATTTTATGCATCATTCTCCCGCTTCACCCCTACAACCAGCGGTGCCCCGGCCCAAGCACAAGGGCTCCGCACAGCTGTTTGAGAACCCCGTTTTGGAGCGCCTCACGCACACGCACTTCGCCGCGCCCGTCACCATTTTCCTCTTGACGGCCGCCGTCAGTCTGTACTACGGGCTTACGCGCAACCTGCTGACCGGCGTGGCGGCCTTTGGGCTGTTTTTAGCGGGGCTCTTGCTCTTTACTTTGGCCGAATACGCCATGCACCGCTTTGTGTACCATCTGGCCACCACGACCCCGGCGCGTACTAAATTTCAGTACACCATGCACGGCGTGCACCACGAGTACCCCAAGGACAAAACCCGGCTGGCCATGCCCCCCATCCTGACGGTGTTCGTGGCCTCGCTCCTGTTTTTCCTCTTCCGCTTCGTGCTCGGCCACGCCGCGTTCGGGGTGCTGGCCGGCTTCGTATTCGGCTACGCCTCGTACTTGTTTGTACACTACAGCCTGCACGTGTTTGCCCCGCCCCGGAATGCGCTTAAGTGGCTCTGGCACCACCATGCCATGCACCACTACACCCAGGAGTCGGCCGCCTTCGGCGTCTGCACCACGCTCTGGGACCACGTCTTTGGCACCATGCCCCGCCGGCGCCCGCGGTAATACCCTGGCTCTGGCGCGTCGATTTATAGTAGGTGTAGCCACCCGGCCGGCGCCCGGGTGCGGCAACTGCCCACAAAAAAGCCTCACCATTACCGGATGAGGCTCATTAAGTATAAATGTTGGCGGTCGCCTTATACCTCGGATGGGGTAGGTGCCGGTGCTGTGCGCCGGGTCCGCGGCTCGTAGCGCACCCAATTGGGCTGGTAGTCCACCCCGCCAAATAAGTAAAGCATCAGCATGCGCGAGTAGCGCACCGAGAGCGGCGTAAACAGCATGGCCGTCAGGCCTACTACTACCACGTACACCCAAATCTCAGGGTCGCCGAAAAGGAAGTAGAGAGCGGCGGCCGTGACCGCGAAAATGGCTACCGAGAAGGCGTAGCTCACGAACATGGCCCCGTAGTAGAAGCCCGGCTCGGGCTCGGGGGGCTGCCCGCACACGGGGCAAACCTCGGGCATGTCAGCAAAATTGAAACTGAGTGCCCGCGATGTAAAGATTTTGCCTTCGTGGCAACGGGGGCAACGCAGGGCGAGCAGGGCGGCTTTATTCGATGCAATGGGGGCCATGATTTCCAGGAGTTTGTGAGAACAATACAAAAGTACGGCCCCTCCCAGGGCAGGTTTCAGCCCATATGCGGGCGCCTACCGGACAAATCAACGGACTTCACAAATCAACGCGTGGGCTGGAGCTGCCGAAACGCTTCCGGGGTGTGGCCCACGTACTTTTTGAAGTAGCGCGTGAAGTACGACGGGTCCTCAAAACCCAGCGTGTCGGCTACCTGGCTCACCGTATCGGTCGAGTGGACCAGCCGGCGCTGGGCCTCGGTGATAACCCGCTCGTGAATCAACTCACTGGCCGTTTGATTCACCACCCGCCGGCACAGGGCGTTGAGGTGGTTGGGGGTCATGGCCAAGTGGTCGGCGTAGAAGCGCACGGTTTTCTCGCTGCGAAAATGCGCGTCCAGCAGCTGGCTGAAGGCGCGCACCTGCTGCAGGCCGTGGGAGGGCGCGTGGCGCTCCTGCTCTTGCCCGTAGTAGCGCCCGGCCAGCTCCAGCAGCAGGTACAGATAAGCGCCCACGACTTCGGCACGGTTAAAGGCAGGGGCTTGGTTTTCCTCCAGCACGCTGGCAAACAGTCCGCGCAGGGTTCCTTCCGTGGGCGGCAGGTAGAGCACGGGGGCCTGCCCCGGGTCAAAAAAGGGGTAGCCGGCCAGGCGGTCGGCCGGGTACTGGCGCTGGTAGAAGGCGGCGCTGAAAAAGAGGATGTACCCCTGCGCATCGGGCAAGAGCACCCAGCTGTGCGCCTGCCCCGGCACCAGAAAGTAGAGCCCGCCCGGCCGCAGCTCGTAGGTCACCAGGTCGATGGTGTGCGTGCCCTGGCCCTGCGTGACGTAGAGCAGCAAATAGAAGCTGTGGGCGTGGGGCAGGCTCACGGCCGGAAAGCGGGCCCGGTGGTCTTCCAGTCGCTCGATGTAGTAGTCAGGTTCGGGGCGGTGGGGCTCGGCAAAGTGCTCAAGGGCCAGCACGGGCAGGCTCGGTGTTTTCATGTACAGGCCCCGGGCAAGCGCAAGGCGGGATGGTTCTGCCCGAACCTACGCAATTTCCGCAGGGTGGTACGGGGACCGGACTACGGCGTCGCCGCCCGGTCCCCAATGCTACTCGGGGGCCGACACCTTGGATGCCCGGTAAGCTACTGGTGTTTGGCGGACGTACTTTTTAAAGTAGCGACTGAAATACGACGCGTCATCAAAGCCCAGGGCCTGGGCAATGGCGGCCACGGAGTACTCCGTGTGGGTCAGCAACTGCTGTGCTTCGGCCACAATGCGGGCGTGCAGCACGTCGCTGGCCGTCCGGTGCAGCCGCCGGCGGCAGAGCGCGTTGAGGTGGTTGGGGCTCAAAGCCAACTGCTCGGCGTAGGCACTCACCGTTTTCAGCGTTCGGAACTGCTGGTCTACCAGCTGCGCGAAGGCCTGCACTTGCCGGTATCGCTCGTCGGGGGGCAGTGCCAGCCCATCGGAGTCCTTGCCAACGGGAGCTACCGCCGGAAGGGAAAGCGCGAACGGCTCCATGCGAGGCCGCGTCCGTCCGCACAACGCAGGGATTGGGTGCATGAAAAGGGGAAATTGGTTGATTTCCACAAAATTACCGACCCTTCAATCAGGGTTTATAGGACATAAGCGGGCAGCTCCGGCACATTTGCGGGCCTAAAGACCCTCTTTTCAGAATCAGGCAATCATTGCTCTACTAACTGGGTGCCGGTTCGCGGGTTTCGCCCTTGAAAAAGCGGACGGCGCCCAGAGCCAGCACCGCTTCAAAGCCGGTAAAAGCGAGCAACGCAGTGGGTAGGCTTGAGCGCAGCACTTCGCCGAACAGCCAACTGCCCAAGCCAAAACCCACGAATAGCGCGAACACGTTCAGGCCCATGGCCTGCCCGGGCCGCTCCTTGCCCACGTCGGTCACAATAGCGGCCAGCAGCGGCTGCGTCAGGTCGTAGCCCAGCGAGAGCACCGTCACAACCAGCACTGCGGCGGTCAGCGGCAGGTTGGCCCCTAGCAAGAGGGTAGCCATGGCACTCAGGGCCAGGCCGGCCGGCACCAGCCAGCGCCGGCCCCAGCGGTCGGCCAGCCGCCCAATGAAGGGCCCGAGTAGAAAGCCCGGCAGGCCGTAGACTATCAGGGCCAGCCCGATGCCGATTTCGCCCAGCCTAAACCGTTGCTGAAAGTACAAGGCCAACCACGTAAATACCCCGCCGTGGAAAACACTGTTTAACAGGACGTAGCCGTACGTGCGGGCTCCGCTGGCGCTGCCCAGCAGTTGCCCATACCCCGCCAGCACGGCCCGCCAAGGCGCCGGCGGGCTGGTTGCGGGTCCAGCAGCTCCCGGCTGGGGAGCCAGGCTTTTGCGAACGACCACCCAAACTGCTGCGCCGGCCGCTGCCACGCCCAAAAAGAGGGCTCGCCACCCCACGTAGGGTTCGAGTAGCACGCCCAGCGTGGAGCCAAACGCGCTGCCTCCGGCCATGGCCCCAAACAGCCAGCCCAAGGCCCGCCCCCGCTCCGCGTAGGCAAAGCGCTTGCTCACGAGCACCAGGGCCATGGGTACCACGCCGCTGGCACCCAGGCCGGTGACCAGTCGCCAGCCGACCAGCGCCCCGGCGGAAGAGGCCGTAGCCGTCAGCGCCGTCAGGGCCACAAAGGCCAGCAGGCTGCCGAGTAGTATCCGCGGCGGGCCCAGCCGGTCAGCCAGCAAGCCGTAAAAAAGCGTGGCAACGCCATACGGTATCAGGTAGGCCGGTACTGCCAACCCCGCTGTTTGCGCCTCTACGCTAAAGAGTGTGGCTAGGCGCGGGATGAGCGGAGCGACCATGTAGGCCTGAAAAAAGACCACGAACGTGGCCGCCGCCAGGGCCCTGAGCAGCTTTTGGGAAGCGGCCGCACTCGAAGGTGCAGTGGTGGGAATGGGTTGGCTCATACGTCAGCTACGGTAAAAAACTCAATTTGAGCGCCTCCTCGGCTTTAAGCTGTGCTCGCTAAGACCCGGGAAAGCAGCTAATAATGCAGGGTCAGGCCGGCGCCCCACTTGTAGTCGCTGTCGTAGTTGGTGCTCAGCGACACGTATTTGCTGACCATGTAGCGGAAGGCGACGTTGTACTCCCGGTCCGTGTTGACCAGCAGGTCGGCGAAGAAGTTATTGCTCAGGGGCAGGTCGGTTCGCTCCAGCTGCAGGCGCACCTTGCCGTTGCTGTCCAGGCGCAGCTCCGAGCGCACGAGCAGGGGCAGCAGGTAGTACAGGCCCACGTCGAAGACACGCCGGTTGTTTTTGGTGTTCTTTTCCCCTTCGTCCCGCAGGGTGCGGTTGTTGCGGTAGTCGAAGCCGACGAAGGCGGCGAGAAACTGCCGGTTGTCGAGGTAGCGCAGCAGGTGGGTTTCGGTTTCGAAGTTGCCCTGGTAGTTCACCCGGCCTTCAAATTCCAGCGCGTTGCGGTTGTTGGAGAGGGTGGTTTCCAGGAAAGCGCCCTGCGAGTGCGCCATCAGGTCGGCCCAGAGGTAGGGCCGGTTGTCTTCCTTTTTCAGCTCCTTGTAGTCGGTGCGGGCGTACTGGTTCTGCGGCGTGCCCTCGTAGCTCACGATGCGCGCCATGCCGGCCATCATGTGGTAGAGGATG
>NZ_FRAS01000061.1 GCF_900142395.1 Hymenobacter psychrotolerans DSM 18569 | reverse complement strand
GAGAAACCCGCCCCCCGATAGACTAAGGTTTCCTGCTCAACGCTAATCGGAGCAGGGTTAGTCGGGACCTAAGGCCAGGCCGAGAGGCTACGTCGATGGACAGCTGGTTAATATTCCAGCACCCAGGATTTGGAGTGATGCAGTGACGCAGAAGTGAAAGCACCGCGGGCGGACGGAAGTGCCCGTTAAAGCGTGTAGGTATAAAGACGGTAGTTAAGTACGCCGACTTTGCTGAAACGTGATAGTACTCTACGGCCTCGGCCACGGAGATAGTGTGCCTAATCAGACTGCCAAGAAAACCTGCTAAGCGTTTACTGAATTCTGGCCCGTACCGCAAACCGACACAGGTAGTCAAGGAGAGTATCCTGAGGGGCTCGAGTGAATCATGGCCAAGGAACTCGGCAAAATGGTCCTGTAACTTCGGGAGAAGGGACGCTTCCTTGCAGCAATGCAAGAAGCCGCAGTGAAAAGGCCCAGGCGACTGTTTAACAAAAACACATGGCTTTGCGAACGCGCAAGCGGAAGTATAAGGCCTGACACCTGCCCGGTGCCGGAAGGTTAAGAGGGGAACTTAGTCGCAAGGCGAAGGTTTGAATCGAAGCCCCGGTAAACGGCGGCCGTAACTATAACGGTCCTAAGGTAGCGAAATTCCTTGTCGGGTAAGTTCCGACCTGCACGAATGGTGTAACGATCTGGGCGCTGTCTCAGCCATGAGCTCGGTGAAATTGTAGTCTCGGTGAAGATGCCGAGTACCCGCCACGGGACGGAAAGACCCCGTGCACCTTTACTATAGGTTGACATTGACGCTGGGTAACACATGTGTAGCATAGGTGGGAGACGTTGAACCAGGGGCGCCAGCCTTTGGGGAGTCGCCGTTGAAATACCACCCTTGTGTTGCTTGGTGCCTAATCTGGCAACGGAGACAGTGTCTGCTGGGTAGTTTGACTGGGGTGGTCGCCTCCAAAAAAGTATCGGAGGCTTTCAAAGGTCCGCTCAGTACGCTTGGTAACCGTACGTAGAGCGCAATAGCAGAAGCGGGCTTGACTGTGAGGCCTACAAGCCGAGCAGGGTCGAAAGACGGATATAGTGATCCGGTGGTTCCGCATGGAAGGGCCATCGCTCAAAGGATAAAAGGTACGCCGGGGATAACAGGCTGATCTCCCCCAAGAGCTCATATCGACGGGGAGGTTTGGCACCTCGATGTCGGCTCGTCACGTCCTGGGGCTGGAGAAGGTCCCAAGGGTTCGGCTGTTCGCCGATTAAAGTGGCACGCGAGCTGGGTTCAGAACGTCGTGAGACAGTTCGGTCCCTATCTGTGGTGGGCGTTGGATATTTGACAGGACCTGACTTTAGTACGAGAGGACCGAGTTGGACCAGCCGCTCGTGCACCGGTTGTATCGCCAGATGCAGCGCCGGGTAGCGACGCTGGGATGAGATAAGCGCTGAAAGCATCTAAGTGCGAAACTCACCTGAAGATGAGATATCCGATAATAAGAGTCGTCGGAGACCACGACGTTGATAGGTCCTAGGTGTAGAGTCCGAAATGGCACAGCCGAGGGATACTAATGACTCGAACGCTTCTGTAGTACACCGCTCACCTCTTCCCGTTTTCTTTCTTGTCCTTGCGTCAACGTTTTGACAGTACTGCGTGC
>NZ_FRAS01000002.1 GCF_900142395.1 Hymenobacter psychrotolerans DSM 18569 | reverse complement strand
CCGGCCGGCGTGGTGGTGGAGATGCCCCACAAGAAGCCGCCGAAGCGGGAGTTGACCTTCGCTCAGCAGCTGTACAACCACTTGCTGAGCCCCTTACGCGTGGTCATCGAGCATGCCCACCGGAATGAAGCGCTTGCGCATGGTACAGGACACGCTGCGCTTGCGCGGCCAGTGGCGGCGCGACACGGTCATCGTGGTCGCCTGCGGGCTGCACAACCTACGCGTGCGCAGTCCCCTGCGCCTCTACGCGCCCGATAAATTCCCCAAACTGTCCGAATAAGGTTTATTGACGTCAACTTATTTTCTCACTTACCTCTTTTTCTCCCCTTTATGAACTTGAAATACGATACCCTCACCACCCGTGCCGAGTGCGACGCCGCGCTGGCGGAGGTAGAATTCGAGCTAAAAACCTATCTGACCCGCGACGCCACCGGCGAGCTGGCCGACGAGCGGGCCGACCGCACCCAGGCCAGCACCAGCAGCCAGCTGGCCCGCGTCGAGGCCCGCATTGCCTCTTCCGAAGCCGTGCTGGCCACCGCCGGCATCGACGACGAAACCCGCGAAACCACCACCGACGAGCTGGCTGCCCTGCGCGTGCAGCGCACCCGCCTGGCCAAGCGCCAGCGCCAGGCCACCGGCCTGGCCCGCTTCCTGGCCGCCGTCGATGCCGAGCAGGTAGCCCAGCAGGTAGCCACCCTTTCCAGCGTCAAGGACGGCATTGCCGCCCACCGCGCCACGCTGGCCGCCTAGCCCGGCCCCAGGCAGCTGTTGGCGCCAGCGGCAACTGCTTGGCAGTACCCCGAAGCGGTGCTTCGGCCCGTGCAGGCCCACTGTCCGGTCGTTCGGCCGAAGCACCGCTTCGGGGTACAGGGGGGGCAACTGCACCCCGCTTCTTAGCAAACAAAAACGCCAGCCTGAGGCTGGCGTTTCGTTTCCCGGCCGGTTTTCGCCTACTTTGTGGGAATGAGAACCTGCTCACCCATGAAAAAACTCGTACTCGCGCTGCTTTGCTGGCTGCCGCTGCTGGCGGCGGCTCAGAGCGTTCCGGTGCCCGCTACCCTCGATTTTGCCGGCCTGCACCTGCGCCTCACCGAGGGCGGCCGCCGCGCTGTGCAGCAGAAGGTAGACGCCCTGCGCAGCCATCCAGCCTCCTTCCAGGCCCGCGTAAACCTGGCCGACGCCTACTTCCCCATCATCGAGCGGGTGTTTCAGCAGGAAGCCCTGCCGCTGGATTTCCGCTTTCTGGCCATTCAGGAAAGCGGCCTGCAGGGCGATGCGCAGAGCATTTCCGATGCTATAGGCTACTGGCAGTTCAAGCGCGAGTCGGCCGCCGACTATGGGGTAGTGATGAACGATGTGGTGGATGAGCGCAAGCACATTGTGGCCTCGACGCAGGCAGCCGCCAAATACCTCAAGCGCAACAACAACGCCCTGCACAACTGGGTGAACACGCTGCTGAGCTACAACCTGGGCGCCACCGGCGTGAAGCCTTACACGCTGCCCACCGACTTCGACGCCACGGAAATGGAAATTTCCGAGAAGACGCACACCTACATTCTGACCATGCTCGCCCATAAGCTGGCTTATGAGCCCGCCGTGGGGCACAACCCCAAGCCGCCCATGCTGCTGCAGGAGTTTCCGGCTCCGGCCGGGCAGCCGCTGGCGGTACTGGCCCAAAGCCTGCAGGTAGAGCCCGCCGAGCTGCTGAAGCACAACCGCTGGCTGCTGGCTCCCACCGTACCCACCGACCGAATTTACACGGTGCTGGTGCCCGTTACGGACCCGCTGCAACTGACGGCTATGGCGGCGCAGCAAAAAAACGCCACCGCCGGCCAGCTCCTCAACGCCCCCCAGCCCGACCCGCAGAACGCGGAGTACGTGCGGGTGAACGGCCTGCGGGCCCTCGTGGCGCTGCCCGGCGAGACCAAGGAAAGTCTGGCGAAGCGGGCCGGACTTAAGGTGCGCCGGTTCATGCAGTACAACGACTTGTTCGCCTTCGACAACATTGTGGTGGGCCAGCCCTACTTCGTGCAGAAGAAGCGCGACAAGAGCGAGGTGGAATACCATGTGGCGCAGGCCGGCGAAAGTGTGGCCACAGTGTCGCAGAAATACGGTATCCGGGCCAAGGCCATCTGGAGCAAAAACCGCATGCCCCGCAACGAGGAGCTGCGCCCGGGCCGTATTCTGTGGCTCAAGCACACCCGTCCCAAGGAGGTAGCCATTGAGTACGCCGACAGCAAAAACGAGGCAGCCCTGGCAGCCTTCGAGCGGCCGAGCAGCAAGCCGATAGCAGCCGCGCCAGCGCCAGCAGCAGAAGCTCCCGCGGCCAAGCCCGCGCCTAAAAAGCGCCGCATCGACGAAACCGAGCCCTATATGGGCAAAACGGCCAGCGCCGTACGCGTGCTGGAAGATGCCGTGGAAGGCTCCGACGAACCTACCATCACAGGCGTCGTTACGCAGCCCGACAGTGCCACCGACGCCACCACCGAAAACCTGAACGACCTGGCGCCGGCCCCTTCAGCAACGCCGGCTCCCAAGTCGCCGGCAGTGGCGGCCAGCCCTGCGCCGCGTCCGGCAGTCCCGGCAGCCAGTCAGCCAGCTCCGCTTCCCGCCCGCAAAGCGCTGCCTACCTCCGCTCCTATTGGTGATGAGCCAACCGCAGAAACCGAAGAGGTAGCCGCCACTCCGGCGCCCCGGCCGGCCACTAAACCCGCGGCCCCAGCTGCCAAACCTGTCACTACTGCGGCCACACCCGCCGCCGCACCGGCACCTGCTACTGCCAGCACGCCCAAACCAGTGCCGCCGGTAGCTCCTGCAGCCAACGCTGGCACGGTAGAAGCCATTCCTGCCAACGGCCTGCACACCGTGCAGCCCAAGGAAACGCTCTACTCCGTGGCCCGCCGCTACGGCCTGCGCCCCGCCGACCTAGTAGCCTGGAACAATCTGCCCCAAAACCCTTCTCTGCGGCTGGGCCAAGTGCTGCGCGTAACGGCTGAGGAGGCGGCACCCACTGCGGCGCCCGCGGCATCTGCTCCGTCGCCAGCGGCTCGTTCCGGTATCTATCAGCCCAAATCGGTGGCGGTGCCCGCCACGCCGCCGGCTGCCAAACCCGCTGCTGCCCCAGCGGCCACGGCCCCGACCAGCAGCAATCCGGCCCCGGCCGCCACGGTGCGCCACACGGTGACGGCCGGCGAGTCGATGTATGCTATTTCGCGCAAGTATGGCGTCACTATCAAGCAGATTATGGAGTGGAACAACAAGCCCGATTTCAATGTGAAGCCCGGCGAAGTGCTGCTGGTGCAGCCCGCGAAATAGCCTTTCTCTTTTTCAACTCAGAAGTATAGAAACACTTTTAGAATGCGTTTTTTCTCTCGCGTTTTGTCGCTGGGCAGCCTGCTGCTGCCTCTCTCTTTTGCCAGCCATGCCCAGCAGGCGCCTGTCGATAAGCCAGTGGCTTTGTCGGAAGACTCTGTTCGGGTGATGTCGGGGCTGGTGCAAACCAGTGTGCGGCAGCTTCGGGCCATCTACAACGAACCCGACGATGCCCGCGCCACACAGCTCATTGAGTCGGCTCTGCAGCAGATGCCGGCCTACAATCAGCGCCTGAGCCACTATACTGCCAGCCTGCCCCGCGAGCAGCAGCAGCAACTGGCCAAGCGCCTGCGCCAGCAGCCCTGGCAGGTAGAGCTGCAAACCCTGATGCGCAGCCCGCAATACCGCAGCTTCAGCGCCCGCACTGCCAAAAACCCTGAGCTAAAAGCGGCAGCTGACCGGCTGCAGAAATCCGGCTTCGTGGGTACCACTAAACCGGCTATTGCGGTAGCGGCCGCCGCTCCGGCCACCAGTCTGGCTCCGGCAAAACCCATCGAATTTACTGTAAGCAGTGCGCGGCAGCACACGGTAGTAAAGGGCGAAACCCTGTTCGGCATTGCCCGCCACTACAAGGTAAAGCCCGCCGATATTCAGGCCTGGAATAGCAAATCCGATAATAATGTGCGCATAGGCGAAGTGCTGACTATTCAGCAGGCGAACTAACAGCCTCATCCGCTACAGCCTCCCCCTCGAAAAGGCCGCCTTGCAGGGCGGCCTTTTTGCGTTTTACATTCGCTCCGGCAGAGCTGCGTTTTACGCAGGCAGCAGGCCCGGAATATGGTCAGCGGTGTGGTGGGCGGGGCAGCTGGCGGGCCTTTCTTTTCTACTGATACGCCAAAATCCGTTGCCATGCACTCTTTCCCGGCCGCCATTTCGTGGGTAACTTTACTTAATACTTCGTGCCCTAACGGCCCGCAGTTAGTTGCCCATGCCCGTTTTCTCGCACCTTCATTCGCACACCCAATATTCCCTTCTTGATGGCCAGGCCAGCATTGGCGCCCTGATGAAAAAGGCCCAGGCCGATGGCATGCCCGCCGTAGCCCTCACCGACCACGGCAACATGTTCGGGGCGTTCAACTTCGTGGCCGAAGCCAACAAGTACAACGTGAAGCCGATTGTGGGCTGCGAGTTCTACATGGTGGCCGACCGCCACAAAAAAACCTTCAGCCGCGAGAAAGGCGAGCGGGACAAGCGTTACCACCAACTGCTGCTGGCCAAAGACCAGGCTGGCTACCACAACCTCGCTAAGCTCTGCTCTATGAGCTTCATTGAGGGCGTGTACAGCAAGTTTCCGCGTATTGATAAGGAGATTCTGCTGAAGTACCACGAGGGCCTGATTGCTACCTCCTGCTGCATTGGCGCCGAGATTCCGCAGGCTATCCTGTTCGAGAGCGAAGCCAAAGCCGAAGAACTGCTGAAGTGGTGGCTGGATGTATTCGAGGACGACTACTACATCGAGATTCAGCGCCACGGCCTGATGAACTTCGATGGCACCGGCAAGAGCCAGGAAGACGTGAACCAAGTGCTCCTAGGCCTAGCCAAGAAGTACAACGTGAAGATTATCTGCACCAACGACTCGCACTACGTTGACCAGACCGACTTCGCGCCCCACGATATTCTGCTCTGCGTGAATACCGGCGAGGAGCACAGCATCCCCGTAGGGGACTTCCAGACCCAATACTTCCGCCTGATTTCTCAGGACAACAAGGTTCTCTACGACCACCTCGACAACCTGCGCCCGCTCTCCGGGCAGGATGCGGCTATTCGGCGGCAGTTGCAGCGCATTGATGAGGAAGCGCAGAGCCCCAAGCCGCGTGCGCGCTTCGGTTTCGCCAACGACCAGTTCTACTTCAAGACGCAGGAGGAGATGAACGCGCTGTTCGCCGATGTACCGGAAAGCGTGGACAACACCAACGAGATTGTGGACAAAATCACGCCACCTAAGCTGCAGCGCGACATTCTGCTCCCCAACTTCCCCCTTCCTCCCGAGCACCCCACCGCCGACGCCTTCCTGCGTCACCTTACCTTCAAGGGCGCATTCGAAGGACCTAAAGCACGCTACTCAGAGCGCACGCCGGAGATTGAGGAACGCTTGGACTATGAGCTGCGCGTGATTGAAACCATGGGCTTTGCGGGCTACTTCCTCATCACCCAGGACTTCATCAACCACGGTCGTAACATTGGCGTGGCCGTAGGTCCCGGTCGGGGCTCGGCGGCGGGCTCGGCAGTGGCCTACTGCATTGGCATCACCAACATCGACCCGATTAAGTACTCGCTGCTGTTCGAGCGTTTCCTGAACCCGGAGCGCGTGTCGATGCCCGATATCGACATCGACTTCGACGACGTGAACCGCCAGCGCGTGATTGACTACGTGGTGGACAAGTACGGCAAAACCCAGGTGGCCCAGATCATCACCTTCGGGACCATGGCCGCCAAATCCAGCATCAAGGACGTGTCGCGGGCCATGGAGCTGCCGCTGCCGGTAGCCAACGACCTGGTGAAGATGGTGCCCGACCAGGTGGGCACCACGCTGCAGAAGGCGTTTGCCGAAAACCAGGAGCTGGACATGATCCGGCGCGACGACGCCCCCGACAACTTACGCGGTCAGATTCTGCGCCTCGCCGAGAAGCTGGAAGGCTCCGTGCGCAACACCGGTATCCACGCGGCCGGCGTTATCATCGCCCCCGACGACATCACGAAGTACATTCCCGTTTCCACGTCCAAGGACTCGGACCTGCTCATCACGCAGTTTGATGGCAAGGTGATTGAGTCGGCGGGGATGCTCAAGATGGACTTTCTGGGGCTGAAAACCCTGACCATCATCGTCGATGCCATCAACCTGATTGAGAAGAATCACGGCGTCAAAATCGACATTGACGCCATTCCGATTGACGACCAGAAAACCTACGAGCTGTACCAGCGCGGCGACACGATTGGCACGTTTCAGTTCGAGTCCGAGGGCATGCGCATGTACCTCAAGGACCTCAAGCCCACCAACATTGAGGACCTGATTGCCATGAACGCCTTGTACCGGCCGGGCCCGATGCAGTTCATCCCGAACTTCATCAACCGCAAGCACGGCCGCGAAACGGTGGACTACCCGCACGAGCTGCTGGAGCCTATTCTGAACTACTCCCAGGGCATTATGGTGTACCAGGAGCAGATCATGCAGACGGCCCAGATTCTGGCCGGCTACTCCCTCGGCGGCGCCGACTTGCTGCGCCGGGCCATGGGTAAGAAGGACATGAAGAAGATGGCCCTGGAGCGGGAGAAATTCTGCGAGGGCGCCGAGAAGCTCCACGGCATCAAGGCCAAAAAGGCCAACGAGGTGTTCGACGTGATGGAGAAGTTTGCGGCCTATGGCTTCAACCGCTCCCACTCTGCCGCCTACTCGGTAGTGGCCTACCAGACCGGCTACCTCAAGGCCCACTACCCCGCCGAGTACATGGCCGCCGTGCTCACCAACAACATGGGCGACATCAAGAAGGTGACGTTCTTTATTGAGGAAGCCCGCAAGCAGGGTGTAGCCGTGCTGGGCCCCGACGTGAACGAATCTATCCTGAAGTTCAACGTGAACACCCAGGGCCAGATTCGTTTTGGGATGGCGGCCGTGAAGGGCGCCGGCGAAGCGGCCGTGGAGGAAATTGTGCAGGAGCGCGACAAAAACGGGCCGTACGCAGATATTTTCGACTTCTCGCGCCGCGTAAACCTGCGGGCCGTGAACAAGAAAACCTTCGAGAGCATGGCCCAGGCCGGCGCCTTCGACTCGTTTGAGCGCTACCACCGCCGCCAGTACATTGAGGCTCCGGCTTCCAATGACCAGAACGTCATCGAGAAGGCCATGAAAGTGGGCCAGCAGCACCAGGCAGCCAAAGAATCGGCGCAGCAGAGCCTCTTTGGCGGCGGTGGCGACATGATGGCCATTCCGATGCCCAAGATTCAGGACATGGAGCTGTGGAGCCCCACCGAGAAGCTGCGCCGCGAGAAGGAAGTAGTAGGCTTCTACCTCTCAGGGCACCCGCTTGATGACTTCAAGCTGGAAATCGACTCGTACTGCACCTGTGGCCTGGACAAGATTGAGAGCTACAAAAACCGCGACATTACGGTAGCGGGCCTGATTTCCAACGTCCAGTTCAAGACCACCAAAACCGGCCAGCCCTTCGTGAGCTTCAACATTGAAGACTACGAATCGAGCCTGAACCTGGCGCTGTTCCGCGACGACTACTCGAAGTTTTCGGCCCTGATTAACCCGCGTAACTACGACAAGGAGCAGGTGCCGCCCATGTTCATCCGGGGCAAATACGCCCAGCGCTTCCGCGACTCCGACCAGTTCGAGTTCAAGATCATGACCATGGAGCCGCTGTTCAACGTGGCCGAGAAGCTCGCCAACGGCGTGCGCGTGCAGCTGGACCTGCGCACCATCACGGAGCCCTTCATGGACCGTTTTATGGAGGCTGTAGAAGGTTGCGCGGGCTCTAAAAAGCTCGAAATCAAGTTCGCGGAGCCGCACGAGCACCTGGCCGTTGACACCTACTCCCGCCGCTACCGCATCGAGCCCAAAGAGTTCATCCGCAAAATGCGCGAAATGGAAATCGACGCCTGCCAGCTGATTTAGGCTGATTGCGCATGTAGTCAATTGCTAACGCAGGTGTTGCTTCTGGTAGCAGCACCTGCGTTATTCGTTGCAATCAACTTCCGTTACACCCATTATCCTATGCGTCAGCTGCTACTTTCGTTTCTAACAATACTGTTTCTGAGTAGCTGCCAGGAAAAGCCAAAGCTTACAGAAGCCCGACTGAGGGGAGCTTGGCATTGCCTAAAGCAAGCGGAAGCCGATATGCTTCCCGATGATATGATCATCTATAAAAGTGGCAGGTTTCTCACCATGGCCAACTACTACGGCCAACAAAGCGCCACCCTAAATCAAACAGCCGACTCCATTACCTTCCGACAAGGTTGCACGGGTTTCATCTCTCCCGTTGCTATACATATGTCACCTGACCTGGCACAAGACACACTACTGTTGAACGGACGCCGGTTTACGCGTCTCGACTCCGCCACTTCTGTCGACGGCTGGCACGATGCAATAGAGGATTTTCGCGCCAGAGTCCGGCTTAAGAATAAGGGAAGGTGAGGCAGTGAAAATATTCTTTCAATTTTTATTGAAAGTTCAAGACCTTCTTCTATATTTACACCATGCAACTCGACGAAGCCAGGCGCAGATTCATTGAAGGCTGGGGCACCCTGGGCTCGGCCTGGGGCGTGAGCCGCACGATGGCGCAGGTGCATGCCTTGTTGCTGATATCAGTAGGGGCGCTGAGCACCGAGGACATTATGGAGCAGCTGCAGATTTCGCGGGGCAACGTGAACATGAACGTGCGCGCCCTGATGGACTGGGGCATTGTGCGCAAGGAGCTGCGCCCCGGCGAGCGACGCGAATATTTCTCGGCCGAGAAAGACATTCACAAAGTGGCCACTCTGATTCTGCAGGAGCGCCGCAAGCGGGAACTGGAGCCCATTCTGCGCGTGCTGGGCGAAATCAGCCAGGTAGAAACATCCCCTGCTGCTACCCCTGAGGAAACGGTGGCCTTCACGCAGATGATAGCCAGCATCCAGAATTTCGCGGGCTTTGCGAACCGGGCCGCTTCCACTCTCATCAAGGCTGATGAGAACTGGTTTGTGAGCACCTTCATGAAGCTTATGCGCCCGAATTAATACGCCAGCTTATTTTTTTATTATCATATTTCAATTTTTACTGAAAGTACCATATCACCTAACACCTACCCCCAACCCTTGCCTTCATTCTTCACGCACAGCTTATAAGAGTATGGAACGGCCTAAAATGATTCTCGCGGGTGGCAACGGTTTTCTGGGTCGGCATCTGGCGCAGCATTTCACTCAGCTTGGCTACCAGATAGTAGTGCTGGGCCGCTCGGCCAGCGGGCATACGGTGCAGTGGGACGGCCGTACGCTGGGTCCTTGGGCGGCGGAGCTGGAAGGGGCAGCCGTGCTGCTCAACCTGGCGGGCCGCTCCGTAGATTGCCGCTACCATGCGCTTAATAAATACGCCATAACGCGCAGCCGCACCGAAAGCACCCGGGTTCTGGGCGAAGCAGTGGCGGCCTGCCGAAACCCACCGGCCGTGTGGCTCAACTCCTCCACCGCCACTATCTACCGGCATACTCCGGCCGATGAGCCGGCCAACACAGAGGCTGCCGGCCAGATTGGGCGGGAGTTTTCGGAGATGGTGGCGCAGAAATGGGAGGCTGAGTTTCGGCTGGCGGCCACGCCCCACACGCGCCGCCTGGTGCTGCGTACTGCCATTGTGCTGGGCCCCGATGGCGGCGCGCTACCCATGATGGCGCGGCTGGCGCGCTTCGGCCTCAGCACGCCCCAAGGCGACGGGCAGCAGTGGATCAGCTGGCTGCACATTGCTGATTTCTGCCGGGCGGTGGAGTATCTGATAGCCCATCCGGCACTGGAAGGAGCTTTCAATCTATGCGCGCCGCAGCCGCTCCGCAACTTCGAGTTCAACGCGCTGCTTGACCGGCACTACCAGCCACGCTGGCACCTGCCGCAGCCCCGGTGGCTACTCGAAATAGGAGCGTTTGTGCTGCGCACCGAAACCGAGCTCATCCTCAAAAGCCGCAAGGTAGTGCCACAACGGCTGCTGGAGGCAGGCTTCAGGTTCCGGTATCCTTCCTGCGCGGCGGCCCTGCACGACCTGCTGCCGCACCTGCCTTAGCTCCTGCGCACCACACTCGCAAACCGGCGCTGGCGGCTGAACCCAGCGGATTTCACTTCCACTTTTTCACATTTTTTCACCTTCAACACCCCAACGTCATGAACTACTATCTGCTGGTGTACGGCGTGTATCTGCCCGTCACGGTGCTGCTTACGGTATGGGTAGCCCGCACTTTATTCACAAACGGCCGCACTTTTCTGGTCGACATCTTCCACGGGAATGAGGCGCTGGCCGATTCCGTCAACAAACTGCTTCTGACCGGATTTTACCTTATCAACATCGGCTACGCCACCCTCACGCTCCGCAGCACCGATGTAATCAGTAGCTACCAGCAGAGCGTAGAAACGCTCAGCATCAAAATCGGCACCATCATTCTGATCCTGGGCGGCATGCACTTCTTCAATTTGTACGTGTTTTATAAGCTGCGCAACCGGGCGCAGGAATACAGCCGCGACCTAAGCTTTGTGCTGGATAAGAAGGAAAAATAGCGGTTGGGCTGCTTCTGCACGGTTCAGCTAGGCCGCACAAAAAACGGCCAGAATAAACGTCGAACTTTCTGGCGTGTGCCTTGTTGAAACGCAATCTGCTACCTTGCAGCCCCAAGATTCGTAAGAAGCATTTTTCACCGTCACAAACCCCCTTCCGTCATGGGACATAAAGCCATCGAAATTACCGATGCTAACTTCGACCAGATCATCAACTCCGACAAACCCGTGCTCGTGGACTTCTGGGCCGAATGGTGCGGCCCCTGCCGCATGGTAGGCCCGGTGGTAGAGGAGCTGGCTGGTGAGTATGAAGGCAAAGCCGTTATCGGTAAAGTTGACGTAGACTCCAACCCGCAGACTTCTGCCAAGTTCGGTATCCGCAGCATCCCGACGCTGCTCGTATTCAAGAACGGCCAGGTTGTGGACAAGCAGGTAGGTGCAGTGCCGAAGCACGTACTGGCCCAGAAGCTGGATGCGCAGGTAACTGCTTAATTCTGCTTTCTGCCTAATGAGAAGCGCCGCCTCGGTTTCGAGGCGGCGCTTCTTGTTTAACGGGACTCTCAGCTTCCAGCGCTGCTGGCCTTACCCTGCCGCTCTTGAGGAAGTAGCACAGCTGGTGCGGGCCTCAATACATATCGTCGGGAGAGGCGGCGCGGGCTTCGGTAGGGGGCACCTGCGGCGGCCGTACCCCATTGAACAGCGAAAAGCTGGGCGAGAAGTGAATGGGCACGGTAAAGGTCATGGCCGTCGGCACGTTGTACTCGCGGCCGGGCTCGAAAGCGGGCAGGCTGGCTACTACGCGGCGCGCTTCGAGGTCGGCTTCGGGTGAGAGTCCCTGCACCACCTGCACCTGCCCTACTTGTCCGTTCTCGTCGACGGTGTAGCTCACCAGTACTTTGCCGGTAATGCCTTTGCGGCGCGTACTCCGGGGATAAGTTGTGGTCCGGGCGACATAGCTGAGCATGGCTTCCTCGCCGCCCGGAAAAGCCGGCAGCTGGCGCCTATGCAACTTTCCGGCATACGCCGAGCCATCCTCATTAAAGAAGGCCAGTGCTGGCCCTTTCTCCCGGCTGGGCAGCTCTATTGCGCTTAGCTGGCCGTTGCGGTAAAAGTAGCGCCACTCCCCTACCGGCTGGCCCGCCGCATAGCTTCCCTTCGACCGTTTTTGTCCGTTCCGATGTACGCTGATCCAGGGGCCCACCCGCTGCCCGTTGGAGTATTCGCCGCGCTGGCTTACGCGCCCGTCTTCGTACCAGGCCACGTACAGGCCGTCAGCTTCATCGTTTTGGTACTGCACCTGCGCGGCCTTGGTTCCGTTGGGATGGTACCACGTCAGCAGGCCAGTGCGCACTACGGGGTCGAGGGAGGTTAGCGTGCCGCGCAGCAGCAGCGTGCCGTTCAGCGCATACTCACGCATAGGATACGTGCCGAGCAGCTCGTTTTTCCGGTCTACAATGCGGTAGTGCGTGGCGCTGTCGGGCACAGTAGCTTCGTCGCGGCTGTTCAGGTATACGGCCGGCATGCTCTGCGCCACTGCGGCCACTGGCAGGCTTAGCAGTATTCCCGAAAACACAATAAACCAGAACTTCGTCAGCATAACCTCAGGCATATTAGCTCAGGAAATATACTACTTCTCCGCCCGCTGCCCAAGCACTATCCGAATTGTTCAGGAAAATCTATTTACGCTACTATACTTAGTGCCAGTGGCTTGGCTTATACCTACTCATGCCAGAATACTGAGAGCCGCAAACCGATAGTCCTATTGCTGTACGGCTGCCGGAAACCCTGCTCTACGCAGCGGAAGCACATCCTCTTCCAACACGAAAAGGCCGTTTCCTGCTCGGAAACGGCCTGACATCAAGCGCACAGCTATTACAGCAGTTGAATGGGCCGGTTCAGCGTTTCTTCCAGCACGATAAGGGTTTCGGTCCGCTCGATACCTTCAATGGGCTGCATCTGGTCATGAAGCACATCGCGCAGGTGCTGCGTGTCGCGGCACACGAGGCGAGCGAAAATGCCATAGGCCCCCGTAGTGAAGTGAATGCTAACCACTTCCGGAATGGCCCGCAGCTGCTGGGCTACACTGGAATACACGGAGCTTTTCAGCAGATAAATGCCCAAAAACGCATTTACACCGTAGCCTAGCTTCTGATAATCAATCTTCAGCGTCGAGCCTTTCACAATCCCCAACTCCTCGAGCCGGGCCATGCGCACATGCACCGTGCCTCCCGAGACGTGCACTTTACGGGCAATTTCAGTGTAGGGAGTTTTGGCATCCTGAATCAATAAGTCCAGGATTTTGCGGTCGGTGTCGTCAAGTTCGTAATTCTTGGCCATTTTAAAGTCGTTTGACTATATATATTTCAATCAACAGGGGTGTTTTTAGAAAACATTGTAAATTTTTAGCCAAAGCAATGCTAAATTTTTACAATTAGAGGCTTTCACTTACATTTGTCATAATCCTACGCAGACGGCGTGAGACAACCACAACTGTAGAGTGATGATACTGGCAGGCATGTTTTTCTCTCTACGAGGAAGATGAGCTGGGTGAAGCTGGCCGAGCGGCTGGCAAGCCACACCAGGAAGGCGCAACTCCTTCTTCTACAACAAATTGGGTGGACTATGTGAGGAGGGAAAAACCGGGACGTATCTGGGTGGGTGCGTTCCTTTTCAAGAGGCGGCATCTGGGTGGGTGCCGCCTTTTTTGTTGCTACTATTCAGAACAACCACTGTGCCGGCTCAGCCAGAATGGGCCGGAACTGCGGTTGATAGGTGCAAAGAAAAGGAAAATATACCTCTAGGGCTTACCTATATTCTAACCAAACGGCGTATTACAGGCAAAATTCGCAAAATGGGGCCACTGGGCCGTGTCTTTTGCAGCCTCGTGCTATGTGTTGCCAACTGTGTATAGGCATTCTCCACAACCGCCCGCCACAACTTCCAGAAAAACAGCAGACAACCCGCCGCCAGCCTTAGCTGCCGTGCGGGTTGTCTGTGTTTAGGGTCTGAGGCCTGCTATTTGCCAGCAGCGGCTTGCTGCTGCCGGAAGCGGGCTAATCCGTTGTCCAGAAACTTCACGAAAGCCTCTACGTCAGGCTCGTAGGCAATGGGCGTGGTAAGTACATGCTGCAGGTCGGCGGGCGCGTTGGGGTCGAGCAGCACGTAGTAGGGCTGTGCATTCACGTTGAACCCCGACAGCTGCAGATCCGCGTTTTTCTTGCCCAGCGTGGTTTTTTCTTTGTTATCGAACGTGGAAGTATACCATTCGCTCTTGGGCAGTGGCGCTTTATCGTCCACGTACAGGGCCACTACCACGAAGTCGTCGCGCAGCCGCTTAAGCACCTGCGGATCCTTCCAGACGGTAGCTTCCATCTTGCGGCAGTTTACGCAGGCATGGCCCGTGAAATCAATGAAAATGGGCTTGTTCTGGGCTTTTGCGCACCGCTGAGCCTGCTCCAGGTCGAAGAAGCCCTGCAGGCCATGCGGCAGTTCCAGAAATTCGCCATAGCGGGGTGCTTCGCATTGCGTATCAGGAAGGGCCGCGGGCAGCCCCGCACCGGCGCTTAATGAAAAATCGTTGCGACTCTGCGGCGGCAGGTAGCCCGCCAGCAAGGGCAGCGGCGCGCCAAACAGGCCCGGCACCAGATACGTCATAAAGCTGAATGCCAGCACGGCCATCAGCAGCCGACCTACGCTCAGGTGCGTCAGGTCAGAGTCGTGGGAGAGTTTGAAGCGGCCCAGCAGGTAGAGCCCTAGCAGCCCCGAAAGTGCAATCCAGAGTACCAGATAGATGTCGCGCGGGAGCAGGTTCCAGTGATAAGCCAGGTCGGCCATGCTCAGGAATTTGAGCGCCAGCATCAGCTCCACGAAGCCCAGCACCACTTTTACGGTGTTCAGCCAGCCGCCAGAGCGAGGCAGGCTTTTCAGCCAGGCTGGAAAAATGGCAAACAGCGTGAAGGGCAGCGCAAAAGCCAGCGAGAAGCCCAGCATCCCGATGATGGGCGTAAGGCGCTGCCCCTGCGCAGCCATGGTCAGGATGGTAGCCACAATGGGCCCGGTGCACGAAAACGACACTACTACCAGCGTGAGAGCCATGAAGAAGACGCCTCCCCAGCCCCCTTTGTCGGCCTGCGCATCAATCTTATTCACCATGCCGTGCGGCAGCGTAATTTCGAACAGCCCCAGAAACGACAGCCCGAAGACTACGAAAACGGCAAAGAAAATCAGGTTGGGCAGCCAGTGGGTGCTGATGAGGTTGAGCCCATCGGCGCCCAGCAGTACCGTTACGAGCAGCCCGACCACCACATAAATGAAGATGATGGACAGCCCATAGACCACGGCCTTGAAGATGCCGCGCTGCCGGCTGTCGGAGCCGCTCGTGAAATACGAAACGGTCATCGGGATGAGGGGGAAAACGCAGGGCGTGATAAGGGCACCCAACCCAAACAAAAAAGCCCCGAAGGCAAATGCCCAGAGGCCTTCTTTCTCGGGCTCAGCCGGGCCGGCTGCGGCACCGGCATCATCCGCCGGCTCCATGGCCGCGGCCCTGACGGCTGCAGCCGAGTCGGGGGCTACAATGGCCGCCGCCGGGGCAGCGGTATCCGGAGAAGCTGCTGCAGTGGCCGGGGCCTCGGGCGTGAGGGCGGCCCCGTCCGGCGTTTTAGGCGGAGCCGCGGGGCCGGTGGCGGGCGTAGCAGTGGGCGCTATGGCCGTGCCCGTTACCTGCAGCGGGCCGAAGCTCAGCGCTTCCTCGCCGGGAATGCAGCGGCCATCCACATCGGTGCAGCTCTGGAACTCCACGTCGGCCTTGATGGTGAGGGCGCCGGGCTGCAGCAACCGGATGCGCTGCTTTATCTGGCCGGTTTTTACGAAATACGTGACGTCGCCTTTGAAAATCTCATCAAAATGCTTCTGCGAGCCTACCGATTTGGGCGGGCCGACCAGCTCGTAGGCGGAGCTTTTCGTAAATGAAAACGTGAAGGGCACCGGCCCCAAATCGGGGTCGAAATCGGTGGCGTAGAGGTGCCACTTGTCATCGATGCGGGCATTCACGATAAGGTCAATCTCCTCGCCTACTTTGGCAGCAGGCTGGCTTACAGCCGCGCTCAGCTTGGTAGGAGTCAGAATCTGGGCGACGGCCCCCAGCGCCGTGAGCAGCACGAGCAACAGGGGCAGAAGTATGGTTTTGCGCAACAACATCAGCAAAAGGAAAACTACAACGGAAGCATACCCGGCAAAGGTCGGGAGAAAGCCTAACAGCGGAGCGAGTTTACCGGTTTTTTAGCGGACTGATTTCTTTACCGATGCTGCGTGCAGTAGCTCAGCAGGAACCGCTTGCGCAGAATCACGTACTTTTGCAATACCAAGGGAGCTGGGCCGTGTGAGCCCGACCCCCGGACCTATGATCTTAAATATCCTTTTTACCGTTCTGCTGGTGTTGTTGAACGGTTTTTTTGTAGCAGCAGAGTTTGCTATAGTTAAAGTTCGTCTTTCGCAGATCGAGCTACGGGCGCAGGAAGGCAACCGGTTTGCCAAGCTCACGCAGGGTATCCTGCACAATCTCGACGGCTATCTGTCGGCCACACAGCTGGGTATCACGCTGGCGTCGCTGGGCCTGGGCTGGATCGGGGAAAGCGTAGTATCGCAGATTATTTTAGCCATTGTAGAGGCGCTGAACCTGAACGTGAGCGACGAGCTGGCCCACCGTATTGCTCTGCCTACGTCGTTTGCGCTTATCACCATTCTGCACATTGTATTTGGCGAGCTGGCTCCTAAGTCGCTGGCCATTCAGCGCCCTGAGGCTACCAGCCTGGCCGTGGCGGCACCCCTGAAGGCGTTCTACCTGGTGCTGAAGCTGCCCATTATGTTCCTCAACTGGCTGGCCAGCCTGATTCTGCGCGCCTTTGGCATCCGCCCGATTCATGGGGCAGAAGCGCACTCCGCCGAAGAGCTTCGCCTGCTGCTCGACCAAAGTAAGCAGAGCGGCGAGATTCAGGACTCGGAGCACGAGCTGCTCGAAAACGTGTTCGAGTTCAACGACCGGATGGTGAAGCAGATTATGGTGCCGCGCACCAAGCTGGCCGCCATCGACGTGAATACGCCGCAGGATGGCATCCTGGAGATGGTGTATAACGAGGGCTATTCCCGCATTCCGGTGTTTGAGGGCAACATCGATAACGTGGTAGGCGTGCTCTACGTGAAGGACCTGCTACAGATTATTCGCCGCAACGAGCCGCTGGAGCTGCCCAAAATCATGCGCCCGGCCTACTTCGTGCCCGAAACCAAGAAAATCAACCGCCTGCTGCGCCAGTTTCAGCGCAAGCACATGCACATGGCCATCGTCAGCGACGAGTTCGGCGGGGTGTCGGGTATCGTGACCATCGAAGATATTATCGAGGAGCTGGTGGGCGAAATTCAGGATGAGTACGACAACGAGGTGCCGGTTGTAGAGAAAGTGTCGCCCGGTGAGTTCCGCGTCAACACCTCCACATCCATCTCCGACGCCAACGAGTACCTGCCCTTCCCGCTGCCCGAAGGCGAGGACTACGAAACCGTGGGCGGCCTGCTGAACGTGATTTACGGCAACATTCCGGAAGTAGGCGACGTGGCCGTGCTCGACAACTACGAGTTCCGGGTGCTGAAACGCTCCCGCCGCACCGTGGAGCTGGTGCAGCTCAACGTGACGCGGGAACTAACCCAGGAAGAGCTGGAAGACGAGGGCCTGCCCAACCTCTGATTCCGGCCTTAGTAACGCACTGCCTCTAACGACAGCGGCCCCGCCTGAGTAGACGGGGCCGCTGTCGTTAGAGGCAGTGCGTGAGGCTTCTAGTGCTGAAACCAGCTGGCGTACAGCACATAGTTGTCGGCGGTGCGCAGCATGTTCTGGCGCTGCTCTTCCGTCACGGGCTTGATTTTGCGGGCCGGCACGCCTGCGTAGAGGTGGCCAGGCTCGCACTGGGTGTTTTCCAGCACTACCGCGCCGGCTGCCACAATGCAGCCTTCGCCTACCACGGCGTGGTCCATCACAACGGCGCCCATGCCAATCAGCACGTTGTCGTGCACGGTGCAGCCATGCACAATGGCCTTGTGCCCGATGCTGACGCCGGCCCCGATGGTAGTAGCCGCCTTCTGGTAGGTGCAGTGCAGCACGGCCCCGTCCTGGATATTGGTTTTGGCTCCGATATGGATGCTGTTCACGTCGCCGCGGATTACGGCGTTGAACCACACGGTGCACTGTGCGCCCAGCGTCACGTCGCCTACGATGGTGGCGTTATCGGCTACGTAGCAGTCGGCTCCGATGTGGGGGTGCTTGCCCTGAACAGGCAGAATAAGTGCGGGCATAAGCTGAGAAGGAAGTTGGTGAGTTGATGCGCTGCAATGGCCGGCGCCAGTTGCGCAGGCGCCGCTTTATCGAACAAGCATCCGTTTCCAGGTGCCTTTTTCCCAATTGTATTTGAGCGTGCTGGGTAGCGCCTGCCAGAAGTATTTGCTGGTTTCCACCGCGAAGCTGGGCTGCATGTAGCAGTTGATGGTACAGCCTTCACACTGCGGCAGGCGCCCTTCCAGCGCAACCAGCTGCTGCACCTCGGCAGAGTTGTACAATTCGTGCAGGTTGCCTTCGATAGGAAATTTACGCTCTCCGAGGTGGTAGCAGGGCAGCACCAGCTCGTTGCTGGGCGAAATGACCAATGTGGTGCTGGCCGCCCGGCACACGGGCGCGGCTACGTGGTTGCCGCCGTCGCGCCGCAGCTGAATAAAGGCTTCGTTCAGATATACGCCCTTGCGCTTGCCGAAAGCCGACAGATAGTCCAGCTCCTCGGCCGTCAGCTGCTCGCCGGTTTCCACGGTGTTGTACTCAAAAGCCGGATTCAGAATCAGCACCAGGCCGTTGGGCTGCGTAATGTCGCGGTACACGGCTTCCAGGTCCTTCAGGTTCTCGCGGAACACGGTGAACAGGATGTCGGGCCGCTCGCCCAGCTCCCGGGCCACCCGGATGCTTTCCAGCACGAAATCATAGCAGGCCACGCCCCGGCCCTTGTCGTGCACTTCCTTTTCGGAGGCATCGAGTGAGAAGTGCAGCATATCTACCTTGCCGCGCAGCTTCTCGGCATATTTGGGGTAGAGCAGGCAGTTGGTCGTCAGCGTCGTGATGAAGCCCATGCCATGAGCCAGGGCCACAAACTCATGAATCTGGCGGTGCAGCAGCGGCTCGCCGCCCGTAAAGTCCACCACCGACACACCCAGCCGCTTCAGGTCGCGCAGGTTGCGCTCTACATCCTCCAGCTGAATGTAGGGCGAGGGTTTCTCCCAGATGTCGCAGAACGAGCAGCGCGCATTGCACCGGTAGGTGACGTAGTAGTTGCACAGGACCGGGTGATGAACAAGACGCATAGGAAAACGAAGGTACGGCGCGAATCCAAGCCGCAGGTGCTATAACTGCCGAACCGGGTAAATGCTTTGCAACCTATGGTATTTCAGGATGCTCTTCTATCTGACTGCTCACCCTTATTTATCTGCTATGCGCCCTTCCCTCCTGCTTTCGTTGGCTGGCCTGCTGGCCGCCTCCCTTACTACCGCCTGTAAAAAGGATGCAGACAGCACCTCTCCTATAAACGGGGAGTTGGTATTCGGGCAGTTTTACGGGTTTTGTGAAGGAGAGCGGTGCATCGATATCTACCGCCTCAATACGGCAGCCGGCACCGTGGAAGAAGACACCACAGACCGCTACCCCAGTCTAAACCAGCCCTACACTGGCCAGTACGTTCCGCTGCAGGCCAGCCACTATGCCCAGGTGCGCGACCTGCCCCAGCTGATTCCGGCGCAGCTGCTCCAGCTGCCCAACGGCACTATCGGCGCACCCGACGCTACTGATGCCGGCGGCTACTACCTGTCGCTCCCCGACGCAGAAACGCCGCGCTTTTGGCTCATCGATACCCAGAAGCGCAACATACCCGCCGATTTGCACCCACTGGTCGATACGCTACGTGCGCGAATCCAGCGGTTACCTTAGCGGCTCCTTAGTGCGGCAGTGCGCCCCAGTCAGGGTCCCACTTTTTGGGTGTGGCAGCTAGGGCTTCCTCAGTGGCTGGGCCATAGTGCTCCAGATAGTAGTTGCAGAAGCCTTTGAGAGGGCACTTGAGGCAGTCGGGCTTTGCGTAGAGGCACACGCGCTGCCCGTGCCAGTAGTTGTGTTTATGGAAATTGAGCAGTACCAGCGAATCTTTGGGCAGTTGTTCCAGCAGTACCTGGTGCGCTTTATCGGCCGAGGCTTTCGGGCCAATCATGCCCACGCGCTGCGCAATGCGGTGCACGTGCGTATCGACGGGCAGCACGGGCTTGCGGAAGTTGAAGAGCAGCACCAGCGAGGCCGTTTTCAGCCCGATGCCCGGCATGTCGTTCAGCCATTGCATACCCCGCTCCGTGGGCCATTCTTCCAGAAAGTCCAGCGTAAATCCCCCCCGTTCGGCCCAGATCCGGCGCAATATTTCCTGAATGCGCGGCGCCTGCGTGTCGGGCCAGCGCGTGGTGCGGATGGCGTGGGCCAGCTCGGCGGTAGGCGCGGCCAGCACCCCGGCCCAGTCGCCGAAGGCTTCCAGCATCCGGTCGTAAGCCAGCTCTTCGTCGGCGTGGGTGGTGCGGTGCGAGAGAACCGTCGAAATCAGCTCCCGCATCGGCGAGCGGCGGACCGTGTCCTGCGTCAGGGGCGGATAGAACTCGTTCAGCAGCAGATGGTCCTGCCAGGTCTTTTCGGCGGGCGGCGAGGTATAGGTAGCGGTAGTAGCCATTGTGGCTTGTACCGCCGGGCTCAGCGGCGGGTTGCGCCGGAGCCACTCACCGGATCCGTAAGGCTAAATTTTGCTGACCACTGACCACAAAAACGGCGGCACCCGGGGGTACCGCCTTTTTTGTGGTCAGTGCCTGCGCAGCAGACGCTTAGATGGTGCCTTTTTCGGCAGCCTTCTTCAGCTTGTCGTTAGCGAAGATGGCAATTTCAACGCGGCGGTTAGCCACGCGGCCGGCTTCAGTGCCGTTGTCAGCAACGGGCTGGCGCGAGCCGTAGCCCGATACGGTGAAGCGCGAAGCGTCTACTCCCTGCTGCTGGGCGTAGTTGGCTACCGCCTGGGCCCGGCGCTGCGACAAAGGGTCGTTGATGGCGTCCGAACCGCTGGTATCGGTGTGGCCTTCCACAATAACGTTGGTGTCGCCGTACTTGATGAGGGTTTTGGCCAGCTCCTGAATGTTGGCCTGCGCCGATGAAGTCAGCGACGAAGAGTTCTTAGCGAACAGCAGACCCGAGTCGAAGGTGATTTTGATGCCTTCGCCTACGCGCTCTACTTTGGCGCCGGCCATTTCTTTCTTCAGCTCAGCGGCCTGCTTATCCATGCGGCGGCCGATGAGTGCCCCACCTGCGCCACCCACGGCAGCCCCAATAATAGCGCCTTTGGCAGTACCCGATTTGCCACCAATCACGCGGCCCAGTACAGCGCCACCGGCGGCGCCACCCAAGCCACCAATTACGGCACCTTTAGCAGTTTTGCTCCAGGGCTTCTTGGTGGTAGTGCCAGCGTCCTGCGCCTGCGTGCTGGTACCAAACAGCAGCACGGCCATCATAAGGGTGAAAAGGGAACGGAGATTTTTCATGAGTGAAAAAGGTTGTGGAAAAAGTTCGGGGTGGATAAGAACACCAGGCGTTGCCTGGTAATGAAGGAGCAAAGACATTGCCCGCTTGAGCAGGTCAATTTGCAACCTCCTTGCCAAAAACGATACAAGCTGCCGAAAATTGTTGAAAAGTGAGCTTTTGAGCCGGTATTGCCATTATACCAGCCGGCTCATGGCTCGCAAAAATTCCTGATAAGCTGCCGTTTATCTGGGGCATACGCAGTGAAAAATTTACTCCCGAAGCTACCACCGCAGTTCGGCGCTATCCGAAATACACAAAAAAAGGCCGCACAGATTGTGCGGCCTTTTTTGTGGAAGAGCAGCTGAATTACAGCTTGCCAGCTTCAGCAGCTTTCTTCATTTTCTCGTTGGCGTAGATGGCAATTTCTACGCGGCGGTTAGCCTGCTTGCCAGCTTCGGTCGTGTTGTCGGCAATAGGCTGCGACGAGCCGTAGCCGTTGGTCGTGATGCGCGAAGCATCTACACCCTGGCTTACCGTGTAGTTGGCTACCGCCTGAGCACGACGCTGCGACAGAGGGTTGTTGATGGCATCCGAGCCGCTGGCATCGGTGTGGCCTTCTATCAGTACGTTGGTGTCGGGGTACTTCTTCAGCACTTCCGCCATTTTCTGGATTTCCGTCATGGAAGCAGCGCGCAGGTCGCTCTTATTGGTATCGAACAGGATGCCCGAGTCGAAGGTGATTTTGATGCCTTCGCCTACGCGCTCTACTTTGGCGTTCTGCATGTCGCGCTGCAGCTCTTCTGCCTGCTTATCCATCTTGCGGCCGATGAGGGCACCGCCCGTACCACCGACAGCAGCCCCGATGATAGCACCAGCGGCCGTACCGTTTTTGCCACCAATCACGCGGCCGAGTACGCCACCTACTACAGCGCCGCCGCCGGCACCAATCAGGCCGCCTTTAGCCGTGGTGCTCATGCCGGTTTTGCGCGGGCCAGTGCCGTTGCCGGTCGGAGCATCCGGAATGTTGGGGTTGCGGGTTTGCGAAGTAGCGCACGAGCCGAGCAGCAGCGTCAGCGCCATAAACAGCGACAGAAGGGACTTCGGAGTTTTCATTGTATGAAGTTTTGGGAGTGAGTGTTTAGCGGGAGGTTGGTCGTGCTTTACTAGTGTTTGGCTTGAAATGTTCGGCAACTATAGATTCTATCCTACACCGCCTGAACTGCCGAGCCGGCTGCCCGTCCTGGTTCCAGGGGCAGCAACTCTGCACCGACCAGTCATTTTCAACAAGTGTGCCGAATTACAGCGCGCGCTGGGTGATTTTTGCAGCCGGCGCAGTGGCAGCAATTGCCGCGGGCCGCAACATCCCCAGCAAGTCACTGATTTTCAGCTTCAGCTGTTTGCGGTCCACAATGAAGTCGAGGAAGCCGTGCTCCAGCACAAATTCGGCGCTCTGGAAGCCTTTGGGCAGGTCTTTGCCGATAGTTTCCTTGATAACACGCGGCCCGGCGAAACCAATCAGTGCGCCCGGCTCGGCAATATTGAAGTCGCCGAGCATGGCGAAGGAAGCCGTAACGCCGCCGGTAGTGGGGTCGGTGAGCAGCGAGATGTACGGAATGCCGGCTTCGGAGAGCAGGGCCAGCTTCGCGGAGGTTTTGGCCATCTGCATCAGCGAGAAACCGGCTTCCATCATGCGGGCCCCACCGGAGCGCGAAATCATCAGGAAGGGCACACGCTGCTGGCGGGCGAAGTCAATGGCGCGCGCAATCTTCTCGCCTACCACCGAGCCCATCGAGCCGCCGATAAAGCGAAAATCCATGGCCGCTACCACCAGCCCCTGCCCATTGGAAAGGCCGTGGGCCGTCCGCACGGCGTCGCGCAGACCGGTGTTTTTTTCGGTAGCCACGAGGCGCTGCGGATAGGCTTTGGTATCCACAAAGTGCAGCGGGTCGCCGGAGTGCATCTCAGCGTCCAGCTCCTCAAACTTGCCGCCATCGAACATAATTTCGAAGTACTCGGCGGCGTCAATCCGGTCGTGGTGGTTGCAGTTGCCGCAGGTGGAAAGCAGGCGCTTGTGCTCGGCCATCGTGGCCACGGTTTTGCACTCCGGGCACTTGTACCACAGCCCGTCGGGCGTCTCTTTTTTCTCCTCTGTCGGCGTGACGATGCCTTTTTCTACGCGCTTAAACCAAGACATTCTATACTATGATTAGGAATTGAGAAGGAAGAACAGGGAAGTGCCAGCCGGCACAAGGCGCAGGCTGCAAACAAAGAGCGGAAACGAATTCGTACGCTTCATTATCATCCCTTGGTGAAATTACGCCAATGTAATGGCATCGTCCAGGTATACGTCCTGAATAGCGTTGAGCAGCTCCACCCCTTCGGCGAAGGGGCGCTGAAAGGCTTTGCGGCCCGAAATCAGGCCCTGCCCACCGGCGCGCTTGTTGATGATGGCCGTCCGGATGGCCTCGTCCCGGTCGGTAGCGCCTTTGCTTTCGCCGCCGGAGTTGATGAGGCCGATGCGGCCCATGTAGCAGTTGGCTACCTGGTAGCGGGTCAGGTCGATGGGGTGGTCCGACGACAGGGTGTCGTACATGGCCGGGTGCGTCTTGCCGAACTTGAGCGCACTGAAGCCGCCGTTGGTTTCGGGTAGCTTCTGTTTGATAATGTCGGCCTGAATCGTGACGCCGAGGTGGTTGGCCTGGCCCGTGAGGTCGGCCGCAACGTGGTAGTCCTTGTCAGCGGTTTTGAAGGCGTTGTTGCGGGCATAGCACCACAGTACCGTGGCCATGCCCAGCTCGTGGGCGCGTTCGAAGGCCTGCGCTATTTCCACAAGCTGCCGGTTCGATTCTTCGGAGCCAAAATAAATGGTGGCTCCCACGGCCGTAGCGCCCAGGTTCCAGGCCTCCTCCACCGAGCCGAACAGCACCTGGTCGAACTTATTGGGGTAGGTCAGCAGCTCGTTGTGGTTGATTTTAACCAAGAACGGAATCTTGTGGGCATACTTGCGGGCCACCGTCCCGAAGGTACCGAACGTGGTAGCTACGGCGTTGCAGCCGCCTTCCACTGCCAGCCTGATGATGTTTTCGGGGTCGAAATACATCGGGTTGGGCCCAAACGAGGCGCCGGCCGTGTGCTCAATGCCCTGGTCGACGGGCAGGATGCTCATGTAGCCGGTGCCGGCCAGGCGGCCGTGGTTGTAGAGCTGGCCCAGGCTCCGGATTACCTGCGGCGTGCGGTTGGAAGGCACAAAGCAACGGTCCAGAAAGTCGGGGCCAGGCCGGTGAATCAGGTCCTTGCCAATGGTTTTGCATTCGTGCTGGAGCAGCGCTTCGGTTTCGGCGCTGAGGGAGGCAGTGATGGAGGCCATTGGGAACGTGACTAGTGGGCGGAGGCAAGACAAAGCCAGCGAATTGGCGGGCCAAATATAACCTGAATTTCGGTTGCTTTCCGGGCCGGCATTGCAACATGGGCCGGGTGCTGAGTACCTTGCCGCGGGATATGGCGGGCAATTCGCGCGCTGGCCCGCTCTTCGCCTTTCAACCTCTGCTTCGTGAAAAAACCTGCTTCCCACTTACTTACGCTGGCCTTGCTGTCGGCGCTGGTGCTGCCTGGCTGTGTAGCCTCCAAAAAGTACGACGACCTGAAAGCCCGCCAGGCTTCCACGGAGCAGGGCAAAGCCGAAGCCGAGCGCCAGCACCGTACGGCCGTAGCGGAGCTGCGGAAAGCAACCGATGCGCTGGCCGAAATGCGCCTGCAGAACCGCCGCCTCGCCGACGACTCGGCTCAGACCGGCAACGCGCTGCGCCGCACCCGCCAGCTCTACACCCAGCTCACCGACTCCTACGACAAGCTGCTCAAGAACTCGGACCGCGAGCTGGCCAATAAGTCGTCGGACTACAACAAGGTGGCTCAGGACCTGGCCCGCCGCGAAGCCGAGCTGGGCCAGCTGGATGCCGGCCTGCGCAAGAGCCGCGCCGATATCGACAAGCTCAACGCCGACCTGAAAACCCGCGAAGCCCGCCTCGCGGAGCTGGAAAAAGCGCTGGCCGAGAAAGATAAGGCCGTGAATGACCTGCGCGCCAGCGTAGCCAACGCGCTGCGCGGCTTCCAGGGCACCGATTTGCAGGTGAAGATGAAGGACGGCAAAGTGTACGTGTCCCTGTCGGAGCAACTGTTGTTCAAGACGGGTTCCACCAAGGTAGACCCCAAGGGCCAGGAGGCGCTTAAGCAGCTGGCCACCGTACTCCAGCAGCAGCCCGATGTGAATGTGGTAGTGGAAGGCCACACCGATAATGTGCCGTTCAGCCGCCCGACTGCCGCCATGCAGGACAACTGGGACCTGAGCGTGCTGCGCGCCACCGAAATTGCGCGGCTGCTTACTACCGGCGGCGTGCAGCCGGACCGCGTGACGGCCTCGGGCCGCTCGCAGTACGTGCCCGTGGCTCAGAACGACTCGCCCGCCAACAAGGCCCTGAACCGCCGCACCGAAATCATCCTCACGCCCAAGCTCAACGAGCTGCTGAAGATTCTGGACTCAAATTCGGCGGCTCCCGGCAAGTAACACTGTTATCTGTTTCCAGGGCGCCGGGCAGCAGCTCCCCCTATCACGCCAAACGGCCGCCTGATCCAGATCAGGCGGCCGTTTGTATTTCAGCAGCAACGAGGTGCAGGCTTAGCCGATAGCCTGTTTCAGATCTTCAAGCAGATCTTCCGCATCCTCGATACCCACGCTCAGGCGGATCAGCGAGTCGGAAAGGCCGGCTTTGCGGCGCTCCTCGGCCGGAATGCTGGCGTGCGTCATGGTAGCGGGGTGGCCCGAGAGGCTCTCGACGCCGCCCAGGCTTTCGGCCAGCGAGAACAGCTGGAACTTCTCCAGCACGGCAATGGCATCTTCTTTCCGGTCGCCTTTGAGCACGAACGAAATCATGCCGCCGAAGTCGCGCATTTGCTTGGCTGCTATGGCGTGGTTGGGGTGGTCCTGGAAGCCGGGCCAGTACACCTTCTCCACTTTAGGATGCGCCTTGAGGTACTCGGCCACGGCGCGGCCGTTTTCGCAGTGGCGCTGCATGCGCACGTGCAGGGTTTTGAGGCCGCGCAGCACCAGGAAGCAGTCCTGGGGGCCGGGCGTGCCACCGCAGGCGTTCTGGAAGAAGCTCAGGCGCTGGTGCAGCTCGTCGTCGTTTACTACCACGGCGCCCATCACCGTATCGGAGTGGCCGCCCATGTACTTGGTCAGCGAGTACATCACCATATCGGCGCCCAGTTCCAGCGGCGTTTGCAGGTAAGGCGTGGCGAAGGTGTTATCGACAACCAGCAGCGCGCCGGCCTTTTTGGCCACGGCCGAAGCCGCCGCAATGTCAATAACGTTGAGCAGCGGGTTGGTCGGGGTTTCCACCCAAATCAGCTTGGTGCGCTCCGTTACGGCGGCTTCCACGGCCGCCATGTCGTGCATCGGCACGAAGTGAAACTTGATGCCGTAGGTGGCATACACCTTCGTGAACAGGCGGTAGGAGCCGCCATACAGGTCGTTGGTGCTGATAACTTCGTCGCCGGGCTGCAGCAGCTTCACAATGCAGTCGATGGCCGCCATACCGGTGGCAAATGCGAGGCCGTGCTTGCCGCCGTCGAGGGCCGCCAGGGCGTCCTGCAGCTGAGAGCGGGTGGGGTTATGCGTGCGCGAATACTCGAAGCCTTTGTGGTCGCCGGGCGAGCGTTGCACATAAGTCGAGGTCTGGTAGATGGGCGTCATGATGGCCCCGGTGGTGGGGTCCGGGTGCACGCCGGCATGAATGGCCTTGGTTCCGAATTTCATCGTGTGGGACTTGGAGTTTGGGATACTACGCAATAGCCGGCAAAGGTAAGTATGCGCGGGTAGCTTCGGCCGTAAGGGCTGCAAGAGCCGGGAAAGCCAATTGCTGCTCACCAGAAAACCCTCTTAAAAATCTATTTATCAGAAGCTGCAGGCTGATTATCTGCTTAACTTGCCGGCAAAATCCTATTTATTTTTTCACTCTATCCCGCTTGAAGAAACTTCTACTTCTAACGGCCGCTGTGGGCATATAGCTGGCCACGTATGCCACTCCCGCGCCTACCGATTCTGTGCGCCGCGCCGGTGGTGAACAGGCCTACATCGACTCGGTGCAGGCCACGCTGCAGTATCAGACCGGCCGCATTGCCTTCCCCGATGGTCTTGGCTCGATTACCGTTTCGGCCGGCTTTCGCTGCCTCGACGCCAAGCAGAGCGACTACGTGCTGACCAAGCTGTGGGGCAACCCCAATGGCGAGACACTAGGCATGCTGTTTCCCGCTGACCGGGGCCCGCTCGACGATAACAACTGGGCTTTTGCCATCGAGTATGACCCTTCCGGCTATGTGAAAGACGACGCGGCAGAAATCGACTACGACGACCTGCTCAAGGAAATGCAGGACGATACGGAAGCCGGAAATCCAGACCGCGAAGCGGCCGGCTACGAGCGGATTCTGCTGGTAGGGTGGGCCGCTAAGCCGTTCTACGACGCCAAGCTGAATGTGCTGCACTGGGCCAAAGAACTCCGCTTCAGCGGCTCCGAGTCCACTACGCTCAACTACAACGTGCGCCTGCTCGGGCGCAAGGGCGTCCTGAACCTGAACGCCATCGGCAACATGCCGCAGCTGTCCGAAATCCGCAGCACCATCCCGTCCGTTATCCGGAGTGTGGAATTCGCCAAGGGCCAGCAGTACATGGACTTCGACCCCAAGGTAGACGAAGTGGCGGCGTATGGTATTGGCGGTCTGGTAGCGGGCAAGGTGCTGGCCAAAGTGGGTGCCTTTGCGCTGGTGGCCAAATTCTGGAAGATTATTCTGGCGGTAGTAGCCGCCGGCTGGGCAGCCATCCGGCGGTTTTTCGGGGGCAGCAATTCCCACGACGAGTAGCCGGCTCCCGGAGGCAGCAGGCGCATGTAGCCTTCCGGCCCGTTCTTACGTTCTACCTTCGGGCTGGCGCTTCCACGCCGGCCCGTTTGTTTTTCTGCCGCTTATGATGTTTCTCCGGGAGCTTTTTCGCAAGAATGCCTCTACCCTGCTCTCCATGATTCTGCTGGCGGGCCTGCCTTTCGTGGGCAGCTCGTCGCTCGGATTCATTCTCTATAACAACCAGGAGTTGCTGCAGCACCCCACCCTGCTGCAGGGCGTGCTCTACTTTGTGCTGATTGGGCTGGCCATGGCCTTTTCGCTGCTGCACACCACCCTAGCCGTGCTCATCACCGGGTTCTACTTTGGTTGGGTTGGTTTTCCGGGCATGCTGGTGGCCTACACGCTGGCGGCCCTCACCGGCTACCAGATTGCCTCCCGCCTCGACCACGGCAAAATGCTGACGTTTCTGCGCCACTTTCCCAAAGCCGATGCCGTGATGCGCGAAATGAAGGCCGACAGCTGGCAGCTGGTGTTTCTGCTGCGCATTTCGCCGGTCACGCCTTTCGCCCTGATGACGTTTATTCTGGCCGTGATGGGCGTCAACCGGCGTCATTTTCTGCTGGCTTCGGTGGTCGGGATGCTGCCGCGCAGCACGTTTTTCTACTGGCTGGGCACCAAGGCGCAGGATATTATGCTGCTCCTTCGCGACCCGGGCACCGGCACCACCGGCAAGGTGCTGGTGATTGTGCTGGTGACAGTATCTTTTTTCGGACTGTACTATCTATTCAACCGGGCTTTGCAGCGTGCCTTGCGCAAAGGCATCCCCGAAGCGTAAAAATTTCCCCTGAATTTCAGCACCTTGCATGCTGGCCCGAAAATTTTAACGGGTAATTCCTCACCTATTCTTGTACGGCTCGTTTTTTAGCTGCTATCTTTGCACAACCAAAACGGATAAACGATCCGCAAGGCACTAAAACGGTTGCGTAGCTCAATTGGATAGAGCATCTGACTACGAATCAGAAGGTTTAAGGTTCGACTCCTTACGTGACCACAAAAGGCCCTCAGCAGCACGCTGAGGGCCTTTTTTTATATATCCTGGCATTATCTGCTACCGATGCTCCGTCACACCTAAGCCTCTTCCTGGCTTCTGTCTGCTATTCTGAGCCTGCCAGCAACCGGCGTGTAGCTCTACCAGAATTTAACTGTAGCGCCTTCCTGGTTTCTTGTCGCTCAGGTTCTGCGAATTGGAGGTTACCGCCCTCGGCACATACCAGTTTATCGGTAAAAACCGTTCTGCAAGCCGTCAGGCTGGTATCATTATTGAAGCGCACCGAGAGTTTCAGGACTTTTTTCCGTTTTGTGCTGTTTACCTGACTTCTGCTCCCGCAACCGCACCCCAAGCACCTGTTTATGCCGCTAGTGGCCTACCGTCCTGAATACCGCATATACCTGGATGAGACCCTGAACCATTTGGTTTATGAGCGGCTGGAGGAACTGACCCTGGCCCCGGATTTACCTTTTTATCTGGCTGATATTGAGCGGGCTCTGCGCCAGATGCAGCCGGGGTTTACGCTGCTCTGTGACCTGCGCCGCACGCTGGGACCCAATCTGAAGGTGCTGCCGCTGTTTCAGGCGTCGCGGGAAATGCTGCTGCATGCCGGGGTGGGCATGGTTGTGGAAGTACACTCGCCGCAGCCTTCTATGCGCCGGCTCACCCAGATGCTGCGCCGGAAAACCGCCCTCCCAACCAGCCAATTCACGACGCTGGAGGAAGCCGAAGCGTTTCTGCAGGATTTTCGGCTGAGCGTAGCCCGGTAGTAGCTGGCGTTGGCGCAGAATATGCCGCGCCGGGTTGGGGCGGGGTCCTTATCTTTGCAGCGCCTACTCCGGCCGGCCCCAACGTTTTGGACCGGTTGGCTGTTATGCTCAGGGCCCTGGCTGCCGTTTATTCGTACTCACCCTTCACTGATGAATTCCATTTCCACCGATATCTGCATCATCGGGGCCGGCCCGGTGGGGCTGTTTGCCGTTTTTGAGGCCGGGCTGCTGAAGCTTCGCTGCCACGTGGTAGATGCGCTGCCCCAGGTGGGCGGTCAGCTTTCGGAAATCTACCCCAAAAAGCCCATCTACGACATTCCGGGCTTTCCTGATATTCTGGCCGGCGACCTGGTGCGCAATCTGATGCGCCAGATTGAGCCTTTCCACCCCACCTTCACGCTGGGCGAACGGGTAGAGCGGTTTGCCAAACTTGAAGACGGCTCTTTTCAGCTGTTTACTTCCGATGGCACCGAAATTCTGTGCAAAACCATTGCTATTGCCGGCGGCCTGGGCTCGTTTGAGCCCCGCAAACCGGCCATCGAGAGCTTGGATAGCTACGAAAGCGGCAAAGGCGTGTACTACATGGTGCGCGACCCGGAAACCTTCCGCAACCAGCGCCTCGTTATTGCCGGCGGCGGCGACTCGGCCCTCGACTGGACTATTTTCCTGGCCGATGTGGCCAGGGAAGTGACGCTGGTACACCGCGGCACCACCTTCCGCGGCGCTGCCGACTCGGCCGAGAAGGTGAAGCACCTGCACGATGCCGGCAAAGTGCGGCTGGTGCTGAGCAGCAACGTGACCCACGTGCATGGAAACGGCCAACTGGAAGCCGTGACCATCACGGCCAACGACGGCACCACCGAAACGCTGAACGTCGACTCCTTTATTCCACTGTTCGGCCTCACGCCCAAGCTCGGTCCGATTGAGGACTGGGGCCTGGAGCTGGAAGACAACGCCGTGAAGGTGAACACGCTGGATTACTCCACCTCGGAGCCCGGCATCTTCGCCATCGGCGACATCAACACCTATCCGGGCAAGCTGAAGCTGATTCTGTGCGGCTTCCACGAGGCGGCGCTGATGTGCCAGGGTGCCTTCAAATACATCAACCCGGACAAGAAGTACGTGCTGAAATACACGACCGTAAACGGAGTACCTACTTTGTAAGTGAATGAGTGAATGAGCGAATGAGTGCTAGTCGTGGCGGCTTCCTCATTCGCTCATTCACTTACTCGCTCATTCACTCATTGAAGATTATGACCGACGAAGTACGCGTATATGTAGAGGAAACGCCCGGCCAGCGCACCGAAGTGGTGGGGCCAACTGATATGGGCCTGAGTTTGATGGAGCTGCTCAAAGCCAGCGGCTACGACATTCAGGCTACCTGCGGCGGTATGGCGTTGTGCGGCACCTGCCACATTGAAGTGCTGGCCGGCCCCGCGCTGGATGAGCCTTCCGACGACGAGCTGGCTATGCTTGAGAGCCTGCCCGTCATGAGCCAGGGCAGCCGTCTTTCCTGCCAGATCCGCCTTGATGCGCGCATGGACGGCCTGGTACTGCGCCTGATGCCGCAAACTACCTGACCCACAGGCCGCAATTTTCGGCGCTGGCGCTGCGTTGTTGTGCCTATGGCGCCATTCACCAGTTTTCCTGCACTTGTGCACCGCAGCCTGCTAGGCTGCGGTTTTTTGTTGATGCCCCTAGGCAGGAGCGCGCTGGCGCAGCGCGGCTCAGAGATACACATTAGTGGCGGCGCGACACTAACTCATCCGGCAATGGAGCGGCAGAACCTGCCCGGGCAGTTCCGAACAGTAGGCAGATTTAACACGGGAGCCGCACTACGCTTGGTATTTCCGGTGAGCAAACGGCTGGGGCTGGGCGTGGAGCAGCGCGTTACGGGGCTGAGTCAGGATATCCGCTACGGCAGGCGTGGCACTGGCTTCCGCGCTGGAGTTGGAGAGAATACACTGCATCAGTCGGGTTTAAGTGTACGCTTATACGATGTGTGGCAACCAGGGCCGCGCTGGGGCCTAGATGTGGCGTTGAGTGGTGCTTACGCTTGGCCTTACCGCTATGGCCGTTACACGCACGAAGGCCCGCTTTGGTATAGCACGGCCTCCCGGTTGCCCCAGCCCGGCATTCCATTGGTGCTTGTGCGCGAAACCGAGCGGCAAGGCACTGCCATAATCGGTATGGAAGCGTTGCTGCGCTATGAATTGGGGCCTCGGCATATGCTATTGCTCACGGCCACCTACCAGCGCGGTTTGCGCCCGCTCACGGCCATAACCTCTACCAGACTTGAGTATCTGGATAGCAATGGCGTCATCCAGCAAGGCAGTCTGGCCGTCATTAGCCGCGGCTCTTACGGTACAGTGCAGCTAGGCTATGGCGTGCGCCTGGGGCGCTTGGCGGGCGCCACCCAACGCAGCCCCACTCCGCGCTACAGCCTAGACCCGGATGATTCCGACCCGGATACCACTCTGGAAACAGAGTAAGCCGTCCAACAAAAAAGCGTGCCCCCGATAGGAGAGGCACGCCCCTGTAGTATCCAGCAACCAGGCTTCTGGCAACACCCGCGGCGCCTAACGGCGACGCGCGGTGGTTTTGCGCCTTGTGGCAGCAGACTTGTGCACCACTTTTTTCTTGACTCTGGTGCTGCGGTGGCGGCTGGCCGAAGACGAGCGGTGATAGGTACGCTTGGGGGCCGCAGCAGGCGCTTTTGCCTCCGGAGCGGGCTCTTTAGGCGCCAAGGCGGCCTCGTCGGGTTGCGTGGCGTCGGTGGCGGGGGCAGCCTCCTCCTGGGCTGCCTTCAGCATAGCGGCCTGCTTGCGGCGGGCGGGCATCAGAAAGTCGCGCTCGGCCCGCTCCTGTGCCGAAAGCTTCTCTTCGCCGGGCAGTGTGGTTGGGGTAATGGAAGTCGTGGTTTTGTCGCCTTGGGCCAATACGGAGGCACTGCTCAGGAGCAGGCCGGTAAGCATGACTATGATTCTCTTCATCACTTCATTTTGGGCTGAAAGGAACCACAAAGCTACCAATCGCCTGCCGCAAACTCAACGCCAAACGCAAGTGAATCTGGCGTAAAGCTCTTTCCGTCACCTCAGAGCGGTATTTGGTCGGCAAAAAAGCAGGGTTCCGTTTCTATATAATTTCCGGCCCAAGCCTTAGCGCATCCCCTCAATCTGCACCCGGGTGCCAGCCGAATGGGTGGTGAATTCGGGAGCGTAGAGGCACTGCAGCTGCGAGAGGCCACCCGAAAAATTGCCGGCCTGCGCGGCCCGCAGGCGGTACTCGAAGGTGTGGGTGCCCTTGGGGAAATAGCTGATGAAAAAGTTAGTGGCCGCGTCGCGGGGGCTCTCGTAGTAGCCCAGGCCGCTCTGGTAGCGGTAGCCCGAAGTCTGGCCGATGAGCTCGAGGCCGGCAGCGCGCTGGTCTTTCAGGTGCACGTACTCCAGGTCCCGGTCGGAGCGCAGCACGAGGCGTACCACCAGCACGTCGCCGACACGCAGGGGGGTAGTGGCCGTGAGGCGTTCCAGCGTGGGGCCGCCGGCGGTGCGCTGCTCGCGGTAGAGCTGGCGCTCCAGCTGCAGACCGGTAGCGGCAGGAGTAATCTTATCCAGCTGCTCGAAATACTGCCAGTAGAGCGCCCCCCAGGCCACGCCCGCGTCGGTTTTCTGCACCGTGACTTTGCCCTGAGCAGGCTTGATTTCAGCGGCCGGGAAGGTGGTTTTGTAGTAGCCGGTGCCGGCCTGCTGAGTGGCAGGCGTCACGGGCTTCCCTCCTACCGTCACCTGCACGGGGTGGGTAGGCTGCAGCCAGTTGGTGCCGCGCAGCAGCAGGGCGTAGCAGGCATCGGCGGTGGCGCGGGTGCTTTCCCAGTTCTGGGTGTGCTTCTGCTGAAGCAGCCAGAGCTTCATTTCATCCACCGATTTCTGGTCGCTCAGCACTTCATCAAACGCCTCGATGAGAGTGGCCTGGGTTTCGGTGGGAGCCTCGCGCCAGTAGTAGCCGCCGCGCACTTCCTTCCAGTACATGCCCAGTTCCGGCGAGTGCAGCGCGTTTTCGGAAAGGGCCGTCAGGATAGTTTTCACGGCGGCGGGCTGCGCTTTCTGGCGGTGCAGGGCCAGGGCCGTCTGGGCCTGGAGGTAGCGGGTTTGGGCTTTCCAGTAGGTAGCGGCCTGCTGCTGGTAGTAGGCCAGTGCCGGCTGCGCGGCTTTCGATATTGCCTCCGTCGGCCAGAAGCTGCGGGCGTACAGGGCCTGCACCTGCATATCGGATACGTGCTGCTGCTTGAGGTCCACTTTCGGCTGTTTGCGTAGCTCGGTGTAGTCGCGCTGCAGCTGGGTGTCGAGGTAGATCAGTGCATTGTTGACGATTTGCTGGGCCTGCTCGTCCTTCTGCACATCCAGCGCGCCCAGCTTCTGCAGCTTGCCGAAGCCGGCCACGATAAGCTGGGTGATGTACCGGTCGTCGGGCATGCGCTCGAACCACGGGAAGGCCCCGTTGGGCTGCTGCATCTGGAGCAGCTTGGCGAGGGCACGACTGGTTTCGGCCTTGAGACGCGGCTCATCAAACAGCTCGGTGAGGCGGCGCATCCGCTCCGTGTCCGACTGCGCATCGCGCACCCAGGGCGTTTCCTGGAGCAGCAGGCTTTTCAGCTCCTGGTTCTGTTCCAGCTTGCTCGTGAGGGCGCCAGAGCTAACAGAACCGTCGCCGGCATCGGCGGCGCGCTTCCACTCGGCCAGTGTGGTGCGCAGCTGCGGGGTGCTCTGCAGAATTTTGGCGGCCAGCAGGTTGGCGTAGAGGCGACTGAACACCTGCTCGGAGCACTCGTAGGGGTACTCCATGAGGTAGGGCAGTGCCTGCACGGCATACCACGCGGGGTTCTGGGTCATTTCCAGCGTGAGCGAGTAGTTGCGGCGCGTAGGCGGGGTAGTGCTGGTGAGCTTCTTCAACTCGAACTCGCGCGTGGCCGGACCCACCACAGGCAGCGGCAGACTCTCGGTGACAAGCAGGCGATTCGGCAGCACGGGCAGCGTGTTTTCCTCGCCATCGGAAACGGTTCCTAGTTGCTGGCTGCTAATGGCTGATTTGCTCTGGCGGCGCTGCTTGCGTTGCTCCTTCTTATCCTGGCCCGACAGCTGCCCCGATGCCACCACGCGGTAGGTAATGGCTTCGAGTGGCACCTGACCTTCGGCGGTTTCCGGAATCTGCAGGCTCCAGCTCACGGCGCTGCTCTGGTTGGCTTTCAGGCTGAATTTCAGTTGGGCAGCCCCTTTTAGCAGCTTGCTTTCCAGGGGCTGCTGGGTGCGGGCATCGAGCAGGAACAGCTGGGCGCTGCCGCTTAGGGGTGCCTCGGTGAGGTTGCTGAGCTTGGCGCTGAGCGTGAGCTGGTCGCCTTCGCGGAAGAAGCGCGGGGCGTTGGGCGTCACTTGCAGCTGCTTTTGCGTCACCAGCTCGCGCTGCAGCAGACCGGAATGCAGTTGCTGGTCGTGGGCCAGGGCCAGCAGCTGCCAGCGCGTCACGGCTTCGGGCATCTGGAATTCCAGCACGGTTTCGCCTTGGGCGTTGGTGCGCAGCTCGGGCAGCCAGAAAGCCGTTTCGCGGAAATCTTTGCGGGCTTGGACGTTGGAAAGGTCGGGTTGAGTTGATTTGGGAGGTTCCGCACCCGCTACTACAACTTCGTTGAGTTGAGCAGAGTCGGCCATCTTGCGCATGGCCATCTGTGGTGCCGGCGCCGCTGTACTTGCCATTACGCGGCCGGCAATACCACCGGCGGCGTTGCCGTATGCTTTTCTTTCTACCACTTCCTCTACCGCCTTATTTCCTTCGCCTTCCAGGCCGCCACCCGTGTCCTCGCCCATGAAGCCCCACATATTCAGGTGAGGATAGCGCATAGCCCCAAACGACCCGGCAGTTGCATTCCCGTCAAACAGCTCATACGACTCCTGCGTCCCAAACCGGCCATTCCAGGCCAGCAGAGCGGGATAATACGGCTTCGGAAACTCCAGTTCCGTGAAGGAGTGCGCCCGGAAAACGTCCAGGGACTTGTCGTAGAGGGTGGCCAGCAGCTCGGCGTTGGCGGGCTGGCCGGCGGTGTTATGAATCGTGACGCGCCAGGTTTCCTTCTGGCCGGGCTGCAGCTTGTCGCGGAAGGAGGCAATGCTGAGCACCAGCGGCGCGGGCGGCGTGGCTACCTGCACGGTGGCAGTGTGGGTGTAGAGGCGGTTGTCGCGCACCTGCGTGAGGTGGGCGTACAGCGGCGCTCCGTCCAGCGCGGCCGTGGTCGGCACTTCGATGACGCGCTGCTCGCCGGCGGCCAGGGTCAGCCACTCGCGGCGCAGGGTTTCGCCTTTGGCTTCCACTTCCAGCAGCACACGGGCGCCAGCTTCGGAGCTACCCACCAGAAAACGCACGGCCTGGCCCGGCGCTACGCTGTCCTGGAGGTTCACGAACCAGCTGGGGGTAGGGATGGGCAGAGTCTTCGCCTGCGTTGAATAGAGGGTGAACACCTGCTCCGTTTTGGCGGGCGGCGTAGAGGCTGGCGCGGTGGCAGTGGCTTCCAGCACGTAGCGGCCGGGCTGCTGGCTGCTCAGGGCCTTCGCTATTTCGGGCAGCAGCGGACTTTTTTCGGTGTTGAAGTCCTGGGTGAGGACCAGCGTGCGGGCCCAGGTGCTGTCGTTGTCCTGGCGGGCGTAAGCATCGAGCGGGAACTGGCGCCGGAACTCCTCCGGGCTCAGCGCCTCCAGCTCGGGCCGTTCCCAGGCGCGCGGACGCAGGGCGCGAGCGGGCGGCGTGAGGCGGTAGAGGCGCAGCTGGCCCTGGGCAGACATAGCCTCGCCGGTGGCGTTGGTGCTGAGCAGCTGCAACGCGGGTAGCTTTTCCCGGTTCAGCAGCTCAGGCACTTCCAGGCGCAGACTCAGGGCGTTGGTGCCGAGGCTGACCGACTGCTGGCCGGTGCGGGTTTCGCCGGCCGCGTCGGTCACGTCGGCCGTTACCTCGAACACGTAGCCGGGGTTCCAGGGGCCGCGCCTGGCCGCGCCCAGGTCCTCCCCTTTCGCCACAAATTTCACCACGAAGCCGCCGGCCGAATCGGTCTGGGCGGTGCCGTTGAGGATTTCCACTTCCGGCCGGCCCTGGTTGCCGTACAGGCTGCGGTAGCTCATCCCGAACATCGGCCAGAACGTGCGGCGCACCACGCGGTATTGTACCGTGGCCCCGTCGATGGGCTGGCCGGCGTAGGCGGTGGCTTTGCCGCGCACGGTTACTTCCTGCCCCAGCACGGGCGTACCGGTTACAGGCTCAAAGGCCACCTGGAACGTGGGCCGCTTGTAGTCCTCCACCGCGAAATCCTGGCTACCATACACCGTCTGCAGTGACATCTGTCCGTTCAACAAACCAGTTGGCAGAATGAAAGAGCCGTGGAAAGAGCCAAAATCCGAGGTGATAAAATCGAGGGACTTAACTGTCTGCCCGTTCACGTCCTTTAAGTCAACCGAAATGCCATGCTTTGTGAAAGGTCGTGCCACACCCTCCCGCACTTCCGCCAAAATCCCTTTGAAATATACCGTCTGGCCGGGCCGGTAGATGGCGCGGTCAGTGAACAGGAAAAGATTGTAGCGAGGCTGCTCGGCTTCGGGGTTGCGGGGGCGCCGGGGGTAGTAGCCACCCACATTTTCAACCAGCAGCGAGTCGCGGCCCAGCGTGAGGAACAGGTTGCTGAGCTGCACATTTTCACCGGTTTGCGGACCCTGCGCAATTTGCGCCTGGCCTTCGGCATTGGTCGTCAGCACGTCGCCGCGGCGCTGCTTGTACTGGCGCGCTTTCTGGTCGTAGTATTGATACAGGGGCCGCACCCGCACTCCGGCCAGCGGCTGCCCGCTCTGCCGGTGCAGCACCAGCAGGCCGGTGCCGTCGGGCGTGCTGCGCCGTACCTGGCTCAGCTCGCTCACATCCAGGAAGGAATGCGCCGTGATGACGCCGGCCCGCTCCTTGGTCGGATTTTCGTCGGTGGTGCTTATCACGATGACGTAGTGGCCGAGCGGCAAAGCCGGGCCAGCGTACTGCACGGAGTGACCTTTGTAGTCGGCCGGAGCGGGCACGTTCAGCATCCAGGCCGCGGCGGGCTTGCCGGCCAGGGCGCGGGCAAACGTCTTCTGGAAGCTGTAGTTCTGCGCGTCTTCGGCGGTGCCGGGCTCGGAAAGCCGGACATTGTAGGCGTTGCTCACCCGATACGCTTTGGCGTAGAGCCGGGCCACGTTGCGCACCTGCAGCTTCAGCAGCCACGACTGGCCGGGCAGCACCGTTTCCTCGGTCGTGAAGCTGACTTCAACCTGCTCAATGCTTTGCCGCAGCGCCCGGGCCTGCGCCGCCCCGCGTGACTTCGAAAAGCGCTTTTCGGCTTCCAGCGCCAGGGCACGGGCTCGTATGGCGTTGGTTTCCTGCTCAAGGGAAGCCTGCTCAAACATAAACCGCGTGACGATGGGCAACGCCGCGTAGGTAGTGGCCGCCTGGCTTAGCGCGGCGCGGTAGAGCTCATCTTTATTGGGCAGCTCGCTGTGCTGGTGCACGAAGCGCAGGCGGGCCAGGTCCACGTCAGCCAGGGCGGCGGGGTTGGCGGCATCCTGCAGCCGGAACGTGGTGAGCTGCTGCAGCACCTGCAACACATGAAACTGACCGTTGAGCGAATCGGCCGGCGGTGCAATCAGCTTCAGGCGGGCAAAGGCAGCGGCCGGGCCGAACAGCGCGGCTTCCTTCAACTCAAACTGCTCGGCGGGCTTCGTGATATAGTATTCATCGTTGCCGAGGCCCTCGATGGCGCGGCGGGCCAGCACGTCGTAGAGCGTAGGCACCAGGGCGCGGCTTTCGGCGTCGCCGCCCGTTACGGCGTAGCCCAGGGCCGCCAGTTTCAGCTGCTGCAGCTTCCGGGGCTCGTCGGCCAGGGAGGCGCGGTAGTGGCTGATAACGGCGCTGCCGAGGCGGGCGGCATCCCAGGTGCGGATATCGGCCCGGCTGGCGTCGGCGGGGTCAGCGGTGGCCTGGGTGGTGCGGTCGTAGAGCTGGTAGCGGTGCTGCTGGTAGTAGTTGGCGTAGAGCCGGGCCAGCAGGCTGTGCAGGATGGGCCGGGCCGGAAACTGCGCGGTTTTCAGGTCGGCTTCCACCAGCGCAATGGCCTGCACATCAGACTCTTCCTCCCTGGCTTCCAGCAGCCGCAGCTTGTAGAGCAAAGCCCGCAGATACTCCGGCGCGTCCTGGCGCTGGCGGGCCTGCTTATACAGCGGCTCCAGCAGCTTGGCCGCGGAAGCCGTCTGGTCTTTGGCCAGCAACTGGTCGATTTTCTTCCAGGTGGCGGCGTTGGCTTTGCCACCGTTGCCGGGCGGGGTGGGCTGCGAGGAACCGGCGGTGAACAACATCAGCAGGGCGAGTAAGCTAAACAGGAAAGGACGCATAGGCTCAAAACGAGTGCAGAAGGCAAGTTGGTAAAATTCAGATGCCCTCCCCGCGCAGATTCCATACGCGTCTGCCCGATTTTGCGAATTATTCTTTCCGGAAAAACCCTGGGTTATTTCTTCAGCACCATATCTGAAATCCGAAATCCTCCCCTTAGCTTTGCATCCGAATAGTGCCTGCCACTCACCCTACCATCTAGCTATCAGAACGTAAGCTCTTTCCCACGCAACCCCTCCCTATACAATTATCCGGCTACGGCCACCCGTTTATGTTCTTCTAAATAGTTGCGGCACTATGCTTGCTACGCCCACCGGCAAGGTGGCCCTTCTTTCTTACTTCCTGACTGCATTTCTGCGCCTGCGAGCGGTGCTTGCCCATGCTCCTGCGCGGCGTCCTGCCGGGTTATAACCGAGTTCTTTTTCATCATCCAATCTTTCACACTCCCCCTTTTCCACACGTATGAAATCAATCCTACTAAAAGGTTTGCTGGCCTCTGCCCTGCTGGTAGCTGGTGCTGGCACCGCGCAGGCTCAGGTAACTATCGGTCCTCGTCTGGGTCTCAATCTGGCTAACATCAAGGCCGATATTGAAGATGCCGAAGACATTGACACCAAAATGAAGGCCGGCGCGCAGGCAGGTATCACCATCAACGCGCAATTTGGCAACGTGGCATTCCAGCCTTCGCTGATGTTCTCGCAAAAGGGCTTCAAAATCAAGGAGTCGATGACGGAAACCTTCGCGGGCGAAACAATTTCGATTGACTCCGAAATGGACGCCGCCCTCAATTACCTCGACATTCCGCTGAACTTTGTGTATACGACCGGGGGCGACAATGGCTTCCAGATTTTTGCCGGACCGTACGTTGGCATCGGGCTGGGAGGCAAGGTTAAAGCCAAAGTGAAAGGCTCGGTAAGTGGCCAAAGCTTTTCTAACACCGAAAGCACGTCGGTGAAGTTTGCCAACGAGGAAGGCGACGACGATAAGCTCTACCTACGTCGCATCAATGCGGGCCTGAATGGCGGCATCGGCTACAAAGCCGGTCCGTTTCAGGTGCAGGCCGGCTACGCCCTGGGTCTGACCAACATGCTGCCCAAAAATGACTACGACGACAACAGCAGCTTCAAAGACCGTACGCTTCAGTTTTCTGTGAACTACTTCTTCGCCACCAAGTAGGCACCGTTCCGCATAAAAAAGCCTGACTTCTTCCCGGAGTCAGGCTTTTTTATGCGTTGGCAGTGAGCAGGTCAGGCGGCGGTTGGGGGGCGGCTGTCGAGTACTCGCTCGGCCTGTGCTACGTGCCGCCGGATGTGCACTACCAGCATCTCGGCTACATCGGTAAGGCGGGGCCAGAGCAGCGGAATAATTGGGTTGGGAATGCGCACAGCATTGGCGTTGACCTGCCGGGCCTGCTCCAGCAGGTTTGTCAGCTCATCAAGCTGCCGGCTGAACACCTCCACCACCGTGCGGGGCAGGCGCGAACCACTGGGGGCAAACTGCTGCGGGGTTTTCATGGGTTTCTGCGTGGGCGGCGTGCGCAAGGCTTCCGTCATTCTGCGCCCGATGTAGCCGTGCTTCACGGTGCCGGCCGGCTTGCTGCCGCGCTCCTTGGCCTGCTTCAGCTTGCGCGTGATGGTGGGCAGATACAGCCCTCCCACAATATTGAGGTGCTCCAGGCACTGCCCCACGCTCCATTTATCGGGCGAGGGCCGCCGGTTCAGCTGGTCGTCGGAGAGAGGCCGGAAGCGTTGATGCGTTATCTCGCGCAGGGCGGCCAGCTCGGCAGTCAGGCCATCAAAAAACGCGGTTGTATTGGTAGCGGGCTGGCTCATGGCGAGGATAGACGGAAGGGAAAGTGCCGTAACGGCGCGTAATGATACGGGCCCATAACGGATTCGGCAATTACGCAGGCAACGCCCGCCGGGATTCGTGCCGGCGTAACGGCGCTGCAAGGTACCGGCTCCTGCACCGGTCCGCCCTTTCTGCCAGCTGGTTTGCCCTGGTTTCCGGCAGTTGCTTCTGCTGCTGCAGCCGTGCTCCTGCCAGACTGTTTGCGGCGGAACGGGACGGCAGAAAGTGGTTTTTTGCTTGTCAGGTATTTCTGGTATACTGCTTTCGTTATCCAGCCTATTTCAGTCGATTCGTTTTTCTGTTACGTATGGCGTCTTCTACCCGCCCCGCCAAACCGGCGGCCCGCTCCACGGGTTTTCTACAGTCTCTGCATGTTGCCCGGCGCCGCTATTTTGGCTTTTCGCGCCGCGAAACCTCTGGGTTTGTCGTGCTGCTGGCCTTGCTGGTGCTACTCCTGTTTGCGCCCACGCTGTTGCGGCCCCACCTGCCCTCCTACCAGCCTGCCGCCGACCGCCAGCACCTAAACCAATGGGCAGCGGAGCTGGCCGCCCAACGCCAGCCCCGACCAGCATATGGCAGCCGCTACCCCAAGCGCACCTATGCGGCCAGGCCGCACGTGCCACAGGTTGCCCTCGCTCCGTTCGACCCCAACTTATTTTCGGCTACCGACTGGCAGGCGCGCGGGCTGCCGGCCTGGCTGGGCGAGCGGCTGGTGAAGTACCGGGATGCCGTGGGCGGATTCCGGGCCAAAGAGCAGCTGCGCCGCGCCTACGGCCTCTCCGACACAACGTATGCCCGGCTGGCGCCCTACATCCAACTGCCTGAGCAGCTGTCGGCCCGGGAAGCCCGCACGTATGCCGGCCGCAGCCCCGATGGCGCTGGTAGCCGCTTCGCAGGCAAGTCCTTCGCTGAGGCAACCCCCTCTAAGTACACCCGCAAGCCGCGCAACCTGCAGCCGTTCGACCTCAATGTGGCCGATACGACGCAGCTGATGCGGATCCGGGGAATCGGGCGGGGGCTTTCGGCGCGGGTAGTGGAGTACCGGCAGCGGCTGGGCGGCTTCCGCAGCGCCAGTCAGCTGGCCGAGCTCTACAGCCTGCGCGACGCGCCCGACCTGGTGGACAGCCTGCGCAAGTACACCTTCGTGCGCCCGGATTTCGCGCCGGCCGGGGTTGATGTCAATAATGCGTCCTTTGAAACGCTGCAGGCCCATCCGTACGTGGGCAAGCGCCTGGCGCGCGTACTGGTAGCGTTTCGGCAGCAGCACGGCCCCTTCCGCCAGCCCGCTGACCTACGCCAGATCCGTATTCTGGACGAGGCCACGTATGAGCGGCTGCTGCCTTATCTGGTGCTTCGGTAAGCCGGGGCGGCGGGCCGCCTGCTGATGGCAGCGCGGCCGCAGGGCTCGTACGCCGCGCTAACCATCCGGGCGCGGGGGCGTAACACAGGGCACCAACCCTTGTGCTTATGCTGTTTTTACTGCGCGACAAACTGTTTCCGGCCCTCGTTTTTCTGCAATCCGTGATTTGTGGCTGTGGCAACAGCGACGGGCGAGGCGACTTTTCGCGTGTATCGGAGCAGTATACCGTGACGCAGACCGGCAAAATACGCAAGGGCACTGTGGGCGAAAGCTCGGGCTTTGCGCTGGCCGACAAATACGGCAGCCTGTGGACTCACGGCGACGGGGGCAGCGCGGCGGCGCTGTTTAAAGTAACCCCCGAGGGCGACCTGCTGCAAACCCTGAACCTGAACCCGCTCGTCAATATCGACTGGGAAGACCTGGCGCGGGACCCCGAGGGACGTATTTACATCGGCGACTTCGGCAACAACCAGAACAAGCGCCGCAACCTGTGCATCTACCGGCTCAGCGGTTCCGATCTGCGCCAGGTAGACACCATCCGGTTCAGCTACCCCGACCAGCGCCGCTTTCCGCCCCGCAAAACGGCCCGCAACTTCGATTGCGAGGCCTTCTTCTACCGCCAGGATAGTTTGTATCTGTTCACCAAAAACCGGGGCAACAGCAAGTATGTGAAGATGTACGCGCTGCCTGCCCGCCCCGGCCGGCACGTGGCCACGCTGCTCGACAGTATCCGCGTCAATACCTGGGTTACCTCGGCCGATATAAGCCCCGATGGCCTTACGGTGGCGCTGCTGGGCTACGGCCACATCTATCTGGTGGAGCGCCAGCCCGGCCGCCGCCTCTTCGACGGGTCCAAAAGCTGCCTCCCGATTGCCAGCACCGGCCAGGCCGAAGCGCTGGCTTTCATCAACAACACTGATTTTGTGTTCAGCAACGAGAAAGGGCGCATCTATCTGGCCAAGAAGAAACCCAGATAGTTACTCGCTTGCTTTCCAAGACCCACAAAAAGGGCCCCACTGATGCAGTGGAGCCCTTTTGCCTTTTGTATAACGTCGTAGAGCTTCTACCTACTCGTCGTCGCGGCCACGGTTGCGGCGCGGGGCCGAGCCGTAGTCCGGCTCGTCTGAATTGCGGTATTGCTCGCGCCGGTCCTGGCCATAGTTGCGGCTCTGGTCGTGCCGGTCGTAGTCGCCGCGGGCAGGTGAGCCGCTACGGCTGTTGCGGTTCGGTGAATCATACTCATCGTTGTAGGATCCTCCGCGGGAGCCATAGCCCTGGCCGGAATTGCCGCCGTAGCTGCCGCCGGTATAGCCGTTGCGGTTTTCCGGAGCATCGCCCCAGGAGCCGCGGCCCTGCTGCCCGCCTGGCCGGCCACCGTCCTGGTAGCGGCCGGCTTCGTCGTGGCCGTAGCCGCGCTGCTGGTAGCCGTACGCGTCGCGCTGGCCGCGGTAGTTGCTTTGGTCAGAATGGCCCTGGTTGTCATAGCCCCCTCGCGACGAGCGGGAATCTTCATTCTGATTGCGGCCCTGGTTGCCGTAATACTGCTGGCCGTAACCGGCGTTGCGGCTGTCGTAGTGGCTACCCCCCGAGGAGTTGCCGTAGTCGTTGCTGTAGCCCTGGCCACGGCCATAGCCCGAGCCATTATCGTTGGGGTAGCGCTCCGAGCGGCTCTGGTCGGCGCGGCCGTAGTCGTTGTCGCGGCTCTGGTAGTCGCGGCTCTGATAGTTGCCGGTAGTGTAGCCGCCGTTTCCGTAGGGCCGGTCGTTGCCACGCTGGCCGTAGTCGTCCTGGAGGCGCCCCCCAAAGTTGCCCTGGCCGTAGCCGCCCCGGTCCTGCGGTCCATCATAGCCCCGCGAGTCGTAGTCCTGGCGGCCCGAGTAGCCGCCGCGCGGGCCGTAGTCCTGGCGGTTATAGTCGTCCGGCCGGCGGTCAGAATACTGCCCGCCGTATCCGCCCTGGCTGCGGGGGTCCTCGTGGCCATAGCGGCCGCGGCCGTCATAGGCACGGTACGAGTTTTGGTCGGGCCCGGAGTGGCCGCCATACCCCCGGTCGTCGTTGTAGTAGCCGCTGCGGTTGTAGTCGTTGGTTTCGCGGTACTGATTGCCGTAGCCGCCCTGCGTGTTGCCCGGGCCGTGGGTACCAAACTCGCCGCGACTGGCCCCGCTGTTCTGGTTTTCCTGGCGGTCGGCGTCCTGGTAGCTGTCCTGGGTGCTGCTGATATCGTAGTTAGAGCCCTTGCTGCCGACTATCGAGCTTTTATTGTTGGCGCTTTGCTTGCCGCCAGCAGCGCTGGTTTTGCGGCTTCCGGATGCAGAGCCGGCGGCCGCAGACTTCCGGGACGCGGCCGAAGCTGTGCTGCCAGAAGAAGCTTTGCCCGTGCTGCCCTGCCCCATGCTGGTTTCGGAGGCGGCCAACGATGTGCTGGAGGATGCTTCTCCAGTTGCGCCATCTGAGGCTCCGGGGCGCGCGGGCTCGTTTCTGGCCGCTGAAGGCTGGCTCTGGGTTCCTGCACGGCTGCCTTGGGCAGTTGCCTGGTTTGTGGAGGCGGGGTTGCTGGCGCTGTTTTGCGGAGTCGTGTTTTGTGGGGTTTTATCTTCGGTTGCCATGGGAATTAGAAAATTAGAGGAGGGAAGAACTGCTTGCGCCCCAAACTATACGCGCAGTTTTCGCGCATTGTTTGTTTGAGCCAGCCTGCCCAATTCCGGCAGCCGCCTGACTATCAGCACCGCTGCGGCTGCTTTCCGGGCCCCTGTCCCTCCCATTTTCAGCCCCCGGTAAATCGATTATTCGAAATACCCCTTAGATTTACCAGCGTCTTTCCACATTTCCACAACAACATCAGGTCTTCTATGAAAACGGGAAAAGTAAAGTTCTTCAACGAGTCGAAGGGCTTCGGTTTTATCATCCAGGACGAAAACAACCAGGATATCTTTGTACATCAAACCGGTTTGATTCACGAAATCCGCGAAAACGACCGGGTTTCATTTGAAGTAATCGAAGGCAAAAAAGGCCTGAATGCGGTAAAGGTTGAGCGTATTGCCGCTGTTTAGCTAACCCTACGCCCACGTATACAAAAGCCCCTCCGGCACTGCTGCCAGAGGGGCTTTCTGTTGCCTGACAAGCCAGGCGGGCTAGGGCTTGGCGGGCGCGGCCTGAGCCACGCGCACGCCCACGGCCATCAGGCCCGGCAGCTGGTTTTGGCGCATATACTGCTCCAGCACTATCGTGTAGGTGCCGGCGTGCCGGAACTTCTGATTGGGCAGGGCTAAAAACTGATGGTCGTAGATGTCGCCGGTGCCACTGCCGCGGGGCTCGCCGGTTTGCGGGTCCATCAGCAACATCTGGTGCAGCAGCTGCGAAACCGGCTTGCCGGCCGGGTCGGTCAGCGTGTGCTTCAGGTACAGATTGTAGTAGCCATAGGCAGAGGCATTGCGCACGTTGAAGTACACATCGTAGCGCTGCGTGGTATCGGCAATATCGAAGGTGAAAGCAGGCTTCTGGCGCACCGACCAAGTGTAGCCCTCGAAATCCACATTTTTCTCGTAGATCTGGCCTTCGTCGCAGGCGGTAAGTCCGGCGGCTAATGCCAGCAGCGGCAACAAACGAAACAGCTTAAGCATACAACAAAACTCTAGTATCAGGAAGCAGACGGAGCAGCAGGAGCGGCACCAGCGGCCCCGCTTTCGGGCCGGCGGCCCCCACGGCGGCTGCGGCCACCCTCACGCGGGGTATTTTCGGCTCTGCCCTCAGACGCCGGGCGGCTGCCTGCCTCGCCTGCGCCGGAACTGCCCCGGGCACCACGCCGCTCGTTGCCGGTCCGGCCGCTGCGCGGTTCGGTGCTGCCCTCAGCAGCACTGCGCCGGCCTTCGCCACGGCCCCCTTCTGCTCGGCTGCCACCTTCCGCAGCATTGCCGGAGCGGTTGCGGTTGTTACGGCGGTTGAGGGGCCGAGCGGCGGCGCCACGTGGCCGGCGTGCTTCCTCCCCACTTGCGGCAGATTCCGGAGCCGCGGCGGGTGTATCTGGTGCTGCCTCCGAGGCGGCTGCGCGCGTGGCCGCTGGGCGCCCGGAAGCGCCTCCCCGCGGCGCCAATGCACGCTCGTCTGTAGCGCCTTCCGGCTTGGCCTTTTTCTTGGTGCGCTTCACGCGCTTGCCAGCCTTGATTTTATCGTCAAGGCGTTCGAGGGAGCCCTCCACAATGGCCGTTACGTCGGGCGCTTTTTCTTCTTCGCGCACGGCTACCAGCAGCGTGTCCACTTTCTCCCCGCGCTTATTCAGCTCCTGCACTTCGCGCACCCGGTCTGTGGTCAGCACTACCCAGTTGTTGTCGCCCCGGATGGCAAACCACATTTTGCGCCGGAAGATGTCGGTTTTCTGCAGCACATACTCACCCTTCTCCGTGAGCAACGGGCGCTGTACCTGCGGAATGTCCTTGAGGGCGTCGAGGTAGGTGTCGAGCTCGTAGTTGAGGCAGCATTTCAGGCGCCCGCACTGCCCCGAGAGCTTAGCCGGGTTGAGGCTCAGATTCTGGTAGCGGGCCGCCGTAGTGCTGACGCTCTTGAAATCGGTGAGCCAGGTGGAGCAGCACAGCTCCCGGCCGCACACCCCGATGCCGCCGAGACGGCCGGCTTCGTGGCGCAGCGAAATCTGGCGCATTTCCACCCGCACCCGAAACTCGTCGGCCAGGCGCTTGATCAGGTCCCGGAAATCTACCCGGTCTTCGGCAGAGTAAAAGAACGTGGCGCGAGTGCGGTCAGCCTGATACTCCACATCGGAGAGCTTCATTTTCAGGCGCAGCTCGTCCACCACGGTGCGGGCCCGGAACATGGTGCCCGTTTCCAGGTCGCGCACGGCATTCCAGCGCTCTACGTCCTGCTCGGTAGCTATCCGCAGAATGTTGCGAATATCCTTGGAGTCGGTAGGCACTTTCTTCTTTTTCATCTGCAGGCGCACCAGCTCGCCCTTGAGCGAGACGTGGCCCAGGTGCCAGCCGTTGCCGCCGGCTTCTATCACCACTGCGTCGCCGGTGGTGAGGGGCAGGTGGCTGGCGTTGCGGTAGAAGTCCTTGCGGCCGCCTTTAAAGCGGATTTCTACCAGATCAAAGCCTTTGAAGTCACTGGGCGTATCCAGGTCCTGGAGCCAGTCGAATACATTAAGACGCGTACAGCCGCTGCTACAGCTGCCTTTCGAGCCGCAGCCCGTGGCAGTTGTGGTAGAGCAGCCGCCGCCGGAGGAGCATGAAGTACAGGCCACTACTAAAGTATCTATATCGTGAAGCGGCGCTGAGGGCCGCTGAAAATCGGTTTCCTACAAAGATACAGAATTCAGGGGCGGAAGAGTTCTGTGCTATTTCGGGCTGGAGCAGCCGGCTAAAACCAACTAGACAGTGGCTATCCGCCTCTGCACCCAGTGAAAATTCCTGGTATGAAAATTTCACTTTATCTATTTAACGAAAACCTTCATTAATCCTTCACTATTGGCTTTTTTCCTGATTCAATACGGGAATATGAACTCAACAGTAAAAAGTCAAAACGTATATAATTATGACAATCAAACTGTTGACTTATTGATATATCATTAATAAATGCCTAGTTTTTCGACGTAATTGATCCTTTCCACAACCAAACCAACCAAAAATTCCCCCATGAAAGCAACCCGTTTATTCACCCCAGTAGCACTGCTTGTCGGCGCGGCCATGTCTTTGTCATCTTGCGAGAAAAAGCAGGAAGTGGTGGCAAAAAATGAAATTTCCGAAGAAACCATCGGTCAGATCAGCGCGCTTGGCTTTAGCGCCAAAGACGCCCAGAAAGTTGAGAACGGCTATCTGGTGGAAGGCGACATAGTGCTGACCAACGAGATGCTCAACAGCAAGCCTGACTACACCATGATGCGAGTGGGCCAGGACGAGCAGTACCGCACCACGAACCTGGTGACCGGTCTGCCCCGCAACATCACCATCCGGGTTTCTTCTACGCTGCCCTCGGCTTATGTGACGGCAACCGACGAGCTGATCCGGCGCTACAACGCGCAGAACCTGCGCATTACGTTTAGCCGCGTAGCTTCTACCTCCTCGGCTAACATCACGCTCACCAAAGCTCCTTCGGGCGCCGGTTACCTGGCTTCCGCAGGCTTCCCCTCCGGTGGCAACCCCTACAGCCAGGTGCTGGTAAACTCTACGGCACTGGGCACCGCCAACGCCAGCACGTACATAGCCACTGTACTGGCGCACGAAGTGGGCCACTGCATCGGGTTCCGCCACACCGACTACATGGGCCGGCAGTATAGCTGCGGCGGCTCGGCCGTGAACGAAGGTGCCAGCTCCGTTGGTGCTATCCTCATCCCCGGCACACCGTCGGGCCCCGACCCAAGCTCGTGGATGCTGGCATGCATCGGCAGCGGCGCCAACCGTCCGTTCAACACGAACGACCGTACCGCGCTTAACTACGTGTACTAGCGTTTAGGTAGCTCCCGGTGTACAACCGCCGGGAGCTATTCGCTTCATACAACAACCCCTCCGGCCCATACGAGCCGGAGGGGTTGTTTTTTGTTATAGGCGTATAAGCCAGGCAATTGCTGCTTGGAGTTCATCTGCAACTCAGCGTATCTGTCCACGACAGAAGGACCAGTAACACGGCAGAATGCGCAGAGCGTACCGCTAGTATATGCAGAAGGTTGCCGCAGCCTGTAGTGCTCAAGCTGCAAGGCATAGCAGGGCCTGCTACTGCGGGCGCTGCGGCTACTGTATCACGATGCGGCGGGTAAGCTCCGGGGCTGAGCCAGCGCCAATACGCAGCAGATAGGTACCAGGCCGGAGGCCAGCAGTAGGCAACGTGTTGATGGTGCCGGTGGTCGTGGTTTCGAGGAGCAGGCGGCCCAGCGTGTCGAAGAGACGCAGGCGCAGCTCCGTATCGGCCGGCCCGATGATGCTGAGCGGCATGCCGGCCGCCACCGGCACCGGAAACACCAGCACCTCGGCGCGGCTGACCTGAAATACGCTTTCCAGCTGGCTATGGAAAATTCGGCCGTTGGTGTCCTCCAGCTCCAGTCTGTACTGGTTGTAGCCGGGCTGCGCAGTAGCATCTGTAAGCAGGAGCTGTAGCTGCGAAACCGTATTCTGAGCCAACACCGTGCGGAAAGCGCCCTGCTCCAGCCGCTGCAGCCGGAGAGCCCGCAGCCGGAAGGTGCTGCCCAGCTCTACCTGCAGCTGCACCGTGTCTGCCACGGGTTGCCGGGCCACGAACGAGCGTATGTAGCAGTCGAAGCCGGCCGTAGCGAGATTGATAGACGAGCTCCGCTCCGCTTCTTTTCCCGCAAACACCGGAGCTACTGCATACTGCGTGCCCGTCAGGGCGGCACCGGTAAGCACATGGGTGGTATCGGAGGTAAGCTGCAGTGGCTCCAGATGCGTGCGGCCCAGCTGGTAGAGCTGGTACCGGGCCGCCCCCGGCACCCGCGGCCAGTAAATAAGCGCCTCTTCGGGGCAGGTATAGCCGATACTTACTGACAGAGGCCGGGCCAGTGCAAACGTATCAGACACCACTGTACCCGCGCTGGTCACCATCCGCAGCTGCGCCAGTGTTGTGGTGTCGGGAGCTGCCCAGGCAAACGAGCGGGCGGATAAGTCGGCAGCCGAACTGATGCTGCGCCAAGTGCCGCTGCCCACCGGGCGGTATTCCAGCCGACCAGTAGCCGCCGGCCCGGCCCACTGCCAGCGCACCTGTGTAGTAGTGCCGGAACGCACATTGCGGAGCTTGTTGGGGGTCAGCCACTCAAAACCTATATTCAACTCATACGCCACATTAAACGCCTGCGGGCCGGCAGCTACAGTATAGCCGCGCACGGCTATCTGGTAGGTTCCGGGCGCCGGGGCAGTTAGCGTAATCTGCTCTACGTTATTGAGGTGGTCGGGACGACGGCGCGCGGGCAGGGCCAGCGAATCGGGGTGCGGATAGGCACTCAGCGTCCAGGGCTGCCAGCTGGTGCCGTTGCTCGTCAGCAGCACGTCCAGGTCGTTTACCAACGCGCCTGAGGCATTGGCCGCAGCGGCAGGGTCGGTCCAGGCCAGCGTCAGCTTGAGCTGCTGCGTGCCGGGCGGCACCACCAGCGCAAACTGCGTTGCCTGCCCCTGCCCTACGCTGCCCTGAAAATAGCGGCGCTCCAGGATGGTGCGCACGGCGCCCAGCGCATCAGCCTGCCCGAAACCCGACACAAAATCTACTTCCGGCCGGCCGGCATCGTCGGCGCTGTTGATCAGGGCCGCTTTCACCAGCGCTGAGGGCGGCAATGCGCCTGCATTCTGGTCACGGTATGCCTGCTGCGCCAGTAGGCTCATGCCCGACACCAGCGCCGCCGCGTCGGAGGAGCCATCGTCTCCGAAGGCAACCAGCTCGGGTTTCACGCGGCCGTCGTGGGCGGGGCCCCGGGAACTCATAGCCGCAACCTGGCCCAGCGCATCGGTGGCGCCCACGCTCAGGCTGTTTTTCGACATTTTGAACTGCCCCGTCAGGTTAGCCACGTTAGGCAAACCTTGGTAAAGGCCATCGGGACTGGCCTGCGCGCCGGAATTGCCGGACGAAAACACATGGAGCAGCGTGGGATACTGCCGGGCCTGCTCGTCATAAGCCTGCGCTTCCAGACCGTAGTAATTCTCGATACCGGTGCCATAAGAGTGGTTTTGCACACTCACGGCCCGCTGCTGCAGCTCAGGCCCATCGTCGGGCAGCAGGCGGGCGTAGCTGGAAGATGTAATGCTGGCCTGCCAGGCGACACCCCGGCCGGCCGGCGCGGAATTTCCGCCCCCGGCAATGAGAGTGGCCATGGTAGTGGCGTGCGACGAAACCGTGACGGCCGCCGGATCTACGTTTACCAGTCGGCCTCTGAAGTCTATGTCGGTAGCGTCGAGCGGGTTTTCCTTCACTGACACGGTGAGGCCCTGCCCGGCCAGACCGGGGTAGCGGCGGTGCAGCGGCGTTACGCTGTTCACGCTCAGGTCGGCTTGGTTTAGCTGCCGCTCATCATGAGCCGGGCGGTCGGGCACATCCACGAACGTGACCAGCGGGGAAGCCAGCAGCTGCTCAAGCTGCGCGCTGCGTATACCTGATAAAAGAAAGAGTTGCGGCTGACCAGCTTGCGCCTGCACCCGGACGGACGGCAGCGCGCGCCGGAGCCAGTGCCGGAAAGCCGCCACATCAGGCGCCTGGACCCGCACCACTTGCCTAACCGGCACTGCCCGCGACAGGGCTGCTGCCTGCAATGGTGGGGCCAGCTTGGTGGCAGAAACCGCGGGGAGCTGCTGCGCCAGCGCGGGCCCGGCCAACATCAGGGCCACTACACTTCCAACCCAGCTATACGTAGCACGACACGTCATATAGTACAAGCTAATTTCTCCGGGAGCTACTGGCGGAAGTGCGAAGCAGGCTCCTTTTCAAATTTAGGCAAAAACCAATATCCGGCCGGACTGGACTAGCACATTCTAGGCTAAAAAATTATGGCGTATTGTGCCGAAAAGCCCTTTTCCTGCAACCAGCAGCATGCCTGGCTGAAAACCAGACTCTCTGAGATGTACAAATTAGCCATAGCCACGCAGTACCTGCTCCCGCCGGCTCCCAATGCGAAGCGAGAGGCTTTTCTACGGGCCTGGTTGCCCGCGGCATGCATGCCGGCTCACATCCTGTAGACCGAAACTCCGGCGGCTGTGAAGACATACGCGTAGTCTTCCCCCACAAGCACCTGGCGCGCATCTGCGGCTATAGCGGGGGGCAGGGGCAGTGTCCGCTGGCTGAAGGTGTAGAGCTGGAAAAACTGAATTGCCCCGTCTGCCAGGAAATACAACTCGTCGCCGCGGAAGCCGATGGTATTCAGACCCGCAAAAGGCAGCTTTTTGCGGTAATTGCCCAGGTTGTCGAACACGTAGATGCCATTTACGCGGTCTACTAGGTACAGATTGTTCTGGTACTCGCGCAGAAACCGGAAATCGGGGCGGGAGCGGCCAATCAGCAGGTCCAGCGGCGTGGAATGCGTGAAAGTCTTGGCGTTGGCATCGAACTGGCGCAGGGTCAGGTCCGATTCGTTCAGGAGCCAGAGCCGGTCGTCGGGGGCCAGGGTAGCGGCGCGGGCCGTGCCATCGAGCAGATCCAGCAGATTGAACTGGCCCAGCGGCGCCGCAAACCTATCGAGCAACAGAAGCTGCTGCCGGTCGTCGTAAAAAACCAGGATTTTGGTGGTGTTCCAGGCTTCCAGCTGCGCCACATGGCCCGGCTGCGGCGGCGAAAACGTGTTCAGCGCCTGCCCATCGGGCCCATACTGGCGGATATTGTCGCGCGAGTCGGCTACGTAGAGCGTGCCGCGGCGGTCCAGCGAAGCTACGCCCGGCTGCGGCAACGCAATGGTGCGCACCAGCTGCCAGGCTCCGGCCGGATTCGTGGGCTCATCGGCTTTAGCTACCGCCGGTGAGGCAGCGGCCGGTGCCGGCTTGCCGGGCGGCACCACAGAGGCCGGCGTAGGCACCGTCGTTTGGGCAAAAGCACTGGCAAAAGGCAAAAGGCCGAGTAGCCAGAAAAGGCTCCACCAGCGCCGGGCCAGCCGTATAGGTTCAGCTGTGTTTCTGCTCGAAATGCCGCAAGGCCAGAATTTCGCCATCATAGACGCCATAAGAGCAATAATTGACCCACTCGCCAAGGTTGACGTAGCGGCTGCCGGGTGCTACCTCTACGTCGAGCGGCAGGTGGCGGTGGCCGAAGATGTAGTAGTCGTGGTGGAAACGCTGCTCCAGTTCCCGGCAGTACACCAGCAGCCACTCGTCCTCGCCGAAATATTTCGCATCGGCTTCGGCATTCTGAATGCGGCTGTGGCGGCTCCAGCGGTTGGCAATACCGATGCCCAGGTTGGGGTGCAGCCGCGCAAACAGCCACTGCGACACCGACGAGGCAAACACCCGCTTCAGCATCTTGTAGGTGTAGTCCTTCGGCCCCAGCCCGTCGCCGTGCCCGATATGGAACTCGCGCCCGCCAATCAGTTGGCTCACCGGATGCCGCAGAATCGGGATGCCCAGCTCCTTCGTGAAGTAGTCGAACATCCACATGTCGTGGTTGCCGGTGAAGAAAATGATGGGAATGCCCACATCAGTCAGCTCGGCCAGCTTGCCCTGCAGCCGTATAAAGCCCCGCGGAATGGCGTGCTTATACTCAAACCAGAAATCGAAAATATCGCCGAGCAGGTAGATGGCGGCAGCGTCTTTGGCGGCTTCATCGAGCCAGCGCACAATGCGGCGCTCCCGCTCCAGCGAGCGGGCAGCATCGGGGGCACCGAGGTGAAAATCGGAAGCAAAATAGACGCGGCGGCCGGGCGGCAGCGCCAGATCAGGCAGGCGGGGTGGCGGGGTCGGCTTCGTCATCCAACAAAAACAGGGCAATGCCGCGCGGCCCGTGGGCCCCGAGCACGAGGGTCTTTTCAATATCGGCCGTGCGGCTGGGGCCGGTAGTCAGCGAAATCATGGACGGCAGATGGTCGGCGCCGTATTTGGCCTGCGTGCGGCGCAGCGCATCACCAATGTCGGCCACCACCTGCGAGGTGCGCGCAAACACGAGGTGCTGGTCGGGGTAGATGCTCAAACGCCGGCCGCTGCTGCTGGCCGCGCTTACCAGCACGCTGCCCGTGCGGGCTACCAGCGCCTCACAGCTGGTCAGGCCGGCATCAGCGTGGGCCAAGAAGTCGGTTTCGTCGGGCTGAAATACGATGCCGCCGGCATGCAGCAGCTTTTTCAGTTCCGGCTCCCATACAAACAGCCGCTCCAGCTCCTTCTCCTTCTTATAGACAAACAGCTGGTCGTAGAAGTGCTCCTCTGATTCGCAGAAATACAGCTGCCCGCCTACGCGCACAAAGCTTTCGGCAAACGCCACGGCCAGGTCGCCGGTAGCGGCCGGGTGCAGCGGCGCCGTGAAGTCAGGCGCGGCTTTGGGCGGCGTCGGCTCCCGCAACGATTCGCGGATACGGCGCAGGATGATGTCGCGGGATGAGTCGGGCATGGCACAAAGGTACTCTGAAAGCGGCTAGGCTTAAAACTAGCAGAAAGGGGGCATCCCCCAACAAAAAAGCCAGCCCTGGCGGGCTGGCTTTTCTGGGATTGGGCGTGCTATACCGGCGTTACGGCCGAACCGCTGGGCTCCGAAGTAGCCCCGGACTGCGGACCGTTGTCATCTACGCCGGGCAGATTCAGGGGAGGCAAATCGTTTTGCAACGGGTGCTCCTGCTTCCGCTCGCTCAGGGTTTCTGACCGGTCGGTGCCGGCCATGTGGGCCTGGTAGTTGGTTTGCACGCCGTGTGGGCGCTTGCCCACGAGGCGCTCCAGATCATCCTGCAGCAGCACTTCTTTTTCCAGCAGCTCTTTGGCTACTACCTCCAGCTCGTGGCGGCGCTCCGTCAGCAGCTCTTTAGTCCGGATGTAGGCATTCTCGATGATGCTGCGCACTTCCTCATCAATCATCTGCGACGTGGCTTCCGAATAGGGCTTCGAGAAACCGTATTCATTCTGGCCTTTCGAGTCGTAGAACGACACGTTGCCGAGCTTGGCGTTCATGCCGTACATCGTCACGATGGAGTAGGCCATCTTGGTGATGCGCTCCAGGTCGCTGAGGGCGCCGGTCGAAATCTTGCCGAACACCAGCTCTTCCGCCGCGCGGCCGCCTAGGGTCATGCACATCTCGTCAGTGAGCTGCTCGGTGTTGTAGAGGAACTGCTCACGCGGCAGATACTGCGCGTAGCCCAGCGCCGCCACCCCACGGGGCACGATGCTCACTTTCACCAATGGGTCGGCGTGCTCCAGGAACCAGCCCGCAATGGCGTGGCCGGCTTCGTGGTAGGCCACAATCCGCTTCTCATCGGGGCTGATGATTTTGTTTTTCTTCTCCAGACCACCAATTACGCGGTCCACCGCGTCGGTGAAGTCCTGCATGGTCACCATCTTCTTGTCGCGGCGGGCGGCAATGAGGGCGGCTTCGTTGCAGACATTGGCAATCTCGGCGCCGGCAAAACCGGGCGTCATGGCGGCCAGCTTCTTGGCTTCCACATCGGGGCCCAGCGTCAGGGGCTTCAGGTGCACCTGGAAAATCTCCGTGCGGCCGTTGATGTCGGGCTTGTCGATGCTGATCTGACGGTCGAAACGGCCGGGACGCAGCAGCGCGGAGTCGAGCGTATCGGGACGGTTGGTGGCTGCCAGGATAATAACCCCGGAGTCGGTGCCGAAGCCGTCCATTTCTACCAGCAGCGAGTTGAGCGTATTTTCCCGCTCATCGTTGCCGCCGGGCACGTTGCCGCGGCTGCGGCTGCGGCCAATGGCGTCAATTTCGTCGATGAAGATGATACAGGGCGCCTTGGCTTTGGCCTGCTTGAACAGGTCACGCACGCGGGCAGCGCCCACACCCACGAACATTTCCACGAAGTCGGAGCCCGACAGCGAAAAGAACGGCACGTCAGCTTCGCCGGCTACTGCTTTGGCCAGCAGCGTTTTACCGGTACCGGGAGGACCTACCAGCAAGGCACCTTTCGGGATTTTACCGCCGAGGATGGTGAACTTCGAAGGGTTCTTGAGGAACTCCACGATTTCCTGCACCTCTTCCTTGGCTTCTTCCAGACCGGCTACGTCCTTGAACGTAATCTTCACCTTGTCGCCTCCCTCAAACAGGGCGGCGCGGCTCTTACCAATGTTGAAAATCTGGCCGCCGGCTCCGCCCGCGCCACTCATGCGGCGCATCAGGAACCAGAAACCGACCAGCAACAGAATGGAGAAGCCCCAGGTGGCAATAAAGTCGCCGTAGCCGGTGCGGGTATCGAAGGTGATGCCAATGCGCTTGTCGAGTGGAACGTTGGCCTGCAGCTTCTCAAAATCTTCCTTAAACGTTTTGCCATCCACGACCCGGAACCCGAATTGCGGGCTGGTGTCGAAGGTGAGCGGGCCACGGCGGCTCAGAAGCTGCGTATAGCGGCCCGATTTAGCGGCTTCGTTTTTAAGCGAAACTTCTACCAGGTTTCGGTCAGTGAGCAGCTTGACGTCGCGCACATCACCGGCGGCGTACATCTGCTCAAATTTCTGCTGGTTGATTTCGACGGTGCTACCACTCTGGTTGAAAAACAACCAGGCGCACAGAAACAAAACCAACCCGGCCAGTAGCCAGAGCTGCATACCCGGTTTCGGGGTGGGCGAAGGCAGCATGGGCTTCTTCTTTTTGGGCGTGTTATCAGGCATGAACTAGGGATTAGCTAAAGCAAAAAACAAAGGCGGAACATGCCGCCTGCACGTTTGTTCCCGGAAGCAGACGCAGCTGACCGGCGTTTACCTTACCGCGCCGAAACTGTTTCTTCTTCCACGTACCGGATCTGTGCATCGCCCCACAACTCCTCCAGAGCGTAGAACTGGCGCCGGTCGCGCAGGAACACATGCACTACCACGTCCACGTAGTCGAGCAGCACCCACTCGCGGTTGGTGCGGCCTTCCGTCTGCCAGGGGTTCTGGCCGGTCAGCTTTTCTACTTCTTCTTCTACGGAGCGCGCAATAGCGTCGAGTTGCGTATCTGAGGATGCCGAGCAAATAACAAAATAGTCAGCTACAGCATTTTTGAGGTCTTTAAGATTGAGCACTACAATGTCGACAGCTTTCTTATCCTGCATGCCGCGTACTACTACATCTGCCAACTTGTCCGAATCCTGCCGAACCAGGGTACTTTTCATGGGGTATTGTTAGGTTTGAACGTCACAAAGTACGAAAATCAAGTGGAGGCTCTTTTCCCGCAAACTCTCTTCACGGGCCGCCAAGTGGTTTGGTTGCCCGAATGCGCCTCAACCAACACCGAGGCACAACATCTCATAGGCGAAAACCGCGCCACCGACGGCTGCGTGGTAATTACCGACAAACAGACCGCCGGCCGGGGCCAGCGTGGCAACCGCTGGGAAGCCAATCCGGGCGAGAACCTGACAATGTCGGTAATATGGCGCCCCACCTTTCTGCCAGCCCAGGACCAGTTTCTGCTCAGCCAGGCCGTAGCCTTAGCCGTGCACGACTGGGCCAGTGCCTTGCTGGGGCCCGATGGCGCCCTGCGGGTGAAGTGGCCGAACGATATTTATTATGGCAACCGGAAGCTGGGAGGCATCCTGATTGAAAACACACTTAGCGGCGCAATGATTCAGCATAGTGTGGTAGGAATCGGGCTGAATGTAAACCAGCGGGAGTTCGGTGCCCATACGGCTACCTCTCTGGCCTGGGTTACGGGCCGCCCGTATGCGCTGCCAACCCTGATTTCCCGGCTGCTGGAGTGCCTGGAGCGGCGCTACCTGCAGTTGCGGTCGGGCCGGCTTGCCGCAATTCGCCACAACTACCTGGCGGCGCTGTTCCGCTACCAAGAGCAGCATGCCTACGAAGTGGAAGGCCGCCGGCTTGAGGGCGAAATCAGGGGCGTTGATGAGGTCGGGCGGCTTATTGTGCGCATAGAAGGCCAGTTGCGCCACTTTGACCTGAAGGAAATCAGCTACGTACTATGAGTGCGCGCGCCGGACGGCTGCTATTCAACAGCGAACAATGCAGCGCGGCCGTAAGCAGAAACAGCAAAGGTGGGAGCAGTGCGGCACCGGGAAGCAACCTTTCTGGCAACAGCACTATCTGTCCTGCATACTCACCGGCTGAGTTAGGCACGGTGCTTGTCTGGCTGATGATACGCTCCGCTTAATGCCACTCTGGCAACAAGCCGCCTTTAAATTTAAAATTCGCTATATTGTAGCCAAGCGCGTAGCACCCGCAGCCCTGCAATAGCCTTCTGCTGAACATCATGAAAATTTCTACGCGTATTTTTGGGGTACTGGCCATCCTGCTGGCCCAACTGTCGGCGCTGGCCGCCACCGTAACGGTGGAAGTTGGGGACGGCTTCTACCGGCCTGCCGCCATTACCATCCGCCCCGGCGATGAGGTGCGGTGGGTAAATGTGGGCACCCAGACGCATGCTACAGTGTCCGACAACGGCGCGTGGTCTACGTTTGCCATCGGCCCGGCGGCTTTCACCGCTTCTATCCCGTTCAGCAAAGCGGGCACCTTTAGCTACCACTGCCCGGCAAATGCGTCATTCAGCGGTGAGAAATGGACTGGTATGACGGGGGTTATTACGGTCAGCAACGCCCCGCAGGCCACCCTGGATGCAAAGGCCGCCAACGTGTCGCTGACGCTCTACCCTAACCCGAGCAAAGGCATGGTCACCGTAACGCTGGGCTCGAAAGCCGCTCCCGGCGACTACAAGCTGCGCCTGAACAACATTATCGGCCGCGAGGTGCGCACCATTGCCCTGCGTCCTGAGGCGGTTTCTGCCGGCGTACCCATCAACTTATCTGACCTGCCCGCCGGCATGTACCTCTACAGCTTGCTGCACAACGACAAGGTGGTGGCCACAAAGCGGCTTGTACTGCAGAACTAGCCTTCATCCTTTCCCTGCTTTATCACTGAAAAGCGGCCGGTAGCTCCGGCCGCTTTTTTTATACCCGGCGTATGGCAGCCGCTGTTTCGGGCGTTAAACAGGATACGGCGCGGCCGGATTTATTCTCTACTTTTGGTCTTTCACTGATTTCTGGATCATTTAAACCCGTCGGACTCCAACGGCGGGCGGGGCTTGCCCCGTTCCTACCCTACCCCAAGCACGCATGCGTTCATACAAAAGCCTGAATAATTTAGTAGGCTGGCTGGTGTTTGCCATTGCCACCATCACCTATCTACTCACGCTCGAACCCACGGCCTCGTTCTGGGACTGCGGCGAGTTTATTGCCTGCTCCTACAAGCTGCTGGTGCCGCACCCTCCCGGGGCGCCCACCTTTCTGCTGCTGGGCCGCATCTTCTCGCTGTTCTCGTTCGGAGATGTGACGAAAGTGGCCGTGCTGGTGAATGCCTTGTCGGCGCTGAGTAGCTCCTTCACGGTGCTGTTTCTGTTCTGGACCATCACGATGCTGGCCAAGAAGCTGGTGCTGCACCGCCAGGTGGCCGGACACACGGCCCCCGGCACGCCCGAGCCCACTTCGGGCCAGAGCCTGCTCATTCTGGGCGCCGGCGTGGTAGGTGCGTTGTCGTTTGCTTTCTCCGATTCGTTCTGGTTCAACGCCGTGGAAGGCGAGGTATACGCCATGTCGTCGCTGTTTACGGCGGCCGTGGTCTGGATTATGCTGAAGTGGGAAAACCGCGCCCACGAAGCCGATTCCGACAAATGGCTGATCCTGATTGCCTACGTTATCGGCCTCAGCATCGGGGTGCACTTGCTGAACCTGCTGGCCGTACCGGCGCTGGCGTTTATCTACTACTACCGCCGCACCCAGAACCCCACTACCCTGGGCGGCATCATCACGCTGGCGGTCAGCTTGGTGATTGTGGGCCTGATTCTGGTGGGCATCATTCCGGGCCTGCCTACGCTGGCGGGCGGGTTTGAAGTGTTCTTTGTGAATACGGTGCACCTGCCGTTCAACTCGGGTATCATCATCTTCCTGGTGCTGTTTGTGGGCCTGCTGTGGCTGGGTTTCCGCTACTCGTTCCAGAAGAAAAACCGCCTCGTGAACACGGCCATGCTGAGCCTGGTGTTCATCCTGATTGGCTACTCCAGCTATCTTATCATCCCGATTCGGAGCAGCTACCACCCCACCATCAACGAAAACAACCCCGAGGACGTCCTGAGCTTTGTGAGCTACCTGAAGCGCGAGCAGTACGGCGACCGTCCGCTGCTGTACGGCCCGCAGTTCAATGCCCGCCCCGTGCGCTACGAAGACGGCGCCCCGCGCTACGTGCGCGAAGGCGACCGGTATGTAGTGGCCGAAAAGCGCCAGACGCTGGTGTATGACGATGCCGACAAAATGCTGCTGCCGCGCATCTACAGCCCGCAGCCCGAGCACATCTACAACTACCAGAAGTGGGTGGATATCCGGGAAGGCGTGAAGCCCACCATGGGCCAGAACCTGTCGTTCCTGTTCCGCTACCAGATGGGCCACCAGTTCTGGCGCTACTTCCTGTGGAACTACGTAGGCCGCCAGGGCGACATTCAGCAGTCTGGAGGGTTGTGGCCCTGGGACGCGGGCAAGAGCGGCGTGCCGGAGCGCGTAGCCGACAGCCCGGCCCGCAACAACTTTTTCGCTATTCCGCTGATTCTGGGCCTCATCGGCCTGTTCTTCCATGCCCGCCGCGACTCGCGCAATGCCTTTATTGTGGGCCTGCTGTTCGTGTTTACGGGTCTGGCCATTGTGGTATACCTCAACCAGCCGCCCATAGAGCCTCGTGAGCGGGACTACACCTTCACGGGCGCTACCTATGCATTTGCCATCTGGATTGGGCTGAGCGTGCTGGGCCTGGCTGAGCTGCTGCGCTCCATTCTGAAAGCCGATACGCCCCGTGCCATAGCTGCTACGGCCCTTGGCCTGCTGGCGCCCGCTATTCTGGTGGGCCAGGGCTGGGACGACCACGACCGGTCGGACCGCTACAACTCCGTGGATTCGGCCAAGAACCTGCTGAACTCGCTGCAGCCCAATGCCATCCTGTTCACCAACGGCGACAACGACACCTTCCCGCTTTGGTACGCCCAGGAAGTGGAAGGCGTGCGTACCGACGTGCGTGTGGCCGTACTCAGCTACCTGAACACCGACTGGTACATCCAGCAGATGAAGCGCAAGGCGTATCTGTCGCAGCCGCTGCCCATCTCCATGCCCGATGACCGGTACAAGCAGGGCACCAACGACATGCTGCCCTACGCCGAAAACCCGGCCGTGCAGGAAGTGAACCTGAAGGAGTTTATTCAGCTGGTGAAGCAGAACAGCGAGCTGCTGCAGGTGTCGTACGGCGAAGGCCAGCCGATGATGATGTCGTACCCGACCCGCAAATTCTACCTGAACGTGGATACGGCCGCCGTGAAAAAGCAGGGCCTCGTACCGGCGGAGCGCAGCAAGCAGCTCGTGAACCGCATGGAATGGGACATGGGCAAAGGCGCCATCGAGAAGAAGAACCTGGTGATTCTGGACATGCTGGCCACCAACAACTGGGAGCGTCCCATCTACTTCTCCAGCACCGTGGCCGGCTCCGACTTCATGAACCTGCAGCCCTACTTCCAGCTGGAAGGCATGGCCTACCGCGTGCTGCCGCTGAAAGACCCGAACTACCAGCCCCGCGGCGACGAAGGCTACGTGGAGAAAAACATCATGTATGAGAACATGATGAAGAAGTTTGCCTTCCGCAACCTCAACAAGCCGGGCATCTTCTACGACGAAAACCACCTGCGCTTCCCGGCCAACTACCGCGACAAATTCGCGCGCCTCGCCAACGCCTACCTCGCCGACGGCGACAAGGCCAAGGCTACCGAAGTGCTGAACAAAGCGTTTGAGGCCATGCCCGACGCCACGATTCCCTACGACTACTACTCGCCGCAGTTTGTGCCGGCGCTGGTAACGGTAGGCAAGCAGGCGCTGGCTCACGACATCATGGACAAGATGACCAGCCGCGCCCAGGTGGCTCTGGCCTACTACCAGACGCACAACCCGGCCTTGTTCGACATGGAAAGCCAGACCTATCTGCTGGGGCTGCAGAGCGTATACCGCGCCGCCGAGCAGGTTGGCGACCAGGCCCGCGCCGCGAAAGCCTACGAGCTGCTGAACCAGTATTATCCGCGTCAGTAAAGGGCATTTTGTAGCTCTAGCAGGAAAGCCGGCCCGGTTGGGCCGGCTTTTTTGTTGGCTTCTGCTGACATTACGGGCCGCTTCTCCGTTTTAGTAGCCACATCTACACTGCCGCCGGTGAATCATCAGGTCCGACTACTTCTTTTCTGGGGCTTTCTGCTGACGCTGCCGCTAGCCGCATCGGCTCAGCGGCGCGACTTCGCCGGCCAGTACCGTCACCAAAAAATTCTGGTGGATTCGCGCCGCGAAGGCGACAGTCTGCGCGTGTATCTGCGGTTTCCGGATGGCTCGGCGCTCCGGCAAAAGCAGCCGCTGCGGGTGCTGGCCTGGCCCGCCTACGATGCCAGGCGCCCCCTCTGGGCCGATACCGTGTCTCAGCTGGCGCGGCGGCTTCGTTCCGAAGGGCCGGCTGCCCGCGTGGAGTTTTGCCTGCCAATGGCCCGCCTGCAGGCCGGCACCGTGCTGAGCATAGCCTGCGGCCCCGCCAGCGCCGCCGTATCCGGCGAAGCAGCCTGGCTGCCGCTCACAGCCGCCCGCCTGGCCCGTCCCTACGTACTGACCGACAGCCTCGGCGCTCCGTTGCTACGGCACACGGTGCGGGCCGGTGAGGCTTTTTTTGTGGACCGGTATGGTCCTGAGCAGCCCGTAAACGTGAAGCAGTACACGACGCCCTTCGTGGCCGCTTTGCCGCCGCACGCCGATCCGCTGCGGCAGTCAGCGGGACCGGCCACACTGGCGGTCAGCGACTCGCTGTATGCGCGGGCCGGGGTAGCGTTGGCCCTTCCAGAGCCTGGCCTGTATACGCTCCGGCTGGCCGGCGAGCCCAGCATGCTGGGGCTGCTGGTAACCGGTGCCGAATACCCGGACCTCACCACGGCCGACGAGCTGATTCAGCCCCTGATCTACCTGACCACTTCGGCGGAACGCAAAAAGCTCTACGAAGCGCCCAACCCCAAAAAGGCCGTCGATGAGTTCTGGCTGAAGGCAGCGGCCGGCCAGCAAACCCTGGCCCGCCAGGCAATCCGGCTTTATTACAGCCGCGCCGCTACTGCCAATCAGCTGTTTGCGGCACACAAAGCGGGTTGGATGACCGACCGGGGAATGCTCTACATGGTGCTGGGCGTCCCCGATGCCGTGTATCGTACTGCCCAGGAAGAGCGGTGGGTCTACCACGCCCGCGACAACGGCAGCTCAGCTACTTATACGTTCCGGCCCAAACCGAGTACCTTTGCCCCCGAACACTATGAATTGGTGCGCCGACCCGAGAATGAACGTCTTTGGTATGCCGCCGTGGAGCAATGGAGAAAAGCAATGACCGCCCCGGGCCGCTGAAGCCGCGCCGCACTTTTTTTGACTCGGAAAACCGCCCGGTGCCCCGCACCCCGCGCCGCGACTTCGGCGACGACGTGCCCGGTGGCTACCGCCGGCCTGAGAGCCGCCCGGAAGGCCGCGACGAAAGCCGCCCCGACAAGCGCGCTGACGGCCGCGGTGGCCGTAGCTTCGATGGGCCCCGGGGTAACTCCGGCCGCTCAGCCGGCGGCGACAAGCCGTTTTACTCGCACCGCCCGGCTGCCGACCACAACATCGATATGCTGTTTGGGTTGCGCCCCATTCTGGAGGCGCTGCACGCGGGCCGTACGCTGGAAAAGATTTTCCTGCTGCGCGGCACCAAAAACAGCCTGACCCAGGAAATCAACGACCTGGCCCGCGAGCGGGGCACGCCCGTTTCGATGGTGCCGGCCGAAAAGCTGGACGGCCTGACGCGCAAAAATCACCAGGGCGCTGTGGCCTTTGTCTCGCCGATTGACTACATGCCGCTCGACAGCATTCTGTCCGGGCTTTACGAAGAAGGCAAGGTGCCGTTTCTGCTGATTCTGGACCGTGTGACAGACGTGCGCAACTTCGGCGCCATTGCCCGCAACGCCGAATGCATGGGCGTGCACGCTATTGTGGTGCCGGCCCGCGGTGCCGCCCAGATCAACGGCGACGCTGTGAAAACCTCGGCCGGGGCCCTGAACCTGATTCCGGTATGCCGCGAAAACAACCTGCGCGACAGCCTGAACTTTCTGCGGGAGTCGGGCGTGCAGATTGTTGCGTGCACCGAAAAATCAGACGCCAGCCTGGAAAGCACTTCGGCAGATATGACTGGCCCCGTGGCTGTGCTGATGGGCAGCGAGGAAGACGGCATCTCGCCCGAATACCTGCAACTCGCCGACCACCGCCTCCGCATCCCGATGACCGGCCAGATTGGCTCGCTCAACGTGTCGGTGGCCAGCGGCATTATGCTGTTCGAGGTGCTGCGCCAGCGCCTGCAGGCGGCGAAATAACCAGCCACTTTACTTACTACAAACAAAAAGGCCGGGCTCAAGAGCCCGGCCTTTTTGTTTGGATCTGTGCGCGGCTTTTAGTTGTAGCCGGCGCCTTTCTTGGCTTTTACATCGGCCACAAACTCCTTCACGCGTTGCTCTTCGGTGCGTTTGCAGATCAGCAGCACGTTGTCATATTCGGCCACAATGTAGCCTTCGAGGCCCTGCACTACTACCAGCCGCTCAGCGGGCGTTTTGATAACGCATTCCTGCGTGTCATACAGAATGGCGTCGCCGTCTACCACGTTGCCGTTGTCGTCGCGGCGGCCTATGCGGTGCAGCGAGTCCCAGGTACCCAGGTCGCTCCACCCGAAGTCGGCGGGCAGCACATACACATTGTCCGCCTTTTCCATCACACCATAGTCGATGCTAATGTTGCGGCAGCGTGAGTAAGCTGCCGTGATGAACTCTTCCTCCTGCGAAGTCCCCAGCTGAGCACTCCCCTCCTCAAACACCTCCGATATGTCGCTCAGGTAATTGTGGAAGGCCTTCAGGATTACGTTGGCGCGCCACACAAACAGGCCGGAGTTCCAGAGAAAGTCGCCGCTGGCCAGGAACATGTTGGCCAGCTCCAGATTCGGCTTTTCCGTGAATGTCTTCACCTTTCTCAGGCCATTCGGCAGGCTGCTGGCTTCATCATCCATGTACTGAATGTAGCCGTAGCCGGTGTCGGGGCGCGAAGGCTGGATGCCGAGCGTGATGAGCACTTCCTGGGTGCGAGCGGCGTCTACGGCCAGCGAAATCACGCGCCGGAACTCGTCTTCGCGCTGCACGGCGTGGTCGGCGGGCGTCACAATCACCACGGCCTGCGGGTCGCGCTGCGCAATGCGGTAGCTGGCATACGCAATACACGGCGCCGTATTGCGGCCGATAGGCTCTCCCAGAATCTGGTCGGCGGGAAGCTCGGGCAAGTGCTGCTGCACCAGTTCCTGGTAGTCACGATTGGTGACGACGAACACGTTTTCGGGCGGGCAGATGCCGGCAAAACGGTCGACGGTGAGCTGTAGCATAGAGCGGCCTACGCCCAGCACGTCGTGAAACTGCTTGGGGTGGCTGGTACGGCTAAAAGGCCAGAAACGGCTGCCAATACCGCCGGCCATTACCACGAGGTAAGTTTGTTGAATCATAATCGGGTCCGGGAAAGCCCACCTGTGCCTCAGGGATTGAGCCGTTGCTGGTTTGGGTGCTGCAAATATCTGATTTTGTCAGACAAGAGGCAGGCACCGCGCTATACGAGGCCTTCGCGCAGCAGATCATGCAGGTGGATAAAACCACTGAAACGCTCCTGCTCCGTGACGATAAGCTGCGTGATATTGCGCTGCTGCATGCGCGCCAGGGCTTCTACCGCAAAATCGTCCACGTCTACGCTTACCGGATTGGCCGTCAGGATGTCGCGGGCACGCACGTCTTCCAGGCGGCCGGCAAAGGTGGTCAGCATGCGGCGCAAATCACCGTCCGTGATGATGCCTTCCAACTGGCCGCTGGCTGTCAGCACGGCGGTAGCCCCGAGGCGCTTGCCGGAAATTTCGAGAATAATGTCCTTCAGGGGCGCGGTATCGAGCACCTGCGGCTGCTGGTTCTGCCGGCTCAGGTCGCCTACTTTCAAATAGAGCTGCTTGCCGAGGGTACCGCCGGGGTGCAGACGCGCAAAATCCTGCCGCGTAAACTCCCGGCTTTCGAGCAGGCACACGGCCAGCGCATCGCCGAGGGCCAGGGCGGCCGTGGTGCTGGTGGTGGGAGCCAGATTGTGGGGGCAGGCTTCCCTATCGACGGGCGCGTGCAGCACGTAGGTGGCCTGCTGGGCCAGGTAGGAGTCGGCGTTGCTGACGAGAGCCGCCAGCGGCACGCCTTTGCGCTTGAGCAGGGGCACCAGCACTTTTATTTCGGGCGTGTCGCCGCTCTTGCTGATGGCCACCACAAAATCGTCGGGCTGAATCATGCCGAGGTCGCCGTGGATGGCGTCGGCAGCGTGCATAAACAGCGCTGGCGTACCCGTGGAGTTCAATGTGGCCACAATCTTGCCGGCAATGTGGGCGCTTTTACCAATCCCCGTTACGACGACCCGACCCCGCAAAGACAAAATCGCCTCTATGCATTGTGCAAAATCCGGTGTTTGCGCAATGGCTTCCGCTACGCCCCGGATGGCCTCTGCTTCATGCAAAAGCACATTTTTTGCAATAGAATGAAGTTCGTTATGTGGTTTCAATCTAAATTTGATTAGGTATTGCGTGGAAGGGCCGTGCACGAAACAAGGTTTTGTCTTTTTGCCCGCTACACGCTACCGAATACTTCAAAAATCCCTAGATTGAGATAGGCAACCTGCGCCAGGCGCCGAAAACCTATCTGAATTTCCCAACCGAGTAAGTGAGGATGTCGATGCCAGCAGTGAACACCGTAGTCAGATCAACACCTGATTTGAAGGGCAAGTTAAAGGAAGTTTTTGGGTACGGTCAGTTCCGCGGTACGCAGGAAGCCATCATTCAGAACGTCATCGAAGGCCACAATACCTTCGTGATTATGCCTACCGGTGCGGGCAAAAGCCTTTGCTACCAATTGCCGGCGCTGGTGCTGCCCGGCACGGCCATCGTTATTTCGCCGCTCATCGCCCTGATGAAAAACCAGGTCGACCAGCTGAACGCCTTCGGCGTGAATGCCCAGTTTCTGAACTCGACGCTGAGCAAGTCGGAAATCAACCGGGTCAAGAAGGACGTTATCAGCGGCGAGGTGAAGCTGCTGTACGTAGCGCCCGAGAGCCTGACCAAAGACGAAACCATCGACTTCCTGCAGAAGGCCACCATTTCGTTTGTCGCTATTGACGAGGCGCACTGCATTTCGGAGTGGGGCCACGACTTTCGGCCTGAGTACCGCCGCATCCGGGGCATCATCGACAACATCGGGCAGGTACCCATCATTGCCCTCACGGCCACGGCCACGCCCAAAGTGCAGCTCGACATCCAGAAGAACCTGCAGATGGACGACGCCTCGGTGTTCAAGACCAGCTTCAACCGCACCAACCTCTACTACGAGGTGCGGCCCAAGCACAACACCAAAAAGCAGCTGATTCAGTACGTGAAGCAGCGCAAAGGCCTGGCAGGCATCATTTACTGCCTGAGCCGCAAGAAGGTGGAGGAAATTGCGGAGCTGCTGAAAGTAAACGACGTGCGGGCCCTGCCCTACCACGCCGGCCTCGACCCGCACGTGCGCATGGCCAACCAGGACGCCTTCCTCAATGAGGATGCTGACGTGATTGTGGCGACCATTGCCTTCGGAATGGGCATCGACAAGCCCGATGTGCGCTTCGTGATTCACTACGACACGCCCAAAAGCATAGAAGGCTACTACCAGGAAACCGGCCGCGGCGGCCGCGACGGGCTGGACGGTGACTGCCTGATGTTCTACAGCTACGACGACATCGTGAAGCTGGAGAAGTTCAACAAGGACAAGCCCGTAACGGAGCGCGACAACTCCAAGCTGCTGCTGCAGGAAATGGCCAACTACGCCGACTCGGCGGTGTGCCGGCGCAAGCAACTGCTGCACTATTTCGGCGAAACCTACCCGAAAGACTGCGGCTTCTGCGACAACTGCAAGCACCCCAAGGAGAAGTTTGAGGCTAAAGACGAAGTGGCTATGGCGCTGAAAGCCGTGGTACAAACCGAGCAGCGGTTCGGCCTCGACCACATCGGCACCGTATTAATGGGTATGAACAACGCGCACATAGAGAGCTATGGCCACAACGGCCTGCCCATCTACGGACAAGGCAAGCACCACGATGCCCAGTTCTGGCATTCGCTGTTGCGGCAGTGCCTGATTTTTGGTTTACTGGAGAAGGATATTGAAAACTTTGGCGTTGCAAAAATCACCGACAAGGGTATGGACTTCATCGAAAACCCCCATTCTATTAAGCTCACCAAAGACCACAACTACGAGGAGGAGGTGAAGGAAGAGCAGGAGCAGGAAGAGGTGCAGCAGGCCGCCGGCCACGACGAGGCCCTGTTCCAGATGCTGAAAGACCTGCGCAAAAAGATAGCCAAGGAGAAAAACCTGCCGCCGTACGTGCTCTTTCAGGATCCGTCGCTCAAGGAAATGGCTACCACCTTCCCGCTGAAGATGGACGACCTCGCCCATGTGGGCGGCGTAGGCCAGGGCAAGGCCACCAAATTCGGCACGCCGTTCCTGGCGCTCATCAAAAAGTACGTGGACGACAACGACATCGAAACGGCTACCGATGTGGTGGTAAAATCGGCCGTCAACAAGTCCAAAATCAAGATTTACATCATTCAGCAGATCGACAAAAAGATGGACCTGGAGGAAATTGCTTCCTCGAAGGGCATTGATATGCGCGAGCTGATGGAGGAAATCGAGCACATCTGCTACTCCGGCACCAAGCTCAACCTTGACTATTATATCGACGGCGTGCTGGACCACGAGCGCCAGGACGAAATCTACGACTACTTCATGTCGGCCAGCACCGACAACATTGCGGTGGCACTAAAGGAGCTGGGCACCGATGAGTACACCGAGGAGGACATTCGCCTGATGCGCATCAAGTTTCTGAGCGAAGTGGCTAACTAGGAACGCGGATTTTGCAGATTAGCGCGGATTAGTCGGATTTTGGTGACGATTAAAAAGCAAAAAGGCTTGCCAGATGGCAAGCCTTTTTGCTTGGGGTCACTCGCAAACGGCCCGGATAATCGTCACCAAAATCCGACTAATCCGCGCTAATCTGCAAAATCCGCGTTCTAGCAGTACTCCTCAAAAGCGCCCTGCAGGTTGTTGACGATACGCATCAGGTCGTTGCCTTCGATGTGGTAGCGCTCAATCATGTGCACCAGCTCACCGTCTTTGAACAGTGCAATGCTGGGGCTGCTGGGCGGATACGGCAGCAGATGCTCGCGCACTTTGGCTACGGCATCGGTTTCCATGCCGGCAAATACGGTTACAAGTTTCGCGGGCTTCTTGTCGGAGCTGGAAATGGCCATTTTCAGGGCCGGGCGGGCTTTGGAAGCTGCGCAGCCGCACACCGAGTTGACGGCCACCAGCACGGTGCCTTTCTGCTCGTTCAGGACGGAGTCCACTTCTTCGGGGGTCATCAGCTGCTCGAAGCCGGCCTCAACGAGGTCCTGGCGAATCGGGGCAACCATGTATTCGGGGTACGTAGCCATAGGTAAAAGCTAGGCGTGAAAGTGAAACATAACGGACTGTGGTTTGCAGCCGCCGCTACAAAAATACGCAAATAGTGGCGGCCCTCCTGCAGTTGGCGTATTCAACCCCAATGCCACCTGAGAAGTTTACAGCAGCAGAAGTTTCGCCCGACGCGTAAGCTCCCAGTTCCCCACCATTCACGCCCTGTAGAGATATGAAGTACAACGAATTTGCCGATTCTCTCACGCACCACGCTGCCTCCGATGCTCTTTCGCCCCTGCTGCGCGCGCTCTGGCACGCCGGCCGTGACGAATGGAGGACCGCCCACGACATTGCGCAGGCACATGAAGGCACGCCCCATTTCGATTGGCTGCACGCGCTGCTGCACCGGCAGAAAGGCGACGCCAGCAATGCTGCCTACTGGTACCGCCGGGCAGGGCGGCCCGCGTTTAGCGGCAGTATCCGCGCCGAATGGGAAGCACTGGCCCGGACCCAATGGCCTGGGCAAGCCTAAGCCCGGCTACTACTTCATCTTGCCATAATTATACTATCAAACAAATATTAAGTTGAATTTCTGGCGTTTGCGCAATTAAAATTACATTTATCCTGCCGAAGCAACCCGGCCGGATATGATGCACAAATCGATACTTCTTATTGCCGCACTTAGTCTGCCGGCCCTTGCTGCGCAGGCCCAGGTAGATACGGTGCGGGCTTCTACCCTACCACCGGCTCAGCAGGCCGAGAAGCTCTACAACAGCGGGGTAGCCAAGTTCAATCAGAAAAGCTACCGTGCCGCGCTGCTGGATTTTGACAAGGCTCTGACGCTACGCCCTGATTTCGCCCGGGCTTACTACAACCGCGCCACCACCCGCTACGAGCTGAAAGACTACCAGCCCGCCGTGCATGACTACGATGCCGCCCTCAAGCTCGACCCCAAGGATGGCACGGCCTACTTTGGGCGTGGCCAGGCCCGGGAGGCGCTGCAGCAGCCCACTGAAGCCGAGCAGGACTACTCGAAAGCCGTGGAAGCTACGCCGGCCTATGCGCCAGCCTGGTACTACCGCGGGGCGCTACGCTTTGAAAAAGGCGACTACAAGGCGGCCAAGGCAGATTTCGACCAGGCCACCAAAGCGGACCCCAACTACGCCTACGCCTGGCACGACCGGGCCAGCGCCGAGCGGCAGCTGCAGGAATATCCCGCAGCCATCCAGAGCTACACCAAGGCCCTGGCGCTTCAGCCCGAGCTGCTTCCGGCCCTGCTGAACCGCGCCGGCACCAGGCGCCGCGCCGGCGACCTGAAAGGTGCTCTGGCCGATTACACGGAGTATCTGCGCAAAAAGCAGGACAACCCAACCGCCTACACCAACCGCGGCGCCGCCCGCTTTGAGGCCGGCGACTACAAAGGAGCGGCTGAGGACTTTGGCCGGGCCACGGAGCTGGATGCCTCTTACGCCTTTGCCTGGAACAACCGCGCCGCCGCTTACCTCAAGCTCGAAGACTACAAAAAAGCCGACGCCGACGCCAGCAAGGCCATTGCGCTGAACCCCACGTACGCCGAAGCCTACCTCAACCGGGGCCACGCCCGCGAAATGCTCCGCAACGCCGACGGCGCCTGCCAGGACTGGCGCAAAGCCGCCGAGCTGGGCCTGGAAATCGGCAACAACTACGCCGCCAACTCCGGCTGCGGCGAATAGTCTCTGTACTTATCAGCTCCGGCGGCATACGCTACCCTGCGGTGCGCCCACGGGCTTCCCAGATTTCATTTTATGTACAAATACTTACTCGCCTTCCTGCTGCTTTCTTCGGCGGCCCAGGCGCAGAGCGTGGAGTTCAGCAAGGAGCAGTTCAGCTCAAATAAAGATGGCCTGAAGGCTGCCCTGAAGTCCATCAAGCTCGGTGACGAATGGTACCAGAACGACCCGCCGCGCTACGAGCAGGCGCTGCCGCATTACCTGGAGGCCCAGAAGTTCAATTCCGAAAACGCTGAGCTCAACCTCAAAATCGGGGACTGTTACCTGCATTCGGGGTTCAAGCCGCGGGCGCTGGCTTACCTGCAAAAGGCGTATCAGCTCAATTCCGGCGTCGATCCGCGCATTCACTACCTGCTGGGACGCGGGCTGCACCTCAACGGCAAGTGGCAGGAAGCCACAGCCGAGTACAAGCAGGCCACGCCCGCCACGGGCACCAAGAATACGGCTGGCTTCACGCAGGACATCCAGAAAAAGATAAAAGAGTGTGAAAACGGCCGCAAGCTGGAAGCCAGGCCCATCCGGGTATTCGTGGACAATGCCGGGCCGGGCGTCAACTCGCCTTATCCCGATTACGGCCCCGTTATTTCGGCCGATGAATCGGTAATCCTGTTTACCTCGCGCCGCCAGGGCTCTACCGGAGGCGAAAAAGACCCCGAATCGGGTGGGTTCTTCGAAGATATCTACCAGAGCGTGCGGGAAGGCAAGAGCTGGGGACCGGCGCGCGGCCTCGGCGAAACGGTGAATACAGCCGGCCACGATGCCACCGTAGGCCTTTCGCCCGATGCTCAGCGCCTGCTGGTGTACGTGGAAGACAACGGCGGCGACCTGAATGAAAGCAACCTGCGCGGCGCTGAGTGGAGCAAGCCCCGCCAGCTCGGCAGCCGCATCAACAGCAAGGCCCACGAGTCGTCGGCGGCCTACACGCCGGATGGGCGCAGCCTGCTGTTCGTGAGCGACAAACCCGGCGGCCTGGGCGGGCGCGACATCTACAAGATTGAAATTGAGGGCCGCGGCCCGGCCGTCAACCTTGGCCTGACCATCAACACCCCCTACGGCGAGGAAGGCGTATTTCTGCACCCCGATGGCAAGACGATGTACTTCTCATCGGAAGGCCACAACTCGATGGGCGGCTACGACATCTTCAAATCCACGTACCAGAATGGGCAGTGGAGCGCCCCCGAAAACCTGGGCTGGCCCATCAATACCCCCGACGACGACGTGTTTTTCGTGATATCCGCCTCGGGCCGCCACGGCTATTATTCCTCCTTCCGCGACGATGGCATGGGCTCCAAAGACATCTACCAGATTACGTTTCTGGGGCCCGAAAAGCCGCCGGTGCTGAGCCAGGAAGACCAGCTGCTGGCCTCCCGCGTGCAGCCCGTGAAGGAAACCCTGCTGGCCCCGCCGGTACCCGTTGCCACGGCCCAGGTGACTATTCTGAAAGGCACCGTGACGGATGCCACCAGTAAGCAGCCGCTGGAAGCCACCATCGACGTAATCGACAACTCACGCAACGAGAATATTGCCTCGTTCCGGGCCAATGCGCAGTCGGGCCGCTACCTGGTTTCGCTGCCTTCGGGCCTGAACTACGGCATCGTGGTCCGGCAGGAAGGCTACCTGTTCCACTCCGAAAACTTCGATTTACCGGCGGGCGCGGCATATTCGGAGGTGGTGAAAGACATTCAGCTGCAGAAGCTGGATGTGGGTGTGAAGGTGGTGCTGAACAACATTTTCTTCGATTTTGATAAAGCCACGCTGCGCAAGGAAAGCACCGGGGAGCTGGAACGCCTGCAGAAGCTGCTGGCCGAAACGCCCGCCCTGCGCCTGGAAATATCCGGCCACACCGACAACGTTGGCAACGCCGCCTACAACAAAGACCTAAGTCAGCGTCGCGCCAAAGCAGTGGTAGACTACCTCGTGACCAAAGGCGTAACCAAGGACCGTCTTACCTTCGCGGGCTACGGCGACACCCAACCCGTAGCGCCCAACACTACCAAAGCCGGCCGCCAGCAAAACCGCCGCACCGAGTTCAAAGTAACCGGCAAGTAGCCCAGAGCTGGCCACCAGCCAGGAGCTTCTACCGCAACGTTTCCATTAGTAGCAGGGCCCCGTCGGCCCGGCCACCCCGCCAGAATAGCTGGCCGGGAGTTGGCCGGACCGATGGGGCCCTAGCATTGGTAGCCAGCCGACTTATACCCTCGCTGTGCCCTACGGCTTTAACCACCCTACCAAGCGCTACAGTAGCCTTATGAGGTAGACCTGACCAATGAGGGGCACCTGTTGCTGTTGAGTTGGATCTGTTGGCTCGTGGCGGTTAAGCCCCTTGCTCAATACTTTCTCTTGGCATATTTCAACATAATCATACATTACATCATTTATCATATAAAATATTGCTTTATTTGCCAAAACAAGATTACTCCCCTTTTCACTCCGATATGAAGAAGGTATTTGGCGTACTGATTGCCGGCAGCATCAGCTTACTTTCCCTTTCTGCCCATGCTCAGCAGTCCTCTGACAAGCTTCGCGCGGAAGCTATGGAAGCCACCCGTCATCTGGCCAGCCGCATTGCCCTGGATGATGCCCGCTCGGTACAGGTGCGCCGCCTGACCTACGACAAGCTGGTGCAGGAAAGCCAGATCAACACGATGTACGGCGACGACCCTGCCATGCGCCAGAACAAGATGCGCGTGCTGGACGAAGATTACACTGAGAAGCTTAAGGCGGTGCTCACGGAGGCTCAGTTCAAACGGTATTTGGCTTCCACGGCCTCGGCTCCGCAGCCTTCCACAGCCGGCGCAGTACCGGCCAAGGCGGCCGGCCATTAGGCTTAGCGTATTACCTTGTCCTGAAGGGCATTGTAGAGCGCCGTTGCTCGCAGAATATCCAGCGTAATCTGCCAGAGCTCTTCATAGGGCACTATCTCAATTTCGGCAAATGCCTCGCCGGGAGGCGGCGCGGCCTGCAATTTCTTCAGCAGCGACTCGGCCCTTTGCTCACTGCGCACCGGGTCGAAATCCGACTTGACGGTGACGGCCAGCATCCGGAAAAACAGCTGACTGCGCAGGTTGCCGGATTCGCGCAGGTGGCGCTGCTGGTACTTGCGCAAGCCCTCCAGTCGAGTCAGGATGCTTTCTACGTCGCGCTGGCGCAGGAAATGCAGAAACTGTAAAATCAGCACGGCCACATTATAGCCCTGCTTATCGCGGCTATGGTCCGGGACGGTTTGCACGAAAGTGCTGAAGCTGCGCATCCGCACCGGCGACATTTCGGGACGTACGAATTGCATATATGTCTCATACAAGTCCCAACGCTGCTGGGCCAGCGTACCCTGCTTGGCAAAGTGCAGGTTCTTGCGGGCACTTCCCAGCAGTTCCAGCGCCTGCCCATACTGTCCGGCATGAATGGCAAGCAGCAGATAGATTTCAAGATAGTACAGCCAGTTGATGGAGGAATAGTGGAAGTATTTGGCGTACTCCTCGGCCAGCTTCAGGCCCTTGGCGGCCTGGCGGCTCCTGAAGTGCGCATACACGCTCATGTAGGCATTAAACCGCTTGTCAAACCGCTTGTCGTTGATTTTGCCCTGCTCCAGTTGCCGGGCTGTGTCTGCCGTAATCCGGATAATAGCTTCGTAGTTGCCAACCAGCTCTTCCTGAATAAGGCGGGTGCGGTAGTGGTAGAGAAAAGTGGAAAAGGACTTCACCTGCTGATGCAGGTCCGCCAGCTTCTGTACGTGCTCTTCCATTTTTTCCAGAATGGAACGACGAGTGCGCACAGTGTAGGCAATGGTAGCCTTCACATCCCAGTACAGTTGGGCCGCTTCTTCCTCCAATGCCAGCTGCTTTTGGCTTTTCGCCAGCAATTCTTTGTTGGCCTGGTAACGCACCGGCATCCGCATATCGGCATAAATGCTGCGCAAAAGCTGCCCGCATAGCACCACATACTGGGTTAGCTCCTGGGTTTGGGCTATGCGCAGGGCCTTGCGGCAAAGTGGTTCGGCGGCCCTCAACTCTCCTTCGGAGTACAGCGTGTTGACCTGCAGGTATAAGCTCAGGAACTGGTGCTCGTAGCGTCGCGAAACAAGGTGGCGCGGGTCAGTTTCATCCAGAAAGTACAAGTGGTTCAGCAGCTTCTGCTGTACCCGCGACTTAAGCTTCCGGAAAGCAGTTTGCCGTACTTTATCAGTCTTGCTGTACAGTGCCTTTACAATCTGCTGCTGGCTTCTGGGCTGGTTATCCGTCAGCAATTGCACCAGCAGCATCTCCTTATTTGCGGAATTTCGGGCCGCAAAATCCAACAGCGGAAGCACTTTCAGCTTTCTGTCTGTCACAATCCGGGCTAAATTCGTCAGATCTTCCATTTGTAAAAAGTGGCCTACGGACTATATGAGGGCACATCCGCCATATTTTGGCAGTAGAAGCCTTGTCACAAAACAACGTAGATTTTCCTTTACAGATGGCATTCCAGCACTCAACCTTTGTAAAGAGGAAATATAGTTTTTTCGGTGGCTATATGTCACATTTCAGCCCTTTTTAAGCACTTTTAGCGCCTGCTATTATCTTTCTCATTGAGCTATATACTGTTCTAGGAGTCATTATTTATCGGTTTCATTAAAGTAAATATAATTTTTATACAAATCACTTTTACAATTATTCTTTCCTTTACCCAGGCCGGGTTTGCGCCCACCTTTGTGTCACTCAACCACTTGAACGCCACAAAATTTCAGCGCCATGTTAGAATTAGTTGTACTCGCCCTGCTTCAAATTAACAGCCTCACCAGCCCTGAAGCTTCTATCTATAAGACGACTTCGCCAACCGTAACTTCTGCTGACGCCGACCACGGCTCGGGTGGCTGGACTGGTATCGATGCAGACCACGGCTCGGGCGGCTGGACTGGTGTTGACGCTGACCACGGCTCGGGTGGCTGGACTGGCCGATAGGCCCCAGCTACACTGCCGGGAGAGGTGCTCAACGGAAATCTTGGCTAACTTGCCCGGCGGGCATGCTCTGCCTGCCGTGCATTCATGAAGCTTCTTCTTCCGAGCTTACTTCTTCTGCTGTTGCTTTCCGGCGGACTAGCTGCCTGTAGTTCATCTACTTCCTCATCGGCAGCAGTTCGTATCCGCTGGGCACATGATCCGGAAACTCTGGATCCGCTGCTGGCCAGTACGCCGCAAGCTGTGGAGGTTATCAACCTGCTGCACTGTAGCCTGCTGATCAGCAACCCCGACAGCCAGGCAATAGTCCCTTGGCTGGTGGAGTCACTGCCTGCAATTACACAACAGGACTCGTTATTTCGGCTCAGCTATCGGCTCCGGCCGGAGGCAACCTGGGACAATGGCCTACCTGTATTGGCCCGCGACGTAGCTTTCACGCTTCGGGTTCTGAACTGCCCGGGTCTGCCCACGGAGTTTGCACGCGCCCAGTACGGTTTCGTGCGCGACATTGAGCTGGACAAGACGGATCCGCGCCGTTTCACGCTCCTCTGCAGCAGTGCTTCGCCGGATATAGTGCTGGCTTCCGGCGACTATTCTATTCTGCCCGAATACTCACTCGATTCTGCGGGCACGTTTCGGGCAGTGCCACTGCCACTGCTGCGCTCCGATACCGCCGAGGCGCTGCGGCGCTACCCAGCACTCCGGGCTTTTGCCGCGCGCTACCAGCAAGCTCAGTTGGGCCGGCATCCGGAGCGCCTGCCTGGCTGCGGTCCTTACCGCCTCAAAAGCTGGGAGAGCAACCGCTACCTGGTGTTGGAGCGTAAGCCCAACTGGTGGGCCGATACGCTGGCGTCAGCCCCGCCATGGCTGCAGGCCAAAGCACCACGCATTGACTACCAGGTTATTCCGGACAATGCCACGGCTATACTCGCTTTGCGCAGTGGCAGCCTGGACCTGTATCCGATGCCGCCGGCCCATGACTTCAACCGTTTGAAGGCTTCGGCAGATACTGCGCGGCTAGCCTTCTACGCCACCGATTCTTACGACATGCTGGTGGCTGGCTTCAACACCGAGCGCCCGCACCTTCAGGATGCGGCAACCCGGCGGGCCCTCAGCCTTCTGTTCAATATTCCTGATCTGATGCAGGCCACCCATCCGGGGCTGGCGTATCGGAGCGTGAGCCTGATTAACCCTCACGACCGGCTGGCTTATCAGGACAGTTTGCCGGACCTGCACTTCTCGCCGGCCGAAGCCCAACGCCTGCTCCGGCTGGCCGGCTGGCAGCGCCGCGCAGACGGGCGGTGGTGGCGCGGCAGCATGGGGCCGCTGGCTCTACAGTTCAGCTATCAGGCGGGTGCTACCGAACATGAAACTATAGCCCTGCAGTTTAGAGCATCGGCGGCTTCTCTAGGCATACCAGTGCAGTTGCGCCCAGCAGAAGCGGGCATGTTTCGTCAGCAGCTCCAGGCTGGCACCACCGACCTGTTCATTCGCCGGACATCCGGCAATCCGTTTGGCTACAATTTTACACCTCTGCTACACACTCGCGGTATCGGGCTCTACAATTATAGCCGCTTCAGCCACCCCAAGGCCGACCGGCTGATTGAGGCTATTGTGGCGGAGCCAGACCCACGGCGTCATGCTCGCCTCCTGAAGCGCTTTCAGGAACTGCTGCGGCAGGAGTCGCCGCTGGTGGTGCTGTATTTCACGAGAAACCGGCTGATTGCAACGCGGCAGCTGCAGGCGGTACGCCCCCTGAGCGTGCGCCCGGGCTATGATGTGCTGAGTCTGCAACTGACTTCCCCACAGCCTTAGCGCATGGTCAGGCGCATTTTTTATCAGGCCGGGCAGGCGCTGCTTATCATTTGGGCTACTATCACGCTGCTATTTCTGCTTACCCGCTCCCTGGCGAATGAGCAGATAATTCTGGCCCGCTTTATCGGTGACGAATCTACTGCATCTTCCTCTCTAGGGCAGCGGCAGCAGGCACAGCAACAGGCCCGCCACCGGCTGGGACTAGACCTGCCCCTGTTTTATCTGGCCCGCACCGCAGCGGATTCGTCGGAGGCCTGGCTGGCGCCGCGCTGGTATTGGACGGGCACTCAGAACCAGTATCACCAGTGGGTGCGCGGACTGGGGCGAGGTGACGCCGGCCTTTCTTACCGCAACCAAGAAGCCGTAAGCAGCCTGCTTGCTAATGCGTTGCAGCATACGCTACCGCTTGCGCTGCTGGCGGGAGTCTTGCTGATAACCCTGTCTGTTCCGCTGGGTATATGGTTGGCGGCACCGGGCCGAAATGTAGCGCTGGTGGTGCTGTTTGCCCTGGACACTCTTCCGCTGTTTGTAGTGGCGCTGCTGCTGCTGCTACTGCTGGCCAACCCCGACATGGCGGCCCTTTTTCCGGCGTACGGCCTCGGGGCCGACGAAACAACTTCCTTCTGGAGCGCTCCTGCTTCCTATATAAGCTACCTGATCCTGCCCCTGGCGAGTTTAGTCCTGACAGGCATTGCAGAGCCTGCCATCCAACTTGCCACGGCTCTGCGCATCGAGCTTCAAAAAGAGTATGTGCTGGCGGCGCGGGCCAAGGGTTTATCGGCCGCGCAGACGCTGCGCCGCCATGCATTGCGGAACGCGTGGCTGCCCACCATCACGCTGCTCACCGATTTACTTCCGAATCTGCTGGCGGGGTCCTTGGTTGTAGAGTTGATTTTCGCCCTGCCCGGTCTGGGCCGGTTACTGGCCGAAGCCGCTGCCGCCCACGACCATCCGGTGCTGCTAGGGGGAGCCGTACTGATAGTGCTGGTGCGGCAGCTTTCTTTGTGGCTTGCCGAGGGGCTGTATCGGCTTGCTGATCCGCGGCTCAGAACCCATTCGCTATGAGCCGAAATGGAATTTTCAGCAACTGGAGTGGGTGGCTCAGCTTCGGGTGGTTGCTGCTGCTGCTCATTGGCGCCTTGCTCGCCGACGCCGTCACCTTGCCTTCCGGGCCGGATTTGCTTCGCGCTAGCGCGGCGCCTCTCACCCCGGGCCATCTGCTCGGTACTGACTCCCAGGGGCAGGATGTATTGAGCGGCATATTGCACGGCGCGCGCACTACCCTGCTCATCAGCCTCCCAACGGCCATAAGTGCCGCCACGCTAGGCACCGCATTAGGCGTAGTGGCCGGCTATTGGGGCAACACCCGGTTGCGGCTGCCACGCGCCTGGGTGCTGGCGGGCGGCGGGGCTTTGCTGCTCTATACGCTGCTTTGTGCCCCAGAACGCAGTCCAGTGGCTGGCTGGTGGCCACTGGTTCTGGCGAGTGGCGGCATAGTCTCAGGGAAGATCCTGGCCCGACGAGGCTGGGGCCGAACTGCCGTAGTACTGCCAGCCGATACAGTAGTTTCAGCGAGTATGGTGTTTCTGGCCGCTGTGCCTCGCTTATTACTGGTGCTGGTAGTGGCCGCCACTATCGAACCCAGCATTAGCTCCCTTATTTTGCTTCTTACGCTCACCTTTTGGGTACCGACTGCGCGCCTGGTCCGGGCGGAAGTGCAGCGAATCCGGCAGCTCCCCTACTTTGAAGCCGCCACGGCCTTGGGAGTACCCGCTCCACAGATTATTCTCCGGCACGTACTGCCAGGCTGCTGGCCGCTGGTGCGCACCAGCCTGCCCCTAAGCCTGGCAGTACTCATCAGCCTCGAGACTACTCTATCGTTTCTGGGGGTAGGCCTGCCACCTGAAATGCCCAGTTGGGGCAGAGTGCTGGCCGCTGGGCGTGTTTCGCCGACCTGCTGGTGGCTCATTATTTTCCCTACTATGGCTTTGCTATTCACAGCGCTGTCCCTGCGACGGCTTCTCCCTGATTTAGGGCAGAGCAGGGTCACAAGCAAGGCAAAATAATGTCACACAGTGCCCTTATAACAGCACACACAGTATTACCCCAACGCGTTACAGCAAGAACAACCACTCGATATAACAACCTATATATCAGCAATTAACAAAACACAAGACAGGATACAACCAGTACCACTTCAAGCCAGCCTTCGCCTGGAAGTGCAGAATTATGCTTGTCACATTTTAGCTCTAACTGTCCTTTACAGCAGGAGCGCTTCAGCCTACTTTTGATATGTGCTTAGGGTATACAGGACCCGAAACCACTACTCAAGCTGTTGCATCTGGCTCCTCATGGCCTCATTACTACTCAAACGCAAGCAGGAATACGCACTGCGTCACTTGCTTCTGGAAATGGATACTTACCAACGAACCGCAAAAACGATGGCCAGCTTCCAGACGATTGATGGAGAAGTGATACCCTATGGCGTTGGGCAGCACGCTCTACAAACGGGCACTGCGGTGCTGGTTGGTGGGCTGCTGGTTGGAACGGTTTTTCTGGACAACAACGAAATTACTTACAGGGATTAAAGTGTTTTTTTATAACAGTCGGTTTTGCTAAGGGAGCAGGACTGGCTAGTGAACAATGTTGCAATAGGTGTGTGAAAACCCCGCTGGTTCTGCCTGCGGGGTTTTTGCGTTTACAGACAGCTATTTCATCTGATAGGCTGCTGGCACCGGGCGCCCGCTCAAGGGGCTGCGGTTTGTTTCTCAAGCACAGCAATGCCTTCTGCGAAGGTGTGGGGCCTGTAGCCTAGCTCCTGGCGGGCTTTGCTGATAACAAACCCTGTCCGCAACGGCCGCCGCGCCGGCTGCGAGAACGTGCTGGCATCTACTTCGGCAATAAGCGAAGCATCGAGCTGAAAATGCGCCGCCACCTGCAACGCCATCTGATACGGCGTCAGTACTTCGTCGCTGCTGATGTGGTAGATGCCCGTTGCGTTTTGCTGCGCCACCAGCCAGCAGCCCTGAGCCAGGTCCTCGGCCAGCGTGGGCGTGCGGTACTGGTCGCTCACCACCCGGATAGACTGGCCGGCGCGCAGGGAGTCGCGGACCCATAGCACAATGTTGGTGCGCGCATACTCATGCGCGGTGCCATACACGAGCACCGTTCGCACAATGACCCAGGGTGTGCGGGCCGCCTGCACAATCTTCTCGGCGGCGGCCTTGCTCTCCCCGTAGAAATTTATCGGGGCTGGCTCGGCCTGCTCATCCAGCGGCCCCTGCTCACCACTGAACACGAAGTCGGTGCTGAGGTGCGTGAGATGCACCCGATGGGCTTCGCAGGCTGCTACCACATGTCTTACCGCCGTTACGTTGTGCAGCCAGCACTCCTCCCGCTTCAGCTCGCACTCATCGGCATTCGTCATGGCGGCCGTATGAATGAGGTGAGTCGGGGCTTCCTGCGCGAGCACGCGCTCTACTTCCTCTTGGCGGCTCACGTCCAACTGCACAAAGCGCACATCCGGATACAATGCGGCCAACTTGTTGGGGCCGCGCGAAGTGGCCACCACGTGCACGCCCGGCTGTTCGCGTAGCAGCGCCACGAGCTTCTGGCCCAGCAGACCGTTGGTTCCGGTAACGAGAATACGCATGGCGGCAGTTGGGTCAGCTACGAGAAAACAGGCTTAATACGCGTAGCCGTAGAGCTCCGAAATCTTTTTCTTCTTGAGCTTCTCCACTTTCACCGTCATTTTGAGGTCGGTCAGGGGCCGGTCACGGTCGTCTTTCGGCTGCGTGGCAATCTTGTCGATAACATCGAGGCCGCTTACGACTTGGCCGAACACCGTATACTGTCCATCGAGGTGAGGCACGCCCTGGTGGTTCTGCACGAGGTAGAACTGCGAGGCACTGCTGGCACGCTGCGGATTCACGAAGTCGCCCTGGCGGGCGGCGGCTACGGCTCCGAACTTGTGTTTCAGCTCGGGCCGGATTTCGGCCGGAATGGTTTGCTCATTCGGCTGGCCCATGCCGTCATTGGATGGGTCGGTGTCTTTGGAATTGGCATCACCGCCCTGCACCATGAAATTGGGGATGACGCGGTGAAAGGTAGTTCCGGTATAAAATCTGCTTTCGGCCAGCTTCAGAAAGTTGGCTTTGTGCAGTGGCGTCACGTCGAAGAGCACAAGCTTGATTTCGCCGAGCGAAGTGCTGATGGTAACGAGCTGATCTTTCTTGCTGGGCTTGGGCGCTTTGGCTGCAGCCGCCACGGAAGTCAGCAGGAACAAAAAGGCAGTCAGGAGCGCGGCAACACGGGAAACGAAAGGCATAGAGACAGAAAACACAAGGGTTAGGCGGCGAAATTAAGACGTTTGCCCGGGCGGCGCCAGAAAATTGGCAGATGCAACTGCTCCCGCCCGGCGCGAAGCTCAGCTAGAGTCCTTATTCGCAACATCGAATATTTATCCGCTGGCCGCCGCCTTTCCGGTAGGAACGCCGTATGCGCCTCATCATTGCTCTGAATCCCGTTTTATGAACCAACTCTATTCTTCGGGCGCGCCGGCTGTGCCACTAGCCACCGCGCCGGCACATTGTTTTCCCAAGCTTCTGCTGGCCGCCTATCTGGTCGAATTCGTAGTCCTGGGCATCAGTCCGGCGGAGCGGGGCACTTGGTGGGCCGAGAACATACCTATTCTGCTTCTTGTGGCGGCCCTTACTGTGCTATACGTGCGGGGCACCCGGTTTTCCAACCTGGCGTACGCCCTGATGAGCGTGCTGATCTTTATGCACACTCTGGGCGGCCACTACACTTTCGAGAAGGTACCTTTTGACTGGTTCAATCAGCTGTTTGGCTTCAAGCGCAACATGTACGACCGGGTAGCGCACTTCTCTGTGGGCTTCTATGCGTATGCCATCATCGAGCTAACGGACCGCTACGGCAGCATCCGGAACCGCGCCATCAGCTATTGGTTTCCGCTGTGCGTGATTGGCACCGTGGCCATGACGTATGAGCTGATTGAGTGGGTGTATGCCGAAGTAGCCGGTGGCGACGCCGGAGCCGCTTTCCTCGGCAGCCAGGGCGACATCTGGGACGCGCAGAAAGATATGCTGGCCGATACCAGCGGCGCTGTGTTTGCGCTGCTGCTCTACGCCCTGTTCGGGCAAGGCCGCAAGGCGGAATAAGTCAGTCCAGCTTTCATATGGAAAAAGCCCCGCTGCCTAGGCAACGGGGCTTTTCGTGTGTTTCTTACAGCACTTTAACTTTGGCTTACGCCACATTTTCGCCGCGCTGCTGCCGGATGCTTTCCAGGATCTGACGGCCACCGCGAGCCAGTATTCTTTCCGCTACCTGCACACCCAGCGCATCGGCTTGGCTGGCATCGGCCTGCTGCGTTTCTTCCAGCAACTCCGTCCCATCGAGGCTGATGAGGCCACCGTGCAGACGCACGGCACCGGTTGCGGCATCCAGCGTGGCCAGAGCAAAGGAAGGAATGCTGCAGCCACCTTCCATAGTGCGCAGAAAAGCCCGCTCGGCCGTCAGGCACAGGTGCGTGGCCGGATGGTTAAGGATGCGGTTGAGCTCTGCTTTGAGGGCGGACTCCAGGTTTCGGGCGCACTCGATGGCTACGCTGCCTTGCCCGGTAGCCGGCACAAACCGGGTTTCGGGCAGCACGTGGCGAATCAGGCCGTCGTATTGCATGCGGTGCACCCCGGCGTAAGCCAGCACCAGCGCATCATACTGGCCTTCCTCCAGCTTGCGCAGGCGGGTCTGAAGGTTGCCGCGGGCCTCGGCGGTGGTGGCATTGGGCAGAAACCGTTTCAGCATGGCCTTGCGGCGGGTGCTGCTGGTGCCCAGCACCAGTCCCGGCCGCTGCAGGTCGAGGTCGGTTTGGAAGCTCACTACCACATCGTTCACCTGCTCCCGCTCCATGAAGGCCAGCAGCTCCAGATCATCGGGGATGGAGCTTTGCACATCTTTGGCGCTGTGCACGGCAATATCGATATGGCCCGTGCGCAAGCCCACTTCCAGCTCCTCCGTGAACACGCCTTTGGCCCCGATTTTATCGAGGGAGCGGTCCAGCACCACGTCGCCTTTGGTCGTGATGATGACAATTTCGGTGGCGAGGCCGGCTTGCTGCAGGCACGCTTCTACGTGGTGGGCCTGCCACAGCGCCAGCTTGCTGCCACGGGTGCCGATACGGATGATACGAGACATGGTGTATGCTATTTCTGACAGCTCCAGTAGCGCCCGGGTTGTAGGACTGACTACAGGTAGCGGGCAAGGAGCTTAAGACGGTTGTGCTTCGCGGAAATTTTCATTTCCTTACGCCGGGTAAAGGTACAGTAGTCTGCCGGGCCGCAGAGGCTATAGCGGTTTTAGCAGCAGCTATACCTTTTTACCAAGCTGTATTTTCCACCTTTTGGTGCATCAGGAGGCCATTTTGAGCAGTTCTGCTACCCGCAGCGAGGTATCCACGAACACCATACGGGGGTTGGCGTTTCGCTCGATGTGGTAGTGGGCCTCGTTCAGCTCGTGGGTAAGCGGGTCGGCGTTGCGGGGCGTCACGAAGCGGCTGAAGCCCCGCACAAATGGCTGCTCCTGCACCGACAGATGCGGCACCAGCTTGGGGTCGAGGCCAAAAAGCAGCACTTTGCGCAGCAGCGTGAGGGCGTATTGCAGAAACTCCTTCTGGTTTTCGCGGCCCAGCTTCTGAAACTCGTCGCTCTTCTCCAGAATGTCGCTCACTTTGTTGCTGAAGCAGGTGCGCATCCAATTCACGAACAGGTCGAAGTAGTCGTGGTCGGTGGAGGTAGAATTCTGAGCCGCCAGCGCCGCGCCAGGGTTGCCTTCGGCCAGCCGGGCCAGCTGCCGGGCCTTCACTTCCGGCACCTGGTGCACGTCGCGTAGCCAACTCGTCAGCTCTTCTTCCAGCAGCGGGCGCACTACCACCGGCTGCACGCGGCTGACAATGGTAGGCAGCAACAGCTCTGGCGAGAAGCTCACCAGCAGGAAAACCGTGGCGGGCGGCGGCTCTTCCAGCAGCTTGAGCACGGCATTGGCGGCGGCCGGGTGCATCAGCTCGGGCAGCCAGATAACCACGAGCTTGAACCGAGCTTCAAACGCCTTGAGGCTCACCAACCGCAGCAGCTGCAGGCTTTCCTCCTTGGAAATGCTGCCCTGCTTGTTTTCGGCCCCGATGTGCTGCATCCAGTCGTTGAAGCCCTGGTAGGGGTTTTCGAGCACGAAGCCGCGCCACTCCGCCGCGAACTTGCTGCTGGTGGCATCCTTGGGCACAGCCTTGGTAGTCGTGACGGGCAGGATGAAGTTCAGGTCAGGATGAATCAGCTTGTCGATTTTCTGGCAGCTGGGGCACTGCCCGCAGGAATCTTCGGCCTCCGGCGTGCGGCTTTCGCAGTTCAGAAACGTAGCATACGCCAGCGCCAGTGCCAACGCCGCCGAGCCCTCGGCCCCACGAAACAGCTGCGCGTGCGCCACATGGTTGCGGCGCACACTCTGCATCAGGAGTTGCTTGACCTGCTGCTGGCCGGGAATTTCGGAGAAACGCATTCTGTATGGTTGCCGCTTTCAGTTATCTGGTTATAGCTCCACGCCGGCCTCAGGCGCCGCATGAGCCACTTTTTCCCACACCCGGTCCTTGGCCGTGGCCTCGTACACGTGCTGCATAATGCCCTGCTCCGTCTGGTCGTAGGTGAGCTGGCGACGGGCCATTACGCGTTCCGCCACTTCCTTCACTTTCGGGAGCTTGAAGGTTTCGAAGCCAGCGGCCCCGCCCCAGCTGAAGCTCGGGATAAACGTGCGCGGGAAGCCCGCCCCGAAAATGTTGGCGCCCACGCCCACCACCGTGCCCGTGTTGAACATAGTGTTGATGCCGCACTTGCTATGGTCGCCCATCATCAGGCCGCAGAAGGTCTGGCCGGTATTCACGAAGCGCCCCGCCGAGTGGCTCCAGATTTTCACCGGCGCGTAGTTGTTCTTGAGGTTGCTGGTGTTGGTGTCGGCGCCCAGGTTGCACCACTCCCCTATCACGGAGTTGCCGAGGTAGCCGTCGTGGCCCTTGTTGGAGTAGCCCAGCAGAATGCTGTTGCCGACTTCGCCGCCCACTTTGCTGAAGGGCCCCACAGTGTTGTCGCCGCGCATTTTGGCGCCGGCATTGATGTGGCTGCCTTCGCACAAAGCCAAAGGCCCGCTGATGATGGCCCCCTCATGCACCTGTGAATTCTTACCGAGGTAAATCGGGCCATTCTCAGCGTTCAGGATAGCCGCTCTGATTTTCACACCAGGCTCGATAAACACGTTTTCCGGGGCGTACACAATGGTGTGCGCATCCCCCACTGGCTCCGACTGCCGGCCTTTGGTCAGCAAATCAAAGTCACGGCGGATTTCGGCGCCGTTGCGCAAAAACAGGTGCCACACTTCCCGGATGACGGTGACCGGCTCGACCACGTCGCGGGTTTTCTGAAAGCCTTCCTGAATCAGCTCAGCTACCTGCGTGGCATCGGCCAGGTGGGCAGCCACCAGCGTCTGGTCGCAGAACAGCGCCTCACCGGCCTGCAGCGCCTGCACCTGCCGTACCAGCACATCGTCGGGGCACACGGCGCCGTTGATCACCAGCGCCGGGCCCTGGGTAGAGCCGGCCGGAAACTTGGCCTGCAGATAGGGCTCGGTCAGGTACCCGACGGTCTGGCTTAGCCGGTGCTGCCACTTCTCGGCAATCGTCAGGATGCCACAGCGCAGGGCCGCCACCGGGCGCGTAAACGTGAACGGCAGCAGGTGGGGCCGGATGGCCGGGTCGTCGAAGAGCAGAACGTGCATAAGTCGGTTGGAGGAGTTGCGCGGGACCGGCCGAGTGCCGGCCGCGGCGGGATGAGGTGCAAAGGTCGCCTTCTGCGGGAAGTTTAAAAACAAAAACTCCCGCTGGCAGAGCCGGCGGGAGCTTGATGAGGTTCAGGTGGCGGCTGGCGCTGGGCCGGCCCCGACTGAGCAACTCAGAAACTACTTCTTCTTGTAGCGGGTCATGAACTTCTCTACGCGGCCAGCCGTGTCGAGCAGTACGTTTTTGCCGGTGTAGAAGGGGTGCGACTCCGAGCTAACTTCCACCTTAATCACGGGATACGTCTTACCGTCTTCCATCGTGATGGTCTCGTTGGAGTTCATCGTCGAGCGGGTTACGAATTTGAAGCCGCTGGAGCTGTCCTGGAATACCACTTCGCGATATTCGGGGTGGATGTCTTTTTTCATGGTCGGAATGCCGTTTGTACCTGGTTGCCTGCCGATTTTGCGGAAGGGACTGCAAAAGTACATGTTACGCCCAACTTTCAAAAGCTCCGGCCATCCTTTTCTGCATTTATCCCCTCAACTGATACGAGCTACCGGAATTTGCTTATTTTTGAAACCTGCCCCCTGCCTACCGCCTATCGATTTTACGCTACCCTCCCACCTATGTTTCGCAAGGCTACTCTTCCGCTAACGCTGCTGGTGCTACTGTGCGCCACAGTGGCCCTGAGTGCCACCATCACGCTGTTTCAGGCCACTTTCGATGGCTCCAACGTGCGCATTATCTGGGAGGTAGCCAATGAAACCGGCGTGCAGAGCTACGAGCTGTACCGCAAAGCCAACAACGAGCCGGCTTTCGGACGCATAAGCACTGCGTCGCCTTCCGGCCAAACGCGCTACCAATATCTGGATACGGATGTGTATCGTGGCGCTCAGGGTGGCGGCCCTTACACCTACCGCCTCACGGTGCGCACCACTACCGGCGACCAAAGTTATACCAGCACCTTAGGTCAGACGCCCAGCGCCGTACAGCGCTCCTGGGGCAGCATCAAGTCGATGTTTCGGTAGACGCGGGTTGGCCGCTGTTTGCTGATTGTTGAGTAGAGCCGGCTGGTCCGGCTTTTTTTGTGGCGGTGCGCCTGCGCATCTTTGCTAGCTGAACTTCTCCTCGGCCTACCACTTTTTCATCAACCAACTCCAGATGCGTCTTTGCTTCGCTTCCAACAACGCTCATAAACTCGACGAAATCCGGCCGCTGCTGCCCGCCGGCACCGAGCTGCTGAGCCTCGCTGATATTGGCTGCCACGAAGAGCTGCCCGAAACCCAGGATACGCTGGAAGGCAACGCCCGCCAGAAAGCCAACTATGTGTGGGAGCATTTTGGGGTAGCCTGCTTTGCCGATGACACCGGTCTGGAAGTAGCGGCGCTGGGCGGGGCTCCCGGCGTATACTCGGCGCGCTATGCCGGCCCGCAGCGCCTGGCCGCCGACAACGTGCAGAAGCTGCTGCAGGAGTTGGAGGGCCAGCCCGACCGTTCGGCTCAGTTCCGGACAGTAGTAGCGCTGGTGCTGCCCGACGGCACTGTGCACCAATTTGCGGGGGCCGTGGAAGGACGCATCACCGAAACGCCAAGCGGCAGCGGCGGCTTCGGTTACGACCCGGTATTTCAGCCGCTGGAAGGCGACGGCCGCACGTTTGCGGACATGACAACTGCGGAGAAAAACCACATCAGCCACCGGGCGCGGGCCGTGGCTGGGCTGGTAACCTTTCTCCGGCAGCATGAGTCGGCCGCATAAGCTGCAAGAAGCGCCATTGACTGAAACCAAGCCCAGGCAGAATAAAACAAAGACTCTACTACCCCTAGCACGGCTATTCTGCGGGCATCTGCCTCCCTCATCACCCCAATTTATTACTTTTGCAGGGTTGGCCCTGCCGGTACGGGCCGTTTTTCCACACCATGCAACATCCTTTCATTGTCGGTATCACGGGCGGCAGCGCCTCCGGCAAAACCACTTTTCTGCGCCGGCTGCTGGCTTCGTTTTCCGAAGAAGAAATCTGCCTGATTTCGCAGGACAACTACTACCACCCACGCGAAAACCAGTTCGTGGATGCGCAGGGTGTCACGCATTTCGACCTGCCGACTTCCATTGACTCGGCTGCGTACGCGGCCGATGTGCTCAGCATCAGCCGGGGCCAGGAAGTGCGCCGGCCGGAGTACACGTTCAACAACACGTTGGCAGCCCCAACTGAACTGGTATTTCGCCCTGCCCCTATTGTGGTGGTGGAAGGCATCTTCGTGTTTCACTTTGAAGAAGTAGCCCGCCTGCTTGATCTGAAGGTGTTTATCGATGCTCAGGAGCACGTGAAGGTGCTGCGCCGCATTGTGCGCGACCGGGACGAACGGGGCTACGACCTGGAGGACGTGCTGTACCGCTACGTCAACCACGTGGCGCCCACCTACGACAAGTATATTAAGCCCTACAAAAACGACGCGGACATCATCATCCCCAACAACCACCACTTCGACCGGGCGTTGGATGTGCTGGTTTCCTTCCTCAGAAGCAAAGTAGCCGCCAGCAAACAGGTGCTCTAAGTACTGCGGCTCCGAGTTCAGCAAAAAAGCGTGTTGCCGGTACGGCAACACGCTTTTTTGCTGTTTTATCCGTTGGGGCAGGCCAGAAGCCGGCTTTATACGTTGCCTTGGCGGGTGGGTTTGGCTATATTTGTAGCTCTCAGGTTGCCAATGCTTCTGCCCTTCGCCCAGTTTTTGTCCCGCGTGCGTTTCGCGCTACTCACAGCCACTGTGCTGTTTGTAGTGTCGCTGAACCACCAGGCCGTAGCCACCTTCCGGGTGCCGGCCGGCAAAACCACGCGCATTGGTCTGCCAGCCCGCGCGGCGGTAGTGAAGCAAAAAGTGACGCTGGAAGCTACGGGCCCGCTGGTGCTGCACGTGGCACCCGAGGTAGAGGCGTGGCTGCCCTGGCCGGCTCCGCACAGCTGGCTGCCGGCCATTCGCCGGACGCTGACCGTTCCGCGCCCGTTAGTGGGCATTCGGCCGGCTACGGTGTACCGGGCCCGGCTGCTGGTGGCGGCTTTGTCGCCGCAGGCTCCCTAGCGCCGCCCCGCCGGGCGGCAGCGCGTGGCTTTGCAGCCCGCCAGCCCACTGCCGATCCTGCCAAGGCCGATGTAGCGCATTCTCGCCGCCATCCGCCCTTGTCGGGCTTCCTTTCCAAGCTTCATTCTTTTACTTTTTTCAATGCGTAATAAAGGACTCATCATTGGGTTGACCATTATCGTGTCGGCCCTTTGTATTTACTTTCTGACCTTCACGTTCATCTCGCGGCGCGTGCAGGATGATGCCGTAACCTATGCCACCGTCAACGGCAAGGTAAACCAGAAGCAGCGCCAGCACTACCTCGATTCGGTATGGCGCGCGCCGGTTACCAGCATTCTGGGGGTTGACTACACCTACCGCGACGTGCGCGCTTCGGAGCTGGGCCTGGGCCTTGACCTGAAAGGCGGCATGCACGTGACGCTGGAAGTGTCGCCGGTGGAGATTGTGCGCGCCATGAGCGGCAACTCCAAGGACGTGAAGTTCAACCAGGCACTGGAGCAGGCGCAAGCGGCTCAGAAGACCAACCCGTCGACTCCGTTCACCACGCTGTTTGCGCAGGCGTACCAGACCGTAGCCCCCGGCGACAACCTGGCCCGCATCTTCGCCAACACCACCAACAAGAGCCGCGGCATCGACATCAACTCGACCAACGACAAGGTAATCGGCGCCATCGACAAGGAAGTGGAAGAAGCCATCGACCGCTCTTTCAATATCCTGCGTACCCGTATCGACAAGTTCGGCACCAGCCAGCCCAGCATTCAGCGGGTGAAAGGCACGGGCCGCATTCAGGTGGAACTGCCCGGCGTAGACAACCCGGACCGCGTGCGCAAGCTGCTGCAGGGCCAGGCCAAGCTGGAGTTCTGGGAAGTATGGCGTCAGGATGAGTTCGGCCCCTACTTGCAGCAGCTTGATCAGGCGCTGATTGCGAAAGAGAAAACCACCACAGCCGCCACGGCTACTCCGGCTGGTGCCGCTGCCACCGACTCTACTGCCACCGCCGGCGACTCTACTTCGCTGGCCAGCCAGCTGGCCAAAAAGAATGCTACGGCCGCGGCCAAAACCGATTCGGCTACTACGCAGCAGGGCTCGGTACTGGCCCGCCTGTTTACCATGCCGATTCCCGGCCAGCTGGGCGTAAACGTGCGCGACACGGCCCGCATGAACGCCATTCTGCGCTCGGATGAGGCCCGCGCTATTCTGCCCCCCAACCTGACGTTCCTGTGGAACGTGAAGCCGGAAACCATTGAGCGCCAGGAATACCTGAAGCTGACGGCTATCCGCAAGGCTCCCGGCGCGGAGGCTCCGCTGGGTGGCGAAGTAGTAGCCGATGCCCGCCAGGACTACGACCAGAGCGGCCGCCCCGAAGTGAGCATGGCCATGAACCCCTCGGGTGCCAAGAAATGGCAGAAACTGACCGGCGCCAACATCGGCCGCCAGGTAGGTATCGTGCTCGATGACTATGTGTACTCTGATCCGGTGGTGCAGTCGGAAATTGCCGGCGGCAACACCAGCATTTCGGGCAGCTTCTCCATCGAAGAAGCCCAGGACCTTTCCAACGTACTGAAAGCCGGTAAGCTGCCTGCTCCCACGCGCATCGTGGAAGAAGCCGTGGTAGGTCCGTCGCTGGGTCAGGAGGCTATCGACCAGGGTCTGTACTCGTCGCTGGCGGGTCTGGTTATCATCATGGTGTTCATGGCCGTGTACTACGGCCGCGCTGGCCTGGTAGCCGATGCTGCCCTGCTGTTCAACATGTTCCTGATTCTGGGCGTACTCGCTCAGTTTTCCTTCGCCCTCACGCTGCCCGGTATTGCGGGTCTGATTCTGGTATTCGCCTCGTCCGTGGATGCCAACGTACTGATCTTCGAACGGATCCGGGAAGAGCTGGACCACGGTCTGGGCCTGCACGACGCCATCAACAAAGGATACTCGCGCGCTTTCTCGGCCATCTTCGACTCCAACGCCACCACGCTCATCATCGCCCTGACGCTGTTCATCTTCGGTACGGGTCCGGTGCAGAACTTCGCCGTGACGCTGCTCATCGGTATTTTCACCTCGTTCCTGTCGGCCGTATTCATTTCTCGCCTCATCATCGAGTGGCTGGTGAAAGGCAAGGAGACGAGCAAAATCACCTTCTCGACCTTCCTTTCGCGTCAGCTGTTCAAGAGCCCCAACTTCGATATCGTGGGCAAGCGCAAGATTGCCTACGCATTGTCCACGGTGTTCATTGTGACGGGCTTTGTGCTGATGGCGGTGCAGGGCGGCCCCAACCTGGGCGTTGACTTTCGCGGCGGCCGGGCCTATATCGTAGACTTCAACAAGTCGATGGAAGCTTCTACGGTGCACGACGCGCTGGTAGAGCGGGCTTTCCAGGGCGCCGGCACGGAGGTGAAAACCTTCGGCTCGCCTAACCGCCTGCGCATCACGACCGGCTTTTTGGCCGACGACGAAACGGTAGCGGCCGACAAGAAGGTAGAAGCGGTGATGATGGATGAGCTGAAGCGCGACTTCGCCGCCGATGCTCCCGTCATCAAGTCTACCTCGAAAGTAGGCGCTACCATTGCCGACGATATCAAGCGCACCTCGGTGCTGAGCCTGGGCCTGACGCTGCTCGGTATCTTCATCTACGTACTGTTCCGCTTCGAAAAGTGGCAGTTCTCGCTGGCAGCCGTGGTTTCCTTGTTCCACGACGTGCTGCTAGTAATTGCCTGCTACCCGATTGCGCGCCTGTTCGGCCTGAACTACGAAATGGACCAGATTTTCGTGGCCGCCGTGCTGACCGTGCTGGGCTTCTCGATGAACGATACGGTGGTAATCTTCGACCGAATCCGGGAATACATGCACGAGAACCCCAAGCTGACGTTTGCGCAGGTGGCCAACCCGGCCCTGAACAGCACGTTCTCCCGTACGATTATCACCTCCACCACGGTGTTCCTGGTGGTGCTGGTGCTCTACATCTTCGGGGGTGAAACGCTCCGCTCCTTCTCGTTTGCTATGCTGGTAGGTATCGTGCTCGGCACGTACTCGTCGCTGTTCATTGCCACGCCTATCATCCTCGACACCTACGGCCGCAAAGACGCCAAGCTGCGCGGCACCGACATGTCGACGCACATCCACGACGACGACGCGCCCAAGCTGTCGACAGCCAACATGTAAAGCGTATTTCGGCAGGAATCGGCTTCCGCTGATTCTTCCGCCAAAAAGCCCGGCCTTCTGGTCGGGCTTTTTTGTTGCTTCTGTCGTCAGATAAACAGCCACTCCAGAGCACCTGCCGCTTTTACGCAATGGCGCTCCTACTCTGTAAGAGCATAGAAAAAGCCCTGGCTGTGTAGCCAGGGCTTTTTGCTTACGGCCTGAAAGCAGGCTTAGAACGAAGCTGTAACGCCTTCGGCCACTACCTCTTTCACTTCCGGCACCATACGCTTGAGCAGGTTTTCGATGCCCGATTTCAGCGTAACGGTAGCCGAGGGGCAGCCGGAGCACGAACCCTGCAGGTTCACGGTCACGATGCCGTCCTGGTAGCTTTTGAAGGTGATATTGCCACCATCCTGCTCCACGGCGGGACGCACGTAGTTGTCGAGCAGGTCGATGATTTTCTGGCTGGTCTGCTGGTCGGCTTCCGAGTTGTCGCCGGTGGCGGCAGCTTGCTGGGCGGCGCGCTGCTCAGCCGCCGGATCGACGGTGAAGATGGGGCCGCTGGCCTCCACGTACGACTTCAGGAAGGTGCGCAGCTCCGGAATAAGCTGGGCCCACTGATGCTCGGACGTTTTGGTGATGGTTACGAAGTTCTGGGCGATGAACACGCGGCCCACATAATCGAAGTTGAAGAGTTCCTGGGCCAGCGGCGAATTGGCGGCAGCTTCCAGGTTGGGATAGTCCACGCTCACACCGTCAGCCAGCAGCTGGGCGTTCAGCACGAACTTCATGGATTCGGGGTTGGGCGAGGCTTCGGCATAGATAGAAACCGGGCCGGCGGGGGCAGTGAGTTGTTCAGCCATGTTTGAAAGACTTGGAGACAAGCGGGAGAAAGTCGGCCGCTTTCAGTCGGCCTGACACGTAAAACCGCGCAGTGCGGCAATAGTTACAAAGGTAGCGAAGTATAACAGTACTCCTGCTCTGCACGAAGCAAGACAGCCGGACTTCAGCTCCTTCAGCGTACACAACAAAGTCTGGCGCCGGATAGTGCTATCCGGCCCACTCTGCGCGGTTGGTGCGCGCGCGCAGCAGCATATCGGCCAGCACCAGTTGGGCCATGGCATCTACGATGGGCACGGCGCGGGGCAGCACGCAGGGGTCGTGGCGGCCGCGGCCGGCCAGCGTTATTTCCTCACCCTGGTCGTTGATGGTGGCTTGAGGCTGCAGTATGGTGGCCACCGGCTTGAACGCCACCCGAAAGTAGATATCCTGCCCGTTGGAGATGCCACCCTGAATACCGCCGCTGTGGTTGGTGCGGGTACGCACCTGACCGGTGTCATTGGTATAGAACTGGTCGTTGTGCTCGGAGCCGAAAAGCAGCGTGCCGGCGAAGCCTGAGCCATACTCGAAGCCCTTCACGGCATTGATGCCCAGCATGGCGCGGCCCAGCTCAGCGTGCAGCTTGTCGAATACCGGCTCGCCAAGGCCGGACGGAACACCGGTTACTACGCCCGTCACGAGGCCGCCCACTGTGTCGTGCCGGTCCCGGGTCTGGCGGATCAGGGCAGCCATTCGGTCGGCGGTTTCGGGATGCGGGCAGCGCACCGGGTTCGAGTCGATGAGGCCCAGATCCAGCTGCTCGTACCCGACTGGCACCGCCACCGCGCCCACCTGCGACACGTAGCTCTGCACCCGGATACCGTGCTGCGTGAGTAGCTGCTGTGCAACGGCGCCGGCGGCCACGCGGGCGGCTGTTTCGCGGGCCGAGCTGCGGCCGCCGCCCCGGTAGTCGCGCCGGCCGTACTTCTGGTCGTAAGTGTAGTCAGCGTGCGAGGGGCGGTAGGCGTGCTCGATGTGGGAGTAGTCGTGGCTGGCCTGGTCCTGGTTGCGGATGTAGAGGCTGATGGGCGTGCCCGTGGTCTGGCCCTGGAAAATGCCGGACTGAATTTCGACCCGGTCGGCTTCCTTGCGGGGCGTAGTCAGGTCGCTTTGCCCGGGCCGGCGCCGATCCAAGGCCGCCTGAATGTCGGCTTCAACTACGGCCAGCCCGGCCGGGCAGCCATCTATCACCACCCCAATCCCGGGCCCGTGCGACTCGCCAAACGTAGTAATCCGAAACAGCGTGCCGAAAGTATTCATAGGATGAGTAGGTCAAAAGCCAGGGAAAGGCGGCAAAGGTAACGGCGAAGTAGCGCTTCTACCTCGCCCGCGACGGCTCTACCGACGGCCCCGCCACCAGCCCCAGGCAGCTACCACCAGCAGCGCCGCCAGAATATAGTTGGCGTAGCGGCGCACATCGTGGTATGTGTCCAGTGGCTGCATCGTGCTGGAAGCATCAAACAGCACTTTTTGGTAAAACGGGTCATCGGGACGGGCCCGGAACTCGGCAGTACCGCGCACGGGGCCGCGCAGCAGCGGGCTCAGCTCCGGGTGCAGCGTGTCGTAGCGGCCGGTGGCCGGGTCGAAATACACCAAGGCCAGCAGGCTGTCAAGAGGCACCGGCCCGGGGTTGCGCCCTACAAAGCGGTATTGAAATACTTTGCGCCCGCCCACGCGCCCGCCCTGCCGGGTGAGTTCCTGCCGCACATCGGGGCCGTACACTTCCAGCCCGGGCCGGGGCCGCACGGCCGGGGCGTTTAGCGCCGCCAGATTTCCCTCTCCCTCTACCCCGAAACTGTACGTAAATGCCTGTCCCGTGCGGAACGCCGTCCGGTCGATGGCCTCGCGCAGCTGGTAGCTACCCACGGGCACCTGGTCGCGCAGAGGGTGCGGGGGCAGCGGCTTTACCTGCACGCGGCGGGCGGCGGTGTAGTAGGTTTTGTAGCCTTCCAGGCGGTTGTCCAGCCCTTCGGCCGGCTTTTTGGCCACGCGGTACTTCACCATCTGCAGCGCTACCGCCGGAAAGGTCAGTGGCTCGGTGTTCAGAGGGTAGAACTGGGCTTCGTAGAGCCGAAACCGAATAAACTGCCGGCCGCCCATCGTTACGGTCTCCGGCAAAATCTCCTGCTCATCAAAGGGCTCCTCCCAGGCGGTGCGCTGCCGCAATTGGCGCAGTATGGCGGGCAGCTGCCCGGCAAAGTTGTAGAAGTCCAACAGGCCTTGGTCGTTGGGCGTGAGGTAGAAATAAAGCCCGACATGCACTCCTTCGCCCACGAATACGCTGGTTTTATCGGGTACCAGGGCTAGAAAAGCATTATCCTTCGGCTCTACGTATTCCTGCGGCTTGGGCTTCCCGAACAGTTGGTCGAGCAGGCCCAGGCCCTGGAGCCCGCCCCCTACGGGCGGGGTGCCGGGGGTAGCCGCCACGGGAGCCGGCCCTACTGCCAGCGTAGCCCCGGCCGAGCGCACGGTTTGCCCGTTCACGGTCATGGTAAAGGGCTTCACCACAAACTCGCCCTCCTCATAAGCGGCGTAACGCTGCGTGATAATCAACTCGGTGGTGGTGCGGCCTTCCACGATGCGCGTGGTGGTGGTGCTTGATTTGCCGCTCTTTTTGAAGCCCTCCAGATCCGGAAAAGCCGAATACCGCTCGAGGCGGCCGCCTTGTAGCCGGAAGCTAATGGTAAAGTATTCGGTGACCGGAAACGCGGTAGCACCCAGCTCCAGGGTTACCTGCAGGTCGGTAGCGGCGGCGGCGGGCTTCGGGGCGGGCTGGGCATAGCCCGGCAGTGGCACCGCATGGCACGCCAGGAAAAAAAGAAGCCACAGCAGAAATAAGCGCATAGAGCAGAGGGAGCTTAGCCAAAGCTACACAAAAAAGCCCCCAGCACCCAGCCAAGCGGTTTTCTGCTACTCGTACCGCCGGCCAATAGGCGCCTTGTAGCCTGTGCTGAACAGTAACATTCCAAGCTCGACATTACATAATTACGGCTTTTGGAATCCACTCCGAACGAATAAGACGTAAGTCACCAGCAAATACCCCCAAGTCAGTTCAGTACTCTTCCCAAAAAAAGGCTCCACAGGCCTCAAGGGAACCCCTTTGCCAGAACTTTTCTCTACCCTAATCTTTCATCCCATGTCTAAAAACCTCCAAAACAGCAGCGAAGAGGCCGAAAATGCTACCCCGCTTCAGGTGCCCATCAAGCGCCGCTCGTTCTTTATGTATGCGGGCGCCACGGCCGCAGCTACCACGCTGCTGCTTTCCGGCTGCAACGACGATGACGACGAGCCAACGAACCCAGCGGCGGGCACTGTGAGCCTGGGCTCCGGCGATGTGGGCGTACTGAACTATGCATATGCTCTGGAGCAGCTGGAAGCAGCCTTCTACGCGCAGGTCATCTCGAATGCCGGCTTCAATACGGCCTTCCCCGATGCGGCCGAACGCGCCGCGCTAACCGCCATTGCCAAGCACGAGGCTATTCACCGCGACTTTTTCAAGGCGGCCATTCCGGCAACCAGCGCTATTCCGGCTCTCACTCCGAAATGGGGCAACCTCAACTTCGGCAACCGGACGCAGGTGCTGGACACCGCCAAAACCTTTGAGGACTTGGGCGTAGCAGCCTACAACGGAGCCGGCGCCCTCATCCAGGACCCGACTTACCTGCTGCTGGCCGGCAAAATTGTGTCGGTGGAAGCACGCCACGCGGCGTTTATCCGCGACCTGATTAACAATGGCACCTTTGCCGATAGCACCGCAGTGGATGCCAACGGCCTCGATAAAGCTATGACGGTAGCACAGGTGCTGGCCGCCGCGCAGCCTTTCATCACGGAAACTATCGACGGCGCCAACGTCGGCAAATAACTTTCTCTTCTCACTTCTGACTTCCGAACACTATGAACCTGTTTCAAATAATATCCGAGATAGAGAAGGTTGATCCTGAAATCATGGACCGCCTGACCCACCGCCGTAGCGCCCTTTCGGCCCTCGGCGACATCACGCGCAAAATGGCGCTGGCGGCTGCTCCTATTGCCATCGGCTCGGCTTTCAACAAGGCTGTAGGCCAGCAGACGCTAGCTAATGCCAACGATATTCTGAACTACGCGCTGCTACTGGAGTACCTGGAGGAAGACTTCTACGCCCAGGCGCTGGCCGCTCCTACGCTGGCCGCCAACCTGACGACCGGCAGCGCTGCCCGCGGTGCCATCCAGACCATCAAGAACCACGAAACGGCCCACGTAAACCTGCTGAAGGCGGCGCTGGGTACTTCGGCTAATCCCCGGCCGGCCAGCTTCAACTTTGGCACCGCTTTTTCCAACTATCCTACGTTCCTGACGTTTGCTCAGGCATTTGAGGACACCGGCGTACGGGCCTACAAAGGCCAGGCTACCAATATTCCGCGCACGCTGAACCCTACTGTGGGCGGCAACGTGGTGAACCTGCTGACGGTAGCGTTGCAGATTCACTCAGTAGAGGCCCGGCATGCTTCCCACATCCGCTATATGCGCCGCGCCACCGCTGCCGGCGGCATTCAGCAGTTTGGCTGGATCACCAACGCCGAAGGCAACGGTGCGCCGGCACCGGTATATGCCGCTGGCAACCCCGCGGCTACTTTCCCGGCCGAGGGCAATTTGTCCCAGGGTGGCCTGACGCTGACTTCGGTGGGCGGCAACACCTACACGGCTGCTGAAGTGAGCGAAGCTTTCGATGAAGGACTCGACAACACCACCGTCGTAAATATTGCGCGCTCAGTTGTCACGTTTTAGGCATACTGCTCCTGCTTTTTAGAGAAAGGCGCCCTATACGGGGCGCCTTTTTTGTGCAACCTTCTCCCGGGTTAGAGCATCCCACCATAACAGACTATCTTTGTTGAATCGGTGCCGGGCGCATTTGTTGGTCTGCTCCACCGACACCTTTTCTTATGCACGACAACTCATTTCTGGCGCGTACGCTCCACCGCCGTTCTTTCTTCCGCGTGGCCGGGGCCGGAGCGGCTGCCTCTGCCCTGGTGCTGGCCGGCTGTGCCAAAGACGACACGCCCAACCCGGGCACGTTTACCCAGCAGTTGGTCATTGCCACAAAGGACAGCCTCGACAACAATATCCTCAACTACGCCTATCTGCTGGAGCAGCTGGAAGCGGCTTTCTACGACAAGGTAGTAGCAACGCCTCCCGCCGACCTGCTGCCCGGCGAACTGGCTTATCTGACGGATCTGCGTGACCATGAGCTTATTCACCGCGAGTATCTGAAATATGCCCTGGGCACCAACGTCTACGACAACAGCTTCGTGACGCCGCTCACCTTCGACTTCTCTTCCCTGACGCTCACCACGCGCGCCGGGGTATGGGCCGCTGCTCAGCTTCTGGAAAACATTGGGGTAGCCGCTTACAACGGCGCGGGCAAGCACCTGACGGCGCCTTTCCTGAAGCTGCTGGGGAAAATTGCCTCCGTAGAAGCCCGCCACGCTACCCTGGTGCAGGAGCTGGTACAGCCCGGCTCCTGGGCCACGGGTATCGGCACTACCGGCCTCGATGCAGCCAAAACGCCGCTGGAGGTGGTGGCCCTGATCCAGCCGTTCATTCCCGTGCCTATCTCTACGGATTTTCTGCCGACTACTTAAGGCGCTGCCTGCCATGAATATTCTGAAACTTCTGGCCGAGCTGGCCGAAATCAATCCGAACCAACTGGAGCAGTCGGCGCCACGGCGGGAGGCGCTGGAGAATTTGAGCCGCTTCGGCGCAAAGGCGCTGGCCGCTGCCTTGCCCTTCGGGCTGGCTGCCCTGCCTGCGCAGGCCCGCACCACGCTCACCATCCTCGATTCTCTGAATCTGTTTTTGCAGATTGAGCGGTTGCAGGAAGCTCTGTACTCCCGCGCGCTGGCCCTTACGGTGCCCTTTTTTCCGGCTGATCCTACGTTCCGGGCGTCCGTTGCAGCTATGCAGCGGCACCAGCAGCAGCATATTGTGCTCCTGACGGACGCTATTACCAGCTCGGGCAGCACAGCCATTGCGGCTCCCAACTTCGACTTTACGGGCACCAAAAACGGCACGCAGCCTGCCCTGTTTGCCAACGTCTTCACCGATTTCGACCAGTTTCTGCAGGTTGCTCAATTGCTGGAAGATGCGGCGGTGCGTGCTTACAAAGGTCAAGTGGAATTTCTTAACAATGCCTTTATCGTGCAGACGGTATTGCAGCTGCACGCCACCGAGGCCCGCCACGCAGCCCGCATCCGCCTGATGCGCAAGCAGCGCGGCGCCACCGTGAAGCCCTGGCCCAGCCCCACCGACGCCAGCATTACGGTAGCCGGGAAGACGGACGTAGTGTACGAAGGCGAGGATGCCCTGAAGCAATACCTCTCCAACACCCGGCCCGTACCGTTCCAGCTGCTGCCCATTGGCTACCCCGGCACCAACATCCTGACGCAGGGCGTCCCGGAAGCCTTTGATGAGCCTCTAAACACCGATCAGACGCAGGCAGTACTGGCCCTTTTCAGTTACTAAAAAACCTTACTGAGCGTCGTAAAACGACTGATTTTTTGAGAAGCAGTGGCTAACCCAAGCCGCTGCTTTTTCGTTTTTATGCCCGTTTGTGAGAATGTCTGAACTTTTCCACCCCGCTCTTTCTTTATAACGCAGCCAATTATTAGTTGTAACTTTCAGCAAAGAACGGCAACTGCCCGGCTACGGAACAGCAAACAAGCAGTTCTTCCGTATAACGACCCTGTCCTCATTTTCCGCCCTAACCCACCCGAAAACAAGCTTTCAACAATGTTGGAATACGCCAAAACCATTCTTCTCAAAGTCAGCTTCGATAAAATTCTGTTTGAGAAGGAGTTACGCAAGGCACTGCGCATGTTGCTGCCCGTTGAGTTGACTCAGCTGAAAGAATGGTGCTACGAGCAGTTCTCTACCCTTTACCGCCGCATCCTGAACCGCGTGTTCACCCAGCCTGCCGCGGTATAGCCTACTTCTTTATCTAAAAAGCCGGCCCGGTACAGTCTGAAATGACTGCCACCGGGCCGGCTTTTTAGTGCCCAGGCTACTCGCCCGTCACGAACCGGATATTGCGCTGCAGCCCCACGTAGCCCGTACGCTTCACCGCCGACTGCCGAAACAGCTCCGAAAACAATTCGTGCGTGATTTCCTGCCAGTCGGAAGCCTTGAGGTCTTTCAGGCCGGGGTGCGGATTAAACTGCGGCTCCTGGTGCGGCTTCACGAACCGGTTCCAGGGGCACACGTCCTGGCAGATGTCGCAGCCGAACACCCAGTTGCCGAACTTGCCTTCCACTTCCCGCGGAATCTGGTCTTTCAGCTCGATGGTGAAGTAGCTGATACATTTGCTGCCGTCTACCACGTAGGGCTCGGTGATGGCGCCAGTGGGGCAGGCGTCCAGGCATTTGGTGCAGGTGCCGCAATAGTCCTTGATGGGGCCGTCGTAGTCCAGCTCCACGTCCACAATCAGCTCGGCAATGAAGTAGAACGAGCCCGCGCCGGGCGTAATCAGGTTGGTGTTTTTGCCCATCCAGCCGGCCCCGCTGCGCTTGGCCCAGGCCTTGTCCATCACCGGCGCCGAATCGACGAACACCCGGCCGCCCACCTCCCCTATTTCCTCCTGCATGGCCGCCAGCAAGGTTTTCAGCTTGTCTTTGATGACGAAGTGGTAGTCGCGGCCGTAGGCGTACTTGCTGACTTTGAGCGTGTCGTCGGGTTGCTGGGTTTCCTGGGGCGGGTAGTAGTTGAGCAGCAGTGAAATCACCGACTTGGCCCCGTCCACGAGCAGACGCGGGTCGAGGCGCTTATCGAAGTGGTTGGCCATGTAGCCCATCTGGCCATGCATGTTGCGGCTGAGCCAGTTTTCGAGGCGCGGCGCTTCTTCCTCCAGAAACTCGGCCCTGGAAATACCGCAGTACATAAAGCCCAACTCCGCCGCGCGTTGCTTGATAAAGGCAGTATAAAGAGCGGTTGGGAGCATGGCGCCAGATAGAATGAAGCACAAGAATACGGCATTCTAAGCACAGCAAAGGGCCTTATTACGTAACCATAAGTCATTTCAGGATGACGGCGGCGTAATAAGGCCCTTTGCTGTGCTTAGAATGCTGGGTTAGCTGAACAGCTCGCCGGTGTTGCCGCGCAGGTGCTGGGGCATGAGCTTGCCGAGGTGCTGGTAGGCGTGCTCGGTGGCTTCGCGGCCGCGGCTGGTGCGCTTGATGTAGCCTTCCTGAATCAGGAACGGCTCGTACACTTCCTCGATGGTTTCGGCTTCTTCGCCGCAGGCCGTGGCAATGGTGCTGAGGCCCACCGGACCACCCTTGAACTTGTCGATGATGGTGCTCAGGATGCGCTTGTCCATGTCGTCGAGGCCGCGGGCGTCTACGTCGAGGGCGTTGAGGGCAAACTGAGCAATATCTACCGTGATGGTACCATCACCCTTGATTTGGGCAAAGTCGCGGGTGCGGCGCAGCAGGTTGTTAGCGATACGCGGCGTCCCGCGCGAGCGGCGCGCAATTTCGAAGGCCGCGTCCTCATAGATCGGAGTGCCCAGAATCTCGGAAGAACGCTGCACAATGCTGGTCAGCAGCTTGGAATCGTAGTATTCGAGGCGGGAGCTGATGCCGAAACGGGCCCGCAGCGGCGAGGTGAGCATGCCGGAGCGGGTGGTAGCCCCAATCAGCGTGAACGGCGACAACGAAATCTGGACCGAGCGCGCATTCGGGCCCGAATCGAGCATAATATCGATGCGGTAGTCCTCCATAGCCGAATACAGATACTCCTCAACTACGGGATTGAGCCGGTGAATCTCATCAATGAACAGCACGTCGTGCGGCTCCAGATTGGTGAGCAGGCCGGCCAGATCCGACGGCTTATCGAGCACGGGGCCGCTGGTCATTTTGATACCCGACTGCAGCTCGTTGGCGATGATGTGCGAGAGAGTGGTTTTGCCCAAGCCGGGAGGGCCGTGCAACAGCACATGGTCGAGAGCATCACCGCGCTGGCGGGCCGCGGCCACGAAAATCTTCAGGTTCTCCACCACTTTATCCTGCCCGGCAAAGTCGTCGAAGGAAAGGGGGCGGAGCGCCTTGTCAATGTCTTTTTCGGTAGCGTCCATGTGGTCGTTGCCGCCGGTTAGAAACGGTTCGCGCATAGTACGAAGGGTGAAAGTTGGTAGCAGCAAGGTAACACCTGCAGCCGGCAGATTGTCCCCTTTTTAGCAAAAAAATAGCGTCACCCTACTATTTTACTAATCTCAATAGTATTTTCATTTTTATCTGCCGCTCCGGGTGGCAGTTATGGCCGCGAACAGATATATTTGGTAGCCGGCTTAGTGCCAGCTCCCACCACAGCCGCTCCTCCATGACGTCTTCCTTTTTGCTTGCAGCCGCCGGAATAGCCCTTTCCACTTCAGCCCTGGCCCAAAGCCAATTGGCTGGCTTGCCTCCTTTGCGGCAGCTGCATTCTGAGCGCCTTCTGCTCAAGACGTCTCCCTTGACGCTGCTGGACCCCAGTACCAGCGCGCTGATGCTGGGACTGGAGTTTCGGCCGGTGCCGCGCATTGGGCTGGAGATTGACTATGGCTTCAAGTTTACACCTCTGCAGCTGTTTTACTGGAATCAGAGTAAGGCCAACATCCGCTACCAGAAATTCAAGCTGGAAGGCCGCTATTACATTCCGCGCTCCGAGCGGCAGCAATGGTACGTAGCGGCCGAGGCGTTTTATGTGCCGCAGAGCTACGACCTGAAAAGCGGCACCTATGAGCGCGGAGATGAGCGCCGGGCATATGATCAGGCTCATATTGAGCGGAACGTGCGCGGAGCCGCTCTGAAAGCCGGTATGATGCGGCGGCTTGGCCAGCGCTTCTGGCTGGATATGGCGCTGGGCCTGGGCGTGCGGCAGCGGGAGGTGCGCTACCAGACGCTGAATGACCGCACCGCCAATCCGATTTTTGACGCTCCCAACCAGAACTTTCTGGCCGCTACCCCCGACCCTGGCAACAAAACGCGCTTAGCTCCCGCCGGGGCTTTCCGCATTGGCTACACCCTGCTGAAATAGCCACCAGAACGCCCTGCATATAAGCAGGTGTCTGGGCGTGTTTCGGTGGGCGCAGCATGGGGCGCATTTTCGTTTAGGAGTGGAGGCGGGCAACTGAACATGGGCCGGGCGCGGCAGGATGGCCGTATCTTTGGCCTGATTTGCCACTCCTACCACCCCACGCAATGCCCTCCGACAACTGGCTCCACACCATTCCGGCCGACTTCTACGACCAGCTGGCGCACTGCCTGAGTCTGCACGGCATGGCTTGCGCCGAGCTGCTGAGCCGGCCGCAGGATGCCCCGCTGCTACAGCTGATGGCTCTTACCGGCCTGAACACGCTGCGCGTAGCGGAACTGAATACCATTGCCAGCCACGACCAGCTGCTACAGACCCTGCAGGCCCAGCCGCGCGCCCTCTACGACCTGCTCCTGCTCGGCCGCCTCACCCTCGACACTACGCTGGCGGCCCCGGTGCTCGGCTACGTGCAGCAGCAGATGGCTATTGATACGGCACAGATGCAGGCCCTGAAAAGCTACTGCCTGGAGCTAAGCGGCGCGTTTCTGGCGCTGCTGGAAGAGCAACTGCCGGCGGCCGAAACGCTGGGAATGCACCGCCTGCACGTAGAGGAGGCCTTCAGCCACTATGTGGCGGCCCACCCGGCTCCGGCTGCTACCATTCGGTTCACGGAGCCGCAGCTGCAGATGATGCGGCTGGCGCTGCTGCTGGTACACTCACTGCCCGAGGCTGGCGAGCATCCGTTTCTGCAGGCCGTGGCCGAACTTCCGGCGCTGCGCCCGGCCGCTCTGGAGCCTATTATAGAGCGCCTCAGCACCCTGGAGCCGGCCCAGGATTTCGCCCTGACCATGCCCGAGCTGGTGCAGCTGTACCAGGCTATGCAGGTCTGCGGGATGGTATTTGTGTCGGAGGTGCTGGAGAAGGTGGGGCTGGGTAGCATTTTTCCGAGCGTTTCTCCCGAGGAAGCCGCCGCCTCGCCGGCCGCGCCGGAGCCCAGCGGACGCCAAGCCGTGGGCGAAATCGTGAGCGGCTTCACGCGCTGGGTGCAATACACGTTTCCGCAGGAGCCGGCGCTGCAGCAGGCCCGCCAGCAGGTGCTGGCCCTCGCCGACGCGCTGTAGCAATGAGTGCATGACTAAATGAGTGAATGAGTGAATGGACTATCCGAACGACTGGCTTTCAGTAATGCTACTCATTCACTCATTCACTCATTCACTCATTCACTCATTCACTCATTCACTCATTCACTCATTCACTCATTCACTCATTCACTTTATCGGTAGAAGCACTTCTATTTCCAGGTGCAGCCACTCGTCTTCCCAGGCTTTGTGGGTGAGGCGGGCTGAAAGCGGGAAGCCGGCATCGAGCAGGCGGGCAATGGTTTCGTTGCGGCCCTCGGGCAGGTAGCCCAGCCACATGGCATCGGGAGCGTCGGTAAGCACGCGCACGGCCCAGTCGTCGTAGGCGCTGGCGGGCTCACGCTCCAGTGCCAACGACTGGCCCGGCTGCAGCTTGGGCTCGTAGTCGCGGAGGCCGGGGCGGTGGGTGGTGCCGGCTACCAGGCATTCGAGCAGAACGAGAGCGGGGGCGTCAGCCATAGAAAGGAAAATCTTGGTGAGGCCGTAAACATAACACGAAGGCCGGCAGCTTGCCATGCCGGCCCGCCGGAATTCTGCCGGGCAGCCGAAGGAACCCCTTGGCACACAGGCGCTGCAGGCGGCTGTTTATCCGCGGGTTTTTCCGTTATTAAACCGGCTTTATCCTCTTTGTCTATGTCCGACTTTTCCTCTTTTGCTACTGAAATGAACGGGGGGCTGCCCGCGGGCTTCTACGCGCAGATGCGTACCTCTCTTATCCTCGTCAACAGCGTGTGCCGCCACGTATTCCAGCACCCGCACACGGCCCTCACGCAGGAAGTGGCCGCCCTTACCGAGCTCGACGCCGACTTCGTGAGTACCATGCAGGCCGTGCACGACGATGTGTCGCTGGGCACCGTGATGGTGCAGCAGCCCACCGAGTTCCTGTGGTACCTACGCCTGGGCGAGCAGCTCCTCACCAGCCCGATGGGTCTGGAATTGCTCAAGCGCATCCAGGGGTTTTCGGGCCACGTGCAGACCGAGGACCCCGATCTGCACCAGTCCCAGCTGCTGCTCGACCATTTTGTGCACGGCCTGCAGCTACTCGCCGACAACTTTGCCACGTACCTGGGCCAGCTGGAAGGCGAGGATGCCGAGAGCCTGGCGCTGGGTGCCCTGCAGCTGGAAGGCATTGTGGCCCGCCAGCTCCCCAGCCTGCCCCCACTGCCTCACGCCACACCGCCCGAGGCGCAGCCGGCCGCGCCCGCCTACGAAACGGACGACACGGAAGCCGAGGAGCCGGCCGTTCAGATGACGTTTCAGGAAGCCCAGCTGCAGGTGATGCGCCTCTCCGCCACGCTGCCCGACGTGCTGCCCGATACGCTGGAAACGCCCTTTACCAGTGCCGTTGGGGCCAACGAGGCCTTCCACACCCCACTGCTGCCCCGCCTACGGCAGCGCCTGCTGAACGCCGCCCCCGACGAGCCGCTGGGCTTTACGCTGCCCGAACTGGTGCTGCTGTACCGGTGCGCGCAGGTGTGCGCCATGACCATGCTGCAGCCCGAGCTGGAGCGCCTGTTTCTGCAGGGAGTAGACATAAGCACCGACCACGACCCGGAGGCTGCCTCCCGGGTGCGGCACGTGCTGTCCATTATTGTGGGCGGGTTTGTGGAACTGGTGCAGAACGAGTACGGTGCGGAGCCCGAGTTTGCGCAGGCCCGGCAGGAAATGGAACACCTAGCCGACCTGCTGTAGCCACGCGCCCACCCCGGCGGCGCGTGGCCTGCGTTGCCTACTTTTGCCTTATGTATAGCAAAACGGAAGTAACCCAGCTGCGTCAGGCTTTCTGGACCACGTTTGGGCAGTATATGGCGCCCGTGCCGTCGGCGGAGGGCGTGCCCACGAACTGGATCAACTACAAAACCGGCCTCAAGCACGTCTATTTTCGGATGCAGGCCGACGGCCGCCGCGCCACTATCGGCATCGAGCTTACCCACCCCGACGCGGGCGTGCGGGAGCTGTTTTTCGAGCAGTTCCGGGAGCTGAAAACCATGCTGCACGAGGCCACCGGCGAAACCTGGCGCTGGGAAGCCGATGCCATCGACGCCAATGGCCAGCCCCTGAGCCGCATCTTCACCGAGTTGACGCCTGTCAACCTGTTCTCGCGCGACGACTGGCCCGCCCTGATTTCGTTTTTCAAGCCCCGCATCATGACCCTCGACGAGTTCTGGAGCAGCGCGCAATATGCGTTTGACGAGCTGCGGTAGCAGGCGCGGACATGTGCCGGAAACAGCGTAAGTTGAAAGCCCAATTCACCGTTTTTCTCGCTTTCCAGCACCATGAAGAAGATATTACCCGCCGCCGCCCTGCTCCTGGCCGCCCTCGGCTCGTGGGCGTTTTATCCCAAGCCCGCTGCCAACCCGGAGTATATGATGGTGGTGAGCCGCTTCGCCGGCACGGGATTCGGGGGCAAAAACACCATTTCCACCCTCTCGCCCAGCGGCCAGGTCGAAACCACTGAGGTAGACGCCAAGGCCGGCTCGCTCAACAAGATGGCCAGCTCCTACGACCAGCTGCACCTGAGCGAGCTGAAAAAGCTCAACGAGCTTCGGCAGGCCGGCTGGCAGGTCGTCAATTCTACCCAGATCAGCGTGGGCGGCGGCTCCATCAACGAAACCACCTTCCTGCTGGAGCGGTAGCCGCCCGGTGCCGCTCCCACTAGCCTAACTCCGATACCGGAAGCCGTTTGTCTGATACCGGAAGCCGTTTGTCCGATACCGGAAGCCGTTTGTCTGATACCGGAAGCCGTTGGGCATATACCGGAAGACGTTGGGCATATACCGGGAACCGTATGTGTGACACCGGAGGTCGTATATCTGATACCGGAAGTCGTTTCTGCTATACCGGGAACTGTTTCTCTGATACCGGAAATCGTATCTACTATACCGGGTATTCTGTCTATCATACCGGTAATCGTGTCTGCTATACCGGGAATCCTATCTTCGATACACGGCGTGCTTTTTTAGATACGCGGCTACCTGTTTCTGATACCTACAGGCGGCTTTCTCCCCATACTTTGTAGTACGCTCTACTTCGTTTTGTTGTATGTCGGCTTCTGATGCTTTGCCCGATGAGGCGCCCCGCCCCGATGATACCGGCCTGCTGGCCGCCTTTGCGCACCGCGTAGCCACCCGCGACCTGCCGCCGGAGCGCCCGCCCCACGGCTACGACCAGGCCTCGCTGGAAATCTGCATTGCGCTGGCGTTGCGCGAGCGGCTGCCCGGCCTCGACCCGCGCCGGTCCTTCACCTTCGGGCGCGTGTGTTACGCCCTGATGGCCCATCCGCGCCTCACCACCAAGGACCTCGCCGAGCTGGCCGACACTACCCGCCTCACGCTGCACCGCGCCCTGCCGGTGCTGGTAGAAGCCGGCCTGCTACTCAGCCAGCGCACCGGTGGCCGGCACTACCACCTGCTCAGCCGCGACGGCGAAGACTGGCTGCTGGAGGTGACGAAGTAGCTACACGCGGCGCACAAGGCGCACAAAAAAGGCCGCTCCGGGAACGGAGCGGCCTTTTTTGCCGGATAAGGCAGGCGCTTACTTGAACGCCTGGATGCCGGTGATGTCGGCGCCGGTGATGAGCAGGTGGATGTCGTGGGTGCCTTCGTAGGTGATGACGGACTCCAGGTTCATCATGTGGCGCATGATGGGATACTCGCCCGTGATGCCCATGCCGCCGTGAATCTGGCGGGCTTCGCGGGCAATGTGCAGGGCTATTTCCACGGAGTTGCGCTTGGCCATCGAAATCTGGGCGCTGGTGGCTTTGCCTTCATTTTTGAGCACGCCCAAACGCCACACCATCAGCTGGGCTTTGGTGATTTCGGTAATCATTTCGGCCAGCTTCTTCTGCTGCAGCTGGAAACCGGCAATCGGCTTGCCGAACTGCTCGCGCTCCAGCGAGTACTTCAGCGCCGACTCATAGCAGTCGATGGCCACGCCGATGGCGCCCCAGGCAATGCCGTAGCGGGCCGAGTCGAGGCAGCCGAGCGGGCCTTTGAGGCCTTCCACGTTGGGCAGCAGGTTTTCCTTGGGCACCTTCACGTTGTCGAACACCAGCTCGCCGGTGATGCTGGCGCGCAGGCTCCACTTGTTGTGGATTTCGGGGGCGGTGAAGCCTTCCATGCCTTTTTCCACGATGACGCCCCGGATGCGGCCTTCGTCGTTTTTGGCCCACACTACCGCTACCTGGCTCTGGGGCGAGTTGCTGATCCACAGCTTGGCGCCGTTGAGCAGGTAGTAGTCGCCCATGTCCTTGATGGTGGTGGTCATGCCGCCGGGGTTGGAGCCGTGGTCGGGCTCGGTGAGGCCGAAGCAGCCGAGCCACTCGCCGGAGGCCAGCTTGGGCAGGTACTTGCGGCGCTGCTCTTCGGAGCCGTAGGCGTAGATGGGGTACATCACGAGGGAGCCCTGCACCGAGGCGGTGGAGCGCATGCCGGAGTCGCCGCGCTCAATTTCCTGCATAATCAGGCCGTAGCTGATGTAGTCGAGGCCGCCGCCGCCGTACTCGGTGGGGATGGTAGGCCCGAACGCGCCCACGTCGCCGAACTTCTTCACGATTTCGGAAGGGAAGTGCGCCTGCTGGGCCCACTTCTCGATGTTGGGGCTGATTTCCTTCTTCACGAAGTCGCGGATGCTCTGGCGAATGAGCTTGTGCTCCTCGGTGAGCAGGCCGTCGAGGTCGAAGTAGTCGGTGAAGCCGGCCGCGTTGGTGGAACCGTGGTGGTTGGCGGCTTTGGCCTTGGGCGAGAGAACGTCAGCTTGCGAAGACATAGGAAGTGGTTGGGTGGGAATCAGGTTCAAAGATAGCAGTTTCAGAATGCGAAACAGGCCGCCGCACGCTATGGTTCGGGGCCGGCAGCCGCGGTTTTGCCGGCCGGCCGGCGGCGGCGCGGCCCGGCTCCGGCCAGTATTTCCAGTGGTGGGCTGTTCGCGCGGCGCGTTCCTTCGTAGATACCGCATCTGCTCCCGTATCTGCCTGCTTCACACCTATGAGCCACGACAAAAAACTAAACCAGCTGGAGGCCACTGCCATCTGCGGCAACGACATTTCTTCGTCGTGCCTGTATGTGTCGGCGCTGGCCATTGGGTATGCGGGGCAGTATGCCTGGGTGGCGCTGCTGGTGGTGGGCGTGGTGCTGTACCTGTTCCGTCGCATCTACGGCGAGGTGGTGGGGGCGCTGCCGCTCAATGGCGGGGCCTACAACGTGCTGCTCAACACCACCAGCAAGCGCAACGCGGCCGTGGCGGCCTGCCTCACCATTCTGTCATATATGGCGACGGCCGTTATTTCGGCGTCGGAGGCCATGCACTACCTACACACGCTCTGGCACGGGCTGCCCATTATTCCGGCCACTATCCTGCTGCTGGGCTTTTTTCTGCTGCTCACGGTGCTGGGCATTTCGGAGTCGGCGGTGGTGGCGGTGGCTATTTTCGTGCTGCACCTGTTCTCGCTCACGCTGCTGGTGGGCGTTACGGGGTGGTACCTGATTACGCACGGCGCCGATACGCTGCTGGCCAACTGGCACATGCCCCTGAAAACCAGCCTGACTACGGCCCTGTTTCTGGGCTTCAGCGCGGCCATGCTGGGTATTTCGGGCTTCGAAAGCTCGGCTAACTTCGTGGAGGAACAGGCCCGCGGCGTGTTTCAGAAGACGCTGCGCAACATGTGGGTGGTCGTGACGGTGTTCAATCCGCTGCTGGCGTTTCTGGCTATTGCGGCTTTGCCCCTGGTGGAAGTAGGCCAGCACACCGAAACGCTGCTTTCGCACCTGGGCAACACCACCGGCGGCCCCTGGCTGGCCACCCTGATTTCGGTGGATGCCGTGGCCGTACTCAGCGGGGCCGTTTTGACGAGTTTTGTGGGCGTGAGCGGCCTGATGAAGCGCATGACGCTGGACCGGATTCTGCCGCAGTTCTTTCTGAAGGAAAACAAGCGCGGCAGTAACTACCTGATTCTGGTTACCTTTTTCCTGCTCTGCCTGTCGGTACTGCTCATTACCAACGGCCAGCTGGGGCCGCTGGCGGGCGTGTACACCATTTCGTTTCTGTCAGTAATGGCCTTTTTTGCCATCGGCAACTTCCTGCTCAAGAGCAAGCGGCCCAAGCTGCCGCGCCCGGTGTATGCGGGCATCCTGACGGTGTCGTTGGCGCTGCTGGGCGTGCTTACGGCGCTCTACGGCAACATCCGCATCCGCCCCGACTACCTGGTAGTGTTCCTGCAATACTTCATTCCGGCCATGCTCATCGTGTCGGCAATGCTCAACCGCACGGCCATTTTCAACCTGGTGCTGCTGGCGGCCGAGTCGTTTGCCAAACATTCGCCCCGGGTTTCGGTGCTCACGCAGCTTAACATCCGGCGCCAGCTGCGCGACCTGCACCGGCAGGAATTCGTGTTTTTCACGAAAGGCGACAATGTCTCGAACCTGAATAAGGTGATGGCCTACGTGGTGGAAAACGAGTCGACAAACCGCCTCAAAATCGTGACGCTGCTTAAGGAAGGCGAAGTCTACCCCGAAGACCTGCTCACGGATATTCAGGTGCTGGACCGCGCCTACGAGCAGATTGAGGTGGATTTCGTGACGCTCGACGGCCACTTCGGTCCGGAGCTGATAGACCGGCTTTCCAGGGAGTGGAACATCCCCAAAAACTTCATGTTCATCGGCTCCCCCGGCGACAGATTCCCCTACCAGATTTCCGAGCTGGGCGGCGTGCGGCTTATCATCTAGGAACACGGATTCTGCAGATTTAGCGGATTCCACGGATTTTGGTGACGATTAAAAAGTAAAAAGGGCTGCCTATTGGCAGCCCTTTTTGTTTGTTGCCCAACAGTTGGCTGGATAAATAATCGTCACCAAAATCCGTGGAATCCGCTAAATCTGCAAAATCCGTGATTTAGAATTTAACCCCAACGGAAGCCAGGAAATTGCGGGTGGCTTGCGGGAAGTACCAGTTGAAGGTGTCGAGGCCGCCGCTGGCGCCGAGGTAGCTGTAGGTGTAGCCGTTGGCCACGTACTCACGGTTGAGCACGTTGTTGACCAGCAGGCCCAGCTCGATTTCCTTCACAAACTGCGGCTTGATGGAGTAGCGCACCCGGAAGTCGAGCACCTGATAGGGCTTGAGGCTGCGGGCCGTATTTTCGGAGTTGTCGAGGTACTGGCGGCTCACGGTTTTGTAGAGCAGCGCCAGCCGCAGGCCTTTCAGTGGCTGCCCCTCCAGTGTGTGCGCCGACACCGTATTGGGCGAGTAGGAAATGGTGCTGGTGCGCGCCTCCCCTATTACCGGGTTGTAGTCGGCATCGTAGGTCACGTCGCGGTAGTTCAGGATGCGGTTGCGGCTCAGCGTCAGGGTGCTGCTGAGGCTGATTTTGTCGTCGGCGGAGATAAAGCCGGTTAGCTCCACACCCCGGCGGTAGCTGCGGGCCACGTTGGTGCGCAACGCAGCGCCCACATCGTTCAGTTGGCCGGTAGCTACCAGCTGGTTGCGGTAGTTCATGTAGAACCCGTTGGCTTCGAAGCGCAGAGCCGTGCGCGGCCCCAGCAGGCTGAGGTCGGTGCGGGTGAGGCGGTAGCCGCCTTCGAAGTCTTCGAGCCGCTCGGCTTTGGCGCTCTGGTCGCCGGCGGGACGGTCCGTGAAGTCGGCGCGCACCGGCTCCCGCTGGCCCACCGCGAAGCTGCCGTAGAGCTGCTGGCCCTCGGCCAAGGTGAAAGTAGCGCCGGCTTTGGGGTTGAAGAACGTGTAGCTGGCACGGGTTGTCACGTCGTTCTGCTCGTCCTCCAGGCCATCAATTGTGTACTCGATGTGGCGCACCTGCAGGTCGCCGTAGATGCCCAGTTTCGGCAGCACCTGCCAGGTAGCGCGAGCGTAGCCGTTGTAGTCGGTTTTGCGGGCTTTGTTGAAGTAGTAGCGCTGCCGGGGCACCAGGTTGGTTGCGTATTGGGCCCAGATAATCTCGCCGTAGTGGTCATTCTCGAACCGGTTCCAGGCGCCGCCCAGCGTGGCCTGCAGCTTGTCGTTGGCCTTGGGCTGGTAGTTCAGCGCGAAGGTGCCGCCGTAGAAGTAGTTGTCGAGCCACTTCTGGTCAATCAGGTTGGTGCGCGTGAGCGTGTCACCCCCGATTATGGGGTTTTGCAGGCCGTAATCCCCGAATTTGCGGCGGTTGCGGTAGTTTTCGTAGTAGCCGAAGCCGCGCGTGAGGTGCAGCGCCGCCCCCACGTTCCAGTCCTCGCCCAGCCCCTGCGAGAGGTGCAGCTGGTAGTGGTTTTGCTGGTAGTTGTCGGTTTGGTTGTCGTAGGTGTAGTAGCTGTAGCGGCGGCCTTCGCGGCGCACCCGCTCGGCATCGGTCTCGCTCAGCTCGCCATTGTCGATGTAGTTCTGGAGCAGCGTCTGGTTGCCGGTGAGGGCCGGTTCGGGCACCCCGTTCCAGGCCTGGTAAGTTTTCTCCCGGCCCGAGAAGGTGATGAACTTGAGCAGCGTGTTCTTGGCCTGGTAGCCGGCCGCGAAGTAGTACGACTTCAGATCCGACGAGGCCCGGTTCATGTAGCCATCGGTGCTGATGCGCGAGAGGCGGCCATCGAACGTGAAGTGGTTGCCGACGAGGCCGGTGCCGAACTGCACGTTGTTTTTCCAGGTGTTGAAGGAGCCGATGCTGTTCTGGGTTTCGCCGTAGGCCTCCTGGCGCGAATCGAGGGTGCTGATGTTAATGCTGGCCCCGAAGGCCGCGCCGCCGTTCTGGCTGGTGCCCACGCCGCGCTGCACCTGCAGGCTGCTCACCGACGAGGCCAGATCCGGCAAATTCACCAGAAACGAGCCGTGCGACTCGGCATCGTTGAGCGGCACGCCGTTGATGGTCATGTTGATGCCCGTGTTGCTCGTGCCCCTGATGCGGATATCGGTGTAGCCCACGCCCGCGCCGGCATCCGAATTCACTACCACCGAAGGCGTCTGATCCAACAAATACGGTAAATCCTGCCCGAAATTCCGCTTGTCCAGGTCCTGGCGGCTGACGTTGGTGTAGGCCGTGGCCGTGCGCTCATTGGCGCGGGAGGCCGTTACGAGGGCCTCGCCGGTGAGCACGCCGCCGGGCTGCAGGGTGGCGCTCAGGCGCTGCTCTGTGGGCTGGCCCTGGAGCTGCTGCACCAGTGGCGCGTAGCCCACAAACGTGATGCGCAGCTCGTGCCGGCCGGCCGGCACTGCTGGAATGGAGAAGGAGCCGGCCGCATCGGTAGCGGCGCTGGCGGCACCATCCAGGTACACGGTGGCGCCGGGCAGCGCCGTGCCCGTACGGGCATCCGTGATAGTCCCGGACACGGGGCCTTGCGCCCATGCCGGACCGGCCAGCGCCAACAGCGCCACTCCGGTAGTCAGAGAATTTTTCAAGAATGAAAAAAAGAAAAAGTGGAACGGACCGGACACCAGGGGTCGGTGCCTTCGGCTTGTCGCTCGCGGATCGTTTGTTCCCTTCGCCGGCATTACCCGGACAGGTTCAATGGGTATGATCTCAGCCCCCTGCCACTCCCGGCCTGGGGCACCCCTAAACTTCTGCCGCAAAGGTAGGCCGTAAACCGCCACTTGCAAGCCGGCCGCCACACCACTTTACTTTCGGTTGATTATCAGCTAACTTAGAACTCTGCTGCGTTGCCCCGCCGCCATATTTTTATCAAAACAACGACGGCGACGGCGCCGTTACTTACCTGGTTGCCGTCGGCTTAGTCCGTTCGTTTGTCTTTCAGCTCTCCCGGCCATGACTCCCCTCGTCTACCTGCTCCTGCTTCTGGCTATTGCCGTGTATTTCGTAGTGATTCCGCGGCGCCGCTTCCCCAGTCCGCCCCAGCCCGACAACGACGACGACGGGGGCGAACCGCTCGATGATGGCCTCCCCGACCTGGACCTGCCGCCCGGCATCACGCGCCCCATCAGCGACTGGGAACCGGAATACAACCGCCGCCCCCGCACCCCCGTGCGCCCCACCGAGCCACTGCTGCTGTAAGGGATTAGTTGATTGATGCTAGTTGCTGGTTGGTTGTCGGAACGAAACAGCTAGCCAATAACAACCACCTACAACGTACGGGCCATGCGGAGGTAGGCAATCGGGCCTTTGTAGAACACGTCGCCTTCGGGCTGCATACCGAAACGGGCGTAGAACCCGGCGCTGTCCTGGCGGGCGTCGCACCAGAGGCAGCTGGCCTCCAGGCGGCGCGCTTCGGCCACTACGTAGCGCAAAAGGGCGCTGCCAATCCCCTGCCGCTGATAAGCCGGGCTGGTGGCAAACTTGCGAAAACGGGCTTCTGAGCCATTTACGAACAGGGAAATCACGGCTACCAGCTGGTCATCCTGGAATGCGCCGTAGTGGTAGCCTTCCGCGTCATCATCCAGCTTCACGTAGTCCAGCGGCTTGTCAGGCCAGAGAACCTCGTGGCGCAGCAGGTAGGTATGGCTGGGGGCTATAGCCCAAATGACGGGCGCGGCGGACATGGCTACTCTACCGTGATGCTGTAGGACGTGGCGAATTCCTGGCCCGGCTCCAGCGCCAGAATGCCTTCCTTATCGGCCAGCTCGCCGGTGTCGCCGACGGAGCCGGCAATGCCGTGCCAGGGCTCGATGCACACAAATTGGGCGCCTTCGCCTTTGGTCCAGAGGCCGAGGTAGGGAAACCCATCGAAGCGCAGGCGCACGGTGCGGCCGGAGCGGCGGCTCCGCAGCGTGACGTGCGTGAAATCGAAATGCTTCAGCACCAGTGCATCCCGCTCGAAAAGCTGATAGCTGAGCGGCAGCGTGGTTTGCTGGTCGAGCAGCGGTTCGGTTTCGCCGGTGAGCAGGCCGCCTTTCAGCAGGTGCTGCACTGCCGTTACGGGGTGGTCGAATACGAATTCGTAGTCCTCAAATACTTCCCCTGCCTGCAGCGGGCAGCGGAACGCCGGGTGCGCCCCAATGCTGAACAGCAGCTCGGCAGTGCCCAGGTTGTGCACTTCCCAGCCAACAGTGAGCTGCGGCCCAGCCAGCCGGTACGAAACCACAAGGCTGAATTCGAAGGGAAACAGGGCCCGCGTGGCGTCGGTGGCGCGGAGCTCCAGCACCAGCTCGGCGGCCGTCTGGCGGAGCAGCGCAAACTCCTGGTCGCGGGCGAAACCGTGCTGGGTGAGGCGGTATTGCTGTCCTTGGTGCGTGTAGGTGTCGTGGGGCAGGCGGCCCACTATCGGAAACAGCACCGGCGCGTGGCGGCCCCATACGGCCGGGTCGGCCTCCCAGATGTATTCCAGGTTGTCGAGGTCTTTGCGGATAAAGCTGCTCAGCTCGGCGCCGTGGGCCTGCACCTGCACGCGGCACAGCTCGTTTTCGAGAGTATAAGTCATGTAAGCAAAAGGTAGTAGGGCCGCTTGCGCTGCGCGGTCCGCACAAGGTGGTTGCTATACGCAAAAACAGCCAACAGGGACATTGGCGCAAACAAATACCGACAAGCCGCCGCTTACCCGGCCTGCGTCAGCAGCTCGTCTATGTGGTAGCAGGCCTGCTCCAGCCGCTGGGCGGGCGGGCCGCTGATTTCGGCGAAGTGCGAGAGTTGCTCCTGCAGCGTGTGTTGGTAGAGCCGGAAGAACTGCTGGCGCAGGTGCGGATGCTCGCGCAACGGGTCCGGCTCCCAAGGCAGGTCCACGTTCAGCAGCAACACCAGGTCGTAGTGCTGCTGCTCAATCTGCTCCAGAATCCAGTCGGGGCAGTGGCCGAAAGTATGCTCCGACCAGATTTTGATGACCAGCAAATCGGTGTCGCAGAAGAAAATGGGCCGCCCCATCTGAATGGCCTGGATTTCGGCTTCGGCTTCGGCCCGCAGCTGCCCGTGGGCAATGGCTTCGAGGTCTTCGAGGGTGTATTTCGGGCCGTATTGCTCCAGGTAGGTGCGGGCGTATTCGGGGGCCCAGCTGGTGTTGTAGTGCGCGGCCAGATGGCGGCTAAGGGTGGTTTTGCCCGTCGATTCGGGGCCGGTGAGGGCAACACGCAGCATGGATGATTGGGCCTTAGAATTAGGATATAGTAGTCTGCTGCAGGGCTGGAGCCGCCTGCTCTTTCTCCATGGATTTCCGCCACTGCAGATAGCCGTACACGGCCAGCCCCAGGTACAGCGCGTAGAGGCCGCTGGTCGGGTACAGCTCTTTGTACCACAGAATCGGCACGTACAGCACGTCCACCAGTATCCAGAGCCACCAGTTTTCCAGCCGCTTGCGCATCAGCAGAAACTGCGCGGCCAGGCTGCCGGCCGTCGTGAAACTGTCCCAGTGCGGCAGCGTGGCGTCGGTGTGGTGCTCCAGGTAATAGCCGAAGCCGGTAGTGAAAGCGGCAATAAACACCCCGCAAACCACCCACTCCCAGCGCCGCGTGCGCGACACCGGTAGCTCGGTTTTGCTGCGCCCCCCGTACAGCCACTCGTACCAGCCGTACACGCTCAGCAGAATAAACATCACCTGCAGCAGTGAATCGGAGTAGAGGCCAGCCCCATAGTACACCAGAATGTAGAGGGCGCAGCTGAAAATGGCAATCGGGAAGTTCCACAACGACTCGCGGGCGGCCAGCCACACGCAGGCGAAACCGGTCAGCACGGCCACCCATTCCAGCGGCGTGTTGCCGACGGCGGCGGTCCAGAACTCGTAGAGGGAATGGAGCAAGGCGAAAGGACGAAAAGGCGAAACGCGGCCACTGCAACCAGGCCCGCGCAAACTACGGCCAAAGCTAACGAGCTACCGCCTAATTTTGCCTTTTCGCCGAATCCTGCCGCCCTATGCTGCCCGAACTCACGCCCGAAGACCTGCACGCCCGCCTCCAGCGTGGTGAAAACATCCAGCTCGTGGACGTGCGGCAGCCCGAGGAATATGCCTACTGCCGCATTGAAGGCAGTGAGCTGATTCCGCTGGGCGAGCTGGCCCGCCGCGCCGACGAAGTAGCCGACGACCGGCCCGTGGTGCTCATCTGCCACCACGGGGTGCGCTCCATGCAGGCGCTGGCCTACCTGCAGCACCGCCACGAACTGACCAACCTGCTGAATCTGCGCGGCGGCATTCACGCCTGGAGCCTGCGCGTAGACCCGTCGGTGGCCGTGTATTAAGCTTCGTTCGTTGCTCATGAACTTTCCCGACCTCCCGATAGTTGCCGCCCTCCCCGACCTGCTCACGGCGCTGGCCGCCCACGAGCGGGTGGTGCTACAGGCGCCGCCCGGTGCCGGCAAAACCACCGTGGTGCCGCTGGCGCTGCTGAATACGGCGTGGCGCAACGGAGGCAAAATCCTGATGCTGGAGCCGCGCCAGTTGGCCGCCCGCGCCGCCGCTACCCGCCTGGCCAAGCTGCTGCACGAGCCGGTAGGCGAAACCGTGGGCTACCGCGTGCGGCTCGAAAGCAAAGTCTCGGCTCGCACCCGCATCGAAGTCATTACGGAAGGTATCCTGACGCGCCTGATTCAGGACGACCCGGCCCTGGAAGGCGTGGCGGCCGTTATTTTCGATGAGTTTCATGAGCGCAGCCTCCGCGCCGACCTGGGCCTGGCCTTGGCCCTTGATGCGCAGGCCGTGCTGCGGCCCGAACTGCGGATTCTGGTGATGAGCGCCACGCTGGAAGCCGAGCGGATGGGTACGTGGCTGCAGGGCCCGGTGGTTAGCAGCGCAGGCTTTCTGTTCCCGGTCGAAACGCATTATCTGAGCCCACGCCAGGCAGCGGCCGGCGGCTCGCGTCCTGCCGAGCGGCTGGCCACGCTGGTGCCCACGGCCGTACGCGAAGCCCTGCGCCAGCACCCCGACGGCGACCTGCTGGTATTTCTGCCCGGCCTCGCCGACCTGCGCCGCGTGGCGGAAAAGCTGGATTCGGGGTTGCCGGATGCCGTGCGCCTGCACCTGCTGCACGGCGAGCTGCCGCTGGCCGAACAGGACGCGGCCCTCAGGCCCGTGCCGGCCGGACAGCGCAAAATCGTGCTCAGCACCGCCATTTCCGAAACAAGCCTGACCATTGAGGGCGTGAAAGTGGTAATCGACGGCGGCTTTGCGCGGGTTCCGCGCTTCCAGGCCCGCACCGGCTTCAGCACCCTCGAAACCGTGCCCGTGAGCCAGGCCGCCGCCGACCAGCGCCGGGGCCGCGCCGGCCGCCTTGGCCCCGGCACCTGCTACCGCCTCTGGACCGCCGCCGAACACGAGGCGCTGCCGGCCTATCTGCCACCCGAAATTCTTACCGCCGACCTTAGCAGCCTGGCTCTGGAGCTGGCCTTGTGGGGCGCGGCTCCGCACAGTCTGCGCTGGCTGGATACCCCGCCGGCGCCGGCCGTTGCCATTGCCAATGACCTGCTGCGCCGCCTGGGAGCGGTAATTGGTGATGGGATGGACGGTGATGAAGTGAATAGTGATGGGGTAAATGGTGAAACGTCCGGCGCTGCTACCACTCCCTCATCACCTCATCACCCCATCACCTCATCACTCCCCCAAAAGCCTACGCCGCACGGCCGGGCGCTGGCACGGCTGGGGCTGGCGCCGCGGCTGGGCCACCTGGTAGTGCGCGGGCAGGAGCTGGGCCACGGTCCGGCAGCGGCAGCACTGGCCGCCCTGCTCTCGGAGCGCGACGTGCTGCGTGCCGCCGACGCCCACCCCACGCCGCCCGACTTGCGGCTGCGGTTTGAAGCCATAGCCAATGGCCGGGCGCCGCTGCCGGGCCTGCTGGTGCAACAGCACATCCTGCACCGCGTCCGTGATGCGGCCCGCAACCTGCGCCAGCGAGCCGGAATCCGCGAAAACACAACTTCTGCGGATGCCGATGCTGCGGGCCTGCTGACGGCCCTGGCCTACCCCGACCGGATAGCGCAGCGCGAAACCGCCGACCGGGTGCGCCTCGCTACCGGCCAGCGCGTGGCGTTGCCCGCCGAGCATTTCGGCCGCGACGACCAGTTTCTGGCTGTGGCCTACCTCGATGGGCCGCCGCATCAGTTGCGCGCTGCCCTGGCGGCCCCCGTGAGCCGGCCGGAGCTGGAAGAACTTTTTGCGGAGCAGATTGAAGCCGTAGACGAGGTGCGCTGGGATGCCGCCACCGGCCGCGTGCTGGCGCGCCGCCGCCGCCGCCTGGGCGCGCTGGTGCTTTCCGATGTGACCTTGCCGCACCCCGACCCGGAACTGGTAGCCGCTGCTTTGCTGGAGGCGCTACGCACGGAGGGCATTGCGCGGCTGCCGTGGCGCGAAGCCGGAACCGCCCTGCGGGAGCGGCTGGCCTTTCTGCATCAGCAGTTCCCGGAAACCTGGCCCGATGTATCGGATGAAACGCTGCTGGCCGAGTTGCCCGAATGGCTGGAGCCGCAGCTCGTAGGCCTGAAAAGCCTGCAGGAAGTGAGCCGGCTCGATTGGCTTGAACTGCTGCTGCAGCGGCTGCCCGGCGGCTGGGCCCAGCGGCAGGAGCTGGACCGCCTCGCCCCTTCCCACCTCGAAGTGCCCAGCGGCTCCCGCGTCGCGCTGGACTACTCTAATCCTGCGGCCCCGGTACTGGCCGTGAAGCTCCAGGAAGTGTTTGGCCTGCTGGACACGCCGCGCATTGCGCAGGGCCGGGTGCCGCTGACCATGCATCTGCTTTCCCCGGGCGGGCGGGCGGCTCAGGTTACACGCGACCTGCGCAGCTTCTGGCAGCACGGCTATTTCGAGGTGCGCAAAGACCTGCGCGGGCGCTACCCCAAGCATCCCTGGCCCGATGACCCACTTTCGGCGGTGCCCACCAAACTAACCAAAAAGCGTTTCGAAGCGGGCCAGGCCTAGACTTTTCGAGCGTTAAATTGTGCTTTTCGCCTCTTAGGAACTGCCCTGGTAACATCCACGTAACACAGGTCACTTCTTCTCACCCACAGTATTTTGCTTTTGCGCTTTCTTCCCGCCGCCACCGCCCTGTTTCTAGCCACCACCCTAGGAGCACAGGCCCAGACTACCCCCACCCGCATAAACGACCACAATGCCCACACCTGGCTGATGTTTTTCAGTGACGCCCGCCTGACGGAACGGTGGGGCGTGCACACGGAAGCGCAGCTTCGCCGTAGCGAGGTGCTGGCCGGCGCCCAGCAGGAGTTTGTACGAGCAGGCCTCAACTATTACGCGGGCTCCCGCCTGATGCTCACGGGCGGCTACGCCTATGCCCTCACCCATCCGTATGGCGAGTATCCGGCGGCCAGCCGCTTTCCCGAGCACCGTATCTACCAGCAGGTACTGCTCCGCGACGCGCTGGGCCGGGTACAGATTGCGCACCGCTACCGGCAGGAGCAGCGCTGGCTGCGCCGCCCCGGCAACGACCAGTTTACGTACCTCAATCGCACCCGCTACCAGCTGCGCCTGATGCTGCCGCTCAACAGTACCGGCCAGCTGCAGCCCAAAACGCCTTATGTAGTAGCGGCTAATGAGGTGTTCGTGAACTTCGGGCGCAACGTAGCCAACAACATTTTCGACCAGAACCGTGCTTCCCTGGCCCTGGGCTACCAGTTTTCCAAGTCTACATCACTGGAAGTGGGCTACCTGCACCAGCTGGTGCAGCAGGGCAACGGCACGGTGTTCGAAAACAACCACACGCTGCAGATTGGCCTGAACTTCAACCCCGATTTTCGGCGGCAGGCCGATCCGCTGCCCGTGCCGGCCAGCGAATAAACCGGCCTGATCTAGCCGGAAATCTGGTCGTTGAGGAGGTCGGCGGCGCTTTGGCCGGGCGTGGGCGTGTAGTGGCGGTGCAGCCAGCGGCTCAGGCCTCCGAGGCCCGGAAACAGCACCCGCTCGGTAATGCCCGCCTGGTCGAGCTTGTCGCGGACTTCCCACTTGAGCCGGGCCGGAATGATGATGCGGAAATACAGCTCCGGGTGCTGCGCCATCCACTCGTGCAGCGTGTTCTGCGCTGTGTTAATCAGCGAAAACAGGGCGTACTGGTGCACAATGCGCGCATCCAGGGAAGGCGGCTCCAGAAACAGCAGAAACGGTTCCCGCTGCAGCAGCTCCAGGTCGCGCAGCGTGCTGCACAGCGGCTCCAGCAGCTCCGGCGTAAACACGTTGGAGCCTTCCGAGCGCAGCGCTTCCCGCAGGCTGGGCGGCAGGAACTCGGCAGCCTTCACGTAGTCGATGGCCCAGATAACGCCCGGCTGGTCGTAGGCCTCCAGGTCGTCGGTGGCGAAGTGCAGGGCCACGTAGGGTGAGTACGTCCAGTCGAGCATGCGGGTGGGCAGGCCGTGGTGCTGGGCCAGGGCCAGCCAGTTCCAGACTGAGGTGCCGGGCTGGCTGAAGTCGCGGGCGTACTTGCGGAAATTGCGCAGCAAATGGTTTTCCAGCAGGTGATATTCGCCACCGAGCCGTTGCAGGCTGGTGGTCAGTGGCCAGGATTCGGAGCGCAGCCCCCGGTACACAAACGGCGAGCGAAACCGGCCGATGCGCCCGTCCCAGGTCCCCTGAAACAGGGCCTGCTGCAAATCGGTCCAGGAAGTTACTTCAAGGTCGTTGGGAGTGGCGGGCACAGGGCAGGCGTTAGGTGGTGGGCAGGCAAGATACGCAGGCGGCGCACCAAAAGGGGCAGCCACGCTCTGCTAAAGCGCAACTGCCCCAGTTAGTTTTTTCCTGCTGCTACGCCTACTCGCCGGCCGGGAAATCAGCGGAGTCGCCGAGGTCGGCCACCTGCTCCAGCTCTTTCACAAGGGCCGTAAATTTCTCGCGGGCCCCTTTCACAGCGGCTTTGCCGAGGGGCAGGTGCAGCGGCGGATTTTCCTGGCGCACCAGCTCAAACATGATTTTGGCAGCGCGCTGCGGGTCGCCGGGCTGCCGGCCGCTGTAGCCCTGAATGCCTTTCAGGTTTTCGCCCACCGTGGCACGGTAGTCCTCAATGGCGGTATCGGCGTAGGTGGCCGAGCTGCCGGCCCACTCCGTACGGAAGCCGCTGGGCTCGATATTGGTGACCTTGATGCCGAGCGGGGCCACCTGCTGGCTCAGGCTTTCGCCAATGGCTTCCAGGGCAAACTTGCTGGCATTGTACACGCCCACGCCGGGAAACGTTTTCAGGCCCCCGATGCTGGTGATGTTGAGCACGTGGCCGCTGCGCCGCTCGCGCAGGTGGGGCAGCACGGCCCGCAGCACGTGCAGCGGCCCGAACACGTTCACGTCGAACTGGCGCTGCACTTCCTTGGCGTCAATTTCCTCGATGCTGCCCAAGGAGCCGTAGCCGGCATTGTTCACGATGACATCGAGGTGGCCGAAATGCTGAATGGCGTCCTGAATGCCCTGCTTCACCTGCGCTTCGTCGGTTACTTCTACCACGAAGCCGCGGCCGTTTTCGCCGGCTTTCTTCGTGAATTCGTCGGCTTGCTCCTGCTTGCGGAAAGTGGCGGCTACTTTGTCGCCCTGGCGGAGGCAGTACTCGGCCAGCTCTTTGCCAAAACCGGTGCTGACGCCGGTAATAAACCAATGTTTGGTGGTTGCCATGTGCTGAGTGTGGTTGAGATGGAGAGAAGCCGCGCTGCTAATGCCGGCGGCTGGCAGGTGTAACTCCCGAAGCTGGCGGATGGTTTTCGCCTAACACAGCCCCGGGTACCTTATTCGATTACAACGCCACGCGTCAGTATTTCTGTCGCCGTTTGCACCTGCACTACGTAGCGACCAGCAGCCAGCCCAGTTATACTCATGGCCGCTTTGCCTACAGCCAATGGTTGCGTGCGCACTACCTGACCCAGCGTATTTAGCAGCCGGACGGTGCCTTTGGCAGTAGCAGGCAGCTCAATGCGCAGTGGCTGCTGGGTAGAAGCCGGATTGGGATAAACGGCGAGGCTGGGGTTATTGGCTTGGGCGCGGGTGGAAAGCGGCATATTGTCTTGCAGGTGCAATAGCGCACAATCATTTTTACCACGACTAGTTAGACTATTAGAGCCGAAACGAACATTTCCTGAAAAAGTAATACCTATTGCCAACTTGCCATTTCCCGTATGAACGAGTCCAGTGACATACTTAATACCTGTTCCACCTCCCTGCGCTGCCCATAATACGTTGCCTATACTGTCATGGCGCAGAACTAAAAAATCGTCACCTACTGCAGTTAATATTTGAGAGCCAAACGCCAAGGTTGCGTTGAAGTTTATTAAGCTGTACAGTGTTCCGTTCGGAGCAACTACTAGATTCCCCAGTGACTCATTGCCACTGCCACCTATATTTCTCGCCCATAAAACATTTCCTTGGGCGTCGCAATGCAATAGAAAACCGTCAGTTCCTCCTTGGCTGGCAAGGGTTTGCGCGCCCATATATGACGTATTCTCAAACCCTCCGCTCAAATACATTTCTCCATTCGCCTCTATGATTATTCCATCAACATAATCACGACCAGTTCCGCCATAGGTCTTTACCCATGTCTCAACTCCTTGGGGAGAATACTTTGCTAAAAATCCATCTTGCCCTCCATAGCCAATAGCTCCGACTGTCCCGAATAGGGCGCTTGAGCCAAACTCACCTATGAGGTAGATATTGTTTGAAATGTCAGTCTTAATATGCAGTGGTGAATCATCTAAAGGCCCCCCTGCACTCTTTACCCACACAAGGTCTCCTTGAGCGGTGTACTTAGCCAAAAATATATCTTCTCCGCCAGCACTGGTGAAGCTATTCCCTGCAAATAGGGTGGTACCGCTGTAATATCCTGATATTATAACATTCCCCGCATTATCAACAGCTAAATCCATACCCCGATTATAGTTGTCGTCGCCAGCTTGGCGAACCCACAAGAAATTACCAGCGGCATCGTATTTAGCCAGAAAGACCCTTGTGTTGTAACCTGGACAGATCAATGGTTCATTCTCAATAGCAAGAAAACCAGAATAAATCCCTAGCACGTATACATTACCCTGTGCATCAGCCGCTACAGCGAAACCCACTCCAACAGCACCAGTACCACCAGGGAATAAATGAGAGGTGTGCTTAGCCCATACAGGAGTACCTTGTGCGTCATATTTTATCACATACATCGATTCACAAGTACTACTAATGGTAATACCACCAACCTGTAATGAGCCAATAAAATTACCTGTTTGGTAAATGTTGCCTTGAGCGTCAGTAGCTATATCAAAGCTGCTACTAATATCCAAACCGCCTACTTGTTGCGCTGAAAGCCAAGAAGGCAATGTTTGTGCTTGGGCAGCAGCTAACGATAGACCTAGCCATAAGATAATCAGCGCTATAGGGCAAATAAAGGAATGCGTCATGATTATGCTATTTGGATGAAGGATAAATGCGTTAACAATATTCGTTAAATGCTTACTGAGTGCCAAGCTATTTTCCACACAGGCTGAAATACAACCGTCCGATAACACATAACCCAACTTTCCGCCGTAGCTTTGTCCGGCAATAAGTAGCACCTAATCCTCTTGTTGCCATGGCCGACTACGCTGCCAAAATTGCCTTCGAGGCGCTAACCTACGACGACGTCCTGCTGCTGCCCGGTTATTCGGAAGTACTGCCCCGCGACGCCGACCCGAGCGCCCAGCTCACCCGCAACATCCGGCTCAAGCTCCCCTTCGTTTCGGCGGCCATGGACACCGTGACCGAAGCCGAAATGGCCATTGCCATGGCCCAGGAAGGCGGCATCGGCATCATCCATAAGAACATGAGCATCCGGGCGCAGGCCGAGCTGGTGCGCCGCGTGAAACGTTCGGAAAGCGGCATGATCCTCGACCCGTTTACGCTGGAGGAAACCGCCACCCTCGCCGACGCCAAGAAGCTGATGCGCACCCACAACATCGGGGGCATTCCGATTGTGGACGAGCAGCGCCGCCTGAAAGGCATCCTCACCAACCGCGACCTGCGCTTCGAAAAGGACATGACCCGCTCCGTAGCAGAGGTGATGACGGCCTCGCCCCTCGTGACGGCCGCCGCCGGCACCGAGCTGACGGCTGCCGAAGACATCCTGCAGGACTCGAAAGTGGAAAAGCTGCCGGTGGTGGATACCGGCGGCCGCCTCGTGGGCCTCATCACCTATAAGGACATCCGGAAGCGCCGCCGCACGCCCAATGCCTGCAAAGACGAATTCGGCCGCCTGCGCGTAGGCGCCGCCGTGGGCGTTACGGCTGATTTACTGGACCGCGTGGCCGCGCTGGTAGAAGCCGGCGTGGACGTGGTGAGCGTAGATACGGCCCACGGCCACAGCAAAGGCGTACTCGATGCCGTGCGCAACCTCAAGCAGCAGTACCCCAACCTGGAAGTAATTGCCGGCAACGTGGCCACTGCCGAAGGGGCCCGTGCCCTCGCTGATGCCGGCGCCGACGCCGTGAAAGTGGGGGTAGGTCCGGGTTCCATCTGCACCACCCGCATCATTGCCGGTATTGGCGTGCCGCAGCTGTCGGCGGTGATGGAGGCGGCCCGCGGCCTAGAAGGAACCGGCGTGCCCCTCATTGCCGACGGCGGCATCAAGTTTTCCGGCGACGTGGTGAAGGCGCTGGCAGCCGGGGCTTCTACTATTATGGTCGGCTCGCTGCTGGCGGGCACCGAAGAAGCGCCCGGCGAAGTGACCCTGTTCGAGGGCCGCAAATACAAGAGCTACCGTGGCATGGGCTCGGTGGAGGCTATGGAAGACGGCTCGAAGGACCGTTACTTCCAGGATGCCGAGGACGACGTAAAGAAGCTGGTGCCCGAAGGCATTGTGGGCCGCGTAGCCTACAAAGGCTTGGCCTCCGAGGTACTATTCCAGCTGGCCGGTGGCCTGCGGGCCGGCATGGGCTACTGCGGCGCGCCTACTATTGAGGTGCTGCAAACAGCCCGCTTTGTGCGCATCACCGGGGCCGGCCTGCGCGAGTCGCACCCCCACGACGTGCAGATTACGCAGGAAGCACCCAACTACAGCAGCAAGTAGCCTGACAGCTAGGGCGCTGCAGAAGTGAATGTGGCAGTAGCAGAGTCGGTGGGCCGCCACCATTCTGCTGCTGCCACTTTTTCTATGTTGGGCGTGGGGCTTCTTTTCATTTCTCACATTAGAATACCTGTTTATCTTAGCGGTCCGTTTTGCCCCTGCGCTTATTGTTTTCGCGGAACCCAGGGGACACCATTCCGCTTCTATGTCCTTTCGCCACCGATTAAAAGCCATACTGTTTCCGCTGAGCCTGCTCAGCTGGGTGCTGCTGTTGCTTAGCACGCTCAGCAACACGCAAGGCAATGCAGCCGGCTGGCTGGGTGGCCCCTGGCCTACCTGGGTTACGCTGCTGGCGCAGGCTCTTTTCGCGGCCAGCGTATTCGTGTACCAGCGCGGCCGCACCGAGCCGCTCATCGGCAACGACTTTGTGGGCATGATGCGCCGCCTGGTGCTGGGGCCGGGCATGCTGGCTACCGCCTGCGTCGGCTTGCACCTTATTGAGCGGGTACTGCAGTACGAGCTGCCTACTAACGACCGGACGCTCTTCGCCGTTATCTACACCATCAACCTGGGCCTGTTCGTTGTCTTTCTGGCCAACACCAACTATTCCTGGCGCAGTCTGGTGCTGTTCAGAGCCAGTTCGCGCATTCAGCGGGAGTGGGTGTGGTTTGAGGTGCTGCTGGGCAGTACGCTGCTGTTTCGCCTGCTCGACTGGGTGCCCCCGCACCCGATTGATTACATAATCATGGGCAGCCTGGGGACATTTGGCGTGTATCTGAGCGGCAACCAGCAATGGGTGGCGTATCTGAGCCGCCGCCAGAAGTGGGAAGCCGTGCTGCTGCAGATTGCCATTCTGCTCTCGATGGCCGTGTTTGTGTCCTACTTCCTGCGCATAGAGCACGACCCCAAGCTGGTAGCGCCGGCTCCGCAGCACGCCTTCTTGTTGCTGACCGTGTTTTTCGGTGCCTTCTACGCGTTTATGGGCCTGATGGTAACCTTGTTCAACCTGCCTACGGCCGGCGTATTTGAGCAGAAGCGCGAGGAAATTCTGAGCCTGCAGCGCCTCACGCAGCTCATCCAGCGCGGGCAGAGCGAAAACGAGGTGTACGGCATGCTCTTCGACTCAGCGGTGCAGACCGTGGATGCCGATGCGGCCTGGATTATGCTGGAAAATGAGGCAGGCGTCCGCGAAGGGCAGTCGTATCAGGTGTCGCCGGAACAGAGCGCGGCGGTGCGCAACCTGCTGCAGGAGCACAACCTGCACCATATCGAATACCTCAACAACGACCTGAAGGCCAGCAGCGGCTTCCGCGAACTGAATCTACCCTACGGCTCGCTCATTGTGATGCCTCTGCGCTCGGCCAAACGCCGCTACGGTGCCCTCTACATGCTCAAGCAGGCGCGCCAGGGCTTCGACCGCGAGAACCTGAGCATTCTGCAGACCTTCGCCAGCCAGACGGTGCTGAGCATCGAGAATCTGAACCTAATGAACGTGTCGCTGGAAAACCAGCGTGTGCAGGAAGAGCTTAAGATTGCCTCGATAGTCCAGGACAGCCTCATCCCCAAGAACCTGCCCATCGACAGCTGGTTCGACATCAGCTCCTATGCGGCCTCGGCCAAAGAAGTAGGCGGCGACTTCTACGACTTTCTGCACTTGCCGGGCCGCCGGCTGGCCATTCTCATCGGCGACGTGAGCGGCAAAGGCGTAACGGCGGCTTTCCACGTGGCCCAGATGAAAGGCATTTTCCACGCTCTGATGCAGGAGAATCCGCTGGCCAAGTCGGAGCGCGACAAGTTTCCGGTGCCCAGCCGTTTTATGTCGCAGGCCAACCACGCCCTAGCCCGCTGCCTGGAGAAATCGGCTTTCATCACCGCCTCGCTCTACATCATTGACTATGAGAATGGTGGCTTCGTATTTGCGCGGGCCGGGCATTGTCATACGCTCTACTATCACTCCATAAAAGAGGAAGTGTCCTATTTCCAGACGGCTGGGCTGGGGCTGGGCATCATCCGGAACGAGAGCTACGAAAAGCACATCAAGAACCAGTTCTACGATTATAATCCGGGCGATGTAATGGTAATTTACACCGACGGTATCGTGGAGGCCCGCAACGCGGCGCAGCAAGAGTATGGCGAGGAAAGGCTGCACCAGATGCTGGAAAGAACCTATTACCTCGACGCTGACGAGATAAAGCAGCAGATTCTGGAGGACCTGGGGCAGTTCAGCCACGGGCAGCCCATGCACGACGACCAGACGCTGCTGGTTGTCAAGTTTAAGTCGGCTCAACCTGGCCTCAACAACTGACGTACTGTGGAACTATGAAAATAACGCAACACGCTTCCGCCAATACTCTTACGCTAACCCTTGATGGTGAGCTGGATGCCAGTTCTTCGGTTCTTCTGGACGCTGAGCTTGCCAAGCCCGAAACGCTGAAGTTTGAGAAGGTACTTATCGACTGCCAGCGGCTGAACTATATTTCCTCGGCCGGCTTGGGTGTGTTCATTTCGCATCTGCAGCAGTTCCAGGACGCCGGCGTGAAGCTGGTATTCTTCAACATGCAGGATAAAGTGCACAACGTATTCGAAATTCTAGGCCTCGACGCACTCATGACTATAGTGCCTTCTGAAGCCGAGGCCACCGCTTTTTAATTACTTGTCGGTTTTCGACAGGGCCCGCAGGATGAAAAACGCACTCCGGATCAGCTGTAGCCGCCGCAACCTAAAGGTTGTGCGTGACTTCGTGACGGAATACCTGACGGCCTACCAGCTTCCGGATCTGCAGCTCAACCAGATTGTATTGGCCGTAGACGAGGTAGTAGCCAACCTGATTATTCACGCCAACTCCGAGGATGAGTCGCAGCATCTGGATCTGGCGTTGGATGTTCGCAACAAGCAGTTTGGCATCGAAATCTTCGATGATGCCACCAGTTCTTACGCCCCGGCCACCTACCACGACCCCGACCTGCAGGAGTACATCCGGCAGGGCCGCAAAGGCGGGGTGGGCATGGCGCTGGTCAACCGCATCATGGACCGGGTAGAGTTCAGCACCCAAGGCAACCGCAACGTCTGCCGCCTCTACAAGCAGCTCTGACACCGCGTTGCCGGTGCGCCGGTGCCGGCCAGCACGCTGGCATTCCGAGCACCTTACCAAAGCCCTGACCCTCAGTTCTGACGGTCAGGGCTTTTGCATTACGGCTCTCCCAATCGGCCGCTATATAGCGCTTGGGGCTTCTGTTCTGGCTGCAGGGTGCCCAACCCCCGAAAAAAATCCGTAAAATTGCATCAGGCAGTATGCTACGCCTGGCCCGGCCGGGGAGCAACAGCCGCGCATTGCAGTTTCTTATCTATTGTATGCACAAACGCTTTTTGTACGCCGGCACCGCCGCCGTAGCGCTGCTGGCAGCCTGCCAGTCCACCAAACCCACCACCGCTTCCAAGCAGCCTGTCATTGAAACGCTGGGTACCACGCCGGTACCCGCCGGGGAGTTTGCTTACGTGTACCGCAAAAACAACGCTACAGCGCCGGAGTTTGGCACCCGCGCCAGCGTGCAGGAGTACCTGGACCTGTACACCAACTTCAAGCTGAAAGTGCTGGAAGCCGAACAGCGCGGCCTCGATACCACGCAGGCCTTCAAGCGCGAGCTGGACGGCTACAAGCAGCAGCTGGCCCAGCCCTACCTCACCGAGAAGAGCGTGACGGACCAGTTGGTGCGTGAAGCCTACGAACGGATGGGCAAAGAGGTGAATGCCTCGCACATCCTGATTCGGATGGCGCCGGATGCAGAACCCAAAGACACGATGGCCGCCTACCAGAAAACGGTGGCGCTCCGCCAGCGCGTGAGCGGCAACGAAGACTTCGAGCAGGTAGCCCGCGAGGTAAGTGAAGACCCATCTGCCCGCGAAAACGGGGGGCGCCTGGGCTACTTCACGGCTATGCAGATGGTGTATCCGTTTGAGTCAGCAGCCTTCAAAACGCAGGTAGGACAAGTGTCGCAGCCGGTACGCACGCGTTTCGGCTACCACCTCATCAAGGTCAACGACATTCGGCCGGCGCAGGGCGAAATCAAGGTGGCTCACCTCATGATTCGCTCCACGCCCGGCATGCCCAAGGCCGACTCCGTAACGGCCAAGAAGAAGATCGACGAGCTGCACAACCGCCTCACCCAGCGCAAAGAGCCCTGGGACAAGCTGGTAGCGCAATTTTCGGAGGATGCGGGTTCGGCAGCCAACGGCGGCGAATTGCCGCCCTTCGGTACGGGCCGCATGATTCCGAGCTTCGAGGAAGTGGCGTTCAAACTCAGCACGCCCGGCCAGATTTCGCAGCCCGTGCAGACGCCCTACGGCTGGCACATCATCAAGCTGCTTGAAAAGCAACCGGTTCCGACGTTTGAGGCCATGGAGCCCACGCTGAAAAGCAAAGTAGCCAAGGACTCCCGCTCGGAACTCAACAAAGCTGCCTTCCTGAAGCGCATCCGCACCGAAAACCAGTTCACCGAAAACCAGTCGGCCAAGGATTACGTGCTGGGCAAAGCGGATACTTCCTTGGTGAATGGCCGCTTCAAGTACACTGCTCCGGCAGCGCCGGCCGCAACCGGCAAAAACAACAAGAAGGCCGAAGGCGACGCGCAGATCCTGTTTACTATAAAGGGCAAGCCGTACACCGTAGCCGACTTCCTGACCTACGCTCAACAGAACCAGCGGGCCCGTGCCGGCGCCGAGCCGCGCTTCGTGGCCCAACAGCTCTACGACCAGTACGTGGAGCAAAGCCTGACCAACTTCGAAAAGGAGAACCTGGAAGGCAAATACGAGGACTACCGCATGCTGGTGAAGGAGTACCGCGACGGTATTCTGCTGTTCCAGCTTATGGATGAGAAAGTGTGGAGCAAGGCCATTGAGGACACGGTGGGCCTGCAGAAGTACTTCACCGAAAACCAGAGCAAGTACCAGTGGGACACCCGCGTGCAGGGTACGGTCATCAGCGCGGCCTCACCGGAGCTGCTGGCCAAAGCCAAGCAGCAGCTGAAAGTGGGCCGCTACGACATGCCCCGCCTGGCTCCCCTGCCGGCTGGCTACATGCCCGGCACCGATAAGCTCCTGAAAGGCGCGAAGCTGAACCTCGACCGGCTAGCCAGCGTGATGCAGGCTGACACGACCACAAGCGTAACCCTGACCGGCCGCGCCAAAAAGGGCGAAGCCGCTACTATGGCACGCCGCCGCGCTGCCGCTGCCGCTGCTTATCTCACCTCCAAAGGCGTGCCGGCCAGCCGCATCAAGCAAACCACGCAGGCCAAAGCGTCCACCGATATTTCTACCCTGCAGTCGGTGAGCAGCACCAGCCTGACGGCGCTGGAAGAGCTCCTGAACGCCCAGAACCCGCTGTCGGTGCAAATCACGCAGCGCGCTTTTGCCAAAGGCGACAACAAAGTGGTTGACGAGCTGCTGACCCGCGGCCCCGGCTCCTACGATGTACAGAAGGACGGCCGTTTCTACAATGTCATGATTGATAAAGTGCTGCCCGCCGGCCCCAAAACGCTGGCCGAAGCCCGCGGCCAGGCCACTTCCGACTTCCAGAACTATCTGGAGAAAGAATGGATTGCCCAGCTGCGCGCTAAATACCCGGTACAGGTCAACCAGGCCGAGGTAGATAAGCTGGTCACCAAATAAGGCTTCAGTGCCTCTGAAACCGTGCTAAAAAGCCCCGGCTCCGGCCGGGGCTTTTTGTTGGCCGGCCCGAAATTCAGGGTTGGCGCACAAGCATGCAACGCCGCTTCCCTTTTCCGGCTCTGTATTCGTGCCCGGCCGCACTGCGTTGTTTTTGCCGGAGAAAGGATTTATGTTGAAATTTACCGGCCGCTTTGTGCGTTCAGCCAAGTGCCGGGGTGGGCAGTGCCGTTTGGGCCGCGCCCGCCGTACCTATTGAAGAATCCATGACTCATTTCCTTCGTTTGCCGAAGCAGGCCGCCTGGCTGACCGCCATGCTGCTGGTTACTACCATTACGTCCGGGTTTGCCCAGCTCGGTATTGGCCGCCCCGTCGGCCGCCAGATTGTTGATGGCATCATCGCCAAGATTGACAACCAGATTGTGTTGCGTTCTGAGCTGGAAGTCATTTATGCTCAGGAAGTAGCGCGTGCCGAAGGCAAGCTGCTGCCGCCCAACCTGCAGTGCCGCATTCTGCAAAGCCTGGCCCTCAACAAGCTGCTGCTCGCCAAAGCCGAAACCGACTCGGTGATAGTGGAAGACGCGCAGGTGAAAAACGAGCTGGACCGCCGCATGAACTACTTCGCGCAGCAGATCGGCTCGGAGAAAAAGCTGGAGGAGTATTACAACAAGCCTATCAAGCAGCTCAAGGAAGACCTCCGGCCGCAGGTGCGCGAGCAGCTGACCCAGCAGAAAATGCAGGATCAGATTTCGGGCAAAGTAACCGTGACGCCCCGCGAGGTGCGCCAGTTCTTCAGCCGCATTCCCAAAGACAGCCTCCCCTACTATTCCACCGAAGTTGAGGTTGGCCAGATCATCAAGTTCGCTAAGGTAAACTCGTCGTCGAAGCAGGCGGCGCAGGCCCAGCTCAACGACCTGCGCGCCCGGATTCAGGCGGGCGAGAGTTTCGAGGAGCTGGCCAAGCAGTATTCGCAGGACCCCGGCTCGGGGGCGCAGGGCGGCTACCTGGGTTTCTTTGGACGCAAGGAGCTGGTGCCGGAGTACGAAGCCGCCGCGCTGCGGCTGGAGCCCGGCCAGTTGTCGCCAGTGGTAGAGTCGCAGTTTGGCTTTCACCTGATTCAGCTGATTGAGCGCAAAGGCGACAAGTACAGCACGCGCCACATCCTCATCAAGCCCGCAACCGGTGCCACCGATGCCAACGAATCGGCGAAGGAGCTGGCCAAGCTGCGCCGCCGTATTCTGGCCGACAGCGTCACGTTTGCGAAGGCTGCCAAGGATAACTCCGACGACAAGCAGACCGGCGCCAACGGCGGCCTGCTCCAGAACCGCGAGGATGGCAGTTCCTATCTGCCGCTCGACAAGCTGGACCCGGCCATCTTCTTCACCATTGACACGATGAAGGTGGGCAACATCACACCGCCCATGCCCTACCGCACCGACGACGGCAAGGACGCCGTGCGCATCATCTGGCTGAAGTCGAATACGCCACCGCACCAGGCCAACTTCAAGGACGACTACCAGAAACTGGCTGCCGCCGCCCTGGCCGAGAAAAAGAACAAAGCCCTTGATGAGTGGTTTCAGCAGAACCGCGGCAGCGTTTACATTGAGGTAGACCCGCAGTATGCCGACTGCAAGCTGCTGGACATGACCAACTAATGCTGGCTGGCTTTCAGCAAACGGCTGCATGGCTTGCGTAAGTCATGCAGCCGTTTGCTGAAAGACGTATCTATCCCCTATCAGCCACTAACCTTCCCAGAATGCGCACATATTCCTCCGACAAAGAAGCCGCCGACGCGCTGGCCCACTCCTATCAGGCCCTGCGGCAGGAAATCGGCAAGGTTATCATCGGGCAGGACGAGGTAGTGAAGCTGGTGCTGACGGCCGTGTTTTCGCAGGGCCACTGCCTGCTGGTAGGTGTGCCGGGCCTGGCCAAAACGCTGCTCATCCAGACCATTGCCGACTCGCTGGATCTGTCGTTCAACCGGGTGCAGTTCACGCCCGACCTGATGCCCAGCGACATTGTGGGCTCGGAAACCATGAACCAGCAGCGCGACTTCCACTTCGTGCCAGGTCCGATTTTCGCCAACATCGTGCTGGCCGACGAAATCAACCGGACGCCCCCCAAGACGCAGGCGGCGCTGCTGGAAAGCATGCAGGAATACGCCGTGACGGTGGCCGGCAAACGCTACCCGCTGCAGCGCCCGTTCTTTGTGCTGGCCACTCAGAACCCAATTGAGCAGGAAGGCACCTATCCGCTGCCGGAAGCGCAACTCGACCGGTTCATGTTCAACATTGAGCTGGGCTACCCCAGCTACGAGGCGGAGCTGCAAATCGTAAAGAACACCACTTCCGACACCAAGCCGACGGTGAGCAAGATTCTGCACGCCGACGAGATTCAGGCGTTCCAGCACTTAGTTCGTCGTGTGCCCGTTGCCGATAACGTGGTGGAATACGCCGTGAGCCTCGTGCACAAAACCCGCCCGGGCACCGACCGTGGCGCGGCCCGCGCTACGCAGCTGCTGGAATGGGGAGCCGGCCCACGCGCCTCGCAGCACCTGATTGTGGGTGCCAAGTGCAATGCGCTGCTCAACGGCAAATACTCGCCTGACATTGAAGACGTGAAAGCCGTGGCCCTCCCGATTCTGCGCCACCGGCTGGTGCGCAACTTCAAGGCTGAAGCCGAAGGCGTGACCGTCGAGCAGATTGTCAGAGAGCTGCTGTAGCGCCCGGCTTCAACGTCATTTCGGGCCGCGCCAGCTTGCTACTGGCCGTCCCAGGATTCCTAACTCAGCGTGCGCGCCTGGTTTCGGCCCGCCCGGCACATTTCAACTCCCAACCTCATGGAAGCTTCTGCTTACTACCAACAATTCGAGCGCAACATCGACATCATTTTTGATGCGCTGCAGGTCGGCCTCAATCTGCGCACTACGGCCCTGGCTACCTCACTGCCACTGGAAATTTACGTGCTGTGCGAAGTGCTGAACCAGGGCGGCGCCGAATTTCGGCTTACGAGCGAAGGTGTGGCGCGGGTAGCCGAGTTTATGGAACAGTTTCAGCCGCGCAAAGCCGAAACGCAGGCCATTATGGCCCGCCTGCTCCAAGACCAGCGCGCGGTAATGCGCACCCCCGAAGGCCGCGTGCTGACCAAGGAAATGCTGATCCGCCGCCTCGAGTATTTCAACGAGGCAGCCCGCCAGATGAACGTGATGCGCACCCAGCAGGCCCTCGGCAGCCCCGACCAGCACAAGTCCGGCATTGGCGCCGCACTGCAGAAATAGCACCTTTTATCAGGCGTTACTGCCTGTCTCGAAGCTTTACAACAAAAGCGGCTTGCCTACTGGCAAGCCGCTTTTGTTGTCAGGTGATACATCTGCCTATAGCATCAAGGATGCGGGCGAGTTAATTGCTGGTCATGGTGCCGGCGGCTTCTTCGCGCATGTTGGCGTGGCCGTCCTTGGCATGACTTAGGCGCAGCTCTCCGGTAGGCTGCTGCTTCAGGTGCGCCGGCACTTCCTCGCCGGGCAGGCTCTTGGAAAGCGTCACGCCACCATCCACGAAGTACGTTGCGCCCGTCACGTAGCTGGCTTCATCAGAGGCAAGGAACAGGTACACGTTGGCTACCTCTTCGGGGGTGCCGCGGCGGCCCAGCGGCACGCCGTTGACGGTATTCTTTTCCATTTTGCTGTCCATGGGGCCGGTTTCCTTATGCGTCCAGGCCGTGTCGATGGGGCCGGGCCCTACGCAGTTCACCCGCACGCCGTGCTTGGCCTGCTCCACGGCCAGCCCGCGCGAAAAGGTCATCACCCAGGCTTTGGTGCCGCCATAGGGCGTAATCATGGGGGAGCCCATTTGCCCGGCTTCGGAGCCCGCCGACACAATATTGCCCTTGCTTTTCTGCAGGTATGGCAGCGCGGCCCGGCTCATCATAAACACCGTGTAGATGTTGTTTTTCACCATGTACTCAAACGCCTCTACCGGATATTTGTCGAGCTCGGCGGTGGCCGGAAATACGCCGGCGTTGTTTATCAGGATATCCAGCTTGCCGAAGTCGTCGAGGGCTAATTGCACGCATTCCTCCGCGTTGGCTTCTACCGATACGTCGCCGAGGTAGCCCACGGCACGGCCGCCGCTGGCCTGAATTTCGTCTACCACCTTACGCACCGGGTCGCTGGGCAGCCCGCACACTACTACGGAGGCACCCTCCGCCGCGAATTTCTTGCTGATGGCTTCGCCTATACCTGCGCCGCCGCCCGTCACGATGGCCACTTTGCCTTGCAGTCGTCCTTTCATGTTGCCGTAAAATTTAGTTGGATAGAAAGCCTGCGCAGAAGCCGGTAAGCCGGCACCGGGCAGGAAATCAGACTAAACGGCACCCTTACGGGCAAGTTGCGGCCGGGCTACAGCAGAACCCGCCAATTCAGCCTTCGCCCGGCTTCTATGCGTAGAGGTGCAGGCCAGCACCCCAAATCATGTACGCTTCTTTCCTGCCACCCGCCGCGCCGCCAGTATCTCCTCTGCTCACGGAGCGCCTCACCCTCCGCCCCTACCAGGCCACCGACGAGGCTGCATTTTTCGCGCTGCTCGACCAGAACCGGCGGCGGCTGCAACAGGCATTTCCCTCACGGGTTGCGGCCGTGCAGACGCCACCCGATGCCGGCCGGGTACTGGCCCAGTTTGCGCAGGACTGGCGCACCGGCCGCCTCTATGTGTTTGGCATTTGGCATACGGCTACCGGCTCTTACCTCGGCGACATCAGCCTGCGCCCCTCGTGGCAAAAGCCCATCAGTGCTGAAATAGGCTACTACCTGGGAGCTGAGGCGGAGGGCCGCGGGTATGCCCGCGAAGCGCTGGCGGCAGCCGTGCAGTTTGGTTTTGGGCAGCATGTGCAGGCGGCCAGCCTCACGCTTCGCTGCCGCCGCGACAACCCGCGCAGCATGGCCGTGGCCGAGCACGCCGGCTTCCAGCCACTTACTACCCGGCGGCGCCTGTGGGCCCTGCGCACCGGCGACCATGATATTGTGCAGTTCCGGCTGGAGCGGTAACGCGGGCCGATGCTACTCTACACCTTTGCGCAGCGTAGTCAGCAGGAAGCTCTGGTTGAAATTGAAATACAGCGCAAAGGAGAAGTCGAACAGACCGTTATTGAGGTCGTAGAGCGGCTCGAAACGGGTGGTCATCGTTAGGTTGCCGGGCAGCCGGTAGTCTTTCAGAAAGCGCACGATAAGCAGCTGCCGGTCTTTTTCCAGATACTGCGGGTCGCTGACGGAGTTGGAGATGGACCGGTACAGCTTGCCGCCCAGTGGCGAGATATAGCCGTTGCCGCGCCAGTACGCTACCTGCACGTTGGACAGGCGCGTATCTACGCCGCCGTTCAGATACAGCCCCGTACCGGTCCGGTAAGGCAGCTGGTAGGTGAAGGAGTAGTCGTGAAAGTAGGTAGCGTAGGCATCGAGGTGCACGGCCTGAAAAAAGCGGGACGCCAGCGGCTTGCGCACCCGCACGCCGCTGGCCACATTGAACAGCGTCTGCAGCGGGGTCGAGACGGTATCAATCTGCCCGCCCTGGTGCGTGGCCGTGAACTGGAACGGCACCCGCAGCAGCCAGTCCGTCGAGTCGCCGAGCACGGTAGCCTCGGCCGCCAGTCCGCCGGCCACCTCTTCCTGGAAGTTACTGAACCGGTACTGCTGCCGCTGCCAGTCTACCCACGCATCCAGGTTCAGGCGCGGCTTCTGCAGCTTGTACTGTACGCCTTCTTCCAGCCGGTTGGTTATCACCCGCTCGAAATCAAACATCGGCTCGATGTAGCCGTGGTGCAAGTTGCCTTCGATATTGCCGAACAGAATACTGTGCGGGCCGTTCTGGTACTTCACCGTCAGCAAGGGCCGCACCTGCCGCAGGCGAGGGGTGCCGTAGTCTTTCCACAGAAAAATGCCGGCCTCCACCCGCAGGTTGGCGCTTGGGAAGTACACCAGCCGGGGCAGCAGCTGCGCTCCGAAATAGGTCCGGCCGTCTTCCAGCTTATTGAAATACTCGTTGTCCTTATTGAAAAGAAAGGCCTGCACATCCAGCCGCATCTGCCGCTCATACTGCGGCCCCACCACCAGCGGATGCATAAATGCGCGATTATCGAGCTGTGCCAGCACCGGCGTGGTTCTGCCCAGCCAGCCTACCAGCGTCAGTATCAGGACGGTAGAAATACGTCCGTTTGCCAAATATTTTAGCATGAAAAAATCATCCCCGATTCAACGAATTTTTTTAGCATTGCGGGCACAAAATATAGGCCAGCTGCGTTACCACTAGCCGACCCGAAAAGTACCTGTCGGCGTGGTTTTGTGCGGCCCTCTTCGGGTTGTATGAGCCACCAAAAACGCCTACATTCACCAAACCTAAGCATTTCCTAACAACCCCCATTCTAATGGCTGCAACCACCACGGACAAAGCGGACAAGGCTGAAAAAACGAGCAATCCCTCCACGTTCAGCAACGCCAACGCGGAGAAGATGAAAGCCCTCCAGCTCACCCTGGACAAGCTCGACAAAGCGTACGGCAAAGGCACCGTCATGAAACTGAGCGACAACAAGGTGATGGATGTGGAAGTCATCAGCACCGGCTCGCTTGGCCTCGACATTGCGCTGGGTGTGGGCGGACTGCCTAAGGGCCGCGTCGTAGAAATATACGGCCCGGAATCGTCGGGTAAAACCACCCTCACGATGCACTGCATCGCCGAAGCCCAGAAGAAGGGCGGCGTCGCGGCCTTCATCGACGCAGAACACGCCTTCGACCCGCTGTACGCCAAGAAACTTGGCATCGACACCGAAAACCTGCTCATCGCTCAGCCCGACAATGGCGAGCAAGCTCTTGAAATTGCCGACCAGCTGATTTCCAGCGGCGCTATTGATATCATCGTCATTGACTCAGTAGCGGCTCTGGTGCCGAAAGGCGAACTGGAAGGCGACATGGGCGACTCGAAAGTGGGCTTGCACGCCCGCCTCATGTCACAGGCACTGCGCAAGCTCACCGGTACCATCAACAAAACCGGCTGCTGCTGCATCTTCATCAACCAGCTGCGCGAGAAAATCGGCGTGATGTTCGGCTCGCCCGAAACCACGACCGGTGGTAACGCCCTGAAATTCTACGCGTCGGTCCGTCTCGACATCCGTCGGATTGGCCAGATCAAGGAAGACAAGGACAACGTGACCGGCAACCGCACCAAAGTGAAAGTGGTGAAGAACAAGGTAGCGCCGCCCTTCAAGGTGATTGAGTTCGACATCATCTACAACGAAGGCATCAGCAAAGTCGGCGAAATCCTGGACCTGGGCGTGGACATGGGCATCATTGCCAAGTCGGGCTCGTGGTTCTCGTACAACGGCGACCGTCTCGGCCAGGGCCGTGAGGGCGTGAAAACCATCCTGCAGGACAACCCCGAACTGGCCGACAAAATCGAAGCGCAGATCCGGGCCATGGTGAAAGGCGAGCCGGAGGCCGCGCTGGCCGCCATTCCCGAAGACCGCAGCCTCGACGACGACGACACGCTGTAGGAAGCCCTTGCCGGATTCAGTCCGCAATTTGAGAGCCTCCCCGGTTATTCCGGGGAGGCTTTTTCATTGTTGGTTTCGTATACTCAGGCTCCCACTCATTCACAGTATATTTGCTGGCACCGCTTTTGTCTGGAGTGTCAGGAATTTACTTCCTGCTTTTTCATCGTTATGAACCGCCGCTGGCTTCTTTCTACTCTTCTTGTGCTACCGGCAATAGGCCTGCTGGCGTTTGGGCCCGCTGACACTCTCCGGTCGATTCCCAACCACAGCTTCACGTCGGGCGAGGTGCTGCAATACAAGGTGCACTACGGCTTGATTAACGCAGCGGAAGCCACCATTGAGGTCGACAACAGCCTGCACCGCATCAATGACCGGCTGTGCTACAAAGCCACCGTTACGGGCCGCACCACGGGCTCCTTCGATTTTTTCCTGCGTATCCGCGACACCTGGCGCTCCTACATCGACACGACCAGCATTGTGCCGCAGAAATTCTTCCGTAACATCGAGGAGAACAACTACCGCAAAAAGGAAACCGTGGACTTCGACCATGCCAGGGATATGGCGGAGGTAGAGAAGCGCGGCCGCGACAAAAACGACGTGAAGCGCGGCTCCTACAAAGTGCCCGACAACGTGCAGGACCTGGTCAGCGGCTTCTATTATCTGCGCACGCTCAACTACGACCAGCGCCGCGTGGGGGAGGTAATCAGGGTGCAGGGCTTCTTCGATGAGGAAGTATTCACGATGGAAGTAACCTACAGGGGCCGCGAAACGGTGCAAACCAAGGCGGGCGCCATCCGGGCCATCCGGCTGGTTCCGAAGATGCCCAGCAACAAGCTCTTCAAAGGTGAAAACGCCATATCCGTCTACCTCTCCGACGACCGCAACAAGGTTCCGGTCCTGATTCAGGCCGAAATGTTCGTGGGGGCCGTGAAAGTGGACATGTACAAATACCACGGCCTGAAAAACCGGCTGAACCTGGTGGCTCAGAACTAGCTCACCGCAAAGCGGCTCCTGTGGGAGCCGCTTTTTTGTTGCCGGCCAGGTTCAGCAGCCTGTTGGGTTGATGCGGCCTGTAGCCCGTAGCAGTTCACACAAACGTAACATGCCGGTGGCCCGCCCGGCGGTACTTTTGTCTTCGCGTACTCTGTTTTACCCCAAACTCCCAGCGCCGTGCAAGCACCTGCCAATCCCAACGCCTACAAGATTCTGGTGGTCGATGACGACCCTGATATCGTGGAACTTCTGGAGTACAACCTGCGCAAAGAAGGCTACACCGTAGCGTCGGCGCCGGACGGGCGCAAAGCCCTGGAGGTAGCCCCGCAGTTCGGCCCCGACATCGTGCTGCTTGACGTGATGATGCCGCACCTCGACGGCATTGCCACCTGCCGCCAGCTCCGCGACCAGCCGCGGTTCAAGGATACTTACATCATCTTTCTGACGGCCCGGGCCGAGGAGTTTTCGGAAGTGGCTGCCTTCGAGGCCGGCGCCGACGACTTTATTGCCAAGCCTATCAAGCCCCGGGCGCTGCTCAGCCGCCTGGCGGCCTTCGTGCGCCGCGACCGGGACCCGCTGTCGGTGCAGGACACCATCGAAATCAACGGCCTCAAAATCGACCGTACGGCGTTTTCCGTGTACCAAGCGGGCCGCAAGATTACGCTGCCCAAAAAGGAGTTTGAGCTGCTGGCGTTTCTGGCCGCCACCCCGCACAAAGTATTCGGCCGCGAAGAGCTGCTGCAGAATATCTGGGGCAACGACGTATTCGTGCTGGCCCGCACCGTGGACGTGCACGTGCGCAAAGTGCGCGAGAAAGTCGGCGACCACCACATCCAGACCATCAAAGGCGTCGGCTACAAGTTCAACACCGACAACTAACCCAATACCCCGTTGCAACCCGCCTGAATGTTGTGGCCGGCCGGCTCCTGCGTTCGGGCGGTGCTTTGTAAGGCGCGCTTCCACTTCCTTTAGGCCATGAAGCTTCCCGTTTCCTCCCGCACTATTGCCATCCTGCTTTCGCTGCTGATTGCAAGTGTGCTTACGGCGCTGGCCTGGCTGGGCCCCACCCTGCCGCTGCAGCAGGGCGTACTGGCCGCCGGCATCACTGTGGCCGCCTGCTTCCTGCTGCTCTACCTATTGTTTGAAGCCCTTATTTTCAGGGAGATAAATAATATTTACGCCAGTCTGGAGCATGTCAAGCGGAAGGAGTTTCGGCGCATGTCGAACAAGTTCCTGTTTCGGCCGGAGCCGCTCAAGCGCATCCGCGACGAAATTGTGGCCATGGCCCAGCGCAAGCAGCAGGAAATAGACGAGCTGAAGCGCCTGCAGGTCCTGCGCCGCGAGTTTCTGGCCGATGTATCGCACGAGCTGAAAACGCCCATTTTCGCCGCTCAAGGCTTCCTGCACACCGTTCTCGACGATGAGGACCTGGACAGTTTCACGCGCCAGAAGTTTCTGCGCAAAGCCGCTACCAGCCTCGATGCTCTCGACACGTTGGTACAGGACCTGGTCACCATTTCACAGCTGGAGAAAGGCGTGGTGCGCATGCGCCGCCAGACTTTCGACCTGGTAGAGCTGGTGCACGAAATCTTTGAGCAGCTGGAAAGGAAGGCCGCCCTGCGGCAGGTAAGCCTGGAGCTGGAACCGGCCGGCCTCTCCGGCAACGGCGCCCCGGTACTCGTACTGGCCGACCGCAACCGCATCCGGCAGGTTCTCATCAATCTCATCGACAACGCCATCAAATACGGGCGCGACAGCGGGCATGTGGTGGTGCGGTTGCAGGAAACCGGCAAGGCCGTGCGCCTCAGCGTCCGCGACGATGGCGAAGGCATCCCGAAGCAGCACCTGAACCGCATATTCGAGCGGTTCTACCGCATCGACAAAAGCCGCTCCCGCGAGTCCGGCGGTTCGGGGCTGGGGCTCTCCATCAGCAAGCACATTGTAGAGGCCCACAAGTCCAGCATTCAGGTGCAGAGCGAAATCGGGCAGGGCACCACGCTGGAGTTCAAGCTTCCCAAGCCCCGAAAGCCGCTGCCTGCAGCGCCCAAAAGTACCGGGCCGCACGCCGAGTAGCCGACGGCCTGGCAGCGGCAGCCACGCGCTATAGCTGCTCGGCCCAAACTCGTACCTTTGCGGCTCTTTATGAAGCTACCCAATTTCCAAGACCTCATCCTGTTCGAAGACGAAGACTACGTCGTCATCAACAAGCCGCCGTTTCTGGCTACGCTCGACGAGCGGTTTGGCGGCGCCCCCAACATCCTGCGCCTCGCCCGCGAGCAGTACGACGACGTGCAGGCCTGCCACCGCCTCGACAAGGAAACCAGCGGCTCGCTGGCGTTGGCCAAAAACCCGGCAGCCTACCGCCATCTGGCTATGCAGTTCGAAGACCGCAAGGTGAAAAAGGTGTACCACGCCGCCGCCTGGGGCGTGCACGACTACGAAGGCCTGCGCGTAGAACGCAGCATCGAAACCACCACTAAAGGCAAGGCCCGCCTTGCGTTCAAGGGCAAGCCCGCCGTGACGCTGGTACGCACCCTGGAGGCCTATGCCAAGCACACGCTGCTGGAATGCCAGCCCATTACCGGCCGCATGCACCAGATCCGGCTGCACCTGGCCTACCTGCAGGCTCCCATCATCGGCGACAACATGTACGGTGGCGAAGATTTCTACCTTTCGTCGCTGAAGCGCAAGTTCAACATGAAGGAAGGCGAGGAAGAGCAGCCCTTCATCAAGCGGTTTGCGCTGCATGCGGCCAGCCTTACGTTTGCCAAGCTGAACGGCGAAAGCGTCACCGTGGAAGCGCCTTATCCTAAGGATTTCCGGGTGCTGGTCGAAACGCTGCGGCAGTATCAGTAGGGTAGTGAAGCGGCTTTTGCTGCTTCCGCAGATAGCAATATGCCCAGTTGCCGGCGCCGCGAAAGTGGGTGCTACTCAGGCACAAATATTACAATGGGCCTTGCAAATACGCTGAAAGGCGGTAACTTTGTGTCCGTTTTTCCCGGACCGCGTCCGGTTTCTCCTCATTTCCAAACGCTTACCCTCCTTCCCAATGGATCATCTGAGCTTCAAGACGGTATCCGTCAACAAAGCCAACGCCGATAAGGCATGGGTCGTGGTTGATGCCAGTGTTGCGCCGCTGGGCCGTCTGGCCAGCCAGATTGCCAACATGCTGCGTGGCAAGCACAAACCTTCGTTCACTCCCAACTCGGACTGTGGCGACAATGTAATTGTTCTGAACGCCGACAAGCTCTACGTTACGGGCAAGAAGCTGACCGACAAAATCTACATCACCCACTCGGGCTACCCCGGCGGCCAGAAGCGCATCAACCTGCGCGACAAGAAAGCCAAAGACTCGACCCGTGTGATTGAGCACGCCGTGAAAGGCATGCTGCAAGGCAACAAGCTGGGTGCCGCGCAATTCCGCAACCTGTACGTGTACAAGGGCGACCAGCACCCGCACGAAGCCCAGCAGCCCAAAGCTGTTGAACTGACTAATCTCTAAGCCGATTCGGCCTCTCTTTAATTCTTCACTTAATGGAAATCTCCAACACCTCTGGTAGAAGAAAAACCTCGGTGGCCCGCATCTACATGCAGGCCGGGCAAGGGAATATCACTATCAACGGCCGGGAAATGAAAGCCTATTTCGGCAACGAACTCCTGGAAAACATCGTGAACCAGCCTTTGGCTACTGTCGAGCAACTCGGCCAGTACGACATCAAGGTGAACGTGCGCGGTGGTGGCATCTCGGCTCAGGCTGAAGCCATCCGTCTGGCCATCTCGAAAGCCCTCGTGGGCGACAACGCTGAGGCTCGCCCGGCGCTGAAGAAAGAAGGCTTCCTGACCCGCGACCCGCGCATGGTGGAACGCAAGAAATTCGGCAAGCGCAAAGCACGTCGCTCGTTCCAGTTCTCGAAACGCTAATCCCAGAGGAAACTTATCATGGCTCAGTCCACCACCTATAAAGAACTGCTTGATGCCGGTGCCCACTTTGGTCACCTTACGCGCAAGTGGGATCCGAAAATGGCGCCGTACATCTTCATGGAGAAGAACGGCATCCACATTATCGACCTGAACAAGACCCTCGTTTCGCTCGACCAGGCTGCTGCGGCTATCCGCAACATCGCCAAGAGCGGCCGTAAGGTGATGTTCGTGGCTACCAAAAAACAAGCGCAGGAAATCGTAACGGAAGAGGCTACCCGCCTGAAAATGCCGTACGTGACTGACCGTTGGCTGGGTGGTATGCTCACCAACTTCGCCACCGTGCGCAAGTCGCTGAAGAAAATGAGCACCATCGACAAGATGGTGAAAGAAAATACGGCTTACGCGGCACTTGCCAAGCGTGAGAAACTGATGATGTCGCGCGAGCGGGAGAAGCTGGAGCGTGTACTGGGCGGCATTGCCGACCTGAGCCGCCTGCCCGCTGCGCTGTTCGTAGTAGACGTGAAGCGCGAGCACATTGCCGTGAAAGAAGCCCAGAAACTGGGTGTTCCGGTATTCGCTATCTGCGACACGAACTCGAACCCCGAGCTGGTGCAGTTCCCCATCCCGGCCAACGACGACGCCTCGAAGTCGATCCAGCTCATCGTGAGCGTGATTGGCAAGGCCATCGAAGAAGGTCTTTCGGAGCGTAAGGTCGACAAAGAAGATGCCGACAAGAAGCAGGCCGAAGACGAAGGCATCCAGGAGAAGCAGAACGCCGAAGAATAGGCTTATCGCCCCTCCTTCGAAAAGGGAACATGCGAAGCACTCGGCTCCGGTGTTCCCTTTTCTTTTGCCGCCTGCCCTACCCGGCCGGCAGTAAATTGATTACAACCCTCACCCCTCATATACCCTCACAACAATGGCAGCAATTACCGCCGCAGACGTGAACAAGCTCCGCACCATGACCGGTGCAGGCATGATGGATTGCAAAAAAGCACTGACCGAAGCCGATGGCGACTTCGAAGCTGCTCGTGACATTCTGCGCAAGCAGGGCCAGAAAATCGCCGATAAGCGTTCTGAAAACGAAACGTCGGAAGGCTTTGTGGCTGTGAGCGTGAGCGAAGACGGCACGACCGGCAAACTCATTGCGCTGGCTTGCGAAACTGAATCGGTTGCGAAAGTGGCTGACTTCCGGAACCTGGTGCAGCGTATTCTGGATGCCGCCGTTCGCACGAACGCCGCCACCAAAGAAGACCTGCTGGCTACCAAGGAAGAAGATGGCCTGAGCATTCAGGAGCACATCACCGACCTGATGGGCAAAATCGGCGAGAAGCTGGACGTAACGTACGCCACGCTGACGGCTGAGAAAGTTGCTTCCTACATCCACTCCGACAACAAGAAAGGCGTACTCGTAGGCCTGAAGAACGTAGGTGGTGCTGACATTGCTGCCGTAGGCCGCGACGTAGCCATGCAAATCGTAGCCATGAAGCCCGTAGCCGTTGACAAAGACGGTGTGGATTCGGCCGTTACGGAGCGCGAAATCGAAATCGGCAAAGAGCAGGCGCGTGCCGAAGGCAAGCCCGAGGCGATGCTGGAGAAAATTGCGCAGGGCAAGCTGAACAAGTTCTACAAAGAGAACACGCTCCTCAACCAGGAGTTCGTGAAGGACAGCTCGCTGACCATCGCCCAGCTGCTCGACAAAACGTCGAAAGGCATGACGGTAACCGACTTCAAGCGTGTTGCTATTGGTGCCTAAGTTATCCGCTTAGCTGCTTTAAAAAGCCCCGCCGGCATTGTGCCGGCGGGGCTTTTTTATTTTAAGACGTCCTGCTTTTCGGTGGGTGTGGAAGCTTTGTTCCTGCGGATAACGCCCCCAATCAGGTTCTTGGCCAGCGCGGCCAGCAGAATCAGGAACAGCAGCCCAATGAGGAAACGGGGCCAGTTGATATTTTTCATAAAACGGAATTACGGACGGTGAGGCTGCGCGGTATATGCCCGCACCCGTGCGGCGGCATTTTGCCGGATGTTCATATAGTACAGCGCGTAGTCGGCGATGTGAAAGGAGTGGCGCAGTTCGGGGCGGCCGGGCAACAGAAAACGTGGGTAGCCGCTGGCTTTGGGCGTATGCAGCCACACGAGGCCGTTGTGCACCTTGGCATCTACTACGGCGGTATCCAAGCGGTTGAACTCGTAAGGGGTGCCGCCGAGGTTGAGCGAAGCTGGTGCGGCCACCGTATCGGTGCGCCACGTCAATGGATTTACGGCCACACCGCCCTGGAATGGCGGGTAGTCGTTGCCCCATTCTACGGAGTTCCAGGCCACGTAGCAACCCGTCTGGGTGGAGTCTTCGCACGGCCGGAGCACCTGGTATTCGGTGGGCTTCACGTTGAAGCCGATGAGGTAGGCGGCTACCAGCTGGCGGCGCAGCTTCGGGTTCTGGTCTACCAGTTCGCGCAGCAGGCGCGTGGCGTGGAAAGTGCCCTGGCTGTGGCCGGCCACAATGAACGGCCGGCCCTGATTGTAGTGCGCCAAGTAGTAGTCGAAGGCTGCTTTTACGTCACTGTAGGCCAGATTCAGGGCTTCTTTGCCGTTTTCGCTCTTTTCATCAAAGAAGGAAAAGAGCGTAGCCTGCCGGTAGCGCGGCGCATAGATGCGGCCCACGTTGTTGAACACCGATGCCTGCTTGCGGATGGTGCTACGGTCGGTGAACAGATTGACGCGGGCATCGGCTACGTCGGCGTTCCAGGAGCCGCGGCGGTAATAGGTGGTCGGATGCACGAAAAACACGTCGACGGAGGCATTGGCCTGCTGGTCGCGGAGACTGGTGCCATAGGGCACGGCATCGGCCGAGTCGCGGCGGGTAGGCAATGCGGCCCAGGTATCGGGTTGGGCGTAGTCGGGCGCGGTAGGCGGCGGGTAGCGCGCAAACTCGCGGCCCGGCTTGATGACATTCAGGCAGGAACCCAACACTAGCGGCAGCAGCAGAAAAGCCAGCCGGCCGGCGCGGCGAAAAGGAACGGACTTCATAACAGGAACATACAGAACACAAACGCGCGCCGCCGGGCTTCGGCGACGCGCGTCCGGCAAGCAGCCGCAAAGGTACGGGAGCCTAGTCGGTGAATGTATTTTCGAGCAGTTTTTCCTGCCGCAGATACACGATTCTGAAGTTCTTATCGAGCCGCACCCGCACCTGCGCGGTGGTTTGCTGGTACTTCTGCAACGACTGCCGGAAGGCTTTACTTTTTTCCAGGTACGTGACCACGCGGGAGCCGTCGTTGGCCACGGGCCCTACCTTCAGGCTGCCGGGCTCAATCTGGGTGGAGGCTTCCGTGAACTCCGGGAAGTGCGTGCGGTTCAGCTCGGCTTCAATAGCTTCGGGCGTAGTGCCCGACAGCGTGTAGAACCGCTCGACGCTGGGAGCGAAGTGCTGCGCGGCGCTGAACGGAGCCGCCTGCAGATCGGTGTAGTAGGATTCCAGCGCTTGTTGCGCGCGCGGCACAATGCCGGCATCATCGGCTACGGCCGGAGTAGCGGCTTCGGTGGGCGTAGCAGGCGTCACGGCTGCCACTGAGTCGCGCGGAGCGGCGGGAGGCAGCACGGGGGCTACGCGTACCGTTTCGGGCACGGCAGCCGGCGGCAACTCAATCTGCTCGGCCTGCGGGCCTTCTTCCGGCGCCACGGCCAGCGAGTCGGCAGCGGTGCGGGAGGTGCTGGTCAGGCGCTCCGACTCGCGGTTGCCCAGCATCAGGTAGGCAATCAGGGCCAGCAACGCCACAATACCGCCAATGATGAGGATGGTACCCAGCGGGCTTTTGGCAGGCGCCGTGTACGGAGCCGGCTCTACTTCCTCTGTAGCGGAAGCGGCAGAAGGCGTGGTATACGGCTCCGGCTCGGCAGCGGAAGGCGACGTTTCGGGCCGGCCGGCTATGATGGGTCGGTTGATTGGGTCGGCAGGTGAGGCGGGTACAGACGGTCCTCCAACCGGTGGCGCGGGTTCCGGGGCGGCGTGATGCACTACCGGCGGCAGCATCGGGTCTTCTACCGGCGCAATGGTGGTCGGCTCGGGAGCGGCCGGCGCGGGTGGCGCCGCTGCTGATGCCGACTCGCTGAATAGCAGTTTCTGCTTCAGCGTAGCGAATTCCTGCGGCGTGATGGTGCCGGCATCGAGCCACTCCTTGAGCTGCCGCAGGGTATCCAGCGGCGACGGGTCCTTTTCCATATCCTTTGATTACTGACTTACTAAGTACGCTGACCAATGGCTTGGCCAGGCTCTGCCGCTTGTACGCACAATACTCCGGCCGGGTAAATCAGCCGGGAAGTTGCCTCAACACACAATATCCCCGATACCTGCGCTCCAGATAACGGGGATATTGTGTGTTGAGCCGGCGCCGCCTATTTCTTGTCCAGCGTGGAAAGCCGGTCGCGGCGGCGCTGCAGCTTGGCTTTGCGGGTTTCCAGCAGCTGCGCGTTGGTGATGAGTTGCACCGAGTCTTGGCTGGACTTGAGCTTGTTTTCGGTGTTCTGCTTTTTCAGGGCCTCAATCTTCTCCAGATTGCTTAGGGTGTTGGCGCTCAGGCTGGCGCGCTCCTTTTCGAGGCGCTCCTTTTCTTTCTCCGTGTCGCGCAGCTCTTTCTCGGCGGCCGCTATCTGCTCCCGATACGCTTTCACGCGGGCGGCCGAAGCAAAGTTGGTGACGATGTTGCGCAGGGCGGCGTACTCGCTGGGCGTTTTCTCCGGGTCGAAATAGGTATCGGAGTCGAAGGCGGCAAATACGGCCAGCTCCGTAACAGAATCAGAAGGTGCCGTTACCAGTGCATAGAGGTCAATCAGCTTGCCCGAAACGCTGGACGCCGGCACCTGCTTGGCCACCAGAATGTCGCGCTTGCCCACGCCCAGCAGGCCGTTGCCTTTCACTTTGATGTTGTAGGTGTCTTTGAGCCAGGACTGCCAGAAGTCGCGCGTCCATTCGGGGGTGCCGTCTACCTGCACTTTTAGTGCCGACCGTTCCCGCTTTTCGTGGTTGATGCTGCTTTGCCGGACATCGTAGAGCTGCGCGGCGGCCGGATGCAGGCTGAAAACGCCTACCAGCAGCAGCAGGGCAAGGAGAGAGTTTTTCATGTCGGGGAATATAGAGAAAATCAGCTATAAAAGCCGGCTTACAGGCCGTGCCGGTCGAAGGCGGCCTGCAGGTCGGTGCGCATCTGGGTAAAGCGGGCTACGGCGGCCTGCAGAAACTCACTGTCCAGGAGCTCACGCACATCTTCGTCGCTGGTTACGTCCAGCTCGCTCACCTTGTAGGTTTGCTCCAGCTGGCCTTTCTCCAGCTTGATCAGGTACTTGCCGTTCCAGGAGAAAAGCGTGATTTTGGCCTCGGGGTGCGGAATATCGGCGAGCTGGCGCATGGCGAAAGTGGGGGCTTAGAAGGCGCGAAGATAGGCACCCCCAGGCAACGGTTCACGCAAGCTCGTCATAACACATGCCCGGGCGGCCCGTAGAGCAACAGGTAAGTCATGGTTTCACCTTTTACATTTCTGCATCATGCCTCAGGGAGATAAATCGGCCTACACCGACAAGCAGAAGCGGCAGGCGGAGCACATCGAAGAAAGCTACGAGAAGCGCGGCGTTTCGGAAGAAGAAGCCGAAAAGCGCGCCTGAGCTACCGTCAATAAGCAGGACGGCGGCGGAAAAAAGAGCGGTTCCGGCCGCAAGAACTAACCCGTCAGTCACATCAACCTAAAACCCGCCCGTCACCTGGTTCACATCAGGCCGACGGGCGGGTTTCTGCTGTACTACCGCGAGAATAGACGCTATACCACGGTCTGCAGAATCACCCAGAGCGAGGCGCCGGATATAACCAGCCACAGCAACACGCCCTGCACAAACGGCCGCACGCCCACGGAGCGCAGCACCGGCGCCGACAGGCCGGCTCCAATCAGGAACAGCGTCAGCGTGAGGCCTATTTTGGACAGCTGCACCACGTAGGGTGCCAGCGGCTTCAGGGCCGGCACGTAGGTGTTGAGCAGCATAGCCCCGATGAACCCCAGAATGAAATAGGGCAGCTTGATTTTGGCCCCGGGGGTTTTGAACAGGAAAGCCGTACCCAGCGCCACCGGAATAATCCAGAGGGCACGGGCCAGCTTCACGGTGGTGGCAATCTGCAGGGCCTCGCTACCGTAGTGGCTGGCGGCGCCTACCACCGAGCTGGTGTCGTGGATGGCAATGGCGGCCCAGAGGCCGAACTGGTTCTGGCTCAGGTGCAGCTCATGCCCGATGGCCGGGAACAGGAACAGCGCAATGGCGTTTAGGATAAACACCGTGCCCAGCGCCACCGACATCTGGCCTTCTTCGGCGCGCAGCACCGGGCCCACGGCCGCAATGGCACTGCCGCCACAAATAGCCGTGCCGCTCGAAATCAGGTGAGACGTTTTGCGGTCGATGCCCAGCCAGCGGCCTACGACGTAGCCCAGCGTGAGCGTGCCCACAATAGACGCCACCGAAAACAGCAGTCCTTCGCGCCCGGCCTGCAGCGCCTGCTGCGCATTCATGCCGAAGCCCAGCCCCACCACCGACCATTGCAGCAGCTTGCTGGTATAACGCTTGCTTTGGGCCGGAAACGGGTTGCCGACAGCCAGCGCCACGAGCAGACCCAGGGCCAGCGCCAGCGGCGGCGAGCCCCAAGGCGACACGCAGACGGTCACAGCCACCAAGAACAGCAGTATGCGGGGCGTTAGCTGCAACGGCCCCAACGCAAAACTGCGTGAGAGAAACGCGGTAAAGCCTCTTTGTGCCCGTTCGGTGCGGGTGGGAGTATAGGGGGGAGCAGGCTGGCTAAGTTTCACGGTGAATAGACCGATGAGTAGAACTACTCAAAGGTACGTAGCCCCCTCCCCTACCGATAATCAATAATGATTATCGGTTATTACCTCAGGTTATATAGGCAACATCCAGTAGCCGCAGCGATGGGTCAGTCGGCTGAATCCAGCTGCTTGTGCGCGAAAGCCAAAAACCGCTGCGCCTGTGCCGAAAGCGGCTCGCCCTGCAGCCACACCGCATCGAAGTGGCGCGGCAGGTGCAGGTCCTGCACGGGCACCACTTCCAGCCAGCCGGCAGCCAGTTCCTTGGCCAGCGCCCGTTTCGATACCACCCCCAGGCAATTGGGCGCGGCTTCCAGGTACGATTTAATGGCTTCGGTATTGTCGAGGTAGAACGCAACCCGCAGGCTGGAGAGCTTGATGCCGTACTTACGCAGGGCATATTCCAGCACTTCGAGCGTGCCGGAGCCCCGCTCGCGCAGCACCAGCGGCTGCTGCAGCAGGGCAGCCAGCGGCACGGGCTCTGGCGGCGGCCCTTCGGGAGTTGCTTTGCGCACCACCTGCAGCTCATCGTACAGCAGCAACTCGTAGTGCAGGTCGCGGCTGCGCACCTGCCCTTCCACAAACCCCAGGTCGAGGTGGCCGCGCAGCAGGGCTTCGGCAATCTGCTCGGAGTTGCCATTGAGCAAGCTGAGCTGCACCTGCGGGTAGCGCCGCTGAAAGCCGGGCAGAATGGGCGGCAGCACGTATTGGGCCAGCGTGGTGCTGGCGCCCAGGCGCAGGCGGCCGGCGGTTTCGTCGTGGAGGGCGTGGAGCTGGTCGGTGAGCTGCTGGTGCAGCGCCTCTACTTCATCGGCGTGCAGCAGCAGCAGGCGGCCGGCTTCGGTGAGGCTGACCCGGTTGCCGCGCCGCTCAAACAGGCGCTGCCCGTAACTGCGCTCCAGCTCCCGGATATGCTTGGTAATGGCGGGCTGGGTGATGAACAGCTCCTGCGCAGCCTTGGTAAAGCTCAGCTGCCGGGCCACCGCCTGGAAAACACGAAGTCGGAAATCGGGCATGAGAAAGGCGCGGAGCAGTGCCCGGCCGGGCACTGCGGGTTTGGGCAGCGAAGTACGCAAACAGGGCGGTAGTTTTTACCTTGCACTCACCGATGCCTTCATCCGGCACAATTCCCACTCTTTTGGGCGCGTGCAGCGCCCTGTTACCGCTCTATGAAAAAACCCTTCCTGACCGCGCTGACGCTGCTGCCGCTGGCCGTTGCAGCTCAGCAGAGTGCCGTGTATACGCCCGAACTGCTCATGAAGCTGGGCCGCCTGGGCGAAATGCAGGTGTCGCCGGACCGCAAAACGGTGGCCTATACCGTGACGCGCTACAACCTGAGCGAAAACCAGGGCAACACCGACATCTGGGTGGTGCCGGTGGCGGGCGGCGCAGCCCGGCAGCTTACGAACACGCCCGGCTCGGAAAACACGATTAACTGGCGCCCCGATGGCAAGCTGACCTTCCTGAGCGGGGAAAGCGGCACCGACCAGCTCTACGTAATGAACGCCGACGGCTCGGGCAAGCAGCTGCTGAGCAGCTTCCCGGAAGAAGGGCTGGCCAACCTGAAATACGCCCCCAACGGCAAATCTATCCTGTACACGCAGGACGTGAAAACCGGCAAATCGGTGCAGGACTGGTACCCGGATCTGCCGAAAGCCGACGCCAAAATCATCGACGACCTGAACTACCGCCACTGGAACGCCTGGGACGACCTGAAGGTGTCGCACGTGTTTTTCCAGCCTCTCGGCAACGACGGCAAGCCCACCGGCACCGGCAAAGACGTGATGAGCGGCGAGAAGTTCGACTCGCCGCTGCAGCCCATGGGCGGCTCCGAGCAGCTGGCCTTTGCGCCCGACGGCTCCCGGCTGGCGTACACCTCGCGCAAGCTCACGGGCAAGGCGGAGGCCGAAAGCACCAACTCGGACATCTACCTCTACGACGTGCGCACCGGCCAGACTCAGAACCTGAGCGAAGGCCTGGGCGGCTACGATACGGAGCCGGCCTTCTCGCCCGATGGCTCGAAAGTAGCGTGGCTGAGCATGGCTACGCCGGGTTTCGAGTCGGACCGCAACGGCATTGTGGTGTACGACTTCAAGACGAAAAAGCGGCAGGATATTACGGCTGGCTCGGAGCAGGCGGCCGGCAATATCCGCTGGAGTTCTGATGGCAAAACCATCTACTTCGTGAGCGTGCTGGCCGGCACAGAGCATATTTTCTCGGTGCCGAGCAAGGGCGGCTCCATCAAGCAGCTGACCAAAGGCGCGTTCAACTACAACGGCTTCGAGCTGGCCGGCAACGACGTGGCCATCGTCAACAAAACCACCCAGGCCCAGCCCGCCGACCTCGTGCGCGTGGACCTGAAAACCGGCCGCGAAACAGTGCTGACCACCATCAACCAGCAGGAGCTGGCGGGCGTGAAAACCGGCCGCACGGAGGCCCGCATGGTGCCCACCACCGATGGCAAGCAGATGCAGGTGTACGTTATTTACCCGCCCGATTTCGACCCGAGCAAGAAGTACCCGACGCTGCTGTACTGCCAGGGCGGCCCGCAAAGCCCCATCACCCAGAGCTTCTCGTACCGCTGGAATTTCCAGCTGCTAGCGGCCAACGGCTACATTGTGGTGGCTCCTAACCGGCGCGGGCTGCCCGGCTTCGGCACGGAATGGAACAACAGCATCAGCGGCGACTGGGGTGGCCAGCCGATTCGGGACTACCTGTCGGCCATTGATGCCGTGAGCCAGGAGCCCTACGTGGACAAGGCGCGGCTGGGCTGCGTAGGCGCTTCCTACGGCGGCTACTCGGTGTATTTCCTGGCCGGCAAGCACGAGGGCCGCTTCAAGACGTTTATTGCGCATTGCGGCCTCTACAACCTCACCAGCTGGTACCCCAGCACCGAGGAAATGTTCTTCGCCAACCACGACCTGAAAGGCACGCCCTGGGATTCTCCGCTCAACAAAACCTACACCGACTTCAACCCGCAGCTGTTCGCCAAAAACTGGGATACGCCCATCCTGGTTATCCACGGCGGCAAAGACTTCCGGGTGCCGGAAGGCCAGGGAATGGAAGCTTTCGGCACGGCGCAGCTGCGCGGTATTCCGAGCCGCTTCCTGTACTTCCCCAACGAAGGCCACTGGATCAATAAGCCGCAGAACTCAGTGCTCTGGAACCGGGTGTTCTTCGATTGGCTGGCCCGCTCTCTAAAGCCGGAAGCCGCTAAGTAGCCGCCCAAAATCTTAAAGCAAGGCCCCGCTCAACTACGGTTGGGCGGGGCCTTGCTTTGGGGGTTGTTTCTCGTAGGCAAAGCAAACTATCAGCAACAACTAACACACTCTACATCAATAAATTGATTTATATTCAATGCCTGACATTTCAGCAAAATTTCCTCATTTGAGCTAAAGATAGTACTATACAGCCTCATTCTATCCTTATGACGCGGCGCCGGATTTGCATCGGAGTAGTGGCACGTGGCCTGGCCCTGGTGGGGCTGTGGCTGCACAGCCTATGGTGCCTGGGCGCGGCGGCCCCAGCACCGGCCGATACCCTGTTTCTGGTAGAATCAAACGGCAACCACCTTTCCGAAACCTACCGCTACCTCACCGAGCCCTTTTCGGCCCCGCCCACTCCGCAGCACGCCGACTCGCTGTGGCAGGCCGGCCGGTTCGGGCCCGGGCCCTGGCACCGGACGCTTAATCTGGGCTTCGTGCATCAGCGGCTGTGGCTGCGGCTGGTAGTCAAGAACACGCTGCCGGCCCCCACCCGTTTTCTGTGGAGCATCTACAACTATACCGACAGTGCCACCCTATATGGCCGGCGACCGGGTGAAACCCAATTCCGGCGGCTAGCGGCGGCCAGCTCACGCGTGCCGGCCGCCGAGCGTCTGTTTCCGGCCCGCTCCCTGAGCCTGCCTTTCACGCTGGGCGCAGGCGAGGTGGCGGAGCTGTATCTGCGCATCGACCACCATGCCGGCGCACTCTATATGCCCACCGACGTGACTACCACCGAGGATTTCCTGGCCTGGGAGGTTACGTATGCCTTCGATAAGCACTGGGTGTGGCTGCTGGGCTTCTACTGGGGCAGCGCCCTGTTCAACCTCGTGCTCTTTGCCTACCTGCGCGACAAAATTCACCTCTGGTATGTGCTGTACGTGGGCTGCACCACGCTCTTCCTGATCATGGAAGATGGGCTCGATGCCCTGCTGCTGCCGAGTGGGCCGTTTCAGCTGCTGTGGGCCGTGGGGCAGTTCAACTTTATGCTGCTGGCTACGGCGTGCGGCATCAGCATTATGCAGCTGTTTCTGCGGCTGCGCGCGGGCTGGCCCCGGCTGCACCGGGCCGGCAGCTGGCTGGCCGGGCTGGCGCTGGGGTTCGTGGGCGTCTATACGCTGCTGTATCCGGCCGCGGCGCGCACCGCGGGCACGGGGCTGCTGCTGCTGAATGGCGTCCGGGAACTGCTGCTGGCGGCCATTTTCGCGTATGGCTGGGTGGTGCTGCTGGCGTTGCTCCGTAAGCGCCGCCACCGTCGGCTGGCTCTGTACTACGGCCTGACCTATCTGTTCTTTTTTGCGGGGTTCAGCTTGTTTTGGCTGAATCATATCGGCTTCACCAACCTGCACCTGATGCAGCCGAATGCGCTGGCCTGGGGGCTGTTTTTCGAGTTGCTGGTGCTGAGTGCGCTGCTTACGGGCCGGTTTCAGCACACGCTCCGCCAGAACGCCCAGCTACGGATCCGGCAGCTGCGGCAGCGCAATGCGCAGGGCGCCCGCCTCATTGCAGCGCAGGAAGAAGAACGGGAGCAGCTGGCCCGGGAGCTCCACGATGCGCTGGGCCCCAACCTGGCGGCGCTGCACCTGGCCTGGCAGGGCAAGGCCGTGCAGCAGGCGCTCAGCAGCTCGCCTGAAGCCGCGGCGGCGGGCCGCCACACGGAGCTGCTGCTGCGCCACCTGCGCGACGAAGTCCGTACATTCAGCCACGCTGTGCTGCCCGTCGAGCCGGGCCTGGGGTCCTTGTCCGAGTCCGTTGAGGCGCTGACAGAGCTGATTAACCTCTACGGCAGCCCTACGGTGCGCACTTACTGCGACAAAGGCCTCGACCAGCTGCCGCCTTCCCTGCAACAAACCGCTTATCGTATTGCCGCCGAGCTGCTCAACAACGCCGTGCGCCACGCCCGCGCTACCTGCGTGCAGGTGCAGCTGCTGCGCCTCCCGGCAGCTCTCGAAATACTGGTGGAGGATGATGGTGGCGGCTTCAAGAACACAAAAAATGGCACCGGCATCGGGTTGCGCGGGGTGCACGCCCGCACGGAGTACCTGCGCGGCCAGGTCCACATCGACAGCTCCGACCAGGGTACAACCATTGTGGTGCGGCTGCCATGCTGAGGGCTCGCCAGAAACTGCGGGCCCGACTTAGGGACTTAGTCGCTGGCGGCGGCGTTTCATTACCTGTTACTACTTCCTGCCTATGCCCTGCCGGTTACTGATTCTGGACGACCATGTGATGCTCACCCAGAGCCTGGCCTTACTGCTGGCCGAGCAGCCCGACCTGGAGGTGCGTGGGCAATTTGGGACGGGAGACGCATTGCTGGCCTGGCTGCCGGCGGCCGGCCCCCACCCTGCCGATGTTCTGCTGCTCGACCTGCAGATGCCCGCTCCCGATGGCCTCACGCTGCTGCCCCTCCTGCGGCGGCAGTGGCCCGCGCTGCGGGTGCTGGTGTTCAGTACAGCCGCTACTCCCGAGCTGGTAGGGCGGCTGCAAGCGGCCGGGGCCAGTGGTTTCGTGCCCAAGTCAGCTGATGCGGGCCAGCTGCTGGCCGCTGTCCGGATGGTATATGCAGGGCAGCCGGCATTTCCGAAGCCAGAGCGACCGGCCGCGCCGGCGCCAGCCGATGCGGCCGGCGCTTTGCTTCACCGCCTTTCCAAGCGGGAGCGGGAAATTATCGGTCTGATCCGTGGGGGCCTGACGACGCGCGACGTGGCAGAACGGCTGTCCTTATCGGAGTTTACGGTGAGCACGCACCGCCGCAACATCATGCACAAGCTGGAACTGCACAACGTGGCGGCCCTCGTGCAGTTCGCTCACCGGCACGGCCTCTGATGAAGCGCGGCTTATGTTGAGAGCCGGGGGCGCCAGCTCAGTGGCTTTTTAGCAGTGCTGGTCCCGTCAGCACTTCCTCGGTTACTTTGCTGATGTCGCTGCTGACCTTCTGAATGAAATCCAGCTGCTCAGTGAGCTGTGGGTCGGGCGGCACCGGGTCGGGGCGACGGGACGTAGTGGCTGTTTCGGCAGCTGCTTCGGGTTCGGCCGGGTCGAGGCGGCGCAGGCTGCGGTGCAGTGCCTGCTGGGCCTGGCGTACCGGCCGCAGCAGCGGGCCGGGCTGCTCCGGCCGGCCGGGGCCAGCCAGCAGGCCCGAGGTAATGGAGGCCACGTTGGAAGAAAGAATATGATTCAGCACCACAAACTCGTGGACTTCGGTGGGGCGGTGCTGCTTGCCGCGCGGCTCCGACATCATGCGCTGGAACGCCGCCGCCAGGTTAGCCGAGCTGACGTACACTTCTTTGCGGGCCAGCTTATAATCGACCACGGCCACGGGCGAGCCGGTAAGGCTTTCCTGCAGCGTCTGGAGGTAGCGCAGGTTGGCACGCAGCACGGCCTTCATGTGGTCGTGCAGCTGGTCGGATTCCCAGCGCGGAAACAGCAGGTAGCTGGCGGCAAAGGCCAGCAGGCACCCCAGCACCGTATCAAGCACCCGCTCTTCCACCACTTCCAGGTAGCCCAGGCCCAGAAAGCTGAACAGAATCAGCACAAAAGGCGTCATGAACGTGACGGCTACGATGTAATTGCTGCGCGTGAAGCTGAATGAGGTGAGCATAAACAGCGCCAGCAGCACCACCAGCACCCGGTGGTCGGGCACGAGCCACAGCACCAGCACCCCGATACCGCCGCCCACCAGCGTACCCAGCACCCGATGAATGTTGCGCTGCTTGGTGAGGCTGAAGGCGGGCTTGAGCATGTAGGTAATGGTCATGATGATCCAGTAGCTGTGGTGGCCGGGCAGCACCACTTTCGCCACCACAAACCCAGCCAGGCAGGCCAGCATCATGCGTACGGCGTGCCGGAACATACCGGAGTTGAGCGTCAGATGGTCGCGGAGCTGCTCCAGCCCAAAGCTTTGGTGCGCCACGAAGCGCCCGAACTCCAGCTCGCGGCTACTAACCGCCGGGGCGCTGGCATCGAAGTACGCCTGCACATCCTGCAGGCGCTGGGTGAGGTTGCGCAGGTTTACCAGAATCTTTTTCAGCACCCAGGTGTGGCCGGGCTGGGCGGGGTCGTCCAGGGCATCAATGCGGAGCTTGAGCTGCTCCAGACTTTCCGTAAGGTTCACGCGGGACGTGTAGCCGTGGTTGGCCTCTACAGCAAAGCCCACCCGCTCCAGCTCGGCGGCCAGCTGCTCCACCAGCCCCGCAATGGTATCGAGCACACCAGTAGCCTCGAAGCGGGCGTGAAGCGCGGCATAGTCGTAGTACACCACCGTGATGTGCTCGTAGAGGTCTACCACGTCTACGAAGGTGAGCACCAGCCGCCGGCCCGTACCGGTAGACTCCTTCATCATCTGGCGGGTTTTGAACAGCAGCTCCCGCACGGCGTCCTGCTTTTCGCTCACGGTTACCTGCTGGGCCATCAGGCGGCGGTAGTCTTCTTCGAGGCTGGTGCCGGTGCGGTAAAACTCCGCTTTCAGCCGCAGAAAGCCCGCAATGGCCCGGATACACTCGCCCAGGGCCTGCTGGGCCGGCCGGTAGGGCCGGATCTGGTGCCAGAGCAAGCTCACGAGCATGTACCAAACGCCGCCGGCCGTAACCTGGAGCGTGTATTCTATCAGCTGGCGCAGCGTGAGGGTACGGTCCATCATCAGAATGACGAGCAGCAGGCCCGCCGTGCCCACCGAGGCGGCGCGGTTGCCGTACACCAGAAACAAGGTAAACACAAAGCTGAGCACCCCGATTTCCAGCCCCAGTAGCCACAGATGCGGCTGCACCAGCCCCGTCAGCATCGACAGGACCGGCAGCAGCGCCACGGTGGCGAGCATGCCGTTGCGCTTGTGCAGCAGCGGGCCCGGCCCGTCGGCAATGCTGACGCAGAGCGCGCCCAGTGCCACTTCCATGCCCATGGCCAAGTGCCCCAGCCAGCCCAGCAACACCCCCGGCACAAGCACGGCCAGCGTGATGCGTAAGGCATCGGAAAAATCCTGACTGAAGAAGAAGTAGCGAAACTTGCGGGCGTGTGCGTTCATGGCAGCGGACTGCGGGGCGGGTTTTGGTGCGCCTATACGGCAATTTGCCACCCACCGCCGAACCGCCAAGCTACCGCAAAAAGAAACGTGCCGCCCTACTGGGTGCTCCGGAGCCGGGCCGGCGGCCGTTTCGGAACGGTGCCGCTACACGTGCATCTGCTCCAGAATGGGCAGCGTGTACCGCTCGCCGCGGCTCAACAGGTGCACCCGCAGGTCGCGGATGGTGAATGGCTCGCCGGGCTGGATTTCATGAATGTTGGTAGACGAACAGCTCGTACCGTCCACAATCACCACAATGCCTTCGCCCACTACCTCCAGCTCCCGGCCTTTGGTGATGATGACGCCCGTATTTTATTCCAGCCCCAGCCCGATGCAGGCCGGGTTGGTGGCAATAACCTGGGCTACACGAATGATCCGGCCACGGGCCACGAAGTGCGTGTCAATGGCCACATCGTGCAGAAACTCCAGGCCCGTGGTGATGTGGATTTCGTCTTTGAGCATGCCGGCGTCGTTGCGGCTCTGGTAGAGCATGGGCGTGCTCATGGCCGTAGCTCCGGCGCTGGTACCCGCACTAACGAACGGCTCGTGGGTGTAGCGCTCAGGCGGCGCTGCTGGTCGCCGCCCGTGAACATTACACCCGCGGCTTTCTCCAGCAGGCGCAGGCTTTCTTCGGAGCTGGCCTGCTCGCGCGACTCAATGTTGAGCACATCGACGCGCTCCACGCCCAGGCTCTTGAAAGTCTCGACGTACTCTTTGCCGGCCTCTTCCGCTTCGCCGGAGGCCGTGGGAATTACCAGAATGGGACCTTTGCCGGGCAGCTCGTTCACGAAACGCTGCAGAATCGACTCAGACGCTATATCATCGGACGTGTCGCTCTTCTGCAGGTCGACGCCCCGCTTCTCGGCCCCTCCTATCGGAATGAGGGTGCCTTTGGGGTGCGGGCAGTTAGCGGAAGCCGGGTGGTGGGGAGCAGTAGTTTTTTTGCGGGCGGCAGGCATGGCTATAACGATTCGGCAGGATACCGGCCACTCGGCCAGCACCCTAATGGGGTAAAACGGAAAGAAAAAGGCTTAGCTAAGCGGAGCCAGGTCGGAGTTGGCAGGCCCGTTGAGCAGCTGGCCCAGCGCCGTGAAGCGGGAGCCGTGGCAGGGACAGTCCCAGCTTTTCTCGAGCCCGTTCCAGTGCACCACGCAGCCCAGATGCGGACAGATGGCCGAGCACTCGTGCGTCTGGCCTGCCTCGTCGCGGTACACGGCTACTTTGGTAGCGCCCCGCCGCAGCACGGCCCCGGAACCGGGTGCAATGTCGTCGGGGCCCGATACGTCGCCGCCGGTCAGCAGCTCGGTGTACTCGGCCGCCACGTTCACGTTTTCGCGCACAAACTCCTTCACCGACTCCACGCTGGCCGTCACGCGGCCGGGGTCGTAGAGCTTGGCCCACGGGTTTTGGCGGCCTAGTAGCAGGTCGGTGATGAGGAGCGGGCCGAGCGTGCCGTGCGTCATGCCGTGGCCCGAGTCGCCGGTGATGATGTAGACATTGTCGGCGTCCAGCGGATTGCGGCCGGCGTAGCCCAGCCCGTCCGCCGGCTCCATCACCTGCCCCGACCAGCGGTATTCCAGCTGGCCGGCCGACGGGAAGTGCGTGCGGGTCCAGTCTTCGAGGCAGCGCAGGCGCTCTTCGGGGTTTTCCTCCTGGCCGGTTTTGTGGTCTTCGCCGCCCACAATGAGCAGGTCGTAATCGGCAGCGCCGTCCGGCGCTTCCTGCAGCCGGATGTAGTGGTAAGGGTCGGCGGTGTCCCAGTACAGGGCCTTCGTGACGGAGCCTTTCGGCACGCGGGCGGCCACCACGTAGGTGCGGTAGGGTGCCTGCTTGGTGTGCATCACTACCCGGTCGTTGAAGGGCGTATTCGTGGCCACTACGATGGCCTGCGCCCGCACCTCCACGCCTTCCCGCACCAGCGCGCGGGCCTCGGAGCCGCCCGTAATTTCGGCTACGTGGGTGCGCGTGAAAATCCGGCCGCCCTGGCGCGTAATGGCTTCAGCAAGGCCGCTTAGATACTGCAGAATATGAAACTGGCCCTGATTCGGGAACAGCAAGCACTCCCCGGTCCGGAAGCCTTGTACTCCCGCGTCCGGCAGGCGCTGCAAGCCGGTCAGGCCCGCCCGCTCGGCGGCTTTCAGCTCGTCGTCCAGCTCCTGGGGCGTGCCGGATTTGGGCAGAAACAGGTAGCCGGGCAGCCGCTCAAAGTCGCAGGCTATGTTCTCGCGCCGCACAATTTCCTCAATCGTATCGACGGCAGTGCGGTGGCTGTCGGCGGCGAGGCGGGCGCCTTTCTGGCCAAACATCTGCTCCAGCGTTGTGTATCGGTCGTCGAGGGCGAAGCTGAGGTGCGCCGTGGTGCGGCCCGATTCGCCGGAGGCTATGTCGCCGTCTTCCAGCACCACCACCTTGCGCCCTTCCCGCCCGAGCAAATACGCCGTAGTGAGGCCCGCAATACCTGCTCCTACTATCACTACATCGGCGGTAAGCGACTCGGTGAGCTGCGGAAACGAAGGGCGGCGGCCGGCCGTGGCCAGCCACGAAGTTTGGGTGGCGCCGGAGGTGTGCGTAGGATCAGGAACGGTGGGCATAGCAGTGCAAACGAGAGATGGTGCACTGCTTACGCCCGCCCGTCCTGGTTAGTTAAGGCCCAGCTTCGGCGAAAAGAGAAAGAAAATCAGCCGAGCCGGCCACGCAACGGCACAGTATGGCGCCGGTAACTACTTCTGAGACAACCACTGCAAACCAAGCAAGCTTAACCGTGCTGCTTAATACAAAATATCGTCAACCGGCGCCAGTTTGGGGGGCAGATGCGTTTCGCCCAGCATTTCGCGCAGGTCTATTTCAATAGTGCGGCAGATGGCCGTCATCGGCACGTCGTTCATCTCGTTTTCAAACGGATTCTCGCTGGTGTGGCCCACTATTTCGATGGTGTTGAACACCCACGACACCAGCACCGAGAAGGGTACGGTCAGCCAGATATGGTCGGGGCCCATTTTCTCAAACTCCGCAATCAGGCCCAGGGGCAGCAGCGCCGCAAACAGCCACACAAACACGAAGCTGTAGAACGCATATTGCCGCGGAAAAGGCGTGTTCTTGATTCGCTCGCAGCCGCCTTGCAGGTTGTTGAACTGCTCGATGCTGGTCATCATGTTTACGTGCTGGAAGTCGTTGAGCAGGCCGCGCTCTTCGCGCAGAATGCGCAGGTCGGCGGCTTGCTGGCGCAGCAAGTGGGCCGGCGGGTTCTGCTTGCGCTTCATTTCCGCCGACTCGGCCGGGTCCAGGAAGGGCGCTACCTGCTCGTCCCACTGGTCGTTCTGGCGGCGCAGGTTCAGGCGCAGGGCGTTGCACCACGCAATCTGGCGATACACGAGGCGGCGGTGGCGGATGGTGAGTTCGGCGCGGGAGGCAGCGGGCGCCTCCACCCCGGGCGCATCTACTACGGAGGTCACGTATTCCAGCGCCTGCATGGCCCAGGTACGGCTATAGTTTACGATGCCGCCCCACAGCTGCCGGCCTTCCCAGAATCGGTCGTAGGAGCCGTTGTTTTTGAAGCCGATGTAGAACGACACCGCAATACCCAGCGTGGCTACCGGCTGCCACGGAATAGACACGGAATGAAACCCTACCAGCCGATATAACACACAGATCAGCAGCGCGTAAAGGGTAAACACAACCAGTCCCTGCCAGGAAAACTTCCAGATGACACGCCAGCGAAGATTCTTGCGGATATACACGAAACGGAGGGGTTAGAGAGTGGGGGGCAAGCTGAAGCGGCCCGCACAAAATACCGCAAACACCTCCGATAAGTTGTCGGCAGGCGCTGGCAACGGCAGAACTCCTCCAGCGTCAGGCAGCGCCCGTCGTAAATCAGTCGCCGACTTCAATTCCCATCAGCTGCATGAGCTGGCTGGCATTGAAGGCGCGGCAGGCCCCGGGGGTGAGGTGGTAGTCGAAGTGAATCTGGCCGTCGCTGAAGGTGCTGTTGAAGCTGAAGTTGCGCACCTGCCCCGGCCATTCGGCCTCCAGCGCCGCCAGCTCCAGGTCGTGGGTGCTGATGAGGCCGGCGGCGGGGCGCTGGTGCAGCTGCCGCAGCAGGGCCCGGGCGCCGCGGTGGCGGTCCAGCGAGTTAGTGCCCTTCAGAATTTCATCGAGCAGGTAGAATACAGGCAGAGCATCAGTTTCTGCAGAGTGGAGGCCTTTTCCTGCGGCGGCTCCTCTCCTGTCGCTCAGATCCAGCAGCAGCTTGAGGCGTTTCAGCTCGGCGTAGAAGGAGGAAGTGCTTTCGGCAAGATTATCCTGGGTGCGCATGGCCGTGAACACCTGCGCCGGGCTCAGCTGCAGCCGCCGGGCGCACACTACGCCGCCGGCCAGGGCCAGTACCATATTCAGGCCCACAGTGCGCAAAAACGTGCTTTTGCCGGCCATATTGGAGCCCGTAATAACAGCCGTCTGGCCATAGCCGCTGGTCTGGAAGTCGTTGGTGATGCGGCGCGCCGAGAAAATGAGCGGGTGGCCCAGGCCCTCAGCCGCCACTTCGAGCGGCTGGGCGCTGAGCTCCGGCGTGGCATAGGCCGGGTTGGCATAGTGCCAGCCCGCCAAGCTTATCAGAGCTTCGAGCTCAGCCTGCACCTCCAGCACGGTCGTCAGCTCGGGGCCCAGGTCGCGCTTCCAGCGTTCCAGCTGCCACATGGCGTGCAGGTCCCAGAGCAGCAGATTATTGAGCAGCAGTGCCCCCAGCGGATGCTCGCGCCCCCGAAACAGCCCGGCCACCGTCGCCAGCTGCCCCAGGCGACGGGTAGCAGCGGCCCCGTGGCTGGCCGCGCGCAGGGTTTCGCGCAGCTGGCGGAGCCGCGCCGCCTGCCACTGTCGGCCGTCGTCTTCAAATAAAGCCAGCTGAGCCTGGGTGGCCCGCAGCGCGTCGCGCATAGCAGTGGCCTGCTCGGCGTAGTCGTGGCGGGCCGCCACCAGCCGCCCGTTCAGCACACTGACAAGCACCTGCACGCCCACCAGCCAGTAGAAGCCATAGCCCAGCCCCCACGCTCCCAGGCTAGCCAGCACCAACAGCGGCAGCACGAGCAGCAGCGGCTTCAGCCAGCCTTTGCCGGCAAAGAAATCGGGGCGGGCCAGCCAGACGCTGAACTCACGCGGGTCGGCCTGCTGGCGCGGAAAATGGCGGGCGCGGGCCTGCCATTCCTGCGCCCAGGCTACATCCGGCGCCAGCTCGGCCACGGCCTGCTGGCGGGCATGCACTTCCTCCGTTAAAGCGGGTTTCAGCAGCCAGCCGGCCAGCCAGTCGTGCCCCAGGCGGGTAGATGCGCGGTTGAGCAGCTGAAACAGGGAATGCGCGCCGAACACGTCGAGGTCGGCGGCGTAGGGGTGCTGGGCGTCGAGGTAGCGCAGGCCGGGGTCGAAGGTGGTGAGGCGGCCGGCGAGGCGGTCCTGCTCATCCTGGTTGAGGCGGGCCAGCAGGCGGTGATGCTCGCGCTGATAGCTCATGCGCCCATGCCAGCGCACCAAAACCATAAAAGCCAGCCACACTGCCGCCACAAACCCCAGCCCCGGCAGCACCAGCCCCCGCGAGAAAAGCCACCACGCCCCGGCCGCTCCGCCCCCAAACAGCAGCACCCGCAGCCATCCACCCAGCTGGTGCCGGCCGGCAAAGTGCTTCTCGCGCGCCGTATGGGTGGTCAGATTTTCGGCAAAAACCTCAGCCGGAGATATAGTAAGCGGACGAATGGCAGGCGAAACGGGCACGGCAGCAGGTACAGATGGAGCCCGCAAAGGTACGCACCCGCCGCCGGTGCCCGGCGCTGCCCGTTCTGCCGCCGCTGCCGTCGGGCGGGCCTGGTCCGGCATCGGCGGCTTTCCACTCAGGGCGCAGCCAGCCGCCGCAGCGGACTACCGGGCCGCAGAAACGGTTGAAGCTCGGCGAAGCTGAAATCCAGCCAGAACTGACTCTGAAACTGCTTGAACATCAGGTTGGACATGGCCTCATACTGCACCGGGTAGTGAAACAGAACTTTGCCGGCCCCGATACTCATATCGTCGGGCTGGTTTTGGAGGCTGATGTGCTGGCTGCGCAGGCCCGCCAGATTTTCATCTTCTTCCGGCGGAATTCCCTCCATCATCTGCCCGTATTCCTCGCGGATGTAGGTAGCCAGTTGGGCCTGAAGCTTCTGCTCACAGGCAGCCAGAAACTGCGTCTGGCGCGCCGGATTGATTTCGTCGGTCAGCTGCTCGCCGGTCTGCAGGTCCACCACCACGCTGCGGTAGCTATGGTTGACGTTAGCGCCGGTGTATTCGCTGTGCAGGTTCACGCTCAGCAGGCCCCGGTGGTTGTAGGTTACTTCCGCGTTTACGCCGGCAAAGCCCTGCGCGTATTCGGCCATCTGGTGCTGCTGGTGCTCTTCCTGCAGCTCCGCCAGGGTCATGTCGGTTAGCTGCTCCACCCCGAAGATGCCGTGCAGCTTCCGCGTCACGCCGGGGTCGGGCACCGTGAAAACCGGCGCCGTAAATTCCTCAAAATACACCTGCTGGCCTACGTGCGCCTGCTGCACGGGGCCGCGTGGCTGGTAGCGCGTAAGTTGCACCGGTAGTTTTCGGTCCGAACCGGCTTCCTGCCAGATACCGGCCAGCGTGCCGGCCGCCGTGCGGCGCACCATGAAGCGGGCAAACGGCTGCCGTGGCTGAGTAGGCGGCTCGTTTCCGAGGGAGCGTTCCGGCTCTTCCGCGGTAGGCTGAGCGGCAAACTCGCGCAGCCAGATTTCACCGGTAGCAGCCACAAAACCCTGCAACTCGATGGGCTTGTGCTGGCTGAGGTAGTAGATGCCAACCAGCTGCGAATCGGGCAGCTGCGCCGTGATGGACAGCCGGAACGGATACTTGCCGCCCATGGTACCCGCGTAGTCGCCGAGGATGGCCGCTACTGATGGGCGCGGCGCAACGGTAGCCACAGGTCTGCCGGGAGCTGCCGTAGTGGGGGCCGCAGCACTAGTGGCTGGCAGTTTCTGGTCGCAACTCCAGCAGACGGCCAGCAGCAGAAACAAAGAGGAGGCACGCCGTAACATTATCGGGCAGCCAGGCGGCGAAGCGGGCTTTCGGGCTTCAGGAAACGCGCCAGTTCCGCGTGGCTGAATTCCACCTGAAAATTGCCGGTCAGCACCTTCCACACGAAGTTCGACAGCCCATCGTAGCTCACGGGGTGGTCGCACATCAGGCCCGCCGCCGACACGGTGTACTCCCGCGTGCTGTGCAGCCCAAACTGCTGCCCCAGCACGCCCTGCTCGTCTTCTTCCGAAAGAAATTCGTCCTGCTTGTAGGTCCGCGTTATCTTCTGCAGCTTCTGCTGCCCCAGGGCCAGAAACTGCGTCAGCTTTTCGGGCTGAATCTCGTCTTCCAGCACCACCGGAAAGCCGGTATTCAGGTCAATGTTCTGGGTGCGGTGGTCGTACCACACGCTGGCCCCTGTGCCGGTGGTTTGGGCGGTGATGCTGAGCAGGCCGTGGGCATTGTAGTTCACCGTGTAGTCCAGCTCCTCTGTGCCGCCACTCATGCCCTCCTGACGCTTGTATTTCTGCTCCGCACGCAGGCTGGTGAGGTCCTGGCCAATCAGGTTTTCCAGCGAAAACCACTGCGCCAGCAGCTTGGTCACGCCGGCGTCGGGCACCGTCACAATGGGCCCTTCAAACGATGAAAGGTAGGTTTTGGACCCAATGCGGGCCTTGGCCGTGGTGGGCTTGGATGAGCCATCCACCCGCTGCAGCTGAAACGGCATGAGCGTAGTGCCCGAGCGGTTGTACCACTCTCCCCGCAGCCACTGGTCGGCCAGCAGCGGGCCGGCATCCAGCTTGCCCGAAAACCAGCCGGTAGCTACCGTGTCGGCGCCCACGGTTTCGCGCAGCAGCACGAGGCCGTTGCGGTGCAGTTGGCCGCGCAGCTGCAGTAGCTGGCCTTTGCTGAGGTAGTAGTACTGGCCGGTCAGCGCCGAATCCTGGCCGCTGAGCTGCAGCCGGATGCGGTACTTGCCATTGAGGGTGCCTTCATAGGTGCCCACCAGCCGCTGCACGTTGCTGAACACACCTGTAAGTGGGTCGTTGTTGGCAGCAGGGCCCTGGGCCACGGCGGGGCGGCCCGCCAGCAGCAGGCCGGCGGCCAGCGTCAGCCCGTAACGTATGGTGTGCATGGCGCAGCGCCGCTAGCCGGCCAGCGCTGCCACGCACTTCAGCTCGATGGCAATGGGCGTGGGCAGGCAGTTGATTTCGACGGTGGTGCGGCAGGGCTGGTTGCTCTGGAAATACTCGGCGTAGAGGCGGTTGTAAGTGGCGAAGTCGTCCTTCATGTTGGTCAGAAACACCGTCACGTCCACCAGGTCGTCCCAGCGCGAGCCGGCTTCTTCCAGAATGTAGCGCACGTTCTGAAACACGGCGTGGCACTGGCTTTCGAAGTCGTAGCGTAGGATGCGGCCCTCGGCGTCCAGCTCTACGCCGGGCACGGCCTTCTGCCCCCGCTGCCGCGGCCCCACCCCCGACAAAAACAGCAGGTTGCCCACGCGCCGGGCGTGCGGGTAGAGGCCCACCGGCTCGGGCGCGCGGCCGGAGTTGTGGGCAGTAGAAGAAGCAGCCGGAGCCGAAGTAGCCAGATTGCCGGTGCCGGCGGAAGTAGTGTCAGGTGCCATGCGCCAAATCTAGCCGTTTTTTGGGCGTGGTGCGTACGAGTCTGAACCAGGGCGGCGACTGGTGCGGTTGTTGAGTTGATGCCGGCTGCTCTGTCGTCGTATCTTCCGTTTTCCGCTATGCGCTCTAGTCTCCGCCGCCTGGCCTTTGTGGCCGCCCTTGCTTTGCCCGCCGCCGCTCAGGCTCAGCAGAAGCTGAAATATCCCAAGCCGCAGCCCGACCAGATTTATGATGCCGTGGCGCAGCCGGCCGTGCCCGCGGGCGGCGTGGAAGCCTACGCCCAATACCTGGCCGACAACCAACGATACCCCACGGCGGCGCTGCAGCGCGGAGCGGCCGGCACCGTCACGGTCACGTTTGTGGTAGAAAAAAGCGGCGTGGTGTCCGAGGCGGTGGTGGCCGCCCCCTTAGACCCGGAGCTGGACGCCGAAGCGCTGCGCCTCATCAAGGCCGGCCCCAAATGGACGCCCGCTCAGCACAAGGGGGCCAAGGTGCGCCAGCGCGTAACGGTGCCCGTCACGTTCCAGATTCCGCCGGACGCCGACGCGGCCGTGGCCTCTGCTCCTGCTTCGGGGCAGCCGGCCGCGCCGGGCGGCACTACCGTAGTAGCCCCCGACCAGCCGGCACGGCCCGTAGGTGGCACCGACGCGTTTTTTGAGTGGATTCAGAAAAACCAGAAATACCCGGTCCTGGCCCGCCAGCGCAAGATAGAAGGCCGCGTGATGGTGGAGTTCATGATTCAGAAAGACGGCTCGCTTACCGATGTAAAAGTGCTGAAGCCCCTCGGCTCCGGCCTCGACCAGGAGGCCCTGCGCCTCATCAAGGCGGCGCCCAAGTGGACTCCCGCCACCTTCCAGGGGCAGCCGATAAAGCAAAAGATGGTGTTGCCGGTTCTGTTTCAGCTATAAAGTAATTTCTGCGCCCGTACGTCTTTCTTTCCAGAGAACGTGCCGCCGCTTTCCGGCCGGGCAGCCCGCGCGTTGCCCGGCCTAGTGCGCCCGCCCATTTGCTTTGAACGTATGCTTTCTCCGTTGCCTCTGCTTGCTGCTCCGCCCGTTGCCCCCACCTACGCAGCTCCGGTTTCCAGCGCCTTCCGCGTATGGCCCCACCAGGCCCGTTTCCGGCAGGTGGCGCAGGTAATGGCCGACAGCTTATTCGGGGCCCTGGATGAGGACCTGGAGCCGTACGTGCTGCTTTTGGCCCTGCCCATCAACCAGACCGATGCCGCCACCGTGTGCCTGGAGCCGATGGACTGTGGCCTGGAAGGCCTGCGCTTCGATAATGTGGTGGCCGAAGGCCGGTTGCTGCAGCAGCTGACCGCGCCTCCCTTTGCCGGCCGCGACGACGTGAGCCCCGAAATGGTGCGCCGCCGCCACGAAGACCTGGGTGTACGCAAAGCCGTGCAGGCCGTGCTCGATACGCTCGACCTGAACACGCACCACCAGCACTTTTGCGGCCTGCCTTTCGAAATCAACGGCTTTTTTGTGATGACGGTGCTGCGGATTCAGCGCAAGCCCCTGCGGGCCTATCCGTCGTTGCGGGCCAACCGGTTCTACACCGATGGGCGGCCGCTGCTGCCTTCGTTTCTGATAGCGGCAGTTCTGCGCTTCCAGGAAGAGTGCGTGAAGCTGCTCAATGAGCCGGAACCTGGCTCGGGCCTGCTGGCCCGCCCCCGCGAAACTGATGAGCTGCTGCGGGCCGCCGGCAAAACCCTGCTCGACACGCCGGCGCAGGCGCTGGGCACCGAGCCCGGCACCGCCCGGCTGTTTCATACACTTAACACCATCTCCAGCCTGCGCTACGAAGGGGCCGAGGGCGTAGGGAAGCTGCTGCTGGCCAAGCGCCACCACCCCAACCTGCAGGAAGTGTTTGCCCTCACCTGCCCCACCCCGCTCACCGACTACCGCGCCGTACGCAAGCTCCTGGAAATGACCACGCCCGACGTGAGCCTGCTTGCTGATGGGGAGAATGTGTATGCGCTGGGCCGCGTGGTAGGCACCTACGACCCCAGCCGCGAAGACCTGTTCGTGATTGAGTTTATCAACCACTACGCCTGGGAGTTTCAGCACGATGGCAAAGTGCTGATGCGCACGCACTACGGCCAGCCCAGCCTGCCCCGGCCGCGCCTCAACCGCTCCAAGTTTCGCAAAGACCTCAAGCGCACGTTCCAGCTCACCGATCCGCTCAAGATTGAGCGCCTCTGGGATGTAGTGCTGGAGGCCAGCCGCCAGAAACACGGCACGCTGCTCGTCATCACGACGGAGGCCCTGGCCGAAGCCGACCGCCTGAAGCTGCAGTGTACGCTCATCGAGCCTGTGCCGCTCACACCGCTCATCACGCGCCTCGTCACGGCCATCGACGGGGCCGTGCTCCTCGACCCCGAATCGTACTGCTACTCCATCGGCGTGATTCTGGACGGCAAGGCCTCCGGGCGCGGCACCAGCACCCGCGGAGCCCGCTACAACTCGGCTATCCGCTACGTCGAAACCTCGCCGTATCCGTGCTTGGCCGTGGTCGTGAGTGAGGATGGCCTCGTAGACGTCATCACCAAAGAGCGGCTCGAAGACAGCCCCTGACAACGGCCGGCTAGCCTTCAGCCCTCGCCAGTTCCCTGAGTTGCTTGAGTTCGGCCCGCTTTGTCTTGTTCAGCTCCTGGCCACGGTTGCAGAGGCTGGTGGCATAATACGGCGAAATATTCTCCGGCTCGCCACCCGACAACGACTCTTTCTGGCTCACCAAGAACGTGTGAACCAGGTATCGGCCACCCACCCTAAACAGTCGGCCGCAGGAGGCGCTTTGCATCTCCGTGGCAACGCGTACCGTCCGGCCACTTACCTCGCCCTTCAGCTTCCGCGAAACCGCAAACGTGTACTGCAGCTTCTTGTGCTGCAGAATATGGACCTGCTCCCCGCCTGACCCTGTAGGTGTAGGGGCGACCCGCACGGTATCGGTGGTCGTCACGGTATCTACGCGGAGCACCCGGCCCACAAAAATCAGCGCGTCCTGCTGGTAGGCGGCCGCAATTTTCTTCTGTTCCGTCCCACTTGGGTTGATACAGGAGCAAGCCTGTGCCACCGAACTTCGGAGGAGCACAATGGCCAGAATCAATATGAGCGTCGTCTTCATCGGGAAGGGACTGAGGTGAAAGGCCGCCGGGCTTACTTCGCCCGAAACGACCAAGTAATGCGGAACACGGCTACCGTGTCGCCGGCCTGGTCTACGCCGGTGCTGGTGCAGACCACGGTGCGGCCTTCGCCGCTGGCGCGGCTGTCGGCTATGGCCTGCGCAATACGGAGGCCGTCTTCGGAGGTGAAGGCAATCAGGCCCACGGCTTTCTTCGTGAATTCGGCTTCCAGTCCTACCACCAGCATCGAGACGCGGCCCTGCCCCTGAATGTTCATCATGGCCAGAATGCCGCTGGCCATTTCGGCCGCCATGCTCAGGCAGGCAAAATAGATGCTGCGGAACGGATTCTTGGTCAGATACTTAAATGGTATGGTAATAACCGCCCGCGCCGGCGTGATTTCGCGCAGCCGCAGCCCCGCCAGATACGCCATCGGCAGGCTACGCAGCATAAACAGGCGCAGCTTCATCGGGCTGGAAATGGTGCGCCGAAACGCGGCCGCAGCGGGCGTATCGGCAAGGGGCGCGGGAGTGGCAGCAGGCTGTTGCATAGCGGCGGATGGTGAAACGTGGAGTGCACAAAGAACACAAATTAATCGGCATGCCGAGCATTTATCCGGTCTTTCCGTTTGTGTTAAACGCAACGTGCCCCATACTCGAATGAGCGTGGGGCACGTTGCGTTGCTGAGAAGCCAGCCTAGCTTTTCTTTTCCAGCACCAGCACTACTTTATTGAAGTTGGCGGCGGCATTCACCACGTCGCGGAAGGCTTCGAAATCCTTCTTGGGCCAGCGGATCTGGCGGTAGGCTTCCGTGATGGTAACCGTGACAGTCTGGCCCTGCACGGCGTACTTCGAGTTGAAGTAGTACAGCGGGTCTTTTGCGTCGGGGCCGGCTTTTACGTCGGCGTTCAGGTCCTGGAGGTTGCGCACCTGGTAGCCGGCGGGCAGCTCCAGCGTTATCACGCGGTTGTAGCGGCGGTTGAAGTCGTTTTCCACGTCGTACTGCCGCGCCTCAGCCTGGTACAGCTCCGACTGCTGGCCCAGCAGTTCCCCGATTTTGAAAAGGTAGCGCTGCCCGGCCTTGTTGAGCAGCGCCGCCGACTCCACGCTGGCATCTACCAGAAACGGCTTGCTGAGCGGACTCAGTCCGGCCTCGCCATTGGTTACTTTCACGTTTTTAAAGGTGGCATCGGGCACGTTGCCTTTCACCAAAGACTGCATCACCTCGGTGCGCTTTTCCTCCGGAATCAGGGAATAGAATGGCTGGATGGCCTGCGCATGGTAGCCGCCCAGCACCTGCCGGATATCCACGAAAGCCTTATCCAGCTCCGGCGCAAATTTCACCTTGATGTCGAGGTCGTTGGGGCTTTGCTCGGCGGCCAGCGTCGGGATGTCGCGCACCACGCCCACGGCCGATTCGGTGGAGCCGAGCTTCACGGTGCGCACAAACAGGCCCTTGTTGGCCGTCCAGCCGGGCGGCACCATACCGTAGCGGAAATCGGGACGCGCGGGAGCCAGCAGCTGCTTGGTTTCCGGGAAGTACAGCGCGTAGTTGTCGAGGTAGTTCCAGGTGTCGAAGGTGTCGTCGAACACCACGTCGCTGCGGTCGGTGGTCACTACCAGTTCGTGCTCGATGTTCAGGCGGCGCAGCAGGGCCACAAACAGGCGGGTCAGGCCCAGCTCGGAGGCATTTTTGGTGGCCGCAATGCGGGCCAGGTTGGCTTCGCCGCCTTCGGTCAGGTTGAAGCTGGTTTTGAGGTGGTTTTCCAAGGCCTGCACCCGGCTGGCCAGGTCGCCGCTGGCCGGCAGCTTGGCGTCGCGCAGGAGTTTGTCGGCGGCTTTGGTTTCGTCTTTAGCCAGGGTGTAGATGGTGCCGTGCAGGTACTGGCTGGCATCGGCCCAGGTGAACAGGCGGGTGCGGCCACGCTGGGCGGTGTAAGCCAGCTTGTACTCAACACGCATGCGCTCGGCGCTGCTTTGGGCGAAGGTTTCCTCACGGGCGGCCGGCACGCTCGCCAGCTTCAGCCGGATGTGGTGCTTGCCGCCAATTACTGTGTCGGGCGCGGCGGCAGGCCCATTGTAAACGCGCGTATCGAAGGTGAGCGACTCGGGCGAAATCAGCTCAAACGACACGTTGCGGGTCGGTACGGCGCTTTGCAGGTAGTCGCGCCCGAAGAACTTGGCCGGCCGCTCGCGCAGAAACAGATACTCGATTTCGGAGCCTTTCTCTACACCTTCTACCGCAAAAATCTTGAAGCCGCGGCCGCCGTCCTCGTCTTTCAGCTCCTTGATGCTGCCTTCGTTCACCTCGGCCACCTCGCCGCGCGGGCTGATGGTGCGCGCTTTCAGGTAGAGCAGCTGGCCGCCATCCTGCGGGATGTAGATTTTGTTGAACCGCTCGATGCCGTCGGAAGTATTGACGCGTAGAATCCGGTGCTCGGTGGAGTATAGCTTGATGCCTTTGTCCTGCTCGCTGAACATATATTCGTGGGCCGTGAAGTCGCGCAGCACCAGGGCGGGCTGTTTGGCGTCTTCGTCGGACACGGGCAGGCGCTTGGTGCGCTTGGCGTCCCAGCTGTAGGCGGCGTAGTGCAGCGTTTTGGGTATTTGCTGCGCCCAAACCGGCGCGGCAGTAGTCAGGAGCAGCGCCACCGCCGCAGCGCGGGCAACAAAAGCAAAGTTCATAGAAGAAGATATAGCGCGGATAGCGGGCACTCAGGCCTTTTTCCGCTTTAGAATCACGGTTTCGCGGTAGGCAGCGTTCAGCTTGTCCACCACGGCATTCCACTGATGAAACTGCTTGGGCTGCAGCATGAGGTAGTTGATGTAGACCTGCTTGTCCTGCACGATTTTGTTGCCCTGCCGCTCGTATTTCACCTTAAAGCCGAATACGGGGTCATTCATTTCGGCCACGGGCGGCAGGTATTCCACGTCGTAGCCGGCCGGAATTTCCAGCTCGGTGCGGCTGTGGTTCTGGGTGGCGTACTCGTTCACGCGGGGCAGGCGGCGCTTGTCGGCGTCAATCCGGTCGTGGGCGTAGGGCCGCTCCAGGTTCAGGTTCACGTAGATTTCGTCGTCGAGCTTCTGCACGTAGTCCTGCAGGCGGTACTCGTAGTCGATGGTGAGGGGCTGGTCGCGCGTGTCAAGGTGGCTAACGCGGTACTTGTCGACGAAGAACTTGTTGTTGCCGCGCTCCAGCAGGCTTTTGATGTACTTGGTTTCTTCGGTCTGGTCGAGGCCGTCGAGGGCGTAGCTCTGCATAACCTTGGGGTAGCCGGCCAGCTGGAGGCTGCCTTTGCCGCGCAGTCCGCCCTTGTCGTCCAGCGTCAGGGCCGACACGTCGGACACGGGGCTGCGGTCCTGGCTCATCACGGGCACATCCACCACTTTGCAGTTCTTGCCATCAATAGCCATCAGGGCCTCTTTGCCCTGAATGAAGGCCGAGGGCATCCCGAAAGGCATGTATTTGTTGGTGGCATCAAGGAACACGTACTTGCCGGGGCTGGCCTCGTAGGTCGTAATCATGTGGTTATCGACGCCGGGCGTGGCCAGCTCGGAGTAGCGGTAGGGCAGGTCGCGGGTGCCAATCCAGGTGAGGTAGGATTTCACGCCGGCCATGCGCAGCATCTCGCGGGTGAGGTTGGCCATGTCCTTGCAGTCGCCGTAGCGCTTGGCGTACACGGCGCCGGCGTCGCGCGGAATGAAGCCTCCCATGCCGTTTTCGAAGGCCACGTAGCGGATGTTGTCCTGCACCCAGTAGTACACGCGCTGCACCCGGTCCTGTTCGGTTTTGGCGCCCACTACCAAAGAGTCAACCACGCGGCGCAGGGCGGGGCTTTCCTGCGGATCGAGCTTGCTCACGAAGCCCGAGTACAGGTTGTATAGCTCCGGCACGCCAGCCAGCACCTTGCGGGCCTGTCCGTCAGCCGAAGGCACTTCCTCCACGAAATACACGAGGTGCGGCAGGTAGTAGGCCGCCTCGGGGCCGTCGGAGTCGCGCGGGGGGCTGGGCAGGTTGTCGGCGGTCCAGCGGTAGGTGATGGTGTTGCCTTTTTCCTGCTTGCTGAAGCTGATGTTGAGGCCCTCGGTATGGAAGAGGCGGTGGCTGATTTTGATGTTGCGCGGGGCCGTAACGGTCAGCTCGGCGTGGCGCACGGGCACGTAGGAGCCGAAATAGAACGGGTTGAGGAAGCGCGGGTCGGGGTGGCGCACGGTGTAGTCGGTGACGGTGCGGGCACCGGGCGCTACGGCCGGGAAGGTCCAGGTGGTGGAGCGCGTATCGTCGTAGAAAATGCCCGACTGCAGCTCGAACTTCTCCTTGTAGTCCGTCACCTTCACGGCTTTGTAGCTGTTGCCGCTGGGCACCATGGTGCGGGCATCCAGCTTCTGCAGGCGGCTGAAGTGCGAGTTGTACACCTTGTCGTTCACGTACGCCACCGACTGCGCATCGAGGTGCAGCATGTCCTGGTGGTGGCGGGCCAGCACCAGCACCGAGTCGCCTTTGGCTTCCAGCGTGAGGTCGGTGCGGTAGTCGAGGTACACGGCTTTTTCGCCCGGAAACTTCGCCTGCATTTCGGCTACCAGCTGGGTGGGCTGCTGGGCGCGGGCAACCGGCAGCGCTAGCACCGCCCACAACAGCAGCGCCAGCACGCCGCCCGACCATTTATTTGCCTTCATACACATATTGATTCCAGTACACTTCGGTCTTGGTGGGCTTGCCCTTCACATCGTAATATACAGTCGGGCCGAGCTTTTCGCCACTCCGGTAGGTTTCTTCGCGCTCCAGCGTGCCATCGGGACGGTAGTAGCGGCTGCGGCCGTGGTATTCGCCGTGCAGGTATTGCTCTTCTTCCATTAGCTTGCCCCCAGGGTGGTAGCCGGTGAGCGTGCCCGTCAGCAGGCCTTCCTTGAACTCCATGCGGCGAAATACCTGGCCGGAGCTGTAGTAGGTGGTGCGGGTGCCGTCGAGCATGCCGCCGCGCACGGTCTCATCGGACGCGGGCTTGCCGTTGGCGAAGCTGGTTTTAATGGAGCCCGTCAGCTTTTCGATGCGCTGCCAGGCTTCCGACTGGTCGCGGCCGGTGCGGAAGGCGGCCAGGTTGCCGTGCTCGTAGAGACGCTCCTCCAGCAGCTCGCCGGCCGGGTTGTAGTACTGCGGAATGCCTTCGGGCGAGCCGTAGAGGTAGTTTTGCACAGTTTCCAGCTTGCCGTTCGGGAAGTAGTAGCGGCCTTATCGTGCAGCTCCACGCCTTCCTTCAGGGCCTGGTACGAATCGGTGAGAAGTGGCAGCGTAGCGGCAGCAGAGGAAGATTGGGGCGCCTTCTGGGCGAAGGTTGCGCCGGGCGCGGCGGCCAGCAGCGCCAGCGCCAGGCCGTAGGGGTAAAGGTGCATCAAGCAGGATAAGTAAAGAGGCAAGCCATAGTGGCCCGCACGGCGGGAGTCTACCGGATATTCTTACAATACTACACATTAGCGCCCCGGCTTAAAACAGCATGGCGACGCGCGGCATAATATATTTTGCGGCACACGCCGGCTTAGCGGCGGCTGGGCTTTTTCGGCGGGCTTTTCGGCTGGGCCGGGTGCACGGTCAGCTCGCGGTAGCCGAAGGTGGGGTCGGTTTCGCGGCGGAACTCCACGTCGTCCAGCACGCCCAGTACCAGCTCCGCCGTGGTATAGATGAGGTTGCCGGCGAGCAAATGGCCGCCTATTGTGCGGCCCGTGGAATCGGAAACGGAGAGGTGCACATGGCTGCCGCTGGTGGAGAGCGTGCCTGCCAACGATACAATTTCGAAGTGGCCGCGGTACACGCTGGGTCCTTCCTGGTTGGCCAGCCGCAACGTAACGTGCGTGAGGCTGCCCACGCACGTTACAATAGCCCCGGCCCGAATCTGGTGCCTTTGCACGAAGGCATCCAATTGCTGGCGCAGATCCTGGCCGGGGGCCAGGCGCAGGGCGTAGGTACGCATGGCAGAGGGCAGCGCCGCGGAGGCTGAGGGAGAAGCAGGCATGGCCGGTTGTTGCTGGGCCAGCACCTCCGGCCCGCCGAAACCCCACAGCAGCGGCAACAGAAGAAGCAGGCGGTTCATAAGGTGGCAGTAAAGTAGCGCTAAAGGTAGGGCGGGCAGCCGTCTGAAACGGAACAGACACAAAAAAGCCGGCTGTAAGGCCGGCTTTTGTAATACGAAGTGTGGGCGCGCCTAGCGGTTGAAGCTCACGTTGCCGTAGCGCACTTTGATGTTAACGTTGCCGGCTGCCGGGCGGGCTTTGGCCACCCCGAACGTGCCCTGCATGTCGCTGGAGCCCGGGCTGCTTTCCTCCGAGTCCATCCGCACCAGCTTCTTATCTACCAGCAGCTTGCCGTGCTGCGTGTTCACATCGAAGTTGAAGCCGGCATCATCGGCGAAATTGAGCAGAATGGTGCTGTAGCCGCCATCGAGGTTGATGGCGCTGAAGTTGCGGCCGGTGTTGCGCACCTCAAAGTTGGGGCAATGCTGCACCGTCATGTCCAGCTTATCCGAGAGCTTTTCGATGCTGAATTTGGAATAGCCGGAAGTGCCGCGCAGGTTGCGCACGGTGCCCAGCGCCACGTCGCCGTATTTGCTGTGCACGGTCAGGTCCTGCACCGTCCCGATGTCGATGTCGGAGTAGTTGTTGCGCAGGTCCACGGTCTGCCCGGCATCCAGGCGCAGCCGCGAATAGGAAGCATCGATGCTGGCGCGGCGCGTGTAGGCCACCGAGGCCTGCCCGTTGCCAACGCGCACCAGATTCTGCCCGCCATCCAGGCGGCCGGTGCGCAGCGTGCCGTATTCCACAGCCAGCTCCGTCGGGCCGGTCAGGTCGCCGCTAATCGTCACGTCCCCGAAAGTATTGAACACATGCAGCGGCGTGTTTTTGGGCACCCACACCGTGTAGTTCACTTCGTAGAGCTTGGTGCGGCTCCAGCAGCCGCTGGGCATGGCGCCAAACCGGGAGCGGGCCGAAACCCCGCCCGTAGTGGGGTCGTTTTCGAGCACCTGCACCTGAATCATGTCCTGCAGCTGCTGCGCTTTGTCCTCGGTGTCAGCGCGCGTGATGATATCCACATCGGTGCGCACTTCGTTGCGGCTCCACACATTCACCTGCACGCGGCCGTAGCGGGTATCCAGCGCGTAGGGCTTGCCCGAAGGCACGGCAAACGTACGGCTTAGCCGGCGGGTCTTTTCGATGGCCGGCGCAATGGGCAGCTCATCCTGCGGACCCTGTGGCCCTTGAGGCCCCTGCCCGTTCTGGCCATCGGCCGCGCCACCCTGCAGCCGCAGCAGAACGGCTTCGGGGGCTGTCTGGCTGTAATACTGCTCGCCCGGGGTGCTGGGCGCAGACTGCGCCCGGCCCACAGTGGAGCCAGCCAGCAGCACGGCGCCGGTCAGCAGCAAGCGGCTGTATAGCTTCAGAGGGTTGCTCATGGGGTCGGCTGGGTTTCAGCACCTGCCTGCGGCTGGGCATGATACTCCTGAATCTGCTCCTGGGTGCGGGTTTGCTGGTTCAGAATATCAAGGCGAATCTGCAGGTTGCGGTTCATGGCGTCGAGCACCACGGCCGGCTCGGGGTTGCGGTACAGTTCCGTTTTCAGCTGCCGGTAGGTCGAGTCGAGGGCGGCCAGCTCCCGCTGCCAGTCGGCGGTAGTGCCGGCCGCCGATGCCGTCCGGGCTTCCAGCTGCTGCAGCTCGGCCTGCCGCTCATTGATCTGTACGGCGTAGTAGCCTTCCATACGGCGCACTTCCTGGCTCAGACGCGCTGCCGGAGCCTCAGCGGCAGCAGCCACCGGGGCGGCACCGAAGCCATAGGAAGTGGTTTCTTCGGTAGGTTCCGTTGCCGGCGCCGCCAGCACCAGCGGCGCGGTGCTGCTGGTCCAGGCAGTGGAGCGCGCCGCCTGATTGCTCCAGATAGCGCCGGCACCGGCCAGCAGAAGGCCGGCCAGGGCAGCGGCCATTTTGGGGCGTGGCAGCCAGCCAGCCCAACGGGCCGCCGGGGCGGCAGCCGGCGGCGTGTCGGCGGTGGGGTGCAGCTGTACGATCCGCAACGGCGCGGCTTCTTCTTCCTGCTCGATGGCAGCGCCGGCCGTGGGTGCGGCCAGCTTCTGTTCGATGTCGTCCCACAAATCCGGGCGCGGCTCAAACGCGTCGAAGTCGGCCAGATGCCGTTCAACGAAATTCTCCAGACCGGTTTTTTTCTCGTTCATGTCAGGGGTGGTACTACGCACTCGGCTTCCTTCGGGCGGCGGCGCCCCGTGCAGGGTGGGCGGGGCAGGGCATCCGAAGACAGATTTGATATGGTTGCTCTTACGAAAGGCCGCGCTGGCGGGCCAGTTCCAGCAGCTTTTTGCGGGCCCGGCTATACTGCGACTTCGAGGTGGACTCGGTGATGCCCAGAACACCGGCTATTTCGGCGTGGTCGTAGCCTTCGAGCAGGTACAGGCTCAGCACTACGCGGTAGCCGTCGGGGAGTTCCTGCACGCAGCGGCGCACCACATCGGCCCGCCAGTGCATTTCCTCATTCTCGGGCCCGAAGTCGGCGGTTTCGGTGCCAGCGGCATCGTGCTGCTCTCCTAAAGGCACCAGTTGCAGGCGGCGGTTGCGCAGGCAGTTGATGCTTTTGTTGATGACGATGCGCTTGAGCCACGAGCCGAACGACGAGTCGCCCTTGTAGCTGTGCAGCTCCCGGAAGGCGCTCAGAAATGCCTCCTGCAGCACGTCCTCGGCCTCGGCATAGTCGCCGGTGATGCGCAGCGAGGCGTTAAACATGGCTTTGGAGTAGCGCTTGTAAATCTCGGCCTGCGCCCGTCGGTCGCCCAGGCGGCACCGCTCAACCAGCGGGGCATTGATATCGGTGTACGCAAAAGCTTCCATAGAGCGGGTTGCGGGAGGTAAAGCGAAAGGAAGATGGTAAATATCCGACTTTCCGGGCGAAGCTGCCAGCACTTAGGCACAAGCATCAGAAAGACAGAGCCCGCTAGCGAGAGGTTGCACTAGGCAGCACTTTGTAGGGCCGGGGCAGCTACCTTTGGCTTGTAGTACTAGCAACAAGCTACGCAAGACCTATGAAGTTTCTGACACCCATCGTTTTTGCTTTGGCGCTGGCAGCCTGCAAAAAGAAAGATCCTACTATCGACTTCGGGCCGAATGGCGGCATTTCCATGCGCGACGCCAGCAACTACCCCAAGTCTACCCCCGACCCCACCGACTGGACGCTCGATGGCAGCTGGAATGCGCAGGAGCGTGGCCTGTTTCAGGACCTGGGCCTCGACCTGAACGCCCCGGCCACCGGCACAGTTTCCAACCTCAGCGCCTACCCAAACCCCGTAGGAGCCGGCCAGACCATTTTCCACTTCGACGCGCCCACTGCCGTGACGTGCAGCTTTGTGGTAGTCGATGAGAAGTATCAGGTGGTGCGGCCGCTGCAAACCGCTACTCCCAACCGCAGTGTGCGGTTCAGCCTGGATGTGAGCAGCAACTCCTTCCGGCAGGGCAAGCTCTACCGCCTGTACTACGTGTTTCAGGAGGGCAACTCCTTGTACTACAAAGGCCACGGCGACATCAAGATTGGCATGTAGCAGGCCGTCAGGCACGCTTCTCCCCTACTATTAATTAGTGTCGAATATCAGTAAGTTTACTTATATCAACATGGCACAATGAAGAACATTTACTGCACCCTCCTGCTAGTTGCGAGCAGCTTGTTCGCACGCGCACAGAACACGCCCTTTTTCTTTCAAGCCCTGAGCCAGCAGCCCTACACCGAGCTAGCGGCTCCGGTGCAAGCGCTCAACAATGGGGCCGTGTGGAACAGAGACTCTGCCTTTCCTGTTGTACTCGGCTTTGCTTTTCCATTTCACAACCAGTCCATCACCTCCATCAACGTATTGGCAAGGGGTGTGCAGTTTGTGGGGTTTGGCAGCATGTACATGTTCGTATACAACACGCCTTTCGGAGGCAATTTGATTCAGGACCGAGGAATCATAAATGGAGGCACCAGCCAGTCTCCGGTCAGTTACCAACTGACGGGCAGCCCGGGCAGCCGCATAGGCAAGATAGAATGGCGCAATGCGGGGCCCACTCAATCGTCGCCTTCTCCGCCTAACCCGGCAGAATTTGTAAACTGTCAGTTGTGGCTGTATGAGCAGAGTGGCCGCATTGAGGTACACTTTGGCACTAGCAACGTGACTGCCAGCTCATTTCAGAACAACTTCATTTTCCTAAAAACTTTCTACAACTCAATGCTGGCAGTGGCCCCTATCGGCACGGCTGACAATCCTGGTTACCAAGTAGATAATTGCTTGCCCAACACCGTTTGCTACGGGGGCTATATTGTCGGCAACCCTGCGGCCGGTACGGTTTACCGCTTCGCCCCCAATCCGTCCTTTGTGATGGGAGTGCGTGCCCCAAAGGCTAACGTTAAGTTTGAGGTGTATCCTAACCCAGCCACAAATCAAGTTAGTCTTGCAGTAGAGATGCCCAAACCGACCGATGCCCGTGTCCGCTTTCTTGATGCTCTGGGCAAGACTGTGCAGGAAGTGCAACTAACCGCTGGCCAAGGCAGTGGCGCCGCCCCGGCAGTTGTCTCTACGGCTAACCTGGCTCCTGGCATCTACACGGTGCAGGTAGTTTCGCAGAACGAGGTATTCGCCAATCAGCGCCTCACTGTTTTGCATTAATATCAGTGTACCTCAACAAAAAACAGCCTGTTTCAGCCTATTGAAACAGGCTGTTTTTTTTTATTACTTCTCAGTACTCCTTCATAGTATAGCAGGCTATTGGGTTCCAACGGGCCAAACACCTTCATAGCTGCTCTGTACCACTTCTTCGTTGCCATCCTATGCTATTTTCCTTTCTCTGGCGCTGTCTGCCAGCTGGCATTATACTGGTGCTGCTCAGCTTCGAGGCTATTGCGCAGCCGGCACGTCTGCCCGATATCACAAAGAAGTACCGGCTGGTATTCTCCGATGACTTCCGCTACCCTTCCGTCGATTCGATGCTCAGTCCGAAGCTGAATAAGTGGGTCACCGACTACGCCTGGGGCAGTGCGGCCTGGGATACCAGCACGGTGTGCAGCAACAATGGCCCTAACAACGTGGCGTACCGGCGGGAAGACGTTCGGCTGGTACCTAACCCGGAAAATCCGCAGGATCAGTGCGCCGCCCTCGATTTCACTTACCACGCCGACCCGCTACGCCAGATTCCGTCGAAAAACTCGGTGGTACAAGGTGAATTCTACCGAACCGCCGGGCTGCTTCGGGCCAAGTTTCGGGACGATACGCTGTGCCCGGAAGATGGGTTTAAGTACGGAATCTTCGAGGTTCGGTGCCGTGTACCCGGCTACAGCGGCTTGCAAGCTGCTTTCTGGTTCTGGACCCATTACGGAGCGTGCAATAACATTCCGGCGGGCTGGGTCCCCGGCGACACGTGGGAAATCGACGTATTTGAAACCTATAACAACAACGGCAAGCGCACTTTTTTCAGCACCCTCCAAGCCAATCCGCTGACGCAGCACAAGAGCAGCAGCACCGACTATTTCTTCCGTAACGACACGGAGCCGGCTACCAACTTTCACACCTATACCTTGGTCTGGACGCCCAACTTGCTGGCTTGGTACGTTGATGGCTGGTTGTTTAAGTACCTGAGCAACCCCCGCAATACCACGCAGAACACCGCCGGAATTCCAGACAACGAGATGAGCCTGCTGCTGAGCTCCCACTACCAATGGGACTGCAAAGGCAACAACCACTGCCCCACCCTGCCCGACGGACAGCCGAACGACCAGCAATGCCCGCAGCCCAACGACCCGTTCCTGATTGATTATGTGCGCGTCTATCGGCCGGTAGCAGAAAACCAGGACGGCACCTGGCCCTTGGTGGAGAAAAAGAAGCGTAGACTTTAATCACTAAAAAAGGCCCGCCCGGAATACCGGACGGGCCTTTTTACTTTTTGCATTCCTGCAGCCTCAGACTACACGTCAAACTTGATACCCTGAGCCAGGGGAAGCTGGTCGGAGTAGTTGATGGTGTTGGTCTGGCGGCGCATGTACACGCGCCACGCGTCGGAGCCCGACTCGCGGCCGCCGCCGGTTTCCTTTTCACCGCCGAATGCGCCTCCGATTTCAGCGCCGCTGGTGCCGATGTTTACGTTGGCAATGCCGCAGTCGGAGCCGCCGTGGGCCAGGAAGGCCTCCGACTCGCGCATGTTGAGCGTGAAGATACTCGACGACAAGCCCTGACGCACCCCGTTCTGCACGGCAATGGCTTCTTCCACGCCGCCGCTGTAGCGGATGAGGTACAGAATGGGCGCAAAAGTTTCTTCCTGCACCGTGTGGTACTCGTTGCGGGCTTCTACCAGCGCGGGTTTCACGTAGGTGCCGGTTTCGTAGCCGGCGCCTTCCAGAATTTCGCCCCCGATGAGCAGCTTGCCGCCCTCGGCCTGCACAGCAGCCAGCGCCTTTGTGAAGCTTTCCACGGCCTGCTTGTCGATGAGCGGGCCCACGAGCTTGCCTTCCTGCAGCGGGTGGCCGATGGGCAGGTTGGGGTAGATTTTCAGCAGACGCGCCTTCACATCCTCGAAAATAGAGTCGTGGATGATAAGGCGGCGCGTGGTGGTGCAGCGCTGCCCGGCCGTGCCTACCGCCCCGAACACCACGGCGCGCATAGCCATATCCAGGTCGGCGTGTTCGGTGAGAATGATGGCGTTGTTGCCACCCAGCTCCAGCAGCGCGCGGCCCAGGCGGCCCCCCACTACTTCGCCCACTTTCTTGCCCATGCGGGTGCTGCCCGTAGCCGACACCAGTGGTACGCGCGTATCGGCGGCCATAGCCGCCCCGATTTCCGCGTCGCCGATAATCAGGTTGAAGATGCCTTCGGGCAGCTCGTTTTCACGCAGCACGTCCTTGATGATATGCTGCACGGCCACGGCTACCAGCGGCGTTTTCTCCGAAGGTTTCCAGATGCTCACGTCGCCGCAGACGGCGGCCAGCATGGCGTTCCAGCTCCACACGGCCACCGGAAAGTTGAAGGCCGAGATGATGCCTACCACGCCCAGCGGGTGGTACTGCTCGTACATGCGGTGCGCCGGGCGCTCTGAGTGCATAGTGAAGCCCGTAAGCTGGCGCGAGAGACCCACCGCAAAGTCGCAGATGTCAATCATTTCCTGCACTTCGCCGAGGCCTTCCTGCAGGATTTTGCCCATCTCGTAGCTCACCAGCTTGCCCAGCGGCTCCTTGTACTCGCGCAGCTTGTTGCCAATCTGGCGCACGATTTCGCCGCGCTTGGGAGCGGGCACGGTGCGCCAGGTCAGGAAGGCTTCCTGCGCGGTGCGCACTACCTGGTCGTAGTCCTGGGTGGTGGCGAAGGCCACGGAGCCGATGAGGCGGCCATCGGCGGGCGAGTGAATAGCGCGCGCCGTGCCGCTTGCGCCGCCCCACTGCAGGCCGGTGCTCCAGGCCTGGTTGGTGCTTTCGACGCCTAACTCACGCAGCACCTGCTGAATGCCGTGGTGGTCGTGTTCGAGTACGTCGGTGCCGGTTGCGGTAGCTTCTTCGAGGGCTTGTTTCATGGGGTGGGATGGAGTAGAAGGCAAAAGGGTAACTCAGCTGAGGGCAAAGCTAAGAAATTAGAGACGCGTCCTTTTCCATTTCTCGCTGCCTCCATCCGGCTGCTTGGCCGGGGCCCGGAAGCGGCCGACTGTGCAGCTGGCAACGTTCCCGACAACGTTTGCATAAATAAAAGAAGGCTTCAGTGCTTACTAAATCACCTACTTTCCCCAAGATTATAGTGCTAAACTGTTTTTTATTCGCTTTCAACATTCCGTTTGCGAACGGGCCTATCCGCACTTACTACTTCGCTATAGGACTTTACCAGTTGTAACCGCCCCCGGAGCCAGCACTTGGTGCGTGGCCGCTCGGTGCCGCTCCCGTACGGGCAGCAGGCTGCTTTTTTCGCTTCTATTCTCTTTTTCCACTCACCCCCTTTTCCTTTTTCTATGCTACACCTCTCCTCGTTTTTCAAGCGGCCTGCTCTCACTTTGCTCTCGGTGACGGCATTGGCCGCGCTGCCGCTGGCTTCGGCAAAAGCGCAGCTGGTAAATACCTATTCGATGGTGGCCTCGACGGGTACCTTCACGGCCCTGCCCGCCACGGCTACGGCTCCGGCTGTGTCCGGCTACCTGAACGACGGCTTCTACAACGCGCTGCCCATCGGCTTCACGTTCAAGTTCGATGGCGTCGACTACACCACGGTTTCGGCTTCTACTAATGGCTGGCTGACTTTCGGCCAGAACATCTCCAACTCCACTCCTACCAACAACCTGACTTCCGGCACGCCCCGCCCGCTGGCCGCGCCGCTCTGGGACGATATCAGCTTCATTTATACCGGCACCGGCACTCCCACCGGCAACAACGGCAAACTGTCTTACGCCACTACCGGCACGGCTCCTAACCGCACGTTTACGGTGGAGTGGCTCGATGCGCGCTGGGCTCCTACGGCGGCCGGCCCGGTGCAGTCGTTCCAGGTGCAACTCGATGAAGGCACCAACGTATTGCGCTTCGTGTATCTGCAAGGCACCGGCACGGTATCGGGCACGCGCAGCGCTTCAGCTGGCCTGGCCGGAGTAGCAGCCAATAACTTCCTGTCGCTGAGCGACCTGACCTCTGCTCCTACTACCAGCACGACCACCGAAAACGCGGGCATTACCTCACGGGCCAACAACAACCGCACGTTTACTTTTACGCCCGGTGGCGCTCTGTCTACCAAGAGTGCCCGCTCGCTCAACGCGCTGGCCATCTACCCCAATCCGGCCACGCATAGCGCGCAGGTAGTGGGTGCCACGAAAGGCCAGCCCGTACAGCTGCTGGATCTGCAGGGCCGCGTAGTGCGCGAGCAGGCCGCCGGTATCACCACCCTCGACCTTTCAAACCTGTCCGCTGGTCTGTATCTGGTGCGCAGCGGCGCCCAGCTGGGCCGTGTAGTGGTTGAATAACCCACTATCATCACGCAACGAAAAGCCGGTGCAGCTATGCTGTACCGGCTTTTTTGTGTTGTATGGAAAGCGTAGAGCTTGTGCTGAGTGTGCTGGCTTGAATGGCCATGCCTTGCCGCCTCATTCGTTCATGCGTTACGGCAATTGCGCGGCCCTAACTTCTGCCTGCCCAGCCGGCAACCTTGCTCAACCACTGCAGAAAGGCTGCTGATAATCTCACTGTCAGCTCCTCACCCCAAACCGACGCTGTCATCTGAATCCTCATTCGTTAGGCACCAACGCAACACGGCCCGCTGGAAATACCAGCAGGCCGTGTTGATTTTCGAGTAGCTTCCCGGCTTAGTGCCGCACGATGCGGCGCATGTCGGTGCCGCCTTCGGTGGTGGCGCGCAGCATGTACACGCCGGCGGGCAGGGCGCTCAGGTCAAGCGCCTGCCGGGTCTGGCTGGCGGGTACCGTACGGGTTTGCACCGCCTGGCCCAGGGCGTTCAGCACGGTCAGCTGCACGGCGTTGCGGTAGCCGGTCAGCTCCAGCGTCACGCGGCCATCCAGCGTGGGGTTGGGGTAGACATTCAGCGAAGAACCTGCCAACGGCTTGGCGCTGGAGCTGACAATCAGCGGCAGCGAAGCCGCCGAGGTGCAACCGCCCGCCCCCGTCGTCACGACGGTATACGAGCCGAACTGGGCGGCCGAGTTGACTACATACGTCTGGCTGGTAGCACCCGCAATGGCCACCCCGTTGAGGTACCACTGGTTGCCCGTGGCGCTGGAGCTGCTGAGCGTGGTGGTAGCACCGTTATACACCGGCGTTACGGTAGGCCGCACCGGCGTGGCGTTGATGGTGATAGTGGCCGTGCTGGTTACCGCGACACAGCCGCCCGCCGCTGCTACCGTGTTGGTAACCGTGTAAGTGCCGGCGGTGCTGGTTGCCAGATTGATTTCACCGGTGCTGGCATTCAACGTCAGCCCCGCCGACGACGAGAACGTGCCGGCCGTAGCACCGGCAGCCAGCGCAGCCGCTACCGTGCCGGTGCTGCCGGCGCAGTAGCTGGCCGTGGCAGCATACGCGAAGCTAGCCGTGGCCGGTGCCGTGATGGTCACGGTAGTGGTGGCGTTGCAGGTGGCGCTGTTGGCGTAGGTAATGGTGTAGGTGCCGGCTGTGCTGGCCGCCAGATTGATTTCACCGGTGGTGGCGTTCAGGCTCAGGCCGGCCGCCGAGGTGAAGGTGCCGCCGCTGGTTCCGGTGATGGTCGGCGTGGGGTTGGTGCCGCTCTGGCAATACGAGGTAGCAGCATACGTGAAGGCCGCGTTGCAGGCCACCGGCGTGGTATTCTCACCCCTCACCAATACGTTTTTCAGCAGCGCGTAGCGGCCGGGGCTGGAGCTGCCGCAGCTGAAGTACAGGCGGAACGTCAGGGTCTGGCCGGCTGTGAGCGTCACGCCGGCCGAGTTGAACACGAGGCGGTAGGTGTTGGTAGGGCCGCTGGTTTGGTTGGCCAGCAGAATCGGAGTGGCGAAGGCACCGTTGGCCGTGCTCAGCAAGCCTCCAGCCGGACCACGCCCGCCAATCACATCGGACGAGTCGCTCACGAAACCACTGCGCGAGTACACCACGGCCAGCTTCGTGTTGCTGGAGGTGTTGTAGAAGGCGGAGGTCAGCAGCAGCGAGTCAATGCGAATGGTCTGGCCGGCGGCGGCCGTTACGGTGAACTGCTCGTAGAAGCGGCGGCTCAGGTTGCCACCGGGCCCACCCGCAGCCGTGCCCCACGACCCGTCGCCGTTGGCCGTCGTACCGAAAGCCTGCCCGAAGGTGTTGGAATAGGCGCGGATGGCAGGCACCGTCGTGCCATTGGACACGTAGAGGTTGCGCAGCACGGAAGTGCTGGGCGTAACGCCGGCCGAGCGCACAGCCACGCTGTCCTGGTTGTTCACCTTCATCGGCCACCACTGCAGCGGCGCCGAAACCGGGGCGCTGCCCGTTACGCGGCTGCCGGTTACGGCCACTGTTACTGCAGTAGCGTTGGTGCTCGTATGCGTGATATTGCCGGCATACGTGCCCGCCGCAGCCGCATTTAGGCGCACGCTGATGGCAGTAGCCGCCAGCGTATTGTTGGCCGGCGTAAGCACTAGCGGCGTAGTGCTCGTGTACCAGTTGGTGCCGCCGTTAGCCGATACCTCGTAGCCGGCCGGGGGCGTCACGGTCACGTTGCCGGTGAGGTTGGCGCCGCTCAGGCTGTAGCTCTGCGTAGCGGAAGGAGTGCCGGCATACTGCGTGAAGGCGCCCAGCGTGCCCGTCACGGCCAGCGTCTGGATGCTCGATACCTGAATGGTTTCGGTGGTGTGCGTAGCCAGCCCAGCCTTTGAGGCCCGAACGTAATAGTAGTAGGCCGTGCCGGCGGCGGGCAGCGCGTCGGTGGTCTGGAAATTCACGAGCGAGTCGGTGGCGGCCGTCACCTCATACACTTTGCTGAACGTGGTGTTGTCAGCGGAGCGGAACAACTCGTACTTAATCTGGTCCATGGCCCAGCTGATGTTCCAGCTGATGCTAGCCTGGGTGGCGCCTTTCACGGCCCGCAGGTTGGAAACCGCAATATCCGGCGTGGTGCTGGTGCACAGGCCCGTAGCTACGGCGCAAGGGTCCCAGGTACCAAACATGGCGCTGCGGCTGTAAATGGCCGTGTCGGCCGGCGTCAGCTGCTGCGACCAGGACACACGTGCGGCCGTCGGCAGCAGGTTGCCGGAGTAGTAGCGGCTCCGGAACTCAGCGTAGGTGATGAGGCTGGTGTTGGTGCCCGCGTCCCAGGTCACCCAGCCAGCCGGCTGCAGCAGGTTGGCGCCCACCGTGCTGCTGATGAACACAGTTTTGTTGTTGGACAGCGGCGAGCTGCCGGTGGAGTTCTGCCACGGCCGGCCCAGATAGTAGAGCGTGCCGCCGGTGTTGGCCGGCAGTTTGGTTTTCTTGAACACGTAGCCGTAGGTCTGGCCGGCGGGCGTATTGGCCGCCGTGATAAACGAGCTGCCGGTAGTCGTGCGGGCCTTGGCATACACGACGCAGTTCTCGAACAGCGCCACCGAGCTGCCGAAAATGAAGTCCACGTTGCCGTCGATGTAACAGTCGCGGAAGTAGTGGCGGGGCGTGCCGTTGCCTTTGGTGTAGAGCGTGTCCTGGTTGCCGAGGAAGCGGCAGTTTTTGAAGGCCGCGCGGTCGGCATTCACCAGCACCGCCACTGCCTGCGACCCATCCCCGAAGGTGTTTTCGAAGGTGATGTTCAGGGCCGAAAAGTCGTCGGCGCTGATACTGAAGCTGGCCGAGTTCTGGGTGCCGAGTGTGCCCCCGCCGGGCGTGGGCGTGCTGGCACCGTCATCGTAGGTCAGAATGGTGTTGGCCACACTCTCGCCCACCAGCTGCAGAAACGGCTTGTTGCTGGGCACTGCTATTTTCTCCTTGTAGCGGCCATTCTTGATGAAAATAGTATAGACCGCAGTGCGGTTCGTGGGCGCGGCGTTGATGGCGGCCTGCACGGTGGTGAAGTTACCGGTACCGTCTTTGGCCACCACCACATCGTAGGCGAAGGCACGGCTCCCGAGTACGCTGAGCAACATGACGCAACAGGTCATGAGCCAGCCTTTAAGCGTAAAGGTTTGGGACATATAGTGGGAATTTTGGGGAAGAAAAAGCGGGACGGAATGCGGGCTAAAAGCCCAAAGGCCGACATTGCTGCCGGCCTCTGTACTATATTCTGCGGCTATTGTCGGCCAAACCGGGCCGACAGGCGCACACCACCATCGGTGTAGTGCAGCAGGTAGCTGCCGGGCGCGAGGCGGGCCGTGGAAACCTGCGTTTCCAGCGAGCCGGGCGCTACGGCTACGGTCGTCAGGAGCTGCCCGAGCAGGCTGTACACCTGCACCTGCGCGCCTCGGGCGGCCTGCGGGTGGGCCAGCATGAGCTGCTCCTGCGCCGGATTGGGGTAGAGCTGCAGCGCGGTAGCCGCCACCGTAGCCGCCGCCGGAGCCGATAGCACAGTTGCCGTCAGGCCGTTCAGGTAGTTTTCGAGGGCCGTGTAGCCCGAAGCGCCCCGGTTGTTGCGGTCGGCGGCGTTGTTGGGGTTGAGGCCGTTGGCCACCTCCCAGGCATCGGGCATACCATCCCGGTCGGTATCGGTGGGGGCAGGCAGCGAGTTGAGCACGGGCCATGCGCCGGTTGTCTGGGCGTAGGGCGTGCCGTGCGGGAAGCCGCCCTGCACGTCAATCAGGGTGCCGGTGCGGTTGATAACGTCCTGCACGATGCGCTGGTCGAGGGCGTCGCGGGTGGGCAGCACGCAGCCGGCCTGCTGCAGCACAGCGGTGTAGGCATCAAGGGCAGTCTGCGTGGGCACGGCGGGCAGCGGGAAAGGCGTCGTTACTTTGGCCTGAGCCGTATCGGCGCGGGTACCGCCGCTCATCACCACGCCCAGCCAGTTGCGGGCCGTCACGGCCGGGTAGCCATCTACGTGGTTGCCGGTCAGGTAGAATTTGCCATAAGGCAGCACCGGCGACGAATTCTGCTTGTACGGGTTCAGCACCTCGCTCCGGATAGGCACGCCGCCCGATGAGCTGGTGGGCGTAGATGGGCCGGACTTGTAGTAGTTGTTGACGATGTTGTAGTTGCCGCCTTCGCCGCCGTTCACGTTGTAGCTGGCCCAGTTGTAGATGACGTTGTTGCGGAAGTCGGCGTTTTCCTGGCCGGCGGTGTTGGGCGTCAGGTTGCGGCTGCCATCAAAGCGCGGCATGCGGCCCCGCATGTGGGCCAGCAGGTTGTGGTGAAACGATGCCGTGCGCCCGCCCCAGATACCACCGTAGGCGTGCCGCTCAAAGTCGGTGTCGCCGGTTTCGAAGTGGTAAGAGTAGTCCAGCGGCTCGCTGATGATGTTCCACTGCAGCGTCGTGCTGTCGCCGCGGTACAGCGTGCAGGCCTCATCCGACGACCAGCTCATGGTGCAATGGTCTACCATGATGTTTTTGCGGCCCAGCCCCCCGAAGGTGTCGCCGCTGCCGCTGCCATTCACCATGCCCTGGTTCTGGTTTTTGTCGCCCATCCGGAAGCGCACGAACCGCACAATAACGTTGTCGGCGCTGATGGTGAACGGGTAGTCGGCGAGGCAGATACCGTCGCCGGGCGCGGTCTGGCCCGCAATGGTAGTGTTGGCGCGGGTCACGCGCAGCTCCGACTGCAGGTGAATAGTGCCCGATACCCGGAACACAATGGTGCGGTGCGTGGCGGCCGTGGTGAGGGCGTAGCGCAGGCTGCCGGGCTGGTTGTCGTCGTTGAGGTTGGTCACCTCAAATACCGTAGTCGGTACCGCTACCGTGCCGCGGCCGCCGGAAGTGAATTTGCCCGCGCCCTCAGCGCCCGGAAAGGAAGGAAGCTGGGCTTGTGCGGTGGCGGCGGCCAGAACAGCCACGGCAGCCAGGCCACCCCGTTGCCAGAGATGAGCGGCGTAGAATTTCGACATGAAGCAGAGCGTAAAGTGGGAATTGGCCCGGCAATGACCCCAACAACGGGGCGCGCCAGCAAGCACGCGCCATCGTTTCTGCCATCATCGGACTCACACGATATTACTACCCCCGCCGGCCCGGCCGGCTCCGCTTGCCGGGCTTTATTTGCGCAATCGTTGCCGACAACGTTGCCGGCAACGTTGCCACTATAATTCCGGCCTTGTCGGTTTCGTGGCAAAAGCCGGCACCAGGCAGCCTACTTCCTCAGGCTCAACAAAAAAGCCTCTGCCACAAAGGCAAAGGCTTTCCCGATTCCTGCAGGCTGCCGCTCACTGCTGCACCCGCAGAAGAAAGCAGAGCCAGGCAGGAAACATCTTCTGCGCAAGCAGATCGGCACACTGCCCTCTAGCAGCAACCGCTGCCCGGGGCACAGGCCGCCATCTGCAGCTGAGGCAGCGCTACCAGCTGGGCCGGTGCAACACCGCAGGCATCCTGCGCCAGGCAAGCTGTTTGCTTTTGCGTCAGCACAAAGTCGGTGCCATCGAAGGCCAGCCCGAACTTGCCGATAGTGGCCTGCTGGTACTCTACCTCAATGTCAAGGTCTTCGCTGCCCAGAATCTTCTCCGACAGCTTCAGGATGTGCAGGAATTTCTGCGGCGCTAGCTGGTGGTCGTAGTCGCCAGCCTCCCAGAGCTGGAAATTGGCCACAGTTTCCCGCCGCTCCACGCCGCCACAGTCAATAAAATGCTTGCTCACCAGTCCCACTTCCGTCACATGAAAGTGAGCGGGCAGATACTCGCCGCTGGGCAAACGAAAACTGACAGTCTGCAGCCCGGCCAGGGCCTGCTTCATTTCAAAGATTTTCATGGTCAGAAAGGGTAAGTGAAGACTGAGTCAGCAGGCACACGCAGCATTGGGGCCACAGGCGGCGCCGGTGGTGGCTGCGAGAAAGAAGGCAGCAAACTGTTGCTGCACCTGTTGCAGCAATTCGGTATTGAGGCAGTAGCACACGGTCAGCCCGTCGATTTCACCCCGGATTAAGCCAAGCGCCTTAAGCTCCTGCAGGTGCTGCGAAACAGTAGTGCGCGAGAGTGGTAGCTCGGCGGCAATGTCGCCGGAAATGCAGGTGGTCTTGCTGGCCAGCAGCTGGATAATGGCAACGCGGGCCGGGTGGGCCAGCGCCTTGGCAGCGCGGGCCAGTTGCTGCTGCTCAGCGGAAAAGGCGGCGGTTTTAGCGTAGGTCATCAGGACAGGCGAAACTATGACGTAAATATACGACATTGCTATGACGCATTTTTACGTCATAGCAAAACAAAAAAGAGAGCCGGCGGTGAGGCCGGCTCTCTTTACACTAAGTAATGCGCTAATCAGGAAGCACTAGGCTTGGCAAAAACTGCCTGTTACTCCGCCTGCCCGATGGGGTAGTAGGCTTTGCGGCCGTCGGGGTAAACGCCTTCTACCAGGGCGCCTTGGGTGTCCTTGGCGGCTTCCAGGAATTGCTGCACGTCCTGCGGCTTGGTCACCTTGTTCTTGTCGATGCGGGTGATGATGAAGCCGTCGTCGATGCCGGTTTCGCGGAAGTTGGAGCCCTTGATGCCGCTGATTTTAGCGCCGCCTTCCAGGCCCAGCTTGTTCATTTCCTGCCGGGTTACCGGAGCCAAGGTTGCGCCCTCATACTTGATGGACTTCGCCAGCTCTTCCCGGATAATGTCGGTGGTACCGGTGGAGTTGCGCAGCGTGGCGGTAGCGGTGCGGGTTTTGTCTTCGCGCAGATACGTCACCTTGATTTTGTCGCCGGGGCGGAAGCGGGCTACCTGCTCCTGCAGCTGCGAGGAGGTGTTCACCTTGGCACCGTTGATTTCGGTGATGATGTCGCCTTCTTTCAGGCCGGCATCAGCCGCCGAGCTGTTCTTGCTCAGGCCCATGATGTACACGCCGTTCAGGGTGCTAAGCTTTTTCTCCGAGGCCAGCGTGGCGTCTACTTCCCGGATCTGCACGCCCAGCAGAGCGCGCTGCACCACTTTGTATTTCAGCAAATCCTCAATCACCTTGCTCACGATGGAGCTGGGCACGGCAAACGAGTAGCCCACAAACGAGCCCGTCTGCGAAGCAATAGCCGAGTTGATGCCAATCAGGTCACCGTTCAGGTTCACGAGGGCGCCACCCGAGTTACCGGGGTTCACCACAGCATCAGTCTGCAAGAAAGACTCGATACCCATGCCCTGCTGGTCGCGCAGGATATTGATGTTGCGGCCTTTGGCCGAGATAATACCGGCCGTAACCGTGGAGTTCAGGTTGAAGGGGTTGCCGACGGCCAGCACCCACTCCCCTACCTTCACCTGGTCGGAGTTGCCGTAGCGAATGAAGGGCAGGTTATCGGCCTTCACTTTCAGCAAAGCCAGGTCGGTCGTAGGGTCGGTGCCTACCAGCTCGGCTTCAAACTTGCGCTTGTCGTCCATCACCACCGTAATCTTATCGGCTTTGTCAATCACGTGGTTGTTCGTGACGATGTAGCCGTTGGCGGCAATGATAACGCCCGAGCCCGAGCCCTGCTGCGGCCCACGCTGGGGCTGCTGATACTGCTCAAACTCTTCGCCGAAGAACTGGCGCAGGAAGGGGTCCATGCGCATAGAACCGTTCTGGCTGGCCTTCGGGGCGTATTCCGTCATTACGTGGACCACGGCCGGCGTTACGGACGCGGCGGCCGCCGTGAAGTTGAGGCCTTCAGGCACCACGTAGTTGCTGCTGCGCAGCTCACTGGTGTACCGTACGTTGGGGTCAGCGGCTACTACCTGAGGCGCACTTTGGCGCTCCGGCTCCAGCAGCTTGTACCCACCCACTGCCACGCCACCGCCCAAAACGGCGGAACCGAGCAGACCGAGCATCATTTGTTTTGCTTGCATGGGTAAGAAATGATGATGAAGGGAAAGAAGATGACCGAATTTACAAAACCAGGGTGAAACGCAAACCAGGCGCGCTTCCGGAAACGAAAGATGCAAACCAGCAAGTATGTGGTTGCACGCGCCCGATGAGTACCGGTGATTGCTCGACGAAAAGCCGCGAATCGGCCGGTAGGTTTCACTACTTCTCTAGCAACACGCGGGCCAATAAAAAAGGCACCCACGAGGATGCCTTTTTTTCAGAACCCGAAGCGCTTAGCGCACTTCGATGTGATGTTTCGTCACTTTTTTGCTGTCAAAAGGCAGGCTTACGCGCAGAATCCCGTTCGTCAGCTCGGCTTCAATGGCCGTTACGTCTACGGTGTCGGGCAGGCGGAAGCTGCGCGAGAATGTACCGTAGCCGGTTTCGGCGCGGTGAAACTTGGGCGCGTTTTCGGCGGCTTCTGGGGCTTTCCGCTCGCCGCTGATAACGAGCTGGCCTTCCTGGAAGTCGATTTTCACCTCTTCTTTCGCTACGCCCGGCAAAGCCAGTTGCAGCTCAAAGCCTTGCTCCAGTTCCAGCACATCGGCGGCCGGATTGAAGACTTTGGAGGGTTGGTTGGTGGTGGGCAGAGTGTCGCGCAGCATTTCGTTCAGCACCGAGTTGAAGGCGCGCGAAGGACGGAGAGCAGGACGGTTGTTATACAGCAGAATTGCCATGGTAACAGGAGTTTGTAGTTAGAGTCAGAAGTTGAGATGGTGCCCGGCGGGCACACCTGTACTCTATAAAATCTGTACCAACTCAAAAACGCCTTACAAATCAGACATAATGTCTTAACACGAATTATTCTCTTCTCGTCTATGCAGCTAAAATCGTCATCAATCAACCTTCAAATCCTGCAAAAGCACTTTACGCCAGCCGACAAAAAGTCACTTTTATTGTACCTATACTGAAACTAGCGCACCAATCAGCCGCTAATGTTGCGTAGGCAGCTGCTGCCAGTCGGTGGAAGCATTCTTACCCAGGAACGTGAAACGTACATCCAGCCCGGCCACCGGCCCCACCAGATTGGAGCGGCCGCCGCTTACCTCTACCCCAGCGGAGTTGTACTGCGGCAGCGCATTGTAGTAAATGGTCTGGGAGGCCAGCCACGGCGTGACATCGAAGCGCGGCGACACCCGCCAGCCGATTTCGCCGCGCAGGGTACCGTAGTCGATTACGCGTTCTTTCAGGTCGGTTTCGTCGCGCTGGAAACGCAGGTAGGCCGCGGCTTCGTAGGCTATGCGTGGGCGCAGGGCCATTTTCTCAGTTAGAGGGAACAGGCGGTCTACTTCCAGGCGCAGGCGCGCGAGGGCGCGGTCTTCGGTGTACTCATCCAGAGGTACACTGTATTCTACGCCCAGCCGCTGGCTGAAGCGGAACGAACCGATGCTGCCGGTATGGCGCAGCAGCGCGCCCGGCGTTATCTCGCCGGCCAGCCCCAGCCCCTCGCCCGCATAGCCAATCAGGTTGCCGCCCTGCAGCCGCAGCGTAGGTCCCCAGCTCCATTTCTCCGACAGCCAATGCTCGTAGCCCGCAAATAGCTGCGCACCGGCGAAGGTGCCGCCGGGGTTGGTTGGGCCCGTCAGGCTGCGCAGGTTAAAGGACGTGACGATGTAGTCGTTGCCTTTGAGCGCCCACTCGATTTGTACCTCTGGTATCACAATAAGGTCGCGGTGGTAGCGGCGCTGGGCAGTAGCGGCGGTGGCGCAAAGCAGGCCGCAGCCAGCCAGCAACAGGCAAAAACGATAGTACATCGGCGAAATAGGAAGGATAAGCGGTGAAAATTCTAGCGGACAGCCAGTTCCTGAAGCGTGAGCCAGGCCATCAGGCCAGGGCCTGTTTCCAGGGCTTTAGGCTCGATATCGAAGGTAGGCGTGTGGACGGAGGAGGCGAAGCGGCCATCCTGGGCGCGGGTGCCGAGGCGGTAGAAGCACGCATCGGCGGCCTGCGAGAAGTAGGCAAAGTCCTCAGCGGCCATCCACTGGTCCAGCTCAATTACGTTTTCCGCGCCCAGATATTGCTCGGCCGCTGCCCGCACGCGCGCCGTGAGTTGCGGCTCGTTTTCCAGATACGGATAGCCGCGCCGGATTTCCAGCTCGCAGGTGGCACCCATACTATCGGCCAGGCCTTCGCAGAGGCGGCGCAGGTGGCCGTGGGCTTCGTCTCGCCACTCCTCGTTCAGCGTCCGGAATGTGCCTTCCAGGTACACTTCGTTGGGAATAACGTTGGTAGCGCCGTTGGCAATGACTTTGCCGAAAGACAGCACTGTGGGCAGCTTGGGGTTGGCGCGGCGACTCACCAGCTGCTGCGCGGCCACAATAATATGAGCCGCCACCAGCACCGGGTCGAGGTTCATTTCGGGCATGGCGCCGTGGCCGCCTTTGCCGCGCACGGTCAGGTACAGCTCGTCGGTGCTGGCCATGTAGCGGCCCGGCCGAATTCCAATCTGGCCGGCCGGCAGCATCGGGAATACGTGCTGGCCCAGCACGCTGGCGGGCTTCGGGTTGTCGAGCACGCCTTCCTTAATCATGAGCGAAGCGCCGCCGGGCAGCTTTTCTTCGCCGGGCTGGAACATCAGCTTCACGGTGCCCTCAAACTCGTCTTTCAACTCCGCCAGAATACGGGCCGCGCCCAGCAAGGACGACGTGTGCACGTCGTGGCCACAGGCGTGCATCACGCCGGGGTTGGTGGATTTGTAGGGCACGTCGTTCTGCTCCGTGATGGGCAGCGCGTCCATGTCGGCGCGCAGGGCCACGGTGCGGGCGCCGGGGTTGTGGCCTTCGATGAGCGCCACTACGCCGGTACCCGCAATGGGCTGCGGCGACAGTCCCAGCCGGCGCAGCTGCTCCGTCACGAAAGCCACGGTGTTGTGCTCCTCAAACGACAGCTCAGGATGGGCGTGCAGATGCTGGCGCAGCGCCACAGTGTCGGCGGCGTGGGCGGCGGCCAGGGTTTTGATGCGGGACAGAAGGTGTTGCATAGTCAGAAAAGAAACGCGCCTACTCGAACAGCACGCTCAGGCGCGGGTGAATGGCAACCAGCATAGGCCGGCCAAACGTGTTGGGACTGGCCAAACGTGTTGGGACTGGCCAAACGTGTTGGGACTGAAGGCGGCTTCGTCCTGCTCGGAGGAAACCGAAATACGGCTTACCAGCACGCAGTCCGGAAACTCCAGGTACTGGCCGCGCATGTCGTTGTTGTAGCGGATGCGGCCGCGCACGGCCACCGTAAAGTCCAGCAGCACGGCTTTGCTGCTTTGCTCCACCAGCGTCAGGTCTACCACGCCCGCGTGGGGCCACAGCGTCAGGTGCAGCGTCAGGTTCTCCTGGTCCACCCGGCATTCTACACCGCCGTTGTCATTGTCTACGGGCACTATTTCCAGCGCCTGCAACAGGTCCAGCTCTTCCCACTGCAGCTCCCGGATGCTAGCCATAGCTAGTAAGCCGTTTTATTCAGCAGCACCTGCGCCGACTCCAGCTCCGCTTTTGGGGCCAGCGGCCGGATGCGCAGCATGGCCTGCTCGGCTTCGAGGCGCGTGAGGTAGTCGCCGATGTAGAGGCGGAATACCGGCTGCTTGAAGGTGAGGTAGTCGGTTTCGTCGGGGTAGCGGCTGATAACCGAGCGGCGGATGCTCATGGCCTTGTCGCGCTCCAGCCCTACGTACGCCAGGATACGGTAGCCCTGGGCATATTTCACGTTCTGGTTGGTGTAGGCCTGGTCGCGGAGGCGCTGCTCAATCTGCGGATTGACGTGGTTGGTGGGCGCCACGGCGGGCCGGGCTACCGGCGCGGCTTCCTCTTTGGGCGCCGTGAAAACCGGCCGGTAGCGGCTCAGGTCTTCGGCCGGCACGGGTTGCTGGGCCGGGCGGGTTTTGGCGGTATCAACGGGAGCCGTGGTGCCGGTGGAGGCCGGTGCCGTGGCCGCACACGCCCCCAGGGCCAGGAAAGCAGGAAACAGCAGCACGTTACGCAGGTAGGGTTTCATCATCTTCTTGAAGCAAGGCCAGACTGTTGGACGAGCCGAGCCGGTCGGCGCCGGCGGCAACCAGCGCCAGGGCCGCAGCCCGCGTGCGAATTCCGCCGGCCGCCTTAATACGGATACCGTCCGGCAACGACTGGCGCATCAGCGCAATATCAGCCACCGAAGCGCCCCGGCTGGCAAAGCCCGTCGACGTTTTCACGAAGTCGGCCCCGGCTTCGGCGCACAGTCGGCACGCCGTCACGATTTCCTCGTCCGTGAGCAGCGCCGTCTCGATTATCACCTTCAGAATAGCGCCCCGAAAGTGGCACAGCTCGGCCAGCTCGCCTATTTCCTCTTCCACGGCGGCCAGCTCACCGGCTTTCAGCGCGCCTATGTTCAGCACCATATCCAGCTCCGTGGCGCCATCGGCCAGGGCCAGATGCGCCTCGAAGAACTTCACCTTGGGCAGCGAGTAGCCCAGCGGAAACCCAATGACGGTGCACACCGGTACGCCACTGCCGTGCAGGGCCTCGGCGGCCAGCTTTACGTAGCAGGGTGGCACGCACACGCTGGCAAACTGCTGGGCGGCGGCTTCCCGGCACAACTGCCGGATCTGGGCGGGTGTGGCTTCGGGCCGGAGCAGCGTATGGTCGATGTAGGGGGCAAGATTCATAGGTGAGGCAAAGGTAGAAAGCGCCGACGGAGCAAGCAGCGCGCCACAAAAAAACAGTGGCAGACGAGTCCCGTCTGCCACTGCCTCAAGCTACTAAATCAGAAGAAAACTACGCCTCGTCTACCAGCACGCAGCGGTTGTTGAGCAGATCCTCTTCTACGGTTTTGTATTTCACGTCGCTCACGATGCGGCCGTCCATGTACTGCACGGTCACTTTCTCGTTGCGGTTGGCCACTTTCTGCGAGCGGACCGGCGCCTGCTTCACCAGCGGCTCCGCAGCCGACTGGTCCAGATCTTCCGGACCGGCGCCCAGCGACACCGACGATACTTCCTTCTCGGCCTTCAGCTTGGGCATGGGGGCCGGCGTGGGCAGCTCGTCTTCGATGTAGAACTCCGACTCGTCGGTGCCCTGCGCGCCGCCCTGCACCGGAATGTCGGCGCGGAACAGGAACGACAGGGTTTCTTCGTTGACTTTGCCGATCATGCCTTTGAACAGCTCGAAGCTCTCGAACTTGTACACCAGCAGCGGGTCTTTCTGCTCGTACACGGCGTTCTGCACCACCTGCTTCAGGTCGTCCATCTGGCGCAGGTGCTGGGTCCAGGCCGTGTCGATAGTCGACAGAACCACTGCTTTCTCCATGCTCCGGATGATTTCATGGCCGCCCGTGGCCTGGGCGCGGCGCAGGCTGGCTACTGCCGAAACCTGCTTGCGGCCATCGGTGAAGGGCACCGCCACGTTTTCGAAGGGCGCGTTCTGCTCCAGCAAGCTGTTGACGAGCGGCATTGCATTGCTGGCAATGTGGTCGTTTTTGCTGTGGTAGTAGCCCAGGGCCTCGTCGTAGAGCTTCTGCGCCAGCGGACCAGCGGCCATGCTCTTCATTTCGGCTTCCGTGATGTAGGTGTCGTAGCCGTACACGCGGATGATGGCCAGCTTGAAGTCTTCGTAGTCGTTGGAAATCTTGTGGCTGGCCACAATGTCCTCGGCTACGTCGTAAATCATGTTCCACACGTCCAGCTCCAGACGCTCGCCGAACAGGGCGTTGCGGCGGCGCTTGTACACCACTTCGCGCTGGGCGTTCATCACGTCGTCGTACTCGAGCAGGCGCTTGCGCTGGCCGAAGTTGTTTTCTTCCACCTTCTTCTGGGCGCGCTCAATCGAGCTGGTAATCATCGAGTGCTGAATTACCTCGCCTTCTTCCAGACCCATGCGGTCCATAAGCTTGGCAATCCGGTCGGAGCCGAATAGGCGCATCAGGTTGTCTTCGAGGCTCACGAAGAACTGCGAAGAGCCTGGGTCGCCCTGGCGGCCGGCACGGCCCCGCAGCTGGCGGTCTACGCGGCGGCTTTCGTGGCGCTCCGTACCAATGATGGCCAGGCCACCGGCCTCTTTCGAGGTGCCGCGCAGCTTGATGTCGGTACCACGGCCGGCCATGTTGGTGGCAATGGTGACGGTGCCGGGGTGGCCGGCAGCGGCTACAATTTCAGCTTCGCGCTGGTTCTGCTTGGCGTTCAGGACCTGGTGCGGAATCTTACGCAGGTTGAGCATACGGCTCACCAGCTCCGAAATTTCCACGCTCGTGGTACCTACCAGCACCGGGCGGCCGGCCTGCACCAGCGTCTGGATTTCCTCGGCTACGGCGTTGTACTTCTCGCGCACGGTCTTGTAGACCTTGTCGTGCTCATCTTTGCGCTGGATACCGCGGTTGGTCGGAATAACGACTACGTCGAGCTTGTAGATGTCCCAGAACTCGCCGGCTTCGGTTTCGGCCGTACCCGTCATGCCGCCCAGCTTGTGGTACATGCGGAAGTAGTTCTGCAGCGTCACGGTGGCGTAGGTCTGGGTGGCGTCTTCCACGCGCACGTTTTCCTTTGCTTCAATGGCTTGGTGCAGCCCGTCGGAGTAGCGGCGGCCTTCCATTACGCGGCCCGTCTGCTCATCCACGATTTTCACCTTGCCGTCGTCGGTCAGGATGTACTGGTCGTCGCGCTCAAACAGGGTGTAGGCTTTCAGCAGCTGGTTCACGGTGTGTACCCGCTCGCTCTTCTCCTGGTACTCCTGCATCAGGTGCTCTTTCTGGTGCAGCTTCTCGTCGTCTTTGAGGGCCGGGTTTTTCTCGATGTCGGCAATAGCCACCCCAATGTCGGGCATGATGAACAGCTGCGGGTCTTCGCCCTGGGCCGTAATCAGGTCAATGCCTTTCTCGGTCAGTTCAATCTGGTTGTTCTTCTCGTCGATGGTGAAGAACAGCGGCATGTCGGCCTGCGGCATCTGGCGCGAGTTGTCGGCCAGGTAGTGGTTTTCTACTTTCTGCAGAATGGCGCGCATGCCGGTTTCGCTCAGGAACTTGATGAGTGGCTTGCTCTTGGGCAGGCCGCGGTAAGCGCGGAACAGCGCCAGGCCAGCTTCGCCTTCCTTGGGGCCGTCTTTGCCTTCTTTGATGCCTTTGCGGGCCTCCACCAGATATTGCTGCACCAGCTTCTTTTGCTCGTCTACGAGGCGCTGGATGCGGGGCTTGAGCTGGTAGAACTCGTGCACGTCGCCGCGGGGCACGGGGCCCGAGATGATGAGCGGCGTCCGGGCATCGTCAATCAGCACGGAGTCCACTTCGTCGACCATGGCGTAGTGGTGCTTGCGCTGCACCAGCTCGCCGGTTTCGCGGGCCATATTGTCGCGCAGGTAGTCGAAGCCGAATTCGTTGTTGGTGCCGTAGGTGATGTCGGCGGCGTAGGCGGCACGACGGGCGTCGGTGTTGGGCTGGTGCTTGTCGATGCAGTCCACGGTGATGCCGTGGAACTCGAACAGCGGCGCATTCCACTCCGAGTCACGTTTGGCCAGGTAGTCGTTGACGGTTACCAGGTGCACGCCACGCTTGCTCAGCGCGTTCAGGAAGGCTGGCAGCGTCGAAACGAGGGTCTTGCCTTCGCCCGTCGCCATTTCCGAAATCTTGCCCTGGTGCAGTACCACGCCCCCGATGATCTGGACGTCATAGTGCACCATGTCCCAGGTGATTTCGGCCCCGGCGGCCAGCCACTTGTTGCTCCAGATGGCTTTGTCGCCGTCGATGGTGACGTTCTTTTTGCGCTTGGCGTACTCCCGGTCGTAGTCGGTGGCGGTTACCACCAGCTGGCCGTTTTCCTTGTAGCGGCGGGCCGTTTCCTTCACGGTAGCGAAGGCCGCGGGCAGCACCTCCATCAGCACCACTTCCAGATCCTTGTTGCGCTGCTTTTCCAGCTCGTCAATCTGGTCGAAGAGCTGTTCTTTCTGGCCGATATCCAGTGTCGTATCCTCATTGACGCGAGCGTGCAGCGCCGCAATCTGGTCGTCGAGGCCTTTCAGCCGCTCGTCAATACGGGCGCGCACCTCGTTGGTGTGCTCGCGCAGCTGGTCGTCGGAGAGCTGTGCCAGTTTGGCATATTCGGCGTTTACGAGCGCCACGTAGGGGATAATCTCCTTCAAGTCCCGGTCCGATTTCGTTCCGAAAATCTTGGCGACGGTTTTCCCTAGAAAGTCAAACATGCTGTTTATTTTTAACTGAAACGCCGGGGCGTACCTCAAATTTAAGGGGTTTTCCGGGAAATTCCCGGTGAAAGACCGCCTTACGTCGCCCTGACCCCCGAAACAACGAAACCCCGCTACCTCAAAGAGTGTGCGGGGTTTCTAAAATCGGATTTGTTGTCAGACGAGAAGCGTACAAGCCGGCACCGCTGCCTATTCTGGCAGTTCAGAGCTTTTCGGCCTGTTCGCTATTCCTTGGCTGGGTCGCGCGGCACGAGCTTATCCATGATGGAGGCCGAGCCGGTAATAGCAGGCTTTTTCACCTTCACGGCTTCTTCGCTTTTCTCAGTCAGCTTCTTATACAGCGTGAGAGCCTGCGCCACTACCTGGTCCATGTTGTAATACTTGTAGGTAGCTAAGCGGCCCACAAAATGTACGTTGGGGGTTTCATCGGCCAGCTTCTTGTATTTGTTGTACAGCTCGGCGTTTTCGAGGCGCGGTACGGGGTAGTACGGGTCGCCCTCGGCCTTCGGATACTCATACACGATGGCCGTTTTGGGGTGTTTCTGGCCGGTGAGGGCCTTGAACTCGGTGATGCGCGTGTAGAGGTTGTCGTTCGGATAGTTCACGACGGGCGCCGCCAGATAGCTCTCCTGGTTCAGGGTTTCGTGCTTGAACTCCAGGGAGCGGTAGGGCAGCTTGCCGTATTTGAAGTCGAAATATTCATCTACCGGACCCGAGAAAATCATTTCCTTAAACGGAATGAAGTCGATGATGTCGTGGTAGTCGGTGTTGAGCATCACTTTGATGTTGGGATGGTCCAGCATCCGCTCGAACATGCGGGTGTAGCCGTGCAGCGGCATGGCCTGGTAGGTATCCGTGAAATACCGGTCGTCGCGGTTGGTGCGCGTGGGTACGCGGCTCGTCACAGACTTGTCCAGCTCGGAGGGGTCCATGCCCCACTGCTTGCGGGTGTAGTTGCGGAAAAACTTTTCGTACAGCTCGCGCCCTACCTTGCTCACTACCACATCCTCAGAAGTCCGGATAACGGGCACTTCTTCGGCCAGGGATTCCAGGAACTGCTCCACTTCAAAGCTGTTCAGCGACAGGCCGTAGAGCTTGTTGATGGTGTCGAGGTTGATGGGCATGGGCACCAGCTGGCCGTCTACGGACGCCAGTACGCGGTGCTCGTAGGGGCGCCAGTCGGTGAAGTTGGAGAGGTACTCGAATACGTCTTTCGAGTTGGTATGGAAGATATGGGGCCCGTATTTATGGACCAGAATGCCCTCTTCGTTGTAATGGTCGTAGGCGTTGCCGGCAATGTGGCTGCGCTTGTCCACCACGAGAACTTTCTTATTTGAACGGGTGGCCAGCCGTTCCGCCAGCACGCTGCCGGCAAATCCGGCCCCAACAATCAGGTAATCAAACATAGTCTAAGCGTGTTGTGGTTGATAGAAAGAACAATCAGGAAACAGACATGGAAGCCGCGGCCGCGGTAGGCGCGGCGGTAGTTTTGGCCTGCAGGCGGCTCTGCATGAGGTCAACCATCTGCTCCCAGGTCAGGTCCCAGGAGATGGTGGCCAGATACTCATCGGTGCGGCGCTGCCAGTCGGCGTCGCGGGTTTGGGTAAGGGCCTTTGCAATGGCCCGGCCGAACTCACCGGCGGTAGCGGCAATCTGAACCAGGTTCAGCTCGCCGTAGGGGCGCACCACGTCGCGGATGGGAGTGCTGACGACCGGCCGGCCGGCGGCCAGGTACTCCGGCGTTTTGGTGGGCGAAATGAATTTCGTGCTTTCGTTGTCGGCGAACAGCAGCGTTGCTACCTCCCAACCCCGCAGGTAGGCGGGTAGTTCCTGGTAGTCTTTGCCGCCGAGGTAATGAATGTTGGCATGGCGCGGCAGCGTGGCCGGATCAATCTTCACCACGGGCCCGATAATGACGAACTGCCACTCAGGGTGCGCTTCGGCCAGCTGGCCCAGCAGTTCAATGTCGAGCCGCTCGTCTACTACGCCAAAAAAGCCAACCCGCGGGTGCGCAATACCGGCCTGGTCGGCGGGCTCGGCCATCTCGCGGCGGGCCTGCCCGAAATGGTCTTTGTCGATGCTGCTCGGGAATGGGTGCGCATCGGGGTGCTGCTGGCGCTTGGCTTCGTAGAGCGTGTGGCCGCCCGTAAATACCAGATCCGCCTTTTCGAACAACTCCTGCTCCCGCTCCCGCAGCGCAGGCGGCGCAAACTTGAAAGCCGCCAGCTCGTCCATGCAGTCGTACACGGTCAGGGCCGGCTTGAAATGGCGCGACTTGCCCAGTGCCATCGGCGTGTAGTACCACCCGATAAAGTTGCTGATGCCCTGCTCGTCGAAATACCGGCTCAACACCTCAAACTGGGCCTGTTCGGCGGCAGCTTCGTCGGGGCGCAGGCGGTTGGGCAGATGCACCACCAGCACCTTCAGGCCGTTCTGCCGCTCCTTGGTTTCCAGGTGCGGCTCAATCAGGTCATCGGCGTGGAAGAAGGGCTCTTCCACATAAAATACGCGGCTGTGCTGCGCAAAGCGCGACATCAGGTGCTGGGGCCGCTGCCACACAAAATCCCAGTGGAGATGGGCAAAACAAACTAAATCAGGAAGGGCGTAAGGTAGCGGTACGGCAGAGGCAGTGGAAACAGTGGTGGTAGCTGGTTTAGAATCGAGGGCATAGTCCCTTGATTCCACTGGCGGAGTCAGTGGCATAAACGAATGAAGAAGGAAGTAAATGCAGCGCCGGCTTACGCAACGGAATCGGCTCCCGGCCGGCCCCACACTGAGGCTATACGCCCGGTTGTATAAAAGGATATTGACGAGCTAACACTAATTGTATTGGCACTCGCGGGCTCATGCCAGTAGCTCAACCGTACGGCCTAGAGCAACTGCTGCATTTCCACTGCATTCTGCCACCCATCGGCTGTCCGCAGCCAGTCGCGCCGCACTCCTACCCTGCTGTAGCCGGCGGCCTCAAAGAGCCGAATACTGGCCGCATTGTCGGCCGCAATGGTGCAGTGCAGCTGGTGCAGCCGCAGCACCTGCCGGGCGTAGGGCCGCAGCAGCTCCAGCGCGGCCTGCGCATAGCCTTGCTGCCGGTGCCGGGCCAGCACCAGCACGCCCACACCAGCCCGCTGGTGCAACGGCTCAAACCCGAATAAATCGATGGTGCCAACGGCCTGCTGCGTGGCCGTGGCGCACAGCACCAGCCGCAGCTGCCGCACCTCATGAAAGTCGGCAGCGGCACTGTCCAGGTACTGCCGCAGGGTGTAGCGTGAAACCGGCGCCAGCGTGTCCGATACGCTCCAGATGCCGGGGTCGTTTTCCAGCGCGTACAGGAAGTCGAGGTCTTCGGCTTCGAGGGGGCGCAGAAACACAAGGTCGGAACGGAGCATGGCGGGTGAGGCGGAAGCGAAGTACGGCAGAATGGGGCGGCAGCAAAACCCTGAATTTTACGCTAACCTTCAGCCCGTAAACAGGTTTGCCTAAGATTCACTTCTAATTCTTACGGCTATGAAATACAACCTGCTGGGCAATACCGGCCTGAAGGTATCAGAATTGTGTCTGGGCACCATGACCTATGGCGGCACCGGCTGGGCCGCGGCCATCGGCAACCTCGGCCAGGCGGCGGTAGACGAGCAGATGAAACGCGCCTTGGACGCCGGCATCAACTTCATCGACACGGCCAACGTGTACTCCGAAGGCCTTTCGGAGGAGCTGACCGGCCAGGCGTTGCACAACCTCGGCATTTCGCGGCATGATGTGGTGCTGGCTACCAAAGTGCGCGGCAAAATGGGCGAAGGCCCCAACGACGCCGGCCTCACGCGCAAGCACATCCTCCAGCAGGTAGATGACAGCCTGCGCCGCCTCAAAACCGACTACATCGACCTGTACCAGACCCACAGCTACGACCCGCTGACGCCACTGGAGGAAACCCTGCGTGCCCTCGACGATTTGGTGCGCAGCGGCAAGGTGCGCTACATCGGGGCCTCGAACGTGGCGGCGTGGCAGCTGATGAAGGCCCTGAGCTACTCCACCTACAACCACGTGGAGAAGTACGTGTCGCTGCAGGCCTACTACACCGTGGCGGGCCGCGACCTGGAGCGGGAATTGATACCGCTGCTGCAGGACCAGAAAGTGGGCCTGCTGGTGTGGAGCCCGCTGGCCGGCGGCTTCCTGAGCGGCAAGTTCACCCGCGAAAACCAGAACGCGGAAGGTGCCCGCCGCTCCAACTTCGACTTTCCGCCCGTGGACAAGGAGCGCGCTTTTGATGTTCTGGATGTGCTGAGGCCGCTGGCCGACGCCAAAGGCGTATCGGTGGCGCAGGTGGCGCTGGCGTGGCTGCTGCACCAGCCCGCCGTGACGAGCGTCATCATCGGGGCCAAGAAAATGGAGCAGCTCGAAGACAACCTGAAAGCTGTGGACGTGCAGCTCACGCCCGACGACCTGCAAAAGCTGAGCGAAGCCAGCCAACTGGCCCCCGAATACCCCGGCTGGATGCTGGACTTCACCAAAGGCGACCGGCAGGCCTAACGACAGATAAAGCACCGAAAACAGCAGTGGCAACGACAAGAAGTCGTTGCCACTGCTGTTTATCAGGGGTATCGAACGAGCGGGCTAGGCTTCTACTTTGCCTTCGAAAACCCGGGTAGCGGGTCCGCTCAGATACACGTTGGTAAAGGTGCCGTCGGGGTGGCCTTCGAACGTGACGCGCAGGTCGCCGCCGGGGGTGCGCAGGTGCACGGGGCTGGCCGCGCCGCGCCGGGAAGCGGCCAGCGCCACCGCCGTTACGCCGGTGCCGCAGCTCAGGGTTTCGTCTTCCACGCCCCGCTCGTAGGTGCGCACCTGCCAGGGCTGGCCGGGTATAGCCGGGGCCTCCACGAAGTTGACGTTGGTGCCTTTCTCCCGGAAACGGTCGTTGTAGCGAATGGCGCGGCCTTCAGCAACTACGTTCAGCTCGGCCAGCGTGCTGGCGGGCTGGAAGCGCACGAGGTGGGGCGAGCCGGTGTCGAGAAACACGCCACAGTTTTCTACTTCCTGCTGGCCCAGCACGTCCTGCATGCGCAGGTGCACAGTGCCGTCGGCGTCTATTCGGGCCTTGTGCGGGCCATCGGCGGCCAGGAAGGTGGTTTCGGTTTTGATGACGCCCAGCTGCCGCGCAAATGCCACGGTGCAGCGCCCGCCGTTGCCGCACATCGAGCCCAGATAGCCATCGGCGTTGAAATACACCATTTCGAAGTCGTATTCCGGGTGCTGGCGCAGCAGAATCAGGCCGTCGGCCCCGATGCCACGGCGCCGGTCGCAGAGGTGGCGCACCAGCGTGTGGTTGTGCTCGTCGAACTGGTGGGCACGGTCGTCCATCATCACGAAGTCGTTGCCGGTGCCTTGGTATTTGAAGAAGGGAAGCGTCACGGAAGCAGCAGTGTAATCAGAGAAATTTGCGCAGCAGGGCAATCTGGCCGGCGTGGTAAAGGTAGTGCTGCGCGCTGCCATGCAGCACCACATACAACGACACTTCGGCGCCATCTTCCTGCAATACCCTGGCTTCCAGGGCGTCGTCAGGCAGGGCTTCGGCGGCAGCTACTAACCGCTGGTGGGCGCTTTGGAGTTCCTGCCGGGCCTGCTGCCACGCGCTTTCGTCGGGAGCGGCGGCAAAAGCCGGCCAGTCTTCCTGGGTAAGCGGCGTGGACTGCCGTTGCTCCACGCGCCAGGCTACGGTGCCGGCCCAGGTGGTCAGGTGGCGCACCAGTTCCCCGATGCTATGCACGCCGGGCAGCGGGTGGGCGGCAGCCTGCGCGGCCGTAATGCCGGCCAGCGTAGTGTGCAGGGAAGGCCCCGACCAGGCGTCGCCATCGAAAGCGCGCCGTAACTGATCCGCAATTCGTTGTGTTTCGCGCATGATTTCCTGCTGTTTCGGTAGAGCCGTATACGGTGCCGGCCGGAACTGCGCCATGCCGTACCTTTGCCCGCCTGCCTACCCGCAGCCTATAAAGCAGTTTTATGTACACCTTCCTGACCACGAGCCCCTGGGCCGACTACGAGTTGATTGACGCCGGCAACTTCGAGAAGCTGGAGCGGTTCGGCAAGCACATTCTGGCCCGCCCCGAGCCCCAGGCCATCTGGGATACGCATTTGCCCGCCTCGGAGTGGCAGCGCGCCAACGCCGTTTTCACCCGCGAAAAGGGCAGCCAGGAACGGGGCCAGTGGAAAATCAAGCCCGGCACGCCCGAGCAGTGGGTGATTGGCTACGAGCGGCCCGACGGGCTGAAGCTGCGGTTTCGGCTGGGCATGTCGTCGTTTAAGCACGTGGGCCTGTTTCCGGAGCAGGACCCCAACTGGCAGTTTATCTACAACCAGACCCGCAAGCGCAAAGCGGCCGTGCCGCGCGTGCTCAACCTGTTTGCCTATACCGGCGCGGCCACGCTGGCCGCCCGCGCCGCCGGCGCCGACGTCACGCACCTCGACTCGGTGAAGCAGGTGAACTTCTGGGCCCGCGACAATATGGAAGCCTCCGGGCTGGACGGTGTGCGCTGGCTGGTGGAAGACGCCATGAAATACGTGAAGCGCGAAGTGAAGCGCGGCAGCAAGTACCAGGGCCTCATCCTCGACCCGCCTGCCTACGGCCGCGGCCCCAACGGCGAAAAATGGCAGCTGGAAGACGAGCTGAACGAAATGCTCAAGCTCTGCCGCGACCTGCTCGACCCCGAGGACCACTTTTTCCTGATCAACCTCTACTCGCTCGGCTTCTCGGCCCTGATTCTGGAGAATCTGGTGCACGACATCTTCCCGAAGGCCCGTCAGCACCGCGAAATCGGGGAAATTTACCTGCACGATGCCTCCGCCCGCAAGCTGCCGCTGGGCACATTCTGCCGGTTTGCTACTTGATTTTTTGGTGACAGGTGACAGGTGACAGGTAGTGAAGCTCCCTCATCCTGGGCTGGTTATCGGCCGGTTAGCCGTGTTTCCCTTTCCTCTTCCTCCACCAGCACCTCACCGAAAAAACCTGTCCCCTGTCACCCTTTACCTGTCACCTCATCCCTATTTACCTCATCACTTAAAATCAGTCCATGTCACTTCCGCATCATCCCCTCCACCGCCGCCTGGCCCTTATCGACATGGGCACCAACACATTTCACCTGCTGATTGTGGAGCTGCCTGAGGCACGCCACGCGCAGCCGGTGGTGCTGTTGCGCACGAAGGTGGGGGTGCGGTTGGGCGAAGGCGGCATCAGCAAGGGCCACATTGCACCGGAGCCCTATGCCCGCGCCTTGCACACGCTGGCCGGCTTCAAGGAGGAAATGGAGCTGCACCAGGTGACGGATGTGCGTGCCACGGCTACCAGCGCCATGCGCGTTACGGCCAACGGCCCCGAGTTGGTCAAGGAAATCTTCGAGCAAACCGGCATTCAGGTCGAGGTAATTGCTGGCGACCGGGAGGCGGAGCTGATTTGCGCGGGTGTGCGCCAGGCCGTGCCGCTGGGCCCGCAGCCGCACCTTATCATGGACATTGGCGGCGGGTCGGTGGAGTTTATCATTGCCAACGGGCAAACCATTTTCTGGAAGCAAAGCTTTGAAATCGGGGCGCAGCGGCTACTTGACCGATTTTTTCCGGATGCCAGCGGTGTTATTCCTTCGGAGGCTGTAGCCGCCGAAAAAGAATATCTGCGCACGGTGCTGGCGCCGCTGGCGGCGGCCGTTGCGGAGTTTCGGCCGGTGGGCCTGGTAGGCGCCTCCGGTAGCTTCGATAGTCTGGCCGATATGCAGCTGGGCCGGCTGCGCACCGAAGCCGAGCTGCCGCCCAGCTCCGAGCTGGCCCTGGAAAGCTTCCGCCGCAGCTACGCGCAGCTGCTGAGCCTGCCGCATGAAGAACGCAAAGCCTTACCCGGCATTCTGCCCATGCGCGCCGACATGCTGGTGGTAGCCGCCATCCTCACCGACTACGTGCTGGAGCTGACGGGCATTACCCACCTGCGCACTTCGGCCTACGCCCTGAAGGAAGGGCTGCTGGCCGAAATGCTCCAAGCGCCGCCCCGCGCCTGATTGATGCAGCTTCTTCCCATCTGATTTCCTTCTTCACAAGCCGCTCCGCAGCGCAAGGTGTACGCCATGCGCCTACGAAGTCCGACCACCCTGCCCATGACGACTACCCTTTCCTATACCCAGCTTTTTGCCTTCACGGAAGCCGTATTTAGCGGTATGGGCTGCCCCGACGAGGATGCCACACTGGCCACCGAAACCCTGCTCTCCGCCGATTTGCGTGGTGTCGATTCGCACGGCGTAGCGCGGCTGATTGGCTACGTGCGGCTCTGGGAAGCGGGCCGCATCAATGCTGCGCCGCGCGTGGGCGTGACGTATGAAACGCCCAGCACCGCCGTAGTAGACGGCGACGGTGGCTTGGGGCTGGTAGTTGGCCCTCGCGCCATGCAGGTAGCCCTAGACAAAGCCCGGCAGGTAGGCTCCGGCTGGGTTTCGGTGAAGAACTCCAACCACTTTGGCATTGCCGGCTACCACGCCATGAAAGCCCTGGCCCACGACATGATTGGGGTGGCCATGACCAATGCCTCGCCCCTGGTGGCACCTACGTATTCGCTGGAGCGCCTGCTGGGCACCAACCCTATTGCAGTGGCGGTGCCGGCCGGCGAGCAGCCCGATTTTGTGCTGGATATGGCCACCACCACGGCCGCCAATGGTAAGCTGGAAATAGCGCAGCGCAAAAACCTCCCGATTCCCGAAGGCTGGGCCCAGGATGCGGCAGGTGTGGGCTCCACGGATGCCAACGCCGTGAAAAACGGGGGCGCCTTGCTGCCGCTGGGTGGCGCTACCGGCTCCCACAAAGGCTACGGCCTGGGCGCGGTAGTCGATATTTTTTCCGCCGTGCTCAGCGGGGCCAACTACGGCCCCTGGGTGCCGCCATTCGTGGCGTTCCTGCAGCCCTCCGAGAATCCGGTGGGTCAGGGGCTGGGCCACTTCTTCGGAGCAATGCGCGTGGATGCCTTCCGCCCCGCCGACGAGTTCAAGGCGCACATGGACAACTGGATTGCTACTTTCCGGGCGGCGCAGGCCGTGGAAGGCCACCACGTGCTCATTCCCGGCGACCCGGAGCGCGAAACGTCGGCTGTGCGCCTGCTGGAGGGCATTCCGCTGCTGGAGCCTGTGCTGAAAGACCTGGAGACAGTAGGCAGCAAGTTCGGCGTGAAGCTGTAGCCCTACTGATTTCCTATAGGCAAAAAGGCCCCTGACAGACTTGCCAGGGGCCTTTTTTTGATACGCTTGCTGCTTCTTAGCTATTGGCCGACAGCAGCGTGTTCACGGCTACGTCTTCGTTCAGATACTTCGATGAGTACGACTGATCCGGGCCGTTCAGGAACATACAGGTGCCGCCATTCACCGCTTCAATGATTTCGTCTTTCTCGTCCATGGGCAGTGCCGGGCAACCCAGGCTGCGGCCCAGGCGGCCATACTGCTGGATGAACTCCTCACTCACGTAGTCGGCGCCGTGCATCACGACGGCACGAGCCAGTGCGTTGGTGTTGAAGCCTTCATCCACGCCGTTCAGCTTCAGGGAGCGGCCGTGCTTGCCCACATACTCGCCCTGCGTCACGTAGAAGCCCAGGCTGCTCATGTTCGACTCGTTCTGGTTGGAGAACGTAGTAGCCACGTTTTCGCCCGAGTTGTGGCCGTGCGCTACCAGCGTATGGAATTTCACTTCCTTGGCAGCCAGATCGAGCACCCACAGGCGCTTTTCGGTGCTGGGTAGCTCGAAGTCAATGACGGTGAGAAGCTGCTTGTCATCGGTCAGCTGGCCATCGTGCTGCAGGTTCAGGTAGCCGGTCATGGCCTTCTCAAACACTGCATAGCGCAGGCCTTGGCTTTCCACGTTCAGGTCGCGGTACAGGTCGTGCAGGCGCTGGCTGAAGAAGGCCGCCTGCAGGCTTTTGGCCGACGGCAGCGCGTTCGATATTCCGGCCGCGTTGGCCTTGCTATTGACTACCGGAGCGGCCAGCGGCGTAGCCATGAACAACGACGCGACGAAAGGCAGTATGCGACGAGCCATGCGGCGCGCCCGGCGCTTCAGCCGCAGGCGATGAACTACATTCTGATTTTCCATCGACACAAGTCAGTTTCAGATGATACATAACGCTTTGCACTCGCAAAAGCGTCACTTGCAACTCCTATACGAAAGCAGCGGCCTCACGGATGAAGCCACAATATGTTCTGGTTAGGAGCAGCTATAACATAGCCGCTGGCTAATTGATTCCCGCCGGGCGGCCGGCCACTTTCGCTCAGCTTCTATCCTGTAGGCCGTTTTGTCCGGACCTGCCCCTTCTGGCGGCCTAATGCTGCCGCAACTTACCGCCAGCCCTGGGCCGCCAGTTGCTGCGCAGCACTGGTAGCGTTCAGCCATTCCGATTCTACGCCGGGCCCACTGATGTACAGGCATCCGCCCTCCCCTACTGCGCGAATAATGCCCCGATACTGGTCTGGCGGCAAAGCAGGGCAGCCGCGGCTGTAGCCGGCCTGGCCGTGGCGCTGCAGGTGCTGCTTACTAACGTAGTCAGCGGCGTGCAGCACCACGTAGCGGCGCAGGGCGTTGTCGTTCTGGCCGGCATCGAGGCCGCGCAGGCGGCGCGAGAGGCCATGTTTGCCGCCATAAGTGTCCTGCGTGCGGTAGAAGCCCAGCGCCGTGCACGCCGACTTTACTACGTTGGAGAAGCGGCGGGCGCGCAACTTGCCTGAGCCCCGGCCGTGCGCCACGTGGCTGCGGTGCAGCACGGCACCGTTGCGCAGATCGAGCACCCAGAAGCGTTTTTCGGAGGAAGGCAGGTCCATATCGGCCACGGCCAGAACACCGGACTGGCTGATTTTTCCCGCTCGGCGCAGGGCCAGGTAGCCGACGCAGGCTCGCTCCAGCACTTCGGGGCGCAGGTCGGCGGCAGCGGGGCCCAGTTGCCCATGCAGCGTACGCACGGCCTGCCGCAACGAGCCAGGCACATCAATCAGCGGCGCAACCGGCGTCAGGTGCAGCGAATCGGGCACGGCGGCGGCCGCTACTGCCGCTCTACTGGAATCGGAGGCAGCCTCTCTGGAAATAGCAGAAGCTGAGGGAGACTTGGTTTCGGTGGCGGAGGCGTGGCAGGCACTCAGGCCCAGGCTTACCAGCACTCCGGCTACCAGCTGCCACAGCGGGCCTCGCCCTTTTCCAACGCACATGCTCATGCCGGCAAGGTACTCAGGCGGCAGCGCATGGCAAAAGCCGGGGCAGTTATCGGCGGCGGCGGCCGGCTTTTCTTCGTTACTTTTGTGCCCTTTGCGGATGTGGCCGGTTATAGCCTTCCACATTCGTTTCGCTCACCGCGTGCCGCCCGGCGGCCGCTGCCTTTTCGCTATGGCCAAAGTCGCAATCAACCTCTCCACGGGGAGCATACAGCAGGAAGAAATTATTGTCGGTATCGACCTGGGCACCACCAACTCGCTGGTCGCCTACATCCAGCCCGACACCCGCCAGCCCCGCCCCATCAACGACCAGGGCCGTGGTACCATTGTGCCGTCGGTGGTGCACTTTCCGGCGGGCGGCGAAACGCCCATCGTAGGCACCGATGCCAAACAATACTTGCTCACCGACTCCGAAAACACCATTTATTCGGTGAAGCGCCTGCTGGGCAAGAGCTACAAGGACCTGGGCGAGCACGCCCGTGAGCTGGGCTATAAGGTCATCGACGACAACTCCGAAGGCTTGGTGAAAATCCGGGTCGGCGACAAGTTCTACTCCCCCATCGAGCTGTCGGCTGAGATTCTGAAGGAGTTGCGCGCCCGCGCCGAGCATGCGCTCAAAACGCCCGTCAACCGGGCTGTTATTACGGTGCCGGCCTACTTCAACGACTCGCAGCGGCAGGCCACCCGCGACGCCGGCCGCCTCGCGGGCCTGGAAGTATTGCGCATCGTGAACGAGCCCACGGCGGCCGCGCTGGCCTACGGCATCGGCCTTTCGCCGGATGAGGAGAAGACCGTGGCCGTGTACGACCTCGGCGGCGGCACCTTCGACGTGAGCATTCTGCGCATTCAGCAGGGCATTTTCGAGGTGCTGAGCACCAACGGCGACACCTACCTCGGTGGCGACGACATCGACCACGCCATTTACGAGTACTGGGCCGCCGAGTATCAGCTTGCCACTGCGCTGTTTCAGAGCCCCGAAAAGCAGCAGCAGTTGCGCTTGCTATCCGAGGAAGCCAAGATTCAGCTCAGCCGGAACGAGTCGTTTGAGGCCGATTTCAACGGAACACTGCTCCCGCTCAGCAAAGCCAAGTTCAACGAGCTGGCGGGCCCGCTGGTAGAGCGCACGCTGGATTCCTGCCGCCAGGCGCTGGCCGATGCCAAGCTTACGCCCGCCGACCTGGACGCGGTGCTGCTGGTGGGCGGCTCCACCCGCGTGCCGCTCGTGCACGATTCCGTGTCAGCGTTTTTCCAGCAGCCAGCCAACAACTCGCTCAACCCCGACGAAGTGGTGGCCCTGGGGGCGGCCATTCAGGCCGACATCCTGGCCGGCAACCGCCGCGACGTGCTGCTGCTGGACGTGACGCCGCTCACGCTGGGCATCGAAACCCTGGGCGGCCTCATGGACCCCATTATTCCGCGCAACTCCAAAATCCCGACCAAAGCCGGCCGCCAGTATACTACCAGCGTGGACGGGCAGGTGAACCTGAAAATATCGGTGTACCAGGGTGAGCGGGATTTGGTGCAGGAAAACCGCAAGCTGGCCGAATTCGACCTGCGCGGTATTCCGGCTATGCCGGCCGGCCTGCCTAAAGTAGATGTCAACTTCATCCTGAACGCCGACGGCATCCTGAAAGTGGAGGCCATTGAGCTGCGCTCCAATACCCGGCAGGCCGTGGAAATCAAGCCTCAGTACGGTCTCACCGACGAGCAGGTAGAGCAGATGCTGATGGACTCGCTCACGCATGCCCGCGAAGACGTGGCGGCCCGCATGGTGATTGAGGCCCGCACCGTGGCGGAGCAGATGCTGTATCAGGTGGAGCGCTTCGTGCAGAAAAACCAGCTGCACCTCACCGAAGACGAAATCACGCAGACGGCCGCCGCCACCCAGCGCCTGCGCGAGTCGCTGGAAACCCGCGACAAGGATACCATCCTCAAGGCCGTAGACGAACTGGAGGCGCTTACCAGCCCTTATGCTGAGCGGGTGATGAACATTTCCATCAAGCAGGCCATGACCGGTAAGAAGATTGAATAAGCAGTTTTTCTGGCTTAGCTGAGATGCAAAAATGCCCTGTTGTTAATCGGCAGGGCATTTTTGCTTTCTTTACCAACGGTTTGGCTGCGTGTAACACACTGTAGAGCTTACAGTAATAAACAGTACAAAAAATGTTTCTCTGCAGTAGCTGCTTGCGTCAGCAGTTGTAAACGGCACAAAACTCATGAACTCTTCTCTCCAGCGCCTTTACCAGATAGTTCAGCAGGCAAGTCGCCGCATCATCGGCCTTATGTCGGGCACTTCATTGGATGGGCTGGATGTAGCCCTGTGCCGCCTGCACGGGCACGGCCCGGCTACCCGGCTAGAGTTGGAGCAGTTTGCCACCGTCCCGTACGATGACGAGGTACGCCGCCGTATCCGGCAGGTGTTTGCGGGCGGTAGCACGGGCCACGTGAGCCTGGAGTATCTGACGCTGCTCAATCCCTGGATAGGCCGGCTGCACGCCGATATGGTGCTGGACTGCCTGCGCCACTGGCAGGTAGCTCCCGCCGACGTAGACCTGGTCGCCAGCCACGGCCAGACCGTGTATCATGCGCCCGCCCACCAGCACCAGCATCCCGACTTCCTGGGCCAGAATGCTACCCTGCAGCTCGGCGACGGCGACCAGTTGGCCGTGCGCACCGGCATCATCACCCTCAGCGACTTCCGCCAGAAGCACATTGCGGCCGGCGGTGAAGGCGCCCCCTTGGCTGCCTACGGCGACTACCTGCTGCTTAGCAGCCCCGATGAAGAACGGCTCCTGCTCAATCTTGGTGGTATTGCCAACTTCACCTACTTGCCCCGCGCCGGGCAAGCCAGCAATGCCGCCTTCAGCACCGATACCGGCCCCGGCAACACCCTGCTGGATGCCACAGTCCGTACGCACTTCCCTGGGCTGCCCTACGACGAAGATGGCCGCCTGGCCGCTGCCGGCACCGTATCCGAGCCGTTGCTGCACGCGCTACTGGACCATCCGTTTTTTGCGGCTTCGTTGCCCAAAACTACTGGCCCGGAGTTGTTCGGTGCGGCTTATCTGCAGCAAGCCCAGGAGAGCAGCGCCACCCAAATGCTCGGCCCGGAAGATCTGCTGGCTACTTTGGCCCAGCTGAGCGCCAGAGGCGTAGCGCAGGCGGTTCGGCAGGCTTTTGGGCCAAATGCTGAGCTAGCCGTGTACATGAGTGGCGGTGGAGCACACAACCCGGCGTTGCGAAACGCTTTGCAACAGCAGCTGCCTGGTTGCCGCTTCGCCACCACCGAAGTATTAGGTGTGCAGCCCGATGCCAAGGAAGCCATCCTGTTTGCCGTGCTGGCCAATGAAGCCGTAGCAGGACAGCCGGTTTCAATCGGGGCCGGACGGCAACGCGTACCGGCCGTGAGCATGGGCAAGATTTCGTGGCCCGATTAAGCCAGACCGGTCGGCACTAAGCCTATTTCGCGGCCTGAGGCGCCGGCACCAATCCAAAGCTCAGGATCTGCCGGGCGGTACTGTCGCGGAACGTTACGTCTAGTTGAACCTGCGGACGGGCGGCCAGCGTGTCGCTGCGGAACATAAAGGCCACGAACGAACGAGTCGTGGCGTTGTCGCTGATGCGGTAGCCCAGCTTATACAGGTCGATGGTGCGCTGGCGCTGCTGCCCCTGCCGGTACAGCGGCTCGGCAGCAGCCTGAAACCGTGCCAGCGGCACCGCAGCGCTTATTTCAGGAGCCAGAAAGCCATACGCTGCCGAATAATTGCCGGCCAGCACGGCCAGCAGAAACTGGCGGGCCACCTGCACCTGGGAAGGCGGCTTCTGAAACGCACCGCCCTGCAGCGGCACGCTCAGGCTCAGCACCACCAGCAGAAGCAGCCGGCACATAGCAGAAGCAAGAAACGAGGAGTGCCCGAAGGCTCGCAGTGGAGGCATAGCCTGCTTACGGCAAATTCAACGCCACAGTGCAGCCGCCCACCGCTTTACTTCTGCTGCGGCACCAGTACAAATACGTCCTCGCCCGGCCGCTTCATAATATATTTCTCACGGGCAAACTTCTCCAGCAACTCAGGGCTGCTCAGCAGTTCGGCCCGCTCCCGTTTCACCAGCTCAATATTGTCGAGGTAGTACTGCTTCTCGGTTTTGAGCTCTTGCCACTTCGCATACATATCGTACTGCTTCACAAAGTCGTTGGCATCGAACAGAAACATCCAGACCAGAAACCCCATTCCGGTATAGAAATAGAAGCTGCGCAGAAAGGCCGGCACACGGGTGGTCAGGTCGGTGAGTTGCATAGTCAAAGATAGGAATGTAGCGCAAGCCGCCGCCACACCGTCTATGCTTTCGTTTATTCCAGCAAAAAAGGCCACCTCATCTGTCATGAGGTGGCCTTTCGCAGCTAGCAGCAGGGTGCTACATCTTTTTGCCGGGGAAATAGGCTACTTCGCCCAGCTCTTCCTCGATGCGCAGCAGCTGGTTGTACTTCGACATCCGGTCGGAGCGCGAGGCCGAACCGGTTTTGATCTGGCCGGTGTTCAGGGCCACGGCCAGGTCGGCAATGGTATTGTCCTCGGTTTCGCCCGAGCGGTGGCTCATAATGCTCTTGTAGCCGTTGCGGCGGCCCAGGTTGATGGCATCAATGGTTTCGGTGAGCGTACCAATCTGGTTTACCTTGATGAGAATGGCGTTGGCAATCTGCTCATCAATGCCGCGCTGCAGACGGTTCACGTTGGTCACGAACAGGTCGTCGCCTACCAGTTGGGTAGTGCTGCCGATGCTGTCGGTGAGGCTTTTCCAGCCGCTCCAGTCGTCCTCGTCCATGCCATCCTCAATGCTGATGATAGGATACTTCTTGGTCCAGTCGGTCCAGTAGCTCACCATTTCCGAAGACGTCAGCTTGTCTCCGGTGCTTTTCTTGAAGTGGTAATGGCCATCCGAGTAGAACTCCGATGCGGCGGCGTCCATGGCAATCATCACGTCGTCGCCGGGCTTGTAGCCAGCAGCCTCAATGGCCTGCAACACTACCTTGATGGCGTCTTCGTTGGATTTGATGTTGGGCGCAAATCCGCCCTCGTCGCCTACGTTGGTGCTCAAGCCTTGCTTTTTGAGCACGTTTTTGAGGTGATGGAAAATCTCGGTGCCCCAGCGCAGCGCCTCCGAAAACGAAGGAGCCCCAACCGGCATAATCATGAACTCTTGGAAGTCGATGCTGTTGTCGGCGTGCGAGCCGCCGTTCAGGATGTTCATCATCGGCACGGGCAACGTGGTAGCGTTTACGCCGCCCACGTAGCGGTAGAGCGGCATGCCGGCTTCCTGCGCTGCGGCGCGGGCAATGGCCAGCGAAGCCCCCAGAATAGCGTTGGCGCCGAGGTTAGCCTTGTTAGGCGTACCGTCCAGCTCCAGCATAATCTTGTCGAGCAGCCCCTGCTCGAACACCGAGAAGCCAATCAGCTCCTCGGCAATCTTGCTGTTCACGTTTTCTACCGCTTTCAGCACGCCTTTGCCCATGTACTTGCCTTTGTCTTCGTCGCGCAGCTCCACGGCTTCGTGCTTGCCGGTGCTGGCACCAGAAGGCACGGCAGCGCGGCCCACAGTACCACTGTCGGTGGTCACGTCCACTTCTACAGTCGGATTGCCGCGCGAATCGAAAATCTGACGGGCATGGATTTCGGTGATAATGCTCATAAGGAGGAGTATGGGGTTGAACAGAACTCGGATTCAGGCAATGCTCAGTCCTGAGCATTGCGCCGCAAGGTAAATATTAGCCCTGACCTTTGCAGCCTCTGGCTGAATGCAGCCGCCAGCGCGCCCTTCTGTAAGCCAGCCTACGGCCGGGCTGAAACGCAAAAAGGGACGTACCTCGCGGCACGTCCCTTTTCAGGTATTCTATGAGCGTAGCTCACGAAACTACTCAGCGGCTTTCTCCTCGCGGGTCTCGCCGTCTTTCAGCGTTTCGGTAGCCGTATCTTCCGGAGCCGATACTTCGGTAGTGGCAGCGGCCGGAGCCTCAGCAACTACTTCCGCCGACGATTGGCCTTCACCGGCCGAAGCTTTCTTGGCACCACCGCTCCGGCGCGAACGACGAGTAGTGGTAGCTTTGGCTTCACCAGCCGTCTTGGCTTCGAGCAGGGTTTCGTTGTAATCCACCAGCTCAATGATGCACAGCTCAGCGTTGTCGCCCAGACGGCCGTCGCTCAGCTTGATGATGCGGGTGTAACCACCGGGACGGCCAGCAATTTTAGCGGCTACGTCACCGAACAGTTCTTTCAGGACTTCTTTGTTTTCCAGTACCGAGAACACCAGACGGCGCGAGTGCGTCGTGTCGTTCTTGGATTTGGTCAGCAGGGGCTCTACAAATTTGCGCAGTGCTTTTGCTTTGGCAACCGTGGTCGAGATACGCTTGTGCAGAATCAGTGACGAAGCCATGTTCGCGAGCATGGCATTGCGGTGCGAGGCCGTGCGGCCGAGGTGGTTGATGGTTTTACCGTGACGCATAAAAAAGAAAATGTGTGAGCTTGCGGACGACGACCACGGCGGAAAACAGATTAGTACGCTGTCTTCTCATTAGAACCGTTGTCCCTTCGGGCTCACTGGTTATGAAAGTGAGAAATGGAGTGCAAAGGTATGCAATATACCCGCACAAAAAATGTGCTGAGCGAAGGTTTGCGGCAGCAGCCACAATTCCTTACTCAGCACATTCTCAGGCTAGCTTATTCTTCGTCGAGCTTGTACTTGCTCAGGTCCATACCGAAGTTCAGACCTTTTTCCTCTACGAGGTTTTCCAGCTCCGTCAACGACTTCTTACCGAAGTTGCGGAACTTCATCATGTCAGCCATGTCCAGCTGCACCAGGTCACCGAGGGTTTTGATGTCGGCTGCCTTGAGGCAGTTGTACGCACGAACGCTCAGGTCCATGTCCGCCAGCGGCGTTTTCAGGACTTTGCGCATGTGCAGCGTCTCTTCATCTACCGTCTCCTCTTCTTCAGCCTTGGCCGTTTCGAAGGTCATGGTGCTGTCCGAGAACAACATGAAGTGCTGAATCAGGATGTTAGCGGCACCTTTCAAGGCCTCCTCCGGGTGGATAGAACCGTCCGTGTGAATCTCGATGAGGAGCTTCTCATAATCGGTTTTTTGCTCTACCCGGGTGTTTTCGATGCTATACTTCACGTTTTTGATGGGCGTGAAGATGGCATCAATAGCAATCTGACCGAACACTTGGTCAGCCGGCTTGTTTTCCTCAGCCGGAACGTAGCCACGGCCTTTCTGGATCGTGAATTCGAACTCCAGTTCAACAGCGGCGTCCACGTGGCAAATCACCAGATCCGGGTTCAGCACCTGGAAGCCGTTGGTGAACTTGCTGATGTCGCCGGCCGTGAAGGTTTCCTGGCCTTTGATGCGCACCGTGATTTTGTCCTCGATGGCGTCGCTCACCTTTTTGAAGCGAACCTGCTTCAGGTTGAGGATGATTTCGGACATGTCCTCAATCACACCTTCGATGGTCATGAACTCGTGCAGTACGCTGCTGGTGCGAACCGACGTGATGGCATAGCCCTCCAGCGACGACAGCAGGATGCGGCGCAGAGCGTTGCCGATCGTGACGCCGTAGCCTTTCTCCAGCGGTTTAAATTCAAACGTTCCGTAAAAGTCGTCGGATTTCTCCATCACAACCTTCTCCGGCATTTGAAAAGCTAAGATTGACATAAGTGGGGCGGTTTTTAGTATTGAGTAATGGGTAGTGAGTAAAAAGACCTCTCAGAGTGTCTTAAAACCCATTACCCAATACCTGAATCCTTTTGAAAAGTCGAAGCAGAAGAACGGCCCGGGCGTCCGGGCCGTTCCTGTTATTACTTCGAGTAAAGCTCGACGATGAGCTGCTCCGTGATTTTCTCCGGAATCAGGTCACGCGAGGGGGCGCTGATGAATTTGCCCACCATGTCTTTGCCGTCCCACTCCAGCCACGAGAAGGCACGCGCGTTGCGGGCGCTCAGGCTCGTGGTAATAGCTTCCAGCGACTTCGACTTTTCACGTACGGCCACAACGTCGCCAGCACGGAGTTTGTACGAAGCAATGTTTACTACGTCACCGTTCACGGTGATGTGCTTGTGCAGAACGAGCTGACGAGCAGCACGGCGCGTCGGAGCAATGCCCAGACGGTATACCGTGTTGTCGAGGCGCGACTCCAGCAAAGCCAGCAGGTTGTCGCCAGTGATGCCGGGCAGCGTAGCCGCTTTGTGGAACAGGTTCTCGAACTGCTTCTCCAGTACGCCGTACATGTACTTCACTTTCTGCTTCTCCATCAGCTGGACAGCGTACTCGCTCTGCTTCTTACGACGGCCACGGCCGTGCTGACCGGGGGGATATGCTTTTTTGGTGAGTGCCTTGCTTGGGCCGAAAATCGGCTCATTGAAGCGACGGGCAATCTTGGTTTTAGGACCAGTATAACGTGCCATTTCGGGGTTGTTGAGTGTTGAGGGGGTTGAACCGCGCGTGTCGGGCTCCGGAGGCGCACCTTGCAGGGGTGAAAAGGCGCATCAGAAACCCGACACCTGTGGCCTAAAAAGGCCTGTTCAATAAACTAAACGCGACGACGTTTGGGGGGACGGCAGCCGTTGTGGGGCAGCGGCGTCACGTCCTTGATGGTCGTTACCTCAATACCCACGTTACCCAGCGTACGAATAGCCGACTCGCGGCCAGCGCCCGGGCCCTTCACGAACACCTCAGCCTTACGCATACCCAGGTCATGAGCTACTTTACCGCAGTCGGTAGCAGCCATCTGAGCAGCGTAGGGGGTATTCTTCTTGGAACCGCGGAAACCCATCTTACCAGCCGAAGCCCAGGAAATAACCTGGCCATTGTTGTTGGTGATGGAGATAATGATGTTGTTGAACGAGGCCTTGATGTGAACCTGGCCTACCGGCTCGACAACGACAACGCGCTTTTTGGCTTTGTCTTTTCTTTTTTGTGCCATTTGGTTATCGCAAAAATGCGGAAGGTGTTGTTGCCTGCCCCGAACTGATCAGAGCAGGCAACGATTCCCGCTACGTGTTATTTAGTAGCCTTTTTCTTGCCAGCAACGGTCTTGCGCTTGCCCTTACGGGTGCGCGAGTTGTTCTTGGTACGCTGACCACGAACCGGCAGACCTTTGCGGTGACGCAGACCACGGTAGCAACCGATGTCCATCAGGCGCTTGATGTTCAGCTGCACTTCTGAGCGCAGCACACCTTCGGTCTTGAACTCAGCGGCAATCACGCCGCGGATTTCGCCGGCTTCTGCTTCAGTCCAATCTTTCACCTTCTTGTTCAGGTCAACGCCTGCTTTGGTGAGGATCTGCTGAGCAGACGGACGGCCAATGCCGAAAATGTAGGTCAGCGCGATTTCACCGCGCTTGTTGTCTGGGATATCTACCCCTGCAATACGAGCCATGTGCTTTTTTAAAAAAGTCTGGTGCTACTACCCCTGACGCTGCTTGAAGCGCGGGTTCTTTTTGTTGATGACGTAGAGTTTGCCATTGCGGCGGACGATTTTGCAATCGACACTACGCTTTTTGATTGACGCTTTGACTTTCATGTCGTCGGGTTATTTGTAACGGTACACAATTCGTCCCTTCGACAGATCGTAGGGCGACATTTCCAGCTTAACCTTATCTCCCGGCAGAATTTTGATGTAGTGCATCCGCATCTTGCCCGAGATGTGGGCAATCAGTTGGTGACCGTTCTCCAGCTCCACTCGGAACATGGCGTTGGAAAGGGCTTCCAGGATGACTCCGTCCTGCTCAATGGAAGTTTGTTTGGCCATAAGGCTACTGTAAGGCTTTTTCTATGTATTCGAAGGAGGTGAGTATTTCCGCCTTGTCTTTTCGTACTACTACTGTATGCTCAAAATGAGCGGAAGGCTTGAAGTCCTTGGTCCGGATAGTCCAACCATCCTTCTCCTGGACTACACTCTTGGTTCCCAAGTTTACCATCGGTTCGATGGCAAGCGTGAGGCCCGTCTGCAGCTTAAGGCCCGATCCACGTTTACCGTAGTTCGGTACTTCCGGCCGCTCGTGCAGCTTCTTACCAATTCCATGGCCGACTAGTTCCCGAACCACTCCGTACCCCTGTTTTTCAACATGAGACTGAATAGCGAAACCAATGTCGCCCATCCGGTTGCCAGCCACTGCCTGCTCGATACCGAGATACAATGACTTTTTGGTTTCGTCAAGTAGCGCCAGAATTTCCGAAGCTACCTCCCCTACCGGGTAAGTGTAAGCGCTGTCTGCGTGGTAACCATTCAGAAGAACTCCACAATCTACCGAAACAATGTCTCCGCTCTTCAGCGTGTAATCGCCCGGAAAACCATGCACCACCACTGAGTTAGGGGAAATGCAGAGGCTGTATTCGAATCCGTTATAGCCTTTGAAGGAAGGTTGTCCGCCATGGTCCCGGATGAATTCCTCCGCGCGCTGATCCAGCTCTCGCGTTGTAACGCCTTCCCGTATCATGCCAGCGACTTCGCCGTGGGCCTGAGCCAGTACTTTCGCACTGGCCCTCATGAATTCGATTTCCTCCTCAGTTTTATAGACAATCATGGTTATTTACGAAGCCATAGCAATGTTCTGCGAACGGCCACGCACTTTACCGGTTTTCATCATGCCATCATAATGGCGCATTAGCAAGTAGCTTTCTACCTGGTTCAGCGTATCCAGAACCACGCCCACCATGATGATGAGTGAAGTACCACCATAGAAAGCCGAGAATGGACGAGTTACGCCACCCAGCAGAGCGAGGGCAGGGAAAATAGCAATCAGAGCGAGAGCCAAGGCACCAGGCAACGTAATGCGAGTCAGGATTTCATCAATGTGCTCCGACGTATCCCGGCCTGGCTTTACACCAGGAACGAAACCACCACTACGTTTCAGGTCATCCGCAATCTGATTGGGATTAACACTGATAGCTGTGTAAAAGTACGTGAAGACAATAATGAGTGTAGCAAACACCACGTTATACTGCCACGAAGTATAGTCCGAAAACTTTACGCCTATGTAGCTCGCCAGGTCGCTGTCATTCTGCCAAACAGAAGCAACGATGGCCGGAACGAACATCAGCGACTGGGCGAAAATGATTGGCATAACCCCAGCCGCATTCACCTTCATCGGGATGAACTGGCGCTGCGCATTCAACTGAGCGGTGCTACCTACCTGCTTGGCATACTGCACCGGAATCCGGCGAACAGCCTGAGTGAGCACAATAACGGCCATTACAACTAGGAACAGCACTACCAGCTCAATCAGGAAAATCAGCGAGCCACGCATACCTTTCGCAGCGGCCTCACCAATGATTGCGCCGGGCAGACGCGAGACAATTCCAATCATGATGATCATGGAAATGCCATTGCCAATGCCTTTGTCCGTGATTTTCTCACCGAGCCACATGCAGAATAGCGTGCCGGCTGTGATGATGAGCATGGTCGAAATCGTAAAGAACGTCCCAGGCTCCAGTATTGCGTCGGCACTGATAGTGGCGATGAAGCCGACTGACTGGGCCATCACAATCGGAATTGTGAGGATACGCGTATACTGGTTGATTTTCTTACGACCGGACTCGCCTTCTTTCTGCAGTTTCTGGAAGTATGGCACTGCTATCGTGAGCAGTTGCAATACAATAGAAGCTGAGATATACGGCATGATACCTAGCGCGAAGATGGAAGCATTGCTGAACGCGCCGCCAAGCAGCGTATCCAGAATGCCAAACACCCCCGATGCTTCGCCGCTTTTCAGGCGCGTAGCATCGACGCCCGGCAGCACCACGAAAGACCCCAACCGGTAGATGGCAATGAAAAAAAGCGTATTGAAGATCCGCATACGCAGATCTTCAATCGCAAAAATATTCTTTATCGTTTCGATAAACTTTTTCATCGCCACAGATACTTACAGCGTCACGGCTTTGCCACCGGCTTTCTCGATAGCTTCAACAGCTGATTTGGAGAAGGCATGGGCATGAATTTCCAGAGCCTTGGTGATTTCACCACGGCCCAGAACTTTGATCTTAGCGCTTTTCGAAGCCAGACCAGCATTCACGAAGAATGCATTGTCCAAGGTCGTTACACCACCTTCGGTCAGAGCAGCCAGCACGTCCAGATTGACGGCTTTGTACTCCACACGGTTGATGTTTTTGAAACCGAACTTCGGTACACGGCGCTGCAGCGGCATTTGGCCACCTTCAAAGCCCGACTTTTTAGAGTAACCCGAACGGGACTTGGCACCTTTGTGGCCACGCGTAGAAGTGCCGCCACGGCCAGAACCTGTACCGCGGCCAATCCGCTTCTCATTGCGGGTAGCGCCTACGGCAGGTTTGAGATTGCTGAGATTCATTTTCGGGAGATTCCTAGAGTTCGGTTACTTCCAACAGGTGCTTCACGGCATTCACCATACCAGCTACCTGGGGGGTGTTTTCCACAGCTTTGCTGCTGCCGATTTTGCCAAGGCCCAGGGCCTTTACAGTGCGCTTCTGACGCTCGGGGCGGTCAATAACGCTCTTGACGAGTTTAATTTGGATCTGCGCCATCGTCTCTTAACCGTTAAAAACTTGAGCGAGGGTGATACCACGAGCCTGTGCAATCTGCATCGGGTCGCGCATTTTCAGCAGCGCGTCGAAAGTTGCCTTTACTACGTTGTGGGGGTTCGAAGAACCCTTCGACTTAGCCAGTACGTCTTTGATGCCAGCGCTTTCGAACACGGCACGCATAGCGCCGCCTGCAATTACACCCGTACCAGCGGCAGCCGGCTGAACCAGCACAAAACCACCTGAGTACTTGCCTTCCATGATGTGCGGAACCGTGTGCTTGTACAGCGGAACTTTCACCAGGTTTTTCTTCGCGTCGTCAATGCCTTTGGCAATGGCGTCTGTTACTTCGTTGGCTTTGCCGAGGCCGTAGCCTACAGTGCCGTTGCCGTCACCTACCACTACGATAGCCGAGAAGCTGAAGCGACGACCGCCTTTTACTACTTTGGCTACGCGGTTGATAGCAACCACTTTCTCTTTCAGATCAGAGTCGCCAGTGCGCGACTCTTCTTTACGGTCGTTGCCGCCGCGACGGTCATTGCCACCACCACGACGGTCATTGCCACCGCCACGGTTGTCGCCGCTGCCACCACGTGGGCCGTTGTTAAATTCTGCCATGATGATTTAGAAATTGAGGCCGCCTTCGCGGGCTCCTTCTGCCAATGATTTTACGCGGCCGTGGTAGAGGTAACCGGAACGGTCAAATACCACTTTCGAAATTCCTTTTCCTGTAGCACGGGCAGCAAGTTCTTTGCCGACTGCGGCAGCGAGGGCGACTCCGTTGCCCCCTTCCACCGAAACGTGCTTTGAGGAAGCAGACGCCAACGTGTGACCAGTCGTGTCGTCAATAATCTGGGCATAGATACCCGTATTGCTGCGGAACACCGACAGACGCGGACGCTCGGACGTGCCAGCCACCTTGGTGCGGATGATGCGCTGGATCCGTTTTCTTCTAGTTGCTTTATCGAAAGCCATGGTGTGATGTTATTTCGAAGCCGTTTTACCAGCCTTACGACGAATCTGCTCACCCACGAAGCGCACGCCTTTGCCTTTATAGGGCTCAACTTTGCGCAACGAGCGAATCTTAGCGGCTACTTGGCCCAGCAGTTGCTTATCAATGCTGGTCAGCGTAACGATAGGGTTTTTACCTTTTTCCGTTACAGCCGTAGCCGTTACTTCCTTCGGCAAAGCCAGGAAGATATTGTGCGAGTAGCCCAGCGACAATTCGAGCGTAGTTCCAGCCATGGCGGCTTTGTAACCTACACCCACCAGCTCCAGCTTCTCCTCCAGACCGTTGCTAACGCCGTTCACAGCGTTGTTCAACAGGGAGCGGTAGAGGCCGTGCATGGCTTTATGACGCTTTTGCTCAGTCGGACGCGTTACCACCAGCTGACCGTCTTCGGTAGCTACGGTAATGTCGCGGTCCACTGGAACCGTCAGGGTGCCTTTCGGGCCCTTCACGGTTACCGTGTTTTCGTTGCTCACTTCAATCTGCACGTTAGCGGGCAGGCTGATGGGCAGTTTACCAATGCGTGACATAGTCTCGGTTTCCTTTCAGATTAGTAGACGTAGCACAGCACTTCGCCGCCCACGTTTTCGGCTTTCGCCTCTTTCTCCGTCATCACCCCTTTCGAAGTCGACAGGATGGCAACACCCAGACCACTCAGTACGCGGGGCAGGTTCTCTACGTGAGCATACTGGCGCAAACCTGGCGTGCTTACACGCTCCAGTTTGGTAATAGCAGGCTGTTTCGTAACCGGGTTGTACTTGAGCGCAATCTTAATCGTGCCCTGTACAGCGGCATCATCAAAACGGTAGCTCTGAATGTAGCCCTTTTTGTAGAGCACCTTCGTGATTTCCTTTTTGATGTTGCTGGCCGGAATTTCCACTACCCGGTGATTTGCCTTGATGGCATTGCGTACCCGGGTCAGGTAGTCAGCAATTGGATCTGTGTTCATGTGACTTAGTAAAAGCGCCACCCTTTTTTAGGGAGCCGCAAAGATATGAAAATTTCGCCGCCACAGAAATGCGGCAGCGAAATTTTCGATTAAGACTTCTTGACTCGAATGCGGCCAATGGTTTCTCTCGGCAACCTGCCAAGTAGTGTTGCCAACGTTGGCCGAAGCCAACTGGCAACCAGTCGAACTACCAGCTCGACTTCGTTACGCCGGGGATTTTGCCAGCCAACGCCATTTCGCGGAAACGTACACGGCTGATGCCGAACTTACGCATGTAACCACGGGGGCGGCCGTCAATCATGTCCCGGTTGTGAAGGCGTACGGGCGAAGCGTCACGGGGAAGCTTGTCCAGACCTTCGTAGTCGCCGGCGGCTTTCAGCGCTTTGCGCTTTTCAGCATAGCGGGCAACCGTAGCGATGCGCTTGCGCGCTCTTGCTTTAGCGGATTCCTTAGCCATTAGTTTTGTTTCTTGGCGTTAGCGAACGGCATACCGAAAGCCTTGAGGAGCTCGTAGCTCTGCTCATCGTTTTCGGCCGTTGTTACGAAGGTAATGTCCATACCCGATATCGACTTGATTTTGTCAATCGAAATTTCGGGGAAGATGATTTGCTCCTTAACGCCCAGGGTATAGTTACCACGGCCGTCAAAGCCCTTATCGTTGATGCCTTTGAAGTCACGAACACGGGGCAGAGCAATCGTCAGCAGACGGTCCATGAACTCGTACATCCGCTCACCACGCAGGGTAACGCGGGCGCCGATGGGCATGCCCTCACGCAGTTTGAAGTTCGACACCGAACGCTTGGCGATGGTAGCAACAGCTTTCTGACCAGCAATGGTCGTCAGCTCGTCCACACCGTTATCAACCAGCTTCTTGTCGGCTACTGCCGCTCCGATGCCGCGGTTGATGCAGATCTTGGTGATGCGTGGTACCTGCATGATGCTCTCGAACTGGAATTTCTCCTGGAGCGCCGGTACTACTTCTTTTTTATATTTCTCTTTGAGTCGAGCCATTGTCGTCGTACCGGGTTAGGCGTTTTTCGAGTCAATTGCCTTCACGTTGCTCACGTGAATGCCAGCTTCGATCTTGGTGATGCCACCCTGGGGGTTCTTCGCACTGGGTTTGTTGTGCTTGGTTACCAGGTTGAGGCCTTCCACGATAACGCGCTGCGTCGAGCGGTTCACCGACTTGATAACGCCGGTTTTGCCTTTGTCGTCGCCGGCAATCACCTGAACGGTGTCGCCGCTTTTCACGTGCAGTTTCGCGGGTGCTGCTTTCGTTTTCGTTGCCATTGCTTAGAGAACTTCAGGAGCCAGCGAAACAATCTTCATGAACTGCTTCTCACGCAGTTCGCGGGCCACGGGGCCGAAGATGCGGGTACCGCGGGGCTCGTCGTTATTGTTGAGCAGTACGGCAGCGTTGTCGTCGAAACGAATGTAAGAACCGTCTTTGCGACGTACTTCTTTCTTTGTGCGTACTACAACTGCTTTCGATACAGTGCCTTTTTTAGCGTTGCCGGAAGGAATAGCCGATTTGATGGCTACTACAATCTTGTCGCCAACGCTGGCGTATTTCTTGCCCGTGCCACCGAGGACACGAATGCAGAGAACTTCTTTGGCGCCGCTGTTATCAGCGACGGTCAGACGGGATTCTTGCTGTATCATCTTACTTGGCGCGTTCTACGATTTCTACCAATCTCCACCGCTTGTTCTTGCTCAGCGGACGGGTCGACATAATGCGAACCGTATCGCCTTCGCCACATTCGTTGTTCTCGTCGTGGGCCATGAACTTGGTCGACTTGGTAACGAATTTGCCGTAGATCGGGTGTTTCATTTTGCTTTCCACAACCACCGTGATGGACTTGTCCATTTTGGAGGAGGAAACGCGCCCGATGATTTCTTTGCGCAGGTTCCGCTCAACGGCGGAAGTAGCCTGCTGTTCTTCGTTGCTTGCCATCGTTAGTTAGCAGTGTTATTAGCCTGCTCGTTCTCGCGACGGGTCAGCTCGGTCAACAGACGGGCGACGTTCTTGCGGCTTTGCTTCAGGCGAATCGGGTTTTCCAGAGGCGAGATGGCATGCGCGAAGCGCAGCGACTGGCCAGAGGCTTGTTCGGTCTTGATCTGGGTTTTCAGGTCCTCAATAGAGAGGGCACGGATATCGGCGTTCTTCATCTTACTTGCTTTCTACGTAGTCGCGACGAACAACAAACTGAGTACGAACCGGCAGCTTCTGAGCCGCCAGACGCAGCGACTCTTGAGCTACTTCCAGCGTTACGCCGTCCGACTCGAACATGATAGTGCCGGGTTTCACGCAGGCTACCCAATACTCGGGCGAGCCTTTACCTTTACCCATCCGCACCTCAGCAGGCTTCTTGGTGATTGGCTTGTCGGGGAAAATGCGGATCCAAACTTGCCCTTCGCGTTTCATGGCGCGGGTCATGGCGATACGAGCTGCCTCAATCTGGCGAGCCGTAATCCAAGCCACTTCCAACGACTTAATAGCGAAAGAACCGAAGTCAATGGAGCTGCCGCGGTAGGCAAGGCCTGTTACGCGACCCTTTTGCATCTTGCGATACTTGGTCCTTTTCGGTTGTAACATGAGTTATTGAAATTGAATTTCTGAAGAAAAGAAACGACTAGCGACGCGGAGCGCCACCGCCCTGGCCGCCACGGTTGGCACCACCTGGGCCACCACCGCTACGACGCTGGCCGCCGCCTTGGCCGCCACGGTTATCACCACCTCGGCCTTCGCCGCCACGGTCGTTCCGGTCACGACGCGGGCCACGGTCGCCGCCACGGTCACCACGCTCACCGCGCGGGCCACGGTCGCCACCACGGCTGTCGTTGCCTTGGTTAGCAGGAACCTGGTTAGGCGACAGGTCGGGCTTGCCGAACACTTCACCACGCATGATCCATACTTTGATGCCGATTTTGCCATACACCGTCTGAGCTTCCGACAAAGCGTAGTCGATATCAGCGCGCAGCGTGTGCAGCGGCGTACGACCTTCTTTGTACTGCTCGGAGCGGGCAATTTCAGCGCCGCCCAGACGGCCACCGCACTGAATCTTGATGCCTTCGGCACCAACGCGGATAGCAGCCTGGATAGACATCTTCATCGCACGGCGGAACGAGATACGAGCCTGCAGCTGCTGAGCAATGCTCTCACCTACCAGCTTGGCGTCGAGTTCCGGACGCTTGATTTCGAAGATGTTGATCTGAACGTCTTTGCTGGTGATCTGCTTCAGTTCGTCCTTGATCTTATCAACTTCAGCGCCACCCTTACCGATTACCACACCCGGACGAGCCGTGTTGATGGTAATGGTGATACGCTTCAGTGTACGCTCAATCACGATGCGGCTGATGCCACCTTTCGGGATACGAGCCATGATGTACTTGCGGATTTTTTCGTCCTCCACCAGTTTGTCGGCGAAGTCCTTGCCGCCGTACCAGTTCGAGTCCCATCCTTTAATGACGCCCAGACGGAAGCCAACCGGATTTACTTTCTGTCCCATAGTGCTTATGCGGTGGCTTCTGCCGTGGTTTCAGTGGATTTCTTAGCCGAGCTGCGACGGGCAGCTTTTGGCTTGGCTTCAACAGCAGCGTCGGTGGTTTTGGTTTCAGCAGCCTGCTTAGCAGCAGCTTTGCTGCCCAGCGGTTCTACTTTCGTATCAATCACCAGCGTCACGTGGTTGCTGCGCTTGCGGATGCGGTGGCCACGGCCCTGGGGGGCGGGGCGCAGACGCTTCAGCTGGCGGCCTTCATCCACGAAGATAGCCTTGATGTAGAGGTTAGCGTCTTCGATACGCTCTTCCTCGTTGTGCTGCTGCCAGTTGGCCAGAGCCGAGAGGAGAAGCTTTTCAACGCGTGCAGCACCCGAGTTAGCCTCGAATTTCAGCAGACCAAGCGCACGGGTCACTTTCTGACCACGGATCATGTCGGCCACCAGGCGCATCTTGCGCGGCGAGGTGGGGACGTTGCGGAGTTTAGCGGTTGCTTCCATGATTAGCGCTTGCCTTTATCTTTCTTGGCAATGTGGCCACGGAAGTTGCGGGTCGGGGCAAACTCACCGAGTTTGTGTCCTACCATGTTCTCCGTCACATATACCGGGATGAACTTATTGCCGTTGTGAACGGCGAAGGTGTGGCCAACGAAATCCGGAGAAATCATCGAGCGGCGCGACCAGGTCTTCACCACTGATTTCTTGCCGGCCTCATCCATTGCCGTTACTTTCTTCTCGAGCCGGAAGTCAATGTACGGCCCTTTTTTTAGTGAACGTGCCATTGCTTACTTCTTGCCTTTGCGGTTAACGATGAGCTGCTCCGAGTACTTATTCTTGTTGCGGGTCTTCTGACCTTTCGAGAAGATACCGTTACGGCTACGTGGGTGACCACCCGACGATTTGCCTTCGCCACCACCCATGGGGTGATCGACAGGGTTCATAGCAACACCACGAACGCGCGGACGACGACCCAACCAACGGTTACGACCGGCTTTGCCGAGACGTACGTTCATGTGGTCACCGTTCGAAACGGTGCCTACCGTAGCCATGCAGGTAACGAGTACCATGCGCATCTCACCGGAAGGCAGTTTCAGGGTGGCATATTTGTCTTCGCGCGCAACCAGTTGAGCGTACGTGCCAGCCGAACGAGCCATAGCGGCACCGTTACCGGGCATCAGCTCGATGTTGTGAACGATGGTACCGAGCGGAATCTCGCGCAGCGGCAGGGCGTTGCCTACTTCCGGGGCTACACCCGAACCTGACACGACCGTAGCACCTACCTCAACGCCAGCGGGGGCGATGATGTAACGCTTCTCGCCATCGGCGTACTGAAGCAGGGCGATACGGGCCGTACGGTTCGGATCGTACTCAATCGTCTTCACCGTGGCAGGCACCGAAGCCTTGTCACGCTTGAAGTCGATGATACGATACTTGGCTTTGTGGCCACCGCCGATGTAGCGGTTGGACATTTTGCCCGAGTTGTTGCGGCCACCGGAGTTTTTCATGGGTGCCAACAGCGACTTCTCCGGCGTCGACGTGGTAATCTCGTCGAAGGCCGGTGCAATGCGGAAGCGCTGACCCGGTGATGTTGGTCTTAGTTTTTTGAGTGCCATTACTCTTGCTTAGGAAATGCTCTTATGCAGAAAAGGCGCAGCTTAGATGCCGCTGTAGAAGTCGATAACCTCGCCTTCCTTCACGGTTACAATGGCTTTCTTGCCATGTGCGCGACGGCCCGATACCGAACCACCTTTCGTGAACTTGGACTTCACTTTGCCGTTGGTGCGGATCGTGCTGATGCCCGTAACCGTTACACCATAGAACTGCTCGATGTCCTTCTTGATCTGAACCTTGTTGGCGGTACGCTCTACTTCGAAAACGTACTGGCCTTTTTCGTTCAGGCCCGTGGCCTTCTCGGTCACGATGGGTTTTTTCAGCGTGCTCATTATTCAGCAGTGGTATAGAGTTGTTCCAATGCCGTCAGGCCCGCTTCCGACAGCAGCAGCGTGTCGGTGTTCAACAGGTCGTGCGTGTTCAGAGCAACGGGCGTAGCCACGGTGATTTTCTGAATGTTGCGCGCCGACAGCACCACGTTCTTGTCTACTTCGCCGGTTACCAGCAGGGTCTTTTTGCCGTTGTTCAGCTTCAGACCGTTCAGGATGTTGAGGAAGTCTTTGGTTTTGGGGGCCGACAGAGTGATGTTCTCTACCAGAGCCACCTTACCGTCTTTGGCCAGCGTCGAGAGAGCCGACAGACGAGCAAGACGCTTCGTTTTCTTGTTCAGCTTGAAGCCATAGTCGCGGGGCTCAGGACCGAAAATCCGGCCGCCACCTACGAACACACCCGATTTCATCGAGCCAGCACGAGCACCGCCCGTACCTTTTTGCTTCTTCAGCTTCTTGGTGGTGCCGTGCACTTCATTGCGCTGCTTCGACTTGTGCGTGCCCTGGCGCTGGTTGGCCAAGTACTGCTTCACGTCGAGATACATCACGTGCTCGTTCGGCTCCAGACCGAAGATGGCGTCAGACAGCGTAACCTTGCGGCCGGTGTCTTCGCCTTTGATGTTATATACTGACAGTTCCATCTTCAAGGTTATTTTTCCAGGACCACGAATGAATTCTTGGCACCGGGAATCGAGCCGCTCACCACGATGAGGTTCTTGTCGGCTACAATGCGCATAACCTTCAGGTTCTGCACTTTCACACGGTCATTGCCCATACGACCACCCATGCGCATTCCTTTGAATACGCGCGAAGGCCACGAGCAGGCACCAATAGAACCGGGGTGACGACCACGGTTGTGCTGGCCGTGCGTCTGCCCGCCTACACCGGCGAAGTTGTAGCGTTTCACAACGCCCTGGAAGCCTTTACCTTTTGAGGTGCCTACTACGTCAACGAATTCACCTTCCTCGAAGAGGGACGTGTTTACTTCGCTGCCGGCAGTAAAGCTGGCTGCCTCGTCGGTGCGGAACTCAACGAGTTTTCTTTTGGGAGTAGTTCCGGCTTTCGCGAAATGACCTGCCAATGCTTTGGTGGTATTTTTCGCCTTCTTCTCGCCGTAACCGAGCTGGATGGCCGTGTAGCCGTCCGTTTCGATAGTCTTAACCTGCGTCACTACACACGGGCCCGCTTCGATGAGCGTGCAAGGAATGTTCTTCCCGTCCGGAGTGAAGAGGCTTGTCATACCGATTTTTTTACCGATGATGCCAGGCATTCTGTTGGGGTTTAGTAAAAGACGCACACGAAAACGCCCGAGTGGCGTTTTCAGAATGGGAGTGCAAAGCTAGGAAATTGTTATGTTATATTCTAGCTGCCCTTTGAAATATTTTCAGTGTCACGACTTTAGCTCCGACCAGCCTCGGTTGCTGACCTTGCTTGAATGCAGCTAATTGAACTTTGCTTATTCTGCCAAGTAGCAAATGAAAACGCCCCACCAACTCCGCAGAGCCAGTGGGGCGTTTTGCTAGCTATTCGCTAAAACCGGTCCTCAGACTTTGATTTCAACGTCAACACCGCTGGGCAGTTCCAGCTTCATCAGCGCGTCTACCGTCTTCGACGAAGTAGAGTAGATATCTACGAGGCGCTTGTAGGTGCAGAGCTGGAATTGCTCACGCGACTTCTTGTTCACGTGGGGCGAACGGAGTACGGTGAATTTTTCCTTGACGGTCGGCAAGGGAATAGGACCGCTAACGATAGCGCCCGTAGCCTTCACCGCCTTCACAATCTTCTCCGACGATTTGTCCACCAAGTTGTGGTCGTAGGATTTGAGTTTGATGCGAATCTTCTGGTTCATGTCTGTTGAATGAAAGCGGTATTAGCGAATAGCGTTACCCTTTTGCTTGGCGATGATGGCCTCAGCAAGGTTGTTGGGCACCTGGTCGTAGTGCGAGAAGGTCAGCGAGGCTGATGCACGACCCGAAGAGATGGTACGCAGCGACGTTACGTAGCCGAACAGCTCCGACAGCGGAACGTCAGCTTTGATAACGTTGGCACCACCTTTCGTGTCCATGCCCTTCATGATACCACGACGACGGTTCAGGTCACCCGTTACCGAGCCGGTGTACTCGTCCGGTGAAACTACTTCTACAGCCATAATCGGCTCGAGCAGTTTCGGACCAGCTTGCTTGCCAGCTTCGCGGAAACCACCACGGGCCGCGAGTTCGAACGACAGGGCGTCCGAGTCAACGTCGTGGTAGGAACCGAAGAACAGGCGTACACGCATGCCTTCGATGGGGAAGCCCGCCAGCGGACCGTTCTTCATGGCTTCTTCGAAACCTTTCTGAACCGGCGCAATGAATTCGCGGGGGATAACACCACCCGTGATGTCGTTCACGAACTCCAAACCGGGTTTCTCTGGATCAACCAGTTTCGGACCGAGTTCGAATACGATGTCACCGAATTTACCGCGGCCACCCGTCTGCTTCTTGTAGGTCTCGCGGTGTTCAACCGTTTTGGTGAGAACCTCTTTGTAGGCAACCTGAGGAGCACCCTGGTTGATTTCCACTTTGAACTCACGACGCATCCGGTCGATGATGATTTCAAGGTGAAGCTCACCCATGCCTTTCAGTACGGTCTGGCCCGTCTCGGGGTCAGTCTGCACTACCAGCGTAGGATCTTCTTCCACGAGCTTGGCAATAGCCATACCCATCTTATCCACGTCGGCCTGAGTTTTGGGCTCAATAGCGTAGCCGATAACGGGCTCGGGGAACGACATCGACTCCAGGATGATGCGCGACTTCTCGTCGGTCAGCGTGTCACCGGTTTTGATGTCTTTGAAACCCACACCAGCGGCAATGTCACCAGCCTGGATTTTGTCGATGGGGTTCTGCTTGTTGGAGTGCATCTGCATCAGGCGCGAGATACGCTCCTTCTTGTTCGTGCGGTTGTTGTGCACGTACGAGCCAGCGTCCAGCACGCCGCTGTAGCAGCGGAAGAAGCACAGACGACCAACGAAGGGGTCGGTAGCAATTTTGAACGCCAGGGCCGTGAAGGGCTCCGCGTTGTCCGGGTGACGCTCGATTTCCTCGCCGGTGTCGGGGTTGGTACCGATGATGGCGGGCATGTCCAGCGGCGACGGCAGGTAGGCCATTACGCCGTCCAGCATCGACTGTACACCCTTGTTTTTGAAGGCCGAACCGCACATTACGGGCGAGAACTTCATGTCGATAACCGCTTTGCGGATTACCACCATCATTTCTTCGCGGGTGATGCTCTCCGGATCTTCGAAGAACTTCTCCATCAGCGTGTCGTCGTACTCGGCTACGCTTTCGATGAGTTTCTCGCGCCACTCAGCTACCGTTTCCACCAGATCCTCGGGAACCGGGATTTCGTGGTATGATTTGCCTTGCGTAGCGTCGTCCCATACGATGGCTTTGCCAGTCAGCAGGTCAACTACACCTTTGAAGGTATCTTCAGCGCCAATCGGGATTTGCAGCGGCACGGGGTTAGCGCCCAGCTTTTCCTTGATTTCGTTGACGGCTTTGAAGAAGTCAGCGCCGGCACGGTCCATCTTGTTGACGAAGCAGATGCGGGGCACTTTGTACTTGTCAGCCTGGCGCCATACGGTTTCCGATTGGGGCTCCACACCCGATACAGCGCAGAACAGCGCAACAGCACCATCGAGTACGCGCAGCGAACGTTCTACTTCCACCGTGAAGTCAACGTGGCCGGGAGTATCGATGAGGTTGATTTTGTACTGCTTGGTATCCGGGGTCGGGTCGCCTTGGGCGTCGGTGGGGTAGTTCCAGAACGTAGTGGTAGCAGCCGAAGTGATGGTGATACCCCGCTCCTGCTCCTGCTCCATCCAGTCCATCGTGGCAGCACCTTCGTGCACTTCCCCGATTTTGTGGGTCTTACCGGTATAATAGAGAATGCGCTCCGAAGTCGTGGTCTTACCGGCGTCGATGTGCGCCATAATCCCGATATTCCGGAGGTATTGCAGGTCTTTGTTAACAGCCATGTCTCTTTTGAATGAGTGAATGGGCGAATGATTGAATGAGTGCTAGTGGAGCTGTGGCAGTAACCAGAATGCTCCGTCACTCATTCACTCAGTCACTCATTTTTTAGAAGCGGAAGTGCGAGAAGGCCTTGTTGGCTTCAGCCATCCGGTGCGTGTCGTCTTTTTTCTTAACGGCAGCACCTTCACCTTTAGCAGCAGCAATGATTTCGCCAGCCAGCTTGTCTTTCATGGTTTTCTCACCACGACGACGAGCGTACTGAATCAGCCACTTCGAACCTACGGCAATACGACGGTCCGGACGAACTTCGATGGGAACCTGGAAGGTAGCACCACCTACGCGGCGGCTCTTCACTTCTACGGTCGGCATTACGTTGTTGAGGGCTTTGCGCCACATCTCCACGCCGCTCTCCTTGGTGCGCTGCTCAACAAGCTCGCAGGCATCGTAGAAAATGGTGTAAGCAAGGTTTTTCTTCCCGTCGTACATCATGTAGTTGACGAAACGGGTTACCAGCGTCTCCTTGTACTTGGGGTCGGGCAGGAGGATGCGCTTCTTTGGTTTTGACTTTCTCATGGGTGTAGAAATGAGCTGAGGTAGCGGGCAAGTGGGATAAGAACCATGTGCTATCCAGCACTTCGCACTACCTCACTCGGTTTCAATTACTTTTTCTTGCCGGGAGCGGGTTTGCCACCTTTGCCTGCAGGGGCCTGGCCTGGCTTCGGACGCTTGGCGCCGTACTTCGAGCGGCGCTGCAGACGGCCGTTTACACCGGCGGTGTCAAGAGCACCACGGATGATGTGGTAACGCACACCGGGAAGGTCTTTCACACGGCCACCACGGATCAGCACGATGCTGTGCTCCTGCAGGTTGTGGCCTTCACCCGGGATGTAGGCGTTAACTTCTTTGCCGTTGGTGAGGCGCACACGGGCCACTTTACGCATAGCCGAGTTTGGCTTCTTAGGCGTGGTGGTGTACACACGGGTGCAAACGCCACGGCGCTGCGGGCACGAGTCAAGAGCCGGCGACTTCGACTTCGTCGTCAGCTTCTCGCGGCCTTTTCGTACTAACTGGTTGATGGTAGGCATCTACGGTATGTTTTGTCAAGGAGGGTTCTCTCCCAAAAATTAGGCTTGCAAAGGTAGAAAAGTAGTGGTGAAATAGCAAACGAGTTGGAATAGTTTGTTTTAGGGAAACGCCTGGTGCTGTTTTCAGTGCCCTGAACGATTGAAAACGGCGCTTTGCGGAAGCCAAGTGACCTATTAGGCTCCCTGCAGTACAACCAAGCCATCATACGACCCCTAATTGCACCTAATGAAGTCAGGCCTTCTATAATCCCGGCAAAATCTCTTTCCCTTTTGGTACTACGCTAATAATTCAGCTTACTCTATTATACTGCCCTATATTATATGCCCATCTGTGGCATTTGCCATTGCTTACCCATAAGCTTACGCAGGGCCCGCTGCCAGCCGGCCAGACTATAGTATTCGAGCTTGCTCTGGGATGCAGCGGCGAAATCGAGGCGAGTCGTCAGGTTCGCCAGTTCCTTTGCGGGCCGGCCTTGGTATTTTGCGAAGAATGCTTCCAGCATCGGACGCACTTCGGCTTTGATATTCCAGTAGTGGACAACGTATGCCTCACCTTCCACCACGGTGCCCAGCTTGGGTAACTCCAGGCTGAACGCTAGCTGCTCCATTACGTGCTTAGGATAGTACCGATACAATGCCTCGGTCACTGCTATTATATCCGAAATTACCTGTGCGTCACGGCTCCGAAAGCCAGCCATGCCGGCGTTATACATCATCGTATCGGCCGGAACGGTGAACGACCGGCCGTTGGCGTTGAACTGCTGCCCCCGTAGACGACGATAGATTTTTCTGTTGAGCACGTTTCCGCCTCTCAGCGTGCCTTCGCTCACATGAAAAACGGGACGCCCTGCTTCAATCTGCGCAAAGAGCTGTGCCGAATCTTGGGTAAAGACAGTATCGGTATCCACGTACAACAAGTTACCGGGGTAATGGGCAGCGGCGTGCTCTAGCACCTTCAGTTTGGCCCGGTGCACAAAGTCGATGATTCCGCGCCACTCCTGCCACTGCGCTGCAGCAACTAGTTGATATAGTATAGGAGCATCTGGCCCCAAGACTTTCTCGATTGCCACAGGATTATCAGTATATACCAGAACCCGAATTTCATCGGTGCGGGGTGTAACCCGTAGCAAGGAAAGGATACTGAATAGGAGTTCAGTGAAGACTATAGGGCTACCGTAGGCTTGATAAATAATGTAGTTCATAAAGCGAAGGTAATAGAGCCATCCACTACATCGCCTCTAGAGCCGACTAAGCCACATCCTACTCCATAGAGTCCGCGCAGCTGTATCGGTGTTAGCAGGCAACAAGCCTAAAACGAAGCAGTGCCTGCAATATGCAGGCACTGCTTCGTTTTAGGCTTCTCCTATCTTCCCACCGAAACCCATCGGGTACAACGGGCCGTCGTTGGGTTGCTCTTTGATAGCACCGTTGGCTTGCTCAAACCGCTCGATGTTCTCGTTCAGAGCAGCTACCAGCCGCTTGGCATGTTCCGGCGTGAGAATGATGCGAGACTTGACCTTCGCCTTGGGTAAACCGGGCATCAACCGGATAAAGTCGATGACGAATTCGCTGTTGCTGTGCGCAATCATGGCCAAGTTGGCGTACTCACCTTCGGCAATGTCTTCCGACAGTTCGATGCTGATGGCGTTGGGGTCCTGAGGTTGTGGGGTAGTGGATTCTACTTCGGGTAGGTTTTGTTGGGCCATGAGGAAGATGCGAAATGAAGCGCCGCTCAGCAGCGCATAGAGTTGCGAGTACGAATAAAAGAAAAAGCCGGCCGGGTTTCCCCAGCCGGCTTCTCTTATTTATTCAACTTCGAATTACTCCGAAACAGACTCGCGGCGTGACGCACGAGCGGGACGCTTAGCGGGAGCCGTAGCTTCTTCAGTCTTGGCAGCCTGTTGGGCTTCCAGTTCCTCTTTCGAGCCCACGATCTGACGAGTGTACTCGCGCAGACCGGTACCGGCCGGAATAAGGTGACCTACGATTACGTTCTCCTTCAGGCCCAGCAGTTCGTCGGCCTTGCCACGGATGGCAGCTTCCGACAGCACCTTGGTCGTTTCCTGGAAGGATGCGGCCGAGATGAACGACTGAGTACCCAGCGAAGCCTGCGTGATACCCTGTAGCGTGGGACGGGATACGGACGGCTGTGCGTCGCGTACTTCCACCAGTTGCAGGTCGCGGCGGCGCAGGCTGCTGTTCTCGTCGCGCAGGCGACGAGCCGTTACAATCTGGCCAGGCTTCAGGTTCGTCGAGTCGCCGGCATTCGTTACCACCTTCATGTCGATGATGGTATCGTTTTCTTCCATAAACACGATTTTGTCGATAACCTGGTGCTCCAGGAAAGTCGTGTCGCCGGCGTCGAGGATGACCACTTTCTGCATCATCTGACGAACTACCACCTCGATGTGCTTATCGTTGATCTTCACACCCTGCAGGCGGTATACTTCCTGAATCTCGTTCACGAGGTATTCCTGCACGGCGCCGGGGCCCTGAATGCTCAGGATGTCGGACGGCGTGATGGCACCATCGGAAAGCGGCGAGCCAGCGCGGATGAAGTCGTTGTCCTGCACCAGAATGTGCTTGGACAGCGGCACCATGTATTTCTTCTTGACGCCGTCTTTCGACTCCACGAAGATTTCACGGTTACCACGCTTCACCGTACCGTAGGTTACCACACCGTCGATTTCCGACACAACAGCCGGGTTCGAGGGGTTACGGGCTTCGAAGAGCTCCGTAACGCGGGGCAGACCACCGGTGATGTCGCGGGTTTTGCCCACGGCACGCGGAATCTTGGCCAGAATCTGACCAGCCTTGATTTTCTCGCCGTTCTCGACGTTGATGTGCGAGCCTACCGGGATAGAGTAGCCTTTCGAACCTTCCATGTCGCCCTTTTTGCCGGGGCGCACGATGATGGCGGGGTTTTGGTCCTTCGCCTTCGATTCGATGATTACTTTCTCGCGGTGACCGGTCTGTTCGTCCGACTCCTCACGGTAGGTGATGCCTTCCGTAATAGCGTCGTACTGAATCGTACCGTCGAACTCGGCCAGAATAACGGCGTTGTAGGGGTCCCAGTTGTTCAGCTCCTCGCCCTTCTCTACTTCCTGACCTTCGTCAACGAGTAGGAACGAGCCATAAGGCACGTGGTTCGAGATAAACACTTTGCCAGTGCCTTTCTCCACGATGCGAATCTCGCCCGAACGACCCATTACTACTTTCACCGGCTCGCCATCGGCGTTGGCGGTTTCCACAGTACGGATGTCTTCGAACTCAATTACGCCAGCGAACTTGGCGCGCAGGCTGGCTTCTACGGCAATGTTCGAAGCCGTACCACCTACGTGGAACGTACGCAGTGTCAGCTGGGTGCCGGGCTCACCGATGGACTGAGCAGCAATTACGCCGACAGCCTCCCCTTTCTGCACCATGCGGCCCGACGACAGGTTACGGCCGTAGCACTTGCCGCAGATACCACGCTTCGATTCGCAGGTCAGTACCGAGCGGATTTCCACCGACTCGATGCTGGTGTTGTCGATACGACGGGTGATGTCCTCGGTGATTTCCTCGCCAGCGGCCAGGATTACCTCGTCCGTCAGCGGGTCCACTATGTCGTGCACCGCTACGCGGCCCAGGATACGCTCAGCCAGCGGCTCTACTACGTCCTCGTTGTCTTTCAACGCGAAGGTTTCGATGCCACGCAGGGTACCGCAGTCGACCTCGTTCACGATGACGTCCTGTGATACGTCTACCAGACGACGCGTCAGGTAGCCGGCGTCAGCCGTCTTCAGAGCGGTGTCAGCCAGACCTTTCCGGGCACCGTGGGTTGAGATAAAGTACTCGATTACATCGAGGCCTTCTTTGAAGTTCGACAGAATCGGGTTTTCGATAATCTCGCCTACCGAACCCTGCAGCGACTTCTGCGGCTTAGCCATCAGACCCCGCATACCGCCGAGCTGACGAATCTGCTCACGCGAGCCACGGGCACCGGAGTGCATCATCATGTAAATCGAGTTAAAGCCCTGGTTCTCCTTTTCGAGGCGACCCATGAGGGTTTCAGTGATTTGGTTGTTGATGCGGGTCCAGATGTCGATAACCTGGTTGTAACGCTCGTTGTCCGTAATCAGACCCATCTGGTAGTTCTGGGTTACGGCTTTCACGTCGGCTTGCGCCTGCGCTACCAGAGCGTCCTTCTCTTTCGGAATCTGAATGTCGCCCAGACCCATTGACAGACCACCTTTGTAAGCCGACTGGAAGCCCAGCGTCTTGATGTCGTCGAGGAACTGTGCCGTGCGGGCCATGCCGGTCCGCTTGAACACCATCGAAATGATTTGCTGCAGCTTTTTCTTGGTCAGCAGCTCATCCACGAACCCTACTTCTTCCGGCACCAGCTGGTTGAAGAGCACGCGGCCGGCCACCGTTTCGATGATCTTGGTTACGAGGTTATCTTCCTCGTCACGAACCTTCGTGCGCACCTTAATATAGGCGTGCTTCGAAAGCTGACCTTCGTTGAGGGCAATAACAACTTCCTCGTCCGAGTAGAAGATGCGGCCTTCGCCCTGGATCTGCTCGTCTTCGGTGCTGCGCTTGCCTTTGGTTACGTAGTACAGACCCAGAACCATGTCCTGCGACGGTACCGCAATGGGCGCGCCGTTGGCCGGGTTCAGGATGTTGTGCGAGGCCAGCATCAGCATAGAGGCTTCCAGAATAGCGGCCGGTCCCAGGGGAACGTGCACAGCCATCTGGTCACCGTCAAAGTCAGCGTTGAAGGCCGTACAAACGAGCGGGTGCAGCTGGATAGCCTTGCCCTCGATGAGGCGGGGCTGGAACGCCTGGATACCCAAGCGGTGAAGCGTAGGAGCCCGGTTCAGGAGCACCGGGTGGCCTTTCAGCACATTCTCCAGGATGTCCCATACCACAGCATCCTTGCGGTCCACGATTTTCTTGGCCGACTTCACCGTCTTCACGATGCCGCGCTCAATGAGCTTACGGATGATGAACGGCTTGAACAGCTCGGCGGCCATGTTTTTGGGCAGACCGCACTCGTGCAGTTTCAGCTCAGGACCCACGACGATAACCGAACGACCCGAATAGTCGACACGCTTACCGAGCAGGTTCTGACGGAAGCGGCCCTGCTTGCCTTTCAGCATATCAGACAGCGACTTCAGCGCGCGGTTACCCTCAGCACGCACGGCGTTAACCTTACGCGAGTTGTCGAACAGCGAATCCACGGCTTCCTGCAGCATGCGCTTCTCGTTCCGCAGAATCACTTCAGGCGCTTTGATTTCGATCAGGCGCTTGAGGCGGTTGTTGCGGATGATTACGCGACGGTACAGGTCGTTCAGGTCGGACGTAGCAAAACGGCCACCGTCCAACGGAACGAGCGGACGCAGTTCCGGCGGAATTACGGGCACCATGCGGATTACCATCCACTCAGGCTTGTTCTCCACGCGGGTTGCGGCGTCACGGAAAGCTTCCACTACGCGCAGACGCTTCAGGGCTTCCGCCTTACGCTGCTGCGAGGTTTCGTGGGCAGCCGAGTCACGCAGGCTATAGGAAAGCTCATCCAGGTTGATGCGCTCCAGCAGCATGTTCAACGCATCAGCACCCATGCGGGCAATGAATTTGTTGGGGTCCTCGTTCGGCAGCATCTGGTTCTCGCGGGGGAGCTTGTCGATGATGTCGAGATATTCGTCTTCAGTGAGGAAGTCGAGCTGCTGCACGCCTTCTTCACCCAGTACGCCCGGCTGTACTACTACATACCGCTCGTAATAGATGATCTGGTCGAGCTTCTTGGTGGGCAAACCCAGCAGGTAGCCGATTTTATTGGGCAGGGACTTGAAGTACCAGATGTGCGCAACGGGCACCACCAGTTCGATGTGGCCCATCCGCTCCCGGCGTACTTTCTTCTCGGTCACCTCCACGCCGCAACGGTCGCAGATGATGCCTTTGTAGCGAATCCGCTTGTATTTGCCGCAGTGGCATTCCCAGTCCTTTACGGGACCGAAAATCCGCTCGCAAAACAGGCCGCCCATCTCGGGCTTGTACGTCCGGTAGTTGATCGTCTCGGGCTTTACTACTTCACCGTTCGACCGCTCCAGAATGGATTCGGGCGAGGCCAGCGAAATGGTGACTTTCGAGAAGTCCTGTACCAGTTTCTTGTTTTTTGCAAACGCCATGTAGGGTAGCTGTTATTAGCTGGTGGCTTGTTTTCTGTCCGTTGGTTCCGCCAGTCTTAAGAATGGTCGGAAAGAACGTAACAGTTCGACTCTGCGAAAAGTGCTCTGCGGGTCGGACAGGTACGCCGCGCAGTAGTTTTCCGCCAGGTCTGGTATTAAATCAAACTTGTGAGAATTCCTTAAAACTCGTTTGAACTCTGACCGTGTCTCGGAGCCCTATCTAAGGATTTACTCATAAGCTCGTCAAATGCTATACACGATATGTGTCGGCTGTGGAGAAAAACAAAGTATAGAGTCCTGAAAGAAGCAGGAAAGCTCCTAGAGCTATTGCAATTCCTTTATTTTTTCCGAAGAAGCTGTCTGCTTTAAATTGCTTACCAAATAGCCCGATAGCATTTACAAGGATTGCAACGCCAAGCAACAGCCGTACCCCACCAAACACATAAGGAAGAAAGCTCATTGTATAACAAGTGAAAACATGAAAAGTGGCTGCTGATCCTTGTGTACCAGCAGCCACCACTTTCAAACCTTAGTCAAGCGTGATTTCCAGGGCCAGACCACGTAACTCATGGATGAGTACGTTGAATGACTCGGGGATATTCGGCTTGGGCAGCACGTCGCCTTTTACAATGGCTTCGTACGCTTTAGCACGGCCTACCACGTCATCCGACTTCACCGTCAGGATTTCCTGCAGCACGTTGGAAGCACCGAAGGCTTCCAGCGCCCACACTTCCATCTCGCCGAAGCGCTGACCACCGAACTGCGCTTTACCACCCAGCGGCTGCTGCGTGATGAGCGAGTACGGACCTATAGAACGGGCGTGCATCTTGTCGTCAACCAAGTGACCGAGTTTGAGCATGTAAATCACGCCCACGGTTACCGGCTGGTCGAAGCGCTGACCCGTCAGACCGTCGTGCAGGTACGCCCGGCCAAAGGTTGGCAGACCAGCTTCCGTCAATTCAGCTGATACTTCCGCTTCGGTAGCACCGTCGAAAATCGGGGTAGCGTAGGTGCGGCCCAGCTTCAGGCCGGCCCAGCCCAGTACAGTCTCGTAAATCTGACCGATGTTCATCCGGCTTGGTACACCCAGCGGGTTGAGCACGATGTCCATCGGGGTGCCGTCGGGCAGGAAAGGCATGTCCTCATCGCGCACGATGCGGGCTACTACCCCTTTGTTACCGTGACGACCAGCCATCTTGTCACCAACCTTCAGCTTACGCTTCTTGGCGATGTACACTTTGGCCAGCTGCACGATGCCAGCAGGAAGTTCGTCGCCTACTTCCAGCGTGAACCGGTCGCGCTTGAAGCGGGCCGTGATGGTGTTACGCTTCTTGGCGTAGTTTTTCACCAGCTCCAGCACCATGCTATTCACACGAGCGTCAGCGGTCCAGCCTTCCAGCACGAGGTCTTTGAACATGTTCACCTCTTCGGGAACAGCGTAGTTGCTCTCGTCCTTGTAGGGGTTTTTCTCGGGGAAAAGGTTTTCAGCAATGTTCTTCTTGCCGAATTTCACACCCTTCGTGATGATTTCGTCGCCGAACTTGTGCTTCACCCCCTGGGAGGTTTTGCCTTCCAGCAGCTGCACCAGCTTCTCAATCATCACGGCTTTGATGCCGCGCAGCTCACGAGCGTACGACTCCTTCAGCTCCTCTACTTCCTTCTTCGACTTGGCCCGCAGGTTTTTGTCTTTCTTCGGACGGGAGAACAGCTTGGTGCCGATAACTACACCCTGCAGGGACGGTGGCGCCTTAAGGGAGGCATCCTTCACGTCGCCGGCTTTGTCGCCGAAGATGGCGCGAAGCAGCTTCTCTTCCGGGGTCGGGTCGGTTTCGCCTTTCGGCGTAATCTTACCGATGAGGATGTCGCCTTCACGAACCTCCGCACCCAGACGGATGATACCGTTGTCGTCGAGGTTACGCACGGCTTCTTCGCTCACGTTCGGAATTTCCGACGTCAGCTCTTCTTCGCCACGCTTGGTCTCACGCACCTCCAGCTCAAACTCTTCGATGTGAATCGAAGTGAAGATGTCGTCGCGTACTACCTTCTCCGAAATAACAATAGCATCCTCGAAGTTATAGCCCTGCCATGGCATAAAGGCCACCTGCATGTTGCGGCCCAGAGCCAGCTCTCCTTTGTTCGTGCCGTAGCCTTCGCAGAGGGGCTGTCCTTTGGTCACCCGTTCGCCTTTCTTCACGAGCGGCGTCAGGTTGATGCAGGTATCTTGGTTGGTGCGACGGAACTTGATCAGGTCGTACGAAATCTTCTCAGCGTCGAAGCTTACGAGGATGTCGTCTTCCGTCAGGTCGTACTTCACCACAATCTTGTTGGCGTCCACGTAGTCGATGTAGCCGTCGCCCTCAGCTACCACCAGGGTGCGGGAGTCAATAGCTACGCGACCTTCCAGACCAGTGCCCACGATGGGAGCTTCAGCCTTGAGCAGCGGAACTGCCTGGCGCTGCATGTTCGAGCCCATCAGTGCGCGGTTGGCGTCATCGTGCTCCAGGAACGGAATCAGCGAAGCGGCCACCGATACAATCTGGTTCGGGGCAACGTCCATGTAGCTGTACTCGCCAGGACCTACCACGGGGAAGTCACCTTCAAAACGACCTTTTACCAAGTCATTGATGAAGTTACCCTCCTCATCGATACGGGCGTTGGCCTGCGCAATGTGGTGGGTGTCTTCTTCCTCGGCGGTCAGGTATTTCACGTTCTCCGTGGTATCTACCTTGCCGTTCTCAACGGTGCGGTACGGAGTTTCGATGAAGCCCATCGAATTGACGCGGGCGTGCACACACAGCGACGAAATCAGACCAATGTTCGGTCCTTCCGGCGTTTCGATGGTGCAGAGGCGGCCGTAGTGCGTGTAGTGAACGTCACGTACTTCGAAACCAGCCCGCTCGCGCGACAGACCTCCCGGCCCCAGTGCCGATACGCGACGCTTGTGCGTCACCTCGGCCAGCGGGTTGGTCTGGTCCATGAACTGCGACAACTGGTTGGTGCCGAAGAACGAGTTGATTACCGACGACAGTGTACGGGCGTTGATCAGGTCAACCGGCTTGAAGTCCTCGTTGTCGCGCACGTTCATGCGCTCCTTGATGGTACGCGCCATGCGGGCCAGACCCACGCCGAACTGGGCGTAGAGCTGCTCGCCCACGGTACGTACCCGACGGTTGCTCAAGTGGTCAATGTCATCGACAATGGCCTTCGAGTTGATCAGACCAATCAGGTATTTCACGATAAGGACGATGTCCTCATTGGTCAGCACGCGGGCGTCCCAACCGGTGTCAATACCCAGCTTCTTATTGATACGGTAGCGGCCTACGTCCCCGAGGTCGTAGCGCTTGTCCGAGAAGAATAGCTTTTGGATGATGTCGCGGGCAGTTTCTTCGTCAGGTGCTTCCGTGTTCCGGAGCTGACGATAGATTTGCTCCACAGCCTCTTTCTCCGAGTTGGAGTTATCCTTCTGCAGCGTGTTGTAAATAATTGCGTAGTCGGCAATGTTTACGTTCTCGCGGTGCAGAATCACCGACTTGGCCCCAGCGTTCAGGATCGTGTCGATGTCCTCCTCTTCGATGGTAGAGTCGCGCTCCAGCAGTACCTCGTTCCGGTCGATGGAAACCACTTCCCCGGTGTCCTCGTCCACGAAGTCTTCCGTCCAGGTGCGCAGCACTCGGGCGGCCAGTTTGCGGCCGACGGCTTTCTTGAGGTTCTTTTTATCGGCCTTCACTTCCTCCGACAGCCCGAACAGGTCGAGGATGTCTTTGTCGGTGCCGTAGCCGATGGCGCGCAGCAGTGTCGTAACCGGAAACTTCTTCTTCCGGTCGATGTAAGCGTACATCACGTTGTTCACGTCCGTGGCAAACTCAATCCAGGAGCCTTTGAACGGGATAATACGGGCCGAGTACAGCTTGGTACCGTTCGTATGTTTGCTCTGGGCGAAGAATACGCCTGGCGAGCGGTGCAGCTGCGATACGATAACTCGCTCAGCACCATTAATCACGAAAGAGCCTTTCTCGGTCATGTAGGGAATGTTCCCTAGGAAAACTTCCTGCTCAATCGTCTCGAAGTCCTCGTTGTCCGTATCATTGCAGACCAGGCGCAACTTGGCTTTCAGCGGCACCGAGTACGTCAGGCCCCGGTCAATGCACTCGTCAACCGAGTACTTGGGAGGGTCAACGTGGTAATCGATGAAGGTCAGCACGAAGTTTTCGCGCGAGTCCGAAATCGGAAAGTTCTCGGCGAATACTTTGAAGAGCCCCTCATCGGTACGGTTCTCGGCAGCCGTTTCCAATTGGAAGAAATCCATGAACGAGCGAACCTGCACGTCCAGGAAATCCGGGTACTCAATAACCTTCTTAATCTTGGCGAAGTTGATCCGCTCGTCAGCTGCCTGCAACTTTTGCAGGCCTGTCTGTGCTTTCGGTGTAGCCAATGTATCTGGGGTTAGGAAATGGACACTGAGAGAATCCAGTTCAGGATAGCGGCACCGCCCCTATCTTGAAAAATATCGGACGTTTTGGGCGCACGAAAGCGCAAAGCAAAACTTTGCGCTTCTGGCGTCCGTAGGCACGAAAAGCCGCAAAGCGGCGTGCAAACGAACTTCCGATTAGTTTGTTGCCTACAAACAGGAAAAGACCTGGCTTAGTTGCCAGGCCTCTCCATATTTGCTGGTTTTAAGAGCAGGCAGCAGAAACTACTTGATTTCTACTTCAGCGCCGGCTTCTTCCAGTTGCTTCTTCAGGCCTTCAGCCTCGTCTTTGGCAACACCTTCTTTCAGGGCTTTAGGAGCACCGTCAACCAGTTCTTTGGCTTCTTTCAGGCCCAGACCAGTCAGGTCTTTCACCAGTTTCACCACAGCCAGTTTGCCAGCACCAGCCGACTTCAGGATTACGTCGAACGAAGTCTTCTCCTCGGGAGCCTCAGCAGCGGCAGCGCCACCACCGGCCATCATTACGGGAGCAGCAGCAGCGGGCTCGATGCCGTACTCGTCCTTCAGGATGGTAGCCAGTTCGTTTACTTCTTTTACCGTCAGGCTAACGAGCTGCTCGGCGAATGCTTTCAAATCTGCCATTTCTGTAGATTGTTAAAAAGGGGGTTGTTGAAGGAAATTGAATTTGAAAAAGATGAGCAGCGGTTAGCCTGCAACCTCTTCTTTTTCGGAAAGCGTTTTGAGGATACCAGCCAGCTTGCTGCCGCCGCTCGACAGAGCAGAGATAACATTCTTGGCAGGCGACTGGAGCAGACCGATAACTTCACCGATAAGCTCGTTTTTGCCTTTCAGCGTGCTCAGGCCAACCAGCTGGTTAGCGCCAATGTAGATGCCAGCATCTACGTAAGCACCTTTCAGGGCAGGCTTAGGCTCTACGTTCTTGCCATAGTTCTGCGACTTGTAGAAGTCTTGCAGCAGTTTGGCAGGAGCGTTGCCCGACTCTTTCGAGAACAGGATGCCCGATTGGCCTTTCAGCGCCGCGTCCATCTCAGCCGTGTCAGCACCGAGGGTGTCGAGAGCTTTGCGGATGAACGTGTTCTTGTATACTTTGAACTCCATGCCGCGCGTGAAGCACAGGCGACGGAACTCATTGATTTTCGCCACCGACATTCCCGAAGCGTCGGCAATGTAGAACGCGTTGTGCGATTGAAACTTCTCGCTCAACTCGTCGACGAGGGCTTGTTTGTCTTCCCGGATCATATCGTCGTGTTGATTAAAATTAGGCGGAAGTTACCGTGGTGTCAACCGGAACGGCGGGAGACATCGTGCTCGAAAGCGTGATGCTCTTGATGTAGGTGCCTTTAGCAGACGAAGGCTTCAGACGGATCAGGGTCTGGATAACCTCAATGGCGTTTTCAGCCAGCTTCTGGTCATCGAACGACACTTTACCAACCGAGCAGTGGATGATACCGGTTTTGTCAACCTTGAAGTCGATTTTACCAGCTTTCACTTCCTGTACAGCCTTGGCTACGTCCGTGGTTACGGTGCCCGACTTAGGGTTCGGCATCAGGCCACGAGGACCCAGTACGCGACCCAGACGGCCAACCTTAGCCATTACCGACGGCATCGTGATGATAACGTCGATATCCGTCCAGCCTTTCTCGATTTTGGCGATATAGTCGTCCAGACCAACATAGTCAGCACCAGCTGCAGTAGCTTCGGCTTCTTTGTCGGCGGTAACTAGTGCCAGAACGCGAACGGTTTTGCCAGTACCATGGGGTAGTGTGGCTACGCCACGTACCATCTGGTCAGCTTTGCGGGGGTCAACACCCAGACGAACGTCGATATCAACGGAAGCGTCAAACTTGGTATAGGTGATGTCCTTTACCACTTTGGCAGCTTCCACCAAGTTCCGAACTTCGGTCAGGTCGTGCTTGGCAAGGGCTTCCTTGCGCTTTTTGCTAATCTTTGCCATGTGTCTTCTCCGTTGTTAATTATTCAGCAAAGGGAGAAGGACCCGAGATGGTGATGCCCATGCTGCGAGCCGTACCAGCCACCTGCTTCATAGCCGACTCTACCTTGAAGGCGTTGAGGTCGGGCATTTTCGTCTCGGCGATGGTGCGCACTTGGTCCCATGATACCGACCCTACCTTGTTACGGTTAGGCTCTTTCGAGCCGCTCTGGAGCTTGGCAGCATCCATGAGCAGAACCGGAACCGGAGGAGTCTTCACCACAAAGTCAAACGACTTATCGGTGTACATGGTGATGAGTACAGGACAAACTTGGCCGGCCTTATCCTGGGTCCGCGCATTGAACTGCTTGCAGAACTCCATGATGTTAAGGCCTTTGCTACCAAGTGCAGGTCCAACCGGCGGCGCAGGGTTTGCGGCGCCTCCCTTTATCTGAAGTTTCAGATAACCTCTGATTTCTTTGGCCATTTGGTTTAAAAGGCTTCGGATTGTGCGACGTAACCCGCAACATCCTCAGTTTAATTTATTGCTCCGTGTGGAAGCCCCGCCGGTCCGGAGCCGATAACCGGCGACGTTGCTTGCGCAGTTTGTAGATGAGAGCTTACTACTTAGAGGTCATTCAACCCCAAGTCGCAAGCTCTCCGTTCAATTCTGCTTATGACTCTTTTTCAACCTGCGTGTAGCTGAGCTCCATGGGAGTGCTACGGCCGAATATTTTGACGATGACGTTGAGCTTCTTCCGCTCTTCGAAAACTTCGGAAACTGTACCCAGCATGCCGGCAAAACCTCCGTCTACAATCTTCACCAACTCGCCAGCTACGAAAGGGGTTTCCAGCGTAGCGGTTTGCTCTTCTGCTTCGTCAACGATACCGAGAATATTATTCACCTCGGACAGACGCAACGGAATGGGTTTCGTATTCTGGTTGGCTGCTTTTCCTTCTTTGTCGCTCAGGAAACCAAGAACCCCAGGCGTGCTGGTAATAATATGGTCTACTTCGCCGTGGGTCAGATCAGCGTGAATGATGATGTAACCAGGATACAAGTTCCGCTCACGTACGCGCTTCTTGCCGTTGCGCATCTCGTACACCTTCTCGGCCGGAATCAGTACCTGCGGAACCAAGTCCGACAAGCCATGACGGCCAATTTCAGTTTCGAGATAAGTCTTTGCTTTTTTCTCCTGCCCGCTCACCGAGCGAACCACGTACCACTTCAGCTCTCCCATCTTCGCTAGAATTAATGGAATGAGTTGTAGAACGCCTCCAGACCAGTTTTAAACACAACGTCCATTAGGCCAACAACGGCAGCGAATACCAGCGAGCCAATGAGCACCAGGCCGGCGCTCTTCTGGAGTTCCTCGAAAGAAGGCCACGTCACTTTGTAGCGCATCTCCTCGACGGTGTCGCGGAAGTAATTCGGTTTCTTGTCCATTGTCGTCGCCTGATAAGGGGCTTCTGATTTCATTCAAGCTGCGGGGTCAGCAACTTGCATTTTGCACGGGCGGAGAGATTCGAACTCCCATCAAAGGTTTTGGAGACCTCTATTCTACCCTTGAACTACGCCCGTGTATGCGCTTCAAACCAGCGAGGTGCTGTATTGGGACTGCAAATGTATGGAACTCTATTTACAAAACAAATCCGCCCCCGAAAAAATCGAGGGCGGATTGTATTGATTACCTAGAAACTAGGAAAACTATTCGGTGATTTCAGTTACCTGACCTGCACCTACGGTACGGCCACCTTCGCGGATAGCGAAGCGCAGACCTTTCTCCATAGCTACCGAGTTGATCAGCTCAACCGAGATGGTTACGTTGTCACCGGGCATTACCATTTCCACGCCTTCGCCCAGCGAGATGATGCCGGTTACGTCGGTGGTGCGGAAATAGAACTGAGGGCGGTAGTTGTTGAAGAACGGAGTGTGGCGGCCACCTTCCTCTTTTGACAGTACGTACACCTCAGCTTTGAACTTCTGGTGAGGCTTAACCGAACCGGGCTTGCAGATAACCATACCACGACGGATGGCTTCTTTTTCAATACCACGGAGCAGCAGACCTACGTTGTCACCAGCTTCACCACGGTCGAGGATTTTGCGGAACATCTCAACGCCCGTTACGGTCGACTTGAGGTTTTCAGCACCCATACCGAGGATTTCAACCGGCTCACCCGAGTTGATGATACCACGCTCGATACGGCCGGTAGCTACCGTACCACGACCCGTGATAGAGAATACGTCCTCTACGGGCATCAGGAAGGGCAGGTCGGTCAGACGAGCAGGGATTGGAATGTAGCTGTCAACAGCAGCCATCAACTCTTCGATCTTGGGAACCCAAGTAGCGTCGCCGTTCAGGCCGCCCAGAGCCGAGCCCTGAATAACCGGAATGTTGTCGCCGTCGAAGTCGTAGAACGACAGTAGTTCGCGGATTTCCATTTCCACGAGCTCGAGCAGCTCGGGGTCATCCACCATGTCCACTTTGTTCATGAACACTACCAGTTGAGGAACACCTACCTGGCGAGCGAGCAGGATGTGCTCACGCGTCTGGGGCATTGGGCCGTCGGTAGCAGCTACTACGAGGATAGCGCCGTCCATCTGGGCAGCGCCCGTTACCATGTTCTTCACATAGTCAGCGTGACCAGGGCAGTCAACGTGAGCGTAGTGACGGTTTTCGGTAGCGTACTCTACGTGCGACGTGTTGATCGTGATACCACGCTCTTTTTCTTCGGGAGCGTTGTCGATCGACGAGAAGTCACGCTTGGCGGCCAAACCTTTGTTCGCCAGTACCATCGTGATAGCAGCGGTCAGGGTGGTTTTGCCGTGGTCGACGTGCCCGATCGTACCGATGTTCACGTGCGGCTTGGAACGATCAAAATTTTCTTTGGCCATTGTAAAGGAGATTAAAGGAACTTTGTTGTGAAGAGGAAAACGCGACGTGCTTATACTGAAAGAAAGCGAAACGCAGCTCCGCTTAGTGGGGACTGCACGTCGCTTTTATTTTCAGACTGTTCCAAACAGAGCAGCCGCGCTGCACCGCCGGGTATAATGTGAGCCATTTATGGGATTTGAACCCATGACCTCTTCCTTACCAAGGAAGTGCTCTACCACTGAGCTAAAACGGCTGATTTGGTTTGGCAAAGTTACGAGGAATAGCGGACAGTTCATTATCCGGTCTTCACTGAACTGAGCGGGAGACGAGGTTCGAACCCGCGACCTGCAGCTTGGAAGGCTGCCGCTCTACCAACTGAGCTACTCCCGCGTGTGCGAACACGGAAGGCGACGACTATTTCGCTGCTTTCAGTATTCGTAGTGTGGGGGCGAAAGGACTCGAACCTTTGAACCCGAAGGAGGTGAGTTACAGTCACCCGCAATTGCCGCTATGCGACGCCCCCAGTTATACTTCCCTGCCATCTGCAAAGAATTTTCTCTTCAAAACCGGCCTGCTTAGCAAGCCCTGTGTCGAATTGAGTTGCAAAATTAGGGGCTTTCTGATGCAAGTCAAGCGCTGCAAGAAAAAACGCTCAATATTTTTTGGTGCAGAACATGCTGCCTGCCCCTATAGCAGAGGTAACCCACTGACTGTTTAGCAGAAGGGCAAGCAACGAGCGTAACAGATATTTATTAAAAATTTCTCCCTCCTTTACTGCATCAGCGCGTAATAGGCCTTCACCTGCTCATCCTTCTCCTTACTGCGGATGTCTTGCATAACGGTTTTGAGCGTGGGCATACCCGTAGCCAAGATGCTCAAGCCACGGTAGGCGCCCAACCGAACGATGCTGTTGTGCGCGGTACGGGCTAGGCTCTCCAACTTCTGTACGCCTTTTTCCCGCTCGATGGGAGGAATACGCAGCATGAACGTAGCGAAGTTCGGCAGATAGGTACGGTAAAGGTCTGCTTCGCTCACTTCGGGCAGGCGGCGCAGAAACCACTGATACTGTTCGGTGCTGCTGCCATTCAGCGAGAAGTAAGTGGAAATGGCGCTCAGCACCTCCTGGTTTTTGGTTTCCTGGAATGCCGTAATCCGGTCCTGAGAATCGGCGGTGGGAGTTTTGGCCAGTGCCCGGATGGCGGCGCTGACTACTTTGTAAGAACTGTCGTTGAGGGCGGCGAGGTAGAGGCCGGAGTAGTTTTCGTTGTTGAAAGCCGATAGAGTTGCCAGCGCAGTGGCCCGAACCTGGCTCTTCTTGTCGGAGGCGGCTACTCGCTGCAGGTCTTTGCGCACTGCTTCGCCTTCGGGGCCTTTGTAGCGCCGCAGGGCTTCTACTGCGGCCTGGCGCACCGCCCAGAAGTTGTCGTTGAGGGCCGCGCGCAGCATTCCGCTTACCGCTAGGTCGGCGCTTTTCGTGCGGAGGCGGCTGATGGCTTCGTACTTCTGCAGGTAGTTGCGGGCGTGGCTGAACTGATACAACAGCTCTTCCTGGCTTCTCTCCTCGTCTATTTCGGCCAGCAGCTGCGACTCACTATCGAACTTCACGAGGGCCGGCCGCTGGGAAGAAGGCAGCCGGAACGTCTGGTCGGCTTTGGTAATGAGGACGCGGTGCTCGGTGGGCTGGTTGTTGGCCCACACCGTCACGCCTACCGGGAGCCGGTAGATGGGCGTGAACGTGGAATCCTGCAGCTGCTGCACGCGCAGACTTACCTGCCCATTGACAAAGCTATGGGTGACTTTCAGCTCGGGATGCCCACGCTTCATAAACCACTGGTCAAAGAACCACATCAGGTCTTCGCCGGTCGTTTCCTCGAAGGCAATGCGCAGCTTGGCTATTTCAGAGGCCGAAAATTTGTTCTGCGTCAGGTAGCGGTTCAGGGACGTGAAGAAAGCGTCGTCGCCGACGTACTTGCGCAGCATGTGCAGCACGCGGCCACCCTTGTCGTAGGAGTGCCGGTCGAACATATCCTCGTGGTGAGCATACTGGTAGCGGATCAGCGGCTCCCGCTTGCTCTGGGCTTCGTCGAGGTAGCGGCCCATCTTCTCCTGCTGCACCAGCGCCGCAGCGTCGGCACCGTACTTGTGCTCCGCCCACAGTAGTTCCGAGTAGTCGGCAAAGGACTCGTTCAGGGGCAGGTTGGCCCACGATTCGCTCGTCACATAGTCGCCGAACCAGTGGTGGAACAGCTCGTGCGCAACTGTGGCTTCCGGATCGTACCCGATATCGGGCAGCTCCCGGGCCGTGAACTGCACCAGGCTTTGCTCGAAGGTGACGGCTGTGGTGTTTTCCATAGCGCCGGACACAAAATCGTGCACGGCAATCTGTGAGTATTTCTCCCACGGAAACTCGACTCCTAGTTTCTGCGAGAAGAAGTCGAGCATTTCCGGCGTATTCCCGAAAACGGCCTTTGCGGTAGCGCTGTACTGTGGATCGACGTAGTAGTCTACCGCTTTGCCGCGCCACGTGTCGCTCACCACCGCGAAGTTGCCGACAGCCAGCATGGTCAGGTACGGGGCATGGGGCAGAGTTTGCTTCCACGTATCGGTGCGGGTACCGTCGTTGTTTTTGCGGGAGGCCGTCAGCAGGCCATTTGACAGCGTTTTGAGGCTTGCTTCTACCGTCAGGCTGATTTCCTGCGTCATGCGCTGGTTGGGCCGGTCGATGGTCGGAAACCAGCAGGAGCTGCCCTCCGTTTCGCCCTGTGTCCAGATCTGGCGCGGTTTGGTTTTATCGGTTCCCAGCGGATTCACGAAGTACAGGCCCTTGTCCTGGGTGATGGCCGCACTGCCACCCGCTTCCAGCTCGTTGGGCTTGGCTACGTACTGAATGCGCACCTGACAGGGCTCGGTGCGCGTGTAGGCCCGGTCCAGACTGATAGTGAGCTTCTTTTTGTCGTAGGTGTAGCTGAGGTTCTTTTCCTTGCTGCCGCTGAGCAGCTTCACACTCTTCACCTCAAAGCCTTTGGCATCGAGCACCAGCTGATTTTGCGGATAGAAATGCGGGCGGACGGTAAGCACAGCTGTCCCCAGCACCCACTGCTTGTTCCAGTCGAAGCGCACATCGAGCTTGGTATCCAGCAAGTCGTGGAGAATGGTAGCAGCCGGTTGTACCGGGCTGGTGGGCGGCAGCCAGGAGGGAACTACTACAGTAGCCGGTGCCGGCGCAGGGGCCGCCGGCGGCTCGGTTTTGCGGTGCGTGGCGGCTTTGTTGCCCGTGGGTTTGCCCGACTTAACCGCCTGAGCTGGTGCTTCGAACTGGCAGGTAAGAACAAGGGCCAGAATACCGAAAATCGGGTATTTCATGCACAATTACTAGAGGGATACGAGTCCTCAAGTTCCGAAATTATTTGAGAATTGGCCTATCTTTAAGCCCATTTCCGCTCACTCCTCCCCTCTCCATATGCTACAGGTTAGCACCAGCCCCACTCAAATCTGGCAAGTAGACTATCGTGCCGACGGCGCCATTTCTGTCAATGACCAGCCGTTTGCGTGGGATTTGATGGTAGTGGGGCCCGGGCGGTTTCACATTTTGCACGAAGGCCGCTCGTTTGCCGCCGAGGTAGTAGCCACCGACTTTGTGGCCAAAACCTTCCAGATTAAGCTCAACGGCCAACTGCTGGACCTGCAGGCCAAGGACCGGTTCGATTTGCTGCTGGATAAGCTGGGCATGAGCAATGCCGCGGCAGCCAAAGTAAACGAGCTGAAAGCGCCTATGCCGGGCCTGATCGTGGATATTCGGGTAGAGCCCGGCCAGACCGTTCAGAAGGGCGACCCGCTGCTGGTACTGGAAGCCATGAAGATGGAAAACATCCTCAAATCGCCCGGCGACGCCACCATTGGCAGCATCAAAATCGGGCTCCGCGACAATGTAACCAAAGGCCAGGTCCTGATTCAGTTCACGTAGCCGTTGCCGCAATGGCCTGCCATTAGTCTGGGAGGCCATTTTTATGCCGCAGGCCGTGCCCATCGGTCCTACCCGGTTTCACGTACAGCCCAGCATTGCGCCCGTTAGCGCCTTCCTGATATTCTCACCTAATTCCTCCGATTTTGAAGTACAAACGAATCCTGCTCAAACTCAGTGGCGAGGCTCTGATGGGCCAGCAGCAATACGGCATTGATGCCATCCGGCTGATGCAGTATGCCGAGGAAATCAAGAAAGTAGCCGCTACGGGCACCCAAGTGGCCGTGGTGATAGGAGGAGGAAATATTTTCCGGGGTGTGCAGGCCGAAGCATTCGGCCTCGACCGGGTGCAAGGCGACTACATGGGTATGCTCGCCACCGTCATCAACTCAATGGCTCTGCAAAGCGCCCTGGAGAAGCTGGAGGTGAACACCCGGCTGCTGTCGGGCGTGGCTATTCAGCAGGTATGCGAGCCTTATATCCGGCGCCGTGCCCTTCGCCACCTCGAAAAAGGCCGGGTGGTTATCTTCGGGGCCGGTATCGGCTCGCCCTACTTCACTACCGATTCGGCCGCTTCACTCCGTGCCATCGAAATTGAGGCTGATGTGGTGCTGAAAGGCACCCGCGTCGACGGCATCTATACCTCCGACCCGGAGAAAGACCCCACGGCGGTGCGCTACCCCAGCATCACGTTTGATGAGGTGATGGAAAAGAACCTGAACGTAATGGACATGACGGCCTTCACGCTGTGCAAGGAAAACAACCTGCCCATCATCGTTTTTGACATGAACAAGGAAGGCAACCTGCAACGCCTTATCGAAGGCGAAACGGTGGGCACCCTCGTTACCATGAGCGGCGAACAGTCGTAGAGCCCGAAGCACCTCACCGCCCCCCCCCCTACCACCCGGGGTTGTCCGGAAGCCCGCCATTTTATAGGCGGCCAGGCAAACAGTCCCGCGTTCTGACTTTCAATATTTATAATTCACTCACACACATGGACGAAGAAATTCAGTTTTACCTGAGCGAGGCCGAAGAATCGATGGGCAAGTCGCTGCAGCACACGGGTCTGGAGTTGAGCCGCATCCGGGCCGGCAAGGCTACACCGGCCATGCTCGACTCGCTACGGGTTGACTACTACGGCACCCCCACGCCTATTTCGCAGGTAGCCAACGTTTCCACGCCCGATGCCCGCACGCTGTTTATCAAGCCCTGGGAAAAGAACATCATTGCAGAGGTGGTAAAAGCCATCAAGAACAGTGACCTGGGCCTGAACCCGCAGTCAGATGCCGAAGGTGTGCGCCTGAACATCCCGCCCATGACTGAGGAGCGCCGCCGCGAGCTGGTGAAGCAGGTAAAAAATGAGTCGGAAGCCGGCAAAGTACGCATCCGCAGCATCCGCAAAGACGTCAACGACTCGTTGCGCAAGCTGCTGAAAGACGGCGCCTCGGAAGACGCCATCAAAGACGCCGAAGCCAAAGTGCAGAAAGCTACCGACAGCTACATCACCCAGATTGATGGCCTGATGAGCAAGAAAGAATCTGAAATCATGACCATCTGATTTCAGCTAACAGCAAAGAAAAAGCCCTGCCGGACGAATCCGGCAGGGCTTTTTCTTTGCTGTTATTCAGCGCCAATACTGCTTGGCAATAATCTGCTGCTCTACTTCGGCGGGTACCAGATACCGGATGGACTTGCCCGTGCGGATAGTATGCCGGATGAAGGTGGCGGAAATATCAAGCAGCGGCGCCTCCACGACGCGCACCCTTGTACCGGGGGCCTGCACCACCGGGTGGCCCGGCCGCGGGTACACATACAGGTCAAACTCCTGCCGGATACGGTCAGCTTCTTTCCACCCGTCAAGGCCTTCCAGATTGTCGCTGCCCATGAGCAGCACGAAGTCTGTAGCGGGGTGCTGCTGGCGGAGTTTATCCAGCGTAGCCACCGTATAGCTGGGCCGGGGCAGATGAAACTCTACATCCGAAACCTGCAACCGGTGGTTGCCGGCAATGGCAGCCTGCACCAAGGCCAGTCGGTCCGGCTCGGGCAGCAGCTCCTGCCCCACTTTATACGGGCTTTGCGGCGACACTACAAACCAGACTTCTGTCAGGTCGGTGTGCGTGGCCATGTGCTCAGCCAGAATGAGGTGGCCGATATGAATCGGATTGAAGGAGCCAAACAGCAGCCCTACCCGGCCAGCAGCTTCCGGCGTACTCACAGAATAGCGGGCTCCGCCGTGATAAAGTCACGCACCAGCTTCTCGGCTTCGGCAGTGGCTTCGTCCAGGTCGTCGTTGATGACGGTCACATCGAACCGATCCTCGAAGGTGAGCTCGAAATTGGCTTTGTAGAGGCGGGCCGAGATACTGGAAGCCGAATCCGTAGCGCGGTTGCGCAGGCGGCTTTCCAGCACCTCCAGGGAGGGAGGCTTCACGAAGATAGCCAGCGCCCGGTCCTTATAGAACTCCTTGATGCTCAGGCCACCTTTCACGTCCACATCCAGTACGGCATGCTTGCCGCTTTCCCAGATGCGCTCAATTTCAGACTTAAGCGTACCATAGAAGGCACCCTCGTACACTTCCTCCCATTCCACGAACTCGTCGTGGCGGATTTTCTCCTGAAACTCCTGAACGGAAATGAAGTGATAGTCTTTTCCGTTGGTTTCGGTGCGGCCGCGCCTGTCGCGGGTACAGGCCGAGATGGAAAAGCTCAGGTCCGGGATGGCCGCCATCAGGCGGTGGACGATGGTGGTTTTGCCGGCACCGGAAGGGGCCGAAAATGCTATAATTTTACCCTGCATCAGGCAAAATTAGGCCATTTCCGTTTGCAACCGCGACAAAATAGTTTGGGGAAGAGAATTGGGGGCACCTTTCCGGCCCACATGGGTCATCAGGAAACCGATGAAAGCCCGCTGCTTGTCGATATTATCGAAGCACGGAGAGCAGTCATCTGCATGGCCGACGATATATTCTTCGTCTTCCACGGTGGGTTGCTGCCCCACTACAAGCTGGTCGAGTATTGTATTCACGCGTTCACAGTCGGCGGCAGGCGGCGAGGCCTGCTGCGTGGGAGATGGAATCTGGGTGGTAGAGGTCTTTTCCATGATGTAGTGAAACGCGTGGCTGTTTAGTCGTTTTCGTCTTCTTCCAGCTCGGCACCTGCGGCACCGGCTTCTGATCCGTAGCCCATCGACTGGGCGTATTTTTCTAGTTTTTCTTTCAAAAAATTGCGGGCCCGGTGCAAACGAGAGCGGACGGTACCGATAGGAATGTCCAGCACTTTGGCCATTTCCTCGTACGTGAACCCTTCCAGGTCGCAGAGGATAATGACGGTGCGGAAATCCACGGGCAGCGAGTTGAGTGCGCTGGCCACTTCGTCGCCGATGAGGTCACGCACGGCTTGCTGCCGCATATCAGACGAGGTTCCACCCGCGTCGCTGTCGGACTCGACGTCCTCCGAATTGTAGTACCCCTCAATTTCGCTGTAGTCGACCTTGGCGGGTTGCTTGCTCTTTTTCCGGAAGTCGTTGATGAACGAGTTTTTCAGGATGCGAAACAGCCATGCTTTGGCGTTGGTTCCCTGCTCGAAGTACTCGAAGAAGCGGTAGGCCTTCAAATAAGTCTCCTGCACAAGGTCATTCGCGTCATCCTCATCGAGAGTGAGACGGAAAGCGAAATTGTACAGAGAGTCGATTACAGGCATTAATTCGGCCTGAAACCGGCGGTCTTTTTCTTCTTTACTAAGCTTCGGAACCCGTTCGGGAGAGTCGCTCATAGGGGGCGCAGCAAAAGGACAGCGGGGTGAAAAAAAGGCTGTGTAAACAAATGTACTGATTATCCTATCGGCCTCAAGCGAGGTGGCAGGCTAGCCGACAGGCGGGCCTGCCGTTCGGCAGCGACGACCAGGAAGCCGTACAGAAACACGAACATGTTGAAGCCAATCTGCATTTGCAACAGCGAATCGACCAAATTGGCGATGGCCATCATGAGCAGGAAATGTACCACGTACGGATTTTGCCGCAGGGCAGGTTGCACTAATGGCCCAAACAACACCAAAAGCCAAAGTGTGAGCCCTACAATTCCGCCTCCAACCAGAGCTTCCAGGTATTGATTGTGGGTCATCACCCAGTTGCGGGGCTGCAGGCCAAAATCCTGGTACTCATACTGGTTTATCATAGCAGCATCTACGTCGGCGGGGCCTACTCCCAGCAGTGGATGCTCGCGGGCAATAATGATGGCCGTTTCCCAGGCAGCAAAACGCTTGGCCATGGAGTAATCGTTGATGTCGCGCCCGGACTTGTACTGATTCAGGTCGTCGAGGGAAACACTGACGCGGTGCTGAATCGGCGCGAGCGTGAAGTAGGCCACCGGGGGCAGCACCGTGAGAACCACCAGCAGAATGGAGCCCAGGACGAAGCGCCGTTGCAGCAGAATAAGCAAAACAGCATCAATCAGCAGCATGCCGTAGAGCACCAGCAAGCCGGTGCGGTAGGCCAGCACGTGCATGATCAGGCACAGCGCCACTGCACAGGCCAGCAACCCCCAGCGGATAGCAGCTGTTGCCAGCGGGCTGCGCCGCATCAGCAGCGCGAAGAAAAAAGCCAGGGCCAGCATGATGCTGAAATGGATGTGAAAGATGCCGGTAATTGCCGGCACATTATGGCCAATGCTTATCTCATAGTTGGCTTCGGCCGGATTGAGCAGGTAGCGTCCCAACGTGCCCAGGGCCAGCGCAGTAGCCAGCCCCACATACAGCAGCCCCACACCGTAGCGCTGCCTTGCTGACAACGGAACGGCCACCGCAAAAGCCAGCGGCACCGCCAGCAACGGCAGCTTGCGGTATACTTCGTGGCGCCAGATAGCCAGTTCGGAGGTATATACCAGGCTCAGAAGCCAGAACAGATAGAGCAGGCCCATAATCAGCACCGTACGCAGCCGCGCGCAGCCGCGCAGCCGGCTGGCCAGCTCGGGTTGGGCAGCGGCAGCCAGAAACCCCACAATAGGGCTCAGGGCCACCAATGCCCGCGACGCAAACAGCCCTACTACAGCCGCTACGCATGCCAGCAGCAACAGGTACTGCGAGAGGCGGCCGGTATGGTAGAGTTGGCGCAGAGAAAGAGAAAAGGCAACGAATTGAGTCATAAATCGGGAAAGGGATACTGGCTCAGCTGGTCAAGTTAGCCGGATTCCAGGCAAGTATCCGTTGCAAAGCCTGTACCGGAACCAGCGCTTTGATGCAGGAGCAGGTAGCCGGCTGCTGACGGCAGTCCTCACATGCAGGCTTGTCCAGCACCAGATAGTCGGCATGGGGACCAAGGGGCGCCCACCGGCCCGGGTGCATAGGGCGGATAGGCGGATACAAACCCAGCGCGTAGCGCCCGAGGGCAGCAGCCAGGTGCAACGGGCCGGTACTGCCGGCCACCAGCCCATCGGCAGCACCGATAAAGGCCAGTAGCTGAGGCAGGGTCAGCTGTCCGGTTAGTTGAGCCGTCAGGTACGGCGCATATTCAGCAAGCCACGGTTGTAGCTCCTGCCCTTCTGCCTCCGTTCCGGTCACGAAGACCCGGTGCCCGGCGTTGTGAAGCAGGCGGGCCAGCGTGCCAAAATGCGGCAGTCCCCACTCGCGGGCACTGCCGCGGCTACGCGGGTGCAACACCACATTCAGCTGGCCCGGCTGCCGGTCAGCCAGCAACCGGTGTAATGCCGGCGCCAGCGGCTCGGCCGGCGTCAGCTTCACGAGTTCTGCCACCGCAGGCAAGGGCAGCTCAACGGACGGCACCAACGGCTGCAGCAAGGCCAGATTCAGCTGAGCCTCGTGCAAGGGCGAATGGCGACGGCTCAGGGCGACCCGCCGGTTGCAGGTGAGCCAGTGAAACCACCGGTTACGGGTACCAATACGGACAGGAATACCAGCCTGTTGGGCCAGCCGGGCAATGGTTTTGTTGGGGAAGACGTGCACAATAGCCTCGGCCTGCAACTCGCGCAGCGCTGCCACTTGCCCGGCCGCAGGCAGCCTGAGTAGGTCGTCGTAGTTCAGAAAAGCATCAAGCCAGGGGCAGGCATCGGCAATGGGCTGCGTATACGTGCGGCCCAGCAGCACTACCCGGCAGCCGGGAAAGTGGCGCTTGAGCAGGCCCGCTACCGGAAGTGTCAGCACTACGTCGCCAATAGCATCGGTACGGCTTATCAAAAATGTCTTCATGCAGTATGCCGCGCTCAACCTACTGTGTGGCCTCAGCCCAGAGTAAGCCGGTTGGTTGTCGACGCCGGTTGTTAATACTCAACAGTAGCAGAACGGGTTTTGAGCTTGGCAAATTTCAGAAATACTCCCACAGCCGAAATCAACGCAATGCTCAGGCCGGCGAAACCATCCAGAAACCCCAGCCGCAGAAAGTAGCCATGTACGAATTTCCAGAAAGGCTTGAGCAGCAGATGAAACAGCGTAACGCGCCGCTTGCCGCGCAGCCACAGCTCGTCGGCCGCAATACTGGTGAAACGGTTGAGCTGACTGACGTGCTGGGCTATGGAGTGGTAGGAATAGTGCAGGGCGTCGCCCTGAAGAGCCCCAACGGCCTGCCCGGGTTGCATTTCATACCGCTCGTGCAGCAATAATCCTTCCCACTGCCCAAGACGCCGGTCGTAGAGGCGCAGTTTTCGGTCGGGGTACCAGCCGCCGTGGCGCACCCAGGAGCCGCAGTAGTTGGTGAGGCGGGCCAGCGTATAGCCCCCACCCTGCCAGTTGTGCTTTGCGGCCAGAATGCTCTGGCGCAGCTCCGGCGTCAGCACTTCGTCGGCGTCGAGCTGCAGCACATGGTCGTAGTGGGCCTGCGTGGTGGCAAAGTTCTTCTGCTGCACGTAGCCCTCAAAAGCGTGTTGGATTACCCGGGCACCCATTTCCTCACAGATTTCCACCGTCCGGTCAGTGGAGAATGAATCCACCACCACCACGTCATCGGCCACACCGCGCACGGCCTCCAGGCAGCGGGCAATATTGGCTTCTTCGTTGAAGGTGATGACGACGACGGATAAGGGAACGACGGGCATAGGTAGGGCAAATATCTGGATTTTGGCGGCGAAGCAAGCCTCTCCAAACATCTACTGGCACTAATATTTAGATAACCTCCGCTACATAGCAGCTTCAGGGGTTCGTATGCTGGCAATGTGTATACTTACCGCATGCCACCGAATACTCGGAAACCAATGCTGGCCAGCCACTGGATTTTTGCGGGATCAAACAGCAACCAACGAGCCCGCAGTTACTCACTCAGCGCGCACCCCTGCCTATGTAGCAGAACGCTAACGGGCCAAGCAGTAGACAAGTAGAATAGGCTTCTTCAATAAGGCTCATCTTCAGTGGTGCTCAAACTATTTGCCGGGCCGCGGCGTTATCGAAGCAATTCATGTACCTACCTCAATTGACTTTTCATGGAACTTGGCATCAGCTCATTTGGTGAAGTAGCTCCCGCTCACGTAGCGGGCGGCGATACAGCGGCAGCTCAACGCACGCAGGAACTGGTGGCGCTGGGCCGCCGCGCCGACGAGGCCGGGTTGGATATAGTAGCCATCGGCGAGCATCACCGGGCCGATTATGTAGTGTCGTCGCCGGAGATGGTGCTGGCCGCTATAGCAGCCGTAACCAGCCGCGTACGGCTTAGCAGCGCCGTTACGGTGCTCAGCTCCACGGACCCCGTGCGCACCTTCCAGAACTTCGCCACGCTGGATTTGCTCTCCAATGGGCGGGCCGAAATTATTGCGGGCCGTGGCTCCTTCATTGAGTCGTTTCCGCTGTTTGGGCAGGATTTGAGCGACTATGATGCGTTGTTCACGGAGAAGCTGGGCTTGTTGCTGCAGCTCAACGAGCAGGAAGTAGTTACCTGGCAGGGCAAGCTCCGGCCCAGCATTGTGGGCCGAGGCGTCTATCCGCGCCCTCTGCAGCCCAAGCTGCCCATCTGGATTGGCGTAGGCGGCACGCCCGCTTCGGCGGCGCGGGCCGGCTCTTTGGGGCTGGGGCTGACCATTGCTATTCTGGGCGGAGCACCCGCGCAGTATGTGTCGTTTGCTGATCTGCACCGCCGGGCCGCGCAGCAGGCGGGCCACACCGCCGCTTTGCCGCTAAGCCTGAATTGTCATTTCCATATTGCTGAAAACTCCCAGCAGGCCGCCGACGAATTTTTTCCGGCGTACTCTTCGGTCATGAACCGGATTGGCCGTGAACGAGGCTGGTCCCCGATGACACGGCAGCAGTTCGACTACCTGCGCGGACCACAAGGGCCGCTGTTTGTTGGAACCCCGCAGGAAATCACTGATAAGCTGGTGTACCTGCATGGGCTTTTCCAGAACACCCGCTTTATTGGCCAGCTGATGCTGGAGGGTATGCCGCACGAAGCAGTGCTCCGCTCCACCGAGCTATTTGGGCAGGTAGTTGCTCCGGCTGTGCGCGCCAAGCTGGGCGTGGCAGTGCCAGTGTAGTATCGTGGCAACGAAGTACAGAAAAAAGGCCCTGCTGAATCCGGCAGGGCCTTTTTTGCTATGCAGGCACCGGTATAGAGTTGGGCATTTAGGTGAGGGGCCGTAGCTTTAGGATTCAACCATCAACTCTAAAGTCCTGTCAGCTTGAGCATTTCTACATCTACTACTGCCGTTCATAGCTATGGCACTGCCAAAGGATGGCGCATTTTCATTTACGTACTGGGGCCACTGCTTGTCCTGCTATTTCTAGGCTCACCGTTACTGTTCGCAGACAAAGGCTGGAATATGGGCCTGTTTGCATTGGCGGCCGGCTTCTGGGCCATGGGGCTGTTTTTCATGTACTGCATCTATGAAACCCATAAGGCCCGTCACATTTTCAGCGAGCAAAGCATTCGGTACCAAGGCGCGATACGCAGTAAAGAACTCCCGCTGGAGGCTGTGCGCGGGTACCGCACGGACAACCAGTACACCCACATCGTCCCGGTTTCCAAAGCCTATCCTGGCATCAGGATAGGCTATACCAGCGAAGGCTACGAGGACATACAGCAATGGCTGGCCGACCGGTTTCCGGACCTAGATGTGCAGCAACAGGAACAGGAAGCCCAGGAAATTTTGCAGGACGATGCCCTGGGCCGCACCGAAGCGGAGCGGGAGGAGAAGCTGCTGCAGGCGCAGCGGCTATGCCGTGTCCTCAACATAGCGGCCTGGGCGGTGGCGGCGTGGCTGTTTTTCTACCCGCAGCCCTACAGCCTAGCTACGCAGGCCGCCCTGGCGCTGCCACCGGTAGCGTTGCTGGCTATGTTCTGGCACCGAGGCCTCATCCGGGCCGACGAGCGCAAGGACAGCGCGTATCCTTCTCTTGCCTCAGCCCTGTTTATGCCTTCATTGGCTTTGCTGCTACGGGTCCTGTTCGACTTTGAGCTGCTGGAGCATACGCTGGTGTGGCCCCTGGCGGCGGCGGTTGCTGCCGTGTTTGGTGGTCTGCTGGCCTATGGTAGCTGGCGCTTCATCAGCAACTCTGCCAGTCGTTGGAGTGCGTTAGCGATGCTTCTGTTTTGTGCGCTGGCATATGGCTATGCCGCCCCGGCCGCCTACAACTGCGCCTTCGACAAGGCCATTCCGCAGGTGCACCAGGCAGCCGTGCACGGCAAGCACTCTTCCTCCGGCAAAACCACCACCTACTACCTGGCGGTGGGCCCCTGGGGCCCTCGTACCACTCCTGAAGATGTCACGGTAACGAAAGAGCTGTATGAGCAGACGCAGGCCGGTGACACAGTGCATGCCTACCTTTTTCCAGGCCGGCTGGGTATTCCGTGGTTCTCGGTGGAGGAATAAAAAACCCCACCTGGCGCTGAGCCAGGTGGGGTTTTCTTTGCCAGAAGCGGCAACGCCTAGTAGCGGTACAGATCCGACTTGAACGGGCCTTCTACCGGCACTTTGATGTAGTCGGCTTGCTTAGTCGTCAGCTCGTCCAGCTCCACCCCGATTTTGGCGAGGTGCAGGCGGGCTACTTTCTCGTCGAGGTGCTTGGGCAGGGTATACACTTTGTTTTCATAGGAAGCCGCGTTCTGCCACAGCTCCAGCTGCGCCAGCGTCTGGTTCGTGAACGAGTTCGACATCACAAACGAAGGGTGGCCGGTGGCGCAGCCCAGGTTCACGAGGCGGCCTTCAGCGAGGATAATCACCTCTCTGCCTTCGATGTTGTAGAGGTCAACCTGCGGCTTCACGGTGTCTTTGGTGTGGCCGTAGTTTTTGTTCAGCCACGCCATATCAATTTCATCGTCGAAGTGGCCGATGTTGCAGACAATGGCTTTGTCCTTGAGGGCACGGAAATGCTCTTCACGGATGATGTCGCAGTTGCCGGTGGTGGTAATGACGATGTCGGCGCGCGGAATGGCGTTTTCCATCTTCTTCACCTCGAAGCCATCCATAGCAGCCTGCAGCGCGCAGATGGGGTCGATTTCGGTAACGATAACGCGGGCACCGGCGCCGCTCAGCGAAGCAGCCGTGCCTTTTCCTACGTCGCCGTAGCCTGCTACTACCGCCACTTTGCCGGCCATCATCACGTCGGTGGCACGGCGAATAGCATCTACTGCCGACTCTTTGCAGCCGTATTTGTTGTCAAACTTCGACTTCGTAACCGAGTCGTTGACGTTGAACGCGGGCATGGGCAGCGTGCCGGCTTTGGCGCGCTCCAGCAGGCGCAGTACGCCGGTGGTCGTCTCTTCCGAAATGCCTTTGATGTCGGCAGCCAGCTCGGGGTAGCGGTCCAGCACCATGTTGGTCAGGTCGCCGCCATCGTCGAGAATCATGTTCAGCGGCTGACGCTCCTCACCGAAGAACAGCGTCTGCTCGATGCACCAGTCGAACTCCGACTCGGTCATTTCCTTCCAGGCATATACCGGAATGCCGGCCGCAGCAATGGCAGCGGCAGCGTGGTCCTGCGTGGAGAAAATGTTGCAGGACGACCAAGTAACCTCGGCACCCAGCTCCTTCAGCGTCTCGATGAGCACCGCCGTCTGAATGGTCATGTGCAGGCAGCCGGCAATACGCGCGCCTTTGAGCGGCTTGCTGGCGCCAAACTCTTCACGCAGGGCCATCAGGCCGGGCATTTCAGCCTCCGCCAGACGGATTTCCTTACGGCCCCACTCCGCGAGGCTCATGTCTTTTACTTTATACGGAACATAAGCCGTAGTCTTGGTCTCAACCATGGTGTTGGATTTTTTGGAATCAACTACAAAGATAGCCAAAATGTTAGTCGGGCTATACAACAAAACCGGCTGCCCCACAGGAGCAGCCGGTTGCAATGTGTACCGAAAAAACGCAGCTTAGTTGTGCTGAATGACAACGGCTCTGGGCTGCAGGGCCGGGTCGATGCTGCCGAGAATGCCGCGTACGAGCACCGTGTAAATCTTGCCGGCTTCGTAGGTTTTGGTGGCCGTGGCCGTAGCAGTACCATTCAGGCCGGTGCCGGTGCCATCTCCGACAGCCACTACTGTTGCGGATGTTGCGCCGGTGGTGACGAGCAGGTTGTAAGGGCCACTAGGCACCGAAGCAAAGCCAGATGCCCACGTGGTAGCCGTAGCCGACGCCGGGAACGTAGCCGATATGTTTGGAATGTCTACGGGGCCGGCTATTGTCTGCTGGGAAAGTTTCACGGCAGGCGCACCCTGGGCCAGATGCACTACGCGCACTTTGGCCTGGCCGGAAGCTGGAGCAGCCAAGTCATCAGTAACCTGCAGCAGTCCTACTGTAGTAGCAGTGGGGGCGTAAGCAAAGGCCGAGTAGCTCTGGTCTTTAGCTACAGTGATGGTCTGTGAGGCAGCCGTCTGGTTGGCGCTGTTGTTGATCTTCAACGTTGGCGTTCCGGCATTCACGTTGAGATAACCACTGCTTTGGCCGTAATTCAACTGGCCTACTTCCGTGTCGTTAATCAGCGCTTTAACCTGGATATTAGCAGAAGCCGCGGCATGCGACAGCAGCACCCGCCCTTGCTCTACCACCGGCGCGGGGTCCGGATCATCGTCGCTGCAGGCGGAAAAGGCAAATGCTGCGGGCAGTGCAACGGCCAATAATGCATGGCGGAAGGGCGTGATGAAGGTTTTCATAGGGTCAGGGGATGAAAAGAAGACACAATGGAATGCCGACAGAACGTAACCACCCAAACTTTTGTTGGGTTGGCTTCGGAATCTTCTGCTGGAGAAGCAGTTGATCCGCCTTGCAAGCAGTTCACTATATTTGCTTTTATGCATCATTCAGCCTTGCCTCTGGCGCGGGTAATCCGGCCTTCTTTTGTTGTACTGCTAGGTCTCTGGGCGGGTAGCGCCATGGGGCAGGTAACTTCTCCCATTCAGCTCAGCCCCGAAGACAAGGAACGTGGCCTGAATGGAGTGCAAAAAAATTTCTTCTTCGCTACCAAAGCCGTTCCCACCGAAAACGACTACCAGAGTGCCGGCTATTTCGGGCAGAAGCTGCGCCCTTATCTGGCCGGCAACCAGGAGGCCGTGAAAAACCTGAACCGTTACCGCCGGCAGAAATGGCTGTTTCTGGCCGAGCGCCTGACCTTCGTCGGCTCAGTGGCCGTCTACGGCGCCCAGACCTTCAGTGGTGGCGACGAAAAACATTACTTTGAGGGCGGGCAGCGCGTGACGCTGGGGCTGGCTGCCGCCAGTCTGCTGTCCAACATCTTTATTACGCGCCACACCAACGAGTATTTCCAGCGGGCAGTGGATGCGCACAACGCGGGCCTTTCGTCGGCGCACGACACTGGCGCGCTGCAGCGCCTGATGCCGACGGGTGTGGGCGTGACGATGGCGCGCACGGGGCAGCCACAGCTGGCGCTTAGCTGGCAGCTGCGCTAGGGCCGGGCAAACCGCCCGTTTTTTTGTTCGTAGGAGTAGTTCATGGAATTTCCGCTTCCCGCGGCGTCGCGGCAGTACGTCTCCGACCATCTGCACGACGACCCCGCTCAATTGGCTTTGCAGGCCCGGCGCTATCCGGGCCTGCCCGTGCCCGAGTTGGTGCGCCAGATTCAGGCCCGCCAGAAGGCCCGCCCCAAAGTGCCCGCCTGGGCCGACAACCCCGACCTGATTTTTCCGCCTGCTCTATCCGTAGAGCAGGCTTCGTCGGCGCGTACGGCGGCGTTTAAGGCGTCGCTGGTCAGCGGGCAGCGGCTGGTAGATCTTACCGGCGGCTTCGGGGTGGATGTGTCGTGCTTCGCGGAGCAGGTGGCCGAAGTACATTACGTGGAGCGCAATGCAGCCCTGGCCGACGTCGTACGCTTCAATCTGACCCAGCTGGGTATTGGGAACGTGCAGTACCACGCCATGGATGCCGTGAACTTCCTGCGCAATACGCCCGACACGTTCGACTGGATTTACCTCGACCCAGCCCGCCGCGACACGGCCTCGCGGAAGATTTTCCGGCTGCAGGACTGTGAGCCGGACGTGCTGCGCCTGCTGCCGCTGCTGCTGCACAAAGGCCGCCGCGTGCTGCTCAAAACCTCCCCGATGCTGGACATCGAGCAGGCCATTCTGGAGCTGCGGCAGGTGCGGCGCCTGTGGGTAGTGGCCGTAGACAACGAGTGTAAGGAAGTGCTGTATGAGTTGGGTCCCGAGCCGGCCATCGACCCGGAGCGCCACACCGTGAACCTGCGCCGCGACGGTACGCAGCAGGAATTTCGGCTGAACCGGGCCCGTGAGGCCCGCGCCATTCCGCGTTACGCCGAGCCCCAGCAGTATTTGTACGAGCCCAACGTGGCCGTGCTGAAAGCCGGCGGATTCCGCAGTATCGGGACGGCCTTTGAACTGCTGAAACTGCACCAGCACAGCCACCTGTATACGTCCGATGTGCTCCGCGCCGACTTTCCGGGCCGCATCTTCCGCATCCGGGCCGTTGAGAAGTACGATGGCGCGGCCCTGAAAGCCCACCTCGGCCCCGACGCCCGCGCCCACGTCACGACCCGCAACTTCCCCGACACTGTAGCCGACTTCCGGCAGCGCACCGGCATTCGGGAGGGTGGCGAAATCTATCTGTTTGCCACCACCAATCTGGAAGGCAAGCTGATGGTGCTGGTGTGCGAGAAAAACACCTGAAGAGTAGCGGAGTAGCTGAACAAAGCGAAGGACCTTATTACGCCAGAACGATTCAGTTCAACGTGATAAGGTCCTTCGCTTTGCTCAGGATGACCAGTTTTTACTCCGTTACTCCGCTACTCAGTTACTCACTTCGCCGGGCTTACCCACTTGCTGCCCGCCAGCCGGAACCGCCAGGGCAGCGCCGCATCAGCCCCGGCATAGTCGATACCGACGCGGGGGCTGGCTATTATCCGGTCTGTGGGCACGACTTCCCGGTGGTCTTCCAGCCAGATAGTGTCGCCCGTAAGGTCGGTGCCGTAGTGCTTGGTGGTGATGCCCAGCGCCTGCGTAAGCAGGCCCGGCCCGGCCGTGAGGTTGCGCTGCACGGCCGGCAGCCCGCGCCGCAGCAGCATTTCCGGAATGCCTTCTATCGGCTCCAGCCCCCGAATCAGCACGGCATCGGCTTTCCCGGCTTCGTTAGTGATGATGTTGAATAGCGCGTACCGGCCATAAATCAGGTACACGTAGGCCACACCGCCCGGCTCATACATGATTTTGGTGCGGGCCGTGTAGCGGCCCAGGTGCGAGTGGCAGGCCTGGTCGTTGAGGTGGGCGTAGGCCTCGGTTTCCACGATGCGGCCGCCGGTCAGGACGCCATCAATCCGGGTGTAGAGGTGCTTGCCCAGCAGCTCGCGCGCAATCTGCACGGGGTCGGGGCGCTGGTAGAAGGCAAGAGGCAGGATGTTGCTCAAGGCAAGAGAGAGTTGGAGAAGGAGAAGTACGGCAGACGGGCCACGGCGGCTATTTGGCGAGGCTGGTTTTTGACTGCGTCCGATTTATTGGCGTATCTTTGTGGCTGTAGAGGTGGCCGGACCCCAAGTGCGGGGCGAGGCTGAAAAGGGAATCCGGTTCAATTCCGGAGCTGTCCCCGCAACTGTACGCTTCATGAGTTGGCGCGCCTCAGCTGCCACTGTTTCAGAGAAGGTTTCGCAAGCAGCTTGCGGGCCGGAGAAATGGGAAGGCGGCGCGCCCGGAGCAAGCCAGGAGACCTGCCTTTGCAATTCCTATGTTCAGCGCCTTCGGTGGAAGGGCGGAGAATGAATGCAGTGGCCGCTCTGGCAGCGGCCGGATTTCCTGTTTTCGGCCTCGGCTGCGGCTTGGTTTCCTGCCAGGGAAGCTCAGACCGGAGTTTTGAACTGAATTTTCCCAGCCCGGAAATTTTGGTTCGGTTACTAGCCACTTACGCGCCTACCCCACTTCGCCTGCTCCTGTATGGGGTGCTGGGCGGCGCCGGTTTGCCTGTAGGGGCATGGGCGCAGCAGAGCACTCCACAGAGCATCGACTCGGTACAGGCACTGCCAGCAGTACGCGTGCAGGCTACGCCTACCGCAAGCTTTGCGACCGGCAGCCGCATGCTCACGCTGGACTCGGCGGCGCTAGCCCCGTTCCGGACAGCCATGCTGGCAGAAGCATTGGCAGCTCGCACGCCACTGTACCTTAAAAATTACGGTCCCGGCCAGCTCAGCAGCATTACCGTCCGGGGCACTTCGGCCCAGCACACGGCCGTGCTATGGAATGGCTTCAATATTATGCTGCCCACACTTGGGCAAAATGACTTTTCTCTGCTGCCGGTGAGCGGCAATACTGCTGTCAGCATACAGCCTGGCCCGGCTGGGGGCCTGTACGGTTCCGGGGCGGTGGGCGGCACCGTGCTGCTGTCGTCGCGGGTGCGGTGGGGAGCGGGGCTACAGGCTGCCGCACAGGCCGATGCTGGTAGCTTTGGGCTGCGAGCCGGCAGCGTGGAAGGCAGCTTCAGCAACCAGAAAGTAGCCCTGCGCACCAGCCTCACTTACCGGCAGGCCCAGAACGATTTTCACTATGATGTGCCGGGCGGAGGACGCCAGCGGCAGACAAATGCAGCGTTGTGGCAGGGCAGCATAGCCCAAGACTTTCGGTGGCGCGTAGGCCAGGCCGGCCAGTTGCAGGCTGCTATGTGGCTCACCGATTCTGACCGGCAGATTCAGCCTTCCATTGGTACCGCCAACGACCACGCCCGGCAGCGCGACCAAAGCCGGCGGCTGCTGCTTGGGTACGAGCACAGCACGGCCCGCCATGAGTCGGCGGTGCGGGTAGCGTGGTTTGAAGACATCCTCAACTACAGCACAGACCAGTTTCGCAACGACTCCCGAGTGCGAACCAGCCAGATACAGGGTAGCCATACGCTGCATTTCTCGCCCACTACCAGCCTGCGTATCGGAGCCGAAGCCCAGCACTTTGGGGTACGCATGAACGACTATGGCGGCCGGGTTTCGGAGGAGCGGTTTGCGGGCTTTGCTTTGCTGAACTACGCCCCATGGCCCCGGTTACGCCTTTCCGGCACTCTGCGCCAGGCGCTGCTACCGGGCCGCCGTTCCCCACTCAAACCGGTGCTGGGAGCTGAGTGGCAGGCAGTAGCGGCTGCTACGCACACAGTGCTGCTGAAAGCCAATGCCGCCCGCGGCTACCGGGCCCCTACCCTCAACGAACGATACTACCAGCCCGGCGGCGACCCAAACCTACTGCCCGAATCCAGCTTTGGGCAGGAACTGGGCGTGCAGCATACCTGGAGCCCGGCAGCCAAACCTGCGCTGTCTGTGCAGACAGAGGTTACCGGCTACCATCAGCTGGTAGACAACTGGGTGATGTGGTGGCCGAAACCAGGGCAGTCGTTTGTGAGCCCGCGCAACCTGCGGCAGGTGCGCACGCAAGGACTCGAGGCCTCGTCGGAGCTAAGCTGGAGCACAACGGCTTACTCTCTGAAAGCCCGAGCTTCCTACGCCTACACCCGCGCCTACAAAACCCGTGACGATGCCGACGGCATGCCCCTGAGCCGACGGCAGCTGTTTTACCTGCCACAGCACACGGCCAATACGACGCTGGAAGGCAGTTGGCGGCAGTGGCAGGGCACTACAGCGTTGTCGTTTACCAGCTTCCGTTACACGCAGGAGGAAGGGCCGCAGTATCTGCCTGGCTTCGGACTGCTGTCGGCTTCTGTGGGCTACACGCTGCGCTTGCCTGGCTCAGTGCGGGCTACGCTGCTGGCTCAGGGCTACAACCTGACTAACCGCTCCTACCAAAACTACCTCTACCGGGCCATGCCGGGCCGGTCGGGGCAACTGAGCTTACGCGTAGCGTGGCGCTGATTCTGTTTTCACTTACTCTTTTTCCATATGCTGTCCACTTCTTCTTTGTTTGCGCGCTGGTACCGTGCCGCACTGCTGCCCGCTAGTGCCTTGCTCCTTCTGTCTTCCTGTGACCCTGACGATGACGACAATCCAGTGGTGCCGCCTGTGGCAGCCACCAATAGTGTATTTGTGGTAAATGAAGGGAGCTATGGCACCCCTAATGGCAGCATCAGCCTGTTCGACGTAGCCAGCAAAACCATAACCGCGCCCGACATTTTCCAGGCAGCTAACAACCGCCCGCTGCTGGCCGATGTGGCCCAGAACATGGTAGTGCGTGGCAACCGTGGCTACATTGTGGCCAACCAGAACGGCCGCCTTATTACAGTCTCCTTGCCCGACTTCCGGGAGGTGAGCACGCTCTCGTCGCCGCTGGCGCAGCCGCGCTACATTGCCGTAGCCTCCGACGACAAAGCGTATGTGAGTGAGTGGATTCAGGCACCTTTCCCTGCCCCGGTAGTAGGGCGGGTAGCCATCATCAACCTGCGCACCAATACAGTGACGGGGACTATTCCGGTAGGCAAAGCCCCGGAAGAAATGCTGCTGGCCAACGGCAAGCTGTTTGTAGCCAACAGCGAAGACAATACCGTGACGGTTATCAATACCAACACCGATGTTGTAGAAACCACCCTGACAGTCGGCGCCAACCCGGCCAATCTGGTGCAGGATGCTAATGGCCGCATCTGGGTGCTGTGCGCAGGCTCGACGGACTACTCCAACCCAGCGTTGTCGAAGCTTGGCAGCCTCAGCGACTTCACGGCTACAGCCCCGTACACGGTGCGCAAGCGTGACCTGACCTACACTCCCGGCTATGGCTCGCGCGTTCGGCGCAATAGCACCGGCGACCAGCTTTACCTCAAAACCGGCTCGGGCGTGTTTCGGGTAGGCATTGCGGATGCTACCATTCCTACCACGCCTTTCCTGAAGCGCAGCTTCTACGGCCTCGATATTGACCCCAACAACAATACCATTTATGCGGGCGTGGCTGTGTCATACAGCGGCCCCGGCCGCATTGTGCGCTACAATGCCAGCGGCACTCCCCTGGACTCTGCCACGGTAGGTATCCTGCCAAATGGCTTCGCGTTCTATTAGCAGACGCTTACAGTAACAGAAAAGGCCGGACGCTTCCACAGCGTTCGGCCTTTTCTGTTACTGAGCAATGAGCACTAGTCCGCAATACCGTCGCGGTTGCGGTCCTTGGACTGGGCGGCATTTTCGTAGAGCTGGCGGCCTGTGGGAGTTCCGCTGGTGTCGCGCTGCAGGCCAGCCGTGGCCGAGTCAGACGCAATGGACTGGCCGGGGTCGGGGTCTTTCTTTTTGTAGTCACCGGATTCTACGTTGGTGTCGCCGGTGGCCGTGCCGGTGTCGCAGGCCGAGAAGAGCACCGTGGCAGCCAGCAGGCTGAAGAGCAGAGGGCGTTTCATAAGCGAAAAGGTGGAGAGTGTAGCGGTTGGGATGCAAGATAACCGAATGGTGGTACGGCGCAGAACGGCGCTACGTTGCTGGCACACGCCGGCAGGCCGGCGGCCCAAAAGCCGGAACCGGTATATTTGTTTTCCCTTTGCTGCCTATGAAACGTCCTGCCCTCACTTCCTTCAACTACCCTCTGCTGCTACGCCGCGCCGGCATCATAGCGGCCGTGAGCCTGGGGCTGGCACTGGCGCTGGTAGCCTACCTGTTCGGAGTGAGCGACGGATTCTTCGGCCGGTTATTCGGCGCTTTTTTCGTATTTTTCTGGCTGCTGTCGATAACTTTTCTGGGAGTCGTGCCTTTTGTAAGTTGGGCTACGGCCAACTGGTTCGGCAAAGACTGGGCGGAAACTGCGCCCGAGCCTAACCGCAAGCCCCGGCCTTCCGTAGCTACGACAACCGTTCGTAAACCTACGCGTACAGTAACGCGGTCCGAAAAAAATCATAACCCGTGAAAACAACGCTGCTTCATATTAAGAACATGGTTTGCCCGCGTTGCGTGGAAGCCGTCCGTACCGTACTTGAGAAAGCCGGCTACCGCCCCACGCAGGTCACGCTGGGCGAGGCTCACCTCGATGAGCACACCCCGGTAGACCCGGCCGCCGTAGCGCCCCTGCTGCGTGAGGCTGGTTTTGACGTGCTGATGGGCCGCGCCGAGCAAATGACCGAACAGATCAAAGGCGCGTTGGTCGAGTATCTAGAGCACCTGCGTACTGCCCGCATGCCGCTCACTACCTCGGCTTTCCTCACCGACCGGTTTGCGGCTACCTACTCGCACCTGAGCAAGGTATTTTCCCGGACGGCCAACCTGACTATCGAGAAATACCTGATCCGGCTGAAGATTGAGCGGGTAAAGGAAATGCTCAGCTACAACGAAATGACCCTCAGCGAAATAGCAGACCATATGCGCTACAGCTCCGGCCAGCACCTGAGCAACCAGTTCCGCCAGGTGACGGGCCGCTCCGTCAGCGAATTCCGCCGGGAGCTGCTTCCCAAGCGCCTTTCGCTGGACCAGCTGGCGTAGCTACACAGGCTCATAAAACGAAGCGTCCCGGTTTCCACTCAGGAAGCCGGGACGCTTCGTTTTATGGACGCAGCAACGGGTATGGCATCTGCTACGTGCGTTCCGGCCGGGAAAGGCTGTTTTTAAAATCAGCCACAGACACTGTGCGGCCTGCCGTACCTTTGCGGCACCTTTACCGCGCCAGTGCGGTTGTTGCTCCCGTGCCTACTCCTTCGCTCCGCATCCTGCTCATTACGCCGCCGCTCACGCAGCTGAACACGCCCTATCCGGCCACGGCCTACATCAAAGGCTTTCTGCAGGGCCGCGGCTACCACGTGACGCAGGCCGACCTGGGGCTGGAGCTGGTGCTGAAGCTGTTTTCCCAGGCAGGGCTGGCCCGGGTGTTCGAAGAAATCGAGGCCGGCAGTTTCTCGCTGAGCGACAACGCCTGCCGGATGCTGCGCCTCAAGAACAGCTACCTCAGCACCATCGGGCCCGTGGTGCGCTTCCTGCAGAACAAGGACAATACGCTGGCCCCGCGCATCTGCCACAGCCGCTTCCTGCCCGAAGCCAGCCGCTTCGACAACATTGCCGACCTGGAAGCCGCTTTCGGCACTATGGGCCTCACCGACCAGGCCCGCCACCTCGCCACACTCTACCTCGAAGACCTGGGCGACCTGCTCAAGGAAACCGTGGGGCCGCAGTTTGGCTTTTCGCGCTACGCCGAGAAGCTGGCTATGTCGGCCACCACATTTGATGAGCTGCACGAGGCGCTGCAGGCCGCCCCCAACCTGCTGGACCGAATGCTGCAGGAGCTGCTCGACGAGCTGATGGCCCGCGTGCAGCCCGATGTGGTTGGCTTCACGGTGCCGTTTCCGGGCAACCTCTACGGCGCGCTACGGCTGGCCGGCCGCATCAGGCAAATCAGTCCGGCGACGTATACGCTCATGGGCGGCGGCTACCCCAATACCGAGCTGCGCCAGATTCGGGAGCCGCGTTTCTTCGACTACATCGACTTTCTGACCCTGGACGACGGCGAAGGCCCCTGGCTGCGCTTGCTGGAGTATTTGAATGGAAAAGAAGAACGTCATGCTGAGCTTGCCGAAGCATCTCTACCGCTAGCTAATCTATCGTTTGGCAACGAAGCAGTAGAGATGCTTCGGCAAGCTCAGCATGACAGTCCGAGAGAGCAGACGGACGTTCAGGAGTTGCAGCCCCTACCCTTGCAGCGCACGTTTCTGCGCAATTCGGCCGGCGAAGTCGAGTACGTCAACCAGCCGTTTCCCGACATTCCGCACCCTGAGGTGGGCACGCCGGACTATTCGGACTTGCCGCTGAGCGAGTATCTGTCGGTGATTGAGGTGCTGAACCCCATGCACCGCCTCTGGAGCGACGGGCGCTGGAACAAGCTGACGGTAGCGCACGGCTGCTACTGGAAACGCTGCTCCTTCTGCGACGTGACGCTGGACTATATTTCGCGCTACGAAACAGCGCCATCGGCCCTGCTGGCTGACCGCATTGAGCAGATAATTGCCCAGACCGGCCAGACCGGCTTCCACTTCGTGGATGAGGCCGCTCCGCCCCTGGCTTTGCGCGACCTGGCCATTGAGCTGCTGAAACGGCGCGTAAGCATTACGTGGTGGGGCAATATTCGCTTCGAAAAAACCTTCTCGCCTGACTTGTGCCGGCTGCTGGCTGCCTCGGGCTGCATTGCGGTGAGCGGCGGGCTGGAAGTGGCTTCCGACCGGCTGCTGGCCCTTATGGAAAAGGGCGTTACGATTGCGCAGGTGGCCCGCGTAACGGACGGCTTCACGCAGGCCGGCATCATGGTGCACGCTTACCTGATGTACGGTTTCCCGACCCAAACTACCCAGGAAACCGTGGATTCGCTGGAAGTGGTGCGGCAGCTGTTTGCGGCCGGCATCGTGCAGAGCGGCTACTGGCACCGGTTCTCGATGACGGCGCACTCGCCCGTGGGCAAGAACCCCGCAAAATACCAGGTGGCCGCCGTTGGCCCCGAGCCCGGCCCGTTTGCCTGGAACGACCTGTGGCATGACGACCCCACCGGCACCGACCACGAGCAGTTCGGGGCAGGCCTGGCCAAGGCCCTCTACAACTACCTGCACGGCGTGGCGCTGCACGAGCCGCTCAGCTTCTGGTTTGATTTCCGGGTGCCCAAAACCACCGTGCCGCGCCAGTTGATCCAACAGGCCCTGCAGGAACCCACCAAGCCTGACTTCGCCAAGCAGAACCAACGCCTGTTCTGGCTGGGCAATGCCCCGGAGCTGCGGCAGGAAAACGGCAAAAAGGGCCTTCGCGCGGTGCTGACGTTCTACGAGCAGGCCGAAGACTTCGAAGTAGCCGTGCCGGCCGCTCTGGGCCCCTGGCTGCACCAGCTTCTCACCGGCCTCACGGCTGACTATGACACGAAAGTGCTGCTCAAAGACGTAGCCCGCAGCTTCCCGGCCGGCCATTCCTTCGAGCGGTTTCTGGAGTCGGGGGCGTGGCTGCTGCTACGCGAAAAAGGCCTGCTGATTCTGTAGAACCCAAGCCAGCCGCCACAAGGCCATGTAGCCGCCGCGCTATTACTGGACGCAGCGTACTATTTCAGCCACTCTGAAATAGCCTGCACATAGCCCGGTGCCGAAGCAGGCCAGGTCCACTTACCATCGGGGCTGATCTGGCCGGGCAGCAGGAAGCGCGCATCGGCCTGCGGAAAAATCCGCACCTGGGTGCTACGTTGGCGGCCAGCTGCATTGCGCAGGCGCCGGGCGCTGTCTTTCACGTTCAGGGAAGTGTCGGCGGCGTACAGGCCCAGCACCGGTATTCTCTGGCGGCCCAGCATCTGAAACGGCCGCGCTTCTTCCATAGAGGAAACCGACACGTTTTCCAGCACCACAAACGCGGCTTTGGGGCGCGCCAGCACGGCTGCCGGCACCACAGAGGCGGCATTTCCGCCGGCCCACATTCCTACCCGCATAGTATCGACGGTGGCCTCCCGGCGCAATGCCTGCAGCACCTGTGCCGCCATCTGCAACATAGCCGAGTCGGCAGGCAGTGCCACCTGCGGCAGCGCAACCACCGTCGTGACGAAGCCCTGACCGGCCAGTTGAGCCGCCCGCCGCCGGGCTGCCGGCTGCGTAGCGGGCCCCGCGAACAGCGCCACGGCCGGATGACGCCCCAGTGTGTCCTGCGGAATGAGGAGTGTCAGAGCAGGCAGCGCAGTTCCGGCTGGTGCCGGGAGCGGCTTGCTTTGGTAGGCGCGGGGCTGCGCCTTGCCACGGCGCACCCACACAAAATCGGCCTTGATGCTGTCCAGCGTGAATACGCCACGCAGAAAGTCACCTTCCCGGATAGCGGAGACGCTGATGCCGCCATCCGGGCCGCTAAGCAGCAGCTGCGGCTCGGAGTAGCGCGGGTTTTCTGCCGCAAAGCTCAGTCCCTCTTCCTGCGGAAAGCGCATATCGGCTTCCAGGCGGCCCGGGCTCACTTCACGCAGATCCAGCGAGGCGGTCAGCTCCGTGCCCTGATACGCCACAGTTCCCTCATAATGCCCGGTAGGAAGCGCCACTGTGGCCTGCTGCCCGGAGTCGGGTGAGCAGCCCAGCAGGCCGGCCAGCACCGGCAGCAACAATTGCCAGGCACACGGCTGATTCCGATGGGAAAGAATGGCAGGTCGGGTTGGTGTCACGCGGGCAAATGAATGGCGAATGGGCGAAGGTACGGCAAGACGCTTAGGCAGAGCAGCCTGACTAGCGGCGCAGGCTAGAGCCCTTTGCGCAGAATCAGGTCGTTCTGGATGTCGGAGCCGAGAGCAAATGCGTGCTCCCCAATTACCTTGAAGCCGAAGCGGCGGTAGAATTCCAGGGCCCGCACGTTCTTTTCCCACACGCCCAGCACCACAGCGCGACAGTTGCTTTGCCGGGCTTCCTCAATAGCGCGGCGCATCATGGCGGCGCCCAGCCCAGTCCCGGTCCAGTCTTCCAGCACATAGAGCCGCTCTATTTCCAGCCGCTCTTCGGGCGTTTTATCGGGGCTGAGTCCCAGTTGGGAGTGCAGCCGCAGCTTGGCATAGCCCACCAACTGCTGTTGCATCCGGGCCAGCAAAAACACCGTGTTGGCATCGTGCAGCTCGGCCAGTTGCTTTTCGGGCGTGAAGTTGGCCTCGATGTAGGCCGCCATATCGGTGGGCTGATTGTCGGCGGCAAAGGTGTCGTGGAAGGTCTGGCGGCCCAGAGCGGCCAGTTGTGCCGCCGTTTCGGCAGTGCGTTTGGCAATAGTGATGGTGAGCGGAGACGACATAACGCAGAATTCGGAAGAGGCGCAAAGGTAAGCGGCGCGCTACGGTAATGCCCGTGCCGCCCGACCAGCAGTCCGCCGGGCCTTGTTACTTCAGTCGATAAGGTTGTTTTTGCGCCGGAGCATTCGCCAGCCGAAGCGCAACAGCAGCATTGCCCCCACCAGCAACAGCATACTGACGAAAAACTGCCGGTTGTAGAGGGCTGCCATGCCGGCCTGCTGGTAAGCCAGATACGTTACTCCCATACGCAAAGCCAGTGCCCCCAGCAGCATAAAACCCGCCAGCATGTTCATCATACCAACGATACGGCGTGTAAAAGGGGGAAGCTGAGCCATAGAAAATCAAGCAGTGATGCGCACGACAGTGGTTCTGTAATTGCCTGCCAGCAGGTTGCCGATGTATCGTGGGCCTTGGGTAGGATAGATGCTAATGGTAGCGCAAACCAGCGCCCGGCTCCATCCGATACGGGCGGAAGTTGCAAATTGATTTCCAGGATGTACTTTTGCCATACCAGCATGCATCAGCGAGAGTAGCTCAGTTGGTAGAGCATCAGCTTCCCAAGCTGAGGGTCGCGAGTTCGAACCTCGTTTCTCGCTCACATAAAAACAGCCACTCACCTTTCGGGGCGAGTGGCTGTTTTTATGTATCCTCACTTCCACGTAAGTCCCTATCGGGGCCTGGCTTCCGTGGAAAGGCTATTTCGCGGTCGGCTTGAGTGGAGTGTACGTCAGCGCATCCACTGAGAGGCCGCTGGACGATTTCAGCTTTAGCGTGGTGTAGGGCTGCGTGGGGAAGCACAGCTCAGTCATGGTAGTCAGGCCACCGTCGGCGAATACTTCTACCGAGGCAGCATCGAAGAGCAGGGTGAGGTCGGCGGCAGGGCCGGTGGCCACGCGCGGCCCCGGGTGGCGGCCCGCAAATTTGTCGCTGAAGGCCATCTGGCCGGCTTTGCTCCGGTCGATGTAGTAGTGGTTGGCCTGCTTGTCGTAGCCGATAACCAGTTCCTCGCCTTTGGCATTGCCGAGCACCAGCGCGAAATCCTGGAGTTGCCTGGTGTTCATCTTCAATTGAAACTGCTGGGCCAGATTTGGGATTTTGTCAGTTAAGCTCAGTTCCGATTTCACCGCCAAGTTGCTTAAGGTCTGGCCTGCTTGCGCCAGCTTGGCTACTTCCTTCACCGGTGTGGAGGTCAGGTAGATTTCTGAACCCACTTGCTTAAGAGCGAGGTCGCGCGGAACGGTCGTAGCGTTGCGCCAGGGCGAGGTGGGCACCTGGTTGGCGTACTCCCAGTTGCTCATCCAGCCGAGAAAGATTTTGCGGGCCCCGGTGCCGGCCCAGGTTACGCCGGCGTAGTTATCCTTGCCCCAGTCTACCCATTTCTGCGTGGTGGTAGCGGGGGTGAACGTTTTGCCATCGAACTGTCCCACAAAATACTGCGTGGCCGAGCCACCGTTGGGCCCGCCGGGGTTGATGCTCACCAGCAACACCCAGTGGGTTTTGCCGTTCAGCGTCATCGGAAACAAATCGGGACACTCCCACACGCCGCCGTGAGCCCCCAGCTTCTCGCCAAACTCACTCAGCTTGGTCCAGTCCTTCAGGTTAGCCGACGAGTAGAACGTAATCCGGTCTTTGGTGGCCAGGGTCATCACCCATTTCTTGGCTACCTCGTTCCAGCTCACTTTCGGGTCGCGGAAGTCCTGAATGCCGGGGTTGGGCAGCACCGGATTGCCGTCGTATTTCTTCCAGGTTTTGCCTTCATCAAGGCTGTAGGCCAGGCTTTGGTACTGGTGCTTGTTGGTTTTCTTCTTCTCCTCGGGAGAGCTGTGGTGAGTGAAGATGGCCACCATGGCGTTCTGGCCGAAGCCGGCCGTGTTGTCCTTGTCGATAACGGCGCTTCCCGAGAAAATCCAGCCCAGCGAGTCGGGATACAGCGCAATAGGCTGCTCCTGCCACGTTACCAGGTCCTTGCTGGTGGCATGGCCCCAGTGCATCGGGCCCCATTCCATACCGTCGGGGTGGTGCTGGAAGAACAGGTGGTAGGTGCCGTTGAGGTACACCATACCGTTGGGGTCGTTCATCCACATCTTGGCCGGGCTGAAATGATATGCCGGGCGGTACTGCGGCGTGGCGGGCGGCAAAGAATCAGCCGAGGCATTTGCCGTAGTAGCGGGGGCCGTGGTAGCCGTGTCGGTGGTTTTGGCGTCAGGATTGCACGCGGCAAGGCTGGCCGCGGCCAGCGCCAGGAGAAGCGGGTATTTCATAGGGGACGGGGAGTGAGAAATGAATGTCCTGGAATCAACCAGGAAGCTACACTGCCTGCGCAGCCAGCAGTTCCTGCACATCAGTTTCGGTGAAGGCAGGAGTAGCACCCTGGTGGGTGGCGACCAACGCGCCGGTGGCGCAGGCGAAGCGCAGCATGTCGCCGGGTTCCTGGCCAGCCAGCCAGCCCTTGAGCAGCGCCGCCAGAAACGAGTCGCCGCTGCCTATAGTGTCCTTTACTTCCACCGATACGCCGGGGGAGCGGTACAGCTGGCCGTTGGCCCAGAGCAGGGCGCCATCGGCGCCGCAGGTTACGCACACGGCCTGCAAATCGAAGCGGTTGGCGAGCCACTGCATAGCGGCGGGCTGGTCGGTTTCCTCGCCAAACCACGCCATAATTTCGGCCAGCTCGTGGTGGTTCATCTTCACCAGATTGGCTTTTTCGAGCAGGTATTTTACCACCTCTTTGCTGTAGTGCGGTGGACGCATGTTCACGTCGAATACCTTGAACTTGGCGTGTTCCAGCAGGCGGTACAGCGTTTCGCGGGTGCCGGACTGCCGGGCGGCGAGGCTGCCAAACACGAATACCTCGGCCTGCTCCACCAGCGTTTCCAGCGCGGCATCGTACTGAATGTAGTCCCAGGCCACGGGCTGCACAATCTTGTACGTCACCTCGTTGGCATCGTCCACGTTGGCCTTCACCACGCCGGTAAGGTGCGTTTTGCCGTGCTGCACGTAGTCGGTGCGCAGGCCTTTGGATGCTACAAAATCGAGCAGCTCCGAGCCCAGGTCGTCGTCGCCGACGCGGCTGATGAGGTCCACGGACTGGCCGAGCTGGTGCAGGTGCACGGCCACGTTGAAGGGCGCGCCGCCGGGCTGCTTGCCGGTCGGCAGCACATCCCACAGAATTTCGCCGAAGCAGACTAGCTTATCAAACATGAGATATTTAGAAGTTAGAAAACGCAAGGGCAGAAAGGAGCATTCAGAGCCTAGTATCGACGATATCCAAGCTCTTGATTCTCACTTCCAGGCTCCCCTCAATGGATGACGAGTGTTTTTTCCAGCTGTTCGAGGCTGGTGCCTTTGGTTTCGGGCATCATGCGCCACACGAAAAGCAGTTGGAGCACCATCATACCGCAGAAAAAGGCGAAGGTGTGGCCGCCGCCCAGCTTTTCGGCCAGCGGCGGGAAGGCGAAGGCAATAATGGCCGCCATCACCCAGTGCGTGCTGGAGCCCAGCGCCTGCCCTTTGGCGCGCACCGTGTTGGGGAAGATTTCCGAGATGAACACCCAGATAACCGCGCCCTGCGAGAAGGCGAAAAAGGCAATATAAACGAACAGCAGCACCGGCACCAGCATCCCGCCCATAGCACTGAAGTTCTGCGAGTAGAATGCCCACGACACCAGCCCCAGCGTGGCAATCAGCCCAAACGAGCCAATCAGCATCAGCTTGCGGCGCCCAAATTGGTCGATGACCTGCCGGGCCAGCAGCGTGAAGGCGAAATTCACCAGCCCAATGCCCGCCGATGAGAGCAGCGCCGCCCCCTGGCCCAGGCCCGTCATTTCGAAGATGCGCGGGGCGAAGTAAATAATGGCGTTGATGCCCGACACCTGGTTGAACACCGCAAACAGCACGGCCAGTATAACCGGGGTGCGGTACTGCGGGGCAAACAACGATTTGCTACCTACCATGGCGTCATCGGAAGCGTTGGAAGTCAGCACGCTGGTTACTTCCTGGTCGGCGGTGGCGGGGTTGATGCGCTGGAACACGTGGCGGCCTTCCTCCACGCGGCCCTGGCCCAGCAGCCAGCGCGGGCTTTCGGGCACCCGGAACAGCAGCAGGAAAAACGCCAGCGCCGGCACGGCCTGCACGCCCAGCATCCAGCGCCAGTCGTTTTCGCCCACGCCGGTCAGCAGGTAGTTGGAGAGGTAAGCGGCCAGGATGCCGAACACGATGTTGAACTGAAACATGGCCACCATCTGCCCCCGCTTCTCGGCCGGCGACACCTCGGAAATATAAAGCGGCGCCGTCACCGACGACGCGCCCACGCCCAACCCGCCCAGGAACCGGAACACCATAAAAGCTATCCAGTTGGACGTAACGGCCGCCCCGATGGCCGACACAAAGTAGAGCACCGCAATCCAGATCAGAGTATGGCGGCGGCCCAGCTTATCGGACGGAATACCACCGAAGATGGCCCCGAACACGGTGCCAATCAGAGCCACCGCAATAGTGAAGCCATGCTCCACGGAACTCAGCCCCCAGAGCTGCTGAATGGCTTTCTCGGCCCCGGAAATAACGGCGGTGTCGAAGCCGAACAGGAAGCCGCCCAGCGCCACCACCAGGGACCAAAAGAATACATTGTTGTTTTTCACAGCGTGATTTTAGAGAGGTAGTCGTACTGAAGACCCCGGGTTAAACCTGGTAATTGAAGGCTGCGCCGAGCAGGCACCGGGGCAGTGCAGAGCAGCCGCTGTGGCGTGTTGCAGCACGCCACAGCCGGCGCTGTACTTACCACCCCGGGTTCTGCTTGTACAGGCCTTTGCTGAAGTTGATCTGGTTGATAGGAATTGGCAGATACTCGTCGCGGCCTTGCGTGAAGCGGGCCGTTTGCAGGTACAGACGCTTGGTTTTTTCCCGGTCGAAATAGGTGTTCAGGGTACCGGCCGCAACGCCCCAGCGCGTGAGGTCGAAGAAGCGGAAACCTTCCATAGCAAACTCCAGGCGCCGTTCGAAGCGCAGGGCCTCGCGGGCGTACTGCTGGCTCCAGCCGGCAGAGGAATATTGGCCGATGCGGTAATTGGACGTGTTGCCACCGCCGGCGTTTTTCAGACGGGTGGTGCTGGCGGCGGCGCGCTGCCGGATCTGGTTGATGATGGGCAGCGCCTCCGACTGCCGGCCCAGTTCAATCAGGGCTTCGGCTTTCCACAGCAGTACATCGGCGTAGCGAATGATGGCCCAGTTCTTCGACGACGACATGAACGGCGGCGTTTTCTGGAAGCTCGGGTCCGAGGGCAGCACATTCTCCTTCATCGACATATACACACCGTAGGTGTTTGGGTCGCGCAGCCAGGAAGTCTCAAATACGAACGTCGGGAGGTACTTGTAGGGGTGGCTCGGAATGGCTACCGTGTGGTCGAGGCGCGGGTCTACGGTGTTGTTCTGGAAGTCGGCCGGGGTGCTCAGGTCCGAGTTGTTGAACGTGGTGAACAGCGGCAGACCCTGGGCGTCGGTTTTGTAGGCATTCACCAGGTTCTGGCTGGGCTGGTGAAATCCGCAGCAGCCGTAGTCGGGGTTCATGGGGTAGTTCAGGCTGTTGCCCCGGTCGGTGCGGCCTTTGGGAGTGCCGTCGTTGCGCGAAAACTGGATGGCAAACACCGACTCTGTGCCGTTGTCGCCGGCGGTCAGGAAGTTGGTGGCATAGTCGGCGTGCAGCCCGTATTTGCCGGAGGCGGCTACCTGGTTGGTCAGGGTTACTACTTCGTTCAGCTTGGCCTGGTCGATGCTCGTTACGGCGTGGTTGTCGCCCTGCACGTAGGCCTGGTAGAGCAGCGTTTTGGCCAGGTAGGCCTGCGCCGCCGACTTATTAGCCCGCCCGATTTCGGGTTGGGTGTCGGGCAGGTTGGCTACCGCAAACCGGAAGTCGTCAGCAATTTTGGTCCACAGCTCGTCGTTGGTCAGAGCCACGTTTGAGATGGTACCGTACTGGTCGGCCGGAACGGTCTGGTCGATGTAGGGCACCCGCTTGAACAGCTCTTTCAGCAGGAAGTAGTAGTGCCCGCGCAGGAACCGTACTTCGCCCTGGCGCACCGCTTTGGTAGGCATGGCGGCAGCATCCACGGCATCGAGGCGGCGCAGGGCATCGTTGCAGCGCGACACCCCGATGTAAATCAGGAACCACAGCTCGTCGGTGTTGCCCACATCGACGCGGTTGAAAGTGAAGGTTTCGTAGAAGTGGAACGCGTCAACGTCGGCAGTGCCATTGCCGCCCTTGTAGGCGTCGCCGCCGCGCACGTTGCCGTAGGGCCACATGCTGGTGTAAGGCGCCCGGTACACATCATTGCCCAGCGAGGAATAGGCGGCAATAACCTGCTTTTCAATGTTGGCGGGCGTGTTCAGCTGCTCGTCGCTCAGGGCCCCGATGGGCTGCACGTCGAGGAAGTCTTTGTCGTTGCAGCCGGAAACAAAAGCCAGCAGCGCCAGGGAAAGTATGGTAGGCTTGAGGAATTTCATGAGGAGTTAGATTAGAGCTTAGAACCAAGATGTTAGAGCTTAGAGGCAGGTTTTCAAGGATTGGAATCTTGATTCTAGGCTCTTATTTCTAAGTTCTGATCTTAGAAAGAAACGTTGAGGCCGGTGGAGAAAATGCGGGGCACCGGATACTGGTAGTTGGTCACCTCCGGGTCGGCGCCGGTATACTCCTTGCTTTTCACCGTGAACAGGTTCTGGCCTTGCACATACACCCGCACGCCCTGCAGTTTGAGGCGGCTCACGAAACCGGCCGGCAGCGAGTAGCCCACCTGCAGGTTGCGCAGCTTCATGTAGGAAGCGTTTTCGATGAAGTAGGTGGAGGCGCGGCCCTCGTTGTTGGTGTTGATGAGCGTAAGGGCCGGAATGCTGGAGCCGGTGTTGGTCGGCGTCCAGGCGTCGAGCAGCCGCTCACCCCAGTTTTCGCCCGAGGCCAGCGAGGCAAAGTCGGTGCGGAATTTAGCGTTGTTGAAGGCGTAGATGCCCTGTACGCCCTGGAAAAACAGCTGCACATCGAAGCCCTTGTAGCCCGCGCCCAGGTTCAGGCCGTAGCTGAAATCGGGCACACCTTCCGTAATCCATGTCTGGTCGAAGTTGTCGACTTTGCCGTCGCCGTTCAGGTCTTTGTAGCGGAGGCGGCCGGGGGCGGCGCCCACCTGCGTGGCGTGGTTGGTTACTTCTCCTTCATTCTGAAACAAACCGTCGGCCACGTAGCCGTACACGGCGTTGATGGAGTGGCCCAGGCGCGTCACGTCCTGGCCGTTGCCGCCGTAGGCGTTGATTACTTCCGCCGGCAGGAATGTCAGTTCGTTGCGGTAGGTGGAAAGGTTGCCGGAGATGTTGTAGGTCAGGCCGTTGCTCAGCTCGTTCTGGTAGCCCAGCACGAATTCCCAGCCCCGGTTTTCAATGGAAGCACCGTTCACGAACTGGTCACCGCCCTCCCCTACTACCGCCAGATACGGCAGGTTCACGAGGATGTCTTCGCTCTTTTTCACGAAGTAGTCGACGGTACCCGACAGTCGGTTATCGAGGAAGCCGAAGTCCAGCCCCACGTTGGTTTGGGTGGTGGTTTCCCACTTCAGGGCCGGGTTGGGGCGCTGGAAGCGGCGGTAGCCCGAGGGCAGGTTGGTGTCGTTGCCGTAGATGTCGTAGGCCGTGCCCCGGTCGTACTCGAAGTTGGGGTCGAGGGTGCCCAGCAGCGACTGGTAGAGGCCGCGCGAGGCGAAGTTGGCAATGTCCTGGTTGCCGGTCTGGCCCCAGCCGGCGCGCAGCTTCAGGTCGGAAAAGATTGGCGCGCTGTCTTTCACAAACAACTCCTCACTCATGCGCCAGCCTGCCGACACGGCCGGGAAAATGCCGAAACGGTTGTCGGCCCCGAAGCGCGAGGAACCGTCGCGGCGCAACGTTCCCGACACCAGATACTTGTCGGCAAACGAATAGTTGATTTTTCCGAACGTGGAGGCCAGCCGGTAGACCGTGGCGCCGCCGCCGTTGTCTTTGTTGGCGGCCCCGGCATCGAGGTAGGCGTAGGTAAGGTCTTCGCTGGCGAAGTTGGTGCGCGAGGCGTACGAGCTTTCGTCGTAGTAGCTGATGCGCTCCGTGCCGGCCACAAAGCCCAGCTGGTGCTTGCCGCCCAGCAGCATATCGTAGTTCAGGGTATTCTGCCACACCCAGTTGCCCCAGAACCGGTCGTTCACCGTCACGCGGTTGTTCTGCTCCGACAGGAAGCCCGCCTGGTAGGTTTTGTAGATCTGGCGAAACTTGTAGATGCTGTAGTCGATGCCGAAGCTGGTGCGCAGGTGCAGCCCCTTCAGGATTTCGGCGTCGGCAAACAGGTTGCCAAAGGCGCGGCCGGTGTTGGAGCGGTTCTGCTCGTTGTCTTTCAGCAGACGCAGTGGGTTGTCCCGGTCGCTCATACCCGCCACGGGGCCGCCCCAGCCTACCCCGTCCGCGGTGCGCACCGGCACAATGGAGGGCAGCTGTGTGGTTCGGTCGCGCACCAGATTCAGGTCAAACTCAGCACGCTGCGACTTCACGATGGTCAGGTTTTCGCCGATTTTCAGCTTGCCATTCAGGAAGTTGTAGTCGGAGTTCAGGCGCGCCGTGTACCGGTCGAAGCCGGAATATTTCAGCGTGCCGTTGTTGTCGTAGTAGTTCAGCGAGAACAACGCCCCACCCCGCTCACTGCCGCTGCTCACACTCAGGTTATAGCTCTGAATCAGGGCATTCTGCTGCGTTTCCTTGAACCAGTCGGTATCGGAGGCGCGCTGGGTCCGCTCGGCGTCGATGAACTCCGGCACCGTCACCCCGTTCAGCACGCGGCGGCCGCTGCCATCCACGCTCGTCTGGAAGTTGTAGTAGGGCAGGCTGGGGTTGGTGCCGTCGTTGATGGCGGCCTGGCCATACACGCGGCCGTAGTCCAGCGTGTTGAGCAGCTTGATATTCGGGCCTGGCGTCTGGAGCGTGAAGAAGGTCGAGAAGTCTACTTTGGTGGCGCCCTTCTTGGCCTTTTTTGTCGTGATGATGATAACGCCGTTGCCGGCCCGCGAGCCGTAGATGCTGGCCGCCGAAGCGTCTTTCAGCACCTGAATGTTCTCGATATCGTTCTGGTTGATCTGGTTGATGCCTTCCTTGGTCGGGATGCCGTCGATAACGTAGAGCGGGTCGTTGTTGCCGAGCGTGCCGAAGCCCCGGATGCGTACTGTGGCCGAGCTACCCGGCGCCCCGTCGGTCGAAATCTGCACGCCCGCCACGCGGCCCTGCAGGTTGCGGGTCACATCGTTGGAGGCCATGTCCCGGATTTCTTCGGTTTTCACCACCGCCACCGCGCCGGTCAGGTCGGCTTTGCGCTGGGTCTGGTAGCCGGTCACCACCACTTCATCGAGGGCAGCCGCGTCCGGGGCCAGCGTGATGCTGAACGACGTGCGGCCCGCCACCGCCACCTCCTGCGACTTGTAGCCGATAAAGGAAAACTGCAGGGCCGTGGCATTGTCGGGCACCGAGAGGGAGAAGTTCCCGTCGGCATCGGTAGACGTGCCAAGCGAAGTACCCTTCACGACCACTGTTACGCCCGGCATTCCGGCGCCTTTCTCGTCAACTATGCGGCCTGTAACGGGCACGTTGGCCAGCATGCCCACAGGGAAGTCGGCGGCCGCCAGGGCCGGAGTAGCGGCCAGCGGCAGGACCGAAAGCAACGTCAGGCCCAGGGCCTGGCGCAGCAGGGGTACAGTGTGTTTCATGGGAATTTTTTGGAAAAGGGGAAGACTAGAGAACTGATGCCCGGCCACCGGCGGAGTGCCTCAGCAGGGCCGCCGCACAGCGGCCGGAGCAAGTGCGAGTAGCTTTTGCAGCGCAGAATTGATGCTCAAATCTCCTGCAAAAGCGCCCGACTACCTTTCTCTAATCACTCAAACTCTTTCAAAAAACGCCCATCCTACAAAACACCCCTACTTGCCTTTATATCAATATATTAACAAACCAACCACAACTATTTTCACAGGTGTATTTTCACTTTTGATACCTGATTTTCAAAATTGATTCAGGCACTGGGCGTGGTATGCAGCGCCCGGAACTCGGAGGGCGACACCTGGTAGCGGGCCTTGAAGCTGGTGGAGAAGTACGACGGTGAAGAGAAGCCCAGTTGATAGGCTACTTCGGCAATGGTTTGCTCGTCGTCGAGCAGGAGTTGGCGTGCCTTGGTGAGCCGGATGCCCTGGATGAAATCGGTGACGCCGGTGCCGAGCACGGCTTTCACTTTGCGGTACAGCTGCACCCGCGAGATGCCCAGGCTGCGGGCCACATCTTCTACGGTCAGGTCGGAGCGGCCGAGGTTGGCTTCCACAATGGCGGTGAGGTCGGCCAGGAATTTCTGGTCGACGCGCTGGGGCGCCACCGTCACGGTATCCACGCTCAGCTCGCGCCGAAAATGCTCCCGCATTTTGTCGCGGTTGGCCAGCAAAGTGCGCAGGCTCTCGAGCAGGAAAGTGGGGTTGAATGGCTTGGTGAGGTAGAGGTCGGCGCCGGCCTGTACGCCTTCCACCTGCTGCTCGGGCGCGTTGCGGGCCGTGAGCAGCACCACCGGAATGTGCGAGGTGCGCCAGTCGCCCTTGAGTTGGGCCACCACTTCCAGCCCGCTGAGTTCGGGCAGCATCACGTCGCACACTATCAGGTCCGGAATGGACTCGGCGGCCAGGCGCAAGCCCGTGGCTCCGTCGAAGGCAGAACTTACCTGGAAGTGCGGCTGCAGCTTCTGGGTAAGGAAGGCATTAACGTCAGGGTTGTCTTCAATCACCAGTACCAGCGCCTCGCTACCGGCCATAGCCGGCAACTCGCCAGTAGTGGCGGGCGCGGCAATTCCTTCTTCCAGCGCCAGGGCAGGCATAGCCTGCGGGGCCGCACTGTCCGTGGGCAGCTTCAGGGCCGGCGGCAGCTCCAGCGGCAGCGTCACGACGAACGTGCTGCCCTTCCCCGGCTGGCTCGTGAACGTGAGCTGCCCCAGGTGCAGGCGCGTGAGGCCCAGCGCCAGCGCCAGCCCCATGCCCGAGCCGCGCGCCGCCGACTGCTGCCCCTGATAAAACCACTCGAAAATGTGCGCCCGGTCCTGCTCCGAGATACCGCGGCCGGTATCCTCCACGCTCAGCCGTACGCTGTTTTCGGCAGGCACCAGCTGCAGACTCACCGTAATTTGGCCCCGGTCGGGCGTGAATTTCAGGGCGTTGCTGAGCAGGTTGAAGAACACTTTGTCCAGAATGTTCACATCAAACCAGAGGCGGATAGCCGGCTCCGAAGGCAGAAACCGGAGGCTGATGCCGCGCTGCCGGGCAGGCTTCTCAAACACGTCCATGATTTCGCGCACGAAACCCACCAAATTGCCTTCAGTGGCGCGCACCGGCATCTTGCCCACGTCAATCTTGCGGAAATCCATCAGTTGATTGACGAGCTGCAGCAGCCGCTGGGCATTGCGCCGGATGAGGCTCAGGTCGTGGCGGTGGGCAGCGGGCAGGTCGGTGGGGCTGGCGGTCAGCATTTCCTCCACGGGCCCCAGAATGAGGGTGAGTGGGGTCCGTAGCTCGTGCGAGAAGTTGGTGAAGAAGCGCAGCTTGGCTTCGGTTTCCACCTTAGCCCGCTCAGCGAATTCCTGAATCTGGTTGCGCTGGGACCTGATTTCCTCGTTCTGCTGGCCCAGGGTCTGGTTGATGCGGCGGTTGACGCGGAACGCTCGGAAGGCCAGCAGCCCCAGCACCGCCGCCCCCAGCAGTGCGGCCGCCAACACGTAGAGCACCGTCTGCTGGCTGGCGTAGGTAGCGCGCTGCTGCAGTAGCAGCTGCTGCTGCCGCTGAATATCCTGCTGCTGGCTGGCGAGCTTCTCGGTTTGCATCTTCATCGTCAGCACGTTGGTCGAGTCAATAACCATGGTGCTGAGGATGTTTTCCTTGTCGTAGGGCTGCTTACTCAGGATGCGCATGGCCGTGCGGATGGCTTCTTCGCCGCCGGGCGAGTACAGCAGCGTGGCAGTCAGGATACCGTCCTGCACCAGCTGAATGCCGCCCCGGCTGCCCGGCAGCCCGTCTACGCCCACAATTTTCACGCGGCGCTGCATACCCAGTTGCTTACATACCTGATAGGCTCCCAGCGCCAGCCGGTCGTTGTGCGCAAAAATCAAGTCTACATTGGGCTGGGCGCGCAGCACGGCGGGCAGCCGCTCCAGCACCGAGGGCCGCTCCCAGTTGCTGTTGATTTGCGCCACCTTCTGAATGCCGGGGTAGGCAGCCAATGCCTGCTCGAAACCCAGATGCCGGTCTACGGCCGGCGACGAACCGGGCGCGCCCAGAACCTCCACCACCCGGCCCTTCTGTTTCAGCAGGTTGGCCACGTAGTTGCCGGCAGTATGGCCCACTTCCTCATTGTTGCCACCCACATAGGCGGTGTAGAGCTTGGATGTGGTGCGCCGGTCAAGAATAACCACCGGAATACCCCGGTTGTACACTTCCTCGATGATGGGTGTCACCGGCTCGGCTTCGTTGGCCGATACAATCAGCAGGTCGATGCCTTCCTCCAGAAATTCCTTGATTTGCTCCTGCTGCAGGGTGCTGCTGTACTTGGCGTCCTTCATGTGGAAATCCACTTCCGGGTAGAAGCTCAGCTCCTTCTTCATACCCGCCAGCATGGCCTGCCGCCAGGCGTCGCCGTTGGTGCACTGCGAGAAGCCGATGGTATAGCGTGGCTTGGCGGCGGGCTGTGCACAACTCCCTATACCCAGCAGTAGGCCCAGGAAGAAGGCACATCGTACCAGAAAAGAAAATCGGGGTCCGAAGTGAGGCATAAGGCAGACAGGCGAGGCGGCTGAACTAGGTACCGCTGCTTACCAGCCCCCAAGTTTCATATTTCTGCTCAATAACCACCGGCCTGCCCTTCTCTGCCTATGCGCGGGCACTGACCAGCCAAAGCACAAAAAAATGGCCGTGCTTAGTAGCACGGCCATTCCAGGAAGGGCAGCAGAAAAACTATGGCTGTTGCCAGCCGCCGCCCAGGGCGCGGTAGAGATTCACACTTTGCAGTAGCTGGGCCTGCCGGGCTTCGGCCAGACTCAGCTCGGCCTCCAGCACACTGCGCTGGGCCGTAATAACTTCCAGATAAGAAGCATAGCCGGCCACGTACAAGTCGTTGGCCGTAGCCACGCCTTTGGTGAGCAGGTCTACTTCCTGCTGGCGGAGTGCGGCGGCGGAGCGGTAGTTTTCCAGGCCCTTCAGCCCGGTCACGACTTCGCGAAAGCCGGTTTGCAGGGTTTTCTGGTAGAGGTAGTAGGTTTCGAGGTTGGCCGCAACGGCAGTGCGCTGGTCGGCTTTGAGCTGGCTCCGGTTGAGAATGGGCCCGGCCAGCCCGGCTATTGCCCCGAATGCCAACGACGACGGATCGAACAGCATATTGCTGCGGAAAGCATTGAACCCGACGTAGGGCGTGAGCGTGAGTGAGGGCAGGAAAGCGGCGCGGGCTGCATCTACGTCGGCGCGGGCGGCCTGCAGGTCCAGCTCGGCCTGGCGCACATCGGGGCGGCGGAGCAGGGAGGCCGAGGGCAGGCCCGCTCCGAGGCGAGCGGGTAGCGTCTGCTGGGGCAGGGCCGCGCCGCGAGCAATAGGTTGCGGGTAGCGGCCGAGCAGCTGGTTGATGGCGGCTTCGGTTTCGGTGATGCGCTGGCGGGTTTCGTAGGACAGGCTTTCGGTGCGCAAGGCCTGGGCCTCAAACTGCTGCACGGCCAGCTCGGTGGCGCGGCCGGCCTGCTTCTGAATTCGCATAACCCCCAAAGCCTTCTGCTGCAGGCCTACGTTGCGCTGCAGCACGGCCAGCTGGTTGTCGTAGGTGAGCAGCTCGTAGTAGAGCCGCGCTACTTCGGCCACCACGTTGGTCGTCACAAAGTTGCGCCCCTGCTCCGACGACAGAACCCGCAGATACGCAGCTTTGCGGCGGCTCTTGAGCTTGCCCCACACATCTATTTCCCAGGAGCTGCGCAGCCCCACGAAGAAATCCGGCGTGAGCGGGCCCGGAATCCGCTGCCCGCCTTCAATATTCGGCGACAGGTTGGTGTCGAAGTTGCCTACGCCGTTGAGCGTGTAGCGGCCGTACCGGTCGGCGCCGGCCGAGCCCACGGCCGACACGGTGGGCAGTAGCGCCCCGCGCCGGGCCAGGTAGTTGGCCCGAGCCATTTCGACGCGCTGCACGGCAATGCGCAGATCCAGGTTTTGCTGCAGCGCGGTGTCAATCAGGGCCGCCAGCGCGGGGTCGGCGAAGAATTGCCGCCACGGCAGGGCGCCGGCACTCAGCGTATCGGCGGGCGGGGTGGTGGGCAGCGCACCGCCCGCCGTAGTTGCAGCCACGGCAGACGGCCCCTGCGGGGTGGTGGCAAAAGCAGCAGGCAGCGCCACACTGGCTTTGGGCTCCGTGGGAGCCGCCACGCGGCAGCCGGAGGCCAAAGCCAGTACAGTAAGACCGGAAACTATAGCAGAATGCAGACGCATACTTATTTGATGAAATGAACAGGTTCGCCGGCGGGCACGGCCGCACCGTTGAGACGATGCTGGGCCGTGGGCAGTGCCGGCGTTTCGTCGGCTTCTTCGGGGTCAGCATCGGGGTTTTTCGGCTTTTCGAGGCTGGCGAACAGCACGTACAGGCCCGGAATCAGGACCATGCCGAACAGCGTGCCGATGAGCATGCCGCCCGCCGCCGCCGTCCCGATGGAGCGGTTGCCAAGGGCACCGGCCCCACTGGCAATTACCAGCGGAATCAGGCCCGCAATGAAGGCGAAAGACGTCATCAGGATGGGCCGCAGACGCGACACGGCACCTTCGATGGCCGCATCGAGCACGGAGGCTCCCTGGCGGCGGCGCTGCTCGGCAAACTCGATGATGAGAATGGCGTTTTTGCCCAGCAGACCAATCAGCATAACCAGTGCCACCTGGGCGTAGATGTTGTTTTCCAGCCCCAGTAGCTTCAGGCTCAGGAAAGCCCCGAATACGCCGGTGGGCAGGCTCAGCAGCACCGGCAGCGGCAGCAGCAGGCTCTCATATTGGGCGGCCAGCAGCAGATACACGAAGATGAGTACCACGCCGAACACGTACAGGGCCTGGTCGCCGCTCAGGATTTGCTCCCGCGTCATGCCACTCCATTCGTAGTCGTAGCCGCGGGGCAGTTCCTTGGCCGCTACCCGCTCGATGGCGCTGATGGCGTCGCCGGACGAGAAGCCGGGGGCCGCATCACCATTGACCATGGCCGAGGTGTACATGTTGTAGCGCGTGAGCTGGTCGGGGCCGAAAACACGCTCCAGCTTCACGAAAGTGGAGAAAGGCACCATTTCGCCCCGGTCGTTTTTCACGTGCAGGGCCAGCACGTCCTCGGGGCGGCCGCGGTACTCGGGCGAGGCCTGCACCATCACCTTATACATCTGCCCGAACCGGATGAAGTTGGAGGCGTAGTAGCTGCCCATCAGGGTTTGCAGCGTGCTCATGGCCTTATCGATGGTGACGCCCTTCTTGGCGGCCATGTCCTGGTCGACGTGGATGAGGTACTGCGGGAAGTTGGGGTCGAAGCCGGTGAAAGCTCCGTTGATGGCGCCCTCCTTGTTGAGCGCCGTGAGAAAAGTCTGGGCTACGTCGGCGGTTTTCTGCAGGTCGCCGGTGCCGGATTTGTCGAGCAGGCGCAGCTCGAAGCCGCTGGAGTTACCGAAGCCGGGCACGGTGGGCGGCGGCAGAAACTGGATGCTGGCGTCGCTGATGCCTTTGGTTTTCTCTTCCAGCTGCGCAATCATATCCTGCACCGACTCTTCGCGCTGGTCCCAGGGCTTGAGGTTAATCATGCCCATGCCGTAGCTGGAGCCCGCCACTTCGTTCACGAGGCTGTAGCCGGCCAGCGTCGAAACGGATTCAACTGGTCCGAGGTCCTGGGCAATTTTCTGCACCTGGGCCAGCACCTGCTCGGTGCGTTCCACGGTGGCGCCGGCGGGCGTGGTCACGTTCACGTAAATCATGCCCTGGTCTTCGGTCGGGATGAAGCCGGAGGGCAGCACGCGGCTCACGCCCCAGGTAGCCCCGAAAAACAGCAGGAGCATGCCCAGCGTGACGACGCGGCGGCCCGCCACGCCGCGCAGCAGGCCCTGGTAGCGGCCGGCCATGGCTTCGTAGCGGCGGTTGAAGCCGGCGAAGAAGCGGCCCATCATGCTTTTCGGCTTTTCACCTTCAGCCAGCGGCGTGTGCCGCAGCATAATGGCGCACAGGGCCGGCGTGAGGGTCACGGCATTGACGCCGGAAATGACAATGGCAATGGCCAGCGTGAGCGAAAACTGGCGGTAGAACACGCCCACCGGGCCATCCATGAACGATACGGGGATAAATACCGCCGACATCACCAGCGTAATGGCCACCAGCGAGGAGCTGATTTCGCGCATGGCCTCAAAGGTGGCAGCCCGCGCCGGCAGGTGCTTTTCCTGCATTTTGGCGTGCACGGCCTCCACCACCACAATGGCGTTATCGACCACAATACCGATGGCCAATACCAGCGCGAACAGCGTGAGCAGGTTGATGGAGAAGCCCAGCACCTGCATGAAAAACAGCGTACCAATCAGGGCCACGGGCACGGCCAGCGCCGGAATCAGGGTGGAGCGGAAGTCCTGCAGGAAGATGTACACAATCAGGAACACCAGCAGGAAGGCCTCGACCAGCGTGCGGAGCACCTCGTGAATGGAGGCGTCAAGGAAGCGCGACACGTCGTAGGAGATGCTGTAGGTCATGCCGGGCGGGAAGCTGGTGCCTTTCAGCTCGGCCATGCGGTTTTTCACGCCGTCGATTACCTCGGAGGCGTTGGAGCCGGGGCGCTGCTTGAGCATGATGGCCGCCGAGGGCCGCCCGTCAATCTTGGAAGACATGCCGTAGGTGAGCGAGCCGAATTCTACTTCCGCCACGTCGCGCAGGCGCAGAATGGAGCCATCGGCGCCGGAGCGCACCACAATGTTGCGGTACTGCTCGGGCTCGAACAGCTTGCCGGTGTAGCGCAGCACGTATTGCAGCACCTGCGCCTGGCGGCCCGAGCTTTCCCCCGACTTGCCGGGCGCGGCCTCCACGTTCTGGGCCCGGATGGCTTCCACCACTTCGTCGGTGCCCACGTTGTAGGCGGCCATGCGGTCCGGCTTCAGCCACACGCGCATCGAGTATTCGCGCGAGCCCATGATTTCGGCAAAGCCCACGCCATCGATGCGCTTGAGCTCCTGCAGCACGTTGATGTCGGCGAAGTTGTAGATGAACTTCTCGTTGGCCTTGGGGTCGTCGCTCATGATGTTGAGGTAGAGCAGCATGCTGTTCACCTCTTTCTCCGTCGTCACGCCCGCCTTGATTACTTCTTCCGGCAGCTCGTCGATGATGGTCGTGACGCGGTTCTGCACGCTCACGGCGGCCAGGTCGGGGTCGGTGCCTACTTTAAAGAACACCGTGATGAGCGTCACGCCGTTGTTGGAGCTCACCGACGACATATAGGTCATGCCGGGCACGCCGTTGATGGCGCGCTCCAGCGGCGTGGCCACGGCCTTGGCGCATACCTCGGCGTTGGCGCCCGTGTACTTGGCCGTCACCGTCACGGAGGGCGGCACGATGTCGGGGAACTGCGTGATGGGCAGCGTGAACAATGCCAGCACCCCGAGCAGCAGCAGAAACACGGAAATAACCAGCGAGAGAATCGGCCGGCGTATGAAAATATCAAACATAGGTAGGTGTGGCAAGGCAGCCGGAGTCCCTTCCTCAGCTCTCTGAGGAAGGGACGGCGTGATAAAAAAGCCAGGACCGGAAGCTGCTGCCGGCCGGTGTCATCCTGCACCGGACGGCTTGTCCCCCCTTTTCCACGGAGCAGGAAGCCCCGGCCCTGACTTTAGGCGGTTGAAGTCGTTGTCGTTAGTGCGCGACGGCCAGCACCGAGTCGGGCTGCACGAAGCGGGGCCGGATCTTCTGGCCGTTTTTCAGGCCCGTCGTGCCTTCGTACACGATTTTCTCACCCGGTTTCAGCCCGTCCTTCACCACGTAGAAGAGGCCGGTGCGGGTCTGGGGCTTGAAGTTGCGCATGTGCACCTGGTTGGCGCTGTCCACCACGTACACGTAGTTTTTGTCCTGGATTTCGAACACTGCCTTCTGGGGCACCAGCAGGGCCTCGGGCAGCTTGTTGGTGAGGCGAATCCGGCCCGAGGCGCCGTGCTTGAGCAGCTGCTTGGGGTTGTCGAAGCGGGCCCGGAAAGCCAGGGAGCCGGTGCTGGCGTTGAACTCGCTTTCGGTGGTTTCGATGTGGCCGGCCAGCGGGTAGAGCGAGCCATCGGCCAGCGTCAGCGACACCGAATCGGTGTGGCGCTCGGGATGGCGCTGGCGTGCTTTCACGTACTCCAGGTATTCGCCTTCGGCCACGTTGAAGTACGCAAACACCGAGCGCAGGTCGGATACGGTCGTCAGCAGCGTGCCTTCTTCCACCATGCTGCCCACTTTCAGCGGAATCCGGTCGATGATACCATCAAACGGCGCTTTTACCAGCGTGAAACCGAGCTTGAGGCGGGCGGCGGCTTCCTGGGTACGGGCATCGGCCACGCGGGCGTCGGCATCCTTCACCTTGGTCTGGGAAAGGGCCAGCTCGGTTTTGGCAATGACGTTTTTATCGACGAGCAGCTTCACGCGCTCCATTTCCAGGCGGGCGGCGCGGGCCTGAGCCTCTGCCCCCGAAACTGTCGCGCGGGCCTGGTTGAGCTGGTTCTGGTAGGCGCTGGCATTGATGCGGAACAGCGGCTGGCCCTTCTTCACGGTCCGGCCTTCGTCTACATAAATGTGCTCCAGAAAACCGCCCACCTGGGCGCGCACTTCCACGTTGCGCACGGCCTGCACATCGGCTACATACTCATGGAACAGCTCCTGCTCCGAGAATTTGAGCGTGGTAACCGGCAGTACCGGCGCGGCCTCAGCCGCCGCCGACTGGTCTTTGCCGTCGGCGGTGCAGCCGGCCAGCAGCGCGGCTCCCAGTAGTACAGGCAAGCCCTGACGCAAGGTGGCGGTAAGCGCAGGGAAAAGAGAAGAGGTCATGGATTGGGTAAATGGATGACAGAGAAGCAAGGGGGCGCCAGCGGCGGGCTCAGGGCTCGACGAGGGCCGAAGTGGTAGTGACGGCCGTAGATTGCAGCGTCAGCAGGAGGCTGTCCTGGCGCTGGTGCGAGGACTGGCAGCGGGCCAGCAGGCGCTGGGTCATGTGTAGCTCAGCCTCCGTTTCCGACAGGTCTTCCTGCACGTCTTCGGCTTCCGGAGTGCGGTACAGCAGAAACGCGTTCAGCCCCACCGACAGCACAACGGCCAGGGTGAGGAGGTACAGCAGGAAATTGATGGGCCGGGGCTCAGAGGTCATCGTCGGGTGACTGATTTACCTCACAAAGGACCTGCCCCGACATTAAAACGAGATGAGAAGCAGATTAGAAGATATTAAATCCTGCTTCCGGCGCTGATTTAGCCGATTGGCCGCCGACTTTGCCTACGTGCCTACTGCGCCGACGCCGGCAGCCACACGGTAGCGGTAGTACCCTCCCCTACTACCGACGCGAGTTCCAGCCGGCCGCCGTGGCGCTGCACTATCTTCTGGGTGAGCGGCAGGCCCAGCCCGTAGCCGGGGCGGCTAACGGCGCCGGAAGCCCGGTACAGCGGCTCATAAATGCGCTTTAGCTCCTCGGGCGAGAGGCCAGGGCCGGTATCGATAATGCGGACGCGCAACGTATGGGCATCGGCATAGGCCAGCTCGGCCCGCACCGGCCCTGCCGAGTATTTGCAGGCATTGTCGAGCAGATTGAGCAGGGCCGTGGTCAGCAGCTGCGCATTGCCGGGCACCATAAACACGTCCGATTCGTCTGCCTCAGGCAATTCCCCGAACACCAGCCGCAGCTCCCGGCCCGGGTAGTTGACGCGGACGTAGTCCAACGCCTGGCTCAGGCACTCATCGAGGCGCACGGGCACCGGGGCCGGCAGCGCGCCATCTATCTTGACCAGCGCCAGCAGGCTGTTGGTGAGGCCGTGGAGGTGACGGGCGGCTTCCAGACTTTCGCTCATGCTTTGCCGGGCTTCTTCCAGCGTCTGGTCGTAGGTGAGGGCGGTTTCCAGCGTGCCCATGAGCGTGGTGAGCGGTGTGCGCAACTCGTGCGAGGCGTGCGACAGGAAGCTTTTCTGCGACTCAAACGCCTGCTCCAGCCCGGCCAGCATGACGTTGAAGGTCATGGCCAGCTGGGCCATTTCGTCGCGGCGGTTGCCTTCGTGGAGGCGGCGGCCCAGGTTGGAGGCCGAAATACGCTCGGCCTGCCGGATGATGCGCGCCACCGGCCGCAGCGCCGAGCCGGAGAAATACCAGCCCGCCAGAATGGTGAGAGCCAGCGCGCCCACGTTGCCTACCAGCAGCAGCAGCCGCACGCGGTCCAGCTGCGCCCAGCCCATCCGGTCCACGGCCGAAACAAAGATGTAGTAGAAGCTGCCCTGGTGCTCATAGGCCAGCCCGATGGCTTCGCGCTTGAGCCCAATCGTAAACAGCAGCGGCTTGCCCGGCTTCAGGCGCTTCAGCCGGAGCAGATTGGGCGCCTGGTTGATGGCATCGGCACTGCTGTAGCGCAAATCCCCCGATGGGCCATAAATACTGATTTCCTCTCCGGCAATTGTGAGCAGGTCGCCGCGCCGGATGCTGCCCAGGTTGCCGGTGGCCAGCTTGCCGGTGCGCACCAGCAGCCGCCCCGACAGCGTCGCGGCATTTTCCAGGCGGTGCTCGAAGCGCTGCCGGCGCGTGGTGGCGTAGAAGTAGTAGATAAACGCCGAAAAGCTGACCTGAATGGCCAGCACCAGCAGCGTAAACCGCAGCATCAGCTTGTTGCGGATCAGCATCAGCCCTCGCGCATTACGTAGCCCATGCCCACCACCGTATGTATCAGCTTGGGCGAAAAGTCACGGTCCAGCTTTTTGCGCAGGTAGCTCACGTACACGTCGATGACGTTGGTGCTGGTATCGAAATCCAGCTCCCAGACCCGCTCGGCAATATCCACCCGGCTCACGATTTTGCCCCGGTTCAGCAGCAGATGCTCCAGCAGCGCGTATTCCCGCGTGGTCAGGTCGATGCGCTGGCCGTTGCGGGTCACTATTTTGGAGTCGAGGTTGAGCTCCAGGTCGGCCATGCGCAGCACCTGGCGGTTGGGCTCGTTGGCGGAAGCGCGCTTGGTGAGGGCACGGGCCCGCAGCAGCAGCTCCTTGAAGGCAAACGGCTTGGCCAGATAGTCGTCGGCGCCGGCTTCAAAGCCCGTCACCTTATCATCGAGCGAGTCGAGGGCCGTGAGCAGCAGAATGGGCACCTGCCGGTCGGTTTCCCGGATGCGGCGGCACAGCTCGAAACCGTTCAGATACGGCAGGTTCACGTCCAGAATCACCAGGTCGTAGGGCTGCTGCTGAAACAGCGAGTCGCCCATGCGGCCATCGTAGCCGATGGTCAGCTCGTAGCCTTCGTGCTCAAACCCTTTTTTCACGAACGAAGCCAGCTTGGGCTCGTCTTCAACCAGCAGTATTTTCATAGAAGCCGCAGCCTAATAGCTCCACCAAAGTACGCCAACCGGCTGGTAACGGCTGTACTGCCTGGGCCCAGAACGCAAAAAGCCCCGGCGGGGCGGCCGGGGCTTTGCGTAGCGAAAGGAAACAAGCTGTTACTCCCGCTTCGTTTTCAGTACCTGCTTCAGGGCGGCCAGCTCGTCGCGGAGCTTGGCGGCCGTCAGGAAGTCGAGGTCCTTGGCGGCAGCTTCCATCTGCTTTTCGGTCTGCTTGATGAGCTTCTCCAGATCCGGCCGGTTCATCATCGACACCACCGGCTCGGCGGCAATGGCCAGCGCCCCATCCGTATCGGGGCCAGCGTAAGCAGCGCCCTCCTGGATGCGGTAATCCGACAGCGACGTTTGCTCCATGATGGCCTCCCGGCTCTTGCGCACGGTGCGCGGCGTGATGCCGTGCTCCTGGTTGTAGGCCAGCTGGGTGGCGCGGCGGCGGTTCGTCTCATCAATGGCGCGCTGCATGGAGCCCGTCATCCGGTCGGCGTACATGATGACTTTGCCCCGGTCGTTTCGGGCGGCGCGGCCCATGGTCTGAATCAGGCTGCGCTGGTCGCGCAGGAAGCCTTCCTTGTCAGCATCCAGAATGGCGACGAGGCTTACTTCCGGCAAGTCGAGGCCTTCGCGGAGCAGGTTCACGCCAATCAGCACGTCGATTTCGCCGAGGCGCAGCTGCCGCAGTATCTCTACCCGGTCCAGGGTTTTCACGTCGGAGTGCACGTAGCTGGACTTGATGCCGAGGCGCTCCATGTACTTCTGCAGCTCTTCGGCCATGCGCTTGGTGAGCGTAGTCACGAGCACCCGGTCGCCCATTTTCACGCGGTTATCTACCTCGTCCAGCAGGTCGTCAATCTGGTTGGCGCTGGGGCGCAGGTCAATTTCGGGGTCGAGCAGGCCCGTAGGCCGGATAATCTGCTCCACAATGATGCCGTTGGACTGCGTCAGCTCGTAGTCAGCCGGCGTCGCCGACACGTACACGGCCTGCTGAAACATGCTTTCAAACTCGTTGAAAGTCAGCGGACGGTTATCGAAGGCCGAGGGCAGGCGGAAACCATACTCGATTAGGGCCGTTTTGCGGCTCCGGTCGCCGCCCCACATGGCCCGGATCTGGGGCATGGTGGCGTGGCTTTCGTCTACTACCAGCAGGTAGTCTTTGGGGAAATAGTCGAGCAGGCAGAACGGGCGGCTGCCGGGCTGGCGGCCATCGAAGTAGCGCGAGTAGTTCTCAATGCCGGAGCAGTAGCCCAGCTCCCGAATCATTTCCAGGTCGAACTCGGTGCGCTCCATGATGCGCTTGGCCTCGGAGTCGCGCCCCTCCTTCTCGAAGTAGGCATGCTGCTGCACCAGATCAAACTGAATTTCCTTGATGGCCTGGTTGAGCGTGTCCTTGCCGGTCACGAACAGGTTGGCCGGGTACAGCGTCACCGATTTTTCGTCGGACAGCTTCTTGCCGCTCTGCGGGTCAATCTTGTGGATGGCCTCGATTTCGTCGCCGTAGAAGAAGATGCGGTAGGCGTAGTCGGCGTAGGCCGGAAACACGTCCACGGTGTCGCCTTTCACGCGGAAGCTGCCGCGCGTAAACTCCATTTCGGTGCGCGAATACAGAATCTGGACAAACTGGTAGAGCAGGTTGTTGCGCGAGTACCGCAGCCCGGGAGCCATGTAAATCACGTTTTTGCTGAACTCCTCGGGGTTGCCGATGCCGTAGATGCACGACACGGACGCCACCACAATGACGTCGCGGCGGCCCGAGAGCAGCGTGGAGGTGCAGTGCAGCCGCAGCTTCTCGATTTCCTGGTTGATGGCCAGGTCTTTCTCGATGAACACGTCGGTGCTGGCAATGTAGGCCTCGGGCTGGTAGTAGTCGTAGTAGCTGATGTAGTACTCGACGGCGTTGTTGGGGAAGAACTGCTTGAACTCGCCGTAGAGCTGGGCGGCCAGCGTTTTGTTGTGGCAGAGTACCAGGGCCGGCTTGCCGGTTTCGGCAATAACGTTGGCCATGGTGAAGGTTTTGCCCGTGCCCGTAGCGCCCAGCAGCACCTGCGCCGGCTCGCCGTTGTTGATGCCTTCCACCAGCTGAGCAATGGCTTTGGGCTGGTCGCCGGTAGGCTTGAATTCCGAGGTGAGTTGATACTTCATGCAGCAGGAAAAAGGATAGCCGGCAGGGCCGGCGGCCGGCAGAAAAGCCAGCCTAGCATAACTGTGTTAGCAAAGTGTAGGTTTCCCGGGAAACAAAAAAACCTGTCCGGCGAGCGGACAGGTTTTCGGAATCATTACTGGGCGTTTGCGGGCGAGAAGCTACGCGCAGGCCAGCAGGGCAGTCGGAGAGGAAACGTGCGTCGATATCGTTCGGGCTGAGGTTACCGGCGGGCTACCGGCGCGGCTTTCACGTTGCCGAACTCCACGCTGGCTTCCATGCCAATGGCGTAGGGGCGGCCCTGGCGCAGCAAACTCTGCGTCGGGTTGGCGTTGAGAGTGGTCAGGCCGGCTTCCAGATCGGGGCCGAGGGCCAAGCTCCAGGAGGCCGCCGCCGGCCGGAACCGGACCCCGGCTCCACCGTGCAGCGAGGCCAGCACCTTGCGGTAAGGCGAGTCGGCGGAGGCCAGCGAGTAGACGCGGGTGGCTTCGGGCACGCCTTCGAGCTCCGTGCGGGAGCCCAGCAGCACGTTTACGGCCGCGCCCAGCTTGGCATAAATCGACCAGCCCTGTTTGGCGTCGGTGGTGTAGCGCACGCTCACGGGCAGGCTGGCGGTGCGGTAGCGGTAGTTCACGTTGCGCAGCGGCATGTTGTAGCGCGGCGGTATGTTGTTGCCCACCGAAGCCGGGGGCGAGTAGAACGCCGCCGCCGTCGATTTGCCATCCAGGAAATACCAGGAAGTGGCGGAGCTGGCTTCCTGCTGTGCCACGGCCAGACCAGCCGCCAGCGCCCAGTTGTCGTTCAGCGAGTAGTCGGCGGTGAGCGAAACGCGCTGCCCCAGGCCCGCCTGCAGGTTGTCGCGGTACTCGGCGGCGGCCGCGTCGTACGCGTCGCCGGAAGTTTTTATCGACGATAAGTCCGCGTAGCTGACCGACGGGGAAGTAGCGGTGCCTTTGGCAAAATTGGCGTTGGGGTTGAAAGCCGAGGCCGCATAAGCAGCGTTCAACTTCCAGCGCCGCGGCTTCGTGGTTTGCGGCTCGTTTTCTTCGGCCAGCACTTCTTCCTCGGGCTCAGCGGCCGCCAGCAGGCTGGCAGACTGCGCCACCGGCTGCAGCATTTCGGGACGGCCGAAGCCGGCCAGGCCACCCGGCAGCTTCGCGGTACGCGTCAGTAGTCCATCGGCAAGGCTGCTACCGCCCACTGCCATACCGGAAGTGCCGGCCGTGGCGGTGGCACCCGTGGAGGACGAAGTAAGGCTGTAGCCGTCCTGCAGCAACTCCGAGCCAAGGGCGCTGACGCCGCGCTGGCCGCTATTCAACCCCAGGCTGTGCTCGGCGCTGCCAGCCGTGTTGCGGCGGCGCCCCAGGCTCAGCAGGTCCTGCACCCGGCTGCCCAGGTCACTGGCAGCCGTTTCGCCCGAGACGGAGCGCGCGGCACGGGCCGCACCGAATTGATGGCCGCCGTTGCCGGAGGCTGCTAAGGCTCCCTGCTGGCTGTAGGCCGAAGCAGCGCGGCGAGTGGCCGAGCCGGGTACGACCTCCCCTCCTACCGACGAGCCGGATGAGGCTTCGCGGTAGGCTGGCGTAGTAGTGGTAGCCACGCCCGTTTGAGCACCTGGGGCAGTGGCAGTGGGCTGGAAGCTGAGCCAGGTGCCGCCGCCGGCCAGCAGCAGCAGTGAAGCCGCCGCCGCCCAGCGGTAGCCCAGCAGCCGCCGACGGTAAGTTTCGTTTTGCTGCACCAGCAGCTCATGGTCGAGCTGCTCCCAGAGGCTGGCGCGTGGTGCTACCTCTGCCTCCGCGAACTTCTGCCGGAACAGGTGTTCCAGGTCGCCGGTAGGCCGGGGGTCGGGGGTATTGTTAGGAGCGGAAGTGGCCATGCTTGGATTGCGCGTCGAGACGCTCGACTTTAGACTTCAAAATTGCCCGTGCCCGGGAGTACTGTGATTTGCTGGTGCCTTCGGAAATACCCAGCATTTCGCCGATTTCCTTGTGTCCGTAGCCTTCGATGGCAAACAGGTTGAACACCATGCGGTAGCGCGGGGCCAGCTCCTGCACCATAGCCAGCAGGTCTTCGAACCCGTAGTTGGACAGCGTGAACTCCTCGCCGGCCAGCTCTTCCGGGTATTCGCCTTCGCTGACGGCCACCAGGGGGGCATTGCGGCGGTGCTGGCGCAGGGCCGCATTCACCATGATACGGCGAATCCAGAATTCGAGCGGACACTCGCGGCGGAAGCTGCCCAGGTTGCGAAACACCGTGACAAAGCCTTCCTGCAGCACGTCTTCGGCCTCGAACGTGGTCTGGGCGTAGCGCAGGCACACGGCCATCATCCGGCCCGCAAACCGCTCGTAGAGGTATTTCTGCATCAGGCGGCTGCCGGCTAAGCAGCCGTCTATCAGCTCGGCCTCGCTTAACTGGGAAGGCGGAATGAGGGGGCGCACGGCGGGAGGTGGCGGGGTGAGAGCCTCGGACGAAGCCGGCGCACCGGCCAGCAGACCCCGCAACCCGCTCATGGGTTGCAGTGCCGATGAAAGCGCCCTCACTGCCTTGCCCGGCCTGCGGCGCCGGAGCCGTGCGTAGGGGCGGACATACCCTGGGGAAGGGGCTGCGCGCGCACAATAGAGCTAGGATACATAAGCAGAAACGAGGACAGGAAAGATAACACGTGCGCCGGCAAACCGACGACATCCCCAAGAGCCCGCCGCCGCCGCCAACGGTTGCATGCGCCCATCCCGATTTTTAAAATATAGCCTCCCGGGCTTTTTTCTGCACCACACATCTGGCGTGGAGACGGGGCACGCACCTTATAGTGCCGAGCTACCGTATGCCTCGCACTGGCTTTCTGTTTCCTTAACCCACATTCCCATGAAAACCCTGGTTCTGTTTTACTCCACCTACGGCCACGTCTACAAGATGGCGGAAGCTGTAGCCGAAGGCGCCCGCGAAGTAGAAGGCAATGAAGTAACCATCAAACGAGTACCCGAAACCCTGCCTCAGGAGCTGCTGGACCAGATTGGTGCCACGGAAGCTCAGAAAGCCTTTGCCCACATTCCGGTGGCTACGCCCGAGGAGCTGACCGACTACGACGCCATTCTGGTGGGAGTGCCTACGCGCTACGGCAACATGTGCGGTCAGATGCAGGCGTTCTGGGATGCCACGGGCGGCCTATGGGCCAAAGGGGCGCTGGTGGGCAAAGTAGCCGGGGCTTTCGTGAGCACCGCCACCCAGCACGGCGGCCAGGAAACCACCATCCGGGCGGTGCATACCATGCAGCTGCACCATGGCTTTATACTGGTGGGCCTGCCCTACGCGTGGCAGGGCCAGATGGGCCACCACGAAATGACGGGCGGCACGCCGTATGGCGCCAGCACCGTGGCCGGCGGCCAGGGCGAGCGGCAACCCAGCGGCAACGAGCTGGAAGGGGCCCGCTACCAGGGCCGACACACCGCCGAAATAGCCCGCAAGCTGGCCGCCAAATAGGCTATATAGCACATTATGCTTTGGTTTTCGCGGGTTTTTAGTAGGTTTGCTGCCAGAAAAAAAGCTTTTATCCCGCACACCTCTGCAACATTACTCAGCCACCCCATCCAGGGTGGCTGTTTTTTTTGTCCCTGTCCTGCCCCAGTGATGTGCAACCCTGGCCTTGCCTGCTGTGACCCTGGCTCAACCAGCTGCTCTTACCGTTCGGGTGGCTCCTACAACGCTTCGTCCCGGCTCTCCAACGGTTCGGCACATTTTGCTTTCAGCTTTGCCGGAAAGCCGGTCTATTTGCACCACTCCAGCGCCCTTTTCCACCTTACTACATCATGAAAAACCTGTATCTGCCGCTATACTTATCCGGGCTGCTGACACTGCCCGCCCTGGCCCAGACCCCGGCCGCACCTGCCGGCCAACGCCCGCCGGCAGCGCCCGGCTCCGCCCCGGCTCCTCGCCTGAGTTTGCCGGAAGCGCCGAAGGGCAACGGCCGCCTTACCGGTGCGGTACTGGATGCAGCCACCAAAAAGCCGGTAGAGTTTGCCACCGTGGCCCTGCTCCCAGCCGACAGTGAGCGGCCTATTGATGGCACGGCTGCCGATGAGCGGGGCCGGTTTGTGCTGAAAGGGCTGGCCGCCGGGGCCTACCGCCTGCAGGTAACCTTCGTGGGCTATGGCGCGCAGGTGCAGAACGTAACCGTGACGGACGGCACCGTGGACGTGGGCAGCGTGCTGCTGACTTCGACCGCGCAAAAGCTGGGCGAAGTAACCGTGACCGGGGAGCGGGACATGGTGGAAACCAAGCCGGACCGCATCGTCTACAACGCCGACCGGGACCTGACCAATACGGGCGGTACCGCCGCCGATGTGCTGCGCAAAGTGCCTCTCGTGAACGTAGACCCCGATGGCAACGTGGAGCTGCGCGGCACTTCCAACGTGCGCGTGCTCATCAACAACAAGCCCTCCGGCATTGTGGCCTCTTCCGTGGCTGATGCCATGAAGCAGATTCCGGCCGACCAGATTAAGACCGTGGAGGTGATTACGACGCCTTCGGCCAAGTATGACGCGGAAGGAACGGGCGGCATCATCAACATCACGCTCAAGAAAAACAACCTGGAAGGCACCAACGGCAGCCTGGGCGTGGCGGGCGGTACGCGCAGCTCCAATGCCAACGCCTCGCTGAACGTGCGGCGCGGCAAAATCGGCATCAACAGCTCGGCCAGCGGCTTCATGTTCTACAGCCCCAACCGCAACGACCTGACCCGGAGCGTGCGCGACGAGCAGGGCCTGTTCGAGCAGTCGCTCCGGCAGGAGGGCGACGGGTTTACGCTGGGCGGCGGCGGCTTCGGGCGGCTGGGTTTCGACTTCGACCCCAACAAGTACAACAACCTTAATCTGAGCGTGCAGGGCAGCCTGTTCCGCAATAAGGGCGACTACGATCAGTTCAACCAGCTGGCCAACATTCCGGCCTTTACGCGCGCCACCGACCGCAACTTCCGCACCCAGAGCTACGATGTGAGCGGCTCCTACACGCGCACCTTCGAGGGCAAGCCCAAGCGCGAATGGAGCCTGCTGGGCCAGCACACCCGCAACCGCAACACCCAGCGCTACGACCTGGACCAGTTTCCGGGCCGCGCCACGGAGGGCGAACGAAGCTACCGCGAAGGCAGCGACAACCTCAGCCGCAACCTCGAAACCACGCTCCAGACCGATTACACGCATCCGCTGTCGGAAACCGCGACGCTGGAAGCCGGCGCCAAAGGCATTCTGCGCCGCGTGAGCAGCGACTACGACGTACAGACCGACCCCACCGGCAACAGCCAGCTGGTGCGCAGCGCCGAGCGGTCCAATACCTTCGACTACGACCAGAACGTGCTGGCGGCTTACGCCACTTACGGGTTCAGCCTGAGCAAAAAGGTAAGCACGCGGCTGGGCGCCCGCCTCGAGCACACCGACATCGAAGGGCGCTTTCAGCAGGGTGAAGCCAGCACGTTCACGCAGAACTACACCAACCTGCTGCCCAACGTGAGCCTGAGCTACCAGCCCGGCAAACCCGGCCAGACGGTGCGCCTGGCGTACTCCCGCCGCATTCAGCGCCCCCAGATTTTCTACCTGAACCCGTTCGTCAACGCTTCCGACTCGCTCAACATCAGCTACGGCAACCCGCGCCTGAACCCGGAGTTTACGGACAGCTACGAGCTGAACTATACCACCTTCATCAAAGGCACCGTGCTCAACGGCTCGGCCTATGTGCGGCGCACCGGCAACGCTATTGAAACGGTGCGGTTTGTGGATGAGAATGGCGTGCAAAACCAGACGTTCCGCAATATCGGGCGCAACGCTACGTACGGCGTAAGCTTGTTCGGCTCGGTGAAGCCGGTGCCGAAGTGGGACCTGAGCGGCAACCTCAACTTCTACTACGTGACGCTGCGCAGCCCCGCCCTCGACCTGACCGGCGCGGCCCTCGACAACAGCGGCCTGATGTACAACCTCAACCTCAACTCCAGCTACAAATTCGCCAAGTTCGATGATGCGGAAGCGGCCAGCTGGCAGCGCGGTCTGGCGCTGCAGTTCTTCGGGGGCCTGAACTCGCCGCGCATTCAGCTGCAGGGCCGGCAGGCCGCCTGGACGTTCTACTCGGTGGGCCTGCGCAAGAGCCTGCTCCAGGACAAAGCCGACCTGACACTCAGCGCCGACAACTTCCTGCGGGCTACGCGCAACCTGAACACCATCCTGGAAACGCCCCAGTTCACGCAGGAAAGCAACAACTATATCTACATGCGCGGCGTGCGGCTGGCCTTCAACTACCGCTTCGGCAAGATGTCGGCGCAGCCCCAGAAGCGCCGCAAAGGCATCCAGAACGATGACACCAAGCAGGGTGAAAGCGGCCAGGGCCAGCAGGGCAACTAAACAGTAAGCGGGCAGTGCGCTGCCCGCTTACTGCTGCCCGTTCCAGATTTTCCAGGCTTCCTCGGCCTGCAGGCACAGCATCTCGAACCCGTTTTTGGTTTGGGCGCCGGCCGCCTGCCCGCGCTTCATGAATTCGGTTTCGCTGGGGTTATAAATCAGGTCGTAGAGATAGTGCTGGCTGCTGAGCACTTCATAGGGCAGCGGCGGGCACTGGTCCAGGTCGGGGTAGGTGCCCAGCGGCGTGGCGTTGATGATGAGAGCGTGCCCGGCAAGAATGCGCGGCGTCAGCTCGTCGTAAGTCAGGCCGTTGCTCATGCTGTTCCGCGACACCACCCAATAGCCGATTCCCAACTCCCGTAGGGCCGTTTCCACGGCTTTGGAAGCACCACCGCTGCCCAGCACCAATGCCCGCAGCTCCGCCGGAACAGGCCGGGGCAGAAAGTCGCGCAGCGAGTTGCGGAACCCCACATAGTCGGTGTTGTGCCCGATAAGGCGCCCATCAGCCGCAAACTCAATAACATTCACGGCCCCAACCCGGGCGGCGGAAGGTGCCACCTCGTTCAGAAACGGCCAGACCTGCTCCTTATACGGAATAGTCACGTTGAGGCCCCGCAAGCCGGGGCGCTGGGCCAGCAGTTGCGGCAGCTCATGGATGGTGGGCAGCTCAAACAACTCGTACTGATGATCGAGCAGGTCGAGGTTCTGGAATTTCTGGGTGAAGTACGTCTGCGAGAAGGAATGCTTCAGGGTGCGGCCGATAAGCCCGAATTCAGACATGGGATAGAAGGATAAAATGGGACATGAAGCAACAAAAAAAACCGCCCCGGCCAAAGCGGCCGGAGCGGTTTCTCGAAATGTTAGCATTGGTTCTGCTTAGGGCGCAGTGCCGCTAGGCTACGGGTGCTTTTGGAGCACGGCGGGACTTCACGAACTCAACCACGGCCGGCAGCACCGACAGGCCAATGATGGCCAGCACGACCAGCGAAAAGTTTTTCTGTACCACTTCCAACTGCCCGAAGTAGTAGCCGGCCAGCGTCAGGGACGTTACCCACAGCACCGCGCCTATCACGTTATACGACAGAAACTTGCTGTAGCTCATGGTGCCCACACCAGCCACGAAGGGCGCAAACGTGCGAATGATGGGAATGAAGCGGGCCAGAATAATGGTTTTGGCGCCGTGCTTCTGATAGAAAGCCTGCGTTTTTTCGAGGTGCTCCCGCTTCAGGAACCGCGAGTTTTCGCGGAACACGCGCGGCCCCAGATAGTCGCCGATGTGGTAGTTGAGCGTGTCGCCGAGGATGGCGGCCACAATCAGCAGGCCCATCATGGCCCACACATTCAGGGGGGAGCCGGGCAGCGCAGCCAGTGAGCCGGCCGCAAACAGCAGCGAGTCGCCGGGTAGGAAAGGCAGCACCACCACGCCGGTTTCCACAAAAATGATCAGAAACAGGATGACGTAGGTCCAGGCACCATAGTCCTGGATAATCTCAGCCAAGTGCTTGTCGAGGTGGAGAATGAAGTCGAGCAGATGCTGCAGAATTTCCATGCGGAAGAGTAAGAGTGGCTTATAGAACTACAAAGAAAGCAGAAAGCCGGTGGAGTAGCGCCAGCGCCCGGCGCATTGAGAGGCAAACTCTCTGAAACCGGAGCTGCGGCTTATGTCGGCTCAGGGCTTACGCAGCACCAGCAGCCGGTTGAGCGCCTCCACTTCTATTTCCCTCACCGCAAAGCCCAGTTGGGCCAGATATTCTGTGAGCTCCTGCTCCTCTACGGCCAGCGGCGCGGAGGTAAGCGTATTGAACAACACCTGCCCGCCCGGCTTCAGCGCCCGCCAGACGTGCTGCCAGCACTCGGCCTGCTGCAGGCCCGCCGGCAGTTCCAGATCCACGAACAAGTCGATAATAATCAGCCCGAACTCGGCCGTAGGCGCAGTGCGAAGCCAGACGAAGGCATCGGCGCACACAATATGCAGATTAGCAGCGGGGCGGATTCTGAACTCTTTATCAGCCAGCGCAATGATGGTAGGGTCCAGTTCCAGCGCCGTGATGGGCACGGCCAACTGCTTTTCCTGCCGCAGCGTCTGCACCACCGAGCCGCCACCCAGGCCCAGCAACAGAATGTGGCCGGCCTGCTCCGGCTCCACGAACAGCAACCCGTAGCGCAACACCTGCTGCAGTGTGCCATAAGAGTAGTTGGCGTGGCGCGTATCCAGCACCTTGCGGCCCCGATGCCACCGTACTTCCAGCGGCCCGCTTATCGGCGAGTGCACAATGCGGGTGAGCGGGAACAGGTAGCTGAGGTAGCGGCGCAGATGGTGAAGCATGATGCCGCAAGGTACAGCCGGTAGCTAAACCCTGCGGCATCATGCTTCACCATCTGCCGGCTATGCTCCGCGCCCCGGCTGCGCGGCTACCCGCCATACTTTGTTGCCGGCGTCATCCAGCACCAGCAAAGAGCCGTCGGGCATGGCCGTGACGCCCACAGGGCGGCCGTACACTTCTTTTTCGGCCGGATTGGCAACGAAGCCAGTTACGAAATCTTCCATGCCGCCCGTAGGCTTGCCATTGCTGAACGGCACAAACACCACTTTATAGCCCGAAAACTCCGAGCGGTTCCAGGAACCATGCTGCCCGATGAAGGCCCCGTTCTGGTACTTCGCAGGAAAGTTTTTACCCGAGTAAAAAGCCAGCCCCAGCGAGGCCGTATGAGAGCCAAGCGCCACATCGGGCACTACCGTTTTCTGCACCAGATCCGGCCGCTCACCCTTGCGTCGCGGGTCCTCTTTCGGGCCGAAATACGCGTAGGGCCAGCCGTAGAACGCGCCCGGCTGCACGCTGGTCATATAATCCGGCACCAGGTCGTCGCCGAGCTCATCCCGCTCGTTTACGGCCGTCCAGAGGGTTTTGGTACCGGGGGCCCAGTCCATGCCCACGGGGTTGCGCAGGCCGCTGGCGTAGATTTTCTCGCCGGTTCCATCGGGGTTTATTTCCAGGATGTTGGCCCGGCGCTGCTCGTTTTCCATGCCGTGTTCAGCCACATTAGAGCCCGAGCCTACGCTCACATAAATCTTGGAGCCATCGGCGCTGGCCAGCAGGTTGCGGGTCCAGTGGTTGTTGTAGCCGCCGGCGGGCAGGTCCAGTATTTTCTGGCCGGGACCCGTGATTTTAGTCTGGCCCGGCTTGTAGGCGTAGCGCACCACGCCATCGGTATTGGCCACGTAGAAGTAGTTGCCGAGCACGAGCATTCCCAAAGGCTGATTAAGCCCGCTCAGGAAGGTTTCGCGCACGTCGGGCTTGCCATCCTGATTGGTGTCGCGGAGCAGCGTGATGCGGTTGGCGCTGGTTTCCTTCAGCGACTTAGAGGGGTCGAGGTCCAGCTTGGCGGCTATCTTCTTTTTAGTCGTCGTCGGAATGGTGTTAGACTCGGCCACCAGTACGTCGCCGTTGGGCGTCACGTAGGCCCAGCGCGGGCTGTTGAAGTTGCCGGCATACTCGGTAACAACGAATCCGGCCGGCACTGTCGGCGTTTTGCCCGCCGGCCACCCGATTACGTGGCTGCGCTTGGTCACGGATTTGGTGGCAAACGGCTCCGGCAGCTGGGGCGCGGCGGCGCTGGAAGGCGCCACCGAATCAGGAGATTCTACCGCTTGGGCGGGTGTATTGGTCGGGGTATCGGTTTTGGGCTGGCCCTGATTGCAGCCAGCCAGCAGAAGCAGCGCCGCGGCCGGGCCCCACGAAAAAAGGTGTTTCATATCAGAGAAAGACAAATTCAGAATTATCTTCCTACTCTATCAGGCTGATATGGTTACACCGGCATTATAGTGTTGTTCGGTTCGCGCAGCGGGGTTTGGAGCGAGTACACAGCCACGTTGGGAAGTGGCCCACCGGAGAGACGGTCCTTGCGGGAATGAGCCTCCTGCACAAAACCGTTTCTTTCCAGCAGCATTATAAAAGCGGCCGCATTGAGCGCAATTGCCAAGTCGCTGCCTTCTCCGAAGTGCCTTCCAGGCAAAAACGGTCGGCTCCATCAGGAACCGACCGTTTTGCTTAGGTCGTCAAAAACGTTCAGCGCGACACCGCAGTGCGTTTAGCCGCGCGGCATAGACGTGCCGGGCTTGCCGGGCGTCTTCACTTCGGGCTTGAACATCTCATCCACGTTGTCCATGTCGAGGAAGTGCGTGAATGTGTCGCCGCGCAGACCCAGGCGGATGGTTTCGAGGCTCACAATTTCGTTGGGCGCAATGTTGCCCAGGTTCACGTTGGCTCCCAGCAGCTTGATAAACCACACCTGCTGGGCTTTCTGGGGTGCTTCCCACAGAATCTTTTCAAACGGAATCTGGGTCAGGATTTCTTCTACCAGTCCCGAGCGCACTTCGCCGGTGCTGCGGAACAAGCCTACGTTGCCGGCCTCGCGGGCTTCACCGATTACCTTCAGGGCGCCGGCTTCCAGCTCGGTTTTCATCTGCGAAATCCACTTGTAGGGCGGGATAATCTTCTCCGCGTCCTTCGAGCCCACTTCGCTCAGCACCTTCACATCTTTGGCCAGCATGCTGATGTATTCGAGCTTTTTGTCGTGCACCAGGTCAATGGAGCCATCGGATACTTCGGCGTATTCCATGCCGTATTCTTCCAGCAGGCGGCGGTAGTCATCGAACTGGTTGCGGATGATGAACGCCTCAAACAGCGTGCCCCCGAAGTACACCGGAATGCCGGCCTCTTTGTAGGCGGCCAGCTTGCGCTTGAGGTTGGGCGTCACGAAGGACGTGGCCCAGCCCAGCTTCACAATGTCGGTGTAGGGTGCTCCTACTTCCAGGAAATCTTCCACTTCGCGCACGCTCAGGCCTTTGTCCATTACCATGGTAAAGCCTTGCTCGCGGGGTTTTTCGGTGCGCTCGGGTAGCTGCGTGAGGTTGTAATTCATTCTGTAGAGTCTTGAGAGGCGGAAAGCAAGCCAGCGCGGCTGGCAGTTCCCGCAAAAAACAACGGGCGTAAAAGTACGCCTGAAATCCAGAAAGCCCACCCCCGAAAAGAAGCGGGCCGAACCAGTGACTGGTTCGGCCCGCTGCCTCTATTTGCGGTACTGGTCTATCAACCGGGCCAGCGCCTTCTGCGACTCCAGCTCCGGGAAATACTCGAATAGCAGCCGGTGCTTGTCGAAATCCAGGGTCAGAGCATTTTCCAGCGTTTCGTAGGCTTCGCGGTAGCGCCCGGCCGCCAGCAAGTAGGCGCATAGGCGGTAGTGTAGCTCGGCTTCGGCGGGCTGCACTTCAATGGCGTTGCGCATCAGGTCGATGGCACCCTGGAAATTGCCCTGCTCATAGAGCAGAATGCTCCAGTTCAGCCACACGTCTTTGCTGTCAGGAGCTACCTCGGAGGCTTTTTCGTAGGCTTCCAGCGCACTCACAATGTTGCCGACCTGATACTCGGCCGCGGCCAGCGCCAGCCAGTATTCCACGCTCTCAGCGTAGATAGTCACCGCTTTGCGGAAGAAGTGAATCGCCTCGAAATAGCGCTGCTGCTCGTTGAGAATAATACCAATCCCGAACCACGCCTCGTCCATTTCCGGCTCCAGGTCGATGGCTTTCTGGTAGAAGCGGCGCGAGGCATCCCACTCCCGCAGCTTCTCGTGGCACTCGCCAATGTTGCACAGCGCTTCCGGCGTGGGCTGGCCTTCGGGGTAGCTCTGCTCGAACTCTGCAATGGCGTCGCGGTAGCGCTCCTGGCTGACATACGTGCTGGCCAGGTAAGCATGCGCCTCATAAAATTTGGCATCGATGAGCAGGGCATAGTCGAAGGCCGCAATGGCTTTTTCCACTTGGTTTAAGCGGAAATGCGCCTGCCCCAGGTTGTACCACGCCACCGCCGAGTACGGGTCATCGTCGATGAAGCGCTGGAAAAACGGCAGGTGCTCTTCCAGCCGGCTGGTCACCTCCAAGCAATACAGCAGCTCCTGAATGGCCACGTCGTTGTCGGAGTTCAGGCGCAGGCTCTTCTTATAGTATTTGGCCGCACTCTTGAACTTCTGCCAGCTCTGATAAGCCAGACCTAAGTTGAAGTAGATATCGTCGCGGTCTGGAGCCCGCTCAGAAGCCTGCAGGAAAAAGGCCACGGCTTCCGCAAACTCGCCCTTCTGCGTCGCAATAATGCCGCGTGTTACGGCCACGTCGGGGTTGTCGGGGTCGAGCTGGGCTACGTTTTCAATCTGGGTGCTGGCGGCCGTATACTCGCCTTTCATGGCCAGCACCTGCGAGCGGTCAATCAGGAGCTCGGTGCTGAACGGGTATTGGGCAATGGCAGCTTCGCAGGCCTGCAGGGCCTGGTCGTATTGGGTGTTGGAAGTATAGTGGTCGATGATATTCTCGAAGTCGGCCAGGTCGAAAAAGACAGGTTCGTTCTGAGCCACCATCCGCTCAAACCGGCGTACGGTGTCCAATACTTCGTCCCGGTCCTCAAAATTTTCATTCATTCTCATGCAGCTACAATCAAGTGCCGGTACACCGTCAAAACGGCAGCCCCGGTAGGCCTATTGATGACCAAACCCCTTTTAGCAGGGTCTAGTGTCTAAGATACAACAACCGCACCGGAGCCACGCGGGTTCAGGCGGTGGCAGAAGGCGGAGCCGGCTACCAGCAATGACGCTTTTTAGCTGCTTATTCCCAATGCCGGGCGCATTTATTTACAGCTTCCGGCGCAGTTCGTGGCAGCACCACCCTATGGTTTCCGGCACCGGCCGAAACGCCAGCCCGGTGGCCTGCTGCACCTTTTCGGCGTGGTAGCGCACTGGTCGGCGGCCGGCGCGGGCCGTGTCTTTGGTGATGAGCGGCCGGGCCCCGGTCAGCATGGCGCGCAGGTGCTCCAGCCGCCAGATACCTTCGGCGGCCCAGTCGGGCACGGCCACCGTGGGTGGCTTTTTGCCAAAACATGCGGCGGCCTGGCTCAGAAACTCGCCCAAAGGCAGGCTGCCGCCACTCAGCACATACCGCTCGGCCGAAACGGGCAGTTCCAGCGTGAGCCGCAGCATCATGTCCACCACGTCGCGCACGTCTACCACGTTGATGCTGCCCGGCGTGTAGAAGCGGTGCTGTTGCCAGGCATACCGAAACAGGCGGGTGCTGCTCCGCTCCCAGTCGGCGGGGCCCAGTATCACGGAGGGGCACACCATCACGGCCTGCAACCCTTCTGAAATGCCGCGCCACACTTCCAGTTCAGCCAGGTATTTGGAGGTGGCGTAGGCCCCGTGCTCGGCGCCCAGGTCCCATTTGGTGTTTTCGTCGAGTACCTGCACTGCGTCGGCGGGCTGTCCTTCGGCCTCTGAAGCGCCGCCCAGCGCCGCCACCGACGATACCTGACACAGCCGAATGCCGGGCCGGTGCAGACAGGCATCCACGATGGCCGCCGTGCCTTCCACGTTCACCTGCAACAGGGCTTCTTCGTCCTGCGGGGCATACGACACCAGCCCGGCGCAGTGAAAAACGTGCGTCACGCCTTCCAAAGCAACCTGCAACAGCAGTGTGTCGCGCACGTCGCCTTCCACCCATTCTACGCCATCGGCTCCTGCCAGCACGGGTATCTGGCGGCGGTAGAGAGCCCGCACTGCCAGGCCGCGTGCTACCAGCGCCGGAATCAGGAAACTTCCCACAAGCCCGCTCCCACCGGTCACGAAGATCATATGACAACTATTGATTGTAAGGAGAGGCCAGCGCTGTACGGTTTGCGTTGATGGGTACGCCTACAGCGTATTATTCAATAAAGGCAGCGCCAGCAGTTTATGCATGTAGTCTGCTGGCAGCGCTTTGTCGCGTAGCGTGGTGGTGTGCTTGATGTTGTGCGCGTCGGTACCCACTAAGTCAACCAGGCCGGCATCGATAAGCTTTTCGGCCACTTTTTTGGCGCCCGAGGAGTAGTAGCCCGCCAGCGAATTCAGGTTGAGCTGCAACAGCGCGCCGTTTTCGCGCACCTTCACCAGATCCTCGAAGCGCCCATAGAAATAGGTGTACCGCTCCGGATGCGCCAGCACCGGCTGGTAGCCCATACTCTGTAGCCGGAATATCGTTTCGGCCAGGTTGAAAGGCTCATTGATATAGCTGGTTTCGAACAGCACATACCGTTTGTCACCGCCAAAAGTCAGCAACTCGTCGCCCCGGTCGAGGCGCGGGCCAAACCACTCATCCAAGTAGTACTCTGCGGCACATTCGAGCTGCATATCGGTTAGGCCTGCTTCGGTGGCAGCCTGCCGGACCACCGCCAGCGCCGCCCGGATGCCATCGGGAGTGTTCTTGTAGAAGTCCCCCATCACGTGCGGCGTCATGATCAGCTTGCGGTAGCCCAGCGCCCGCAACTCGCGCAGCAGGTCCAGCGACTGTTCCACGACTTCCGCTCCGTCATCTAGCCCGGGCAGCACGTGCGAGTGCATGTCGGTCCCGAGTACGGCCAGCGCGTCGGGCGCAAGGGCGGCGGGGCTTGCCTTCCGGCCGAAGAGTTTCTGGAATAATGAGGCCATGGTCTGCTCCGGGGTTCCGATCAGGAAAACCGCTTGCGCAGCCGCTTCACCATTCCTTCTTCCGGCTTGGTGTCTTCATAATATCCCTGCCCATAGCCGTAGCCGTAGCCGTAACCATAGCCGTAGCCATAAAGCCCGCTGGCCGTAGAGTCGTTGAGGATAGTGCTGAGGCGGGTGAAGCCGTTGGCCCGCATCACCTTGTTGATGTTTTTCAGGAAGGCTTTTTTGGAGTAGTTGGCCCGCACGATATAGATTGGAATGTCGGCCTTCCGCATGATCAGAATACCGTCCGTGACAAGGCCAACCGGCGGTGTATCAATCAGAATGACATCGTAGATCTGATGCAGTTCGGCCAGCATATCATCGAACTTGGTGCTCAGAATCAGCTCCGACGGGTTGGGCGGGGTAGGTCCGGCTGAAATAAAGTCGAGCGTCGGAATGGAGGTGTGTTGGATACACTCCTGAATCGTGTGCTTCTCAATCAGGATGGTGCTCACGCCCTTCACGTTCTCCGCCCCGAAGGCCAGGTTGACCTTTGGCTTGCGCATATCCAGGTCCAGAATCACCACCCGCTGCTCCGAAAGCGCAATAATGCCGCCCAGGTTTACCGAAACAAATGTTTTCCCTTCACCTGATATGGTGGACGTTACGGAAATCAGCCGCTTTTTCTTGGCCGAGCTGATAAAGTCCAGGTTGGTCCGAATCGAGCGGATGGATTCAGAAATAGCCGATTTGGGATTTTTGTCGACCACCAGCTTCGACACGGACATCTTCTCCTTGTCGTAAGTCGGGATTACGCCCAAAACGGAGGCGCTGGTAGCCCGCTCTAGCTCGCGCACGTTGGTTACGGTGTTGTGCATGAAGTAGCGCACCGCCATCAGCGCCAGGCCCAGCACAATTCCGCTGGCCAGCCCAATGGCGTAGACCATCAATTTCACGGGCGAAATAGGCTCGCCCGGCATGCTGGCCGGCGACAGAATCTGGAAGTCGGGCGTAGTACCGGCTTTGGCGATATTGAACTCCACCATCTTGTCCATCAGCATCAGATACGATTTCTCGTAGAGCTCCAGAGGACGCGTGAGCCGAGCCAGTTCGGTAGCTTTCTGGGGCAGCGTCTGCAGTTCTGAGGTAATGGAATTACGCTGCCGGTCGAGTGCGGCCAGCTGGCCCGCGAGTAAGTCCCGGCTCTGCTTGAGCGTCCGGCGCAGATTGCCTCTCACGTAGCTCAGCGCTTCCCGCTGCTGCTGCACGGCCTCCGTAGTTTCCTTGTAGGAGCGGGACAAGCGGCGCAGATTCCATTGCAGGCTGTTTACCTCGGTGAGTTGCTGGGAGAGTTGCGGATTCTCGATAGTGGCCAGAGCCGGAATGCTTTCCTCCACCGTCAGGTCTTCGCGGGCAGTGATGGTGCCTTGCTCAGCCAATGCGGCCACTTCATTCAGCAGCCTGATTTTCTCGACCAGCCTCAGCCGCTCTTCTTCCTGCTTTTCCAGTCGCCCGGTCAGGTCACCGATGGTGGCTTTTACGTCGTAGGTCTTATTCTGGCGGGCGAAGCTCTGCAGATTTTCTTCCGCTACAGCCAGGTTTTGCCGGTTTTCGGCCAGCTGCTGCTGCAGAAACTGAAGGGTTTGCGCAGTAGCAGCCTGCTTCTGCGCAATCTTTTCCTGCAGGTATACCGTGTCTATTTTATTGACAATGGCGCGGGCTTTGGCTGGCGTAAAGTCCTGAAAGGAAATCTGGATGGTATTGGCATCCGGATTTACTATCTCCACCAGCAGGTTGCGGTCGAGGTAGCTGTTGATGGTCCCTTCGTCATTAATCGTAAAGTGATAGTTGTTGTCGAGCGTAGTAGCGCCCATGTACGCAGTAGGCCGCAGGCGCAGCGTCATACCGCCTATCCTGAACGGCTGATTGACGGTATGCTCGCTAGTTTGTTCCTGACCGCCCTGCAGATAGGAAATCCGGAACTTCTGCGGGCTGGTGAAAACGACGCTGAACTTGGTATTATAAAGGATGTCTCCTTCGTAGTCGACCCGAAAAGGAGAAACGCCATACAGCTCTGTTTCCAGCACAGTCCCCTCGGCGTAGTAGTTCACATCCAGATCCAGCGAATCCTTCAGCCGGCGGTAGATAATATTAGACTTGATAAGCTCAACTTCACCCGAGAGCTTGCTGATGCTCTGGCGGCCTGCCACACCTTCACCCAATGCGCCACCCAAACCGAGGGCGCCGGCTTCGGTTTTCTCGTCAATCTTCAGCAAGGAAGATGATTTATAGACGGGCTTGGTATAGCGCAGGAACAGCCAGGAACCCGTAATTCCGAGCCCAATAAGCAGCAGCAGCCAGATCAGGCTGCGCCGCACCACCATCAGCAGGGTATCAAAATCCAGTCCGCCTCCCTCTTCCACTACTTCCGACTCGGCAGACACAGTGCTTGCTCCACCGGAACCAGTAGCATTACGGATCAACTCTTCCAGTTCGGCGTTTTCGTTAACGGCCATTGAATGATATCAGGAGTTCAGCTCAGAAAGGAAAGGGTGCCTACAGCTACACGCTAACGTGTCAGAGTAATAATAAGACTGATGCTGGTCAGGAAAAGTCCTGCCAGACCCAGTAACGGGGCGGCGTCATTCAATGCATCAATAAACGGCCGCCGGATGGGCTCGATGTAGACAATGTCGTTGGGCTCCATCTGTAGGTTGGCCCGCCGCATACCATTGATTGTGGTTAGATCTACTTGTTCAATCTGTGGGTTTTTCAAATCTCCACGAATAATACGGATGTTGGATACTTTGCCACCCGAACGGTACAAGCCGGTGGCGCCACCTGCGGCCCCATCTACACCACCAGATGCGGCCAGCACTTCCAGCAGGTTCATATTATCGTTGGTGAGCGGAACGACGCGCCCCCCGGGTGAGCCCAACACGATTACGCGGTTGTTCGTTACCCGGGTCGTGACGAAAACTCCTTTGTAGAACTCGCTGTATTTGATCTGCAGCAAGCTGTCGGCCTGCAGCAGCGTGTAGCCGCTTAGCTTTACCCGGTTGATGAGGGGAAGCGTAACGTAGCCATCGGTCTGCACCAGAAACTCAGAGAAGTTGGCGGTTTGCCCGGCCCCCTGCCCGGCCCCTGCTGCAGGCGAGCTACTGCCTTGGGTGCTTCCGCCGCCACGGCTTCCGGCGCTGGGTAGCGAGATACCGCCGGGAGGAGTACCAAACTGCAATTCCCCGTTAGGATCAATTATCCGTTCGCCATTATTGGTGTAGACCCGCACCGCCAGAAAATCATTCGGCTGGATTGCGTAATTTCGATTTACGCGGTTTACTACCCGCCGCAGCTTGGTGGTATCTACGCCCTTGCCTTCTTCATCCAGCCGGAACATTACGCGCTGCTTGTACACCTCATTGGAGCAGGAAAACAGTCCGAGAAATGGTATACACAACAGCCAAAGGAAAGCAAGGCGGCGGAATGCGGATGGATACATGCAGGCTGAAGGAGCCGAAAAGTTAGGGAACGGGCCCTGGCAAGGCGACGTCCAGTTACGGAAGATTCTCTAAAAAACCTTCAAAGGTAACCGAATTGGCGGCCTGTTTCAAATTTAGACCCACCTACCGGAATTCTGCACGCGGCTGGCCGCCACCAAAATCGTACTTTCGCGGACCCTAAACCGGCCCTTACCGGTTATGCCTCTACTTCCCACCAACTTTATTGCTCTTGCCCATGGAACTGGTAGCTACCGAAAACCAGACAATGATTGCCCAGATGGTGCGCGACTTTGGCGCGCAGCACATCAAACCCCACATGATGAAGTGGGACGAAAGCCAGGAATTCCCGGCAGAAGTATTCCACAAGCTTGGTGAACTGGGCCTGATGGGTGTGCTGGTGCCCCAGGAGTACGGAGGCGCTGGTTTCGGCTACACTGAATACGTAACGGCTATTGCCGAGCTGTCGAAGATTGACGGCAGCATCGGGCTAAGCATGGCGGCGCACAACTCACTCTGCACCGGCCATATTCTGCAGCACGCTTCCGAGGAGCAGAAGCGCAAGTACCTGCCCAAGCTGGCCTCCGGCGAATGGATTGGAGCCTGGGGCCTGACCGAACCCAATACGGGCTCGGATGCCGGCAACATGCGCACAGTGGCCGTAGAAGACGGTGACCATTACGTACTGAACGGCGCCAAAAACTTCATCACGCACGGCAAAACCGGCAACGTAGCCGTTGTTATTGCCCGCACCGGCGAAGTCGGCGACTCACACGCCATGACGGCCTTCATCATTGAGCGGGGCACGCCCGGCTTCGAGGCTGGCCGCAAAGAAGACAAGCTGGGCATGCGCGCTTCCGAAACCACTGAGCTGATTTTCACTGACTGCCGCGTGCCGAAGGAAAACGTTATCGGTAAGGTAGGCGACGGATTTGTGCAGGCATTGAAGGTGCTGGACGGTGGCCGCATCAGCATTGCGGCGCTCAGCCTGGGCATTGCGCAGGGCGCCTACGAGGCAGCTTTGCAATACTCTAAGGAGCGTCATCAGTTCAACCAGCCTATCAGCAATTTCCAGGGCATCGGCTTCAAGCTGGCGGACATGGCTACCGAAATCGAGGCGGCCTCGCTGCTCACCTACCGCGCCGCCGATATGAAGGACCGCGGCCTCAACGTGAACCGTGAGTCGGCCATGGCCAAGCTGTATGCATCCGAAGTATCGGTGCGCGTGGCCAATGAGGGCGTGCAAATCTTCGGCGGCTACGGCTACACCAAAGATTATCCGGCCGAGAAGTACTACCGCGACGCCAAGCTCTGCACCATCGGCGAAGGCACTTCCGAGATTCAGAAGCTGGTTATTGCCCGCACACTGCTCAAGTAGCGTATCGGGCAGGCAGGGCAGCTCAGACAAAAATCCGGAGAATCCGTTTTTAATCTTCCAACTCTCTGATTATCTTTGCGGCCCTTCATAGAAGAGTTTTCAACCCCACTGACATATGATCATCGTACAAATCAAGGAAAACGAGTCGGTTGACCGCGCACTGAAGCGTTTCAAGAAGAAATTCGAGCGCACGGGCGTCCTGAAAGAACTGCGTCGCCGCACCTTCTTCCAGAAGCCGTCCATCACCAACCGTAAGCAGAAGCAGAAGGCCATCTACAAGCAGGTGACCTACGGCAACGACAACAACGCGTAGCGTTCTGCTCTTTCCCGATTAAAAACCGGCTGATGCCCATTTTTGGCGCGCCAGCCGGTTTTTTCGCGTACATACCGCAGCAGTTTTTTTCTTCCGCTGAAATCCATACATTGGTTATCCGGCCCTAGCGGTCGGGTCTTCGATGTATGGATTTATTTTTCAATTACCTGCGGTCTGAGCGGCGCTACAGTGCCCACACGCTGCTGTCGTACCAGACGGATCTGCGGCAGTTTGCGGCGTATCTGCTGGCCACTTACGAGCTACCGGACCCGGCTCAGGCCGACCACACGCTGATCCGCTCCTGGGTTGTGACGCTGATGCAGCAGGACCTGGATCCGCGCACCGTCAACCGCAAAATTGCCTGTCTGCGCTCCTACTTCAAGTTTCTGCTGACGACGGGCGTCATCAGCCGCAACCCCATGCTGCGCATCAAGGCCCCCAAAATGGCCAAGAAGCTGCCCGATTTCGTGCCCGAGGACAGCCTGAACGGGTTGCTTAACTCCTTTGAGTTTCCGGATACTTTCGCCGGCATCCGCGACCAATTGGTGCTGGAGCTGCTCTACGGCACGGGCATCCGCCTTTCCGAGCTTATTGGAATTCGGCCGGATGATGTGAGCCTGCCCGGCCAGACGGTGCGCGTGACCGGCAAAGGCAACAAGCAGCGCATTGTGCCGCTCAACCCGACGCTGGTAGCTGTGCTGACCAACTATATAGCGTTTCGCAAACGCGAGTTTGGTCCGGAAGGCAACGCCCAGGCGACGCTGCTCGTTACGGATAAAGGTGAACCGCTGTACGAAAAGCTGGTGTATCGGACTGTGAAGCACTATTTGAGTCAGATAACCACCGCTTCGTCGCAACAGCACCCGCACGTGCTGCGGCACTCATTTGCTACCCATCTGCTCAATAAAGGCGCCGACCTGAACGCCATTAAGGAGTTGCTGGGCCACGCAAATCTGGCCGCCACGCAAGTCTACACGCACCTGTCTATCGACAAGCTGAAATCTGTTTTTGAACAGGCCCACCCAAAGGCCTGAGTTGTTTCTTTCTCTTACCTCCCAAACCCTACGCACGATGAAAGTACAGATGCATTCGGTGCACTTTGACGCCGACCAAAAACTGCTCGATTTCATCCAGAAACGCCTCGACAAGCTCGAAACCTTCTATGACCGTGTCACGGAAGGTGAAGTGATTCTGAAGTTGAATAATAAAGATGGTATTGCGAACAAAACGGTGGAAGTAAAGCTGTTTGTCCCTGGGGCAACGCTGTTTTCGCAGGAAGACGCGCCTTCTTTTGAAGCCGCCGCCGATGCCGCCGCCGACAGCCTGAAACGCCAGATTACTAAATACAAAGAGAAGCTGCTGGCCCACTAGAATCCAGCAGACTTAATTACATAAAAAGCCCCGCCTGATTTCAGGCGGGGCTTTTTATGTGGTATTCTACGTGAATTCCGGCGGCTTACAGGCCGAATTCAGCTTTAATCCTGTCGACGTAGTCCAGCTTTTCCCACGTGAAGGTTTCCACCGTGCGGGTAGTGCCATCGGCGTTCTGCACCTGCTTGGTACCAGGCTGGCGGCCCATGTGCCCATAGGCGGCCGACTCGGCAAAAATGGGGTTTTGCAGGCCCAGGCGCTGCACAATGGCGTACGGGCGCAGGTCGAACAGCTTCTGCACTCGCTCGGCAATTTCGCCGTCGGTGAGTTGCTGGCCGAATGAACCGGTGGCTTTGGTGGTGCCATACGTCGTGACAAACACGCCTACCGGCTCGGCTACGCCAATGGCGTAGGCGACCTGCACCAGCACCTGGTCGGCTACCCCGGCTGCGGCCAGATTCTTGGCAATGTGGCGCGCTGCGTAGGCTGCCGACCGGTCAACTTTCGAGGAATCCTTGCCGGAAAAGGCGCCGCCGCCGTGGGCACCTTTGCCGCCGTACGTATCCACGATGATTTTGCGGCCCGTGAGGCCGGAGTCGCCGTGCGGGCCTCCGATGACGAACTTACCGGTCGGGTTGATGTGGTAGGTGATGTCGTCGGTGAACAGGGCCTGTACTTCTTCGCCCAGCTGCGCTTTCACGCGCGGCACCAGAATCGTTTTGATGTCTTGCTCGATCTGCTTGAGCATGGTTTGCTCGTCCTGGTCGAACTCGTCGTGCTGCGTGCTTACTACAATGGTTTCGATGGCAACCGGCGTGTTGTCGTCGTTGTAGCGGATGGTCACCTGGCTTTTGGCGTCGGGCCGCAGGTAGGTCATTTCCTGGCCGGCTTTCCGGATGGCCGACAGCTCGCGCAGCAACCGATGCGACAGGTCGAGGGCCAGCGGCATGTAGTTTTCGGTTTCGCGGGTAGCGTAGCCGAACATCATGCCCTGGTCGCCGGCGCCCTGCTCCTCGGGCTTGGCGCGTTCCACACCCTGGTTGATATCGGCTGACTGCTCGTGCAGGCGGTTCATCACCTCACAGGTGTCGGCGTTGAACAGGTATTCGGGCTTGTCGTAGCCAATTCGGCGGATAACGTCCCGGATGATGGGCTCCGCCTCTACGTGGGCTTTCGATTTAATCTCGCCGGCTACCAGCGCAAAATCCGTTGTTACGAGGGTTTCGCAGGCTACTTTGGAAGCAGGGTCCTGGCGAAGATACTCATCGAGAATAGCGTCAGAAATCTGGTCGGCTACTTTATCGGGGTGGCCTTCCGAAACAGATTCGGAGGTGAACAGGTACGGCATCAGCTTGTAGGGTAGAGTACGCGAGGGGCCGGCAGCCCCTGCCCTGCTGGTAATGCAGGGCTGCAAAGCTACTATTTAGTTAGGAGTTGCGAGCCATGAGTCGCTATGAGGAAAGCTCATGCTTTAGCAAACTGCTCGTTGCGCATAGCTTAACCTCAAGCATAAAATTGCCGTTGAAACGCTACTCTCCCCTTTTATTCCTACCAATGAAGCACCTTTCAACCCTGACCCTGGCCGTCGGTTTGCCGGCGGCCGGCGCTCCTGCGGCCACACAGGCCCAGCAGGCCTCTTCTCCCTACCGCACTCGTTTCGCCGTTGACGGGCCCATTACGCTGGGTCTGGCGGGCACCAATGTGCTGGGCCTGTACCTGATTCAGCAGAAAACCGGCCTCACGGATGCTGAAGTGGCCAACCTGCGCGTGGAGGACGTACCGAAGTTCGACCGGTTTGTAGCCGGCAACTACGACGAAAATTCCCGCACCAGGAGCGACTACCTGTTTTATGGCTCACTGGCGGCGGCACCGGCGTTTCTGGCGCTGAACCCGGCCACCCGAGGACGCTACGGGCAGGTGGTAGGCCTGTATGTGCAGTCGGTGGCGGTAACGGGGGCCCTGTTTACTATAACGGCCGGCACGGTGTACCGGTACAGGCCGCTCACGTACAGCAATGAGGCTTCCAGCGCCCAGCGCACCCGTAAAAACGCCACTAATTCGTTCTTTGCCGGCCACACTGCCACTACGGCTACAGCTACGTTCTTCGCCGCCAAAGTCTTCCACGATTTCAACCCCGACTCGCGGGCCCGGCCCTATGTATGGGGAGCCGCGGCGCTCATTCCGGCGGCCGTAGGCTACTACCGCCTGGACGCCGGCAAGCACTTCCTTTCCGATAACCTGCTGGGCTACACCATTGGAGCGGCGGCCGGTATTTTGGTGCCCCAGCTGCACAAAACGGCAGGCCGCAACGGCTTCTCCGTGTCGCCGATGCAGGGCATCAACGCCAACGGCTACAGCTACGGCGGTTTTGCTTTCACCAAGCCGCTCTAACCCTACCCTACCGAAAACACGCCGGGCCCACCCTTGCTGCTCCCAGGAGTAGTGAGGGTGGGCCCGGCGTGTTTTCGGTAGGGTAGGGTTAGCGGGCGCCGGTTCCGGCGCCGCTACCGCCTGAAGCAGGCTCGGCAGGCTTCAAATTGGTTTCGAAGAGTTTGAGGATGCGCTTGTACTCGTCGGTCCAGGAGGAAGGCTCTACGAAGCCGTGGTCTTCCACCGGGTATACGGCCAGCTCCCAGTTTTCCTTTTTCAGCTCGATGAGGCGCTGCGAGAGGCGCACAATGTCCTGGAAGTGCACGTTGGTATCGACCATGCCGTGGCACATGAGCAACGCCCCTTTCAGGCCGCTGGCGTAGTTGATGGGCGAGGAGCGGGCGTAGGCCAGGGAGTCGTTGTAGGGCTCGTTGAGGATGTTGTCGGTGTAGCCGTGGTTGTAGTGTGCCCAGTCCGTGACGGAGCGCAGGGCCGCGCCGGCCCGGAATACGTCGGGCTGCGTGAACATGGCCATCAGCGTGATAAAGCCGCCGTAGCTGCCGCCATAAATACCGATACGCTGCGCGCTGACCCCGTATTTTTCGGTGAGCAGTTTGGCGCCGTCCACGTGGTCGGTGAGGTCTTTGCCGCCCATGTAGCGGTAGATGCCGGTGCGCACGTCGCGGCCGTAGCCAGCCGAGCCCCGGTAGTCGATATCGAGCACCGTGTAGCCTTTGTCGACCAGCAGGTTGTGGAACATGTACTCGCGGAAATACTGGCTCCACCACTTGTGCGCGTTCTGCAGGTAGCCGGCGCCGTGCACGAAAACAACGGCCGGGCCCTGTGCTACGGCATTGGCAGGACGGTACAGACGAGCATATACATCGGCTCCGTCGCGGGCTTTGATGGTCACGATTTCCGGGTCGCGCCAGGGGTAGCTTTCAAATTCCGGTGTAGTGCTGTGCGTCAGCTGCCGCATTTTGGCGCCCGCCTTGTTGTCCATCACAAACAGCTCCCAGGGCTTGGTGGCGTAGCTGTAGCGCACGGCCAGCGTTTTGCCGTCCGGCGACACCGTGACTTCATTGGCGCCGGTGCGGGTGGTAATCTGCTGGAGCGGGCCGCCATCCAGCCGCATATGGTAGAAGTGCTGCTCGCCGGGATGCGTGGCGTTGGCGCTCAGGTACCACGTCTTTTGGTCGCGGCTGAGCTGGGCTTTCTGAATTTCGAACTTACCGCTGGTCAGGGCTTTTTTCTGGCCGTTGGTTACGTCCACGGTGTAGAGGTGGGAGTAGCCGGTTTCCTCGCTCTGGAACCAGACGCGGCGGTTGTCGGGCAGCCAGCCCACGTTGCCGGCGCCGTAGCCAATACCCGGCCCGTTGATCCAGGCTTCGTCGCGCTGGCGGTCCAGCAGCGTGATTTTCTGGGCGGCCGGGTCCAGGGCCACAATCCATCGGTCCTTGTTGTCGGTGGAGCGCACCACCAGAAACGCGCGCTGCCCGTCTTCCGACCAGAACGGCCCGAACGGCTGCACGCGGCGCAGCTCGTTGGCGGGTTTTTCCTTTTTGGCGGTAGCCGCGGCCTTAGCCGAATCGGCGGGCATGGGGGCCTTAGCGGGCAGCTGGTATTCCTTGCGGTAGGCCGGCTGCTCATCCAGTCCTTTCAACTCCCGGTAGCCCAGCACGAAGGTCGTGTCGCGGGCTACATCGTACATCCCCAGCTCGTAGGCAGTCTGCGGAGCGCCTACTTTGGTGCGGGTCGAAATGTCCTCGGTGAAGCCCGAGGCCGTCACGAAGCTGGGCACCAGCGCTACTTTCTCGCTGGAGGGCTCCTGCATGAGCGTGTAGGTCACGTAGCGGCCATCGGGGCTGAGCTGCAGATTGCTCACTTGCTGCTGCCCGATGTAGATGGCCTTAGGACGCAGCTTGGCCAGCGCTTTCTGCTGCCGCTCCCGCGCCTGCCGGTCCTGGTCTTTCTGCCGAATCACCTCAAACAAGGCCAGTTGCTGGGCCCGTAGGTAGCGCTCCGACTTGTCGTTGGGCTGGCCGTTGGATGGCTTGCTGCCTTTGCGGAAATCGGAACGCTGGGTGGTTTCGCCGGTGGCGGGGTCCCAGGTATAAAGGTTCTGGCTGCGCACGTAGCTCACCAGCTTGCCCCGTAGCGCAAAGTTTGGCTCGGTTTCGCGCTCGGCGGTATTTGTAATGCGGCGCGTTTTCTGGGTTTTCAGGTCCAGTAGATAGATGTCACCGTCTTTCTCGTAGACTTTCCGGGTGTAGGAGGCATCGTACTCGCCGGTGCTGGCGGGCAGGGTGCGCTGCTCGCGCCAGCTTACTTTGCGCGGCGTTGCGCTGCCGGTCGGGGCCACCTGGTAGAGCGAGTCGCGGCGGTTTTTATCGGGGTTCCAGTTGAAGAGGATGCGGCGGCCATCTTCGCTCCAGTATACACTGGAAGGGGCCGTGCCCAGCCACTGCGCCGGGTCGCGCATGATTTTATCGACCGTGAGCGGGCCCAGAGCGGCCGGAGCGGCGGGAGTCTGGGCCAGGGCCGGCGCCGACACGGCCAGCAGCAGGCCTAAAAGGCGTAGTTGGTGCATCATCAAAGCTACAATTCGAATTGAAAGATTGCCGTAGAGACGCGGTTTGCCCCTACGCGTTGCCGGAAGCCAGACAGCAGACCAGTCAATAGTGCATCTGTTGCTACGGCTTAGGTGGCCTCGGGCGGATGGTGTGCATGACGACCAGTCGGACGCCTCAGCGTCGGACCGGGCTTACAAGTCCCGCAACTCCTGTTGCAGGTTGCGGCGGGCGGCGGCTTCCAGGCGGGCGTGGTAGTCGGCGGTGCGGTAAAGGGCCGGGGCAGCCAGCATCTTCTCCAGCACTTTGCGGCGGCCCCGGCGGTACAAAATGCCCGGCACCATGCGGTATTCCTGCCGCACCTGCCGCGCGTATTCCTGGTAGCGCGCCTCCGGAGCGCCCAAAATACCCAGGTCGGCATCCAGGAAGAACAGCAGGTCAGCATCGTCGGGCGGCTGGGGCAGGGTGTGGTCTTTGGTGCGCTCAATCAGGAAGGCAACCCGCTCCTGCTGCACGGCGGAGAGAGATGTGGCAGCCAGAAACTCGCAGGCCAGCTCGGCGCTTTTCTCTTCATTATCGGAGCGCAGCGGCTCATACACGGCATCATGAAACCACACGGCCAGCTCTACCACCACCGCGTCCTGCAGCTGGTCGGCGGCAGTATCGGTGGCTTCCAGCAGCGCCTGAATGTGCGTGAGCGTGTGGTAGTGCCGGCCGGGAGCCTGATAGGCGGCCACCAACTGCTCCAGCATGGCGGTACGACGGCCTTCATCCGGGAGCAGCGGAGCCGTGAGACGGTGCCAGCGGGCAGCGAGGGAAGCAAGCATAGCAGAACAGCAACAAGAGGGACAGAATGCTTTACGCCCGACGGCGGCTCAGCGCATACGGCACCAGGCCGGCCAGCACCGTCAGCAGGCCGTAGAGGGACTCGGTGGGCTTGTCGTGGATGATGAACCAGAGCGTCCAGGCGCTGAGGGCCAGAAACAGCAGCGGCGTAACGGGGTAGCCCCAGGCGCGGTAAGGCCTCGGCAGATTCGGCTGGCGCCAGCGCAGCACAAACAGCCCCAGCACCGTCAGGAACGTGAACAGGTTGAGCACGAAGCCCGCGTAGAGTAGCACCTGCTCGAAGGTAGCCGTGACGATAAACAGCAGCGTGAGGCCGGTTTGCAGCAGCATGGCCCGCACCGGAATGCCCGCCGGACTCAGATGGGCCAGCGGCCGGAGCGGCGGCAAATCTTCGCCCATTACCTGCACAATGCGCGGCCCGGCAAAAATCATGGCGCTGATAGTGGACACCAGCAGGGCCGCAATCAGGCCGCCCATGAGCAGGCCGCCTGCTACGCCGAAAAGCTGGGTACCCGCAATAAAGCCTACTTCGGCCTGCCCTTCCAGCTGACTAAGCGGCGTTGAGTACAGAAAAACGAAGTTGAGCGCCACGTACAGCGCCATGACCAGCGCCGTGCCCGTGAGCAGGATGCGCGGCAGGGTGCGCTGCGGCTCCTCCACTTCGCCGGTGGCATACACCGCCGCGTTCCAGCCCGAATAAGCATACGACACATACACCAGCGACACCGCAAACGCCGGACTCAACAGCTCCTGCCCGGCCAGCGCCGTGGGCGCAAACGACAGGCCCTGTGGCACCGCCACCACCAGCCCCACCCCGATAAACGCCACCAGCACCAGCACCTTCACGGCCGTCACGAGTACCTGCAGGCGGCTGCCGGCCTGCCGGCTGGTTGCGTGCACCGCCGTGAGGGCCAGCACCACGGCCACCGGCAACAGCAGCGGCGGCAGCCCCGGCCATACGCTGCCCGCGTATTTGCCCAGCGCCATAGCCGCCAGCGCCGTGGGCGCCGCAAACCCCACCGTAGCCGATACCCAGCCCGATAAGAACCCCACGGCCGGGTGGTAGATGCGCGACAGATAGTGGTACTCGCCGCCCGAGCGGGGCAGCGCCGCCGCCAGCTCGCCATAGCTGAGTGCTCCGCACAGCGCCACCAGTCCGCCCACGGCCCACAGCATCAGCAGCGCAAACCCGGACTTGATGTCCACCACCTGAAACCCCAGGCTCGTGAATACGCCTGTGCCCACCATATTGGCCACTACAATGGATATACCGGTCAGGACACTGATTTTATAGACGGGGGCAGCTTGAGGCATGGACTAGAGGTTTTCGCGGCCAAAGATGCACAAACGCGCTACGCCAAGCGGCGTATGCGCAACGATACGCACTTTCCAAGGCCACCCAGACGCACGAAGGCCCGGCAGGTACACTGCCGGGCCTTCAAATAGTTGGGCAAGGAATGGGGGCTACGCCGCGCTGGTTTTGGGGCGCTTGTAGAGCGGCACCGTGCTGCACGGCTCACCATACATCACGCTGCTCACTACGGGCAGCAGCTTCTGCATGATGGCCACGTAGGCGTAAGTCGGCACTTCTTTCTCGCCGCAGCCTTTCACCACCACTTTCGCGTCGCGGTACTGCTCGGCGTCGATGCTGGCAATGGCTTCCTGAAACAGCTCCTGCTCCAGCGCTGCCAAATCACCGAACACGTAGCGGTGGGCGTGCCCCTGCAGCTTGGAAGCCAGCAGCATATAAGCCCAGGTAGGCACAATGGCATCGGCGGAGCAGATGATGGCCACGTTCTTGCCGTCGTACTGGCTCCAGTCGTGGGTTTTCACGAACTCGCGGAGGTCTTTTTCGCGCAGCATCAGGCCGTGAAACAGGTTGTCCTTGATGTCGTACACGACCCGCTCGCCGGGGTGCAGCAACTCCTCCAGATTCAGCGACGTGAGGGCGCTGGTAGCGACGCGGTTGATGAGGGTATCTTCCATGATCTATAGGTGCAGTAGGCCTGTTCGGCTTTACTTCGCTTTCGGGGTGGTGGTATACACTTCTTTCAGGTAAAACGGCTCGTAGTAGGCCACGTCCCGGAAATCAGCCCGCTTGTAGGCTTCTACCGCCAGCGCCCCCACAGCTACTGCCGAGGGCTCGATGCCGGCCAGAAACCCTACGGAAGGCTGGTCCTGAACGAGCGGCTGGAACTTAGCCGCGCCGTTTCCAAAGCATAACAAGCGGTGGTGGGCCATTTGTTCGGTCAGTGCGGCTTCGTCCAGAATCAGGGGCGTGGGAGCCAGCACTTCCGTGCCATCAGGACGGTACAGCGCGGTGTAGACTTCCATGCGGCGCGCGTCCAGCATGGGGCACAGCAGCAGGTCGGTGGTGGGCACCGTCACAGCGGCTACCTGCCGGGCCAGCGCCGCCAGCGTACTCACGGCCACCAGCGGAATGTCCAGCGCGTAGCACAGGCCCTTGGCCGCCGCCGCCCCAATCCGCAACCCCGTGTAGGAGCCCGGGCCGTCGCTCACGGCCACGGCCGCCACATCCGGCAGCGTGTGCAGCGTGTTTTCCAGCAGCTGGCTGATGAGCACACTCAGGTGCGAGGAGTGCGACTTTTCCAGCCGCAGCTCCGACTGCCCCACCAGCCGGCCATCATCTGCGCGGTGCAGCGATACGGAGCAAACAGGCGAGGAAGTTTCGAGGGAAAGGATGAGGCTAGGCATAGGGCAAAGGTAATAACTACCTCATCTGCTATGAATGTACTAATCCGTCTTCCACAGTCCGGAAAGAGGTGCAGGTCACAAACAGGCTCCAGTAAATCTGCCAGGGCTGCGTACAGGGACTAAAACCGCCCATCTAAATAAAAAACACGGCAGCTTCAATGTGAAGCTGCCGTGCTCATAGAGCGGTGCATACCGCCGGATTTCAATTTCTACTTCGCCGTGCCGGCGCCCTTGGTGCTGCTGGCGGCGTGGCCGCCGGGTTTGAGCAAGGCGGCGTAGCGGTTGGGGTCGTTGAGCACGTTCATGGCCATCAGGATGTTGGGGTCATCGTCGAAGGTGGCTTCAATCTGGCCCTTCTGGAAGTAGTACCGCGACACGATTTCCTGCTCCAGCAAATCCTTGATTTCGGGCTTGAAGCGGGTCAGGTCGTTGCTTTTGTTGGTGCTCACCTTGCGGCGCATGGCTTCCAGCTCGGTTTTCACGTCGTCGTAGTGCTTCTCGTCTTTCACCTTTTTGGTGAGGTCGGTGAGGGCTTTTTCGGCGTTGGTGCTGTAGCTGATGTCCTTGCCCTTCAGGTAGTCGGTGAACTTCGCGTACTCGGCATCCGTGAGCTTAAACTGTCGGGCCGGCGCAATACTGGCATGCTCGGAGCGGTAGCGGGTGGCGTAGTCGAAGAGGTAGCTTTTCTGGATGAGCACCCGCGTGATGTCCGCAATTTCGCGCTCCTGCACTTCCACGTCGGGCGCCACGCCGCCGCCATCATACACGGTGCGGCCAGCCTGCGTTTTGAACGCCGTGCGCAACGAGTCCGGCACTTTGCCCAGCGTGCCGTCGTCAGCGCGGTGCGCGTAGTCGATTTCCTGAATGCAGCGGCCGCTCGGAATGTAATATTTGGCTGTCGTCACCTTCAGTTGCGAGTTGTAGCTCAGCGGCCGCGTCGCCTGCACAAGGCCCTTGCCAAACGTCCGCTCCCCCACCACTACGGCCCGGTCGTAGTCCTGCAGCACCCCCGATACGATTTCCGAGGCCGAGGCCGAGCGGTTGCTCGTGATGATAACCACCGGAATCTGAGTGTCGAGCGGTACGTCCAGGGCCTTGTAGGTCTTGTTCCAGTCCGACACCTTGCCTTTGGTGCTCACGATGTCGAGGCCTTTGTCCAGGAACAGGTTGGCAATATTCACCGACTCGTTGAGCAGGCCGCCCGGATTGTCCCGAATATCGAACACGATTTTCTTGGCCCCCTGCTCCTTCAGCTTCGTTACGGCCATGCGCACCTCCTTGCCGGCCTCTACCGTGAAGCCGGAAAGCTGGAAGTAGCCGATGTCGTTGGTGAGCATACCGTAGTACGGCACGTTCTCCACCTGAATCTTGTCGCGCGTAATGTCGATGGCTACCGGCGCATCCTGGCCGTAGCGCGTCACCATCAGCTTCACCTGGGAGTTGGCCTGCCCCTTCAGCAGCTTGCTGATATCGGCGTTGTTCTTCTTCTCAACATTGACGCCGTTGATGGTCAGAATCTCGTCGCCGGGCAGCAGGCCGGCTTTCTGCGCCGGATAGCCTTCGTAAGCAGCCTGCACCACGGTCTTGCCGTTGCGCTTCACCACTACCGCCCCGATACCGCCGTACTGGCCCGTCGTGAGCGTCCGGAAATCCTCGATATCATCTTCCGGAATGTAGTTGGTATACGGATCCAGCGACTTGAGCATGGCGTCGATGCCGGTTTTTACCAGCTTGGCTGGCGGCACCTCGTCCACGTAGTAGGTATTCACCTCCTTGAAAAGAGTGGCGAAAATGTCCAGGTTTTTGGCGATTTCGAAGTACCGCTCATTATCGGAGCGGAAGGAAACCAGAAGCGCAGCCCCACCAAGGAGGGTACCGGCCAGTATAGACTTGTTGCGCATAGACAGGGAAAGGAGCAGATAAACGACCCTACGAAGCAGACGCCTCCCCTGCTTGCGGGGTTGCGTCGGTCAGCAAACGCTCCAGCCCTGAAATTAATTTTTTTTCAACCAGCGTGAAAGGCTTTTTTTCCTTGCCGGTATAGATAATTGCCAAAAGCCCGACAGCATGGCCTCCTTCGGCTTCTGTCAGGCGGTACTTGTTGAGGCGGTATGCTTCGCGCAGCAGGCGCTTCAAATAATTGCGGTCTACGGCGCGCTTGAAGCTGCGCTTGCTCACGCTCACCAGCACCTGCGGGGGCGCAGCAGTGCGCGCTTCGACGGGCAGCCAGATCAGCCGCAACGGGTATAAACCAAAAGAAGAACCCCGGCCGAAAAGCTGCTCAATGAGCTTCTTTCGACACAAGTGTTCTTCTTTCGGAAACGAGTAGGAGCGTGCCACCGGCATCGGAGATGAGTCGGTGGGCACGGCCACAGCCGTCGACAGCGGCTTAGCGCTTATGACGTCCTTCGTCGGATACGGTCAGGCGCTTGCGGCCTTTGGCACGACGACGGGCCAGCACGTTGCGGCCGTTAGCGGATTCCATACGGGTGCGGAACCCGTGCTTGTTGCGGCGCTTGCGCTGCGAAGGCTGAAAAGTACGTTTCATGATATGTCTGGTGACTCAATTACAGGTAGGGCCGGCAAAGGTAAGAGCTTGAGTTGGAAAAGCCAAAGTCTCCGGTTGCTTTTTCCGTGGCACCCACCGGTCATCTACTGAAAATTCAGGGCGTTGACGTCAGCAGCAGAGGCTGTTTTACCGTATCAAAGGCGGCGTACTATCCGCTTTTTTCGGCCGGATAGGCGTACCTTCGCGGCAGGTTTGCCGCCGCTCCGCCCCTACTTCCGGCTATGATTCACTACTACGTTTCGTTCGAGAACCCGCTTACTTTTTACGTGCAGCTGCACATGACCTTCGAGGTGCCCGCCGCCGGCCCCGAAACCGTGGAGCTGCAGCTGCCTGCGTGGCGCCCAGGACGCTACGAGCTGCAGAACTTCGCCCAGAAGCTGCAGCACGTGGAAGTAGTGGATGCCGCTTCGCAGGAAGTGCTGGGCGTGCGCAAGCTCACGAAGGACCGGTGGGAAGTGAGCGGAGTGCAGGGCCGAACGGTGCAGGTACGCTACAATTTCTACGCGCACCAGATGGATGCCGGCGGCTCCTGGCTCGATGAGACCCAGCTCTACCTGAACCCGGTGCAGGGCTTTATGTACGTGGAAGGCCGCCAGCACGAGCCCTGCCAGGTGCAGCTCCAACTGCCCGACGGCTGGCAGCTGGCCTGCGGCCTGCCCCAGAGCGGCCCCAACGTGCTGCAGGCCCAGAGCTTCGACCACCTGGCCGATTCGCCGCTCATTGCCAGCCCCACGCTGCAATACCGCAACTACGAGGTGCAGGGCCTGCCGTTCTACATCTGGATTCAGGGCGAGTGCGCCCCGGACTGGCAGCGGCTGGTAACGGACTTCCGGGCCTTCAGCGCGGAACAGCTGGCATTATTCGGCTCATTTCCGGCGCAGGATTACCACTTCCTCAACCAGATTCTGCCCTATAAGCACTACCACGGCGTCGAGCACCTCAACTCCACGGTGATTACGCTGGGCCCGGCTGAGCTGCTGATGACCGAGGGCCTGTACAAGGAGCTGCTGGGCGTCAGCTGCCACGAGCTGTTCCACGCCTGGAACATCAAGAGCATCCGGCCCGCCGAGATGCAGCCCTACGACTACTCCAAGGAAAATTACTTCCGCACCTGCTTTATAGCGGAGGGCATCACGACGTACTACGGCGAGTACCTGCTGGCCCGGGCCCAGGTGCGCACCGCCGGGCAGTATTTCGCGGAGCTGAACACCGTGCTACGCAAGCACTACGACGACTACGGCTGCTACCACCTGTCCCTGGCCGATGCCAGCATGGATCTGTGGCTGGACGGCTACAAGCCCGGCATTCCGGACCGCAAAGTATCGGTCTACCACAAAGGCGCGCTGGTGGCGTTGCTGCTCGATCTTACGCTGCGCCGCCTCTCCCAGCACCAGCGCAGCCTCGATGACGTAATGCGCCGCCTGTGGGAGGAATTCGGCAAAACCGGCATTGGTTATACTGAGGACGACTACGGCCGCATTGTAATGGACGTGGCCGGGCGCGACATGACGGCCTATTTCGACAAGTTCATTTATGGCACGGCGCCGCTGGAAGAGCCGCTGGACAAGGCCCTGAGCTTTGTGGGTTGCACGCTGCGCATCGAAGAGAATATGTCGGTTTCCGAAGGCCTGTTCGGGTTCCGGACGGTGGTGAAAAACGAGCGGACGGAAGTCACGGACATTCTGCCCGGCTCCCCGGCCGCCGCCGCCTTCACCGTAGACGACGAAATAGTGGCCGTGAACGGGCGCCGCGTGGACATGAATCTGCAGAGCCTGCTCTCTACCAGCCCCGAGCAGCACTACGAAGTGAGCGTGTTCCGGCAGAACCGGCTGCTGACCGTGCCACTGACCGCGCAGGAAGGCCAGCGGTTCTGGCAGAAGATTACGATTGAAAAGCTCCCGGAAGCTACTGCGGAGCAGCAGGCCAGCTTCAAAAATTGGTTGAAGCAGGAATTCTAAGCGCGGCGTTTTATCTCTACTCCCATGTTCCGGCTTCGCGCACTAGTAGTGGTTTTGCCACTGGCAGTGCTTTTGTTGAGTTGTTCTTTCCGCGGGCCCACCGAACGGAGCCAGCCCGGCGTTCCGATGGTGGCGCCCACGCCCCGGCTGCCCCGGCCGCTGCCGCCACGCATCTATCGCCTCGGCCACCTCGATACACTGGTGCAGGTACCGGGCCGGGTCCTGCCCATTCATCAGGCGTCGCGCGGAGTGTATGAGCGGCTACCGAAGCCGCTGGTGCTGCCCGCTACGCCGGCCTCCGCTGAAGAGGAAGAGACGTTCGACTTTGCGGCCGAAGAGCGGCAGCGCCTGCGGACGGCGGGCAAAACCGTGCGCCGCAGTGGCAATACCCTCTGGCTGTATCCCAGCAAAGCCAAGCCGCTGCAGCTACGCAACAACCCCGCGGAAAACCCCGATACCAACGTCGGCTATGAATACCTGTCCAGCCTGCCTGCCATTCATCAATGGCTGGTGGCGGTGCACCTGTACGAAGGCGGCTATTTTATGCTGGTTGATCAGCGGACCGGGCGCCGCACCCGCGTCTGGAGCCCGCCGGCCATTGCGCCCGACGGCCGGCATTTCGTGTGCGGCAACTCCGATGTGCTGGCCCGCTACGAGCCCAGCGGCCTGCAGCTGTGGTCGGTAGAAGGCAGCACGCTGCGGCTGCTGTGGGAGCGGCAGACGGAATGGGGCTGCACCCAGCCGCGCTGGCTCGACAACAAAACCATCCTCTTCGAACAGGACTTCTTCGACAACGGCGACGTGGACACCCGCGTGGTGCGCCTGACCGTAGTGCCCTGAGCTTGGAAGTGAGACTGTAAGAAGTGAGAGGTGAGACTTCCGTTCAACTGGCGTATTGCCAGAACGAAGGTCTCACCTCTCACTTCTTACAGTCTCACTTCTAAAAAAACCTAGTCGCCTTTGCGGCCAGGGCCTTTCTGGCTGCCGTCTACCGACATGGGCTTGTTGCCCTGTGGGTTGTTGCGGATGGGCGGAATGTTGTTTTCGCCCGATGAATTGCCGTCCGTGGTGTTGCCGCGGATGGATACGTTATTCACGTTCGGGTTCTGCACCTGCGTGCTTTTCTTTTTGGTATTGGCAGCCGGGTTGACAGAAGTCTGGTCGTTCGTCAGGTCGGTTTCTTTTTTGCTCATGCTCATGGCCGTGGGGATTTACGGGTAGATGAATATTCCTTTTACCCGCCAGCAGGCCGTGGGGTTGCGCAAAATCCGGGCAAGAAAAAGCCCCGAACCTGATGGCCGGGGCTTTCCTGTGCAAATGCGGTAGCGGCTACGAGGCGGCCACAGTAGCCGGCATCACGGCTACCAGGTCGGCAAACTGCTGCTCGCGCGCTTCAATTTCTTCCTGGCTCAGGTTCAGCAGGCGCTCCGTCCCGAACTTCTCTACGCAGAACGAAGCCATGGCCGAGCCGTGCACTACGGCCCGCTTCATGTTCTCGAAGCTGATGTCGTCGGTGGCGGCGAGGTAGCCGATGAAGCCGCCCGCGAAGGTGTCGCCGGCACCGGTCGGGTCGAATACTTCTTCCAGCGGCAGGGCCGGCGCGAAGAACACCTGCTTCTTATCAAACAGCAGCGCGCCATGCTCGCCCTTCTTGATAATGAGATACTTCGGCCCCATTTCCAGAATAATCTTGGCCGCTTTCACCAACGAGTGCTGGCCCGAAAGCTGGCGGGCTTCCTCATCGTTGATGCTGAGCACGTCCACCATTTCGATGGTCGTTTTGAGGTCTTCCAGTGCAATATCCATCCAGAAGTTCATCGTGTCCATCACGATAAGCTTGGGGCGGTTGACGAGGCGCTGAATAACGAGGCGCTGGGTCTGGGGAGTGAGGTTGCCCAGCATCAGGTACTTGCAGTCCTGGTAGGAGTCGGGCAGAATGGGGTCGAAATCGGCCAGCACGTTGAGCTCCGTTACCAGCGTTTCGCGCGAGTTGAGGTCGGTGGCGTACTTGCCCGACCAGAAGAACGACTTCTCGCCCTGCTTGATCTGCAGGCCTTCGGTATCGGCGCCGTGCTGCTGCAGCAGGGCAATATCCGACTGCGGAAAATCGTCGCCGACTACGGCCACCAGTTTCACCGGCTTCACGGAATAGCTCGCCGACAGCGAAATGTAGGTGGCAGCGCCCCCAATGATTTTGTCGGTTTTGCCAAAAGGCGTTTCCAGCGCGTCGAACGCCACGGACCCGATAACGACCAAACTCATACTCAAGAGAGAAAAAAGGTGATTCCTATACTATGTTGTTGCCTTGCAACGCCGCAAATATCCAAATCCTCCCGTAGTCGGGTAGATTTTCTTGGTACCACGGGCCCAAACCCTGCTTTTCAGAGCGCTCAAAACCTACTGCGTTGGCAAAGAAAAAGCCTCAGACACAATGCCTGAGGCTTTTAAAGAGGGTAAATAATGGGGCTCGAACCCACGACCTTCGGAATCACAATCCGACGCTCTAACCAGCTGAGCTATATCTACCGTGTGTGCTATTGAGCAACAAAAGTAGCGCCTGACAGCATATTTACAAATTCTGCCGGGTATTTTTTTCTGGCAAGATGGCCGTGGCTGCATGGCCCGCCGGCATTAGCCGTACCTTTGCCTCTCGTAATACCCTTTTGCCATGTCTGATACGCCGCAGCCGCTCGCCTTTTCCGATTTCAAACTTAACAAGCAACTGCTGACGGCCGTAGCCGAAGCCGGCTTCACGGAGCCCACTCCCGTGCAGCAGCAAACCATTCCGCTGCTGCTGGCCGGCCACGATGTGCTGGGCATCGCCCAGACGGGCACGGGCAAAACCGCCGCCTTCGGGCTGCCGCTGCTCATGAAGGTCAAGTACGCGCAAGGCACCCATCCGCGCGCCCTCGTGCTGGCTCCCACCCGCGAGCTGGCCATGCAGCTGGAAAGCCACCTCAAGAAGCTGGCCGCCAACACCGACCTGCGCATTTTTGCCATCTACGGCGGGTTGGGGCCCAAAACCCAGATCGAAACCATTGCGCAGGGCGTCGATATTCTGATTGCCACACCCGGCCGCCTGCTGGAGCTGTACCTGCGTGGCGACCTGATGCTGAAGGAGCTGAAGACGCTGGTGATGGATGAGGCCGACAAGATGATGGATATGGGCTTCATGCCCCAGATCCGGCGCATTCTGGAAGTTATTCCGAGCAAGCGGCAGAACGTGCTGTTCTCGGCGACCATGCCCGATAAGGTGACGGTGCTGAGCGAGGAGTTTCTGGAGTTTCCGGTGCGCGTGGAAGTCACGCCGGCCGCTACTTCGGCCCAAACCGTTACGCAGGAGTTGTATCAGGTGCCCAACCTGCTCACCAAAATCAACCTGCTGGAGTACCTGCTCCTGGACTGGGATACGTTCCATCGGGTGCTGATTTTTACGCGTACCAAAGAGCACGCCGACAATGTGGCCAGCTTCCTGCACCGCAAAGCCCACGGCGAGGTGCGCGTTATTCACGGCAACAAAGGCCAGAACGTGCGCATCAACGCCATGGAAGCCTTTAAGGCCGGCGAAATCCGGTTTCTGGTGGCTACCGACGTGGCTGCCCGCGGTATCGACGTGCCGCAGGTGAGCCACGTCATTAACTTCGATGTGCCGCTGGTCTACGACGACTACGTGCACCGCATCGGGCGGACGGGGCGGGCCCAGCACACCGGCGCGGCCATCACCTTCGCTAACGAAGCCGAAATGCACCACATGGAGCGCATTGCGGAACTGATCCGGCAGGAAATTCCGCTGGTGCCGCTGCCGCCCGAAGTGACCGTAATGCCGACCATGTTTGAGGAGCAGCAGGACATGGACCGCGAGAAAGACGAACGGCGCAAGCGCGAGGACCCCACGTTCAAAGGGGCTTTCCACGAGCGCAAGGAGTGGATCAAGCCCGGCGTGACCATAGACAAGCGCACCGGCCGACCCTTCGTGGCAGGCCCTAGCCGAAGCAAAAAAGGCAGCAAGGCCAACTCCACAAAAGGCAGCGACTCGCGCCCTGGCGCCAAAGCCGTGAAAGCTGCCCGCGCCAAAGCCCGTACCCGGCGTAAATGAGTGAGTGAATGGTAAAAAACCCAAGTTGCGGAGTAGGTTGGCGCTAAAAAAAGTCTGTTCCGCACGGGAAAGACGAGGTTTGAAGTATTCGACCCCTTCAAGCCCCCTTCCTATGACAGAACAGACCGTGGCAATGTACTGCTTCATCGACGATTTTCTGCGCGCCACGCGTCCCCAGGCTCCGCACAAGCGCCACCTCTCCGACGCTGAACTGCTGACCACAGCGCTACTGGCGGCCCGCTTTTTCGGCGGCAATCTGGCCGCCGCCCGC